>CAVZMQ010000019.1:0-411016 GCA_963776365.1 Candidatus Acidiferrales bacterium | reverse complement strand
CACAAAAGAGGTACGGGAAGAGGGCCCGAGCGGAAGTCTTCTGGACGATGACGGTGCTGGTCGTGCTTGTTCTCGGCAGCATCGCAGCGGTCCAGCTAAGCGAGACTGACGCTCAGAGGAAAGCTAGGATTGAAGCGCAAGAGACCTATTACGTTCAAGTCGCCTGCAAGCTCGGTGAGAGAGCTTGTGCCGCCGCGAAAGAGGACGCGCGAAAGGTGATCTGCGAACTCTACCCGGCAGACTGCTATCCGACAAAATAGCGCTCAGCCCCAGTGATACAATCGCGCCGTGCCGAAGAAGCAGTTTTCTTGGCGGGAGCGTTCTACGCGCGACGCAAACTGCGCGACGAATCAAAGATCCCGTTCGTACACAATTTCTTCACGCGGTCGGCGCCTGGCATGTCCGCGCATAAGGGGTATTCCTCGATCGCCTTAACACCATTGGCCTGGACGTCAGCCGGCCGCGGACGATTACCGATGTTGGAGGCGTGTTCCCCAACCTTCGGGCCCAGCTCATGGGCAACCCAACAACGGGTGAGGCGTACTTATTGCTCGATCAACCCGAAAATCCACCCCCGCCGATGGAGCTCGGGTTGGAACAACCTCTGAGTGCATAAATGGAAAACCAACAGCCCTCAACCGCGAAGCAATTCAAATCCCTTTGGAAGTTGGGAGGTCTTACTCCTTGGCAACTCGTTTGCAACGTTTTCGACGAGATCGACACGAATCATTCCCTCGGACGGGCTTCCGAACTAGCATTCGATTTCTTATTCGCGCTCTTCCCGCTGATTCTGTTGATGGTGACTCTGTTTGGTTTGTTCACCTCACGCAGCGTCGAACTTCAAAACCATTTACTATCCTATTTCGGAGACTTGCTACCACCGGCGGCTTTCCAACTTTTAAGAGCAACTGCGACCGAGCTGGCTGCAAACGCTAGCGGCGGAAAGCTGACCTTTGACATCGTTTTTGCCCTCTGGTTTGCTTCCGGCGGCCTAAATTCAATGATTTCCGCGCTGAACTTGGCCTACCGCGTCCGCGAGGCTCGTTCCTGGTTTAGAGTTCGCGCAATAGCACTCGGATTGACGATCATCATTTCGATTCTTCTTTTTACCGCCATGTTTTTTGTTCTCGTGAGCAGCCATTTTGTCGACTGGTTAGGGACTGAATTTCGATTGCGAGGGATGGTCGTCCCCATTTGGAAGACTGTTCAGTGGCCGGCTGTTATCCTATTCGTTACTATGTCGTATTCGGTGATTTATTACTTCGGCCCCGATTTGAAAGCGCGACAATGGCACTGGATCACGCCCGGTTCGGCATTTGGTGCGTTTCTATGGCTCCTGGCCTCGGTCGGATTCCGCACATATCTGCATTTTTTTAATACCTTCAGTGCTTCGTACGGATCACTGGGTGCGGTCATGCTCCTTTTGGCCTGGCTCTATGTGACCGGATTGGCGTTCCTGATCGGAGGGGAGATCAACGCTGAAATCGAGCGGGCGACAATGGGAGGGGCTTTCGGAACGAACACATCAGTAACCATACACGTTGGACCCGCTGATACAAGGGAATAAGTGGTCTCTGCACTCGCCCCACACGCGGGCTATCCATCTTAGCTGCGGCATTGATTCTGACGACGTGCGCAATCGGAAGACGTGTGCCCAGACGGCGTTTGGCGCAGTTCGGCCTCAGGAACAGCAAATTCCGCGGTGTGACAATCCAAGCAGACAATGACCTCGGGGAACACCCACACCACGGGCTTGTCAATATTTTCCAGTCCGGGAAAATGGATGCCCATCTCCGCGCTGAATTTCTTCTGGTTGACTGACTCGCACTTCGCGTGGCGAGATAAATGTAGGGCGGTTGATCCCATTACGACCGCAACTTGGTCCTTCACCACCAGTAAGGGGTTCCCCTAGTTGTTCAAAGATCAAACCGAACTTAAAGTTGTTTTCAGTCTCCCGTGAATCGCTTCCTGCACTCCTGCCATCATGCATTGCCTCGAGGAGGCTCACGATGAAGGTATACACGCGCGCATTCGTCCTTACGGTATTCGTGGGCGCGAATGTGGTAATAGGTCAAACACAACCAAACTCAAAGAAAGAGTCGACCAACCCCACGAAAGAAGGAGACAGCCGTCAGGAGATCGGAAAATCCTACTCGAGATTGCGGCCTGAGCAACAACGTCTCGTCGACGACTACGTTAGCCATTACAACCAGACCACCGGAAGCAAGATTGTGCCGCAAGGGGCGTACGATAACGCGCGGATTTCCGTCCGAACTACGTTTGATGCAGTGACTCACGCGCTCTTGAAAGTAAAGCTGACGGATGCTAAAGGGAACAGCCTCGGTCGCCCGATTGATCTCGTGGACGCCGTTGACGAAGTCATGGGACAGCAATCCGGTGTAGGAAGCGACAGTCAATTCCGCCTCTATGTTTACCTCAAGCCGAACGCGGTTAACATTCTCATTAACAGCCAGGAGTTCTTCCACGATCGCGACAACACCACCTATCACAAGGGTTTTCCGATCTGCTACCGCCTGAAAAATGGCCCACCGTCGATTCAGTTTTCGATCTCGCGGGACAAGAAAATGGCGGACGTTGACGTGGATTACCGCTCCTCAAGTTTTCCGAAGGCCCTGGTCAACGGGCACTTGACTGCTGCGAACTCGGACGTACGGGCAGGAAACAATCTGGATCGCCACGATGGACGTTGGGCTGGGCTAAATGGCTGGTGGCGGGAAGTGTTCGGACTGCTGGGAAGCGGAGGAAAACCGGAAGAAAACGCAACTGAAAGCCTGGGTCAAATTCCATTGAACCCCGCTGTGAAAGGTGATCAGGGAATCGACAAGAGCACGCACGATTTCCTGAAGAGTTGGGTGGTGGACAAACAACCGAATCTCTCTGTTGCGTATTTTTCACGTCGCAGCTATCCGTGTGTGGAAACGATCACGGAGAAGAACGGAAAGCCGATCGCGCCGGGCATGGTGAGGCTGCGAATAGAAATGGCAATGGACAAATTCAACACGACGCTGGGTACGGTGGGTGCTGTAGGAGACGTATTCGGGCCAGCCGATCAATGGGTGCCAGAATTGAAAGAAGCCAAAAACGCCTATGCTTCGGAATTTCGGTTGGTGAGTGTGCCATCGGACATAGCAGCTGATGTGGAGTGCGTAGCCGTGCCGGATGATGAAGGAGGAAAACGTCCGAAAGAAAAGTACTACGGGACGGCGTTCAGGGAGAAGCAGGACGGCAGCGCCCACAAGATGATGTCGCTACTTTGGGCGCAGGAAGGAGGGTACTGGAAGATTATAGCCATCCGCATCGAAGACAGCAGCGATGCAGGCATCCTCCCAAAGCAGGCTGCGGTTACCGAACCCGCACACGAAGAGCCGAGGTCTATTTCCGGAGATCCAGATGCTTTGAAAGACATAACCCAGTTCTACCAATCGTGGGTCGTGAAGCGAGATAGCGCGCAGGCTTCCAAGTTTGCATCACAGCGGTCGTACCTATGTTTGCTTGCCCCGTCCGCAGCAGAGAAGGCTTTGACGCCCGCGGCCCGGGTACGGTCGGCCCTGGACCGGGTGCTCCAAAGAATACCGCCAGGAACAAATTTATCCGACCTGATGTCGGGTGTACAACCGGTGAACGACCTGCTGCGACCGGTACAACAGGAAGATTCAAAAGCATTCGCGATCATGGCTGTACCAGACCAGATGGCGGACAGTTTCTTGTGTCAGAACCGGCATCTGCCGGAAAAAACGTCGGAGTTGACGCCGGCGGATGCGAAGTACGGAACGTACTACTTGTCCGTGAGCCGAATGAATTTCGGCGAGGAGCAGTCACCGGCGCTTCTCCTTCTGTGGACTAAAGAGAAACCGAGATGGAAAGTGGTTGCGTGGGCGGTGGAAGTTCCGTAAACGGCTGAGTTGACTGCCGTGTGTCCACCCTCGCTTCGTCTCAAGTCCTGATTGATGTCTTAACGACGCGCTCCAACTCTGGTTAGTTTGAATGTACAGGTGGAGGGAGGAGCGCAGTAGCGAGGTAATTAGATGGTCTTCGATCCCACGCCGGCCGCTACTGAAGCGGTACGCGAGAATGATCCGCCACCAGATTCCTTCTCACTGCTCTTGTCGATTTCGATGGAGCCCTTGAAATAAGCCCCGTCTTCAATGATGATGCGCGCCGTCGTCAGATCGCCGTTGACGGAGCCGTCCTTCTTAATCTCGATCCGATTTTTGGCCTGCAACTTGCCCTTTACCGTGCCGTAGACCACCACTTCTCGGGCGATAATGTCGGCGGTCACTTTGGCCGAAGCGCCCACGGTCAGTTTGCGCTCGTCCAGTTGAACCAATCCTTCCACCGACCCTTCGATCACCAGGTCTTCATTGCCGGCGATTTCGCCTTTCACATGCAGACTTGGACCGAGCCAGGCCGTAGCACGGTCAGCGGTCGCCCCCATCGGACGCATAGCATCTGTACTCATTGCGGTAGTTCCCTCCCAAGTAGCCGCGGCGGGTTTCGACGCCGTTGGCAGATTCGCTGGAAAATTTTTGATTTCCGGTTGCGCTTGAGGTGTTTCCGGCTCCTTATTCCCCCACATCGGTCCTCCAAAGGGATAGGCTCACCCCACGTAGATTTCTGGCCCCGGATAAGGTAAAGATAGTCCGCTGGAACACGTGTCGCAAACACAATACTGAAGCCCCTTGCCTGAGAGTAACCCAGGCAGAAAATAGGTCGGGAGGAATTTCTATCACCTGTTGATGGGAGCGATGGGCCCTTTTTTTTGGGATCGCGAGATTAGCGAGCCTGTAATGCGTAACAAACGGGCATTAGGGATTCCCCCAGTTGCTTACATAGTGGGGCTGGGTCTAAACAGGGCTTGCGACGCGTTTAGACAACCTAGGCGATTCGCCGGGCGGATGAATCGCTATGGGTTGAAGCCGCACGGGGATGGCTCTCTCCCTCAGAGGAGCCATCCTCCTTTTGCCGGGCTGGGGTCCCGCCCAATTTTGGTGCTCCTTGCAGAATGCGAGTGGTAGCCCTGTATTTACGGTGCTTGGACTTCTTGGAGGACTGAAAAGTCTGATCGGACAAAACCCAAAGGAGGAGGATATGTTGAATCGATACCGAGAGCTAACGGGAATAGCCATGCTGACCATTGCCATTCTTTGTCTAAGTGTTCCAAGCATTGCGAATGCGGCGGATGACAAGAATGAGCAGGAGCGAGTAAAAGAATCGGGCAATGTTATGAAGGAGCTTCTTTCGTCATCCAGCGGCGTTCCCATCAGTGTGCTGAATAAGGCGGAGTGCGTTATCGTTCTCCCGTCCGTAAAGAAGGTTGGATTCATTATTGCGGGCCAATATGGTAAAGGTGTGATGACCTGTCGGGGAGGAGAAAATTTTGACGGGCCGTGGAGCGCCCCAACAATGATGCAATCGGCTGGCGGAAGTGTTGGTCTTCAGGCTGGCGGCCAAGCTACCGACTTCATCATTCTAGTAATGAATGACAAGGGAGCGCGCGCCCTGATGAATGGGAAAGCTAAGCTCGGTGCCGATGCCAGTGTTGCCGCCGGTCCAGTCGGGCGGGAAGCGGAAGCCTCCACGAATGCGGCGATGAGTGCACAGATGCTCTCTTATTCCAGAGCGCAGGGTGTGTTTGCTGGAGTTTCTCTGGAGGGATCGTCGCTCGGACCTGATGACGACGCAAATGAAGATCTGTATGGCAAGAAGGTGACTGCCACAGAGATCATTAGCGGCAAGGCCGGACCACCTCCCGCTTCGGCGAAGGAACTGCTTGCGGTACTCACTGCGAAGTCGCCCAAGAACGAGTCAAAAGGAAAGTAATCGGCGTGTTTACACGCTTGCACATTTGCGCAGTAAGCGTGCAATGAAAAGCGCCAGATCCCACCGAAGATGCTGAACGATGGATGCAGTGATGAGCAAATGGGGTCGCCTCCCAGAGCGACCCTTACACGAAGGTCTTTCGTTTGGCACCCCTTTTAGGGCAGCTACCGCCTGATGGCCCGGTCTGTGATAGCAATTTAGTTAGGGGCGGAACCCCGATGTTTTAGCCCCGCCCCTTCCCATTCACCTTCCGCTTTCTTTTTATTGTGCCGAAGCTCCCGCAGCCCGTTCCTCGAGCTTGGTTTCGACCAAGCGCCGGATTAGACGGCGGTTGCGTTCTGGGAAGGCGAGCTTATCTGCCAGGCAGGTCTCCAAAAGTACGCCCACTCCGTGATGGCCTGCCAAGTCAGCTGCTGTAACTAAAACCTCATACTCGGCCATCCGTAGGTGTCGAGATGGTTCAGTTTTGCCAATACGAAGAGACCAGATAGACCCGCAATGTTTCGGCGAACATCGCGTGGTCATCTGCAATTAAGAAACGCGGACCGGTGCTGCGCGGGGACACGCTTTGCATAAGGCTCCTCTCGGTGCGATCAACGAAGCTGGAAGAGCGACACCCGAGTCGTCAGAATTTCATTGGGTCAAGGAATGTGACTCGGGGGGAGCTTACCCAGTTCCGCCATCGGCTGGAACTGTCAGTTCTGACAGTCTCGTTGTTAATCTCCAAGGCCGTGTTCCATGAGACCTAAACAGGGCAGTCTTTTCTTTGAGTTGAACGAATTTGGCCCTTTAAACTCCGGCACTTAGACCTCAAGCCAGTGTTGCGTCGACCCATTGAAACCACTGGACTTACCAGGCAGGTTAAAACCCGTCCGCCCAAGCCGCCCTGGGTAGGAACGACTGTCAGCAACAGCAGATATTCCCCACCCACGTGCTACGTTCTCTATCGTCGCGTTTCCTAGCGGCGACGTATCGATAGTGTCGGCTATAGTGTGCTCTGAGCAATCGAATACGAAGTATTGACCGGGGCATTTTGCGGCGTAGAACTCCATTCGCCTGAATGCAGTGTCCAACCCCTCCACTACTTCGATCCATTGAGCGTTATTGTCGGTGCCGGAAAAGATGTCAAAGCGCGGAACTTTCATGTGAACCTCTCACATTTCCGTGTTTGGGCGGCAGGCTCTGCGACGCTAACCAGTAGTTTTGCCCCCGTCAAGATTACTTTGGTTGGTTTGTCCAACACCGGTAACTAATTTAGGAACACCTAAAAATGACGGGCGGTACCTTATTGGGCGTGAAAGAGGACAGGCTGGGCCAGGCTCCTCATAACCGCGACGCGATCGGCAATCGTAAATCTGCGGTTACTCACTGTTCTTTTGCTCGTGCTCGGAAGCCAAACGAATGTAGTAACGCGCACCTCCGACGCTCATCTGCATATCCTGGGCGACCTGAATTTTAAAATCGCTCTCCGCATCTTCCGGTTTGGGCTTCCTTCCGTAGAGCTTTTCAAAAGCCTCGATGAATCTATAAATGCGCTGTACATTTTCTTGCATTTCGACCAGCACCTTCTACCACAGCGAAATGATACCGCCAATCTCGAGACTTGTAGCTATCTCAATCTCATTAATCCCCGATTAACGATTGCAATTACAAGATGTTCTGCAACGCCATCCCTTCAGCCTTCGAAAAAGTGCGGGCGACGAACACGTTGGGATGGCGGCGAATCAAGCGAACAGCGGCTGGCACGAGCCCTTCTATTACTGGCCCGCTTTGGGAAAAAAGACAAGGCCGAAGAAGTGGTCCCAGACATAAGTCAGGAGACCCTGGCGGAAATGGTTGGGACAACCCGCTCACGCGTAAATTGCTTCATGAACAAATTCAGGAAGCTCGGCTTCATCGACTATAACGACAGACTGCGGGTACATATTGTAATTCGCTTCTAAGTGTGGTCCTCCACGATTAGCTCCTAGTCGGCCTCCCCGGTCACGAATCGTTGCTCCTTGTCCCAAGCAACCAGGCACGAGTTCATTTTATGGATGTGTGCAATTTTGAACAGACAGTAGGGAGCTCTCTGTTCTTTTATGCCTTAAGACCGTGGGGGGAGCGCTAACCCAGGGTGTCTCAACCTCCAGGGGTCAATCAAATCTGGGGAGGTGCGGTATGGTCTGTCCCTCATGCCGGTCCGTCAAACAGGCCGAATTCACGGCCGAGATGCAAATCCATTATCCAGGGCTGAAGAATATCAACAGGCCTGGTATCTGGTTATTTCCCGAACTACTCGTCTGCTTGGATTGTGGCTTCTCTCGGTTCACCGTTCCGGAGAGCGAATTGGCGTCCTTTGCAGAAGGCACTCTGGCAGATGAATCCTCTACGTTGGAGGAGAATGCTGCCTTCGGTAGCGGGATGGCAAGCTGAGATTATCAGTTGCCTGTACCGCTCTTGACAAAGGTCTTGCCCGAGGGGACTGCTTCCGGCTGCTGAACAACTTCGAGCAATCTATTACCTCCTCCCGGAGAGTTGGAACTGTGCAATTTTGGACAGACACGATTTCCGCACAGCCATATCGTCTTGCAATGAAGCTCCTAAAAGTTATTCCGGCGCTAATCGTCGTTTTTGTTGTGGCGGTCTTGAGTTTGAAACGAGGAATGATTGTTGTCCCATAAATCTTCTGGTCAACTTCCGCCTTATCCTGCATCACCAGCAACTCGCGAACGTCCATTCACGCTCTCACGTACAGTGCGTTGTGAATTTGCGCCAGTTTCCTGCCGCAACTCCTTCTATGACAAGGCCGGTGAGCGTCACTCCGGCATAGGCTTGTTAACGCCAGCGACGGTTCACTGTTAACGCCAGTGAAAAACGGAGCCATTCTGGCCGGTGTTGGTCGGGGCCAGTGATCCACCAGAGCCCGCTGGCAAGGATGCAGTACGAACTCTAAATAAGTTTCTAAAATTTGCACGTCGCTTGCCGTTTTGATTATTTCTCAGAGATTGGTCTTGCGAGATCTTTGAGGAGTCGTCGTGACCCAGAACGGCTGCTGTCTTTACTGCAAGTGTACTTTTCTTCGCTCTCCCTACCGTCCACAGCAAGTCGTCTGCAGCCGACCAGAGTGCCAACGCCGGCGACGCGCCGATTATCACCGACGGAAGCTCGAAGCAGATCCGGAGTATCGTCAGATCGCCCACGACAGCCAGAAGAAGTGGCGCGAAGCTCATCCCGACTATCTTCCGCACTATCGCGCGGAACATCCGGAAGTGGTTGAACGGAATCGCGAACGCCAGCAACGGCGGGACCAAAAGCGCCGCATCCGGCGGCTTGAAAAGAACAACTTAGCTTTGGACCTAAAGCGTTCTGCCGCCGAGATTTGGATGGTGGGGCCAAGGGTAGCTCATCTTGAAAAGAACAACTTAGCTTCCATGCAAGTCTTTATCTTCGAACAGCTTGGCGACAGGGCCGCGGCTTCTACCGGCGCTTGAAAAGAACAACCCTATCGCGTTTTTGCGGTCCTGCCCGTATACCCAACCTCAGACCCATGCTGAGCGCCGAGCAAATCAACGAAATTCATCGCCTGCACTGGGCCGAGCACTGGCCGGTGCGTAAAATCGCCCGTCATCTACACATCGGGCGCAGAACCATCGTCAAATATCTCGTGGCGCCGGCGCAGACCGCCGCTCCCCGTCAACGCTCGAGCAAGCTGGATCCCTTCAAGCCCACCATCGCCGAGTTCCTGGAGCAGGATCCTCATGTCCGTGCCACGGTGATCGCACAACGACTCCGGCCGCTCGGCTTCAGCGGTGGACTGAGCATTCTGAAAGAGTACTTGCATGGGGTGCGCGCGCAGGCCAGTGTCCCGCGCGCCTACGTGCGCATGGAACCGGGGCCTGGAGAACGCTTCGAAGTCGACTGGGGACACTTCGACACGCTTTCCTATCAGGGGCATGCGCGAAAACTCTACGCTTTCTGTCTGGTGGAATGTCACAGCCGCAGGCTGTATCTGGAGTTCACACACAGCCAGAGCTTTGAAACGTTCGTTCGCTGTCATATCCACGCGTTCCGCTTCATGGGTGGCATCGCACGCGAGCTGTGGTTCGATAATCTCGCGACCGCCGTTGCCGAACATGACGGCAACCTGGTGCGTTTCCATCCGCGTTTTCTGGCCTTCGCTCGCGAATATAGCTTCCTCCCTCGGGCTTGCCATGTGCGTGCGGCGTGGGAAAAAGGAAAAATAGAGAGAGCCATCGGTTATGCCAGAACCAGCTTCTGGCCACTGCGCACGTTCACCGACCTAGCCGATGTCAACTCGCAAGCACTTCAATGGCTCAACGAAGTCGCTAACCAGCGCCGTCATCGTGAAACGGGCCAGACTCCTCGAGAACGCTTTCAGCTCGAAGCACTGCGCTCCTTGCCGGTGATCACGCCCGACTATCGCGACACCATCGAAGCTCTGGTTCATAAAGATCTCCGGCTATCGTTCGACGGTAATCGCTACTGTGTGCCGCCACGCTACGTGGGCCGTCACCTCACGATCAAAGCAGATGCCTCCTTGCTCACCATCTACGATCAGCAGCAGGAAATCGTCTCCTATGCTCGCTGCTGGCAACGCGGGCAGGTGCTTGGCGCCGAACGCTTTCAAAAAGAACTGTTCGAACAACGGGTCGCGGCCCAGCGATCCGCAACACAACAACGCTTGATCGACTTGCTGGGTCCTAGTTCGGAAATCTATCTACGGCGCCTGGCGGACACCGATCGCTCCCTCGCCCGGCAGGT
Source organism: Candidatus Acidiferrales bacterium (assembly GCA_963776365.1). GTDB lineage: Bacteria > Acidobacteriota > Terriglobia > Acidiferrales > UBA7541 > Acidiferrum. Next base: position 400,411 of record CAVZMQ010000019.1, on the reverse strand, counting down.
GAGAGAACTGCTCGCCTTGATTCGTGACTATGGACCGGAGGCGGTCGCCGCCGCTGTTGGCAAAGCCCATGCAGCGGGTGCCTTCGGCGCCGATTACATCGCCAATATCCTCAGCCAGCAAACTCTGCGGCGCGAGGTCCAGCCGCCGCTGCGGTTCAAAGACCCTGAGTTGAACGAACTGATCACCGATCCGCTGTCGCTGGCCGATTACGACGCTTTCATCCTTCGCTCGAAAAGGAACGCCGGTGAACTCACTCCAACAGAAACTGAATCAACTGAACCTGACAACGATGAGCCAGCATCTGGACGAGACCCTGACTGATGCGGCGAGCAAGAACCTCAGCGCCGCGGAAGCTTTCGAAGCTCTGCTGGACCGTGAGCTCGAAGCGCGTCACACCCGCTCGATCGATCGCCGCTTCCGTCTCGCTCGCTTGCAAGCCAAGCACTCCATCGACAGCTTCAACTTCAACCATCACAAGACCCGCTTACAGTGCAAAAGTCGCATCCTCCGCCTTTTGGATCTCGGCTTTCTCGAAAAAGGCACCGCGGTTGTGCTGATCGGCAACCCCGGCGTAGGAAAAACGTTCTTAGCGAAGATCATCGCCTGGCGCGCTTGCCAGGCCAACCGTCGCGTGCTGTTCACAACCGCCATGGACATGCTCAACCACTTGCTGGCCTCGCAGGTCGATCACTCTCTGATCCGCAAGCTCAAGCTTTATACCGAGCCAACTTTTCTCCTCATCGACGAACTAGGATATCTTTCTCTCGACCAGCAGACCTCGAATCTGTTCTATCAGGTCATTTCATTGCTGTCCAAATTAGCTGAGAACACGGCTCGGTAATCACAAAAACACACCATAATCCGGCCTGTGGCTCTCTGTGCGGAGGGCAGGTTGGCCATTCCCGAGTGCGGCTTTTGATCGATGCTGTCTAAGTTCGCTTCCCCCGAGATATCCTAATTATCCCTACTTTTGAAGGCTTTATTGTTTCTGCTGTCCAATTCTTTTTTCTAAATTAGCCAAGTTGTAAGGCCAGCTGTTCTGGCAACCCTGCCGGTATCGGCGGGGGTTGGAATGGATCATTGATCCAGGTCCACAGGTCACGATAGACGAACAGTTGCTGCCGCAGCAGGGCCACGAGATTGGATAGCGACCAGCCAAAGCTAGACTTCAACTGTAAGTATTTCACCAGCAAGATGGCGATCAGCGCCGTCCAGAGTTGGGTTTTCAGCGCATTGGCGGAAGTCCCCACAAAGGTTTTCACGCGCAGTGATTGCTTCAGGGCGCGGAAAAATAATTGTCGGGTAAGGGGCTGGCGCGGCACCTATTGGCGGTCCGTTTCCAGTCCCTCCCCATAAGAACTGCTCGTGAAGTTTTCCCTCAAGCAGCTCACCCGGTAGGTTTCATCAAAAGGGTTATGTGTCGGGTCGGGTGACAGAGACTTTCACTTCAGGTCCTCCACCCCAGGCAGTGGCTGGAGCTTCCAGCCCCAGTAAAGCCCGAGTACACCGTAGAGGTATTCGTTACTCCATCGCCGCCATCCGATACTCGTCTTTCGCCGCCGCTTCCGCCGCGTTAAGAGGGTGCGGACTTTCATCTCCACATACTCGTGCACTTCACTGAAGGCACGACTTGAGTTGCCAACTCGGAAGTATTGGACCCAGCCGGCAAGCGAGGCATTGATCTGCTCGATCACCTTCGGCATGGGGGTTGCGCCGCTGTGCCGGATGATGTCGCGTACCTTCGCCTTGATTGCTTTGCGGGCCTTCTTCTTCGGAGTCATTTGGAGGTAATGCCCGTTCCCCTTACGCTTCCGAACGCGGCGCAGGTCAAATCCTAAGAACCCGAAGGTTTCTCCCTTCAATAGATCCACCACCTTGGTTTTCTCCTGGTTCAGCTCCACACCGAGGGGTGTGAGCTGTTCTTGGAGCCGCTGTTGGGCGCGTTCGGCCCAGCCTCGCTTTGTGTGGTGTCCACTGAGGGTGATGACGATATCATCGGCGAACCGATGATAGTTCACCGCCTCGTAGGGTCCTTGTGCCGTTTTGTGGCGTATCGCATCGAAGGTCCAGTCCAGCTCGTTTAAGTAGATGTTCGCCGCCAGTGGGCTGAACGGTCCCCCTTGTGGGACACCGATTTTGCCTCCAACTTTGATAATCTGCTTTACGAGATGCAGCACTTCTGGATCCTGGACTCGCTTCGCGATCTTGTCTAACAGTACCGAATGTCGAATCGTGTCGAAATAGCGCGACAGATCAACATCTATCACCGTAGACATGCGTCGCAACACACTGCGTCTGACTTCCGCCAGTGCGCGGTGTGGCGAGCGCCGAGGACGAAACCCGTAGGAGTTTGTGCAGAAATCCGCCTCGAAGACAGCTTCGAGGATGAGCTTCACTGCTCCTTGCACCACGCGGTCGCGGATGCAAGGAATTTGAAGCGTGCGGACTTTGCCGTTTCCTTTTGGAATATCTACCCGGCGGTTCGGCATGGGTTTGTACCTGTCTGTTACAAGGTCTTCCCGTAAGGCCGCAAGGAAGATCGTTCGTCCTTGGATCTCGATGTCCTCAAAGCTCTGGCCATCGATACCCGGGGCGCCGCCGTTTCTCTTGGCATTACCGTAAGCCTCTTCGAGGGTCTCCATCTTCGCAATGTGCACGAAGAGCCCCCAGAACCGATGTGACGGTTCCGACTTCGCCTTTCGATAGATCCGTCGCCTCAGGTCCTGCAGTTTGATGGGTGTTTTTATCATTTCACCCCTGCCTCACTTTGGCGAACGGAGTACTTACCGGTCCGGGCCCTTTCCTCCGAGCATGTTTTGCTGCACGCTCATCATCGGTAGTACGACCCGATCCGTCACCCTGATGCCTACGCTCACATTTCCCGCTCAGGGTTATAGCAAGCGTCTCTTCGGCGAGATTTCTCCGCCGGGCATCGAGGGCTTCTCCAGTTGACACATCCTCCTTCTCACCATGTCGTCGCTGATACCCCGCCGGTGAGAGCTGCCGCATCGGACTCGTTTCCGTCAGCTCTTGCTGCCTTCGCGCGTTATAGACCGTCTCAGCCACCGGAGTTTCGTGTAACGAGGCTACGTCTGCGTTCACTGTACGTTGCAACCTGGTGAGTTGCGCATACTCCTTTCTGAGTATGTTGTCGGAGGGCTCCGTCGTCTCGCTTTTGCTCCACGACGCCTCCCAAGCTACAGGGCCTGAGTCTTTTGCCCCGGCCGGACTTTCACCGACTGGTTGATGTGCCCTTACTCTGGACACGCCTATCTGCCAGCGTTCCTTGTACACCTCCGCAATGGTGGCTGCCGCCAGATCCAGGTGGTTGGTCAGGAACACCAGCACCCGGTCCTGCTCTTCATCATAGAATTCAATGCGCCGGAAGTAGGCATCGATGCCCGCTTGGGCCAGCTTGTAGAAAAAGATCACTTGATCGCGCTGCACGCCACGCCGCTGCGGAACTGTGAGTTTCTCAACCACTCCGTAATCTGCGTTTTCCTTCAGTCGCGTCACGAAATAAACTCCTTGCTGGATCAAGCTCGCAAACCACTCATAGTCTGTGTAACCGCGGTCAAACACCAAAATCGTTCCCGGCGCGAAGCGCATCTGTCGTGCCACGCGTACCTCATGTTTCTTGCCCTCGGTGATGACCGCGTACGACGGCAGATATCCATCATGATCCAGCAATAAATGTAGTTTCACCGCCCCTTTCGTTAACCGAAACTTGGCCCAGTCAAACATCGTGGCGCACAGATCGATCACCGAGGCATCCAGGCTCAGCAATGGATTCTTGAAACGGAACTTCCTTTTCTTTCTGGTTCCTGGTTGGCTGGCCGCCAAGGTCTGGCACTTTGCTAGCAGTTGTTCAAATACGGTTTGACACAACTGCCAAGGCCGATGTTCGTTGGCGTAGGCTAGCGTGGAGCGAGCCGGAGCTGTGGGCACACCCAGATGTCGAAGCTTTCCTTCACTGGCGGCCAAGCCTCCACATATTTCACGCAACGACTTGGCATGTCCGAGCTGGCAAAAGAGCATGGCGATGAACTGTCCCCAACTACTGAAACCGCGGGCATGTCGCTCGGCGCCATGCTTGTGCACGGCAGATTCAAATTCAAGGCGAGGGATTAACTGCAAAATTTGTGAGAAAATACTGCTGACTCGAGTCAAGGCTGAGCCTCCTTAGCATTGTGATTGGCTTTTCCAGAGCCCAACCTCAAGCTAACAGATGCTCGGCCTTTTTTCTTTCACAAATCGAAATCCTAATTTGGACAAGCGTGAGGTCATTTCCACTCGTCACAGCCACAAGAGAAGTACGCTGATCACGACCAACACAGCCTTTTCCGAGTGGGGGAATATCCTGCACAACACCACCATCGCGACGGCCATCGCCGACCGCTTGGTCGAAAACTCCGAGATCATCCTTCTCGGCGGAGAAAGCCTTCGCAAAGCCAATAAGGGCCAGCCGCCGATGGAGTAGTAGCAAGACTGGCTCAGATGAAGCGCCGCTCTGTGATGATATCCCGCGCGGAGGAGTCTGCCGGGTAACTCCTCAACGGCGCTGCCGGCGGGGGCGGGAGCTCATCACTCCCGCTCTCTGGTCTGGATCTCTCGTTCTTCCACTTCCATGTTCAACTTCAGCGCCAACCATCTGCTGTTGCTCTCGCGGACAGAATACCGAACCTGTGCCGTGTTCCTCATGCAAGACGACTCCACCCACCGGGTCTACCGCCTGTACGACTTCACCAAATCCCAACAGGTCACGCCAGGCCAATACTACTGCGTGTCGGGAAAGGTCAACAGTGCGGACAAACTGTACCTGGTCATCGAGTCGGTCAAGATGGACACCAAACACTGCCGGTGTTCTACAACTCCTGCTCCTGCTGACGGCGCGGGAGGATCGCTCATGAAGTAAAAATCCACGTTGAAGGGAAAAAATGGAACTCAAGACTGCTTGCTCTTACGCAACAGTCAGCGCATGGGTGTGTTCCGAACTCGCCGCCGAGCGAAGTGGCCTACCCCATACCGGCGAAAGTGGATCCCTTTTAAACCGGCGCCAACAGTTCACTATGGCCAAGCGGAAAACATCCTGCGGCAGCGCCAGGATGTCCTCGAGGTTGCGTACCAACGCCACCCGGAGCGCTTCGTACGAGGCGCTCCCAAACCACCAGCACTTCCCAGCGAAGTCCGGATTAACAAGCCGGCCAGTTGCCAACAGCAATGTACTTTGGAAAAGCGAAATGCACCTGAGGAAAACAAAAGTCGGGATGCTGTGCGTCGACCGAGTTGGCGATCGCCGTTCCTAAGCGATCCTGGCGCGAAATTTCTTTGTGAAAAACCCAACGCATGAAAAACTCACTAAATTTTATGCACCTGTCTCAAGGTCGTTGACACGCGCCGCGAACTAAAAGATATTGACAAGCCCACGGTGTGGGTGTTCCCCGAGGTCATTGTCTGCTTGGATTGTGGCACTGCCGAATTTGCTGTTCCTGAGGCCGAGCTGCGCCAACTCGCAAAGGGAGACGCCGCCTCCGCAGGTTAACCTAGAATTGAGCCTTACTGCTCACTGAGAATGAACGCCTGAGTGTTCCGTACAGATGCTCTGGAAAACGTGTTCATCTTCCTCGCCGTGAAAGCTGCTCAACGCATACGCGCAAAGAAGATCAAACTCGTAGATTGTAGCTAGCTGGTTCAAGAGTTGTTCAAGCCGGATCGCCGCATCCACTTTACCTTCCGCCCACAACAAAGGCCCACATTCTCCCCACATCGCAACCCGGGAATGCTCCCCTTTCCCTGCCTTGGCGGCTCCACTGACAAGACCACCCACAACCTCGAAAAAGCGTTCCCAGTCGGGCATGTCATTGACCATAAAGGTGGAGAGAGTTTTAACAACATCCAACGAAATGTACCTTCCGTGTTTAATTTCTGCATCAACATCCAAGCCCTCTGCCTTCAATCTCTGAAAAAGACTATCCAGGTGTGATTCGGTAGCAACAACAGCTACCACATCACCCGCACCTAGAGCGGCAGCAATAAAACGAGTACAGCTATCCAGAAAAACGGTGTCATCAGAATAGAACAGAACCTCATGGCGGTTAGGGGCTCTCTCCACTGAAGTGTCGGTGAACTCGTGGCCTTTTAAGCTGCTACTTACGAATTGCTTACCCCGAAGAACCGCATCCATGGCAGGCAATAGTTCGCGTCCGGCATCTGTCTTACGAACGTAACCCAACGCGCCCGTACCCAAAGCTGCCCGGACGACGTCGAGATCAATGTTCTGACTTAGGAAGATAATCTCGGAGTTGGGGGAGCGTTGTCGTATCTGCCGGGCAGCTTCGATTCCACTCAAATTCGGGAGACCGACGTCCAGCACAATCAAGTCCGGCTTCAATTCTTCGGCCTTCTGAACGGCTTCTGATCCATCCGACGCTTCAGCGATGACCTGGCATTCGGTGCGGGATTGAAGCAGCAAACGGACTTGCCGTAGCCAATCCTTGAAATCGTCAACTACGAGAATGCGAATGAATGACAAGTCGCTACTCCATTTCTGTTTGTGTTAGGAGCGCGGCAACGCACAGTAGTCGCACGGAATCTCCGAGTCCCTGCAGCTATGAAAGGATCGTGTTACGGAGTAGTTCGGGATAGACCAACTACTATCGCAATTGCACCATTCATAGCAACCCTGTCACCGTCCCATGTCTTAACGGCGTATCTCTAACGAGGCCGGCCGTTGTCAAGAGGGTTTTTCATCTTTTCTTACCTACTTGAGTCTTTGGTCTTCTCCCTCAGGCACACCCGTAGGCTTGCGCCAGAGCGCTCTGTTTCTCGACTGATCGTTTCCCCGTCGATCTCTGATCCGTGTCCACCCTACGCGCTCAGCCCCGTGTCACTTCATCACTTCGGTGTTGCCCACCAAACATCTCTTCGATCACCATCGACCATGATGAGTTATTCGAACTCCCTGGCTATCCAGAGAGGGCGGGTAGCCTAATCAATCGGCCGGTGACTATTCGCACCATTCGCCGTTTCTGGCATCCCCGCACAGGCTGCACCACTTTGCTGCTTCTGCCCGCGACGACAGAACTCTTCATAATCAATCTCGTCCCGCAACATGATCCATAGCCGGATCCCGAGCTTCCGTGCCACCGCCACACGTGCTTTCCCCAGACCTTTCTGGACCAATTTGCGGCGATAAAAACGCTTCAACTCCGGATCGCGGCGTACCGCGTGGGCACCCGCTTCACCCCAGAGAAACCGCAACAGCGGATTGCCTTGTTTGGTCACTCCACCGAGCCGCTGCCGTTCTCCACTGGAGTATTCCCGCGGGATGATTCCCACATAACTGGCCAGCGCCTTGCCATCCACGAACCGCCTCGGATCGCCCAGGAATACGTCGGTTGCTAGTGCTGTGACCGGCCCTACTCCCGGATGCGTCATCAGCAGTCGTGCTCGGGAACGTTGGCCCGCTTGCTCGGCGACTTGCTTCGTCAGGTTTTCGACTTCCTCTTCCATCTTCCGGTACAGAGCCTGCAACGCGCTTCGCCGATAGGAGGCATGGGGCAGCAACGGCAAGAAGGCGATCTTGGCTTGCCCGTCATAGCTCCACAGACCAGGACCTCGTCGTAATCCATTCGCTAAGGCAATGGCCTGCAGTGCGTTTTGTATCCGCGTCCGGATCTTCACCCACTGATGCCGGTGCAGGAGCAGTGCCCGTAGATCCAGCAGTTCCTTGGTTGGCAGCCAGATCGCCGGAAAACGGTTCTCCACCAGCAGCTTCAGAATCAAATCCGCGTCGCGCCGGTCATGTTTCTGCTTGCGGGGCTCTGCCGCTCGAATCGTGGCCGGATGGCCGACTCGGCATTCGATCCCCAACTCCTCCATCAGGTTCAGAAACCACTGCATCGACCCGGTGGCTTCGATGCCGACGAGCACCGGGCGCGGAAGCTTGGAATAAAACTCCCGCACGTTGTTGCCCTCGTGCATCAGCGTCAGATTCACCATCTCTCCCGTCGTCGTATCCAGCATCGCTAACGTTTGCTGGCGAGCGTGCAAATCACATCCTATAATTCGCATTCGGCCTCCTTCGGTCCGAGCGCTGTTAGGGTGAACACCGAAACAGTGTACTCGGGCCGTCGTGAGGCCGACCTCGTTATGACATCAATCGTCTTTCCAGAGTCCTTCACAGTTCCAATGGGCGGAGAAGCTCCCTTAATTGCAGCAGTATAAGCGTCACATGCTAGGCTGGTTGCCGTCGTTGCCCGAGAGCAATTACAAAGTTGTCGCAAAGCAACCCACAGAACTTAATCTTGCAGTAACAGCTCGAGGTCTACGATTTCTGCCTCCCAGTCTCCAGAAGGAAGGATCATGGTCGCTTCAGCGGTGAAGCTTGACCCTGAGCTTGAGCGGATGCGGTCTCAGTTCTCAAGGATTAGAAAGCAGCAAACGCAGTATCTCAAGGGAGTCTACCAATACCCCACAATTTAGGGTGGATTTAACCACGGGTCGGGTCTGAATTGTCCAACCGGAGAGTCATACAGATGGCCGAGCGAGAACTCCGCTGCGGGTACGCTCTACGGCAACGAAATACTCTGCAATTGAGCATTCCTGATCACCTCACCCTGGGCTCAAATTGCCCAGGGTGGGGAAAACAAATAGACGGGCGATCAGCACGGTGGAGCATCGAGTCGCCAAGCCGTCGGCTCCAAGTTCCAGATTTGTCCGCCCATTCCGTTTATGCTACGAAAGCCAGGCAGTGTCCAAAATTGTATAGATTCGCGGGTGCACGTAATTGCATTCTGTCAACATGAAGAAGAGGGAGCTCACGCCCGAACAAGTATCCTCCGTCCCCTGCCCTACGTGTGGTGCCGCCGCCGGGGAGGGTTGTGAGTTGCATTCAGGCACTCCGCGTAAAGAACCACACGTAGAGCGGAAATTTGCCGCGATTGAGGCCATCGAGAGGCAATGAATTTACGCTGGTAAGCGATGCTATTTCTTTGCAAGCTCACCCTTGAAATGACTTTCAACATCTTCATGACTCAGCGGGTTTTTAGCGTTGTCTAATACGATCGAATAAACGACTTCATTCCCCCCAACTTGCGCGGTGATAAACGCACCGTCTTTCGGTAGTTCTTGGTAGATGAATTTCACTTTCCTGCCGTCTTCGAGCGTTTTGATCCACTCTTCGTTTGGCATATTGGTAGCTCCTCGCGCGAGGTCAGTCTGTGTCACAGTATAAGTTGTTCGGCACGAGAAATTGCAGGCCGGGAATGAGAAGTAGGCAAGCCGGGCCTTTTTCGTTCTGATGACGTTTAGCTTCACACCAGCGCTTGTCTCCCGGGGGTTCAAAAACCCCTCTACCTGATTTTAGAACCATCCAGAGTGAGCCGGTAGAGCGTTCCCACCCCGATGGCCATCTCGCGCGAGATCTTATTAGTTCGACCAAGAACTCCGAGAGCAGGGCATCGAGGTTTAGGCCGTGAACCTGTCCTTCCGTACCGTTAACTCACAGTCAAAGTCCCATTGTCGTTCCTCACCATGCCCCGGAATCCCCACGTTGTCGTCATCTGGTTCATCCTGGCCCCCGCCAACGCGCTTTGAGCGACGCACATATCCCACCACAGGACGGAGATCTGCCACGAGCGGCCTCCGTTAGACCCGGCCAATGCTCTGATGCGGTGCTCCTAGGGGATGTGCCGTGGTAGCGTAAGCCGGGGCCAGCGAAGCTCGTCAGCACGGAAGAGCACAGGACCTAGTCTGTTAACGAACCGAGATGCGAAATTGCGCTAGAGCAATCCCAAGGTTGCGTGCAGGCAACGACGAGCCTAGGTTTGTGAAATTAAAATATGCATAGAGTATCGTGTTCCAACGGGACAGGCGCTCCGCGTCAGTGTCCCGTTCGATTGACAAAGCCCCAGGTGGCGAGTGGTCCTGGGGCTTTTTTGGTGCAAACCGCGTTCAATTGCTGCGTTTTGCTGTTAACGAGGACTTGACGGCACGGGGGGTCAGGATACCATTGGTAAAAGAGGTGACCCAGTGCCCACCTACCCGAAGTGCAAATCAGAGCAACCAGACCACGCCCAATTCTGCTCACAATCTGCGGAGCCGCTGACACCACATGGAAAGACCGTCGCACAATCCAAGACATCATTCGGAACTGTTGTCGTCACTATAGCGGTAACTGTCAACGCACACTCTTTTGTGTGGTACACATTCGTGGTCCCGCCGAATGCAACAGAGGTCACCGTTAATGGACACTTCACCGCGACAGGCGGAGCGGGAAACCACATCGAGTGCTATATTCTGGACGACGATGGGTTCGTGAATTTCAAGAACGGAGATGCCGCGCGAACCTACTACAACAGCGGAAAGGCCACGACAGGAATAATTGCGGCTCTGCTTCCATCAGGAACGTATCACCTTGTGCTGAACAACAAATACTCACTCATTACTCCGAAGGCGGTTCAAATTGAAACAACGTTGAGTTATTTGCAGTAAATGTTGCTCCGATTGGGGCTGGCGTCACGTCTGACTGCCCCTTCAGCTTGATTGACCGCTTGCTCAACGTCCTTCAATGCATCGACAACTTCCTCGTTGCCAACCACGTCGTATTCATATTCGTCAGCCACGGGCATCCTCCTCACCGAACCCATCGGTGGTAAGCCCACACCAGAAAGACAATCCAACCAACAGTAAGAGTCGCTTGTACCATCCAAAGCGCAAAAGATTCCGTATTAGGATTGGCAGCTTTGCGCTGATTGTAGAGTATTTTGAACTGCAAAAGGATGATGACCAGCAACAGCGCGTCGGTCATGATATGACCGAGATCTCGTCCCAGTTTTTCGGCACGCCTTTGAGTGTGAAACCGCTCGCTCGGTTGCCCAGGACCAATGATCCTTGAACTTGCTCAGGGGCAATTACGGGATGGGACGGCAGAGGAAAACCTGAAATAGAAATTAAGTCGGGTCACATCGTACGCAAGAACAGCCGTTCAGGCCATTGGAGTAGAACCTTACCGCGACGCTTTACTAAGAGACGGTCACGTTGCCACTTGCTCATCAGGCGGCTTGCAGTGAATGGCGTGATGTTCGCCGCGTTAGCCAACTCCTCATTTGTGATCTGGAGTTCAACGCCATCGGAGGTTTTCTTGCCGATAGTTCGGGCAAGAGTCACCAGTACTTGAGCGAGTCGTTGCCGAACCGTGTAGCAGGCTAAACTTATGTGGGACGCAAGATGCCAATCCACGTAGTCTGACGCAGCTAACAACGCGTTCTCGAGTAACCTGGGATACCGTTTGACCAAGCCTCGGATTGTGGGGCGATCCCACACCAACACCGAGCTGTTCGTTACTGTTTCTGTGCTGAAGAGATAAGGAGAGGTGTCCGACAGAATGCTGCGAGCACCGAATAGATCTCCTGGTCCAAACCACTGAAAGAGAAGCTTCTTGCCCTCTTCTGTAACGAAGAAAAATCTGGCAAGACCTTTCGTCAGCAGGAAAAAATGGTCGGCAGGGTGACCCTGGTTTGTGATCACGGAATTGGCTGCGAATCGCCGTAATGTTGCAGCTGCCAGGATGGTATCGCGATCAGTCGAAGTCAGTCCGTCGAGGAATTGCGATCTCTGGCCCTGGGATACAACAGCAATCCGCGAGGCAGGCATAGTCGATGTTAGGTCGGTTTTGTGAAGATTAAGGTCTTGCAAGGTTCACTACTTTCTCGGGATGTAAGCTTGAGGGCTCAACTCGGCTGTCGGCTAGAGATGCGACTGCCCCTTTCTTCCAAAGAACGGCCCGGCTTATCCCTTCCAGAAACAGAATGAACACAATGGCAAGAACAAGGATTGCCGCCATCAAACTGGCAAGTAGGAGGAGCACCACAATCACTTCCTGCATGATATAGGGCTTCCCCGCAAAGCCTATCACTGCGACGAATAGGAACGCGAGCATGATCCGAACCCCAATTTGCGATGGTTGCTCTCGGATGCTCTCTCGATACCTTCTTCTGGGTGGTGGCATATAGTCCTCAAATCAGATTCGTTTCTACGCGCGACAAAGCAAAGCGATAGGTGGGCGGGATGCATGTCTTGTGGCACAGGAACCCCCGCCCAGGGCGAACGCGGCGGAAGGTGTGAGACTAGACGCGGGAAGTATACACCAGGCAATTCGTTTTGCAGCTAACTCCTGGAGCCAGGTCTGGTGCCGCAGCTCAGACCTTTTTCACATTTACTGCGAAGACCGAATCCGGGGCGTTGGATGGGAGAAGTAGCGCCCGGCTGCTGGAGCCGATTGCTAGTGGTAAGGCGATTTTTCTACAACAATGCAGAGTTAGGGCTGCGGAGAGTTTTTCGCGGCATCTTCTTTGGCCCATTGTTGTTTTTTCGCAGCGATGGCGTCTGGGGAGGGTTGGTAGGCTTTGAAGGCTTTTTTGATGCCGCTATCGGCGGACTTCCAGATCTTGTCCGGGTCGGTGTGGTAGATTTTTTCGGTGGCGTACATGCGCCAGGCCAGGCCCTTGGTATTGGCGTCAATCAATTCGATTCCTATGGTGCCTTCGTTGGTGGTGTGGGTGTGCAGCCTCGAAGAAGCAGATGCGGTGGATTAGCCGAAGAGCAGGTCTCGGCCGACGACTTGGCTACTCCTGGCTCTCCCCAGCCTCCCGCTTCTCAAAATGGATACGAATACCTTCTTAGACGGTTCCAGATTTTCTTTCATCTACTTCATTTGTTCCGGCCACAATTTCTCATTCAAGAAATCGGCGCCTTTCCGAAGATAGATTTTGAGCTGTTTATTGCCTGGCGGATTATGCCAAGTCGGTTTGGAGGCTATACTCTTCTCAATCTCCGTTTGCTTGGCCTGCAATTGCTCAAAGTTCTGCCATATTCGTCATTTGGGGTGGGATGGCCCTCGGAGGAGAAACCATCCCCTTACTCGCGATTCCCACCAGCTCGGGGGAATCGCACAGACTGTGGTTCCTGTTTGTTTAGCCGGCTCTGCACGAGAATCTGTAAAAGTGCTCAATTGGCGCGGGTTTTTGAAAACTGGCGGCTTTGGAGTTTAGAGGATGGGTTTCGACCCTGGCCCATGGGCATGGCGACTTGATCGAAGGCTGTGGTGACCGATCGAGACCCTCTTAAGCCGTTCCTCTATCTTGAGAGGTTACGGTAAAAGCCCTGGCAGGCAGATGTGAGGCTCTGATTCGATGGGGGATGTTCACGGATGCGAGTTCTATCCTGAGGATCTGCAGACTCCTCGATCCGTTCGGACAAACAAGCTCGCGGTTTAGGGAGGGTGCTTTGTACCGAGCGAGCTCACCGTGAGCCAACCTTTTGGGGAATTGGGCGGAAGAAGAATCTGGGCATAGAAGTTTCACAAAAGGCTTGAAAACATTGCCGATAACGCAAGCGGCCAAGATTCTGTGGAAAGGTGTTCCACCAGCCTGCCTGACAAAAATCCAGCAAAAGCGCACGTGTTTACAGATTCCTGCACAGAGCCGTTTAGCCTTAGGGCCGCCACGAAACAACTCGGGGAATCCCTAATTGACATCATCGTTCAGTGCCTATTCTGACGCAATTCGCAAGGGTCCGCCTCCTCCAGGCTGACAAGTAAACTCCTAATCCTATTGGGGGGGCCGCTGCCATTGGAGCGGAGTAACAACATTAAAGTTCTCGGCGTTGAGAGGCTTCTATTGATCGTGGGCCTCTTGCTCTTACCGCTTTACATGGCAGCGCCTATCCATGGAGTTCTCTCCTATCACTCGGAATTGAGCGGGGTTTGGCAAGCCCAAGAAACAGCTTCCAAAGATGGCGCTTCCGGCACTTCGCGGAAGGACCGAGCGAGCCCTGATTTCCGGCTTTGGTCCCCACAACGAATTGCCGCTTACAAGGCGAGCCTCGTCAGTGAGGCTAGTCCCCCTCTGGCTGTGCTGAGCATTCCCTCGATAAATCTTGAGGTTCCTGTTTTGGACGGCACGGATGATTTCACGCTGAACCGCGCCGTAGGTCACATCGAGGGCACACCCGCGCCAGGCCAGCAAGGCAATGTTGGAATCGCCGGACATCGAGACGGGTTTTTCCGTGGGCTGAAGGACGTTCACGAGGGCGATGCGATTGAGTTGATCACGCAGAAGGAAAGAGCGCGCTATGTTGTGGATGAAATCCTCATTGTCTCTCCCGAAGACTTGGAGCGCGCACCAAGGACGGATATTTCCTCGTATAGTTCACGCGTCAATCGCAAATACAACGGCGTCGGAAACCCGCCGCGCGGCTACTGGGAGGGAACGACCGCAATGAGTACAGATGCTATGCGTCCGATGGGGGCGACCGCTGACCGTGCTACGGCCCGGCTCGGTGCAAGTCTGCATGTGAAAGGCGAAATCACCGGCAACGTGGGCGCTTCGGCCAAGGTGACCGCCGACATTATCGCCGGGGAAGTGGTGGTCTACGGTATAGCGCTGCGGTGCGCTACCGACGTAGTAAAATGGATAGCAGGTGACTAGGGTCAACGCGAAGACCTCGTAATCGACGGATCAGTAGAAGGTTTGGTGCAATTGGACGAGCGCACACTGATCGGTACGGTAAAGGGTAAGCTGCAGGCCAAAAATCGGATCGAGATTAAGAAGGACGGCTCCGTCAACGGCGATCTGACGACGGCGCGCATCGTCATTGAAGACGGGGCTTATTTCAAGGGCTCCATTGAGATCGACAAGAGCGGTGAAAAGGACTCCGGTGGCGGATCGTTCTCACGTACCGCTTCAGTAGCGATCTAACTGGCCGTCGATGTATTTTGAAGAGCAGCCATTGTGCAATGACAACCGCCATCGGGTAGTCTTTCTCTTGCAGTAGTTCATGCCTACTTTTCTCAAGCAGCAAAACTCCAATTGTCACGTCCAATCCGAAGAAGGAAGGGTGTGTGAAACCACTTTTGCGCTCGGTAATCTCGTTGCTGCGCGCGCCTGACATTTGCGTAATTGGGCTCTGCACGAGAATCTGTAAAAGTGCTCAATTGGCGCGGGTTTTTGAAAACTGGCGGCTTTGGAGTTTAGAGGATGGGTTTCGACCCTGGCCCATGGGCATGGCGACTTGATCGAAGGCTGTGGTGACCGATCGAGACCCTCTTAAGCCGTTCCTCTATCTTGAGAGGTTACGGTAAAAGCCCTGGCAGGCAGATGTGAGGCTCTGATTCGATGGGGGATGTTCACGGATGCGAGTTCTATCCTGAGGATCTGCAGACTCCTCGATCCGTTCGGACAAACAAGCTCGCGGTTTAGGGAGGGTGCTTTGTACCGAGCGAGCTCACCGTGAGCCAACCTTTTGGGGAATTGGGCGGAAGAAGAATCTGGGCATAGAAGTTTCACAAAAGGCTTGAAAACATTGCCGATAACGCAAGCGGCCAAGATTCTGTGGAAAGGTGTTCCACCAGCCTGCCTGACAAAAATCCAGCAAAAGCGCACGTGTTTACAGATTCCTGCACAGAGCCCGTAATTGTTAGACTGAGCGGCCGTCCGCATCAATAGGGGAAACCCTAGTAGAGAAAGAACCGGAACGCTATAGATTTTATTCGGGGTTGATCGAGATCAATCCTTGCTTCAAGGCAAATAAGACTATGTCGGCGGTGCTATGAAGGTTGAACAATTCCCGGATATGGTGTTTGTGAAACTCTACAGTTTTTTCGCTTATGACTAAGAGATCTGCAATCTCTTTGATAGGTCGCCCCTCAGCTAGCATCTGGACAATTCCTTTTTGTCGCGGGGTCATCTCCTTGGAGTATTGCCGCGCCCTAACCTTCGTCGCAACCCAGTCTTCAGATCTCAACTTGGGCGTTAAATATGGCTTGTGATGCAAGACCTGATCTATCGCCTTCAACAATTCCTGTCCAGCGGAGTGTTTTAGGACGAACCCGATTGCCCCAAGTTCGGAAGCAGCAGCAGCCAGATTTGGGTCATCTCGCATTGTTAGAAAGACGAATTTGATCTCGGGGACCTGTTCTTTGATTTCCCACGCCGCATCCAGCCCATTCAACAACGGCATACCGATGTCTACAACAATCACATCCGGTCGGAGTCGCATGGCTTCCGCAACCATGGCGCGGCCATCCAGTACCACCCCTAAAACGGTGTAAGTCTTTTCCAGATAGACCCGCAATGTTTCGGCGAACATCGCGTGGTCATCTGCGATTAAGAAACGCGGACCGGTGCTGCGCGGGGACACGCTTTGCATAAGGCTCCTCCCTGTGCGAACGAAAGTTGGAAGAGCGACACCGGGTCGTCACAATTTCAGCGTGTGAAGGACTGTCACTCAGGGCGGAGCCTATCCCCTTCCGCTATCGGGCTGGAACTGTCAGTTCTGACAGTCTGGTGTTTAATTTCATTGATCTCCGATGAATCCTGAGATTGACGGGTAAATCGGACAGTTGGTACTGGCGCACCCACCTTTTGGCTCTTTCCGACCGGCACGCCGGAACACGATGTAAATCGGAGCAAGTCTGCGGAGGCAACTTTCGGGAAGGCATCCTGGTGCCAGATTAGGCGCAACACTATCCAACGCATTGATTCGACACTGCTTCCCGTGGAAAAGCGAGCTCTTTGGCTGAACTCCGTCAAAACCTAGCCAGGCTAGTGTCTCGGTTGATCTAACCCTAGCGAGCCACTTAGCCTGCGTTTCAATGCAAGTCGGGTTCGGGCTGAGTGTTGCGTCGACCCATTGAGACCACCGCGCTTACTGGAAAAGTCCGGTCCTGACGCATGTTACAACCCGTCCGCCAAGCCGCCCTTCGTAGGAACGACTGTCAAGGGGGCTCGGCTACTATGCAACAGCAGATATTCCCCACCCGCGTGATACGTTCTTTATGTTTGCGCTTCCAGGCGGCGACGTATCGATAGTGTCGGCTATAGTGTGCTCCGAGCTATTGAATACGAAGTATTTACCGGGACATTTTGCGGCGTAGAACTCCATTCGCCTGGATGCAGTGTCCAACCCCTCCACTACTTCGATCCATTGAGCGTTATTGTCGGTGCCGGAAAAGATGTCAAAGCGCGGAACTTTCATGTGAACCTCTCACATTTCCGTGTTTGGGCGGCAGGCTCTGCGACGCTAACCAGTAGTTTTGCCCCCGTCAAGATTACTTTAGTTGGTTTGTCCAACACCGGTAACTAAGAACATATAAAAATGACGGGCGGCGGTACCTTATTGGGGGCGTGAAAGAGGACAGGCTGGGCCCAAGCTCCTCATAACCAACTGGGGGAATCCCTAGTAGCAGCAACATTAGCGCCAGGTTATAGATGGGCCTATGCGTGCACGGTTACTTATTAAAGTTTCTGACCGCTGTGAGATCGCAGGTTCGTGCATCTACCCGTTGCCTATCGTGCCAGACGCGCTCATAAAACCGGAGTTCGCTGAACCACTAGAACCGGGAGACAAACTTGAACTGCGACGGCCTGATGGTTCAGTAGCCAATGTGATTCTTCAAGCTCTACGACAACCCTGGAGCGAAAATGCAGGGCTCTTTATTGAATTGGGACCTTCAGTCACAATGAGCGACCTCCCGATCGGCACTGAGATTTGGAAGGTTGGTCGCTTGCTTCTGTACGGAGGGTTTCGCTGCGGTTAAAGCGAGCTCCTACGGATAATAGATGATCAAACGATTGGCAATTATATTTCTCATCAGCGGTGCGCTGATCGCTGCCCGGGCGGATAACGTCCCGGTAGCGAGCTCAGCGACTTCAACGACCAACAGTACCGCAAGCGCAACCCAAAATATTGACACAAACCCGCTGTGGGCGGGGGCGCTGGCAGGGTCGAGTTGGGTCTCCTACGCGTCCACCGGGAATCCTTCGGACTCGGGGTTTGTTACCGTGCCGAAAGGAACTGCGGTGACATTTACCGACACCTTCACTTTGACCGGCACCATTCAGAGTGCATTCCTGAACGTGCTTGCGGATGACACCGCGAGCGTTTGGGTAAACGGCACAGAACTGATGGCTGCGAACCTTGCAGGACCTTATCCGGTTTGCGCCGCGAGCGGCATTGGCTGCCTGGCCACGACGGAAGGTATGTTCGGCAGTTCCCAACTTTTGCCGTACTTGCAGGATGGCGTCAATACCCTTCAATTCACCGTCTATCAAGAGGGCGGGACTTCGTATGGGTTGGATTATGCGGGTGGCGTCACCACTTTGGCTGCCACTACACTCAGTGCCCCGGCCCGCACACCCGAACCGAGCACGTTGGCGATGCTCAGTGGCGGTTTGATTGGATTGGCGTTATTCAAGATTCGCAAGTAACGATTAGAATTAGTATCACCCTTCCAAAAAGCCATCCTTCGGGATGGCTTTTACTTTGGCGTGTTGGCATAAGACCTCAAGAGCACATAAGCAAAAGCCGTGACAGTGATCATAAAGTAGAGTCCGAATTCGAGACGGAGGCCGATCCAGAGCATTGTGGGAAGGTTCAGAGAGGCGAAGGAGACGGGGATCCGAAAGAAGTCGCAATAGCCGATCACGAATGAGAGCATGAGGATGTAGACGGACACCGGGACAGAGGCGATCAGGATGCCTTCGGTGAGCCAGGTTTTTTTCCTTTCCGACTGCGTCGGTTCGTTATCCATGGGCTGTACTTATCATCGCTGTGGTTCGGGTGTCTATGGGAGATGACATCCGTTACCCAAGTCGTTCGGCATTACCGACCCTTGAGTTTTCATGGGAGAGGAAGCTGACCCGATTGCTCGAGAAGCTGCTTGCCGAGTAACCTGTTTAATTAGGACGGAGGCTCTCCGCCGCGGCGGTGGGGAGTAGCGCTTCCTTTTCCTTTCTTTTGGCGGCTTTGGCAGCTTCCTTCTCGCGAGCGGCTTTCACCTGAGCGTGCAATCGGCGGCGCGAATGTTAGATTCGCCGGCGGCCCGAACAACTCCCGCACTTTTTTCGATACCACGGCGATCTCCTTTCTCTAATAATTTACCATGAGTATTTCATGGCCACTTCTCAGCCCGTATCCCGCGCCAAAATCACATCGGCTGCTAGAGCACAAGGACTTACGGGCGCGATTCCGATCGGTTTTTTGGCGGATGCGTGCGCCAGACGGTAGACGTTTCCCTCGCCTACTCCTGCCTGTGTCGCGATCTTCGCTCAGGAAAGCCCCTGTGCGCGCAGACGGCCTATCCTGGCAACGCCCACGGCGACACGCGCCCGGCCTGTCTAGCTTATCTTGTATCAAAGGGTCTCCTCTGACCGTGACTCTAAGTTGAGGGTTTTCAGTGCGAGGAGATTGAGTGTGCGCGCGTATCAAAGGATTAGGTTTGATACAGCGGTCCATCTTTTTGCCCATTCGCGCCATGACGCTCGACAGAGACCGATGAATACCACGTTACCTCCACGACAGCCCAAAAACTCCAAACGATTGGCTCCGCAACGCGCTGATTCCACTCGCTCGGTTGTCCGCTACTTGAGATGCCCACAAACTGATGATCCATGAAGCAAGTAAATCCACCCTTCAAGCCGATTGACGCCGCAAGAAGGAAGTAGGAAACTTGCCTGACTGGTGACTTCGTTCGCAGGCATGCAAATTTAGAGGGTGCGAGATTCCTATCACAGGTAACTTTCCCAATTTACGTACATGCCGAGAATGACAGAGATGCACCGCGAATGCCTTCTGCGGCTTCCTCTATGAAGGTTTCTCGCCGCGCACTGTTGTTCTCGCTCGTCGCAGGCGCCGCATCGCGGTACGCGTTGGCACAAGGTGTCGCTTCGCGCGGCGTAAAGCCCCAAGCGCGACCAGCCGCATCCGGCCGTCCGTTCAACGCACACTTCATTGATGTTGCGCGACAGGCTGGACTCACAGCTCCCACGATCTACGGTCTTTCTGATCATGCGGATTACCTCGTGGAATCGGTGGGATGCGGCTGCGCATTCATTGACTTCGATAACGATGGATGGATGGACATTTTTGTCCTCAGTGGGAGCCGTTTGGAGGGTGCGCCCGCGGGTGCAACCAATCGGATGTATCGTAACAACCGGGACGGGACCTTCACTGACGTGACGCGGCAAGCGGGCCTCCAGAAGACGGGATGGGCATCGTCGGTCTGTGTGGGCGACTATAATAATGACGGCTTTGAAGATTTGTTCTGCACCTACTACGGAGAGAATGTCCTCTATCGCAACAACGGCGACGGCACTTTCACAGATGTGACCATCTCATCCGGGCTGGTTGGCGATCCTAAACGCTGGGGAGCCGGGTGTACGTTTTTTGATTACAACCGTGACGGTCATCTCGATCTTTTCGTATCCAATTACCTGCAGTTCGACATTGCTCGCGTTCCCAAGCCGGGGCAAAACTCTACTTGCAGCTGGAAAGGCGTACCTGTGCAGTGTGGACCACTCGGTCTGCCTTTCCCAACCCACACTCTATATCGGAACAATGGTAACGGCACTTTTACTGACGTCAGCGGTGAAGCAGGCATCCTTGTGGCACGCGAAAGTTACGGCATGACCGTGGTCTCCGCCGACTTCGATCAGGATGGTTGGCCGGACGTATATGTAGCCTGCGATTCCTCCCCGAGCTTGCTATTCATGAATAATCACGATGGCACCTTCCGAGAGGAGGGCCTGCTACGTGGCGTGGCGGTGAGCGGCGACGGCGACGATCAGGCCGGCATGGGAGTAGGTGTGGGCGACACAGGCCTGGCGGGTCACCTCGACATTTATAAAACTCATTTTGCCGATGATAGTAACGTGCTCTACCGCAACAACGGGAAAGGTGATTTCGAGGACGTCACGAACGCTGCGAAACTAGGTGTAGAAACTCGTTACACGTGCTGGGGCGCTGGCGTCCAGGACCTCGATAATGATGGATATCCCGATATTTTTGCCGTTGCCGGAAGCGTCTATCCGGGCTTAGGAAAGAAACTGCGAAAGTATCCCGACAAATGCCCACGAATACTATTTCGCAATCTTGGGAACGGAACGTTTGAAGAATTAGATGAAGCCGGTCCAGGGGTTTCCGCGGCGCACTCCAGTCGTGGATGTGCATTCGGCGATTTCGATAATGACGGGGATTTAGACATTCTGATCGTCAATATGAACGAATCGCCGTCGTTACTTCGAAACGATGTTCGTCCGGGGAATCATTGGATGAAAGTGCGGCTGATCGGTACTACGTCAAATCGGAGTGCGATTGGAGCGCGTGTTATAGCGAGGTATGGCGGAAAAGTGCAGGCGCAAGAAGTCTTGAGCCAATCAAGTTTCTATTCCTGCAACGATCCGCGATTGCATTTCGGGTTGGGAAAGGCGCTTACCGCAGATCTAGAGATTCATTGGCCCAGCGGTCGAACCGACAAACTCAAAGCAGTAACGGCGGACCAGTTAGTTTCCGTTCAAGAAGGCGGAGGCATCGTAGCCTCCAAGGGCTGGCCGAAACGAACATAACTGCCCAACAGCCTTCTCGGTGGATTCCACGTTATTATCGTGTTTCAGGATAGACTTTGATCCAATGAGTCCGTATTTTTGCCTCAACTAGCTTCCCATTTGATATTGAAATGATTTTATTGGACGACTGAATGGGCATGTGGCAGTCGACACAGTTTCTTCCGATTTTTTCTCCTAACTTGCGGAACTCTCCGCAAGATTTCGTCTTATGACATATTAGGCAATACTCAGAATAGCGAGCAGCATTCCGCTGAGTTTGATGCACATTGTGACACATGGCGCAGCTCAGTGCCGGCGAAGCCTGAAAGCAGCGACTCCTCTGCAAAAGCCCCACTTGGTTGCCGTGTACCTCTGCCGTTGGGTTGGGCTCAGGCAGGGCAGGCTCGAAGTAATTGCCCAGAGGCTCTCCTGGGAGATAGGAGAAAGCGGGTGCCAACGGTTTTCGAAGCCCGTTATGGCATTGTGCGCAGACTTCGACCTGTTTGTCGCGCGTCAATTTTGCCGGGTTGATGATGCTTTCCCACGGTTTCAATGTTTTCATGGCGTCCACGTGTTGGCGTCCTGGGCCATGACATCGCTCACAAGAAATTCCGATTACGATTTTTGCTGAATTGTAATGATTTGGAGGCTCAGGGCCGGCAACGGTCTCGGCATAACCCACATGACATTCGAGGCAGCGAGGAGTTACTGGGCGATCAAAATTCCCGGCATCGTCGAGATAACCCGGACTGCTTATCCAGGTTCCCAGCGCTGTCCAGTAAGACACTGGAAGCTCAAAAAGCCGGTCGCCCTTCCAATAGAGATAGGTTTGCCCGATTCTTCCTGAACCGAGCACAAGATCGAGCCGCTCCGAGCGTTTCGAAGCGGAATCTGGAAATCCGCTCTCAGAAGTCACGTAGAAGCCGTTCGCCTTTGCTTCCATACGGAAATTGAGGTCCGGGTACGAGGTTTTCAAGAGATTTTTTCCATCTGAGAAGGAACCCAAAATGGAATCTTTAGTCGCAATCCGTGAGGTTAGATGGTGTGCGGTACGAAAATAGCTTTCCACGATCCGAGCGTGACACGCGCGACACGCTTCGTCTCCAACATAGCTCGGGGAATTTTTGGTTGCGGTCGGTCCGGAGGGAGCGGTCTGCGGCCCACGGGGTAATTGAGGTGCGGCGAGAATAAAGCATGCCAGTACACAGTTGGCAGCGGTTCCTAATCGCATCAGCAAACGGTTCATGATAAAGATAGTCCACGCAAATTAATGAAGTTCTGGTGACTCAGTGTTAAATCGCAAGCCCGCCGGTTCGTCCGATAACGTTGGATTGGTCAGTTCCTTTTTTGGGAAAGCAGGGGACAGTTTACACCCGATATTGATGGCTAATAACGCCGCGTCTAAGGGTTGGCAAGGCTTGTGACGGAACGTCCTGCAAAATGTTGGCTTAATCCGTCCTTTGAAGTGGGTACGCTAGGAGTCATCTAACTCTGTCGACGCACTTAAAAGATTTGACGAGTTATTATCTTTGCCAGCTTCCAATTGCACTACATAAACGATCGTAATAGACTCAAGTCGAATCGATTGGTCCTGATAGACAAAAGTGATGCGCGGTTGTGACGAGCATTAAGTCGAACTCAAACACCCGATGAATTCGCGATCCGTCTATTCGATAATTGCTGGTGCCCTCAGCGGTTTGACACTCGCAATATACCCAGTGCTTGGCCCTCTTTCACGGCTGCCAGAAATTACCTTCATTCCGCGCACAAGCGGCACGCTACCAACAGAATCTATGTATCAGGGCGCGAACCGCGCGGCACGTGAGTCAGGTTTTCGTCTTTATTGGAACGCTCCAACTCGTGAAGATGACGTCGATCGGCAAATAAAGCTAATGTCCAGTGCGCTTGATCGCGGCACCCGTGGCTTGATTTTGGTACCCACCAACAGTTTAGCCTTGACCACGATAATCAATAAGTTCGTCAGCCATCGAATTCCGATCGCTTTCGTTCAGACAGATGCCCCAATCCCGATTGGTCCATACGTGACATCTGTAGCTCCCGATCAAACTGAAGTAAGCAGGCTAGCCGCGATGCGCATTTTAGGTGCTCCCGGTGCTGGCGGAGAAATCGCAATTTTGGGACTTGACAGAACGGTTCCGGAAACCCTGGAGCGCTCTAGAAACTTCACGAAGGAAATGAGTACTCATCCGGAGATGAAGATTGTCATCCAACAACGAGGTACTTCACTGGTTCCAGAAGCCGAACAAAATGCCGGAGAGGTATTGGATAGGTTTCCTCATCTCAAGGCAATACTAACAGTGAGCGCCACGGCAACTGAGGGTGCGGTTCTGGCGATTCAAGAACGCGGACTCGGCCAGAAGGTCATGCTGGTGGGTTGCGACGGCTACCTTTCCCTAAGGAACGACCTTCTTGAAGGTAAGATCGACTCCGCTGTTGTCACGGACAGTAATCAAATGGGCTATTTAGCGGCAAAGGTCTTGCTTAATTCAATTGAACATCACACCCTGTCCGGACCTCAAAATGTCCCAGTTCGCTTGCTCACACGCGACAATGCGGATATACAAGATGGACTTGGAGATGACTGATCTTAGCGAGATGAAGATAGATCAGGCAAAACTGAATCTCGGGTGGGCGGAAGGCGATTCGGTTCGAGGTAAAATTCTTTCCTTCGTTATGAGGGATATTTTTCTGTTCGTTCTTGCCGGATCGGTTTGTTTTTGCTTAACAAAGGGCCTTATTCGCTTTCGAGAATCACCTGGTCGGGGGCTCCCTTATCACGATCGCTTTGTAAGTAGTGATAACAGAGAGTGGTCTGCTTATGGAGGAAACTGGAAGCAGCAAGCTGGTACGATGCTGAATGAATCCAATGAACGAGGCGCAAAATTGGTCACCGGCTCCTCTTACTGGGAGAACTACACCTTGGAGGCAGATGTTGCTCTCCGCAGCCTGGGAGATGCGGGTTTGATAGCGCGAGTCTCTGATGCCGAACAAGGAGTAGACGCCTATAATGGCTTTTACGCGGGACTACGCATCCGTGATCAATCGCTCGTACTTGGTATTGCCGATCATCATTGGCAAGAGATCGCACTGAAATCTCTCTCCTCACCAATCGTCCCTAATTCTTGGTACCACTTGCGGTTGGAGCTCAAGGATTGTCGGGTTAACTCGGTTGTGACCGACAAGAACTCTGCAGAGTTAGCAAAGTTGCAGATAAATCTCAATTCGTGCCCCCTACGGGGCAAGGTCGGTTTACGTTCTTACGATTCGGGTGGAATGTGGAAGAATGTTCGAGTGACAAATCTCGTTGATTATTCACCCTGAGCGTAGTTCTAGGCGCGGACGATGATCCGAATATGGTTTTTGGCTGCCTTCCTTGTCGCACGAGCCTCGCAGGCATCTGCCGATAGCCCTGTCAGCGACTCCTATATTCCAATCTCCGCAATTCATTTGCTGCTTGAAAACCAGACCGAACGCGTAACAGTCCGCGCGACACTAACGCGTAACGGCAACCCCATATACATCCAGGATTCAACTGAGGGCGCCGCGGTAGAGGCTACGCCGAATCCAGATTTAAAGATTGGCGACCAGTTATTGGTCACCGGCTGGCCTGAGGAGACCGATAGTGGTTTGGTCTTCAGAAACGCGACGATTCGCGTACTTTGGCCCGGCGTTCCGATACCACCTTTAGCCGTCACCCCTGATCAAGCAGCCTTGGGAAAGTTTCCAAACGCACTTATCGAAGTGCAAGGCCGGCTCATTGGCGATGAGAGAAGCGATCCCGAAAACTCACTAAGAATTGAGAACGGGTATCAAATTTTTCTGGCCCATTTTGATTCGGCTAAAGACAGTCTCCTGTTGCCTCAACTTGACCGTGGCTCACTTCTGCAACTTCGTGGCATCTGTTCGATCCGGCCGGAAGACACTCGCCATCTGGGCGGATTCGCGCTGCTATTACGTTCTGCGGAAGATATCGATAGGATCTCAGGGCCTCCTTGGTGGAGTCCTTGGCATTTACTCCAACTAGGCCTTTTTCTGGTCGGAGTAATTTGGGCAGCGCACGTAGCCCGGATCAGAATGATGAAAGCTAAATTTCTGGCCATAATGGCCGAGCGCGCAAGGGTGGGAAATGAAATGCATGACACTTTGGCCCAAAGCTTCGCAGGTGTAGCCTTTCAGATCCAGGCCGCTAAGAGCAATGCTCCTGACGAAGACTTCGTTTTAAGGAGGCATCTTGATCTGGCTTTGGACATGGTACGTCACAGTCACTCCGAAGCGCACCGCAGCATTGTTATGCTTCGGCCGCAGTCATTGGACGTAACTACGAGCCTAGAGGAAGCACTGAAACAGTCGATCGAACGGATGACCGAAGGCTGTGATATCAATGTGAATTTTACAGTGAGTGGGACGCAGGTGAGTCTTCCGCTCTTTGTTGAAGACGCGTTATACCGGGTTGCGCAAGAATCAATTGCCAATTCGCTGCGCCACGGTAACCCCAGTAACCTACGGATCAACCTGGACTATCGCGGTCGCGTAATCCTTCTGACGGTCATGGATGACGGCACTGGTTTCGATCCTTCGCGACTCGATCGAAGTGGCTTCGGGGTGTCAGGCATGCGGCAACGAATCCGTGCGCTTCACGGTACATTTTCTATCACGAGTACACCCGGAAAAGGCACGACAGTTGAGGCGGAGGTACCTAGGGCGCGCTTCAGATTGGCATTATTCAAGTCAGCTTTTGGCACCTATCGACGCCATCAGCGAAAATACAGGAGGACAGATGGCGTCCCTTAATCCGATACGGGTCCTTGTCGTTGATGATCATCCAGTAGTGCGAATGGGTTTGGGAAGCATGCTGGATAGTCAAAAGGGAATCTCCGTGGTTGGTATGGTGGCGTCCGGTCGCGAGGCCCTTTCTTCCCTGGCTACGTTGTACCCTGATGTTGTGCTCATGGATCTGAGAATGCCAGAGATGGATGGAGTTGACGCCATTATTGCTCTTCGAGCTGCTGATGCAAACATCAAAATCCTAGTGCTTACGAATTATCAAATGGATGAAGACATATTCAAAGCGCTGCAGGCTGGGGCGCTTGGGTACCTTGTGAAGAGCGCCCCCCAAGAAGAAATTGTTAACGCGATTCGTTCCGTCAATCAAGGGAAGCGCTGTATTCCCCCGGCTATCGCTGTCAAGCTTGCCGAAAGAATTAGCCATTCAGCCTTGAGCGCACGCGAGGCAGAGGTACTGCAGTTCGTAGCCAAAGGATTGACCAACAAGCAGATTGGGACAATTCTTTTTATCAGCGACAAGACGGTAAGAAATCACGTGATCAGCTTGATGGATAAGCTCGACGCTAATGATCGAACCGAAGCAGTAGCCATCGCGATTCGCAAGGGCCTGATCCGCGTTGCACAATAATCCTCAAGTGTGAAGTGCTTTGCGAATGCCTATCCTTACAGATACCCAGCGTTCCTCGAGATGCGATGAGTGTCTACGCATCCAATCGACCAGTAGATTCGGCTGTTCTGGGCAAAGACGTAAACCGACCAAACTCCACATTTTTAGCACGCCCGAACTTTATCGCCGCGCCATCCAAAGGCTGTAGAAACACAGCCAAGAAACAGTGCAGGTGCACTATTGAGACTGCCCCCGTCGCGGTGTAGTGTGCCGTCAGAGTTTATCCCAGTAGTTGACGCTTCACCTAAAACCACGGGGCCCGGTGCAAACTGGGCCTTTTCTTTGGTTCGCTTAGGAGGAATCAGTGTTCAGAATTCTTAGGAATATTTCTTGGATTTTCTTAGTTCTCTGTGTGCTATTTCCCTCCGCCGGTTTTGCCCAGTTCAGCGCAAGCGTACAGGGGACGGTCGAAGACCCTGCGGGGGCGGCGGTATCGGGGGCTGAAATCAAGGTTTTGAGTACAGCAACCAATTTCTCGCAAGTGGTCAAGTCTGACGACTTTGGTGGATTCCACTTCGTCTCCCTTGCCCCTGGGCCGTACGAAATAGCCGCAAGCGCGAACGGATTTACCCAGTACAAGGTCAAGATCACCTTGACCACTTTTCAGACTCTGAACGTGCCCATCACACTCTCTTTGGCCAGCACCGCAAGCTCAATCGAAGTCACGGGCCAGCTGCCACTTCTAGATACAGCCGAAACTCGCAATCAACAGACCATCCAGAGCAAAGAGCTTGAGTCCGTGCCCCTGTTCAATCAGAACCTGAGTTCCCTAATCTCGCTCGCTCCCGGTGTTACCGGGACGGGCACGAGCACGATGAGCAGTTCGGCCGCGAATAACTACAACTGGAGCGTCCAAATCAGCGCCCAAGCCAACGGCCAGAGTGTGCAGGCCAACATGTGGGTGCTCGACGGTATCGATATCACCGATAATATCCGACCTGGTGACATCGATATTCTTTCCTCCCCCGACTCCATTCAAGAAACAACTACGGCGGTCAATACCTATAGCGTGGAGTATAGCCGCGGCAGTTCTATTCTAATGACCATGACCAGTAAATCGGGGACCAATCAGTTTCACGGTTCAGTGACCAACTACTACGACTACGAGGACCTTTGGGCCAGAACAGAATTTCAACCTAACGGAGTGGGTTCATTCCATGGCAACAACGGTACCGCTGCCATCGGCGGACCGATTTCCCAAAAACATCAGTTATACTTCTTTTTCTCGTTCGGACTGCTGCGCTCCGCGAACTCTAGTTCTGGTGCTACAAGTGTTCCGGATCCGGCTTTTATCAGCTGGGCGAATACAACCTTTCCCAACACCGTTGGCACCGGAATATTGAAAAACTATCCCGCCCATGGGGTTTATACGGGCATCACCCAAACAGCGCTTCAGGCATTCGGTCCGACAAATTGTGGCGGTTCCGTTCCAGGAACTTCAATTCCATGTAGCACACCCGTTGTAGACAATCTCTCGTATAGCGTCACCATCCCTGACAATGGCCAGATGTATTCCGGCCGCATCGACAAGAACTGGGCTAACGACCGCCTTTACGGGATGTTTACGCACATGACCAATACGGGGTTATGCCAGTTTTGCAATAACTTGGCATTCCCACAGTTCAACTCGAATACCGGAAACCTTACTTGGACAGGACATGGTACCTACACGCATACGTTCAACTCCCACACGTTTAACGATGCATCATTTGCGTATTCGTTCCTCCAGGGCGAACAAGGCACGGGTGCCGATTTCACGGTGCCTACTATCTATACAACGGGAATCACTTCCGCCTATGGCGACGGTTGGGGCGCCGGAACTTACTTGCAGAACGAGTTTCACTGGCGAGAGGCCTTTACACATATAACGGGAAAGCACACGTTGAAGATCGGATATGACGGGTGGCATGGAACCGACTATGCATACTTTTCGAAGGTAGGCCAATACCCCAACTTCAGCTTTAATAGTCTCCTTGATCTGGCACAAGACCAGCCGGCCTTTGAATCCGGTTTGGTCTATAACGGAGTGTCAGGTAACCCCGCACCTTATAACTATGGGTACGCGACCACTATAGGCGGAATTTATGGTCAGGATACATGGCAGATGAAACCCAATTTGACCCTGAATTATGGATTAAGGTGGGATGATTTCGGGAATCCTTACGCATCCTTATCCGGAACGCAACTAAATAACTTCATTCTCGGAACTGGTGCGACGTTCGATCAGCAAGTCGCTAATGGCGGAATTAAGGCTTTGGGTAACGTCCTTTACCATTCCATGCGGAATGTCTGGTCTCCCCGCCTGGGTGTGGCCTGGGATCCCAGCCGCAAAGGCACCTGGGCGATTCGCGCAGGCTTCGGTATGTTTCACGACATGCCCACACTCGGCAACTTGGAAAACGGCATCCGAAACAACCCACCGGCCTTCGCGACCCCTGGATTTTTCCCTGGTGGGTCGGGGGCCTCGCCCCTTTTCTCACTGGGCAGTAGCGCTTCCACACCGTCATTTCCTTACCCGAATTTCGTGGGGAGCCCTCCCGACTCGCATGGCGGCTACCCCGGCACATTCGTAGCGGCCAGTGGGGTAGATCCTCATCTCACCGCTCCAACTAACTTCAACTACAGCGTCACGGTCGAGCACCAGCTTCCCTTTCACTTAGTCGCGAGTATTGGGTATGCGGGTGTTTATGGATATAACCTCATTAACGGATATGCCCAGACAAACGCGACTACTTACGGACTCCAGGTTAATAACTTCACCGGAGACTTGATTCAGTGCCTTTGCACCACGCCGACTTACCTCAACCAGAGTTTTGGCACCATTACCTACGAAAAGAACGGCGCGGATTCCCGATACAACGCCTTGATCGCCGATTTGCGAGCTCGCTTGACGAAAGGGCTGACGTTTGACGTCTCCTACACGCATTCCCAAGCCAAGGACAATTCCGGAGTGTATCCGACCGACAGCAATTTATCGCAGTACATGGCGCTTTCGAACTGGGACACGCCGAATCGCTTCACGGGAATATTGCACTATGACATTCCAGGTGAAATAGCCGATCATAAATTTGTTTCGCGATTTACCAACGGTTGGGGCATCAATATCATCGCGGTCGCTCAATCTGGAACTCCTTTCACAGTTGTCAATAACGCTCGGTTCTGCCCTAGCGCTTATGAGGCTCTGATTTCTTCGGGCACGCCTTACCCTGCAAATTGCGGGGATTATAACGCCGATGGGAATAATTATGATTTTCCCGATGCGACAAGCTATCAACAAGCGACGTCTCGCCAATCGCAGCTGACTGGTGGAGTTTTCACTCCGGGGCAATTCGTTGCACCAACAACACTGCCGTCTGAAGGAAACGAGAAAGTCAACGCTTTCCGCGAGCCATCCTTTTGGAACACGGACTTTAGTTTGACTAAACAAAACCAGATCACCGAACGCGTTGCTCTGCAACTTCGGTTCGAATTTCTAAACGTCTTCAACCACGTCAACCTTCTTGGCATCCAAAACAATATGTCAGGCGGAGGGTTTGGGCTGGCTACAAGCCAAGCTAATCCGCGCCATATTCAATTGGGCTTCAGGTTGAGTTTCTAATCGACTTTAGCAACGCGACAGAGTTGCTCTGGGGGATTTGCAGCATTTGCCACATTTACGGGTGAATCGTTTCATGCAGGAACTTTTAAGGTGGATTCTCCTGTTCGCGCTTGTCGTTGTCAACGGAGCAATGGCTCAGGACAAAGATATGACGGCCGAGATCATGACCGCCCTCCGTCAGGGACACCCGGCTGAGGCCGAGGAGCTTTGCGACGTCGCACTTTCGCGTTCCCCAACGAATCCGCGACTTTGGACTCTGAAAGGAATCGGGTTCGACAGTCTTGGCCAATACAACGATGCTCTCAAAGCGTACTATCGGGCGCTCGCATTAGCTCCCGACTACCTTTCCGCCCTTGAAGGTGCCGCCCAGGACGAATTTCGGCAGGGCAGCCAGAAAGCGGTGCCCCTCTTGGAACATGCTGAAAAGCTCCGCCCAGAGGATATCAATATTTCCTTAATGCTGGGTACTCTCGCTTTTCTACGGGGTGACTGCAAGAAAGCGGTCGCCTACTTTGAGCGAGATATGAGTCTGACACACTCCCAATCGCAGGGTCTGGAACAATATGGCTCTTGCCTGGTCCAGCTTAATCAGACGAAACGTGCCGTCCCCATATTTGAGGAACTCTTCAACCAACAGCCGGAAAATGAAGCGGCGAGATACAACTTCGCCTTCGTTCAGCTTCAGGCGGGCCAATACTCCGATGTTTTGAAAACTCTAGCGCCACTGACGGATCGCGATCCCCCGGACTCCGACAGCCTCAGTCTCTTGGTGCAAGCCTACGAATCAATGCTTGACACACCGCACGCGGTCGATACCTTACAACGGGCGATGACGGCATATCCGCTGAATCCCGAGTTCTACATCTCCTTCGCGACGATCAGTTTGGCACACCGTTCGTTCCAGATTGGCATAGATGTCCTTAATGTCGGCATCGCACGGCTACCCAAGGAAGCCTCCCTTTATTTTGCTCGCGGAGTTCTCTATCTCGAATTGGACCAATACCAGAACAGCGAAGAGGACTTTGACCGCGCGGAACTGCTTAATCCGGAATTGCCATTTGGCTCTGCCGCATTAGGGCTCTCAAAACTACAACTCCGGCAGCCGGAGGAGGCGGAAAAGATTGCCCGCCTAGATCTCGCAAAGAACCCGAATGATCCGTATCTGAATTACGTCCTTGCCGAATCGATCAGACAACAGGGGTTTCCGCCAGGGACACCCAAATTCAATCTAGCTGTATCGGCCGCCGAGAAATCGGTCCGGCTTCAACCTGATTATTCCAGGGCGCGACAATTGCTCAGCCGACTCTATCAAACCAGCGGAAAATACGAGCTAGCGATTGAGCAGGGCCGCGAAGCAGTCAAAAGAGCGCCTGAAGACCAAGAGGCTTTATACCAGCTGATTTTGGCAATGAAACGGGCTGGAAAGACTGCAGAAATTCCTGGCCTGCTCAAACAATTCCAGGACCTTAGGCAGGCATCCTTCCGCAAGCAAGATCAACTGCGCAAGTACACCCTTGTTGAAGGGAATTCTGGAGGCGCAGATTCCCATTAGCCTAGGGTTCTGATCCGCATTATTTTGACTTTCGGAAACAGAAGAAGTGAACGCGTGTGGTCAGAGAGCGGATTGCGAAGCTGAGAGAGGTCTTCTTTCAGCCCGTTTAATTCAGTCCGGGTTAGCAACTTGTCGTCGAGGCAATTTTCAGGTGCGACCGCTAAAAACAATGGGCTACTCGCATTTGCGCACAATTCTAGTCCTATCCCTTGTGTTCAGTTTTTTGTTTTCACGGCGTGTCTACGGGCAGGAAACACAGATAAAGCAGCCAGTCCATCTACTTCACTCAGGAACATTCCACGCGTATTTCACCCGATTTGCCCAACAGGAGCAGGAACTTTTAGGGAAAGCGCCGATCGTGCCATGGTCTTGGTTCGTGGGAAACATTCCATGGCTGGATGTTCCCGACAAGGAATTAGAGGAGGAATATTATTTTCGCTGGTATGCCTTCCAGAAGCATATCCACCGCACACCGTACGGTTACGTTATCGATGAGTTTCTCGATAGTGTGCCTTGGGCTGGTAAGTACAACACGATCGACGCCGCGGCACAACATCACATCCGTGAAGCACGCTGGCTAAGGGATCAGAGCTATGCAGAGCAATATGCCCGCTTCTGGTTTTCCCCTGCAGGGGAACCTCAGCGCTATAGTTTTGCAGCCGCTGACGCCGTCTACTCTTTATACCTAGCAAATAACGACCGGGATTTGGCGATTGATCTGCTGCCAGCTCTTGTCCGGAATTACGAGACATGGGTGCAGACGCATCGTGATTCTAATGGTTTGTTCTGGCAAATCGACGATCGTGATGGAATGGAAGACAGTGTCGGCGGAAGTGGGTACCGTCCCAGCATCAATAGCTATATGTACGGCGATGCCATTGCGATTTCGAAAATCGCGAGAATGGCGGGGAACTCAGCCCTTGCCGATCAGTACAACGGAGAGGCAAGAGAGTTGCGCGCAATTGTGGAAGCCAGATTGTGGAATCCTAAAGATCAATTTTATGAAACCATTCCACGCGTGCCGGACGCCAAATGGGTGGGGGTGCGTGAATTGGTCGGCTACGTGCCATGGTATTTCGACCTGCCGCAGCACGACAGGAATGTTGCCTGGAAGCAGTTGACCGATCCGCAAGGGTTCGTCGGAACTTTCGGTCCCACAACCGCGGAACGTCGCTCGCTACGCTATCGCTTCTATGACCCGCACGAATGTCTTTGGAACGGACCTTCATGGCCATTCGCCACCACACAGACACTCGTGGGCCTTGCTAACCTGTTGAATGGGCCGCACCAATCCACGATTGAAGCCGATCAATATTGGAAACTCTTCACCACGTATATGCATTCCCAGCACATCAATTTGTCTAATGGTCAGCGCATACCGTGGATTGACGAGGATCTCGATCCGGATACGGGCGAATGGCTCGCACGGAGTCTCCTGATAAGTAGAAAGCAGCCTCCGGCGAACCGGGGGCGTTACTACAATCACTCCGGTTTTGCAGATCTTGTCGTCACCGGCCTGTTCGGAATTCGTCCTGGTGATGGAAACGTCCTGACGATTCATCCACTCTTAGCACCTGCCAACTGGACCTACTTCGCATTGGATGGACTGCCATATCATGGTCACCTTTTGACGGTTTTTTACGACCGAGATGGAGATCGATATCACCGCGGAAGGGGATTTCAAGTGTTATGCGACGGGGTGCGAGTAGCTACGTCACAGGATCTATCGCAGATTTCGGTCCAACTGCCAAGCAAGATGGTTAGGCATAACATGAAGTGGCTGACTGTAGATTGATTTGATCTTGTGATTCTAGGAAGGGGATGTCCGAAGTCCTTCGCTAGCCGTGATTTCTTGAGGACTTTTGGTGTTGCAGCAGTTGCTGCATCAGATTTCAGTTCCGGTTCCCAATGTCCGCAGCTGCCGATGGCCGCATTCCTCCCACAGGTTTCTACGTTATCTGAGTCCATTTGCCAGATAAAGCTCAGAGAGCACCCGATAATCGGAATAGACGTAGGTTTTACCGTTAGGCGTGATCAGAACTGGCCAAATACTCCATAATCCACTGGCGTCATGGGGTGCCAGTGTGTACACAAGCTCCCGGCGACCGGCAAGGAATTCGACGCGAGCGGGAATTCCATCGCTAACAACAAAGAGGAACTTGCCATCGTCACTCCAGCGAATGACGTCTTCGCTCTGCTCGATCCCATTTGCGAAATGCTTGAGCTTGTTTTGTTTGGGTGGCAGACCTGCGAGCTTCGGCACTCGCGCAATGGGGTTCATAACACGCCTGCCCAGAAACCACCGTGGATCAGATAACTGACCCGGAATGAGGCGATTCTGGCCAAGAATGCAACCGCTCATAAATCAGGCGGGCGACGCCGAAGTGGAATCAGACGGGTCCGTACCAAAACACCTGGTTTGGTACGGGACCGAGCTACTCAAAAATGCGCTGAAAAACAGACACTTACATAGCCTCAATCGGCTAGCCTTTGATACGCCTCAATGCATCGCTGCACGGTGCCGAGGGAAGTTGAAAACTGTGCCGCCAACTGGCGGAGACTAACCCCTCCGCGCCTGTGAGCTTCCCAAATTGACCGTCGTGCGCCCTGATCGAGAAAGGTCTTGGCGGGGCGGCCAATGAGCTTTCCTTTGGCCTTGGCGTTACGCATTCCTGCTCTGACTCGCTCGACAATCAAACTCCGTTCCAACTCGGCCACCGCGCCCAACACGGTAAAGACCATCTTGCCGGCTGGCGTGGATGTATCGAGCGATTCCGACAGGCTGACGAAGTGGATTCCGAGGGCCTGGAAGGTTTCGAGCGCGCGGAGCAGGTGTGATACGCTCCTCGCAAAGCGGTCGAACTTCCACACAATCACAGCATCGAAGCGTCGCCGATGAGCCTCAACCATCAGTCGGTCCAGTTGCGGCCGTTTTTCTTTGACGCCGCTGATTCCCAGGTCCACGTACTCGCCGGCCACGGTCCAGCCTCGACGCTGGCAGTATTCGCGTAACTCGCGTAATTGCATCTCAGGAGTCTGTCCGTTTCCACTCGTACTCACTCTGGCATAGATGGCAGTTTTCATTTCTCATCACCGTTCAGTAATCACAGTGCGGCACTGAACTGGTGACAGAACGCACTTGTAGTTGGTCAAGACGCGCAGGCTGAAAAGCAGAGTGATTCCCGCTTGCTCGATTTGCTGCGGAGGGATGAAAGGGGACAATTGCGGATTTTTGCTGCTGCGAAACGGATGATACGATTTGCTGAGTTGCCATGGGAGCTTACTCTCCTTTGGTGATTAGGGGCGTGTCGGTGTTAGCGCACCGACACGTCCCGTTTTGCTACTTGTGTTTCCTCAGATACTCATCGATCGCCTTGCGAATCAGCGCGCTCACTGTTGCACCCGTTTTCTCTGAAAGAGAATTGAGTCTCTTGTGCTGTTCCTCGCGGAGATTGATGTTGGTTCGTTTCATGCTTGAATGTGTACACCTTAAGGTGTATGTTTGTCAAGACAAAAGAAAGCCCCGGACATGGAATCCGGGGGCGGGAGTGAAGCTTCTTGAAGCGTCCACCTACGAATAAGCGAACACACGCCAAAAGTGCAGGTCGGCAACAGGGCTTACAGACGAAATCGCGCGAACTGGGTGCCGACGAAATCGAGGAACTGGGTCGGCCTGAAATTCCACTTGAGCTATGGCGTAAGGGAGAGGCTTTGTTTGGCCGCAAAATGGAGCGGCTCGCAAGGCAACAAGTCGTTAAGCTGGCCGGGCGGGACATCACGAACAGTCCAGTTACGCAGAGAATCATCGCGGACAAGGCGGAGCTAAGAAAACTGATAGCGAACGACTCGAAACTTGTGAAGGATTTCGAGTTCTTTCTAAAGAAGCTATGCTGGGGCCCGGAGGGGCTTTTGCAGCACCTCTATTGGGACTGCAACATGATGCGCGCAACTCAGCAGACGATCATTGCGGAGGAAAAGAAGAGCAACTGGCCCATAGACAGGAAGACCCTCGAAGACTTATGCGCGGACACCTCTGCGCTGGCCCTCAGATTAGAAGACCTAGACAAAACGGACTTTTCGCCAGCTCGCACAGTCATCCTTCGGACGGCCGATGGCGTTCCGCTCCCCCGCGAGCACGAAAAGTACCTTCTGAGAGCGTTTCGTGACCTACCGGAGATTCTTGGCTTCTACAGCTGGGAGCTGCGTCGAAAGATACTCTATG
Organism: Candidatus Acidiferrales bacterium; assembly: GCA_963776365.1. GTDB lineage: Bacteria > Acidobacteriota > Terriglobia > Acidiferrales > UBA7541 > Acidiferrum. Next base: position 364,182 of record CAVZMQ010000019.1, on the reverse strand, counting down.
CGGCTCATTTCTGGTCAGAGGATGCGCAGAGCTGGAAATCCATCATTGAATTAACGAGGGAGAATTCACTATACGAGAACATCCGCACGAGAGCCGGTCATTATCACGCGGTTCGTCTTCACCGCCTCGTGAACGCTGCAAGAAAAGCGCAGGGACTTGCACCGCTCGAATTGCGCGCGTTCACTATTTGGCTGAATAGGCTCAGGGCGCGACTAGAGAAATCAAAGCCTTTGCCCGGTTCGGCCCACCCTCGTTAACTCCAGAACTACGTACCCTCGGCGGAACTTCACACCCCACCGTCGGCCCGCAAAGCCCTGTGAACTTTAAATCGCCGCGTGCTTCCTCGATCATGGCCTCAGCGTCGCAACAAGCGTCGTACGACACGGGAGGCTTGAATGCGGTATCTGAATTTGATTTGGGCGATTTCGCAACAGGGCCAACGCTACAAGTTCGCCGCTGCTCTCGGACAGAGCGAGGCATGGCTTTCGCGTCGCCTGAGTGGGCGCGTCGAATTTTCTGCCTCCGACCGCCAGCGAATCGCAGCCGCGCTTGGTTATCCATCGGACTGGCTGTTCCAAGAACTCACTCCCCCGAAATCAAGGCGGCCTGCCCCAGAGAGCAGAGTCGCCTTATGAGCGCAGTTGAATTAGCCTGCGAGCAAATCGCGCGCGCACTTGGCGAGCCGACAAAACGGGAGTGCACAGAGCTTCAGTTGCGCTACCCATGGGTTGGCCGCTTTCCTTGCTCGCCTCGAGCCCAGCGACAAAGCCGGAGTGACCGCCTGGGTGAAAGAGCGAGGGCCACTGAGCGGGGCAAGGCTTGGACGGAAAACCCGGAGCGCAGTCGTGACTAGCCAAGGGTGTAAGCAATCGGCCGTTATCATCGCCGCCCGCGAATATTTGCGGCGAGGGTGGTCTCCTATCGCCGTCGAGCCACACGGCAAAGTGCCGAAGCCGAGGTGCGGATGGGAAAAACAGCGGCTCACGGAAACGGACCTTCCAAAGTGCTTCTCCGACGGAAACAACGTCGGAATCCATTTCGGGACGCCAAGCAACGGGGTCGTAGATGTCGATCTCGACTGCACAGAAGCCTTAGCCCTCGCGGACTGTTTTCTCCCCGCGACAGAGAGCGTCTTTGGCAAGAAGTCGAAACCCCGCTCTCACCGTCTCTACCGCATCACGAAACCTACGGACTACATAAAGCTTACAGACCCGCTCCTGCCGTCCGAAGACGCACGGCATTGCCTAGTTGAGCTTCGGCAAGACGGCCATCAAACGATTGTCCCGCCAAGTGAAGCGGACGGAGAGATTCGCGCTTGGGACACAAACGGCGAGCCTGCACAGATAGAACCTGACCTACTTTCGCTTCGGGTGCATTGTGTCGGGGCTGCGTCTCTGCTGGTCCGTTACTGGCCGGCGAGCAACCGCCACGAGGCGCGCATGGCGCTCTCCGGCTGTCTTGCGCGAGGTGGCTGGACGGAAGAAATCACAATTGTCTTCATACAGGCTCTCATTCGGGCCGCGCATCCAGAGCAGGACGGCAAGCCCACGACCGCGCCGGAAATCACGGATGAAGATATTCCATTTTGATCGCGGGAGGAACGCAGCAAAGGATTCCGGCAAGAAGAAACACAAAAGAAAATGGAATGATCGAGTTTCAAGACGGTAAAAAGGAGAAAAACGATGTCGAACTGGATCGACTATGTCCTGGATGTGCTAGCCAATACCACGGATGAAATCAATCAAATCGCTGCAAGGATGGAGCAGCCTTCGCAAGAACTTGCCAGTTGGCTTGCTCAGAGAACCAGCCAACCAGTGGGCGAAGTCGCACAAAGCCTTAAAGCATTCTTCAGCGAGTTTAAGACGCAGAACCTCTTCTACCAAGATGACAGCGTGAACAAGGCGCGCCAGTTCAGCCTGTCGTTCAAGGGCAGACATCACGGCATTGTTGACAGCCATCTGATCGAAGTTTCGGCGGCTTTTCCGAAGGCTGTCTTTCTGCTCGAATACTCCGACATGCAAGCGAGCTACTCTGGCAAGCAAGTGATGCGGGCGGGAGAAATCGTGCAAGAAGTGTTCGACAAAGATCAGAAATCTCAGGCCCTAGATTGGGCTTTGCTGGATATCTTCGCGCCGTTCAGAGCCGAGTACTGCGAAGAGAAACCATTTGGAAGCCTTTGGAATCGATGGCTAGAAGACATCGTCGCTGCTGCGAAGCAGCTTTTGCAAGAAGCGAAAGAGAAACCAGTGTAAAGCAAGTGAGCTTACCTTCTGCCATCGCGGAAATCTTTCTGCGTGCCGGATTCGAATTGCACGGGCGGCGCGCCAAGTATCCCGACTGCATGGCCGAAGGGCATGGCAGTTTGTGCGTATCCCTGACCGAAGGCGGTTTGTGTTTCTGCCATCGCTGTCACAGTGGCGGATGCATCGAGCAATTCGCACGTACGCAAGGCAGAATGTTTCCCCCCGCGCCTGCCCTCTGGCACATGGAAGCTGGCAGCGGTTTTCCGAGAGGAGTGCACGGGATGTGCGGGGTTCGGCCATGACGCGCGACGAGCTCGTGCTGCACGAGGCCGAGGGGTGGTCCACGGACGGCTTCTGGCCGATTCCAGTACACGCGGGAAGCAAGAAGCCTGTCGGTGACGGGTGGCAGCATCAACGCCTCACTTTGCCTGATCTTCCCAGTAAGTTCGAGAAGGGCTCGAACGTCGGTGTGCTCTTGGGCATCCGCCCTCGCGTCATTGTTGACGTCGATTGCGACTCGCCTGAGGCGATCGCCTGCGCAAAGCTGATACGCGGCCCAGAGACGCGCCGAATCTTCGGGCGGAGGTCAAAGCCGTGCTCGCACTACTTGTTCGAGCTCGGCGCTGAGTTCGAGACGATGCAGTTCAAGGACCTCGACGGCAAGATGATCGCCGAGATGCGCGGCAAAGCGGGCAACGGCAACCCACAGCAGACTGTCGTGCCCGGCTCAATGCATGAGTCGGGCGAGACTGTCGTTTGGGCAGAGAAAAGAGACTTCGGAAAAACGACCGTCCCAGAACTTTACAAGTGGGTCGCGAAGATCGCGAGCGCCGCGATGCTCGCGAAGTACTGGCCAGCAGCCGGCGCACGCCACGACCCGACACTCGCGCTGGCAGGTTGGTTCGCAATAAACGGCTGGGACAAGGTGTGCGCACTGGAGCTCATCCTGGCCGCCGCCGATGCAGCGGGCGACCGTAAACAGCGTGACCGGGCGAACGAAGTCACATCGACATTCGAACGCTTCGCCTCCGGCCGAGGCCACATCACACAGCGAAAGGCTCTCGAAGCCGCCTTCAGCCCTAACGGGAAACAGGTAGCCCAGAAGCTCGCGGCGTGGCTGGAACTCGACCGGCGCGTCGTCGACGACCAAACTGTCGGGAAGGCCAAGAGCAAGCAGACAATTCGCCAGGGACTGGGGGGCGTCTCATTGCAACATGATGCTCCCGCCTGGCCCAAGCCTCTTGCGGATGAAGCCTTCTATGGGTTGGCGGGTGAAGTAGTGAGAGCAATTGAGCCGCATACCGAAGCAGACCTTGCTGGCCTGCTTATCCAGTTTCTCGCCGCGTTCGGAAATGTGGTCGGAGGGTCGCCGCATTTCCGAGTCGAAGCTGACCGGCATCGGGCAAATCTTTTTGTCGTTTTGGTCGGCGTCACGTCTGTTGCAAGGAAGGGAACAAGCCTAGGCCATATTCGCCGCGTTTTTCAATCCGCAGATCCCGAATGGGCGTCTAGCCGCATGCTCTCCGGCCTGTCGTCTGGCGAAGGTTTGATTTGGGCCGTCCGCGACCCCATCGAGAAGCGCGAGGGTGTGCGCAAAAAAGGCCGGACTGTCGGATACGAGACAGTGACTGCAGATCATGGCGTATCTGACAAGCGGGCACTAATTATCGAGACAGAATTCTCATCTCCACTTCGCGTTGCGGACCGGGAAGGAAACACCCTCTCTGCCATAGTCCGCGATGCATGGGACACGGGCGATCTTTGTACCCTAACAAAAAATTCCCCAGCGCGGGCAACAGGAGCACATATCACGATCATCGGCCACGTGACCCGCGAGGAGCTTTGGCGCTACCTGAATTCCACGGAAATGGGGAATGGATTCGCAAACCGTTTCCTATGGGTATGCGTGAAGCGCAGCAAGTGTCTCCCGGACGGCGGAAACTTCCAGATCGAGGAACATTCGGCTCTGCTGAAACGCCTCGCGGACTGCATCCAATTCGCGCGATCCACGGGAGAGGTCACGCGGGACAGAACGGCTGGCGGGCTATGGAGGACTTTGTACGAGAAACTTTCCGCTGGACGGCCCGGACTGCTAGGCTCGATCATTAGCCGCGCTCCTGCACAGGTAGTTCGCCTGTGCCTTCTTTTCGCATTGCTGGATTGTTCGGCGGTTATTCGTGAGCAGCACATGCTGGCGGCGCTTGCGATGTGGGACTACTGCGAGGAATCGGCACGTTTTATTTTTGGCGATTCGCTCGGCTACCCCGAGGCAGACCGCATCCTGGGAGAGCTTCGGGCAAATCCGCAAGGTCTGACGCGGACCAATATTCGAGACATATTCGGCAGGAACCGGAGTGAGTCGGAGATCGAGGCGGCGCTGCGTTGCCTTTCCGAGAGAAGCCTTGCGGCCCGCGAAACAAGGGAAACGGGCGGGCGATCCGGTGAGGTGTGGACTGCAGTAGGTACGACCGAAACGACCGATACGACATAAGGGTGAGTCAAGAGCAGGTTTGGTCGTTTAAATCGTTTGGGTCGTAAGGTGAGCACACGATGAGCTATCTAGAATTGGCGCTTAAGGTTTCGAGGGAAAGGCAATCGGCGGAAAGACCGGAACGCGAGCCCCGATCCGCGGCCGTCGAACTTGCGCCTTGCGGCTCTCCACACTGCGCCGGGTGCTCGCCGATGCCTGAAGGCGTCAGACTGGTTCGATGGAAACTCAAAGAGCCTCCCATAGCGATGGAGACATGCACCGTTGTGACTGATCCGGCCCGGTTCGCTAGTACGACCTTAGCGCAATTGAAAGCGGCTCTGGCGAATCCTGGACGCTGGGTTGGATGGAGTGTTCCGCAGTTGATCGACCGTCTCGCGCAAGTCGGGGTGACTGTAGCGCTCGAAATTGACAAATCGTAAGAGTGCAAACAAAAACGAATGTCAACCGTTTCAAAACTCGCGCCGGTCCAGGGCAAAAACGAGAGTAAACGCCCTGTGACGGAAATGCGTGACTTGGCGAAATTGGCCGGGTCCCCGCTGACTCCCGAACTGAAGGGATTCATCGATCGTGTCATCGTGCCGATCCTTGTCCGCGATTACCTTTCTGGCATCGCTCGGGAAAAACAGATTGCACACGCTCGCGAAGGCACACGGACGAAGGGAGAGATTGAGGCGAGGTTGAAACAACTGTTTTCACAGCGCGAAGGAACTTGAACTAGTACGAGGATAACTATGCCGAAGGCCAAGACAATTAAAGACACGTCGATTACTCGAGATGCCGAAAATATTGTGGGACAAAAGGAAATCTATCGTAAATCCAGCCTAGTCTGAGGTTAGAAAATGGCGCGAGGTGAGTGGGCGAGCACGAAGCGATTGATCGAGCAGGCGGCTGCGATTCTGGCTGAAGAGTCGCCGATGACGATCCGGCAGTTGTTCTACCGGCTGGTGAGCGTTGCGGCGATTGAAAATACCCGGAACGACTATCAGCGAGTCAGCACCACGATGACCAAGGCGCGCAACGATGGTCGCATTGATTTCGAAGCGATCGTGGACCGGAGCCGGCCCGAGTATATGCCCAATGTCTTTGAGGATACAGCGGACTACGCGGAGACCGTGAGACGCGGCTACCGGAAGGATTATTGGCAACAGCAACCTGAACGTGTGGAAGTCTGGTGCGAGAAAGATTCCATCATCGGCTCCATCGAAGATTTGACGCACGAGTTGGGCGTCATGGTGCGTGTGGCGCGCGGGTTTCTCTCAACCACCAAAGCGCATGACCTGGCTCAGGCGATTGCTGGAAGCGCAAAGCCCATGACCGTGTTTTATCTGGGCGACCACGATCCGAGCGGCCGTCAGATTGAAACGGATCTGGGCGAGCGAATTCGCGGCTATGGCGCGAGGTTCACGATCACACGTCTAGCCATCCATGCCGCGGATATTGCCAAGTTCAAACTGCCGCCCTTGCGGGTGAAGCAGTCGGACCCGCGGTCAGCCGGTTTTCTTCGCCGGTACAGCAACAAGTGCGTGGAACTCGATGCACTGCCGCCGACCGAGCTACGGCGCCGCATCGAGGAGGCTGTCATGGCGATGCTGGACAGCGAACTGTGGGACCGTGCGGTGAAGGTCGAAAAGGCGGAACTTGCGAGCATTCAGGAAATCGTAGAACGCTGGCCACGGGCCAGCGGGTAGAAAGCGAAAAATTGAGCAGATTGCTGGAGAACAAATCCAAGAAGACGCCTTTATGAGCTTCCGATTCATCAGTGAAAAAAAGAACTGTAATGGCTACCATGACCCAATTCGGAACTAAAACAAGGAGCCTAACGAAGACTTCCGAGGGCAAAAAACGCATCTCGCGGAAAACGAGCATTCGCAAGGGCGGGAGCATGAACGGTTGAGCGATGGCGATGGCGATGGCAACAAAACTCGCGATCACTTCGCCGGCGCATAGCGGGCGTTCTGCACTCCTTACGGTTGAGGAAGTCGCGGAATTGCTGAGAGTTCCGGTTTCCTGGGTGTATGACCGCACGCGATCGCGCGGGGTGAACCGCATCCCCGGATTTCGTCTTGGCAAATACTGGCGTTTTCAAGAGTCAGAGGTACTGGCCTGGCTGGAGCGTCAACGGTCCGGAGGTCGCGCGAATGCTTGACTCGGCGAGTACACTTAGTTTTGACACAGGAAACGGCGGACGAGCCACGGAAAGGAAAGGAATGGCTCGACCGCGTTACCAGAATGGAAGTGTGGTAGTTCGCGGAAAACCAAAACGCTACGTCTTACGCTGGAGGGAGGACGTAGTGAAACCGGACGGAACGATCGAACGCGTGCAGCATGCGGAAACGATCGGATTCGTCTCGCAAATCAAAAAGCAGCAAGCACTCGAGATTCTCCAGACTCGGGTGAGTGCAGTCAGCCAGCAGCACCTCAGGCCGCGAGTCACCATGACGCTCTCCGAATTTGTGAGAACGGAATGGAAACCGAACGCGCCGCTGGAGCTGAAAAAATCGTCGATGCGCATTTACTCCTATCAGCTCGAGAAGCACATCTTGCCGACACTCGGCGAGTTGCCCTTGCGCGATTTCGGTATCGCGCAGACCAAGGCGTGTTTGTCGAACCTGAAGCAGAAGGGGTATGCGACCTCGACGCTACGCAGTGTGCGAAACACGTTTGCGACGGTGTTTCGTTCCGCGGCGGAACGCGGTTACCTCGAGAAAAACCCTGCCCATGGAGTCGTCATTCGCGAAGGCGACTCCAAAAAAGAGCGGCGTTTTTACTCCGCGGACCAGGTACGCATGTTGCTTAGTGTGCTGACCGAACCGTGTGCGTCAGTGGTTGCGGTTGCGGTTCTGACCGGCATGAGGATCGGCGAGATCCTCGCGTTACGTTGGAAACGCATCGATCTGCTCGGCGCCACCCTCGAAGTAGCGGAGAACTATTCCTCGGGCGAATTCGGATCGCCGAAAACCAGAAGTAGCCGACGGGTGATTCCCGTCAGCTCGGCGCTTCGGCGCGTGCTCGAAACTCACCGCGCGCGGATGAATCCGGCGAGTCCCGAGGAGCTGGTGTTTCAGACACCGAAAGGCACTCCGCTCAGCGACAAAAACCTGTACAACCGGGAGCTCGCGCCAGCGTGCGACCGGATCGGGCAGCCGCGAGTATCGTGGCACTCGTTCCGGCACACGCACCAGACGCTCCTGCATGATAGTGGTGCGTCACTCAAGACCTCTCAGGAACTGCTGGGACACTCGGATCTAGAGACGACGCTCAACGTGTACACCCACACTGTCCCGGACTCGCAGAGGAAGGCAGTAGAGCGAGTGGGCGGGGTTTTGTTCTCAGATGTTCTCAGCTCCGAAGCGGAAGCGATTTCGCGAGGACGGGTTAACTGAATGGAAGTAGAAGTGGTTATGCGGAAGAAGTGGTGAACCGGGCAGGACTCGAACCTGCAACCCGTTGATTAAGAGTCAACTGCTCTACCATTGAGCTACCGGTCCACGGGCAATTCTTTATTTTACATAGTTCTGAATTTTCTGTCGACGGCTTGCGCGCGGAATAAATTTTTGCGGCGAAGCGTTGCGGATCACTTGGCGCGTAAGACGGCAGCAAGATCGCGGGCCACTTTACGGGCGCGTTCGAGGTCGCGCGGATCGAACGAAATTGCGGAAACGCGCTGGTGGCCGCCACCGCCGAATTGCTCGGCAAGCGTCGCCAGATTCCGGTCCGCGGTGGCCTGATTCCATGGATTTGTCCCCAAAGACACTTTGGCGCGTACCGGCGAAGCGCTCACGCTGACAGAATAGACCGCCTCCGGATGCAAAAGGTATGGGATGAACTTGTTGTACCCTTCCATGTCCAGATCGCTTACATCAAAAAACACGACGCCGTCTTTGGATTCACACCGCTCTCGCAGCACGTCAATCGACTTACGATGCCGCGCCAGCAGTGGGCCAAGATGTTTTGCCACCACTGGCAATTTCACCATTTCCGACAACGGCCGGTACGCCAATTCCGGAATGATCTGCGCCGGAACGCCATTTTCCGGCGCCGCTTCGATGACTAACGCCAGTTGCGTGGCGGGCTCCGTCAATTCGGTAGCGGATTGCGGCGTGGGGAACTGCGCGCCGTCGATGATATCGCCCCACTTGATCAGGTCCGCCATGGGCTTGGTATCAAATCCGAACTTTTCCTTGGTAATTGTGGCGATGAGTTTTGTGCAGGACTTATAGTCCGGCTCATAGTACATGTGCTTGCCAGGAAATCGCTTGAAGTACTCCGCGTCCGCGGGGGTGAGAAAGGCGCTCTGGTGATGGTCGAACCACCAGGTGACCTTCGGCGAGTTCGAATACTTGAAATCGACGATGACGTTCTCGTCACCATCAAACAGCGCATCTTCCCAGGGATGTTTGGCCTTATGGGTCATTCCGCTGAGATGGAATTCGGCCTTGGGGTCGAAGCCCTCCCGGTAGAAACGGTAAAATAACGCGGCCGAAGCGGTGCCATCAAAACAGCGATCATGGAAACACAGTCGAACGGTGGTCATAGAGCCTATCTGCCTGACCTCCTACGGAGTAACCTGCGGCAAGGAGCAAAGCCAATAAAGATGTACGGGTCGCCACGGATTGTCAAGCGGTAAAGCAGCACAGCAGTAGCAGCAGTAGCTTAAATGCCTGCTGTAACTTGGCTTCTTTGCCGGCTGCCGCCCAGCTACTTTTGCGGCACAGCAGGCATCGGACCGCATCTAATTTGGTGTAACTTTTGGAACAGGTCCGTATCTCATTTCTAGCGGCAGCGCCCAAGAACAAGGATGGAGTGGCTACGAGTATGAGCAAGTCCGGCGATTTAACGTCAGCGGACATTACGCCCAAATCAGTGTATTTCAATCGCCGGCAAATCCTTCGGGCCATGGGGCTGGCCGGAGCGGCGTTTGCCGGGGGCAAGCTGCTATCGCATTTCGCGTTCCCGCCTGCCGCTGTAGAAGCGGGCACCAAGCTTAACGTGGCGTCGCGGAGCCCGTTGAGCACTACCGAGAAGATGAATTCGTTCGAAGACGTGACGCACTACAACAATTTCTACGAATTCGGCACGGACAAAAGTGATCCGTCCAAAAATGCCCAGAAGTTTCGAACTTCTCCCTGGACGGTTTCTGTGGAAGGCGAGGTGAAAAAGCCGGCCAAGTACAGCATGGACGATATTTTAAAATTGGCGCCGTTAGAAGAACGTATATACCGCCACCGCTGCGTGGAAGGGTGGTCGATCGTTGTTCCCTGGATCGGTTATTCGTTGAGCACGATACTGAAGCTTTCCGAACCCACAGAAAAGGCGAAATTCGTCGCCTTCCAGTCCCTATATGATCCCAGCCAAATGCCGTGGGGCTCGCGTTCCGGCATTGACCTTCCGTACGTGGAAGGGCTGCGCCTGGACGAGGCGATGAACCAATTAACGCTGCTGTGTGTCGGAATGTACGGCGAAACCCTTCCGAATCAGGACGGCGCGCCTGTCCGCCTGGTGATTCCCTGGAAATACGGGTTCAAAAGCATCAAATCCATCATCAAAATCCGCTTGGTGAAGGACATGCCACCGACAACCTGGAATCGTTACGCTCCCAACGAATACGGGTTCTATTCCAACGTGAATCCCAATGTCGATCATCCGCGGTGGAGTCAGGCCACGGAGCGCCGCCTGGGCGAAATCCTGCGCCGGAAGACACTCATGTTCAACGGTTACTCTGACCAAGTGGCGAGCCTATACACCGGCATGGATCTGAAGAAGTATTACTGACGTGCGTGATCTGGGACGCCAGCTTCTGGTCAGCCGGGGGGCAAAGCCTGTCATGTTCTTGCTTTGCGTGGCGCCGCTTGGATACTTGGCCGTGCGGACCTATCATGGCGAACTGACTGCCAATCCTGTCGAGTATATCCAGCACTTCACGGGGGATTGGACGCTGCGCTTTCTTCTCATTACGCTGGCTATCACGCCGCTGCGCAAACTGCTGAAGCTTCCGGACCTCATTCACTTCCGGCGCATGCTGGGCCTGTTTGCATTTTTTTACGTTTGTCTGCATTTCCTCACCTATGTCGGCCCAGACCAGTCTTTCGATTTGGCGGGGATGTGGAAAGACGTAGCCAAACGCCCGTTTATTACCGTGGGTTTCCTAGGCTTCGTTCTACTGATCCCGCTAGCCCTCACATCAACGAAGGCGTGGATCCGCCGGCTGGGTGGTAAACGCTGGCGAGTTCTGCATCGATTGATCTACGTCAGCGCGTTGTGCGGGGTCGTCCACTACTATTGGCTGGTGAAGTCCGATCATCGCCTGCCACTCCTTTACGGCGGCATACTCGCTGTTCTGCTCCTCTATCGCTTAGGAGACTCTCTCTGGACGCCTCGCCCCGCCGTCGCAGTCTCCACCGCCAGATAGAGGAAGGAAATTCCAAACGAGCGCCCCGTTCTAAGCGGGCCGGTCGGGGTAGAGAGCTTTTCGAAACCGCAGATGGATTAGGATGGAGCAGAAAGACAAAACCACTAAGGCAATCACGCTACCCTCCGGCCCCGCTGACCCGCCCGTGAGCCATTGGGGTCCGACCGATGAGGTATTCAGGTAATGCCCTTCACCTAACAGACCGCTATCGGGAGTGCCATAAAAATAGGTTTGCGCCCAATCCCACGCCGCGTGGAATCCCACCGCGAACCACAAAGTCCCTGTGCGCCGGATCATCAAGCAGAACAACATTCCAGTGGCAAACACTTGCAAGATACCGAGGCCGGTTTCTCCGTGATTCGGGATGTGCGCGACCGCGAAAATCACCGAGAGGAAGATCGCCGCAGGCCAGAACCGCAAACGCTTCGCGGTGAGGAACAGCCAGTATCCGCGAAACGCGAACTCCTCGCTAATGGCCACTGCAAGAAAAACTGCCGCCCACCCAAACGCGTAGTGACAAATGGCAGCTCCAGTCAGGGCCAACGAATCGATGCGGAAGTGTCCCGAAACGCCAAGAAGCAGGAGCAGCAGGGAGAGCATTGCAAAACCCCAGAGGCATCCCTCCCAAAATCTTCTCCCGAGCGCCTCACGTGGCGGAACTCCGTAGTCCCGCAGCGTTCGGCCTTCCCGGCGCGCGACGATCCATGTGGCCAAAACGACACAGAGCGCTGTGATGGATTTGATTGTGAATTCGCTCCTGAGTGTGAATCCAGCCGCGTCGCGGATGGCTCCGCGCTCCAATAGAATTAGAGCCAGACTAGGGAGCAGAAAACCGGCCAGGACGAATATAAGAAGATTCTTTCGCTCGGCTCGCGGCCAACCAGAGGAGGGAGCGACGGCAGACGGCTCGGCCGTTGTGCGAGAATCAGAAGAAGGTTGATCTCCTCTCGGCTCTGTTTCTCCGTTTTGGATCGGGTTGTGACCTGCTCCGTCGGGCAAAGACGTGCCTCCAACTGTAACGGGCCGACAATCACCTTCAAGAATTATGCCTGAGGCCAAACGAACGGACTGTAGGGAAGTTGCGGCAAGCTCACACGCAAAGCATGTTGCGGGCTTGCCGCTGAGGGGGCTTACCCAAGTGGACTGGGCCATTTTATCTACTGCGGCGAGACCACCACAAAATGGGTGGTTCCACCGCGATTTACCAACAACAGGACAGACTGATTCCCGGCCCCTGCCAGCGCCTGCTGAAACTGCTGTGTGTTGTGCACTGGTTTGCGGTTCACTTCTTGAATCAGATCACCGCGTTGCAGACCGGCTTCCGCTGCCGCGCTATTGGGATCAACATCGGTTACAACTACTCCGTTGGCAGCCGAAGGCAGATTCAGTTGGTGCGCGATGTCCGGCGTCAGGTTCTGTACTTGGAGGCCCTTCATACCCTGAGGTTCCGCTTGCCCTTGCTCGGTCTTTGCGCCAGGTTTTTCCGGATACTCGCCGAGAGTTACATCGACTTCTTTCTTCTGCCCGTCCCGGAACAACGTCAGATGCGCAACAGAACCGGGGGCCATCTCTGAAACCGTAACGCTAAGATCATCTGGCCCGTTAACCGTTTTGCCGTTGAGTTCCAGGACAACGTCCCCGCGCTGCAAGCCAGCCTTAGCGGCAGGACTATCCGGGGTTACATCTCCAATCAAAGCGCCACCGCCATGTGGCAAGCCAAACGCCTTAGCCATATCCGGGTCTACGCCCTGGATGGTCACGCCCAGAAAACCGCGAATCACTTTTCCATGTTCCACAATTTGATCCATCACATTGCGCGCCATGTTGATGGGTATCGCGAAGCCTACGCCTTGGTTGCCCCCTTCCCCTCCCCCGCCCGCGAGGATGGCGGTGTTAATACCCACAAGGTTGCCATGAAGATCAATGAGCGCGCCGCCGGAATTGCCGGGATTGATCGCCGCGTCGGTTTGAATGAAGTCTTCGTAGCGCTCGATTGCTTGCCCCAATCCGCGACCGGTAGCGCTGACGATTCCCATCGTGGCGGTCTCGCCGATGCCAAAGGGCTGCCCAATGGCGAACACCACGTCGCCGACTTTCAGCGTCGAAGAATCCGCCAATGTCAATGTAGGCAGGCCGGCGGCCTCAATCTTCAGAACGGCGATGTCCGTGAGAGGATCCGTTCCGATGATTTTGGCTTTGAACTTGCGCTTGTCTGTGGTGTAAACCTCCACGTCCGAGGCGCCTGACACTGCGTGATTATTGGTCAGAATATATCCGTTGGGATTTACGATGACGCCGGATCCGAGACCAAACTCGCGTTGTGATTGCGGACCTTGCCCTTGCTGGGGCAGCTGATTGCCGAAGAACTGCCGGAACATCGGGTCGTTGAAAAAATCCGGCATGTTGTTCTGCATTTTTACAATTTTTGTCGACGAAATGTTAACGACCGCGGGCAACACCGGTGTCAGCACAGAGGAAAAGCCATTCTTGAAATCCCCGAGGCTGACTGGGCCGGGATTTTTCGCCACCGCCACCGCTACCTTTTCCGCGCCTAACACCGGGTGCCCCGGGGCGTGTACCAGGCCGGCGCGGATGAATCCTCCGGCAAGCAGAGCCAAACCAGCAACGGACAACAAAATGAATGGGCCCTTACCTCCTGTAGTGCTCATGATTTCACCTCGCCTAGAAGTTGATCGTAAAGCCCCGCTCGTGCCGGGTTTATCGGGCAAATGCTCGCAGCACCCGCAGGTAATGAACAATGTCTTCGCGGGACAGGATGCCGACAATGCCGCTTCCTTCAACCACGGGAAGCTGGTTTACTCCGTCTCTTCCCATTTTTTCCAGTGCCGACCACAGCACAGCATCCGGCCGCGTGGAATCCAGCCTTTGGAGCGGTACCATAACCTGCGTTGCCGTCGTGGATGGCCACTCCATGCGGGGCACTTTTTGGATGGAGGAAAGTGTCACGAGGCCCGAGGTACCGTCCGAGTTCACCACAAAGTAGCGAGTCTTTCCGGGCAGAATGTATTCGTCCACCATCTGTTGAAGCGTGGTGTCCCCCGGAATCTGTGGAAAATCCCGCTGCATGGCATCAAGCACTTTGTGTCCGCCGAGAAGGCTCTTCAACACTTCCTGTTGCAACATGCTGCCCGCGGCGCTTTCCAAGAACCACCCGATAAAGGCCGTCCATAATCCGCCGATGAAATTGCCCCTCAGGACTTGCCACACTCCCAGAAAAATCAGCGCAAAACCAATGAAGCGGCCGGTCAACGCGGCGATGGAGGTGGCCTGGCGGTACTTGCCAGTGAACCGCCACACCAGTGCACGGAACACGCGGCCCCCGTCAAGCGGAAAGCCGGGAATTGATTGAAAACTCCCAGAATGAAATTGAGCGTGGCTAGATATTTAGCTAATGCATAGAGTGGCTGCACATTCGTCAGAAGCGGCTCGATTTCCCAGAAAAAGGCGGCCAGCGCGAAACTAACGATGGGACCAACAATAGCGATCCAGAACTCGGCGGCTGCGCTGGGAGGTTCCGCAGCTATTTCGGAGATTCCGCCGAATATAAAGAGGACAATGCGGGGCACGGAAAGGCCGAAGCGTTTCGCCACAACGGAGTGGCCTAGTTCATGAATCAGCACGCTGACAAAAAGCATCAACGCTGTGATGAATCCCACCAGCCAGTATTCGCCGGAGCTCCATTCAGGAAATTCTGCAGGGTAATAGCTGACAGCCAGTATCCACGACAGCAGTCCTACAAGGAGAAACCAGGAGTAGTCGAGATCAACGGATATGCCCAGAATCCGCCCGATTGGAATGGTGTGACGGAACATGTTATTGGCCGAGCTGGCAAAGGCGTTTCAAGAGACGCCACAAGGGAAAAATTAGCAGCGTGTCCCCGAGGGGTCCATACTGGATTTGCCCGATCGATTTGTATCAGTCTCCGCATAGTCTTGATCTTTGCCTCGCAAGACCCCTACAAAAAGTCCCGGGGATTATTACCTGCTTCTCTCGATGGGTGGCGCCTTGCAACAGTGTTCTACTTACAGCGACTTAGCTGAGGAGAAGCCAAAACAATGAAATTGCGGATCGCAGTCGCCTTGATTTTTTTCGCGAATGTAGTCGGTATCTCTCGCGCCGACCAGACCAAAACGGATGTAGAGGATCGGCTGCAGAGCGCCACCAGCACCATCCAACAGATTGTGGACGCCCCTGACAAGGGCATCCCGGACGAGGTTTTCAAAGGGGCCAAGTGCGTGGCAGTAGTTCCAAGCATGATTAAGGGCGCGTTCATCTTTGGCGGAAAGCACGGCCGAGGAGTGTCCACGTGCCGCCTGCCGGACGGAAAGTGGAGTGCTCCTGCCTTCTTTACGATTACCGGCGGTAGCTGGGGCGCCCAGTTTGGCGTCGAAGATGTACAGTTGGTGATGATGGTGATGAATGACGACGGCATGCGCCACCTGCTGGAGAACAAGTTTCAGATGGGTGCGACCGCGTCCGCCGCAGCGGGCCCGGTGGGACGGCACGCCTCCGCAGGCACGGACTGGAAAGCCAGCTCCGAGATCTTGTCGTACTCGCGCTCTCACGGCCTGTTTGCCGGTATCGATTTAAGTGGATCGTGGATCGAGCGCGACAAGGACTCCACCGAGGCGATGTACGGAAAGGATTACACCACCAGCGAACTGCTTACCGGAAAAGTTCTCGTACCTGCGGCTGCCCGGCAATTCCTAGTCGAAGTGCATAGGGCGGAAAACCGGGAGCGCGCCGCGAACGGCAGGTAAATTTCTCCACAACTCATCGCCAGTCGGGTCGCGGTCTAAGTGCTGCGGCCCGCTTAATTTCTGGTCACGCATCGTGATTTGGGTTCACGAAACAGCGAAGATGCTGCCCGGAGCGCTAAGCCTTCCGGCTCATAGCATCGCGCGCAATGATCCACGATGCTCCAAACATTCCTAAAGCGATAAACGCGCTGGACCACTCCGCGGGATTGTGGAGCTTTTCGATTGTGAACACCCGTGGCAAATGCAAAAACAAGAACCACACCAAAAACATCGCTCCCAGCAGCGTTGCCGCCAAAACATCCAAACAACCGGCCGCGATACTCAGTCCCGCAGCAACGAACGCCGCGCCTGTGAAATATGCAAAGAATAGACGGAATGGGATCCACTCCGGGATCAGTGTGGCGATAAACGGACCAACCAGGAAATGGGAAATCCCAAAGGTCACCGAAGAAACGGCAAAGAGGTAGCGGCCGGAGCTGAGTACTTTGTCCAGCAGGTTCAACTTTTTCCCCGGAGCATCTGGGTGCGAACTCATTCGCGCCAGGATCATGGCCGCAGCACCCAGCGATAGGACTTCGAACACCGCCGTCCTCAGGCTCAAATCAAACGGAGCCGCAGTGGCCCTGGGGATTTGCAGCAGAATTTCGCATAGAACAAAAACAACTGCCAGAAGAACGGCAGCCCAGCGCGTTAGGAAGTTGCTGGCAATCGCCAATCCCAAAAGGATCAGAACAATCCCGGTGAGGTAGGAAAGGGCGGGATGCCGCGGCAGCCAAGGGAGAAGCGGCAGCACTGGCTGTTGAATGTGAGCGCAGACGAAGGTCTCCACTCCGAGGGCCACGATACATACGGCGAACCACAAACGCCCCGTTGCAAGTAAATTTTCCATAGACACTCCCCAAGTGGAACACCACTCGACTTGGCCGCTGGACACGCCTCTATTCGTGATCGCGCTGCGGAAGTATATCCCTCTCCTGGTTCTCTAATCGACAGAGCAGGCAAGTTCGAAGCAGACTTGCCAGGCCCAAGGAAATTGCAGCAGAATGAGCCCGCACTGATCATAGGGTCACATCGGAGTTCCCATGGCTGAACGCAGCGTCCGTGACGTTTTGAATCTGTACAATCCCGCCCATTCCCTGGACAAAGCCTGGTCCATTCCGGCGCCGTGGTATTTTGATGAGCGCATCGGTCGCTTGGAACGTGACAGCGTGTTTGCAAGCAACTGGCAAGTTGTCGGCCGCGTTGATCAAGTCCAACAACCGGGCCAATTTTTCACCATCAATGTGAATGAAGAACCCCTGTTGATCGTGCGCGGTGAAGAGGGCACGCTCCGCGGTTTCTATAACGTTTGCCGCCATCACGCCGCGGCCGTGGAACCGCAAGCGGCTGGTTGCGCAAAGCAATTCCGTTGCCCATACCACGGGTGGACGTACGGTAGTGATGGAGCACTGAAAGGCATGGTGGAGTTCGAAGGTGTCTGCAATTTTGAACGCAAAGACAACGGCCTGGTGCCGGTCCGCACGGACACCTGGGAGAATTTTGTTTTTGTGAATCTGGATGGTAAAACCGCCCCGCTCCACGAATTTCTCGGCAAAGTACCTTCGCTGGTTGCGCCCTTGAAGCTGACCGAAACTCTGCATCATTTTGATCGCCGAATCTATACACTGAAATGCAATTGGAAGGTGTACGTGGACAATTATCTGGATGGCGGCTATCACGTACCCCATGCCCACAAAGGACTCAGCAGCGTGGTGGAGTATACCAAATACACTATCGAGAATTTCGAACGCTCGTGCCTACAATCCAGCCCGCTAGATGCTTCGAGCCCGGCCGACTCCGCCATTGGCTCGACTCGCCGGGGCCGTGCCTTTTATTTGTGGGTTTACCCCAACTTCATGATTAATGCATATTCCGATGTGATGGACACGAACCTCGTGATTCCCCTTGGTGTAGACCAATGCGCGGTTATTTTCGACTACTACTTCGCAGATACCAGCGCGGCCTCGGCACAGCAACACCGGGACAGTATTGCCGTAAGCGAAAAAGTCCAGGACGAAGACATGGCCATCTGCGATTCGGTGCAGCGCGGTCTGGCTTCCCGAGCCTACATGGCAGGACGTCTCTCGGTCCGCCGCGAAGCCGGCGAACATCTCTTCCATCGCCTGTTGCATCGGGATATGACCAGCCACCTAAGAAATTTACACGCTGCTGACTAAACGAAAGAAGTGTAAGCGTGGAAAAGTCCAAGGTGGTACCGCACAGGTCACCCTTAATCATTCGAAGATGATGGTCTTCTTCCCGTAAAGCAGAATCCGATTCTCAATGTGCCAGCGCACCGCTCGGGATAGAACCACTTTCTCTACGTCTCTACCCTTCTCCACCATGTCTTCAAGGGAATCGCGGTGCGAAATGCGTACCACTCCCTGCTCAATGATCGGCCCGTCGTCCAGAACTTCCGTGACGTAGTGAGCGGTCGCTCCGGTCAGCTTCACGCCGCGCTCATGCGCCTGGTGATGCGGTTTAGCACCCACAAACGCCGGCAGGAAGGAATGATGAATATTGATGATCGGCTGCGGATATTGCTGAATGAAATCCGCGGAAAGCACCTGCATATAGCGCGCCAGTACTACCAGATCAATGTGGTTGTCATGCAGTAGCTCCATCTGCCGCGCCTCGGCCTGAGGCTTGTTCTCTTTCGTAACCGGAATGAGATGAAAAGGCACGCCGTAGAAATCCGCGTGCCCCTTGGCGTCGGGATGATTGCTGATAATCATGGGAAAATCGCAGGCCAGTTCGCCACTGCGCTGGCGGTAGAGCAGATCCACCAGGCAGTGATCATACTTGGATACGAAGATGGCCACCCGCGGGCGGTAACTTCCCAAGCGAATGCACCAGTTCATCCCAAATTTGTGGGCGATGGGCCCGAAGGCACCGTCGAAATCGTTCAGGTTGAGGCGAAAGCCATCCAGGCTCCATACCACGCGGGCGAGGTAATAGCGCTCTTCGCCAGCCTGATGTTGTTCGAAGTGCAGGATGTTTCCATCGTAGCGGTAGATAAACTCGGCAATGGTCGCATCCAAACCCTTGCGGTCCGGGCACTGGACCAAGAGTATCGCAGTGTTTTTCAAGGGTGCCTCCCGAAGGGCTATCGATAAAAGGAAAAGGGCCGACGCATTATCCGCCGGCCCTTCCCCATTTTCTAAGTGTTTTAAATCTTTTCGAAGAAATGTGCCACTTTCTTGCCGCCTCCTTCCGTGTAATACACGGTAACTTTGCCGGTCTTGTCCGCGGCCTTGCCGATTCCCTTGGCCGCATCGACGGTGTCATGGCCAGCGACGTCAAAGGTGTGCTCGGTGCCGTCTGCGGACTTCACAACAACGGTTTTGCCATCTTTCCCGACTTTGGTGACGGTGCCATCGACATACTTAAGGCCGTCTTTGCCTACCTTATCCACTTCCGTGGCCGTCTTCTCGCCGCCCTTCTCCGAATAGTGCACGACCACCTCGGAGCCTTCCGACAGTCCCTTAAATGTATCCTTAGCACCCGCTGCGGTCTTGTCCGCTCCCCAGACGGCAGTCTTGTCCACAAAATGCACGGTGTGATCGGTGCCATCCTTGGTCTTGACGACCATGGTTTTTGTTGAAGAGTCCAACTTAGTGATGGTGCCGTGGACGGCGCTAACCACGTCGTCCGCGGCGTTTACCGCAGATAGTAGTAATGCAGCCACGACAAGAGAACGGAACAAAGTTTTCATTCGAAAGAACCTCCCGGTGTTCACCGAAGAATGGAATGGCTATGCCAAAAAGGGTAACGCAACGTTTCTACAAAGCCCATAAAAAAGGTTGCATAGCCCGGGCTTCGAAGATGCCATGAGGGCTTCGCACCTCACGTGACTTCGCGCAGCAGCCCACTGGTCACGTCGTAAACAAAGCCGCGGACCGCCACAGTATCTGGAACCCACGGATGACTTCGCAGCTTTTGCAACTGGTGCCGTACGTTCTCTTCAATATTCTGAAAGGCGTAGAAAAACGCAGGAGCAATGGCGGCGGTGCCCGAGCAGTTCTGGATGCGCGTCCGTAAATCCTGTTCGGTCGTGTGAGTCAAACCGCAATCTGTGTGGTTGACGACCATGAATTCCTCAGTGCCCAGCAAATAATGGGAGATCAACAACGACCTGAGCGTATCGTCGGTGACGATGCCACCGGCGTTGCGGATAATGTGCGCATCCGCAGTCTTCAAGCCGAGGGTAAGGATAGACAGCCGAGTGTCCATGCACGTCAGCACAGCCAGCTTGCGCTCCGGCCGCGGTGTCAGTTTTCGCAGTTCGTGAGTTCGTGCATACTCCTGATTCGCCGCAACTACTTCATCAATGACGCTCATAGCTGCCACAGTTTAGCGCAGCAAGGGCCGGCTAGAGAAACGGATTGCGCACCAGTGATCGCCCAAAAAACAGCGGGACAGCATTGTCAGACCCATGGCCCTAGAATAGGCCACTCTCCTTCGCGAGTTTCGAGGCTTCGATCGCCGCGCCCCTAGCGCCTGCTGTATCGCCATTCGGGATCACATGGATGGGAATGCGGGCCTGTTCCTCGCGCTGCGCGGGCATACCCACGCGAATCTCGTCGAGGAACCAGCGTTGAAAGTTCTGGCTCGCTTCGAGCGCTCCGCCTCCGACGATGAAGGCGTCCGGGTCAAAGGTATTAATCATTTCATCCCAAAACAGCCCCAAGGCGTGCGCCTGCACCCGAAACACTTCCTTGCTTAGGGCATCGCCTTTGTTGGCCATGCCTCGGACAAGTTTCGCGGACTGATGCATATCATGCTTGCCCAGTTCGTGACCGGGATAGCGCGGCAAAAGATACGGCAGGATATTCCTCTCAATGGCGGTCAGCGAACACAGGGATTCCAGGTCTCCGGTGCGTCCACAGTTGCAAAGTGGAACCATGCCATCGATTCCCGCGATGCTGTGGTACGGTATCAGCACGTGTCCTAGCTCTCCGCCGAATCCGTTTTTTCCCTTCACCACGTTGCCATCCAGGATGATCCCGCCACCATTCCCGGTTCCGATGATGATGGAAATGGAAGTTTCCCGGCTATTCGGGCCGAATATCGCATAATGGCCCCACAGCGCTGCCGCGTTGGCGTCATTTAGATAGCACACGGGCTTGCCTAACTTACGCGCCAAACCCTCGCGAATGTCGTATCCGGACCACTGGGCGTGCACAAAGTTGGTTGAACCGCGAGCGCTTAGCCGTCCCGCTGCACTCGCCGGACCCGGCGTATCTAAGCCAACGGCCACTACATCAACCATAGCTACGCCGGCGCGCTCGATCGCAAACTTCAACCCATCCGCTATCTGTTGGAGGCAAATGTCCGGCCCCTGCTTGGAAAGCGAGGGATGCTCGCAGAGACCTTCGATCAGGAATCGACCGTCCTGGTCCAATAATGTGTAATTCACCGCAGTCCCGCCCAAATCCACTCCGGCTACGGCCGTCACGCGCTTTCTCCTTGTTTGCCCGATACGGAACAGGCCTAAGCGTAGCAGAAACGACGGAAAGGGCATCGCGAAAACATCGCGCCGGGCAACGACGCGAAATGGTGAGCGGGCGGCGAGGTCGAACGTGTTAAAGACTTCGGTGCCGTCTTCCGCTAGAGTCGAGAGATAGAATTGACAGGGTAGCGAGGTGGGCCGTAGGCTGAGGGCATGGACCTGTTTGAAGAAATCGTGCGGATGCGGCGCGCTGGGCAACGGGGCGCGCTGGCCACGATTGTGCATACGAATGGATCGATTCCGAGTTTCGAAAGCTCACGGATGCTGGTGCGGGAAGATGGGTCCAGCGAAGGCACGGTTGGCGGCGGCTGCGTGGAAGCAGACGTGTGGGCGGCGGCAAAAGAAGTGATGCAGAAGGAAGCGCCTCGGAAGTTAGTGTTCCATCTGAACAACGAAGCCAGGTATGACAATGGACTGATTTGCGGGGGCACGGTGGAAGTATTTGTTGAGCCGATTTTGCCGCAGCCCGTCGTGTATCTGTTTGGCGGCGGGCACATTTCGGTAGCGCTGGCGAAGGCGGCGCATGCGGCCGGCTTTGGAGTGGCGGTGGTGGATGACCGGGAAGCGTTTGCGAACGCGGAACGGTTCCCGATGGCGCAGGAGATTCACACCAGCTTCGATCAGGCGTTCGAGAAAATACGGCCGAATGCGTCGAGCTACTTAGTGATTGTGACCCGCGGACACAAAGAAGATATGCGTGTCCTGGCTTGGGCGGTGCGAACCAGGGCGCGATACGTGGGGATGATCGGGAGCCGGCGAAAGGTCTTGAGCGTGTACAAGGCACTGGAAGCGGAAGGGTATCGTACGGAAGAATTTGGAGGCGTGTTTGCACCCATGGGACTGGAGGTTGGCGCGCTTTCACCGGAAGAGATTGCCATAAGTATTGTGGCGGAACTGGTGGCCGTGCGGCGAAATGCGGATTCGCCAGCGCATAAGAGATTGAAGCTGGAGACGGACAGCGTTGTCGAGAAGTAGGAAGTCGTAGCAAGGACGAATCTAATGCTGGCCGCAGTAATACTATCCGGCGGAGCTTCGCGGCGAATGGGCTCACCGAAGGCATTACTTCCCTTTCAGGGACGACCGTTCCTGGAGCATTTACTGGATATCACAAAGCACCCGAAGATCGGGGTGCGCCGCGTGGTTTTGGGAGCGCACACAGCCGAAATTGCGCGGGCCGTAGCGCTGACTGCGGACGAGTTGGTAGTGAACGAGCGTTGGGAAGAAGGGCAACTCAGTTCGATTCGCCTGGCGCTGAAAAGTCTGCCGGCTGGGACTGACGGGATATTGCTCTGCCTGATCGATCACCCGCTGATCAGCCGGTCGCTGGTGGATGGACTAGTGGGGCAATTCTACAAGACGCATGCGCCCGTGGTGTTGCCCGTCTTCGAAGGACGGCGCGGACATCCGGTGATTTTTTCGGCGGTGGTGTATGGGGAGCTGGAACGGGCGGCCGATAATATAGGGGCAAGGAGCGTGGTGTGGGCGCATAAGGATGAAGCGGTGGAGTACATGACCTCGGAAGAGGGATGCGTGGTGAATTTGAACGATCCTGAGGGATTTGCACGGATGATGCGGTAATAGACGTTGGTAGTTGTTGTGAGTTGGCAGTCGGAAGTCAGAAACAATAAAGCTAAGAACCGCCCTAACAGTGGAACCTCATAGAAAATCAAGAGAGGTCTTCAACGCACGAAAGGATTTTGAGGCATTGGTCAGACTGACAAGAAGCCGGCTGGAAGCCAGCGCTACCAGGTTGTGACGAGCTTGGTCATCCGAGCCTCTCGGTCATTTTGGGGCGGCGGCGAGTAGGGCTTGGAGCGCGTCGTAGGCCAGGTGGGCAGCGTGGAAGGATGCCGGAGGAAGGCCGCCGAGGGAAGCCGATAGGGAGTCGGGGGTGAGCGCAGAGACGGCGGCAAATTCCCTGCCCTTTAGAGATTCGGCGAGGAAGGAAGCGGTGGCGATCGACGCGGTGCAACCTCGGCAGAGGAAGCGGACTTCGCGAATCGTGTTGCGCTCGATGATGGCAGCGAGCTGAAGCACGTCTCCACAGACTGGATTGGTGACTTCCACGCTCACATTGGCGTTGGGCAGTTCTCCAGCGTAGCGAGGATGCTGGAAGTGGTCGAGAAGCGTGTCGCTGAACATTTCACTCCGAATTTGAACTAACGGATTGAATTATACTCAGGAATCTTTTTGTGCGTGGGAGATTGGAGTGACACGAGTTGTGGCGGCGGTGATTGAGCGTGCAGACCGGCGACTGCTAATCGGGCAACGGCGGCGTAGGGATACGTCGGCGTTGAAGTGGGAATTTCCGGGCGGGAAAGTGCGGGAGGGAGAAGGTCTGGAAGAGGCGTTGGCGCGTGAGCTGCAGGAGGAGTTGGGAGTGACACTGCTGAAGAGCCGGGAAATTGCGCAAGCCCGGCATCGGTACGCGAATTATCCGGAGGAATTGGAGATTCACTTTTTTGCGGTGGCGATTGCGGAGGGCGAGGTGCATCCACGGTGTTTTGAGCAGGTGGCGTGGGCGCTGCCAAAGGAATTGGGGCATTACGATTTCTTGCCGGCGAACCGGGAACTGATTGCGCATCTGGCCACGGGAAAGATCAGAGCGGGGGAAGTACTCGCGGAGTGATGCAACGGGGCGCAGCAATGCTGCACCCCTACGAAGAGAAAATTAGGACGTGACGGGGTTGGGCTTGTCAGGGTTGATGGCTAGATCGCGGATGGCGTTTTGGACGGCGGCCTCGCCGACCAAGCCGTCCTGGGCTAGTTCGTGGAGGGTGGCTACGGTGATAAAGCGGGCGTCGACTTCGAAGAAGTCGCGTAGGGATTCGCGGCCTTCGCTGCGGCCGAAGCCGTCCGTGCCGAGGGTGGCGATGCGGCGGGGGACCCACTTAGAAATGCTGGCCGGAAGGACTTTCAGATAATCGGAAGCGGCCACGAAGACGCCTTGTTCGTCCTGCAGGCACTGCGCGACATAGGGAACCCGTGGGGTTTCATCGGGATGCAAACGATTCCAGCGTTCGGTCTCAATGGCATCGGTGTAGAGACACTTGTAGCTGGTGACGCTCCAGACATCGCCGGCTACACCGTAATTTTTCTCGAGGATCTGAGCGGCTTGCAGGGCTTCATTGAGGATGGCGCCACTGCCGAAAAGTTGCGCGCGGAGTTTGGATTTTTTGTTAGTGGCGGCGTGGACTTTGTACATGCCTTTGAGGATGCCCTGCTCGACGCCCTTGGGCATCGCAGGCATGGCGTAGGGTTCGTTCATGACCGTGATGTAATAGAAGATGTTTTCGCCTTCTTTATACATGCGGCGAATGCCATCCTGAATGATGACGGAAATCTCGTAGGCGTAGGCGGGATCGTAGGCGAGAAGGTTTGGCACCGGAAGCGCGAGAACGTGGCTGTTGCCATCCTGGTGCTGCAGGCCTTCACCGGCGAGCGTGGTGCGTCCGGAAGTACCACCGAGCAGGAAGCCACGCGTGCGCATATCGGCGGCGGCCCAAATAAAATCAGCGATGCGCTGGAGACCAAACATCGAGTAGTAAATAAAGAACGGAATGGTGTTGATTCCGTGGGTGGCGTAGGCGGAACCCGCGGCGATAAAGGAGGCCATGGACCCGGCTTCGGTAATTCCCTCTTCGAGTATCTGCCCGTCTTTGGCTTCCTTGTAGTAGAGCAAGGTGTTCACATCGACCGGTTCGTACTTCTGACCGACGCTGGAATAAATCCCGACGGTTCGGAAGAGTGATTCCATGCCGAAGGTGCGGGCTTCATCAGGAACGATCGGAACAATGAGCTTGCCGATTTCGGGATCTTTGAGCATTTTGCGGAGCATGGCGACGAAAGCCATGGTGGTGGAAACTTCCCGACCATCACTGCCATCGTGAAATTCCCGGAAGAGCTCGTCGTGGTGACTGGCGTCGAGCGGTTTAGAACGCACGGCTCGCTGCGGGACATAACCACCGAGGGCTTCGCGGCGGGCGCGAAGATAACGGACCTCCTCGCTGTCCTCCGCCGGACGATAGAAAGGAACTTCGCTGACATCGTCGTCGCTCATGGGAATGCCGAAGCGCGAGCGGAACTCGCGAAGTTCATCCTCGTTGAGTTTCTTCTGCTGGTGGGTGACGTTCTTGCCTTCGCCGGCCTCACCGAGTCCGTAACCTTTGATGGTACGGGCGAGAATGACCGTGGGACCGCCGTTGTGTTCGACGGCGGCTTTGTAGGCGGCGTACACCTTGCGAGGATCGTGGCCGCCGAGGCGAAGGCGACGCAAGGCTTCGTCGGGCAACGGCTCGACTAGCTTGAGAAGGCGCGGATCGCTGCCGAAGAAAAATTGGCGGATGTAATCGCCGGAAGAGACCACGAGTTTTTGATACTCGCCGTCAACCATTTCTCCCATGCGCTTGACTAGCAGACCTTCGGTGTCGCGCTCGAGGATGGGATCCCACTCGGAACCCCAAAGAACTTTAATGACGTTCCAACGCGCGCCACGGAAGGCAGATTCGAGTTCCTGAATAATTTGGCCGTTGCCACGCACGGGACCGTCGAGGCGTTGGAGGTTGCAATTGATGACGAAGATGAGATTGTCGAGCTTTTCGCGCGAAGCCAGGGTGATGGCGCCCAGAGACTCGGGCTCGTCGGTCTCTCCATCACCGAGGAAGGCCCAGACTTTGGCGTCCGTGGCAGGCTTGAGGCCACGATTTTCGAGATAGCGATTGAAACGCGCCTGATAAATGGCCATGAGCGGACTGAGGCCCATGGAGACGGTGGGAAATTCCCAGAAATTGGGCATCAGCCATGGGTGGGGATAGGAAGAAAGGCCGCCGCCGGGCTTGAGTTCACGACGAAAATTTTCGAGTTGCTGAACACTGATGCGCCCTTCGAGAAATGCACGGGAATAAATGCCGGGCGCGGCGTGGCCCTGAAAATAGATGGTATCGCCTTCGAAGTTATCGGAGCGGGCGCGGAAGAAGTGATTGAAGCCGACTTCGTAGAGCGTGGCAGCAGAAGCGAAGGTGGAAATGTGTCCGCCGATGTTGTGTTCGAGGCGATTGGCGCGAACGACCATAGCCAACGCGTTCCAACGAATGAGGGACTTGATGCGGCGCTCCAGTTGTTGATCGCCAGGGAACAGGGGCTCGAGACGGGCGGGGATGGTGTTGGCGTAAGGGGTGTTGGCGGTGAACGGAAGATCGATGCCGCTGACAGTAGCGTGCGCGCGGAGGCGTTCCAGGATTTCACGGGCGACGTCGGTGCCACTGGAAAGGAGCACGGAATCCAGCGATTCCAGCCATTCCTGGATTTCGACGTCCTCGACGTGGTGCGGAGCAAATGTTTCCTGATCCATAGGAGCGATCGCCTTCCTTCTTCCTCTCGCCGGGAGCACGGTGAATTACCGGCAGGTGTGCGCGGGACACGCACAATTTATAAGAATACACCCTCGTGAGGAAGCGCGCACAACGCGGGTCAGAAATTTTGTGGATGCGGTGCAGAAGGATTTTGAGTGCCCTTGCAGGACACGAAATAACGGGCGGAGAAGTGGGCGGCGTAAAGCCGCCCCTACAAGTTGGTTATAGGGAGCGGCCGCCATCGATGACTAGAGTGTGGCCGGTGATGAACTCGGCGGTGATGAGATACATGACGGCATCGGCGACTTCGTCGGGGCGGCCAGAACGCCGCAGAGGTGCGAGGCGGCTGAAATCAGCCTGCCATTCCGGGGGATCGCCGGGCATCGTGATGGTACCGGGAGCGATGGCGTTGACGCGGACAGCAGGGGCAAGTTCCTTGGCGAGGATGCGGGTCATCAGGATCACACCGCCTTTGGAAAGAGAGTGCGGAAGAAATTCGCGCCAACCGATAATGCCGCCAAGATCGGCGAAATTGACGATGACGCCGTGGCCGGACTGTGTGAGGTGGGGAGCCGCGGCCTGGGAGCAAAAAAACGGCGCTTTGAGATTGGTGTCGAGGGAGGCGTCCCAAGTGTGCTCGGTGGTTTGGCCGAACTTGGTTTCCAGGAACGTGGCGGCGGTGTTGATGAGAATATCGAGGTGGCCGAATTGAGCAAGGACATCGGCGACGAGTTTTTGGATTGCGGGGACGTTGGTGAGTTCGGCGGGAAATGCGGCGCCGGAGCGGCCAAACTTTTTAATTCCCGCGACCAGTTCTTGGGCTTCGGTGGCGGAGTGGCCGTAATGAACAGCGATGTCCGCGCCTTCCTGGGCGAGGCGGAGCGCGATAGCGCGGCCGAGCCGTTTGGCAGCGCCGGTGACGAGAGCGACGCGGCCATGGAGTTTGGGTTGATCGGTCATGGGAAGAAGGTAGCACACGGGGAGCAGGAATTTTATTCGCTTCGGAGCGGGCAAGGATGCCGGCACTACCCGGACGGGCTCGGGTGGTGTTCGGGAGGACAGGACAGCGGTGCTACAATCGCCGCGGATGTTGCGAGGAACGCAATGAAATTAGATTTGCTGGCAATGGCCGCGCACCCCGACGATGTGGAACTAACGTGTGGGGGCACGCTGCTTAAGATGACGCAAGCGGGATACAAAACGGGCATTCTGGATTTCACCGAAGGCGAGATGGGGACGCGCGGAACGCGGGAAATTCGCGCGAGGGAAGCAGCGGCGGCGGCAAAGATTTTGAAGGTTGCATGGCGTGGGAACCTGGGTGTGCCGGATTCGGACGTCCAGGCGACACGACAGAATAAACTTCGACTGGCGTCGATGATTCGGGAGCTGCGGCCACACACGGTGATTATTCCGTATTGGGAGGCGCGGCATCCCGATCATTACCACGCCTCGGCGCTAGGGTACGAAGGGTGCTTCCTGGCAGGGCTAAAGCAATTGCCGATCAGCGGAGAGCCATTTCGCCCATTCAAGATTCTGTACGCCACTTCCTTTGAAGGAATGCCGGCGAGTTTTATTGTCGACATTACCAAGCACTACGAGACCAGACGGAAGGCAATTCTGGCGTATGGATCGCAGTTTCGGCCGGCGAAAAGCGAAAGAAAGCGGAGAGTGTTTTTAGCCATTGATGAACTGGATGGGCGAATGGATCTGCTGTCGCGGCATTATGGTCAGTTGATTGGGGTGAAGTATGGCGAGCCGTTTTTGCAGAAGGAGCTGCTTGCGGTGGAGGATGTGGTGAAGTTGCCGGTGCGATCGATTTGAAGGGGGAAAAGAAGCTCCAACGCGCAGACGCAGGGGGCTGGACGGAGTGGAGAAGATAGACCTAAATGCTGCCGACGCTCAGGAGTTCGTTCGGGTCTGCATTAGGGCTATGACCGTAAAAGCGGCGGCTAGCCGCCGCAGTCCAAAAAGCTAGAGGGAGTCGTCTTCCATGGCGGGAGCGAAGCCGGGGATGTTCTGACCACTGGGAGTGCGCTCCACCTTGACGCGCAACTGGCTTTCCTCCTCCGCGCCGGATTTACGCAGGACCACAATAGTGCTGAGAGCTTCTGTGTAGACGCGAGTAACCAGGAACGTGTCTCCGCTTTGTAAATTCTTCCAGAGTTGGCCGATTTGAATTTTACGTGCACTCATCGTTGTACTTGACTGTAGAGAGAGAGCCGGGAAGTGTCAACTGTCCCTTACGCAAGGAGATACCGCCCAGAGAACCCAGGAGCGCTGACGAGCTGAGCTGGCTACCAGTCTTCGGTGGGTCGCGGACTTGAACAGACTGCTTCGGCAGGCCTGGCGCCTCGGCCGGTAGGCGCCAAATTCAGCGGGAAAACCTTTGGCATGACCGGTACATCCTATTCTCCAGAAGAGTGCGTCATCCGTGGGGAACGGGTGTATACTCCGATTGGTATGGGGGGAGGTAGTGACCATGCGACACTCACGCTATGCCATGGGGCTATTGCTAGCAGCAAGTCTGGGGGTTTGGCCTGCCGTAAGCCGAGCCCAGAGCGATAACCCAGCCCCGGTTCGAGAGCAACCCCAGAACCCGTGCGCGCAACCCCCCGCGCAGAACACCCAGAATCAACAAAACACCCAAACTTCGCAGACCCAACAGCAACAAACTCCCGCCAAGCCGAACGACTGCCCGGACACGAGTGCGACTGTAGGCACACAGCAGCCTGCAAATTCGGGACAGGCGAACGGAAGCACCGGCGACACCCCAGTGCAGCAGCCACAGACCGTGCATCCGAAGAACTCGAAAGACGATGTGGATGCGATTGGAAACCGCAACGTCGGGAAGGGCGTGAACTTCTACTCTCTGGAACATGAGATTGCGCTCGGGAAATCACTGGCGCAAGAAGTAGAACGCAGTTCCAAGCTGATAGACGACCCGGTGGTGACGGAATATGTCAACCGTGTGGGACAGAATTTGGTGCGTAACTCCGACGCGCAGGTGCCCTTCACAATCAAGGTCATCGACTCTGACGAAGTGAACGCGTTCGCGCTGCCGGGCGGATTTTTCTACGTGAATAGCGGGTTAATCTTGCGAGCGCAAGAAGAATCAGAACTGGCGGGAGTGATGGCGCACGAGATCTCCCACGTGACCTTGCGGCACGGAACCAAACAGGCGACCAAGGCGGACTTGATACAGATCGGCGCTATGGCCGCGATGATTTTCGTGCCCTATGGCTGGGCGGGATATGGAATTTACGAAGGCATGAACCTGGCGATTCCGCTGACGTTCTTAAAGTTTTCGCGCGATGCGGAACGCGAGGCAGACTACTTCGGTATTGAGTATATGTACAAGGCGGGATATGACCCGAACTCATACGTAACTTTCTTCGAACGGATTCAGGCGGACGAGAAGCGGCGGCCGGGGACGGTGCCGAAGATGTTCTCTACGCACCCGCCTACGCCGGACCGCATCGCCGCGGCGCAAAAAGAAATTGCTCGAATTCTACCGGAGAAGGACGAATACATCGTCACAACATCGGAGTTCGATTCTGTGAAGGCGCGGCTGCGGAACGTGATGTTCGCCCGGAAGGTGCAAGATAATGGACCGGGCAAGCCCACATTGAGGACCAAGACGGAGCAGACCACGAAGCAGGGGCAAGGCACAGGACAAACCGATCCCAATAGCAGCGATGACGACCGGCCGACGTTGAAGCGCCGCCCGGATGACGGATCGACCTCGCCTTCCACTTCACCTTGATTCGATTGTCAGGTTTTGCAGTAACAAGAAAGGGCGGCCTTCGCGGCCGCTCTTTTTCTTTCGTGGATGCAAGCGTATCGGAGGATAGCCGATCTAAAGCTCGGTCACTACACAGGCCTGGGACAACCATCACGCACAGGTAGCGCTTCACGTGGTTAGCGGTGGCCAGCCTTCTGGTGCTCTTCGGGAGCCGCGGCGATGCCCTGGCGGCGAAGTTCCTCGGCGTAGTATTTGCGGAAAAGCACGTCCCACTCCTCGCTGCCTTCCAAGATTTCCTTCTTCTGAGAAGTAATGCGCTTGCGCACCTCGACTTCTATCTTCTCTTCCTCGCGGAGGATGTTGGTCATGGTTTGCACCATGTGCTGACGGATGGTGTCGCGATCCTCAATGAATTCTACTTCGTTGCTTTGGACCAGCAGATCGACGATCTGGTGGGAGATGCGGACGATTTTTTCGCGGCTCAATCGCATAGTGGGGTGTCGTGTTTGCTCCTGTTCCAGTTCCCTTCCCTAACGCAAGATCAGCTTGCGGTCGCGAGCGAGCTGGCCTTTCACTTTCTTGAACATTTCCTGATAAGAGACGCCGGTACGGCGCATTTCGTCCTGATATTGCGTAAGGATGTTGCGCACCTCTTCGTTGACCTTGTCCTCAACGGTAATTTCTTCAAGCATGCGGAGACGGACGCGAGTGATGACAGGCTCCTGATCCCGCTCCTTGATTTCGACGAGCTTTTCTTCCTGGAGTTTCTTAATCACTTCGGAGGCCATGTGGCCGACGTAGTCGCGGTTCAGGAGCATAACAGTAGAGTTCCTCGATTCCGTGTGAATTAACGAGTGTACTGGGGGAATGGAAAATTCGCAAGAAATGGGAAAGTGATGCTGCAGTTCAGACAGTGGGGAGGGGCCGAGACCCGGGCGAGCTGAAAAAAGAGATGGAGACAACCGTGATCAGGAGATGGGGGTGAGGACGCAATTGTTGTGCGGGGTGCGGGCGTTGCGACCTACATAGGTCCAGCTGTTCCTCGAATAAACCAAAAACAGAGCGTAGCTTTCCGGCTCACCTGAAGGATTGCTTCGAGATAGCCCCGGCTGCTGGAGTGTTTACGGCGACCGGGCGTTTTCCAACAGCGAGTAAAGATTTTTCTCGATGCGGTTGATTTTCTCGAGCAGTTTACCGCGAGCTGGATCGGCGATGGTGAGCAAGATCCCAGCGAATTCGGCAAGGGAAAACAGACAGAATCGCTGCCGATAATAGACCGCCACCACTTGTAATGTGGGAGCGAGCAAACCGAAGATGCTGGTGCAAGTGCGACGGTTCAGTTCCTGGCGCTTGCGCAACTGGAGATGGGCCTGGAGCAAAGTGTAGGCCAGCAGCACAAACAAAGCCTGATGGACCACCAAAGAGAAGGCCCGGGAATGCATGTGTGTGAGATCCCAAAAACATTTGTACTGCCGATGCCGCTCTTCGATGGTGGTGCGCAATTCATAGGTGGAACGGATCTGCGTGGCCGTAAGGGACGCGCAGGTGCTGACGATCACCCAGTCTTTGTATTCCCCGTGCTCGTTCACTTCGCGACTGACCACCGCTGTCAAGGGAATCGGGCAGTCATGCCAGCTCCGCAAATCATGTTCGATCCCCAGCAGAGTATGCGGGATGCCAGCCGGGGCCGTCGGGTCTACCGCCTGAGCTTTGCGCTCCGCCAAGGTCTGCTGCCGATTTGCTTCCCGCTTCTGAATGTGCAGAGGCTGTTGTGGGATGGTCTGTGGCCGTGGAGGAGTCGCGGAAGAAACATAGGGCTCCCAGCGGAAGTCCCGCGAGCGGGTCAGGCCGAGGATGTCCGCATACAGGTCCATGTTCGTACGCACGGGAACAATGGTGTCGATGTGGCATTCTTTCTTGAGTCGCCCCATCGAAGCTCCGTCAATCAAGCCCCGATCGACAATCAAAATCTTCATCACCTCGCGTCCTACGGCATTCACCAGCCCCTCGACCAGCTGGTAAAGAATGGGACACTCGTGTCGCCGACCGGAAATCACGCGCGCCCCCACCACGAAGAAGAAATCCAGTTTTTGATTCAAATGCAGCAAGCTGACTAATTTGTAGCAACGGCGCAGCTGATAATGCGGGTCGCTGCGATCGATTTTCTGGCCATCCACCGGGTGATTATGCTCGTCGAACCAGAGCAGGTCGGATCCTGTCAGCGCCAGTGAAAAACGAAGCCATTCTCGCCGGTTTTGGCCGGCGCCAGTGATCCACCAGAGCCCGCTGGTAAGGACGCAGTAAGAACTCTGATATGGAATGACCTGTCAAGTGCAATCTCCTGTTTTTTTCTTTTCTTCCTCTCTTCCCCTGTGATCCTTCCTTGTGAGGCAGCGCAAGTCGCGGTCGAGGCGGCTATTGCGACGGTTGATCACTCTGATATTCGCGGGTCGAAACCGCATAATCGTGATCCGTCGGGAGCTGCCTCGGACTAAAGGCGCGGGTTCGGTCCGCAGACCTACCGCATAGAGTTTTCGAGGATTCTCCTTTCCATGCGCCTCTCGACCGCTACTCACGCTGCCTCCTGGAAAATTCTTGCTGCATAAAAAACTCACCTCATGCCGCCCGCCGTTCGGGTTCCTTCTGTGCTGCCTCTACTTTTACCCCAATGGCCCAGATAAAACCCAATAGCTCACGCCCGATCGCGGTCACAACCTTCCCTTTTTCCTTTCCTCGTGCCGTCAGCTTCCGATAACGCGCATGCAACCGATGCTGCGCTTTCCAGGCGATCTCTCGCACTTCTTCGCTGACCAACTCTTGCCGCTTGCGTAAAGCTGCACCTACGTTTGGCCGGTGGCGGTACGCCCAGGCGGCCTCCACGACCACGCGCCGTACGTGCGCATTCCCGGTCTTAGTGATGCCCCCTCGCCGGCTACTTTCTCCACTGGAATGTTCGCTCGCGACGATCCCGCCGTAGCCCATCAACTCCCGAGCCCCTGGGAATCGCGATATTTCTCCCAGTTCCGCCACGATCGTCACCGCCGCGACTTGAGCCAACCCCCGCAGGGCTTGCAATCCCTCGATCACCGCACGCATCTTCGGTGTTGTCGACTTCACTGCTTCATCGATGGCCTGGTCCAGCCGTGTGATGCGGGTTTCTGCGTGCTCCACCTCGTGTAAGTAATCCAATAAGGTGGCTTCCTGCGCCGCTTATTCGAAGTGGACTTCCTTTTTTACCCACGCCATGTAATTCAATGTCCAAGGCTTCACACCGCTTGCCGGCCGCCTCCCGTGCCGCAAGAGAAACTTGCTTAGCCGGTGTTTCGCCCGCAACTGATCTTTCTTAGCCGCCTCCCGGGCTCGTACCAGATCTCGCAAGGCCTCCTGGGCCGCATCCGGTACCCACACCGCCGTCAACTCTCCGGCCCGATAATTCCGCGCCAGCTTTACCGCATCGCGTCGATCAGTCTTCACCCGCTCGCCCGATTTCACCGGTACCAGCGTTGGGGCCACTACTTCGCACTTCGCCCCCAGTGCCGTCAGCTGCCAGTACACGACATAACCTGTTGGGCCCGCCTCATAGCAGAAACACAGCTGCTCCACAGGTCCCAGTTTCTTGACCAGCTTCCGAATCGACTCCTCCCGATTCGGAATGACCCCGAGCGTTCTCACCTCCCCGTCCTGCTCGGCAACCGCCACCGCAATCGTTTCGGCATGGACATCCAAACCAACAAATTTTATTCTTTTCATCGACCGGCTCCTTCGCTTGTGGCTCTGTACTGCTTGTCTTCCGATTCGCAGCATAACCCACGACTGCGAATCGGAGCCGGTCATTCCATTGTGACTAAATTAGTTTCTAAAATCTTGCGCGCCGCCGTGCTTCGATTTAAATTCTCGTCAGGAGTTTAACTAATTTCCGTTTTTGGCTTTCAATGTTCAACTCCAGCGTCAAACTCTCTCTTGCTCTCGCGGAAGGAATGCCGGAGCTGTGTAGTGTTCCTCATGCAAGACCACTCCAGCCGCCGAGTCTACGCCTGCGTGACTTTCCCATATCTCAACGGATCACGCCAGACCACTACTGCTGCGTGTCGGGAAGGATCAGCAGGCAGAAAGATTGCACTCGGTCATCGAGTCGGTCAAGATGGCACACCGAACACAACCGACATTCTACGAATCACGATCCTGCTGACGGCGCGGGAGGAACGCCAGTGAGCTGACAGCGTGATCTGGCGGGAAATAAACTCGGAACTGAGACTGCTCGCTTCATGCACAGTCAGAGTGTGGGTGTGCCCCAAGGCAGCCCTTCAGACAAATGGCTCAGCGCAAAACGGCGAAAGTGGATCCCTTTTAAACCGGCGCTAACAGGATCCCTCGTAGCGGGGATTGTCGGGCACGAATAAGTAGGAGGCGTCCCCCACCAGAAGCCCTTCCGGATCGAGCAACTTCAGGGAGCGCAAGCAGCGGGGCACCTCGCGGTTGAACCAGGCGTGCAAGCGCTCCTCTTGGGTGTCGCGGGCAAACTTGCGCAAGAAGTCCTGATCACAAGGAGTTTGGCGGTCGTAGGCGTTCTTGTGGTTGAAGCCGGGGCAGGCCAGGGTCACATCTGCGGTTTCCGGATGCGTGGTTTTGCGACCTCCTAGCTTTGGCCCCAAGGCGTCGATGAGACCGCCCGAGCGCAAGACGCGTGGGAAGGCATGATGACTTTGCGCCCCATGGAGCTTGAGAGAGATCTCACTGGCGAGATAGAGCCAGACAGGAACTTCCTCTTTTTTTCGCGGCGTAGGGTAGGAATCCGCCAGACGTTGCCGCACCTGCCGGTCGATGAGCTGACGAAAGAAATCTCCCTCGACCGCTTCTCCTACATGTTCCAGGTAATCGATCTCGCCGCGGCGAAGGGCCTCCAACACGAAAGGGCGATCGTGTTCGAAGGCCACTAGATCCATCACGTTTTCCGTTTCCGGGAAGCGCGTGGAGGCGGCGGCAACCGCAAGGCCCGCTCCAGGCGATCGAGGACTAGCAAGATCTGTTGCTGGAGCTTGACGAGGCGGGCGCGGGCTTGGCGGAAGCGTCGGTACGATTCCGTCAGCTGGCGCCACCGCGTGAGCTCGGAAGCGGCGAGGGAGCGGAGGTGGGTTTTGCCCGCGTCACTCCAAGACAGGACGTGGGTGGAGTGGAGCGGACCCTGGGGAGCAGCGCAATGGCAGGAAGGTTTACCGCAGCGGGTTTTCAATTCATAGACGGAGCCTTTGAGCAACTGGCGTGGGGCGAGGAGGCCCTGAAGGAGGTGCTGATACTGCTCCCCCAGCTTGGTGAGAAGCGCTCTTTGACGGCTGGCCAGAGGTAGATCGGGCAAGGTCACCTTCTCTCTTTATGCTTAATATAATAACAACATAAAGAAAGCAAGGGCTAATTGCAAAAAAAAAGGGCAGAGCCCAAAAACCAAGATTAAGTGAAAATCGAACCCCTAGCGGAGGTTGGGAGAACCAGAGCCTGGGTGCTTTCCAAGGCGCGTCCATGGCCCCTTTGGAAAGGGTCAGCCTCTGCCCGACGGATCTGGACTCCGCGGGCTACCGCCACTGTCTGAATGGCAGAAAGTGATGAAGAGATAACGAGGTTGCGTTTGACGAGGTGGGGTCGTTCCGCTACGATGAAAATAACCGCAGAATGGGCGGTTAGCCCAGTTGGTTAGAGCGCCTGCCTTACAAGTCTTACTTGACGAATAATCATCAAGTTAGCTGTCTGTGGCGGACGTTAGCTCATCTGAGCAAATTCCCTGTGTTTTGGCGTGTTTCCGCTATTGTCACGCTTGGCGAGCTCGCTCCCGCTAGTCACAGGGTGGGCACAGTGCTATCGCCATTGTCGTCCAACAGAGTAATGCCCACGCCACCACCCATAATATAGCCGTAACCGACCGCCGTATTGCCGACAATCGTGTTTCCGGCCCCGAGCGTTCCAATCTCGATTCCGGAATTGCTAATTCCATCGGCCCGTATTGCCGAGGGCAACATTGTTCCTGGCACCCCGGATCTTTTGCCAAGTATTGCCCAAATCAGTGAGCAGAAAGGTCCGGCAATCAGGG
This sequence comes from Candidatus Acidiferrales bacterium, assembly GCA_963776365.1. Taxonomy (GTDB): domain Bacteria; phylum Acidobacteriota; class Terriglobia; order Acidiferrales; family UBA7541; genus Acidiferrum. Next base: position 327,535 of record CAVZMQ010000019.1, on the reverse strand, counting down.
AATGCGATCAATCAGCCTGCGAGTGCTGCGATTCCAGCTTTTGTTTTATCGCCACGAGGACCCGCTCTAGTGAAGAACGGGTCTTGTCTACGGCCACCTTGCGCACGATGCCCCCTTTCAATCCGGTAAGCCCGGCCTGTTTCGACCCTTTGACGGTAATGATGTAGAAGCCGGGGCGTTGCGCATCTTTGATGCAGACGGTTAAGTCGAGCGCCGTTTCGAAGTAGTGGCTTGCGTAGATCTGTTTCTCAGCCACTGCGTAGGCAGGCTCTTTTCCAACTGCTCCCCGATAGACGATCTTCTGTACGATCCGGAAAGTCGGCTTCAATCCGAAATTAACCTTCTCCCAATAGAAACCGGCCTGCACGTTATCCGATTTCGCCTTCGGATATTCAAGCAGATACTCGTTGAGTTCCGGGAGGTACACCGGAAGCGCCTCGAATCGTCCTATCAACGAAGCGAAGGTTTCCGCCACTGCTGCGGGGTGCTTCTTGTCACGATAAGCCCCCAGGGCGGTGTTGCCCCCTTGCATATACTCCATGAGCGCCTGTAGCGCCAGTCGCTGGGCCAGGCGATTCACCCTGTCGGCAACATCAGGCGCGGACCAGTCCACCGAGTGCTGAAAGTCTTCTATCGCCTCAGTTGGCAGTTGGACCTGGCAATGCTCTGTCTTGCAGTTCTTCAGCTCCGTAATGTCTTGCTCTTCCAGGGTGAAGCCCTCAAGGTCGGAAAGCTGAGGCGGATCGCTGAAACTTTGGATTGCGAGATAGCTGGGGAGCTTGCGCAACGCGTCGATGTCCGAGGCCAGCTTGAGATAGCTCTCTGGAGTCGCCTCTACGTACACCGATCCAAAGACGTACACTTCATCAGGGGTAGGCGACTCGACAACCTTGGCAACCGCCTTCCCCGAGCGGATCGCAGCTATCTGCTCTTCATTCAATCCAGCGAAGTTGCGGTAGAACTTATACGGTTCGTCCGGAGTGTCTGCTTGGGTCACAATAGCAAACAGCAGCAATACAACTGGAAGCTTAATGCAAAACGAGAATCTTCTCATGGGCCTTCACCTCGATTCTGCTTTGCCCCACTCGGTCCCCTTCATCACCATTAGACATACGGCCCCTACTCCTGCCCAGAAAACGGTTCGCGCACGTCGGCACAGTGCCAACGTCAATCCAGCAGTGGCCGTCACACCGAACATTTTTGCAATAAGCATATTGCCACCTTCATAGGTCCCGACGTTACCTGGATTCAGCACGCCGAGGAGGTTGATCACCTTCGTCAGCCCTTCCAGCGCAAAGGCGCCGACGAAGGCGATCCCTGCTCCCATGAATCGCAAGATGACATAGACCTCCAACACTGCCAGCGCGTGCCATAGGAGACTGAAGATGAGGCTCGCCCAGAACGCGGTAGGAGCTTTGCTACGAAAAGTGAGGAGGTTGTGTTCAGCTGAATCAATGGTCGGCTCTTTGCCGATGACCCAGTTGTGAAGCTGCGGCAATCGCCCAATCGCTCTGGCCGTGTTCCCCATCAAGCGCCAACGGCTGGCGACGGCCACAGCCGCCAGGGTCACCAATGCGATAAGCACGGCAGCGAGCAGCAATCCATACACCCGCCACTGACCAGAAAGAGGGAAATGCAATAAAGTGATACTGATTCCCAATACGGCAACGACTGCAGCTGTCAAGAGATGCATTCCTCCGTCAATCGCGCAGGACGATATTCCACGAGCCACCGGTACTATAGGACTCAACAAAGATACACGAATCCCCTCCCCGACCATTTTTCCAGCAAAACCAAGTTGCCCGCACGCGTCCGAGGCCAGTTGCGCGCCAATACAGCGTAACCAGCGAAGCCCTTTGATATCGTATGTAATCGTCTGCCGCCAGGCACATGTCCTGATCACCTGAGACAACCCTCCCAGAATGATGATCAAAGAGAAGCCCCAGCCGACTACCTGCACTTGCTTCCAGACGACCTCTGGGCCGGCGCGAAAGACCAAGTAACCCAGTAGCCCAAGACTAAGGAGCGCCGCAAAGACGCGAAGACAGACCCGAGTTAGAGATTGCAACATGCGCACGGAAGTCCGATCAAAATGACTGGTCGGAGGAAACTATTCCGCAAAACGCGTCACATTCCTAAATGCAAAGAGATGCCCAAACTCCCAACCAACGGTGTACTCCTAAATTGCTGGTTTCTAACAGATCTAACAGAAATGATGGGATGTAATGGGTCGCGATACTCGATTTGCGGTCAACAGCTGCCCGCATTCGGGCATCGGCATCGCGAGACAATCTCGGAAGCACACTCGCGTTCGTCATCGATATCCTATGGGGACGCAGCTACTCTGAAGACGCACCCACAGTTATTGAACCGAAATACTCGCACTGCGGCTCATCGATGAAACCCTGGGAAGCGCGGGAGTCCAGCAAGATTCAGTTCTGCTCAACCGGTACAGACACGTTCTGCTGTAATGTGAACTCGAGCAGGGTCTCGCTTGGTAGTTTGACCTGGTCTCCCTTGGTTATGATTTCCGACCCTGCCCCAACGGCGCCACCCGCGCCGGCTCCAATGGCCGCACCCTTACCACCGCCAGCGATGGCGCCAATGATCGACCCGACCGCCGCCCCTCCTACAGTTCGCTTCGCTGTGCTCGCCCCGCGGGATTTGCCGCTTAGTTCATATTCTCCTGAGACCAGGGGCACGGTTTGCCCATTTAGGACAATTTCCGTCAACGCTAAGCGAAGCTCCGATCTGCCCGTGAACGTCCCTGATTTTTTGGCCTCTTCCAGACGGCCATAGACACTCGCACCTTTTGGAACCACGACCGTGCCGTCGACGGTCACGGGCTCCTCTAGCGAGGCTTCGAAACGGTCGCCTACGTGATTCTTCGCCGAATCAATAGCATCGATGGTCCGCACTGAAAGCCGCGTTCCCGCCGGCACGGTAACTGCGCTAGTTGTCTCATTTGCATGGTCTCGCTTTGATGGCGTCTCACTTACTCGCGTCTCGGATTCAAATTTGAGCGAGACGACATCAGCGACGTCGTACTGTTGTACCGACGAGCCGACCTGAAACCTGATCTCCGTGGCCGTGCCACCCAAGTACCTTCCCTTGATGAAGCTCCCGTTCTTGAGTTCCAGAGAATCCGCCGGGGTGATCATTGCTCCTAGGCAAAATGCGAGAACCAGTCTGCAAATCAAATTAGGTTTCATAATGAATTCTCCACAGATTCAGAAGGCTTACTTCGCAATTGAAACCTCCGAGATTGCTTTGCCAGCGGGGACGCGGCAAAAGGCAACTGTTCGCCGTCATGCATGCAGCACAGAACCAGAAGTAGGCCGGCCGTGAGTCTCTTCCAAACAATGGTAAGAACGCGTCAATGCGCGCCACTCAATGAAACAGGCTTTGCAAGGTGTCAAAATCTTTGCTCAAGAGCCAACGCTCGGCATCTTCCGCCTCTTCGCCGTGCTCCAACACATCCAAAATCGCTCGATTCACCACCGCCACGAACAAACGTTCGGCAGCTCTTGCCGGGGAGTCGCTGGATTGTCCTTGCATACTAGGAGACCTCCTCTTTGGCTTCGGAGAGACCTATGGTCGTCGTTTTCGCAAAGGGCTGGCGGTGTCTTACGCTGACGAGGGCACCAAGAGCCTTGAGCCCAGAACCAAGCTTTCGCAACCATAGAGCCATGATGTAGCCGAGGGCACACAGAGCGCCGATCAGCGCCAGAACCACGAACCCGAACGCCACGACCGCTTCCATGAAGACCAGTTCCCGGACGTAGTAAAACCGGAGAAGGAAGACTGCTGCAATAAGGCCAAAGCATATCTTGGCCGTTCTCTTGGTGCAGAGTGAATGGCCGAGAATTACAGCCAGCGGTCGAGACGATTTCACGAGTTCCACACCTCACTCCGGTTGTAGAACAGCACGACAGGAACCAAATACGAAGACAACCGTAAGTGGCAGCAATCCGTGAGGATGCAGCCCTCAATCCGTTGCTGTGACTTCAGAGGGCCACATGCTTTTCGGCAGTAGTGACGGTCCGCTGGCAGATCAGAGGTCTCAGAGGTCGGTGATGGTTGCAGAAACGAGATTAAAGTGGCAGGATGATGCGCAACGCGCGGTTTCCAGGTCAGCATGATGTACAAAGTCCCCGCTTTCCTGCTGGTTCTCCTCGGGTCTCTGTATACCTGCGCGCTGTGGGCGCAAACCACAAATGCTTCGATCACTGGCCGGGTGACAGATCCGTCGAAGGCGACGGTTCCGGACGCGAGGGTCGCTGCGGCCGACGTCGGCACGAATTTCCGCAATGAAACGGCGACCAATGGCGCGGGCGAATACGCGCTGGCAAATCTGCCGCCGGGAACGTACCGCCTCGGAGTGGAAAAGTCCGGATTCAAGAAGCTCATCCGGCCGGACGTGATCCTGCACGTCCAGGATGGGCTGGCGATCGATTTCGAAATGGCCGTTGGTTCCGTCTCGGATAGCATCACCGTGCAAGCGGGTGCGCCACTGCTGAATACCACCTCGGCCACGGTCAGCACAGTGGTGGATCAGACCTTCGTGGAGAATATGCCGCTAAATGGACGCAGCTTCCAAACGCTGATCATCCTCACGCCGGGCGTGGTGGTGACGCAGGTGGACCTGACGTTTCAGCGCCAGTTTCGCCGTATCAGGTCCGAGGGCCCAGGTCGATTCAGTTGACCCTGAAGCTGGCGTTTTGAGGACACCTTTTCGTGCGAGAGTTTTCATGTGTCGTCGAGCACCCAGCACGGAGTAGAATGTTGTTGCGTCCATGAGCACACTATGCGCTCGGCAACTCTCTCGCCACTCGCCTCTGATCACTCTACACGCTTCACGGGTTCTTTCTCACTACTCGCCACTCGCCACTTCTTTATCGTCGCAGCCCTGGTCCTCCTCTTAGCCCGTTGTGCCTTCTCGCTCGATCCATCGCTGGACATCAGCCAGTACGCGCATAATTCGTGGAAAATCGGCGGAGGCGTTGCCAATGACACGACGCACACGATCGTTCAGACAAAGGATGGATATCTCTGGCTCGCAACCGAAACCGGATTGCGTCGGTTTGATGGCGTTCGCAGCGTTCTCTGGCAGCCGCCGGCGGGCGAGCATTTGCCAGGCAGGGAAATACGCGACCTGCGCGTCTCCCGCGATGGAACGCTTTGGATCGGTACCGACAAGGGTCTTGCAAGCTGGAAAGATGGCAAGCTTACCCATTATCCGCAACTCGACGGGTACGACGTACCTACCCTCGCAGAGGATCACGAGGGGGTTGTGTGGGCCGCGGGTCTTAGATGGGAGCACGCTTTCTGGGAACCAGGAAGGCTGTGTGCGATCAAAGCAGGCAACGTTCAATGCATTGGAAGTGATGGCATTTTCGGATTCGGAGTTACCCAGATTCACGAGGACAGCCGAGGGAATTTCTGGCTGGGAGCGGCGAATGGAGTATGGCGATGGAAGCCTGCTCCTGCGGTGCGGTATCCATTTCGCGCGGGGTTGCTGGGTAGTCCAACCCTGGTCTTCAGCCGGAATTCTATAATCGATGGGGAACATAGTGGACTGATAATAGCCGGGTATCGCGACATCGTGCAGTTCGTGAATGGCAAGACTGAGCCATTCCCATTTCCATCTCCCCCGCCGCCATTCAAGAACACGACATTGTTGCGGGACCGCGATGGAAGTCTGTGGATCTCATCGACCGATGTCGGCCTTGCGCATGTGCACCAGGGAAGGATGGACTTCTTCACGGACCGGGACGGGCTCACGAGCAATTCAATTGAAGGTATGTTCGAGGATCGTGAGGGCAGTATCTGGGTAACAACAAACAGGGGAATAGATCGTTTTCGCGAAAACACGATACCAACGATCAGTACCGCCCAGGGATTGTCCAGCCGCGTCGTTCTATGCGTATTGGCAGCACGGGATGGCAGTGTTTGGCTCGGCACGTCGGACGGCCTGAACAGGTGGAAAGACGGACGCGTAACCGTCTACCGCAAGGCAACGGTGAGAGCACGCCAGAATTCCAGAACTTCTTTGGGTGGAAGAGTCCGTGAGGTGATCTCTAAAGGCTTGCCTGAGAACTTCATCATTTCGCTGTTCCAGGACCGTAAAGGGCGGATCTGGCTTTCGACTGCTGGCGGGCTCGCCTATTTCGAAAACGGCAAGGTCTCTCGCGTAGCGGGCCTACCGTTTGCACCCCAGAACCCTCTTGTCGAAGACACGGCGGGAAATCTCTGGACCGCCCAAGGCGACCGGGGCCTTGTCCGGCTGGATGAAGGAAAACTGGCCGAGCAGATTCCCTGGACTAGGCTGGGAATCGGGGGTGCGCTTGCCAATCCTTTGGCCGCAGATCCCACCGAGGGGGGCGTGTGGGTCGGGTCTTGGGGCGGCGGCGTGATTCATTTTCGGGATGGCCACGTCCGTGCTTCGTATGGCACACGGGAAGGGCTGGGCGGAGGACGGGTCAATTCATTGCAATTTGATAACAGCGGACGGCTCTGGGCGGCTACCGATGGTGGGCTGAGCTTGATCTTCAATGGCCACGCGATCACGCTGACCAGCAAGAACGGGTTGCCGTGCGATGGCGCCCAGGATGTTCTGGAAGATGATACCCACGCGTTCTGGGTACACATGGCATGCGGCGTTGTGCGCATTGGAAGGGGCGACTTAGAAGGGTGGGTAGCCAATGCGGCGCAGAGAGTCCAGGCAACGGTCTATGATGCTTCCGACGGCGTACTGAGCCATGCCGGCGTGTACAACTTCGGTCCCCGCGCCACAAAGACGGCGGATGGGAAATTGTGGTTCACGCCAGTTGACGGCGTTATGGTCGTTGATCCGCATCACCTGCCCTCGAACCCTCTGCCCCCAGCCGTGGAAATCGAACAGGTCAAAGGAGATGGCGAGATTCACTGGCAAAATCTGTCGCACGGCGAAGCCAGGAAAGTCCCAGTTCCCGCACTGACGCGCAGCCTGGAGATCGATTATACAGGTCTCAGCTTCGTCGCTCCGGAGAAGGTCCGGTTCAAATACAAGCTCGATGGCTACGATGCCGATTGGCAGGATGCTGACGTTCGCCGGCAGGCGATTTATACGAATCTTGCTCCGCGTAGCTACAGGTTCCGGGTCATCGCCTGCAACAACAGCGGGGTGTGGAACGAGGAAGGCGCAGCGCTAGACTTCGTGATTCCGCCGGCCTGGTACCAGACCAACTGGTTCCGCGTGTTGTGCGTGGCCGCTTTTGTGGCATTGCTGTGGGCACTCTATCAACTGCGGCTAAGGCAACTGGCGCGGCAGTTCAATATGCGCCTGGAAGAGCGCGTCGGCGAGCGAACGCGCATCGCCCGCGATCTGCACGACACGCTGCTGCAAAGTTTTCAAGGGTTGGTGTTTCGTTTTCAGGGGGCTCTCAATCAGCTCCCGAACCGTCCCGAGAAAGCATACGAAGTTCTGGAAAGCGCGCTGATTTCGGCAGATCAAGCAATCGCGGAAGGTCGTAGCGCCATTCAGGAACTACGTTCGGGGTCATCCCAGGAAAGCAACCTTGAACAGACGCTGCTGGCAACCGGGCGCGAACTGGCATCCTCACAAAATGGGGGAGACAGTGCCCCGACTCTGCGGGTAATTGTAGAGGGCACCCGACGAGCGAAGCAGGCGATGATCAGGGAAGAGATCTATCGGATCGCACGAGAGTTGCTGCGAAATGCGTACCGCCACGCACATGCCCGGAGCATTGAGGCGGAACTACGCTACGACGACGCTTTTGTGTTAATCGTACGAGATGACGGGAAAGGGATCGATCCCCAAGTGCTGCAAGATCGCGGTCGCGCCGGTCATTGGGGCCTGCGTGGTTTGTATGAGCGCGCAGAGGGAATTGGAGCCCGATTGGATGTCTGGAGCGAAGCAGGTGCCGGGACAGAAGCTCGATTGACAGTTCCAGGCGCTGTCGCCTATGAAAAATCCGGCGATGGCGGTAGATTTAAGCTGTTCCGGAAAACGAGGATTTATGAGCGCCGGTCCTAATACGATTCGGATCATGACGGTTGACGATCATCCTCTCTTGCGTCAGGGCATCGCAACCATAATCGACGGTCAGCCGGATATGGAAGTGGTAGCGGAGGCTTCCGACGGGGAGGAGGCCATCGCACAATTTCGACGTCACCGGCCCGATGTGACCCTGATGGATCTGCAAATGCCGAATGTGAATGGTACGGAAGCGATCGGCCGCATTAGAAGCGAATTCCCTGATGCCAAGATTCTGGTGTTTTCGACCTATGCCGGTGACGTACAGGTCCTACACGCGATTAAAGCAGGTGCGCGGGGATATCTACTGAAAGGAAACGTGCGCACAGAGCTGTTGGATGCCATCCGTACTGTCCATGCCGGGCGCAAGCGAATACCGCCCGAGATTGCGGCGGAGCTGGCTGAACACGCTGCCGACGACGAGCTGACTTCCCGCGAAATTGATGTGCTTCGCTTGATTGGCGCAGGCAATGCGAACAAGCAAATCGCGGACAAGCTCTGCATCGGAGAAACGACGGTCAAGAACCACATCTCCAGCATTCTTTCAAAGTTGGGCGCCAATGATCGGGCACATGCCGTTACCATCGCGCTACAGCGCGGGATCATCGAGCTCGAGGCGCGCCAGAAGTCGGGCTTATAAATCCTACTTTTTACCCTTTCGGTCGCTTCCAAAGTCCAAATAGTATCAGACGAGTAATGGAAGGCTCTGTGTGCAGCGTCTCTTTTCCACATTCGCCGATGGCTGGCCTGGCGCTGGTCTTTTGCTTCAGCGCGTACTGACAAGTATGGTTCTGCTCTGTTTCGGGATCACACATTTCCTTGAAACCGCTAGATTGGGGCTGAGCGTCGGTTATGTGATTGCGGCTGTCGCCGGACTATTTCTGCTTCTCGGCCTTTGGACGCCACTCGCCGGAATTACGATTGCTATCGTAGAGGTCTGGATATTCTTGGCATGGTCCGGGCCTTCGCTAACCCCAATCATGCTCGCTGGCCTGGGCGGCACGGTGGCAATGATCGGGCCCGGAATGTGGTCGATTGATGCCAAACTTTACGGAAGAAAGCACCTCCAAGACCCGCGACACTAGGCGTCCAATCCCCCCTAAGTGCAAGTTGAATCCCCAAAAGAGTACCGTTCAATCCCCAAAAGTATGCAACTTTCCTCTCCAGGAAGTACAAGCAGGAGCCCCCACTATATTCCCAGACCACAACCGCCCAATCTGACTTGTAACCAAAACTAACTCGTCGCAGACTTCTCCCATCATCAGAAACATCCTGATGCATTCTAAGGTTGGGAGGACAGTATGGCTTGCGCGAGCATACCTTTCACAAACCCCGGAGACTTCGTAGGAACGAGCTTCCCCGAACTGAGTGGGCTCGAATCCGATCGGTTCGAACCACAAGTCAGCCCTGAGTACATCTTCGAAGACATTGTTGGCAAGAGCCCGGCTCTGCAGAAAGTACTCGAACACATAGCAATCGTTGCGCCGACCGATGCCACGGTCCTGCTTTACGGGGAGACAGGCACCGGCAAGGAATTGATTGCTCGAGCCATTCACAACCTCAGCTGTCGGCGCAAGCGCACGCTCGTGCGTATTAACTGCGCGGCTATTCCCTCGGGTCTATTAGAGAGCGAACTGTTCGGACACGAACGAGGGGCGTTCACCGGCGCCCTGATGCAGAAAAAAGGAAGATTCGAACTCGCGGATGGGGGCTCGCTCTTTCTGGACGAGATCGGAGACATCCCCCTGGAATTGCAGCCAAAATTGTTGCGCGCGGTGCAGGAACAGGAGTTTGAACGGCTGGGAAGCACCCACACGATTCATGTCAATGTGCGGATGATTGCCGCGACTCACCGCAACCTTCCCGAGATGATTCGCGAGGCAAAATTCCGAGAGGATCTGTTCTACCGCCTCAACGTGTTCCCGGTTGCGATCCCGCCACTTCGGGAGCGGCGCGAGGATATACCGCTGCTCGTGAACTACTTCGTGTCGAACCTATCCCGACAGATGGGAAGGCAGATCAAGACGATTCCTCCGCGCACCATGGAGGCATTAACGAATCGTCCTTGGAGAGGGAATGTGCGGGAACTAGCGAACTTCATTGAACGCGCCGTCGTTCTCTCACTGGGCGAAGAACTGAAAATACCAACGGGGGAGTTCATAGCGTCCGAGTCGCCCGAGAGCACTCCTATCCCCACGTTCGAACAGGCAGAGCGCAACGTGATCATGGATGCGCTGAAGGCCGCTTCGGGAAGGATCGCCGGCAGGGGCGGAGCAGCCGAGCGCCTTGGATTGAAACGAACAACACTCCAAAACAAGATGCAAAAGCTGAGCATCAGTCGCGCTGACCATTCCGCGCAACAACTTCTGTAGGCGTGGTTTGCACCACATTGCCCGTCAACATGCAGAATCGCAACTCAGGAGTTTGGGAAGATTTCAGTTCTCGGGAGGCGTTATGTCAATGATTCTCACATTCGTTCGTACTTGGGGCCGGTGGTATCGCGTGCTGCGGTACGTAAAGGGATTCAGCTTCGCTGACTCCGTGCGCTATGGCATGTGGCTGGCGCGTAGCTAACGGTTCCGCGACCAACCACACACTGATAACGGAAAGTGCAGATAAATGCCGCGTTGCTCAAAGAGTCCAATTAGGGAAGCACAAGTTGCCTGACTGGAACCGCTCACACCTTTTGATGCATGCGCTCGATCAGATTTCGCACACTGCTCGCGAGTTGGGCTACCTCTCCCTTTCCTTGGATGTCGAAATCGATCGCGAAATCACCTGCGGCAGCTCGATCAACCGCTTGTTTCAGGTTCAATAACGGTTTCACTACTTGACGAGGCAAAACGAAACTAATCCACACGCTCAAGAAAAAGGTGAGAACCGAAACAACGGTGAGCGCCCATTCCGCTTGCTTGATCAGATGACGCGCTTGTCGACGATCCTGTTCGACATGTTTCCAGCTCCGGGATTCCAACTCCGCAGTCCGTCGCAGGATCTCCTGGCTCGAGTTCTCAAGATCTATCGTGGCTTGTCGCAATTCGGGGTCCTGCTCTTGCACTGTTTTCAATATTTGAACGTCGAAGGAATCGACGCGTCTGCGTAACTCGTCAACGAGCTGCGCACGCTTCCTGGACCTCGTCTGCGTGAGTAGTCCGTTCAAATCCTTTTCATAACTGCGGATTACGGCCTGAATGCGGTCACTGGGGGATCGCCCTGGTGCCCCCAACATCGAAACCGCTAACTCAAAGCGCTGTTGGTATAGATGCAGTTCATCCAAAGCTTTTTGGGCGTCGGACTGCTCGGACGGCATTAGATTTTGAATCCCAATGAGCGTTGCATCCGTCTTCGCAATCGAGGTGCGGTTTGCTTCAAGGTAAGCAGGGTCGCGAAGTAAGAAGTAGTTTCGTTCGGCCCGTCGGGCTTCGAGGATTTCCACCGACGCTTGTTCCGACATAGTTGTCGCGGGTGCGTCGACGCTGACGATGCGATCCACGATCCGATCCATAGCGAACAGGTAATACACGGCCAACAATATGACCGGGACAAGGATCAATCGCACAATGACGAGGCTGTAGGCAACTCTGCGCTGCAGAGAGCCGCCAGGTACAAAAATCTCGAATGTTTGCCGGATTTCCAGCGCCATGACCTACTCTATCTCGAGGTTGATGCTCGCTCGCGTTTGATTAGTATCTCCGATCAGTTTAGATTCCAGTCCCGCTGATTCGGATCCCGTCACAACGCTTGGCCTTTCCTAACGCGGGACGAAGCCTCTCACACTAGTTCGCTAATTTTTGCGGCGCATTCTTGGTGCGCCGTCGCGAGTGCCCGAATAGGGTCAAATGTGCCCGGCTCTGACCGTGGCCTGTTCGTTCCGCACATTACAGGAAGTTCCTCAAGTTTCTTGGATTCATGTATTTGCTTGCAGTGGCCTTGTCTTGCTCAACGGCACACCACATGCATCTCTACTCGCGGGAGCAATTGCAGCACGATGAGCATAAGCACGATCAAGACGAGGGAAAACATTCCGGAAAGGAGTTTGTACCCTAAGTTAAAGCCTGAGCCGAAATCGGGCTTAATCACGGCCGCGTTTTTTTTGGTTTTCATCGAACTAGGAGCTTTGGCGCTCGGCTCGCCCGCGCAAACGCAGGGAGAGTTCAATTTGTCCAAGGCAGCTGGGGCATCGAGAGATGCCGCGAAGGCCGAACAGCCGGACGGAATTGTCGTGGGCAGGGTCATCGATCCAGTGGGCAAAGGCGTCTCCGGGGCCGACGTAGTATTAATGCGCGATCGGGAAATCGTGCTCGACGAAATGCAGTCAGATGATGATGGACGGTTCACTTTTACGCATGTCTCGCCCGGTTCGCTTCAACTGAGAATTATCGCGGAAGGATTCGCTACGGTAGAGATACCAGGCACCATGGTCCAGGGTGAAAACTGCGTTTTTCCTGAGGTTAAGCTATCGTTGGCCACGCAAATCACCGAAGTTCGCGTGACGCCTCCGCCGGACGAAATCGCGCAAGAGCAGTTCAAAGACGAGATAACGCAACGGGTGTTCGGCATCGTTCCCAACTTTTATGTCACCTACGCTGGCAATGCAGCGCCTCTGACACCTAAGCAAAAATTCCAGGTGGCTTTGAAAGCTTCGACGGACCCAGTCAGTGTCAGCGCCGTGAGTGTTATTGCCGGCGTGGATCAGGCTTCGGACCGCTTCAGCGGATATGGCCAGGGCTGGAAAGCGTATGCCAAACGTTATGGCGCTTCGTACACCAATTTTGCCTCTGGTTTATTCATTGGAGGAGCGGTCCTGCCATCGATCCTGAAACAAGATCCTCGATATTTCTACAAGGGGACGGGCACGAAGCGTTCACGTTTCCTCTACGCGGTGTCCCGTGTCGTCATTTGCAAGGGTGACAATCAAAGCTGGCAGCCAAACTATTCTTCGGTCTTCGGGGATCTCGCTGCGAGCGGACTATCGAATTTATATTTACCGGAAAGAGACCGTCATGGTGCCAGGCTGACGTTCGAGAATGCTGGTATTGCTATGGGAACCACCGCTGTCATCAACGTTCTTCAGGAGTTTGTGTTGCGGAAGATAACGTCAAAAAGGGAGCAGGTGGATTAGACAGATTTGAGTGTCACTGTGGTGTGCACTTTGATTCCTTCTGCTAATCGCCCGCTGTTCCCTTACTGACCGGCTGACCGCACGACAAAATGCGCCAAACGCTCAATCTATAGCAGGCGTAACAACGAACGAACGCGCTTAGTTATCGCATTCGCAAAGAGGGTTGGATCAAGCGAAGGCGGCAAGTCAATGCGTTCCGGTTCAGAAGGCATCCCGTGCTCGCGCCCTCAGTAATTGGCGAAGAGGTTGCCACCATTCATGATCGGCTCATGCAATGTGGCATTAGGCGCCGATAACAGCGACCAGGCGCACACTGCCAAGGGAAAGGTAAAAACAAATGTCGCGTTGCTCCGGTTTTCTCATTCTGTTGCTGCTCTTGAGCCCAGTCATCAGTGTTGCGAGGGTGCCGGGCGGCGACTCGCCAGCCTTCACAACCGTGCCGGAGCTTAGCGCTGGATTCGATCTCCTATACGAGCAGAAGTTTGCCGAAGCCCGCCAAACTTTCGCAAGCTGGGAGTCCCGCAATCTGGAGGATCCGTTTGGTGAGGTGGCCGTGGCCGCGACGTATCTTTTCGAGGAGCTGTACCTCCAAGGTGTCTTGACAAGCGATTTTTTCCTGAACGAAAAGAAATTTCTGCACGGGATTGACGGCAGGCCGAACCCGGAGCGTATGAGCCAGTTTGGCGAAGCCCTAACTCGCGCCCGCGAACTCGCCAAGGCGCGCCAGAAAGCAAACCCCAACGATGGAGAAGCTCTGTTTGCCCTGACGCTGGCTGCCGGAATGGAATCAGACGCCGAATCGATTCTGCAGAAAAAACATATGAACGGCTTGAAGCGCATGAAGGAAGCTAACAAATATGCCGAGTGTTTACTGGCAAAGTATCCGGACGCGACCGATGCCTACATAGCCCTTGGCATAGCCAACTACATTATCGGATCGCAGAGCGCTGGTTCCCGCTTCGTGCTCCGGTTCGATGGAATTCACGGCGACAAAAACATCGGCATGGAGCAAGTCGCCAGGGCTGCGGAGAACGGTCGCTATCTGCGCCCGTTCGCCAAAATCATCCTTGCCCTTGCCGCGTGCCGAGAAAATCAGACTGCCCTCGCGCAAAAGTTATTGCGGGAATTGATCGAGCAGTATCCGGATAGTGAACTGTTTGCTTCGGAGTATGCTAAAGCATTGAGCCTGCCTGTGCCTGCGGCCATGGTTCGCTGAGTTCTCTCTCCCTGTGCGGCCTGCTGGTCATGGCCTGAGTTGGGTCCCACAAGTCATTCTTCCCTACGGCCAGAGCCATAGAGCCTCCATCCATACGCGACGTGACCAGCTTGGCGCACTCAGCTCCGATTCGTTTGATCTGCCGGAAAATGGGCAGTGGTGCCACGCTATGGACAGCATCGTCTAGCCCTGCTGGGGAGCCGAGCGCCCTCACGTCCCTGTATCTCATGGTCAATCAAGCACGTACGCTTCGCGATGGGCGACTAAGGTTTGGCCCCTACATTGCCAGCACGTTTGTTCTGTACAGCCGTCACAACCGGAGATGATGAAAGCTGTCTCTCCGCGAGCGAGCTGGCTCCTGTTTTAAAACGGAGGCGGAACGGTGATGAAGAAAACTCTGATCGCTGGCGATGTGCATGAACCACTGGAGCTGATTTGCAAGGGGCCGGTAATTGCGGATTATCCATGCCCCAAGACCGAAAACACCCGCGAAGATGCCTTATATGCAGCCGATCGCAACGGCGACGTGCGCCGTGCTCACTACGGCTCGGAGGCGAAGGGTGCGTTCCAAGGGATGGTAGGGCACTCTTCGCCTCTGGTGCAGGTATTGGAGTTAGCCCGCAGAGCTGCTCGAACGAACTGCACAGTCTTGATCCAAGGAGAGACCGGCACGGGCAAGGAACTTCTTGCTCGTGGTATTCACGCCAACAGCAATCGCGCGGACAAGGCTTTTGTCACGCTTAACTGCGGCGCAATTCCTAAAGATCTTTTTGAATCCGAACTGTTCGGTCACCTGCAAGGAGCCTTTACGGGGGCCGTGCGGAACCGCACAGGCAAAGCAGAAGCGGCAAACCTCGGCACGTTGTTCCTCGATGAAATCGGAGAAATGCCTCTCGCCTTGCAAGTCAAGCTGCTGCGGTTGATACAAGAGGGCGAAATTGAAAGGATTGGCGCCGCAACCCCCACGAAGCTGGATATTCGTATCATCGCCGCAACAAATCGCAGTCTGCCGCTCCTAGTGAAGAAAGGAAAGTTCCGAGAAGACCTTTATCATCGGCTCAACGTAATTCCTTTGCAGTTGCCAAATCTCCGTGAACGCGTAGAAGACATCCCGGAGTTAACGCATTACTTCTTCCGGAGAAGTTGCACGAGGCACCAACGCGACAGTCTCAGGTTATCAGCCTCAGTCCTCGACCGATTCGCGGAGTACCCGTGGCCGGGCAACATTCGAGAACTTGAGAACGCAATCGAACGCATCGTGGTGCTCACCCCGGGAACGGAAGTCGGGCTAAAAGATCTACCCACGTGCCTCCAGAGCGAAGGTGCCACGCCACTCGAGCGGATCGGTCTCGTTTTGCCTGCTAAGGGAGTCAGTCTCTGTGAAATCGAGAAAGAACTGTTTAAAGAAGCTCTTAAAAAAAGCAATTGGAATCGGTCTCGCGCCGCACGGTACTTAGGGGTTACGCGGGACGCGCTGAATTATCGCATGCGCAAATATGGGTTGGATCGGGCGAAGGCGGGAAGACTGCCGCTCTGTGGCGTGGAGAAACCTCCTGTGACTGCTTTCGTTCACTAAGCCACTAACTCTTGCGAGTGCTGATTTCGGAACGGACCGGCTCGTCGCAAACAAGCGATGAAAACCACGGGTAGAGAAAAACCCAACTGCTGGGCCACCGCGCCCAGCAACCGAGAACCTAACGGAAAGTCAGAACAGATCCTGCTCATTCACGTGGGCTGCGAAGCAAGAAAACTTCCGGCCGACAGGAGTGTGTTTTTTCTTGACTTCTCCTTTTATCGCCTTGACCACCCTTATTCCGATGACGCCGCGCGTCCGCAGAACGCTTGAGTCTCACTGGGACACGGCTGACAAGCCGGAGGAGGGCTGGGTATGGACTGCGCCGACGCACAGCGGTCACATTGAGCCGTCCAGCTTGCGCAAGCAGCACGCCAGGGCGTTTGAGACAATTGCGGAACAGTCTGCAAAGCCTGCAAAGCGGAACGAGAAGCCGGTGCGACCATTTGTGTTGTATTCTCTGAGGCACACGTTTTTGACGCGTTTAGGGCGGTCTGGCTGCGACGTTTGGACTCTGGCACGGATCGCTGGGCACAGTTCCATCGGCATCTCGTCGCGCTACGTTCACCCGTCCGAGGATACTGTGCTGGACGCCATTTCATGGCTGGGTGGGCACAAAATTGGACACACCAGACAATGAGGCCGCACAGTTGCCGGTTGCTACGGCAACAACAACAGTCGTACAATGAGTTAGTTACACGCGGTGGGCGGTTAGCTCAGTTGGTTAGAGCGCCTGCCTTACAAGCAGGAGGTCGCAGGTTCGAGCCCTGCACTGCCCACCACTTACTTTTGGAAAATCAGTTAGTTGGCGAAGCGACCTCTGCTGTTTTTCTACTCTCATCTGCGTTTTTGGGAACACTTGGGAACAATTGACTCTCAAGGAGATTCACCGCCTCGCGTTGGGCAATCACACTGGCGTGTGTATAGACTTCGAGTGTTGTGGCCATGTGAGAATGCCCGAGCTGCGCCTGTGCAACTTTCAATGGTGTTCCTTGAATGTGCAAGAGCGTCCCGTGCGTGTGGCGAAGGGTATGCCAAGTGATTCTCGGCAGTCCTGCTCGTACACACGCGGATTGCAGTCCCCTTTTCCGCAAATTGTTCGACACCAAAGGGCCACCGCTGCGGGTCGCAAAAACTAGCCCCTCAGGCGAACGACTTGCCGACCGAGAGTAATGAGCCTTCAATGCCTGTGCGACTGCCGGCGAAAGCGGAACTTCCCGCCTGCTTGCACGGGTTTTCGGCGTACCGAAATGCCCCATGAAACAGGTCTCCGCGACCACCAACGTCTCCCCGATGAAGTCTATGCGTTTCCATCGCAACGCCAGAATTTCACCGATCCGCAACCCCGTCATGGTGGCAAGCAGAACGATGGTGCGGGTCGGTTCATTGCAGGCAGTGATGAGACGCTTGACTTCATCTAGGCTAAGAAACTGATGCGGGCGTTTCAACGATCGCTCCGGCATTTTCACGCCACGAACGACGTTGTCTGCCAAGTAGTTCCAATGGACAGCGGTTCCTAGCACCTTACTCATCAGATTTCGGAGATGGTTGGTAGTCTCCCATGCAAACCCCTGTTTGAGTTTTTCCAGAAGGTAGTGCTGGATCTCAACTCTGGAAATGTCGCAAAGGCGTTGATCACCAAACCGCGGGGTCAAGTGCTTCCTCAAAAGAAAGGAATAGATCTCCTGGGTTGCGAACTTGAGCGTCGGCAGTACTCCCGGCTCGAAGCATTCTGAAAGAAACTTCGAGAACAACATGGTTGCTTCCGGGCGATACCGCCCTTGGTTAATGGGGCTGAGGTGAGCATCCAAGAGTCTGCGGGCTTCACGGCGACCTGCAATCTCGCTAATTGGGCCGAGCACAACCGAGCGCATCACTCGGCTAGTCGATCCATCAGCGAGAATCACGTCTTCCCTCCACCGTGCAATCCACATCTTCCGACGCTTACCGCGAACAAATAAACAACCGTTCTGATGTTGGCAACGAGCCATTCTTTTCCTCTCTATTCTGAGGTTGGCTCGTCCGCCTTTTCCTATGTCACTTCCGAGTGTAACGCGAGTGTCAAGCAACATGATGGCCTCGGCTCTGGCGTTTGACCCAGGCGTGGATTTCGTCTTCGCGGAAGCGCCAATATTTGCCGAGGCGGTAAGCCGGAAGTCTCTCCAACGATCTTTTGCGCATGCGCCCGTACACCCAGGAGACGGGGACGTGAAGCAAGTTCGCCACATCTTCAACTGTCAGCAGACGATTCGAATCCCTTCTATCCACAACTGTGGCCTCGTTTGCTTTGTCTGAAGGTGGGAACTGGAATGTTTCCACGATGTGCGGCTCGGATGGTGGCTGCACTTCAGCTTGTGCGTTCCCTAAGCCTCTAGGCTGGTCTTCGACTGACGAATTCACTGCCAGGCGCAAGCCATGCACTCTTGACGAGTCTGGGTTCTTGCGCAGATCGAATTGGAGATCGCGGGGCTTCATGCTAGCTTGACAGTCTCAAACAGGGACTTTCCTCCTTTTGCTTCATGCTTGTTGTTGTGGTTTGTGTGTTGGGCTGACCAATGCTTGAAGTCTTCATCGCGTTTGAAGAGTAGTTTCAAGGCTTCCGTCACGACGTATGACGGTGATGCGTCGATGAATTCGGCATAGTGATCGAGTTTCTGCCGAACCTCTTCCTCAATGCGAAGTTGCAGACTTGCAGTCTTTGGTTTCTTCGGTGGTGCTTTCAGAACTGGCAACGATCTTCCTCCTTTCAACATACAACCTTGTTGACGGCCTGCATGCATTGCTGCATGCATTGCTGCATGCAATCTGTCTGACAGAGACTTTTCCGCGGCCAAAACACGTGCGCGATTTCCAGCGGCAGGAGGCGGGAGTGACCCCCGAAGCCCGCAGGGACCGGGCCGCGACTTCGCGGACTGGTGGGGTCGCTCCCGCCTCTCTGCGTGTTTTGGCCGCGTCCGCTTCTTGCTCTCTCTCTCCTCCATCTGGCTCTTTCTTTTTCTGTTTACGGCTCTGCCTCGGTGACGTTCGCGGTGAAATCTCCAGTGAAAGGTTCCTTGCGCGCACTTTTCCAGGGAGTTTTCACCAAACTGATCGGATGCCGCTCGAAAAGGCCCACCTGGCCGTTCACAGGAGTGAAAATAAACGCCACCGTCTCCGGTCTTCGGAGAGACTCGTATTCCTTCCGAACCTGGTCGAAGTGCACCTGCTCGACGCGCCATCGCTGGTAGAGATTCGTGATCTCCCTGCGATTGAACTTGGCTTTTCCTTCCTGGAGAGCGACCAGATCCGCCTTCGATAGCTCGTGGAGCTTCCCTGAGTCTTCCTTCTTTTGCAGGCAGAAATAATCCACCAGTCCCCCAGGCCCATCGGGATTCCAATGACGATCGAAGAGTCTCAGGAACGTCTGCTTTGCGCGTTCCTGATAGGTATCCCGTGTCGCAACGTAGTGAAATCTCACGCTTGGCAGTTGGCAGAAAAGGGGGAAATAGGCCTGCAGATGGGTGTGGAAACTGTCGAGACTCTCAAGGCCAGGATCGACGAAAGAGAAGGAGACCACAGGCGGGGAGGCCTTGGGGAGAAGAAACATCGGGAACTTGTCGACGAAATAGCGATCCGTGAACCGCTCCTGGATCGCTCCGGCATAGCGCTTGGCGGGAAGATACTTCTTGTCGATTCCGAGTTGCTCGGTGAAGAAGCGGACCTTCTCCTGCTCGGTTTCAAAGAAGGTGTAATCGAGTTTTCCGAGAGTGAAATCGAGCGCGGCAAGCCGGGTACGGATGTATTCGAGGGAGTGTTTGCGGCGAAAGCGGACGTTATTCTTGCCGATAGCTTCATAGAGACCGCGGGAGAAAAGATGGTAGACCTGCCCATTACGCAGGCACGGACGCGCCGTGGCGTGACCCTTCTCGAGCAGTTTGCGAACGAAAGTCAGGCTGCGTTTTCCTGGTTTGGCGTGGATGAAGCGGACAAACTGCTGGCAGGTGAAGTAGCCGGAATGCGTGGATACAAGATAGAGAAAACGAGCCTCGTCCTCTGTGTAACCAAACGAGCCGAGAGCGATGGTGTACATGCGATGGATATTCACAGTGCGAAAATCCTCGCGGTGAGTTCCTGTTCATTGAGCACGCGCCGCAATCGAGGTATATCCTGGTGCCGCGCGAACATATGAAAACCAGCGCGAGCCTTGGAAGCCATCCCCTGACTGCGATATTCCCGCGTGGCAAATTCCAGGTCGATATGCTCGATGTGGCGGGCCTCGGTTTCGTACTCGATTCGGAGATCAGGAATCGGAATGCTTCCGTGCACGACCTTTAGTCCATGCCGACTGGCGATGCGTTCCCGCTCTTGATCTGGGCCTTTGGCCGGGTCCATCTTGTTCAGGTCACGATAGAGTTCTTCTTTCAGTTCGTAATCCAGTACCACGCGGCGGACGGTGCCTCCATTGCGTTCGATTTCCGAGGCCACTTTTTGATAAAGCCGGTAGAGCTCGCAATCATGAGCCAGTTCCTTGGGCTTCACAAAGCCATCATAGAGAGCCTGACTTTTTCGCACGCGATTTTGCCGCCGCAAGAACCGCTTGCCATCCTTAGTCAAACTCAACACGCGGAATTTGGCGTTGTTTCGGGCTTCGATTTCGCGTTGCGAGATGAGACCCTGTTGTTTGAGGTTCTGGATGTCCTGTTCCAGACGCTCTTTATTTCCGTCATACGCAAAGCGGCTCAAATCGTCAGCAGAAATGACGCGGAATTTTCCGAGGTCTCCAAGCGCGAAGATTTCGGACTCTCGAAGGGCATAACTGCGAGTGCGATCGTGGTAGGTGCTCCGAAAGCGGGTCGATAGCCGCTCACGAATTACGTCATGGCGAGAAGGCCCAGAATTACTTCGGTCACGATCTGTGTTCCAGTCACTGCGAGGTAATAGCAGAGAATCAGCATACTTTTCGAGCAAAGCGGAAAAATCAGCAGGTTTATCGAGACGCGACATGACAAGCAACCTCCAGGATTCGGAAGCGCTGCAACTCGTCCCTGTTGCGGCTTTTCGGAGTTTTCCCTCAGGTGATGAGGACTCACCCGTAGATACTTAAACGCACGATCTCCCAGAAAGGTTGCTCGCAAAACAAAAATATTTGAAGAATATTTTCGGGTTGATTTTCTCTAGTATTAGATGGTCTTATCCCTACTAAGCCTTTGTTACATGATCTTACTGCTTGTTCGGCGGAGAAGAATCACCACGACCCAACGACATAGACCCATGGACGAAAGACAGAGGGGGTGGCGCGAATTTCCGGTGTTCGGGAAAGATTTGTGTCGTGCTTCTGTGAGTTCCAGTATCCAATTCGCGCGCAACAGGAACTTCACTTTAGCGCGAGACGGTAGCGCCTGAACTCCTCTCCTGAGCCATCCCAATTGGGAAAGCCAGAACGGAAGACCGCGCCAAACTTAGCATTCAGCGCCTGACTTCCTCCGGGACGGGCGAAACCGTAAACGACCTCGAAGCCCTTACCCGCGGCTAGCCCCAGCCAGTGAGCCTTCAGAATTGTTCTTAGTCCCTGGTTCTGAAAACGCGGGAGGACTGTGTTTGAATAGCTTGATCGCGCTTTTCTTCTCACAATCGGCCAAATCAGCTAAGCGTTTCGAAAGCTCATGAGAGCTGTAAAGCGGGATGCCATAGGCCTCCCCGGCAAGTTCCCCATCCACAACCAAGCGAAGATTGATCCTGTTGCATCCCAAATTTCCTTTTTCTGAGAAAGATCAAGCTGCAACTCTTTGGGATAGACAGTTTCAAAAGCCATCGTTTCCTCGAGCGGAATGTCATACCTAGATTTGATCATGCCTACTTCTGTCCCCTGTACCGTACCAAGTACCTTTAGCGTGGGCCACGAGGTTGGATGAATCGAACAGCTCTGAACTCGAAGGCGCACTTCCTCGGGTAGTAGCAGATTGCCCGGAGTAAGTGAGTCCACCGGTCACGAACACATTGACGTCTCCCAACAATGTAGCGTAGTGCGCGGTTTCCATGCTCCGCTTCGACGGGAAGGTTTCCTTGAGCAATCAAAAGGTCCAGTCTGAATAGCTTCCCCCATGCCTCTTCTACGAAACCACTCTGTCGAATGCAGCGCAGCCGCGCCGGAACCTGCCTCTCCGGCGCGTCTGTTGGCCCTTCCGTTACTTAGGTTGAGGAGAGCCGAACCGGGGGTGTTGCCTTGCCCTGCGCGAGCGCAATTGCGCCATCACTTGGGACGGCAATGATGTCACTACGTTGGCTTTACCGGCTCTCATTTGCGTAGATTGGGCAGCTCGGATCTGGTTGGTGGGTATTTCATCCACCAGATCGTAGTCGCAGCCCTCGATGTTTGGGTGTCGTTCGTCGCAAGGAATCAGCACGAACGCGCGAGACATCGTGTCTTGATCCGGCGGAGCAGTGGAAACTCCTTGAAGCACACCGTTGCCAGCGATCTCTCCGCGATCATTGATTCCGACAACGTAAACCAATTGAAGACTCGATCCGACTGGAATTAGTGAATTCAGATCGACCATCGAGCCATCTTCCCAGAGAAACGCACGCCAGACGCTTCCGTCGCACGAAACCGAAACGCCGCCTACCTGGCCGCGGTTGTTGATACTCCACGCCTCGCTGTAGCAGTCCCCTTCCAGGAATCCTAGATCCGTAGCTACGCCGTCTTTCCAAAGGGCTGCATCGTTCGGCCGGTTAGGAAATACTGCGCCACCTGCAACTACTCCGACGTCATTGATCACGTTTGCATCAAAGAAGCTCCCGCCTGTACCCTGCGTCGCCATGTCAATCAGTTTCGTCCCATCCCAAATGAACGGGTCCAGCGTTTGGTCGCCTGGCAGTGGCAAGGCGCCAATGACTTGGCCTTGGTTGTTCATGCCATTGATGCTCGTCGTAAAGAATGGAATCCCAGCTCCCCCAAATGAGCCAAGATCCTTCATTTTGCCTTCATGCCAAAGGAACGGGTGCACTTCTGGCACTCCAGTTAGACTTTCGGGATTTGCGTTGGTGTACGAGACCCCGGCCACCTGACCGTTCTCATTAATATAGAAGCCGAGAGCATCAGGTCCGCCGAGAGTCCCGAGGTCTTCCATCTTGCCGGATTGCCAAATGAATGCCCTTGTCTGGGTTCCGACGGACGAACCGAGAATTGGAAGATCAAACATTGAATACGGATCCGGAGTATCATTCAGCGCGAATCCGGCGACTTGTCCGCGATTGTTGATTGTCCATCCAGAGCTCTGATTTCCTCCGAATGTTCCGAGATCTCGTATCTGACCGTTCTTCCAGATCACTGCCCGGATTTCGTTAAAGCCCGTGAGCGGATCCACCTTTTCGGTCTCGGAGGTGCCAACGATCAGACCCAATGCATTGATCGCAGTAGTGTTGCTGCAATTTCCGCCGGGAAGAGCGCCAAGATCATGAACAATCCCGTCCTGCCAAACAAACGCCTTATAGACATTACCAGGCGGACATGGAAAACCGTTGGTAGTCGGGGGTTGAGGAATTGTGGTCTCCGCGCTGCCCACAACCGTACCTCGATTGTTCAGAGTACCCAGAAAAAAATTGACGTAACTTGCCGGGCCGCCAAACGTCCCCATGTCCACGAACTTGTAATGATGGTGCTGGCTCTTTTGTACTTGCGCCGCCGTTCTGCTACCCATCCCCAGCACTGCGATCGAGCTCAGCGCCAATGCCAATCCCACAGAGGGCTTTCGGATGCGAATCGCAAAAATGTTATTCCACATAGGATCTCCTTTTGTGTTGCGTTCTTGACATGCGGTCCCAGCCGACTCTGCAAGACGCTTGGCTGAAGCGCAATGCACTGGGACTGACTTAACTCTGAACTCGAAACCAGAAGGCTAAGTGGTTGATCGATGTCGCTTTAGAGGTTGGGCAAGGTAGGGGGCCTTGCAGCACCTCGCAGCGCCTTCGTGGACAAAGCCCACTCCGGGCAGTAGACTCCCTGCCACGTAAACCTTATGGAATTGTCTTCTCAGCGTCAGGTGCGCTTCGGGCCGTTTAAGCTTGACCTTCGCTCGGGCGAACTTTGCAAAGGGACACGAAAGGTCATTCTTCAAGAGCAGCCCCTTCTGATTCTGAAGATGCTGGTGGCGAGTTCCGGCGACCTCGTTACACATGAGGAGATTCGCAAAAAGCTCTGGCCGAACGACACCGTTGTTGAATACGACCATAGTATCCACACTGCCATAAAAAAGTTGCGGCAGGCGCTCGGGGATTCAGTAGAGAGGCCCAAATACGTCGAAACCGTGCCACGTCGCGGGTATAGATTGATCGTGCCGGTGGAGAAGTGCCTGGAGCAACCCGTCGATGTAATTAATCCAGAAGCCCAACTGGAAAGTCGGCCGACCGTCCCTCTGGATGGAAACCTGATTGGCAAGAGAGTCTCTCACTACCGCGTCCTTGAGGTACTCGGCGGCGGTGGTATGGGGCTGGTCTACAAGGCAGAAGACATCAAGCTGGGCCGTCGAGTCGCTCTGAAGTTTCTCCCCCATGAACTGAAAGAAGATCCTGTCGCTCTCGAACGCTTCGAACGCGAAGCGCGAGCGACTTCAGCCCTCGATCATCCCAACATTTGTGCTGTTTACGAATTCGGAGAGTATGAGGATCAACCCTTTATCGTGATGCAGTTTTTGGAGGGGCAAACACTACGAGAACTGATTGAAAACGCGGCAGCAGACGCCAGAGGGTCGCCATCAAGCGTTCCGAAAACTTCGCTTCCGTACAAAACCACCCTCGATCTCTCGCGCCAGATTGCAAGCGGACTCAACGCTGCCCATGAGAAAGGCATCCTACATCGCGACATCAAGCCTGCGAACATCTTTATCACGAACCGTGGCGAAGCTAAGATATTGGATTTCGGTGTAGCAAAAATATTGGAATCAGATTCCCCGCATGACGCAGATTCCATCGGCGCCGCGAAACTTCCCCCCGGGGAAGGCGGTCTTAGCCTGACGCGGACCGGTATAGCTTTGGGAACAGCTTCCTACATGTCACCGGAACAGATTCGTGGGGAAAAGCTAGATGCCCGAACCGACCTCTTCTCACTTGGTCTCGTGCTCTACGAAATGGCGACAGGCAGGCAGGCTTTTGCTGGCGGCACAGCAGAGTCTGTCCATTCTGCAATCTTCCACGGCAGCCCGATTCCGGCGCGCAAACTAAGCCCCGGGATTCCGCCAAAGCTAGAAGAAATCATAGACAAAGCTCTGGAGAAGGACCGGGATCGGCGCTATCAGAGCGCTTCCGCTATATACGCGGACCTCGAATGTCTCGAGCAATCTTTGCACACGAACTCTCGATGGATTCGATGGCAATGGGCCGCGGGCCTAATCCTGACGCTTTCTCTGTTCGGTGGCCTTCTCTTCCGTGAGGCTCGGAGGCCGAAACCCGCTCCGCCGGAAATAAAGCTGAGGCAACTCACCACGAATTCAATTGAGAACCCAGTGCGCAGCGGCGCTCTTTCACCTGATGGTAAGTATTTGGCGTTCAGTGACACCCGGGGTATGCACATAAGGGTTCTGGCCACCGACGAGTCCCGCACCATTCCCCAGCCGGAAGAGGCCTGCAAGGATCGACAGGCCAACTGGGAGATAGTCCGGTGGTTCCCCGATGGCACACGATTCCTCGCTCAATTAATTCCGCCGCCAGAAGACTATTCCGGCAGCGTGCGATCGAGCATATGGTCTGTCTCCCTTCTGGAAGGTGTACCCCACAAATTACGCGATGATGGCATCGTCGGTTCGATTTCTCCCGATGGCTCCTTGGTCGCCATAATGACGAACTGGGAAAAAATCGGCCCTCGCGAGGTTTGGCTAATGGGCCCAAATGGGGAGCACGCAAGAAAGCTTTGGGAGACGGACGCAAATTCGGCCGTTGTATATGTGCAATGGTCACCGGATGGACGGCAGCTGGCTTACCTCAAGATTGGCACGGACGCCATCGAAATGCGCGACTTGAACGGTGGCTCTTCAAAGACAGTGCTTTCCGTTGCCGGACAGGATATACACGATTTCCTTTGGCTCCCGGATGGGCGCATTTTGTATGCGATTTCGGAGTCTGGTCATAACGCCAATACATGCAACTACTGGGGATTTCGGCCAGATCCCCGCACCGGCGAACCCATGGAAAAGCCGACGCGAGTCACAAATTGGGCTGGTGCCTGTGTGGCTTCCGCGAGCGTGACGGCAGATGGAAAGCGGCTGGCCTTCTTGCAGTGGGATGGCCAGACGAGCGTGCATGTTGCAGACCTCGATCCCCAGGCAATGCATCTCTCCAATCCTCGCCGTCTTACCTTAACCGAGAACTGGAATGTACCCTCGGGCTGGACTGCCGACAGCAAGGCGGTTGTCTTTTCGTCCTATCGCGAAGGTCATTCGGGAATATTTCGGCAGTCCTATGACGCAGATGCTGCAACACCTGTTGTCACGGGGCGGGAACCAATTGCGGAGGCTCGCGTCAGTCCCGATGGCAAGTCGATCCTTTACGTGAATCCGCCAGAGAATGGCCAGGCTCTGGCCCCTGCGAAGGTAATGCGGAGTCCGATGGAGGGAGGGCCATCTGAGTTTGTCTTTGCAGCGAGGTGGTCACCGCAACTGCTCACAAACTCAGAGTTTTACAAGGCACTCTCCTGCGCCAAGGACCGCGGGACTATTTGCGTCGTTGCCGAACAAGGCCCAACACTCGATCACCTCATCTTCACCGCGTTCGATCCAATTCAGGGACGCGGTCGTGAACTCGCTCAATTCGAAATCGATCCTACCGGGAATTATTTCTGGGATCTCTCACCTGATGGAAACAATATTGCGATTCTCAAGGCGTCCGAAGCCAAAATCTCCGTGCTGTCTCTTATTGGTTTGCCGCGCAAGGCCATATCTGCAAAAGATTGGGAAAGCCTTGATGCTGTGAGTTGGACCAGCAACGGCAAAGGGCTTCTTGTATCGAGTCGAACTCAAAATGCATCTGTCCTCCTTCACGTGGATTTATTGGGGAACGCGAACGTCCTCTGGAAACAGGAAGGGGGCTTGCTCACCTTCGGCACTCCATCTCCGGACGGCCGCCATCTGGCCATGCTCGGCTGGAATCTGAACAGCAACATGTGGATGATGGAAAATTTCTGAAGACGCGGCCTTGAGGTCAGGTCGACTAATCCTGTAATCTGCATCGCGCAGCGCAGCCGCGCTGATATTACTTTCTTCAACGCGGCTGCTTGGGACTGCACGATTGGAGTTGAGGTGAACCCCGGCGGCGTCCATTGGCAGGAATTCATTCGTAAGGCTCGGTCACGATTCACACGTTTTCCGCCACACTACTGTGGCAAAGTTTGCGGCGTTCCGAAACCACGATGGCGGCCGGCCCTTAAGGATTGAACTCGAGTCATCATTTCGGCCGGGGACAACTTTGTTGGACTCGCTGATGGTGCTTGAGTGATTAGCGCTGGCCCGACTTGTGACTCGGTCACGACTTCAACAGTGTTGTAGTCGCAGTCGTCGAGGCCTGAATGATTCTCGTCGCACGGGATCAACACTATCGCATGAACATCGCCATTGGGCAGGTATCCGTCGCCGCTGATCTCTCCACGGTCATTGATGAAAACTGCATGACCGAAGCGGATTGGTGAGCTGGGAACGATGAGACTATTTAGGTTAACCACAGGGCCGCTGTCCTGCCACACCCAACCGTGGTTAGGGAGTGGGCCGCCGCAATCCCCCGATTCGCCGACAACCTGACCGTGTGAATTAATGCCGTAAGCTTCAGCGCATCGGTCAGCCCCGACGGTCCCCAGGTCGATCAGCACGCTGTCTCTCCATAGGACTGCGGAAAATGCCGTGGGAGTGCACGCGATGCCGACGACGTCACCGACATCGTTGATTGAAGTGGCCATTCCGCAATCGGCTCCCAACGTGCCAAGATCCTTAAGGACTCCATTGCTCCAGAGAAATGGGTGCCAGCCCGCGTCTCCCGGCAGAGTCATGCCGCCAATCATCTGACCCCGGTTGTTGAGACCACCGACCCAACTGACGGTCCCTCCGAGGCTGCCAACGTCGATCATCTTCCCGTCGTGGCCGATGAAGAAGGGATGCGTAGTTGGAACGCCGGTGCTCGCGTTGGGAACGGAATCCAGGTAGGACTGGCCGGCGATTTCCCCGCGGGCATTGATCTGCCAGGCAAAACTGTCGGGACCGCCTAAAGTACCCAGGTCTTTCATGGCTCCGTTCTGCCAAAGAACTGCATGTACTTGTGTGGCGGAGGGGAAGAACAAAGCCGGATAACTTTCATCGATGCAGGGTTGGCCGCCGCAATTAGGGGCAGGGAAGCCGGTAGAAAAATTGTCGGGGACTTCATTGAGTGCGCCTCCGACGATTTGGCCGCGGTCATTGATGCCGAAGGCAGCGCTCGCATTTCCTCCTAGCGTCCCGAGGTCAATGCCCTTGCCTTGTTTCCAAACGACAGCATCCATCTGCGGATAACCGGTCAGCGGATCGATGGCGCCATTTCCTGAAATTCCCGCGACCCAGCCGCGAGAGTTGATGCTGTCGGCGTAGGTGCCATTCACGTTGCCGGGAAGCCCGGTCAGATCGGTCAGGACGCCGTTGTGCCATTCAAATGCATCGGCCATGAAACAGTTGAATGGTGAGAACAGGCAGTAAGGATCGGCAGTATAGGAGGTATTCGCTTCACCCAGAACTGCTCCCGCAAAGTTCATTGTTTTATTATTGAAACCTGCCCAGGCGTTAGAACTGCTCGGTCCTCCGAAGGTTCCAATGTCAACGAGTTGGTAGTGATGGTACTGCTGAGGGTGAGCTTGACTTGTCGGGGTTTGAGATTGTTTGTCCTGCGCGGCCAGGTGAATTGGCATGCTGAATAAGGTCACTGCGATAACCGAACTCCATATCGTGTATTTCATACTTTCTCCTTCTCACCTTCGCGATTGGATGAGGGATTGAACTCAGAAACGATCCACAACGTGTTGCCATGCTCGCCATGCTGGACGCAATGACAACATCCAGCATTGCTTGAAGTACCACGCCGTACTAGACTCGGGCCGGTCGGCTTCGGATCGCATTTCATTCATTCCTCACTCGCGATGCACGCTAGCGCGGTGGCGGTTTTGAAGTCCTTCCGAAGTTCTGGCAAATTTCTGGCAGACGGCAAGACATTGCAGACTAGGCACTTCTACGCGTTTGGACCCTTTCGCTTAGACTTCGAGAAACGCGTGCTGGTGCGTGAAGGCATCCCCGTTCCCTTGGCCCCGAAGGCCACTGAAATACTGCTTGTGCTCGTCGCGCAGGCTGGTCATCTAGTTGAGAAGGACTCTTTGATCCAAAGAGTCTGGCCCGACGCCTTCGTGGAGGAAGGAAACCTCAACAAGAACATCTTTTTCTTGCGCAAGGCGTTGGGTGAATGGCAACCCGGGAGGGATTACATAGAGACGGTCCCGAAGCGCGGGTATCGGTTTGTCGCGCCCGTAAGCGAGGTGACTCACGCCGAGAGCGCCCCGCATCAGCGGTTTGCCTCTGGAACAAACTTGATCGGCACAAAGGTCTCTCACTACCGGGTGCTGGAGTTCCTGGGTGGCGGCGGCATGGGTGTGGTCTACCGTGCAGAGGACATCAAACTGGGACGCCGGGTCGCACTCAAGTTCCTGCCGGAAGAGTCCGCCGAGGATCCTGTGGCGCTAGGGCGCTTCGAGCGCGAAGCGCGATCGGCTTCCGCGCTAGAGCATCCGAACATATGCCCCATCTACGAATTCGGAGAACACGAGGGGCAACCCTTCCTCGTAATGCAGTTACTCGAAGGACAGACGTTGCGGGAATTGATCTCTCCCTCGAGCCCCGGAAATCCACCTCTCGAGCTTCACAAACTGCTTGACCTGGCAATTCAGATCAGCGCGGGATTGGACGCCGCGCACCGCCACGGGATGATCCATCGCGATATCAAGCCAGCAAATATCTTCGTCACGAGCGACGGTCAAGCGAAGATTTTGGATTTCGGGTTGGCAAAGCTTGCTCGCGTTATTTTGGCCAAAGAGAATATCTCGGATCCAGATTCTGTCGCCGAACGCAGAGCGCAGGAAATGCTTCGTGAAACCGAGCAGGTGGCTACTCCAGATGCCTTCCTCAGCCTGACCGGCGTGGCCATGGGCACGGCCGGTTACATGTCTCCGGAGCAGGTGCGCGGCGAGAAGTTGGATGCGAGAACGGACTTGTTTTCTTTTGGTTTGGTTCTCTATGAAATGGCCACAGGCAAACGCGCATTTACGGGTAACACGCGGCCTGAGCTTCACGCAGCGATTCTTACGCAAGTGCCGAGTCCCGCGGGGGAATTGAATACCGGCCTTCCAGCAAAGCTCGGAAATATCATCGGCAGAGCGCTGGAAAAAGGCCGCGGTGATCGCTACCAAACCGCGACAGAAATGCGCGCGGATCTGGAGGCAGTGAAACGGGAGATCGAGCCGAAGCATCGCGCTCGGTGGAGAGAAATGGCCGCAGCAGGCACTATTGTACTACTAATCGTGAGCGCGGCTCTCTGGTTCGTCAAACGCCAGCCGCAGTCTCTTGCGGCTTTGCCTCAAATCAAGCTGCGGCAACTCACCAATAACTCCAGCGATGAGGGTGTGGGAGGCGGTGCCATCTCTCCCGATGGGAGATACCTGGCGTACATAGAACGACTGGGGATGCATATCAAACTCATCGAAGGAGGCGAAACGCAGACGATCCCTCAGCCGGACGAGCTCAAGAGCAAGTTGGTCGACTGGGAGATTGGCCCGTGGTTCCCTGACGGAACGAGGTTTCTCGCCTATACCCATTCGCTAGGGGGTGACCCCAGTAATTGGTCTTCCCAGGGCACCAGCATCTGGATTGTCTCTGTGCGGGGTGGGCCTCCCCGCAAGCTTCGCGATGAGGCCTACGGAGATTCCATCTCTCCTGATGGTTCCACCATTGCTTTCCAGACAAACCCGGGCAGATTTGGTGATCGTGAAATCTGGTTGATGGATGCCGGTGGAGAGCAGGCGCGGAAACTTTATGAGACTGACGAAAACAGTGCGATTGTCGAACTAAATTGGTCTCCAGATGGACAACGAGCCCTCTACAGAAAGATCGACGAGGCCGGCCAACGCCTCCTCACCCGCGATCTGAAGGGTGGGTTGCCCATCTCCATCCTGCCACCTCCTGAGGTGAACAGACTGAATGACTTTTTGTGGTTGCCCGATGGCCGGGTCATTTACGCACTGGTAGAACCAGGCCCCGATGACCATACCTGCAACTACTGGCAGATACGCATTGACCCACGAAGTGGTGCACCCATCGAGAAGCCCCGGCGCATAACGAACTGGGCAGGTTTTTGCGTGGGCTCCACGAGCGTGACATCCGATAGCAAACGGCTTGCATTTGGGGAATGGACACCCCACAACAGCGTATACGTGGCTGAGCTTCAAGCCAGTGGGACGCGCATCACCACCCCAACTCGTCTCACGCTGGACAACGGGTGGAATAACGCATTAGGCTGGACAGCCGATAGCAAGTCTGTTCTTTTCTTTTCCGACCGCGATGGCGCAAAGGGGTTTTTCACACAGACTCTTGGCCAGGAGACGGCGGAGCGCGTCACCAACGCGAAAGAGGACGGATACGTCTTGGACGCCTGTGTAAGCCCGGAAGGCTCGTGGGTTTTCTATAGGTCCTATCCGGAGGGTGGTCCAGCGGCGCCAGCAAAACTGATGCGAGTCCCGATAACGGGAGGATCTCCCCAGTTGGTATTGACAGCGAACCTCGAAGGGGGACCACGATGCGCAAAGTCCCCGGCAACCTTGTGTGCCATAGCTGAACGAAGTGCAGATCGCAAACAGCTGGCCTTCACGGACTTCGATCCTGTGAAAGGCCAAAGGCACGAGCTCGCCGAACTGAAAACTGACGCGACGGCTGACTATCGGTGGGACCTTTCCCCCGACGGGACTCGCATCTGCCTCCTCAAGAACGGGGATGGACGAATTCAAATTCTCTCATTGAACGGCCGGGCCTCGCAGGAGATCTCGGTAAAGGGGTGGAATTCCTTGACTACTGCGGTTTGGGCCTCAAATGGGAAGAGTCTGTTTGTCTCCAGCCGCAACGAGCGAGAGCCCGTTCTCCTGAGCGTGGATCTGCAAGGGAACACCCGCCTCCTGTGGGAGCACGCGGGCAGCTTCACAACCTACGGTGTGCCTTCCCCCGATGGGCGCCATTTGGCGATGCAAAGGTGGATCGTTGATGGCAACATGTGGATGATGGAAAATTTCTGAAGACGCGGCCTTGAGGTTAGGTCGACTAACCTTGTAATCTGCATCGCGCAGCACAGCCGCGCTGATATTACTTTCTTCAACGCGGCTGCTCGGGGCTGCACGATTGGAGTTGAGGTGAACCCCGGCGTTGCTTGGGATTGCGTAAGGCTCGGTCACGATTCACACGTTTTCCGACACACTACTGTGGCAAAGTTCGCGGCGTTTCGAAACCACGATGGCGGCCCGCCCTTAAGGATTGAAAGCGAGTCATCATTTGGGCCGAAGACAATTTGGCAAGACTTGCGGCTGGCACCTGAGTTACTTCCGCCGGCCGAACTGGAGCCACGGTCACCGCTTCGGCTTCGTCAAATTCGCATGCCTCAATGTCTGCATGATGCTCGTCGCATGGGATCAACAGAACGGAATGGACGTCGCCGTTCGGAAGCATTCCAGATCCTGCGATCTCTCCCCGATCATTGATGAAGACAGCGCTAAATACGGTCACGCCCGAACCAGGAAGAACGAGGGCAGCTAGATCAACCAAAGGGCCACCGTTTTCCCATAGGAATCCGTGGTTATCGACGACTCCGAAAATACCGGTGGTTCCTACGATTTGACCTTCCGAATTGATACTGAAAGCCTCGCTGTCCGGGTCCGCGTCTATTGTTCCCAGATCGGTCATCACGCCTAGGCGCCAGAGAAATGCCCGGGCAGTTTGATCACCCGATGTCGTTGCGGTCCCGACGACCTGTCCAGCATCATTGAGCGAGTCAGAGTGACCGAATGTCCCTCCCAGTGTGCCCAGATCTTTTATGCCTTCAGCCTTACTCCATAGAAAGGGGTGTTCGGTCCCATCTCCGGCAAGGTCCGAGTACCCGGTTACCTGGCCTACACTATTCATCCAGATTGGATAACCTATGGTGCCGCCGAGAGTGCCGATGTCCACCATTTTCCCGTTCTGCCAAAAGAAAGGATCTATCGTGGGAATACCGGTAGTAACGTTCGGGGTTGTATTTTTGTAAGAAACGCCGGCTACCTGCCCCAAATTGTTCACGAAAACAGCCACCGCATCGTTCCCGCCTAAAGTACCCAAGTCCTGCATAACTCCGTCCTGCCACAAGAACGCACGAAATTGCGTCGCTACAGGGAAATTGGGGCCAGCCAAGGCGGTAGCGAAATCGTCTGGAATACTGTTCAATGCCTCTCCGACCACGTGACCCCAGTTATTGATGGCCTGTGCGTAGCCCGCATTCCCGCCAAACGTGCCAAGATCAAAAACCCTGCCGTCCTTCCAAAGAACCGCAACGACCTCGGGGTTTCCTGTCAGGGGATCGATGACACCATTTTCGGACCACCCGACAACGGTTCCCTGATCGTTGCTCCAGCTGGGGTAGGAGCCGTACCCACCGGGGAAAGTACCAAGGTCAGTCTGAAGCCCGTTTTGCCACGTAATTGCGTGATTCACCAAACAGTCTGGCTGGAAGCAGTTCGGTGCATTCGGATCAGGAGTAGGTGTCGCGGCTTCAGCGATAGCAAGACCATGGGAATTGACAGCCAACGCGTAGGGGGTTGGAGGAAAGCTCGTCGGGCCGCCAAGCGTACCCATATCAATGAGCTTGTAATGATGGTGCTTTGCCTTTTGGTCCCTTTTTTCTTCCTGTTCCTGCGCGACGATCTGATCTGGAATCGCCATCACGCCGAGTAAAATCGTCGCCGTAAACCAAATTAATCTTCTAGATTTCATTGTCGCGTCTCCTTTTCGTTCTCTTCTGAGCAAGTTAATTTATAGAATCGGTTGCGGTGCGAGGGAGGTGAGGCCGGTTCATCCGAAGGCCAGGTGAATTTGGCATGCTGAATAAGGTCACTGCGATAACCGAACTCCATATCGTGTATTTCATACTTTCTCCTCCTCACCTTCGCGATTGGAGGAGGGACTGAACTCGGTAACGATCCACCACCTGTTAGCATGCTCGACATGCTGGACGCCATGACAACATCCGACATTGCTTGGAGCCTCCGGCCATACTAGAATCTGCGCCAGTCGGCCCCGGATCGCATTTCATCCATCCTCACTCGCGCTGCACCCTAGCGCGATTGTGGTTTCGAAGTCCTTCCGAAGTTCCGGCAAATTTCTGGCAGACGGTAAGGTTTTGCAGACTAAGCACTTCTACGCGTTCGGGCCCTTTCGCTTAGACTCAGAAAAACGCGTGCTGGTGCGTGAAGGCATCCCAGTTCCCTTGGCCCCTAAGGCCACTGAAATACTGCTTGTGCTCGTCGCGCAGGCTGGCCACCTGGTTGAGAAGGACTCTTTGATCCAAAGAGTCTGGCCCGACGCCTTCGTGGAGGAAGGAAACCTCAACAAGAACATCTTTTTCTTGCGCAAGGCATTGGGAGAATGGCAGCCCGGAAGGGATTACATAGAGACGGTCCCGAAGCGCGGGTATCGATTTGTCGCGTCCGTCAGTGAGGTGAGCCACGTTGAAAGTGCCCCCCACCAGTCGTCTGCTGCAGTGACAAATCTCATCGGCAAAAAGGTCACCCACTACCGCGTTCTAGAGATCCTGGGTGGCGGAGGCATGGGCGTGGTTTACCGGGCGGAGGACATCAAACTCGGACGCCGGGTAGCGCTCAAGTTCCTGCCGGAGGAGTCCGCCAAGGATCCTGCGGCGCTAGGGCGCTTCGAGCGCGAAGCGCGCTCGGCTTCCGCGCTAGAACATCCGAACATCTGCCCCATTTACGAATTCGGAGAACACGAGGGGCAGCCCTTCCTTGTAATGCAGTTACTCGAAGGACAGACATTGCGGGAATTGATCTCCGCTTCGGGTCAGGCGAACACTCCGCTAGCACTGCGCCGACTGGTCAATTTTGCTTGCCAAATCACGGACGGATTAGAAGCGGCGCACCGTCTCGGGATCATCCATCGGGATATCAAGCCAGCAAATATTTTCATCACGACCGACAGTCAGGCAAAGATTCTAGATTTCGGTCTCGCGAAACTTGCTCGCCTGATTTCGGGTGAGAAAGATGATTCGGATCCCGTCTCTTCCGCCAACAGCGAGACTGAAAGAACATCCCGCGACAGCGGGTCGATCGCAACACCCGATGAGTTTCTCAGCTTGACTGGTGTCGCCGTGGGGACAGCGGGTTACATGTCTCCGGAGCAGGTACGCGGCGACAAACTGGATCCGCGTACAGATCTGTTTTCCTTTGGTCTGGTGCTCTATGAAATGGCCACAGGCAAACGCGCTTTTGCAGGTAACACTCGGCCTGAACTTCACGAGGCTATCCTCTCGCAGATTCCCAATCCCGCGCGCGAGTTGAATCGTGAACTTCCGCCGAAGCTCGAGAGGATTATTGCCAGAGCACTTGAGAAAGATCGCGACGCTCGTTACCAATCAGCGGCAGAGTTACGCACGCATCTGAAGACTTTGCAACGAGAATTGGAACCGGAACATCGCGCCCAACGGTGGGAAATGGTCGCGGCGGCCCTGATTTTGATTCTAATCGCTAGTGCTGCCTTCTGGTTCATTAAACGCCAGTCAACCTCCAAAAATCCTCCACTGGAATTGAAGCTTCGCCAGCTCACGACTAACTCCAGCGAAAATTCCGTGAAGACGGGCGGAATATCCCCCGATGGAAGATACCTGGCGTACACAGACAGGCTGGGCATGCATATCAAACTCATCGAGACAAGCGAGACACGAACGATCCCTCAACCAGACGAGCTCAGAGACGTCTCGGTCGACTGGGAGATTGGCTCGTGGTTCCCTGACGGTACGAAGTTTCTGGTCAATGCGCATCCCCCAGGCGGTGATGCCAGTAATTGGACGTCCGAGGGAACTGGCATCTGGATTGTCTCCATGCTGGGCGGGCCTCCCCATAAACTTCGCGATGCGGCCTACGCAGAATCCATCTCTCCTGATGGTTCCACGATCGCTTTCGGCGCTAACTCGGGCAAACTGGGTGACCGTGAAATCTGGTTGATGGACTCCACCGGAGAGCAGCCGCGAAAGCTCTATGGCGCCCCGGAAAACAGCGTGATTGGGGGTCTCAATTGGTCCCCCGATGGACAACGGACGATCTACGAAACGCTCGACGAGGACGGCTATGGCCTCGTCAGCCGCGATCTGACGGGCGGGCCCCCCGTCGCGATCCTTGCACCTTCTCAGGCGAAAAGACTGAATGATTATCTTTGGTTGCCTGATGGCCGCGTTATCTACGCATTGTGGGAAACGGTCCCTGCGGAGGGTACTTGCAACTACTGGGAGATACGCATTAACCCGCGAAGTGGTGAACCTCTTGCTGAGCCCCGGCGCATCACAAACTGGGTGGGATTTTGCTCGGCTGCCACGAGCGTGACAGCCGACGGCAAACGTCTTGTATTCCTCCAGTGGAGAGCTCACACAAACGTCTATGTGGCTGACCTTCAATCCAATGGAATGCGTGTCACCACGCCAACTCGGCTCACCTTGGACGAGGGTTGGAACAACCCATTGGGGTGGACGGCCGATGGGAAGGCCGTTCTTTTCTTTTCCAGCAGGAATGGACCGACCGATATTTTCCGACAGTCTCTCGGCCAGGACACTGCGGAACCCATCATCACGGTAAAGGAGGGCGAGAACCTTAGTGGTGATGCCTGCGTCAGCCCGGAAGGGCTCTGGATTCTGTACGGGGTGCGTCCACATCGCGGAGATCCCCGAGCACCAGCCACACTCATGCGCGCCCCGATAATGGGTGGATCTCCGCAGTCGATATCAACGGCTAACATCGATGCGGGGCTGCGATGCGCCAAGTCCCCAGCTACCTTGTGTGCGACTGCTGAACGAAGCGCAGATCGCAAACAGCTCGTCTTCACAGCATTCGACCCTGTGAAAGGCAGGGGGCGCGAACTCGCCGTGTGGAAAACTGAAGCGCTGCCTGATTATCAATGGGATCTTTCTCCCGATGGCATCCGGATCGCCATCCTCAAGAAACTGCAAGGGCGAATCCAAGTTCTCTCGTTAAGAGGCTCTGCACCGCAGGAGATTACTGTGAAGGGATGGAAGTTCCTGACCAATGCGGTTTGGACGGCAGATGGGAAGAGCCTGTTTGTCTCCGGCTTCAACGAGCGAGGGTCAGTCCTCCTGAGCGTAGATATGAAAGGTAACCCGCACATCCTGTGGAAGCAGCCCGGGGGCATAAACACCTATGGCTTGCCTTCCGCCGACGGCCGTCACCTTGCCATGTTGAGCTGGACCAACAATACCAACATGTGGATGATGGAAAACTTCTGAGAGTAAGCCTCACTGAGGTCCAGGCTGGATTCCATCTGGCACTGTTTTCGAAACGAAGCAAAACCGAACTGCGGAGCATCTCGGTTGTGATTCTTCGGTTGCCTGAGAGCGGATACTCTTCCAATTGACAATTAAGGACCAAGATCGAGTTTCTATTTCAAGTGAAAAAGCTTGGTCTAAGGCGATGTCGCTGAGAAAAAAGTCCGCGAGCAGTACTGGACTAGAGAGCGGAGTCGAGATGGCCACGCCACCTCGACTCTACTGGCAAGCCTGGCAAGCTAAATCGGGAAGAAACTAGTCGCAAGGAACCAAAAGGATGGCGTGTTGCGATCCATTCGGAAGAAGTCCGGTGGCGGCAATCTCTCCACGGTCATTGATGAAATTTACGTCGCCCACTGCAATCCCGGAGTTCGGAGGGATAAGGCTGTTCAAGTCGTACAAGTTGCCATTCTCCCAAAGCATACCGGGGCCGCCACCAACGCCGCACACGCCGGTATCGATGATGACCTGACCTCGCGAATTGATATCGATCGCTGTGCTGCAGGGCTGGCCGGGAGCAACGCCAAGATCAATCATCTTGCCCTTCTTCCAGAGAAAGGCGTGATGGACTTGCGAGCCCGGTAAGTCAGCTCTGCCGACAACTTCGCCGCCACTGTTGATCCAGTTGGCTTCGCCGTTATTTCCGCCGAGAGTGCCCAAGTCCGTGAGGACTGCTTTGTCCCAAAGGAAGGGATGGTGAGTCAAATCACCTTCGAGGTTTGATGTGCCGATGACCTGACCACGGTTATTGAGACCTCCTCCGGAGCCTCCGTTAAGCGCACCGACGACAGCAAGAGTCCCACCTAGAGTACCGAGATCAATCATCCTGCCGTTCTGCCAGAGGAATGGGTGCAGGGTCGGCTGGCCGGTGACGGTATTCACGGCCGAGTCCACGAGAGCCCAACCCGCGACCTGTCCGCGTTCATTCACTGAAGCCGCCCAACCGTCGGGACCGCCCAATGTGCCCAAATCGAGCATGACCCCGTCGCGCCACAAAAAGGCGCGAGTCTGTGTTCCGGCACCAAGAAAAGAGAATGGGTCGGGTGTGGTGTTTGTGGTTATGCCAACCACGTTGCCCTGGTTGTTCATGGCGTTTCCATAGCTAAGGCCTCCCCCGAGCGTTCCCAGACTCATGATCTGGCCATCGTTCCAAACAACAGCGATTTGTTGCGGACCTTCAAAAACAGGATCAATCACCCCATTCTCAGAGACTCCCATGACGAGCCCTTGTTCGTTGACCCAAAACGCTATGCTGTTGGAGCCACCCGGAAGAGTGCCCAGGTCAGTTAGAACGCCCTTCTCCCATGAGAAGGCATGAAGTATGTTGCAGTCACCGAAGCAGGTGGGATCCGGAAGGCTTGTATCCGCCGCACCTGCGACCGTTCCACGATTGTTGACACTCTGCACTACTGGTGATGAAAAATAGAAGCTATTGGGCCCGCCGAACGTTCCTAAATCCACGAGTTTGTAGTGATGATGTTGAGGTTTGCCCTGGACCTGGCTTTCCTGAGCTGAGCACACCACCGGGAATGCCAGTGCGAGCATCATCATCGAGAAAGTTAAATGTAATTTCTGTGAATTCATGTTTTCCTCCTACCTTCCTACTGACTAAGGCGGGAATTCGACGAAAAAACTGGCAACTGTAGATTGATTCGCACTGAAAAAGGAGGGGAGACGCACTGCAAGGACTTTGGAAGGACTATGGTGCTTTGACAATCCAAAGTGGTAAGTTATGGCATCCGACTAGCTTATATGTCGACTGATCCCAGTCACGAGGTGACCGGCCTTCTACAGGCCTGGGGTCGGGGTGACGAAGAAGCGTTGCGGAAACTCGTTCCCCTGGTACATCGGGAGTTGCGCCAGGCGGCCCGGCGCTACATGGCCGGAGAGAGACAGGGCCATCTTCTCCAAACAACAGCTCTCGTCAATGAAACCTATCTTCGCCTAGTTGGTGTGCAAAAAGTCAGCTGGCAGAATCGCGCTCACTTTCTGGCCATCTGCGCGCAATTGATGCGCCGCATACTGACGGACTTCGCGCGTTCTCGTGGTTACCAGAAACGCAGCGGCAAAGCGAATCGGGTGCCTATTACGGACGTGCTCCTGATTGCCCCGCAATCGGATACCGACTTCGGCGCGCTAGACACCGCGATGAAGAAACTAGCGGAAGTTGATGAGAGGAAGAGCCGAGTTGTGGAACTGCGCTTTTTTGGCGGTCTTACGGTCCAAGAGTCGGCAGAGGTGTTGAAGGTCTCACAGGACACCGTGATGCGCGACTGGAAGATGGCAAAGGTATGGCTGTTGCGAGAGCTCAACGGAGAAGGACATCGTGGAGTCTGACCGCTGGCGACGGGTGGAGGAGTTGTATCACTCCGCGTTGCGACTAGCTGCGGACCAGCGGCCTGGATTTCTAAAGAACGAGTGTCAAGGCGATGCAAGACTTTGCGAAGAGGTTGAATCGCTCCTCGCCTATGAAAGCTCGGCCAAAGAATTTATGGAGACGCCGGCGTTTGAAGTTGCTGCAAAGCAGATTGCCGGAGACGAAGCGAGTGAGAATCAGGCTGAACCTGTAGCCATCGGTGAGACGCCGCGACGCTTCCGTATCCTGGAGAAATTAGGCAGCGGTGGCATGGGTGTCGTCTTCAAAGCTGAAGACATTAGGCTGCATCGCCAGGTCGCCCTGAAGTTCCTGCCCAAGAAATTTCTAAGTGATCCAGTATCTCTACAACGGTTCGAACGGGAGGCTCATGCTGCCTCCTCCCTCAACCACCCCAACATTTGTACGGTTTACGACATTGGTGAGCATGAAGGACAGGCCTTCATCGCCATGGAGCTACTCGAGGGACAAACTCTTGACCGTCGAATCGGGACGCAACCTCTGAAAAAAGAGGACTGGCTTACCTTAGGAATCCAAATCACGGAAGGCCTACGCGCCGCGCACCACAAAGGCATCATTCACCGCGACATTAAGCCGTCAAACATCTTTGTCACCATGGAAGGGCAGGCCAAGATTTTGGATTTTGGCTTGGCAAAACTAGCTTCCCCGGCAAGGACAAGCGAAGAATCGTCCAGTCAATACGCTCTCGAAAACGACAACGGTACGCAAGGGGTTGCGCAAAACTCAATTTCGTCGGCAGCTTCCGATCTCTCCATCAGTCTGACAGGTGTGGCTATGGGGACTGCTGGCTACATGTCACCGGAACAAGTACGAGGCGAAAAATTGGACGCACGCACGGATCTGTTCTCCTTCGGCTTGGTCTTGTATGAGATGGTGACCGGGCAGCGCGCATTCAAGGGTGAAACTGGCCCGGTGCTCCACAAAGCCATTCTGAATGAAACCCCTACCCCCGTGCGCGAATTGAACCCCGAACTTCCTGCGAAGGTCGAGTGCATCATTAATAAGGCGCTTGAGAAGGCTCCCGAAGCGCGCTATCAGGCCGCGTCGGAAATGCGTTCTGACTTGGAGGCCTTGAGGCAGGAGAGCGAACCGAAACGACCCACCAGATGGAGCGAGGTGGCCGCGGTTGTCGTCCTCGTCGGAATAATTGCGACTGCGACTTTCTGGTTCGCCAAGCGTAGGTTGGCTCCCCCTCAAGTTGCGACCGATCTGAAGCTTCGGCAACTCACAGCCAATTCCAGTGAGAACAGGGCGCGCAGCGGTGCGATTTCGCCTGATGGTAAGTACCTGGCGTACACCGACCAAAAGGGGATTTACGTCAAGGTCATTGAAACCGGCGAGACGCGGGCCATCCCTCAGCCAGACGCATTTAGAGACAAAAAGGCGGACTGGGAGATCTTCTCCTGGTTTCCCGATGGCACAAGGTTCCTCGCCAATGCCCATCCGCCAGGGGAGGACGAGACCACTTGGACTTCGCAGGGCACTAGCGTCTGGGCTGTTTCAATCTTTGGCGGAGCGCCACGCAAACTTCGCGATGAGGCCTACGCATATTCCATTTCTCGTGATGGATCCACCATCTCATTCGGAACAAACAAGGCTAGATTTGGGGATCGCGAAATCTGGCTGATGCAGTTTGACGGGGAACAAGCACGGAAGCTCTATGATACGGACGAGAATAGTGCGATTGGCGGGCTCATGTGGTCACCTGATGGACAACGAGTCATTTACGTGAAGACCGATGAATCGGGCAATGCCCTCGTGAGTCGCGACGTGAAAGGAGGACCCCTCACTACATTACTTCCATCTTCAGTTATGAACGATGCGACGGATTATTTGTGGTTGCCCGATGGCCGCTTGATTTACTCACTGCGCGAACCCCACGCCATTGGTAGCAGCAGTTGCAACTACTGGGTGATGCATCTTGACTCCCGCACGGGTGAACCCATCGAGAAACCAAGGCGGCTGACGAACTGGGGAGGCTATTGTATGGGCAGCACGACCGCGACGGCGGACGGCAAGAAACTGACATTCAAAAAATGGACAGATGGCGCTACGGTATATGTGGCCGATCTCGATGCGGGCGGGTCGCGCATCATCAACCCCTGGCATTTCACTTTGGACGAAGGTTTTGACTTTCCCCAAGACTGGACCGCCGATGGCAAGGCCGTTGTTTTCTCATCCAATCGCGATGGTCCATTCGGGATTTACAAGCAGTCCCTCAACGAAGATACGCCCACAATTATCTTTAGTGGTGCAGCGAATTTTAGGGACATTAGGGTTAGCCCGGATGGTAAGTGGGTAATCAGCATTGTCGATCCAGGATCTAAAGCTCCATCCGAGCCGGCAAAAATCATGAGGGTCTCCATCAACGGGGGATCACCGGAGTTGATATTTCCAGCCCAGATAAATGTCGTGAGCCACATTTTCTGCGCCCGACCTCCGTATAATTTGTGCGCGGTTGCTGAAGCGACCGAGGATCGCAGACAGGTGATCATCACGTCTTTTGATCCCGTCAAAGGTCGAGGCACTGAGCTCGCTCGACTTGATCTCGATCCTGCTCTGAATGAGGAGGGTCGGCTTTGCGACATTTCCCCCGACGGCACGCGCCTGGCTGTAAGCCGAGGCCCTAAGGGCCCGATCAGCATTCTCTCCCTGCGCGGCCAGCCGACGCAGATCGTCGAGGCGGAGGGGTTGAATGAGATGTTGTTCCTTTGCTGGGCGGCGGACGGGAAGGGACTATACATTTCCAATGGCGTACATGGTGGCACGCTCTCACATGTCGACCTCCAAGGCCACGCAGACGTCCTGTGGGAGAATTATGGAGGTAACTGGACTAGAGGGCTGCCCTCGCGAGACGGCCGCCACCTTGCGATCCAGGGCGAGACAGGTGGCAGCAATATATGGATGATGGAAAATTTCTAAGAGCACTCGTCCGGCCGACGCATATCCGATCACACCACGCGAATCGCGTATGCCGGGCTCAGAACCGTAACTCGGCCTTCAACTGAACCATTCGAGGTGCTGCATCGCCTCCGAGACCAGCGCCGACGATGCTCGTAGGAGGCTGTTCTAGATAGAAGATCTGTCCAAACGTCGAGTCGGAACTGTAATTATCGGGTAATCCAAAATTGGGGTGATTGAAGACGTTGAAGAACTGAAAACCGATTCGCAACACACCATTTTCCCAATGAGGGATTTTCGTCGTCTTCGTAATGGCAAAATCCGTGTTGAAGTAGCGTGGCCCTCGGAATCGGTTGCGCCCCTGAGCAAAGGATACAATTGGACCGCTGCATGGTCCGGAAGGGCCAGGCAAGTGGCCATTATTGAAAGCGGTTTCGCAGCCCGTCTGCAGGAAAAGTGCATTGGGATTCGGCGTCAGCCCATCAGCCAACACTTGGGGTTGGAGGCACGGATTCGTGGCAGCCGGAGCGGCAGCGCCTGCCCCGCACGATGGAGTCGAACGGATCGGACCAGTCGGCACGCTATAAAGCTTTCCGTAATAATTGTTCGCAACCAAGGAACCCGATTCGGTGAAATCAAACACCGTGTACGGGAAACCAGTACGTGCAAAGACCGTTCCCGAGACCTGCCATCCTTCTAACAAATAATCCAATCCGCGGCCTCGTAGAACTGACTTCAGTGGGAGGTCCCAAACGTAACTTGCGTTCAAGGAGTGTCGAACGTCGTATTCCGCAGGCCCATAGCTGCCCCGCAGATTGTTTGGATCCTGCGGAGTCGATGAA
Source organism: Candidatus Acidiferrales bacterium (assembly GCA_963776365.1). Classification (GTDB taxonomy): domain Bacteria; phylum Acidobacteriota; class Terriglobia; order Acidiferrales; family UBA7541; genus Acidiferrum. The sequence goes on along the minus strand of CAVZMQ010000019.1, from coordinate 283,851 downwards.
CTCCCGGATGTGAAACTGAATTGTCCGCCGTTAGAGACTTCATCAAAAGTGTGCCCGTAGGTGTAATTGGCTTGGAAAATTCCTCCGCCCCATCTAGAAAAGTGCTGCTGATAGGAAATGACCATTCCGTTATAGTTGGAGATCGCTTGAGTGCTTTTTTCCGTCACCTGACTGAACCGAGGGTCAGCGCAAGGCAGCACCGGCGGGCTGCTGCATAAGCCGGAAGGGAGCGAACCGAATCCGTAGGCATTCGCGTCCGGATTAGCGACCAGCTCATGAATGCCATGGTTCCCGAAATAGCCGACACTGAGTGTTGCATCGGCACGAATGGCCTGCTCCCATTGGAGGCTCCACTTCTGATATTGCGGATTGTGGAACGTTTTTTGAGCGGCGTTGATAGCAGGTGGAGAAAAGTTTGGAGCCAGGGCCTGAATCTGCCCGAGGTTCTGTCCCGCAGCGAAACCGTTGAGGAACGCCGCATTTGAGGCTGCCGCATCCTTGAACAGGCTGGTCTTCTCGTTCGGCGTGAGATTGTCACTGAACGGTGTGAACACATTGTAGTTTGGCGAATTGATGTAAAACGATTCCATGTTACCGTCCGGCAAAGGATCGTAGAACAGGCCTACACCACCGCGAAGAACGCCATTACCGGAAACTCCCAGTGGTTGCCATGCAAAGCTGAAGCGCGGTGACCACAAAATACTGTCAGTGCCTTGGAGCGCCCGCTTCTGGCCAGTCAGGATCGCCTGGTTGTATGGCTGTGCTGGATCGTGGCTGACTGACTCAAAAGGTCCGATGAGGCGAGAAAAACAGTTATTCTCACAAGTCGGGTTGGCATAATGTTCGGCGCGGACGGCCAGAGTAAGGGTCAGATTCGGCCGCGCATGCCACTCATCCTGACCATAAACCCCAAACCGGAAGAACGAGACCGGTACGGTGGATTGCGAAGTGAAGGACTGCGTAAGGGAAGTAAAATCGGCGGTCGGAGACTTGAGATCCACGCCCCCCTGATAAAAAGCATTGAGCGTCTGAGGGCTGAGCTGTCCAATGGCATTTACCGTGTTCGGCAGGATGCTCCATCGTATGGGCTCGATTATCGCGCCAAAACCAAACTTCTGGCTGCCCCTGCTTTTCACCACATCTTCGGACATTTGATAGTGGGTGAAGGTACCTCCGTAGGCTCCGATCCAATCCTCTCCGCCTAACGGGGAAAATCCACCCCCTGTGGCGTAAAAATTCAATGCCGTTGGGAATAGGGAAAGAGCTTGAGAAAGATTCCGCGTTTTCCATTCATACGAATAGGAATAAGCAGCCACCAGAAACTGGCTTGCCCCCGACGTACCAAACGTGTGCGTCGCCAAGATTTGCCCTTGCCACAACGACACGTTGTAAACGGCGTCAAACGAGGCGTTGATGGGATCAGAATAAAAGGAACCGGCACCCTGACTGCTTTGCATCCGGATAAAAAGACGGTCACTCGATCCGATGTTCCAATCCACACGCCCGGAACCGAGCCAATCTGAACTTGGTCGACCTACCGAAGTCACGAAGTTCCTCGCGCAGGGTATAGGTGTGTTCGTGTTTGGGTCCAGGCCAACGCCAGTAAAGCCCGTGCAACCGCTGGGGTCGGTTGAAGCGCTCAAACCACCTGGCTGAGCGGAACTTGCCCCAGGTGCCGCGTTGTAAAGAGCGAATATTCTCCTGTAAAACTCATCGGAGGCCGAGACGATTCCAAACTTGGAGTCGACATTTGCAATCGTCGCAGCTTCAAACTGCGGACTCGGAATAACGACTTGATAGGTTTGGGGAAGAACTAACCTCAAACCCTCGCCATCAAGGAAGAAGAACAGTGTGCCTTTTCGGATGGGCCCACCAAAAGACCCCGCCCACTGATTGACAATGTCGAAAGGTCGCGCAAGGCCGTTCGCATTATTAAACCAATCGTTGGCATTTAAAACGCGCCCATTCCAATAGTATTGCGCGTTACCGTGATATTCGTTGCTTCCTGATTTGGTGATGTAGTTGATGTTGCCGCCCGCGGCACCGCCGAACTGCCCAGAATAACCCGTGCTTATCACCGTGGCTTCCTGTATCTGGTTCAATCCTAAAACGAGCCCAACAGCGCCGCTGAGGGCTGTGTTATTCGAGTTTTCGTTATTGGTCATCCCATCTAGAGTGTAATGGTAGGAATTCCCCGGCATTCCCAGAATTGAGAAATTCCCAATGCTGTTCCCGTAGGGCGAAGCGTCTGTGTTCATGATCGTGCCAGGAGCGGTCTGCGCGATGTAAGTAAGGTCGTTCCCAGGATTTGGGATCTCGTTGATTTGCTTTTCGTTCATCGTTGTTGAAACGTCGCCATTATCGGCCTGGAGGAGCGGCGCCTCTCCCGTCACCGTTATCGCGGTGCTTCCACTTTCCAATTTCAAAGTCGCGTTTACTGTGCCAGGAGGGCCGAGCAGAACGCTTACAGTTCGGCTCAGTTTGTGAAACCCGTCATGTGTGACCGTCAAGGTGTAAGTGCTCGGCGTCAAAAAGAAGAATCGGTATACGCCTTCGCGATCTGTTTTCGTACTTTGCTCCGTCCCCTTGGCGAGGTCTCTGATTTCCACAACTGCATCGGGCACAACCGCATTGCTTGGATCTGTTACGACACCGGTTAATCCGCCTGAGGTAGTCGTTTGGGCGCGAGAATCGAGGATTGCAGAGAGGGCGAGGCAGGAGACTAGCAGGAGCTGGATCAGGAGCTTCCGTCTCGTCGAAGGGCACCGACGATTCCAGGCAAACATTTCCACCGTGTACGACCTGCAAACGTAGCTGGAATACTACTCTCTTCTCCAGCTCCAAGCTGCAACTAATAGTGGCGAGCCAGTTGGAGGTTATATCCGATGCCGTGCGTTCACCCTCGGCTGATTGCTTTCTTGCTGTCTTAGGGACGGAGTTCGTCCACTACGAATTGAACGGAAGGGATGTTCTTGTCTGAACACCCCTTCCGACCGTTTAGAGCTGGACGCTTGCGCTATTTCGGAAGTAAGTGTCCGAATCGGTGACGACGATCTGGCAGCGGAAGGCGCTGTTCACTGGCCGTTTCAACCGGCGGTAGCGTGGTCGCATTTACATCTGTGTTCGTTGCGCGTACGGCCGGCCCGGGACGAAGTTGCTCCGCCGCCGTCGTCTTATCGACAAGGTCGTAGTCGCAGCCCTCAACACTTGAATGTTCCTCGTCGCAGGGGATGAGCAGGACGACTCGTGAATCGCCGTTCGAAAGCACTCCCTGACCGGCAATCTCCCCACGGTCATTGATGTTGTATGCGCCTGCTCCGCAGTTGGCGCACGACAGCGTTATGCCGGACCCGGGGAGAACGAGGGTCTGCAGTTCGACCATGGAGCCGTTTTCCCACAGAAAAGAGTGGTAGACCGGGCCATCGCACGAGTCGTCGAGGTTGACTGTGGTGCATGGGACGGTGACTCCGACAGCTTGGTCTCTGGCGTTGACGCTGTACGCGGCGCCGGCTGTGTCAGCATAGAGCAGCCCGAGATCCGTCATAACACCGTCCCTCCAGAGAAAAGGATGGTGGAGCTGTTTTTGATTGTCCGGAGCGCATGCGGTACAAATCGCCATGACGTCTGACTTTCCTGAGACGTGGCCTGCGCTGTTTAACCATTGCGCCGTGGTGTTAGTTCCTCCCAACGTACCCAGATCCGTGACCACGCCTTTATCCCACAAGAACGAGTGCCAAGTCGTGTCCCCGGTTAGATTCATCGTTCCGAGCACCTGACCCTTCTCATTCAGCCAAGCGGCGATGCCAAAGGTTCCTCCAAACATCTCGGGAGGGGCGTCCGCAACGAGGTCAAGCATCTTGCCATGCTCCCAAAGAAATGGGTGAACGGTAGGGCCGCCGGTCACAGGGTTGACGTTGAAGTCCACGTCGCTGCTCCCGGCGACCTGTCCTTTCTGGTTCACCAAAAAGGCAGCGCTGTCTGGGCCGCCTAAAGTCCCCAAGTCTTTCATGATTCCGTCGCGCCACAGAAACGCGTGTGATTCGGTTCCATTTCCAAAGAAAAAGAAGGTGTTATAGGGAGGTCTGAATGGGAATGGATCCGTGATCGAGTTCAAGGCGGCTCCCACTACGTCGCCCCGGCCGTTGACCGCGCTTGCCCCGCTTTGATTGCCACCGAATGTACCAAGATTGACGATCTTGCTGTTCTTCCATAGAACGGCCAGAGGCGCTGGGTAACCCGTGAGTGGATCGAGCGCATTATCCAGGGATTGTCCGGCGACAGACCCGTTGTCCGCGATCCAGAAGGCAAACACGGACCATGCACAATCAAAACACGGCGTCTGGGCTCCAACCGTGGGATTTTGCGGCAACACTCCTAGATTAGTCTGGACGCCGTCCTGCCAACGAAAGGCGTAGTTGACCACGCAGCTGGCAAAGCAGAACGGATCGGGAATCGATGTATCGCCACTCCCTAGCACCGCCGCTGCCCAAGTGATAATCCTATTAAACGGAAAGAATGGGGGATGACCTGGCGCGTCAACCGTACTCGTGGGACCGCCGTACGTTTCCATCTGGATGAGTTTGTAGTGATGGTGTTTGCCACTTTGTTCTTTCTTTTCTTCCGGCTCCTGCCCTGCCAGATGAATCGGCAACACCAGTGCAGCGCACAAACTAAACGTGGTGATGAACGCAGCTAGTTTATTTTTCACAATATTCTCCCTCGATTTCCTTTGTCCTTACATGTCAGTGGGCGAAGTCGCCGAAGGTCTCAATCCACAGGGTCGCAGGTGTGTCGCGTGTTCGAGTTGTTCCCCGCCATCCTCTCTACTTACACATGCGCGAATCGGAGCGGGAATCGATCATGGCAAGAAGCCTTCTTTGCAGGCGGTCCCAGAGCCGAATTGGGCCGTGGAGAAGAGGGCGGTGTGTAATCAGCAACGACGCGTTGCGTGGCCCTTACGTGCTCAGGGATAATCCGCCCGTTCGAATCGCATCCACCGCCGCGTGTCGACTATCCGCCTGCAAATGAGCCATGATCCGGCGGATGTGGTTCTTGACCGTGAATTCCGACAACCGCAAACTTGCTGCAATCTCTTTGTTCGTCATCCCTTTGGCCGCGAGTGCCATCAATTGGCGTTGGCGGTACGTCAGATCATGTGTGGCGGAGCGGCCTGTCTCCGCCACCGACGTCACAAAGAGTTTCTTTGCAAGATGGTCGAACAGGCACTTACAAAGCACTGGAGGACAGATCGCCTCGCCTTGCGCAACACTTCTTACAGCGGCAATGACCTCCGTGGATGACGCTTCGTTCAGCAGGTAGCCACATGCTCCCAAGCTCACGGCTTGGCGGGAATCGATCATCGCCATTAGCTTTCTTTCGCGGGAACGCCCATTGGAGCTAAGCCGAATCGGTGCAGGGGTGTATAATCCTTCCACAATTAACATTCAGCGCTATCAACACAACAGTTATGTCTGATACTCACCAAGTGACGCTATTGCTTGCCGAGTGGGCGAAGGGTAACGAGCAAGCCTTGGATGACCTCACGCCGCTCGTGTACCGAGAGCTGCGTAAACTTGCGGCCAGCTACTTGCGAAAAGAACGGCAGGGCCATACGCTGCAGCCTACCGCACTGGTCCATGAGGCCTACCTCAGGCTGGTGGATCAGACCAACCCAAGCTGGCAGAACCGGTCGCACTTCTACGGAGTGGCCGCGCGTCTGATGCGCCAAATCCTTGTGGACCACGCGCGGCGGAAGCAAGCGGGCAAACGCGGCGGTCTCAAAGTGTCATTGGATGAGACAGTGAGCTTTCAGCAAGAACGCAGTGCCGACCTCGTGGCCCTCGACAGCGGACTCAATGCCCTCGCGAAGATCGATCCACGAAAATGCAAAGCGGTTGAGCTGCGCTATTTCGGCGGGCTTTCCATGGAAGAGATTGCGCAGGCGTTGGATATTTCGGAACCGACGGTTCGACGCGACCTTCGGATGGCGGAAGCCTGGCTTCACGCCGAAATGCGGGGTGGAACGGTGTCCCGTGACTCCTGAACGGTGGATTCAGATCGAGGAGTTGTTTCACCGCGCATGTGAATGCGACTCTAAGGACCGCGATGCTTTGCTCGACGTGCATGTCGCAGTGACTCCGAACTACGGCGAGAAGTTCAAGCGCTGCTGGCGAGTGAAGAAAACGCCAGGGACCATTTGCACGCCGCTGTGCGCGAACAACTCGCAACTGTGGGGTTCCCCCTTACCGGTGAAACTATTTCTCATTACCGGATTATCGATGGACTTTCCGGTGGCGGCATGGGTTTGGTGTACAGGGCGGAAGACATCAAGCTGGGGCGGAGGGTAGCACTCAAGTTCCTGCCGGAAGATTCTGCGAAGGATAGTGCGGCGCTTGGGCGGTTTGAGCGCGAAGCTCGTGCGGCGTCTGCGCTCGAGCACCCCAACATCTGCCCCATTTACGAATTCGGAGAACACCAAGGCCAACCGTTTCTGGTCATGCAATTGCTGGAGGGCCAGACACTTCGCGAATTGATCTCTGCCGCGCCCCCCGGGAAACCACCGCTCTCGCTCAGTAAACTGCTTGATCTCGCGATCCAAATCACCGCCGGGTTAGAGGCGGCGCACCAGAAGGGCATCGTCCATCGCGACATCAAGCCAGCTAATCTCTTTGTCACGAGTGAGGGACAGGCCAAGATTCTGGATTTTGGTCTGGCGAAACTGGCTTCCCTTGCGATGGCCTCCGGAGACTCACCTATTCCGTTCGATGGCGATCATCGCGAAGATTCGCAACGAGCGAAAGAGACGATCCCGGAAATGGCAACTCCCGATGCATTCCTCAGTCTAACCGGCGTGGCGATGGGGACGGCGGGATACATGTCGCCTGAACAGGTACGCGGCGAAAAACTAGATGCGCGCACAGATCTGTTCTCCTTCGGTTTGGTGCTTTATGAAATGGCAACGGGAAAGCGGGCATTTGCCGGTAACACAGTACCTGAGTTTCAAGAAGCCATCCTCTCGCAAATGCCAAGCCCCGCGCGTCTCGTAAATCCCAAGCTCCCAGCCAAGCTTGAAAAAATCATTGGTAGAGCCCTCGAAAAAAATCGCGAAACGCGATATCAGTCCGCCTCCAGGATACGCGCTGACTTAGAGAGCCTGAAAAACGAAGTTGAACCGAGGCGTCCCCGTTGGTGGAGAATCGTAGCGGCAGCAGGCCTAGTCGTATTTTTTATCGCCAGTACGACTCGCTGGTTCTCCAAGCGGTCGCCGCGGCCTCCTGCGGCGATCCCGGAGATCAAGTTGCGGCAACTCACCAGCAACTCCAGCGAAAACAGCGTAACGGGCGGCGCCCTCTCGCCTGATGGAAAATATTTGGCGTACACGGACAGAGCGGGAATGCATCTCAAGCTCATCGAAACAGGCGAGACGCGGACGATTCCTCAACCGGCCGGGCTGAAGAGCAATTGGGAGAGTTTCTCCGAGATTGTCACCTGGTTCCCAGACGGGACGAGGTTTCTAGCCGGCTCCCATTCGATAGGGCTTAACGGCGGTAATTGGACTTCCCATGGAAGTAGCATTTGGGTCGTGTCCCTCTTGGGCGGGCCGCCACAGAAGCTTCGCGATGAAGCCGTCGCATACTCCATCTCGCCGGATGGCTCTCTAATCTCTTTTGGTAAAACGCCTGGCAGGCTTGGGGATCGCGAAATCTGGATCATGCGTTCCGACGGGGAACAGGCGCGAAGGGTCTTCGACACCGACGAGAATCATGGTCTCTACGGGCTAACGTGGTCACCGGATGGACAAAGGGTCATTTACGCGAGGTCGGAGCGTTTCATCGAGAACTTCAATTTCGTTACCGGCGATCTGAAGGGGGGGCCTACTAAAACGATCCTTCCCCCGGTTGACTCGACCGCTATGCAAACTTATTCATGGTTGCCAGATGGCAGGCTGATTTACGGACAGTATGAAACGGAGGATCAGGGCCGCAAAATGCCTACCTGCAATCTCTGGCAGATACGAATGGATCCACAACTCAGTGAATTCCTCGGAAAGCCTCAGCGCTTTACGAACTTTGCGGAATTTTGCGCGAACCCTATTAATGCAACGTCTGACAGCAGACAACTGGCGGTCGGAGAATGGAGAGCTAACAGCAGCGTTTTTCTGGCCGATCTGCGAGCGGGCGGGACACGTATCACTAATACCGCCCGACTTACGCTAGAGGAGAGCTGGAATGACCCACTTGGATGGACGGCCGATAGCAAAGCGCTCCTTTTCTATTCCAATCGTAGAGGTACATGGGGACTCTTCAAACAGTTTCTCGACCACGACATCGCGGAACCACTGATCTCGCTTAAAGCGGTCGAGTTCGGAAATACACACGCCTGCTTAAGCCCAGAAGGCTCATGGTTTTTGTACACGCTTAGTGCGGGAGGGGGAGCCACAGCTCCGTCAGACAAACTGATGCGCGTCCCGATAGCGGGGGGATCTCCGCAGGTGGTGTTGACGGCTAGCGTTTATGGGTGGCCACGATGCGCCAAGTCCCCCGCAACTCTGTGTGCCATTGCCGAACGAAGTGGCGATCGTAAACAAATCGTTTTCACGGCTTTTAACCCCGAGACCGGCCGTGGAAGGAGACTCACCGAATCGAACACGGACGAAACCGCCGATTATTCGTGGGACCTTTCTCCCGATGGCACTCGGATCGCCATGGTGAAGAACGGCGACGGACAAATCCGCATTCTTTCGGTGAACGGCGACAATCCGAAGGACATTACCGCCAAGGGATGGAATGTCCTGACAAGCGTGAACTGGTCAGCAGAAGGGAGACGTCTATTTGTGTCCAGCTATGACCAGCGAGGGCCCGTGCTCCTGAGCGTGGATCTGGAAGGCAATGCTCGAGTTCTCTGGGAACATCCGGGGGGCATCGACACCTACGGAATACCCTCCCCCGACGGCCGCCATTTAGCCATTCGTGGCTGGTACTTCGACAGCAACGTGTGGCTGCTGGAAGATTTTTGACCCAGTAATGCGATCACTTGAAACTGTGCCCAAATAATTTGTGCCATCCAAGGGGTTCACCCCGCCAACTTAGGAACAACTTGGGAACAAACATTGCCAAATACCATGCAAAACCGTACTGCGTGACATAGGAAAATGCTAGACGAACCAACTACTTAGCGTTTCTAGACTTGCCTTACAAGCAGGAGGTCGCAGGTTCGAGCCCTGCACTGCCCACCATTCTTTCAATCACTTGGAGTCTATCCTCGAAACCTAGCTCTCGCGCTGTAGCGGGAACTGTAGCGGATGGCCGTCGTTTTAGACTGAGGTCATGGCACAGGCTACAGCCCCAATGCACCGCCGAGGTAAGAGTTTTCGTTTTGGCTTTCTGATGCCAGTTAACCAACCCTATAGCTCCGGCAGGATACGAGGATTTCCGGTAACCGCGTGCCAGGACCTACGTGAGATTTGTCGTGAGATTTGTCTTCGTTGACTTGCCTCGTGCCGCCAACCTAACATGTGCTCCGCATGCCAGGAACCGACTCGCTCATCGGCCAGACCATCTCGCACTACCGCATCATCGAGAAACTCGGTGGCGGCGGTATGGGCGTTGTGTATAAAGCCGAGGACGTCAAACTCAATCGCTTTGTTGCCCTGAAGTTCCTTCCCGATGAAGTTGCCAAAGACCCCCAGGCGCTTGTCCGCTTTCAACGCGAGGCCAAAGCCGCCTCTGCGCTGAACCACGCCAACATCTGCACCATCTACGAAGTCGACGAAGTGAATGGGCAAGCATTTATCGTCATGGAATTTCTGGACGGCATGACGCTGAAGCACCGCATTAACGGCAGGCCCGTTGACAGCGAAGTTCTGCTCCCACTGGCGATTGAAATCGCCGACGCACTGGACGCCGCGCATGCCAAAGGAATCGTCCACCGCGACATCAAACCGGCCAACATATTTGTGACTGAGCGCGGACACGCCAAGATTCTCGATTTCGGATTGGCGAAGGTGAAGTTTACGGGAGCAGGCTCTTCGGGCGTGACGGTTACGGGGGAGATGACCGAGGGGGTGAGTGCGGAGCATCTGACGAGTCCTGGCTCGACACTGGGGACAGTGGCGTACATGTCGCCGGAGCAGGTGCGGGGCAAGGAGCTGGATGCACGGACGGATTTGTTCTCGTTCGGAGTGGTCTTATACGAAATGGCGACAGGCGCGTTGCCTTTTCGTGGGGAAAGTTCTGGAGTTATATTCCACGCCATCCTGGAACGACAACCAGTTCCAGCGGTGCGACTAAACCCCGACCTGCCGCCGAAACTTGAAGACATCATTAGTCGAGCACTGGAGAAAGACCGGGAACTGCGCTATCAGCACGCGTCGGAAATGCGTTCCGAACTGAAGCGCCTGAAGCGGGATACGGATTCGGGGCGAGTTTTGTCTTCGGCGAGCCAGGCGTTACAGGACATTGCTGCAGAGACGACGAGTCGCCCGGTCGCGGCGGTTCCGGCTGCAGCGGGGGGTGGAAAGAAGCCCTATTTGGTTTTGGCCGCTTGCATCGGACTACTGGCAGCAGCCTTTGCGGCGTATCACTTTTGGTCCCGCTTGAACACTTCGAGCGGCACCGCAAAGATTACGCAAATCAGCCAGTGGAACAAGCCGATGAACGACGCAAAGCTATCTCCCGACAGCCACGCCGTGGCGTTTGATTCACCAGTAGGCGGCATCGCGCAAGTGTTCCTGATGCTCACTTCCGGTGGAGAGCCTCTTCAGCTCACGAATGACGAAGGGGACAAGAATGTGTACGCATTTTCGCCAGACGGGAAAGAAGTCTATTACGCGAGGTCTTACGGCCGCGATGAAGTTTGGGCGGTGCCGACGCTCGGTGGGTCACCCCGACGTGTGGTGTCTGGCCGGTTTACGATTCCATCGCCAGATGGCGCATTCATTTATTATTCGAAGTCTGATAGCACCGGAATTTTTCGTTCGGGAAAAACCGGACTGAACGAAGAACTCGTCTACAACTCCGAAGGCAGTGACCTGTCCTTCTTCCCGATGCTGCTATTTCCTGGCGGCAACGAATTGCTCGCTGCTGGTTTTCCACCGAACCTTGGGCCCAACTTCCGTTTTTACAGCATAGACGTGACTAACCACAAGGCGGTTGATTTAGGTGAGGTATCCGGGAATCCTGAAGTCGTGTGGGCCGACCCAGGGAAATCCGTGCTATTCAGCCGTACGATAAACGGGCTGACGAACATCTGGAGTTACAGTTTGCAAGGTCGAAGTCTGACGCAGATTACGTTTGGAACGGGACCCGATTATTCTCCGATGCCGGACCCAGGGGGTAAAGGGATTTACTATGTGAATGGCAAATCCTCCGGATTCCTGACGGTTTACCACGTTCATTCAAAGGAATCGACTGACATCGTTTCGGAGGAGGCAACTCAGCCCATCATCTCGCCGGATGGGAAGCGCGTAATGTACATCACGCTTACCGCACCCGACAGGTCCGAACTCTGGGTATCGGACATCGACGGCGGTAACAAACTGAAAATCGCATCGGGAGAATCCCTCAACACTGGGACTTGGACGCCCGATAATTCTCACCTGTCCTTTTGGGAAGCCGGAACCAGCATAGGCGAGAAAGGATACATCGTCGGAGCTGATGGCAGCGGTCTTCGTGAGCTCCCACGGACGGGAGACAATCTCCGTAATTTCCTATGGAGCCCTGACCAGAAATTCGTCTACGTGAATGCGGGGGAGAAGGCGGACCCGACATTCAATGTTTGGCAGTGGAGCGTGGACAGTTCGAATCTGGAGAAGGTCGTGAACGACTGCGGCCTTGTTATTGATGTTGACCCAAGCGGAAAGTACTTGCTAGGTGTCATACAAACTGGCGAAAAGGTTGGAATCTACGAGGTCTCTATCTCCGAGAGGAAATGCATCGTATTGCTCCCCGGCACAGTAACATCCAATCCGACTTTTGCCCGCGACGGCAAGTCATTCTTCTATTCAATTACCTCTCGCGGTGAGGTCACGATTTACCGTCAGGCATGGAAAGACGGTAAAAGCATCGGGTCGCCCCAGGTTGCGTTAAAGGTCCCCTTTGCTCTTCCCCTGACTTACGCCAACGGTAACGCCGACGATTTTTCCAGAGACCTCTCCACAGTCGTGTATGCGCGTCCCGGGGGTCACGCCGACCTCTATCTTCTGAGCCAGAAATAAGTCCTAATCGACTAACAGAATTCTGCTAGGGCTCTCGTCCGAAGCCGAATAGGGAAACGTCGCGACCATAAGTAATCGGCGCCAGACCTCAACCAACGTTTGCTCGAAGGAAGGCTTCATTGCACCTTCTGATTCGAGTACGGATCATACTCCGGGCATTAGGGGGCTGACGAAGCCGAAGGGGACGTTATGAATTGGTTTCGCTTGGAATTGACGGTGTTCGCCGGGGGTTTCGTGGCATCGCTGACCGATTGGCTGTTCATGGGCGATTGGCTCTACAAGCGATATAATCAATACCCTGAACTCTGGCGGTACGCGCATGGTCAAGGAGAAATGAAAGCCATCGCGTGGTCGGCCCCTCTGCCCTTCGTCACGTGCGCCGTCTTCACACTTTTGTGCGCCTAAATCTCCACTCGTACAGCGCGACTCTCAAACTGGCGCTCGCTATTTGGCTTGTCGGGCCTTTGCCACTACTCATCGCCAATGCGTTGTTCATCAAACTGCACTCCGCAATCACTGCGTCTTATTCCCTCGGATGGTTGGTGAAACTGGTGGTGGCAGCCGTGGCCGTGACTCTGATTCTGTGTTAGCTCGTGTCGCTCGCAACCGGCATGAGATGAATGCAGATGAACTTCCCTCCACATGAACTTCCCTCCACGTTGACTAGCCTGTGGGTGCGACCTAAGATTGCGCCAAGTCTCTTCCCATGATTGGCCAGACCATCTCCCACTATCGCATCCTCGAAAAGCTCGGTGGGGGTGGCATGGGCGTGGTCTACAAAGCTGAGGACGCAAGACTCCATCGTGCGGTGGCCCTAAAATTCCTGCCTGCCGAGATGCTCCACGCCGCTGCTGCGCTCGAACGCTTCCGCCGCGAAGCGCAGGCAGCTTCAGCTTTGAATCATCCGAACATCTGCACCATTCACGACATCGGCGAACAGGACGGCCAGCATTTCATTGCGATGGAGTTCCTCGACGGACAAACGCTGAAGCACCATATTTCTGTTGGCAAGGCGGTTCCGCTCGACGAAATGTTGGAACTGGCTATTCAAATCGCCGACGCGCTCAGGGCAGCACACGCCCAAGGCATCATCCATCGAGACATCAAGCCCGCAAACATTTTCGTGACTAAATTCGGAAACGCAAAAATCCTCGATTTTGGTCTGGCAAAGTTTGCGCCCTCCGCCGAGGGTGGTGTCTCCACGATGCCGACAGCAACGGAGGATTTTGTGCTCACCAGCCCCGGGGCAACAATGGGCACCATCGCTTATATGTCTCCGGAGCAGGCACGGGGCGAAGAACTAGATGCACGGACGGACTTGTTCTCGTTTGGGGCCGTTCTCTATGAGATGGCAACAGGCCGCATGGCTTTTCCGGGAAATAGTGCTGCAGTCATCTACGAAGCGATTCTGAATCGTGCACCGATCCCAGTGACGCAAGCCAATGCTGTCCTGCCGCCGGAACTAGAGCGCATCGTGAACAAGGCACTGGAAAAGGACCGCAAGCTGCGTTACCAGAACGCTGCCGACATTCGCACGGATTTGCAGCGATTGAAACGAGATTTGGATACGAGCCGTTCAGCCCCCGCGACAGCGCAGGTCGAGTCGAAGTCTGCCCGGAAATCCACTGGGCGCGATGCGCAGTATGGAGCGGCGCTTGCGCTGGCCCTTGGCGGTGATACGCCCCGGTCAGAAACGCTGGGCGATGATTTGGGCAAGCGCTTTCCGGAGGATACAATCGTCCAGTACAATTACCTGCCAACTCTGCACGCGCAAGTTGCTCTCAGCCAGAACAACCCTCCGAAGGCCATCGAAACCCTTCAAGCCGCAGCACCGTATGAACTGGGTGGAGCGGGCGGCTTGTATCCCGTCTATGTGCGCGGGCAAGCGTATCTAGCTGCCCATCAAGGCAGCGAAGCCACCACAGAGTTCCAGAAAATTATCGACCATCGCGGAATTGTTGTGAACGGCCCTATCGGCGCACTCGCTCATCTCCAACTCGGCAGAGCCCACGCGATGCAAGGCGACACCGCCAAGGCCAAGGCAGCATATCGGGATTTCCTCGCGCTCTGGAAAGACGCCGACCCTGATATTCCAATCCTCATCGCCGCCAAGGCGGAATACGCAAAGCTCAAATAGTTGTCTGAGTTGCCTGAAAAACGTGGCAGAGTTCGCCGACTCCTGGTAAGCAAGTGAGGACGCAAGTGTAAGAGTTCTCGTTTTGGACTTTGGGGTCGCTGAATATGGAACCATTGCTCTGGCAGATTTTCTAAGATTGGTAGGCCGGTTGGGACTCGATTTACGGTACTTTCACAAATAGCCATTGTTTATGCGGCGTTGCAACCCACGACCTGATTTTAATTATTACGTTCTATTACGTGCGGCAGGGGCTGCCATGCTCCCCGCATTCTGGATTTTTGTAGCATATTTGCGTTGGGCGTCGATGTAATCCTTAAGGTTAGAGAACACATGCTCGATGATGAATTTCAGTTCCTCCGCCATTATTATGGACTCAGCTTCTGGCCGAGAGTGCAGAGCCTCACTCAGGAGGGAGTGCAAACGGCCCAATGGATTTGATGCCACCGGGGCGCAGGCTAACCGGAATCATCCCAGATGCAACTTCATGCTTAAGGCTTCCAGCAGACTTGAGGACGCACAAGACGAACGATTGTGGCGCCTCTTGCTCCATGATTTCCAGAATCAGACTTAGCGGTTGTTAGCCTGCCCCGGAGGAGGACTAGCGGTCCTTCCATTGCGAAACGGCTCGTTGTGGCTCTTCTCATCGCGGAGGATAGACGAGTGCGTGCTGCGATGAGGGTCTTTATCTTGCTTTCAAGTTCCCCAATCTTACGCTTGAGGCGTGCTGGGTCGCGGCACCTGGCGGGAAAGACGCGCGACTCCAATCGGCGGTCCGGATGCGGCTGATCTCGTTTGATGGCGGCTTCGCGTTTGATGAAAGATGCGGACAGTTGAATCGGTTTGCCGCACCGGCGACAAGCGACACCTCTAGCTCTTGTGGGGACAGCGGCGGCGTGCATGGTTGGCTCCGATTTTGGGTTAAGCAGAGGCCCGACGTCTAAAATCCTCGGGTTGCGAAGTGTTGATGGAGCCGCAAATCCTATGGGTTCTCGAGCAGAAGACGAAGTAGGGTCCTGGAGTTTCGGCAGCTATCCTGGTCATCAATTCGTAAGCGTTTCCTAAACCTTCGACCGCCTCAATCCAGGTAGCATCCTTGTCAACGCGTCCCGCGAAAATGTCATACGTAGGTACGGGCATCGTAGCGCTCTGAGTTGCAGGGAACGTAACGATAGGCTCTCGCGGGTCGAGGGTCAATACATTCAAGTACTTACCTAGCCCGTAGTGTGCCCGTTCCTGGGTCAGCGTTTCAGAAACGTGGCGAATTGTTGAGCTACTTGGTTCAGGAATTCGCCGGTGGATTTCTTGGGCATGAGGTCGTGGCCCGCGCCTTCCACCTCGAATAGAACATGGGGGGCTAGAATCAATTCAAGTGCAAATTGCATTTCGGAGATGGTGCCGAAAGGATCGCGGGTGCCATGCACAAAAAATGCGGGTGTAGCGAGCTTCGGGAAATGCTGCGTGCGAAGTTCGTTGGGTTTTCGTGGAGGATGTAAGGGGTAGGACAAGAGGAGGAGGCCGTCAGCAACCCGTGGTTCCTCGGAAAGCAGGATAGTGGCCTGGCGGCCGCCATAGGAGTGACCGCCCAGGAGGACGCGACCTTTGGCTTGACTTCGCATCCATGCCACGGCTCGGCGCAGACCGTCGCGGTCGCGCTTGGCGCTTCCGGGAAAGGGTGGGCCGTGGGGACGCGAAAGCCGGAAAGGAAGATCGAATCGCAAAACCGTGAGACCTACAGCAGCGAGCGCGTCGGAGACTGCCACTAACAGTTTTGATTGGCAGTTCGCACCGGCACCATGGGCAAGGACGAGGGCGTAATCGCTAGCGCGCGCGGGCGCGTGAAGGAAGCCGTGGATGGCGGGGTCGCCAGTTGCGTCGTCAACAGCAGTAAACATTGCCCTTCGGTCGTATCGGCCCGAGCACCAACAGTGCATCAACGCGTCGATATAGGTACACCTTAGCGCTTTAGCGCCAATATTGTATGCCCTTGTTCACGAAGCGGACAGTGTGCAACGTGGCTCCGGGCTATGGCTCTCCGCGGAACCGGCAGCGGAGCCCGGGAAGCGGTTTGATCGCGATTCGACGGCTGCTTGTCACTTTTGACAATTACTGGCTCTCGAAGCCTCGGGTAAGCTGAATCACGGTTGGCCGACTATTGAATTGCTGTAATCCTGGGTTTGTGACCCTAAGGCAGCTCGGAGCAATCTTGAAAAAGACATCGATATCCCTTTTTCTGGTCTTAGCTAGCGCGGTGCTGTTAGCAGCCAGCTCACCCAGATTGCAGATGACTTGGAGGAATCCGAACTACAACGGAGGTACTTTCAAAAATATTCTGGTGCTGGCGCTGAACGGGAAAGCAGTGAACCGGGCAGAGTTCGAGGATGAATTAGTAGCGGCGATTGCGCGGCCGAACCAAAAGGCTGCTCCCAGCTATGAGTACATGCCACGGCCAGACGTAACACCGATTGACATGAACGATTTGCGGGAACTGGTGAAGGAGCAGCAGTTCGACGCGATTGTGGTGGCTCGGTTGACCAAGGCGGAAAAGAAAACCACGTACGTTGATGGCGAAGTGTATACGCCGTTTCCGTACTACGGGACGTTTTACGGGTATTACGGCGCAGTGTATCCGGTGGTGTACACCCCGGGATATATGGAAACGGTAAAGGAAGCGCAAGTGGAGGTGAATTTCTACTCCACGGCGAAGACTGATGGAGAACTGGTGTGGACCGGGACCACCAACACCTTTGATGCCGGTTCAGCAATGAAGGTGATCAAGAAGGTAGTGAAACTGGTTTCAAAGGAACTGGAAAAGGTAAACGTCATCGAACCGCAAGCGAAGTAAACCCTCCAGAGCATCCCCGGCAAGAGCGATTAGTCCTCTCGGGACAAAAGAAAAGGCGTGAATGAGTTTGCGGCTGGTTGGCGGTTGGCTATTTGGGCCATCCAAGCCAGGAATATTGCCAACCGATGGAGACGTTCTGGTAAGCGCCGCCGTAGTTGATATACGCGCCATTGTTGTAATTGAGTTTCACAGATTGATGCTTGTTAATGGGAATCGAAATGGTAGCTCCGACACGGGAGTTCCGCTGCTCGGTGAGCGTATTGACGGTGCCATTCAAACTGGTCTGACCTCCAAACCAGAAATTGCCATCCAAGGAAACCCAGAATCGAGACCTGATATCGTAGCTGAGATGGGTTTCGAATGCCCCGATGGGGCTCTCGGACTTAGATTGAGTGCCCGGATAATATTGATTATGCGAGAAGAATTCCGGATTCGTGGTGAAAAACCACGCCGCGGCGTAGCCGTCCAAAACCCAGTGGCCCCACCGCTGGGAATAGCCGAACTCGGTTTTGAAGGCCCAGCGGTTGTTGCCCCAATTGATTAATTTCGTGGGATCGTATTGGCCGGTGGGCGCCACGACCTTCACGCTCGCCCCAAGCAACATTTTCTGGCGCCATGTTCGAAAGTCTTCGGGAGTCATCGCCGGGCCACCCTTCAAGTTCACCGAAAAACGATAGAAAGAGTCGAGAAGGCCGGAGCGATAGAGGTGCCCCTCCGCGCCCTGCACCATTCCTTGCAGATTGCCGACGCCGTAAGGCAGGGTGGCTGCAAAATTCGCGGAGCGACCAAAAAAATTGAGGGAATGATAATACGAGAGAATTGGCAAACTGATCTGAGCGGTAGCCCCAGTGATCGGCGCAGCTCCATCGAACTGAAGACTCCCGGAATTGTAGGCATACACCAGGTCAACCACATTCAAGTGCAGCGGCGTAATGACATAGGCGCGAGGCGAAAGATCCTGGGCCATAGCGGTCGACAACGCGCAATGGGCGAGGGCGGCGGCAAGCGCAAGCTTTCGCAGGATTGGCATGGAGGCAAGCACCAGTTTATACACCAAGGCGCGGATAGGATACTGGTGCAGGAAGACCGCGCCGGGCTATTGGCAGATATAACAAAGGAACTGGAAGCCCTGGGAAGTGGAGGCCGTAAATCACTGTGGGCGGCCTTACGGCGGGATTGGGCATGGCAGTTTTCGCCGAGACGGAAACCCCGAAGTCTTTGATGAGTCAATTTTGATATTGCCGTTGGTGATGCAGCGAACGCGCGGGCGCGCAAGCATGCCGGCGTATTGGCCAGGTGTCAATTGACCCCTGGAGTGCCCTTCCAGTCGATGATGTCAACCAGTTTCCAGGCATTCTGATTCAGTTGAATCTGGAGTTGGCCCTGCTTGTCGATGACCAGTTGGCATTCCGGATACAAGATGCCGCCGCTCTTGCTCTTGTCGGTGTCGTCGAGGTCGAATTCGCCTGCGGTCAAGTTGAAGGCGGTGGACTGCGCATCGGTCCAGACTTCTCCGAAGCGCAAGAGTCGATTGGTGACGAAGCGAATCTTACGACCGGCGGGAGTGGGGATGAGGCGAACAAAGGCGAGATCGTAGCCGATGGTGCCGGTGACGGAGATGTGGCCGACGGAACGCATTCTGGTCAGGGCGTTGACAAGGCCTTGATTCTGGCCCTTGTTGAAAGCATCGATGAGGACTTGGCGATCCTCTGGAGTGGAGTAATCGTAGATTTCGACGGAGATACCAATATTCTGACCGAGCTGGGTGCCAGTGCCCATGGCCGTGGCTTCGATGGTTTCGTCTTTGACGCGCTTGGCGGAGAGCGCGGGAAAGACGGCCAGGAGCAGCAATCCACAAATCAGCAAAGCCATGAGGGTGCGCTTTCCGGTTCCGCGGATGTTTTCTTGAGTGTGAGACATAAATTTATTCTCCTAACGAACGCTCGAGAGTAGGTGTTGGGCCCGTGGTACGAGATGAAACGACGAACAGGGTGGAATGGCGGCGAATTAAGTGCCGGCGATGCCCTTGTTCTGCAAAATTCTGACGACGACCCGACGGTTCTCCGCCTGACCTTCGGTGGTGGCATTGGGTGCGACTTGTTGCGAACTGCCCATGGCACCGGGAGCAAGAATGTTGGTGAGGGGGATCTGGCCATCCTGTTCAAGGAAGGCCAGGACATTGTCGGCGCGTTCCAAGCTGAGCTTCTGGTTGAGCGCAGCGGAGCCGACGGCGGAAGCGTAGCCCTGCACCTGGATAATGTAGGCATCGATGGTCTTTGCTTTCGTGGCCAGCTCGAGAAGCTGGGGCTTGTATTGGGAATCGACGGCAACTTTACCGTTGGCGAAGTACACGGTGACTTCGCCGAGGATGTTGTACTCGCCGAGTTCGCCGAAGCGCTTGTTAGCGGCGGCAATGTCCGCTTTTTCTTTGGCGATTTTTTCCTGGTTCGCGGCGATTTCCTGCTGTTGCGCAGCAGTCTCTTGTTCAGTTGCCTTAATCTGCGCCTGGTTTGCGGCGACTTCTTGCTCCGTTGGGACGAGTCCAGCCTGAATATCCTGGGCGGCCTTGAGGTCGGAACTCTTGAACTTGACGGAATCCGCGACCAACTGGTGCTTGTCGTTCATGGAACCCTTGACTTGGACGGGAAGACCAGGGATCAACGCGGTGAGACCGAGATCCTTTTTGCGGAGATTGAATTTACCTTCGATTTCCTGGACCTGAGTGTCGGTGGTGAGGGCGACAGTTATGGTTTCGGAATCCTGGGTTTTAACGGACATCGCGGCACCACTGCGACCGATGATCAGGCCCTTAATCTCCGTGTCCTGAGCGATCGCCACACTGGCGAGCGCTAGCGCGGCGATTAGGAATGTCGTTCTAAGGAAAGTTCTGCGATTCATGAATGTTCTCCTGTTTGTCTGTCTGGATTCCCCGTGGCCCTTGGTCCTTCGTCGAAGTTGAACGAGCTACCTGCGGAAGCCGCCGCCGCCGTAGCTGCGACCACCGCCGCCACCCCAACTGCGGCCTCCGCCACCGTAACCGCCAAAGCTGTGATTGCCATTTTGATAGTGATCGCTCTGGGTGGAACCGCTCTCGCGGTTTTGCTTCTCGGAGTCGAGGTTTTCCGACGACCCGGAAGCAGACGAGTGATTCTGGTTGTAACTCTGCTTGTCTTGTTGGGCCGTGGCCTGACTATTCGGATGGGACTGCTCGTAGCTCGATTTATCTGACTGAGCAGTAGCTTGGCTGTTGGGATGGGACTGTTCGTAGTTCGATTTGTCCGACTGGGCGGTGGCCTGGGCAGTTTGGCTGTTGACATTGGTCCAGCCCCCGCTGCCGTTTGATTTCTGCCAGCCGGAGCCAGTGTTCTGGTAGACGTTGCCATCGTGGCCGGCGTACATGTCGCCGCTGGAATTTTTTCCGGCGTAGGTATTTCCGTAGGCGCTGGAGGTGGCGTAGCCTTTTCCACCTTGCGAACCTTGCGCGGAAGCGACGGTACCGTTAGCCGTCGAGTAGTGCTGAGTGGTAGCAGATTTGTTTCCCTGCGAGACATAGGACTGGCCCCATTGTGCGGTCGGGCTGGAGCCCTGGTGCGTAGCGCCGTAGGTTCCCGTGTAGGGATTGTAGGCCTGGCCGACGCTTTGTTTACCGTAGGCGGTGGTTGTAGAAGCGGTGCGGGTGGATGTTCCGGTATAGGGGTTGTATGACGCGGTGCGGGTGGCAGAGCCGTAGGCACCATAGGTAGTTTGGGAGACGCCGTACGCACCAGTGGAAGTGTGGTAGTAGGAAGTGCCGTAGGCACCGTAAGCACCGTATGCCGTAGGGTAGGGATGGTAGACCGGGTAGCCGTAGGGCGGGTAGCCAATGTAGGGAGGATAGTAGTAGCCACTGCCGCTGCAAACGATGGCACCGACTGCAGCGCCCACAACAAATGCGCCCATATAGCCGGCGGTGTAACTGGACTGGACGTAGCCGTCAGAAGTCGTGATCTGAGTAACGTAAGTAACGTTGTAGACAGGGGAGCTGGGCGGAATCGTGTAGATGACTTGCGGCACAGAACCGGCGGTCGTCCAAGGACCTGAGGGAGACGCAGACATGAACCACACGCCCTGCAGACACAGGTAGTAAACGTCGCCGACTTGAATGACTTTGTCGGGAGTGTTGGTGGCATATTGGAGGGTGGTGCCTTCGATGGGAGCGAACTGGGGCGCTCCGGTGTACTCGACTTTGGCCTGAGCGGCCGCGGTAGTGGGATTGAGGACCATGACCGTGGGAATTTGCGCGATCAAGACGGCGTCTTTGGCCTGAGTGGTGCCGGGGACGGAAGCGAGAATGGCGCTGGCGGGGCTGGAGAGAGGAATGTTGGCAAAATCATGAGGGAGATCCAGGGAAGCGAAGGCCCAAGGACCTGCAAGATTTTGTGCGCGGAACCAGCGGCCGGCGGCGAGGTAATAGTAAGTTTGCGTGGCGCTATAGACGAAGACCGGGGAGTCGGTGTTATTGGCATAAACCAGCTGCGTTCCGGGAATCTCGGTGTAGGTAGGTTGACCGTCGAAGAGGATGACTTCCGCGGGAACGGTACTATAGAAAACCTGAGGAACGATGGGACTGCTAGGGGTAGGAGGCGGAACGAATTTCTTGACATCGGAGAACCTGCCGGAGTCCGGGAGCTTGGTGAACTCCTTGGAGAGTTTGTTAACGCGAGCCCAGGGGCCATGTAGGTCCCCGGCGCTCAGCCAGATATTGTTGATCAGGAGATAGTACTGGGATTGAGATTTGTCGAAGAATAATGGCCAAGTGGTGTTGACGACATATTTCAAATTAGTTTTGGAAATATCGGAAAGCACCGGCTCACCATCGAGGCCGAGGAGAATCGCGGGAGAGTAGCTAACGAAGATAAAGGGCGGGTCGTTTTTGAGAGCGACAGTCTTCACGCTCTGGGCCTTGGGCATGTAGGCGACCAGGCGGTCGAGCGAGGCGTTGTAGGTGAGCGGCACGAAGGAGCGGATTAACTGATCGAAATGGGCGGAGGCGGCGGGATCCTGTCCCGGAAAATAGGTGTTGAGGACTTGGATGTTGAAGATGAACACGTTGTGGGTATCGGTGTTTACTTCAGTGGTTCCCTCAAGGGAGACGGCACCGACGATTTGCTTACCGCCGCTGGAAGTGAACTGAAAAGCCTGACGCCACTTGATGTCGGTAAAATTGTTCCAGTCGTCGACTTGCGGCTGATAAATGATGACGGTGCCTGCGGGTTTGACGAGCTTGCGCGGCCAGCCGGGATCCTGCGCCGAGGCGTAGGAGGCGGCCACGAGGACGAGGGTGAGGGTGAGGACCGCAAACCATTTGATGTATCGCATAACGAACTCCTTTTCCCGAGAACGGTTGGCCAGAGGGTCTGATTCCCTTCCCCTGTGGCGGAATCATTTTTGAAGCTTGGCCTCCTCCAGCGTAAGCTTGTAGGCAACATAGTATTTGTAGATATTACTCACGTACTGAACGGTTTGCTGTCCGACACTCTTAGCAACGACCAGTTCCACATTGCCGAACCATTGGTTAGGGTCGAGGCCTTCGCTGCGGGCTTTGTCTCGCAGATGGGCAATTCTGGTTGGACCGGCGTTGTATGAAGCGAAAACCATGAGGGTTCTGTTGAGCGAGTCGAGTTTCGGGTCGTTCAAGTAAGTTTCGGAGATGTTGTGAAGCATCTTGGCACCGGCCTCTATGTTGTTTTCGGCGGTGTTGACATTGGGAATGCTGATGGGAGGAGCGGCGGCGTATTTTGGAATAACCTGCATGATACCAACAGCGCCGCTGGGATTTTTTCGCGATTGATCGAGGAGGGATTCCTGGTAGCCCTGCGCGACCAGCATCAGATAATCGAAGTCATACTCCTTCGCGTATTTCTGGAAGAAGCCGATGTAAGCTTGGAATTTTTTCATTCCGTCGGCGGAGGTGGCGTCTTT
Source organism: Candidatus Acidiferrales bacterium (assembly GCA_963776365.1). Classification (GTDB taxonomy): domain Bacteria; phylum Acidobacteriota; class Terriglobia; order Acidiferrales; family UBA7541; genus Acidiferrum. The sequence continues at coordinate 260,697 of CAVZMQ010000019.1, read as the reverse complement.
GACCCACTCGGTGTTTTGCAGGTAGCGGCGCAGCAAAGTGTTTCCAAAGCTAGAACCCAGTTGATGGGTTTGGACAAATTCGTCGAGCAGGCGGTGTAATTGCGGACTGTCCTTTCGAGTTGCGAACGCCAATTGACCTTCTTCTTTCAGAACGAAATCCGGATGAAGAGTCAAATTGGGTAGGACCTTGGACCAGAACTCGGCGCGGACGTTGATGGTTACGGTGGCGGGAATGAGGCCGGCGTTAACCATTTCGAGGAGATCTTCGTCGGTGAGGTTGGAATCGGCCGCTTTCACAAGAATGGGGGGCTTGCCGTCTTTTTGAATTTGACCGCTGAGAGCCTGGAGATTTTCGTAATAGACGGTGAGGGGGTTGGCGTAGATTTCCTTGCCGCTCAAGTCTTGAAGGGAGTTTAGTGGGAGCGCTTTGGGGCCGGTGACGATGACCTGCGTGACGTGGGGATCGATGGGCGTGGTGAAGAGAACTTTTTGTTGGCGCTCGGGAGTGACGATGACGGGGTAGCCGATGATGTCGCCGACGCCTTTGAGGAGGCCGTGTTCCAACTGTTCGGGTCTGACGGGAATAAAGGTGACGGTAATCTTTACTGCTCCGGTTTTGAGCTTGAGGTTGGCGAAGCGCTGAAATTCATCGAAGGTTTCGTAGGCAATTCCGTGCGGTACACCTTTATCGTAGAAGAAACCGGAATGGCTGGGGACCACGAGGACGCGAATCGCGTGACGCTTTTTCATGCCATCGAGATCGCCGAGGTGGCGGGCGAAAACGATCGGCAATTCCAGCGAAGCCGCGGATTGCGAGGGCATCTGAGTCGTTGCGGTGGGGGCCTGCGGCGCAGGCTCCGCGTTCGAATCGAACAGACGATAACTTGCAAAGCCCGTGGAGAGCACTGTGGCAAGGGCGAATGCAACCGTCTGTCCGATTGAGGCAATGCGCATCACTTTGTTCCTCACAAGTGCCAGAGTTCAAGTAGATAACCGAGATCCACTATGGTTCCAGTGAGTTTGTACCCGGGTCGTTAGCCAGTTCGGGCGAGAATCCGACCTGGCGCGCGACAGCGTTCCAAGGCAAGGGGATACTGGCACCAGGACAGGCAAGGGGTAATTGTCAAAAGTGACATGGTTTGAGAAGTTGCTCGGGGAAGGGAGACGGGGTCATTTTTTGGCCACGGAGAAGAAGAGATAGAGCGCCAGACCAGCGGAATTGACCTGTTGGTTGGGGTGCCTGCCGGTGTTGTTGTCGTGTTCGAAGTAGGTGTTGAACTCGACATGCTTTCCTACCGGGAAGAGAGAACCCGCGTAAAGGGAGGTGGTGCTCCACTTGCTGTACTGGCTTTCGTAGAAGGGCTCGGCAGCCACATATGGGATGAAGTGGTAGGAGCGCATGGCAAAAGCGCGCTCGAGGGTCAATCTGTTGCGATAGCGCCAGGAAAAGATGTTGTTTTTCCAATCGAGATCGAAACGATTGCGGTCGGAGAGGAAAAAGCCGGCGCCCAACGGAAAGTTTGAAGTGCACGCTTCGATCAAGCGGGTTTCCGGAGGAGCATTTGGAGCCGTGATGTAGCGGTAGCCGGACTCAAGGACCAAGAATCTAGACTTGCTATCGTCCAGATCGAACTCTGTGACCTTTTTAAGCTTGATGAGCGGTTTGAGATAGATCTGGACGCTGGGGCCGAACGAGAATTGCGTGGGGTCGCCCCCCTCGCGATCGTCCTTAGCCTGGAGATAGGTGCGGAACATGGAGTTTAAGGTGAGGTGCGCGTCGATTTCGGGAAGGAATTGCGTGTCTTGCGCGCGGGCAGGCAGGCACGCGAGGCCGAAGAGGATGGTGCAACCCAGGATTGTCCTTAGAATCCGCGTCATCCTTCAGTGCTCTCGATAAGGCTGCTGTAGCGAGTTAGGCGCGCTCACTTGTCGAAGGGGAATATGCGTTTCCAATCTTCCTTCATGCTGATGACGATCCAGCCATTGCTTTTTGCCTGAGACACGCGGGCGTCAGAAAAGGTGCCGACATGGGTGTCGGGGAGGCCCAGCGCGGTCTGTTTGACGAAATCGAGAATGGCCTGTTTGGCGGGGCCGTTGTTCCAGCACGGCAGAGGACTATGTTGGGCGCAAACGCCGGTGGTGACAAACAACAGGATGAAAAATGCGAAACGAGGAGCGAAACAACGCTGATAACTAGCAGTTGCTTTCATAGTTCACTCCTTTGCCTGATAGAACCCAAACGCGGCCGACGCAAGACTTGGCCTACTTGATGTTGAATGTTGCGCCGACGACGAGGCCGGGCATGTCCACGTCGTAGACGAATTTGGCGTTGCCGTTGGGGCGGTAATTGACGCTGAGATAACGATAGCCGCCGAGGACAACCCACCTGCGGCTAATCCTGTAGCCAAGCCCTCCAGCGATTTGATAATCCGAGCGAGCGGAGCCTCCTCCCGCATCGCCGCCCACAGCGATGAATGCCTTAGGAGAGAGCGCCAGAGTAATTCTGCCGCCAGCTACGGCGTCCACCCAATTGGCAGAGTCGGAGAAACCAGTCTTCAGCTCGACAGGTTGCAAGGTTAGGTCTGTGGAGAGATGCCAGTAGCGGATGCCGAAGAGGGCGTCAACTTTGATCTTTTTGCCATCAGCGATGCGATAGCCGATTTTTGGAGTAAGCAAGGTCTCGGTCATTTTGGCTTTGACGGATTCGGCTTCGGCATCGTTGAGGGGTAGGGCTTTGTTATCGGAGAGCTTCATCCACATGAAGTCGACGGGCATGATGACGCGGTTGTAGCGAACTTCGAGGATACCCATGGCGCCGATATTCAGATAGGAGAAGATGTCGCCGAAGGAGGCGTGGACAGCAGCATCGTGGCCAAGAGCCCCGCTAGTGCCGTTAACACCGGAAAACCAGATGTAGGGAGTAAAGTCGACGTGAAGGCCGTCGCTGACGGGAGCTTCCTTGGGCTGCGGGGAAGCGATTGTGGATTGCGAGGAAGATTGAGCACTGCCCCAAGCGGCGAAGAGCAAGGTCAGGGCGAGAGCGCCCAGAATCGTTTTAGCAGCCTTGCGGAACCAAGTCATTTGAAATTCCTTTCGGTTGGCTAGATGGAGTGAATCTGAAAACGAAAAATTGCAGTTCGTGCAAAGAGAGCGGGGGCGGCCCTCGCGAGCCGCCCTTGATACGGGGTGTCGCGATTAGTTGCTGGGGCCTTTAGACGCGGCCTCGGCTTCGGCCATTCTCTTGCCCATCTCGGCCTTGATGGCGTCGAGGTTGAAGCTGGCACCGCGTTGCATGGGCGGGTAATCGAGGAAAGTCTGAATTTCCTTGGCCATGGTTTGCTGAACGAAGACGAAGCGCCAGAATTCGAACTTGAACCAATCAAAGTATTGCTGGGCCCCGTCCTTCGTCCCGTTGCTAGGCCACCCGGCGCGCTCGAAGGGATCGAGACGCAGGTTGGTGATGTAAGGCACGTCGGGATGAGTCTTTTCGCCGAGCCAGCCCTGGGGTTGGTCGATGAAGCGGAACTTGTAATCGTCAATGCGCACTGCGCCTACTGTGCTCTCGCCAAGGTAGAAGATTTCATGACGGGCGGACGGCCCTTTGCCAGTAATGGCGGCCATCTGGTTGTAGCCATCCAAATGGTTCTTGTAGGTACGGTCACCGATGGTTTTGCCCTTCAGCAATTCTTCGGTGATGTTCGGATTACCGGCGGCGGCGACGAAAGTGGGAAGCCAGTCCAGGCCGGAGAAGATGCCATTCTGCACGGAGTCCGCCGGAACGTGGCCGGGCCAGCGCAGGATGCAAGGAACGCGGAAGCCGCCCTCGAGAACCGTGCCCTTGGACTGCGCGAAGGGGGTAAGCCCGCCATCGGGCCAAGTGAAGAGTTCGGTACCATTGTCGGTAGTGAATACCACGATGGTGTTGTCGTCTTCGCCAATGTCCTTGAGCTTCTGGAATACCGAACCGACGATGTCGTCAACCTGGGCCATGCCCGCTTCTTGTTCCGACCAGCCGTTCTCCGAATTGCGCAACGCTTCATACTTCGGGGAGAGGTGGGTAACGATGTGCATGCGGGTGGGGTTGAGCCAGACGAAGAACGGCTTGTTGTCTTTTTTGGATTTATCGATGAACTTGAGGGATAGATCGAGGATCTCGTCGTCCACGGTCTCCATGCGCTTGGGATAGAGTGTTCCGGCATCCTCAATCTTCTGTTTACCGACGACCCCCCAACGAGGCATGTCGGTGGCGTCGTCGTTGGTGGTGGCCCAGCAATGAACCATATTACGCGGGCCTACGACGCTTAGGAGATTCTGCGGATAGTTAGGGTGGGCGGGGTCTTCCATGGCATCGAGGTGATACAAATAGCCAAAGAACTCATCGAAACCGTGAACGCAGGGCAGGAACTCGTTACGGTCGCCAAGGTGATTCTTGCCGAACTGGCCCGTGGCATAGCCCATGGACTTGAGAATAGTAGCGGTAGTCACGGCTTCGGCGGGTATACCGATCTTTGCGCCCGCCTGGCCCACCGTGGTCATACCGGTGCGGATGGGAAGTTCGCCGGTGATGAAGTTTGCGCGACCTGCGGTGCAACTGGCCTCGGCGTAATAGTCGGTGAACAGCATGCCTTCCTTGGCCATCTTGTCGAGGTTTGGAGTCCTACCAGCCATCATGCCGCGATGATAAGCGCCGATGTTCCACATGCCAATATCGTCGCCCATGATGACGACGATGTTGGGTTTCTTCTCCTGGGCCCTAGCGGCCGGGGCGTTTGCAACTCCGAAGAGAGTTGCCACAGTCGCTAAAGTTAGATTGATCTTTCCTGACCACTTCATGAATTACCTCCTCTTTCGATTCTTTCGTCTACAAAAAACTCGATGGCCTCTGTTTTGCGCTGAGAGGATGCTACGGCGACCCAAGCACAGAATGGTGTGACTGGCTTCAACTTTTCGGAATTGGCAAAAGTAACAAGTAGGCCAGAATCGCGATGCGAGGTCCTCATCAATGAACCGAGCGGAGTAAAGTAGATCAACGCATGGGTTTTAAGAGGTCGCTAAGACCGACGGCGAGTGGGATTTGCGGCAAAATCACTGCTAGAGCAGGAATGACGACAAAGGCGCCCAATGGATAATGGGTCGGCCATGAAAACACTCATGCTGCCGGTTCTCTCCACGTTAATTCCCTACCCGATGTCGATCAATCCCGCCTATCCGCTTACATGTCAAAGAAATGGGCGACTTTTTTCCCAGCCTCCTCGGTGTAATACACAGTTACTTTGGCGCCTTTTTCGGTGCCCGCACCGACAGCCTTACCGATATCTTTTCCCGCGTCGTCGGTGTAGTTGAAAGTCTTGTCGGTCCCATCGGCAGCCTTGACGACCACGGTCTTTGTGCCCTGGTCCACCTTTTCGATGGTGCCCTTGGTGACCTTCATGCTGTCTTTGCCGACCCTAGCGATCGCTATTCCGGTTTCGTCAACGCCTTTGCCGGTAGTTCGGGCCACGACTTCGGTTCCCTCTTTCAGGCCGTCAATTCCCTCCTGGGTGCCCTTAACCGTGGTGTCGCCGGTTACCTTGACGGTGTGTTCGGTGCCATCGGCGGTCTTTATCACTACCGTCTTTGTAGCTTTATCCACTTTCTTCACAGTTCCATGGACGAAGCTGACGACATCCTGTGCGAGACAGACGACGGATGCCAGCGTCAGACACACGGCCAAGCGTCCTAGCTTTCCCATGATTCCTCCTTATGTTGTGCGACCAAGCAAAGTCGAGTCTGCTGTCAGCGACAACAATATGCACTAATCGATGGACATAGATATTGTCAGAAGTAACAAGCAAGGCAGATCAGGGGGGGGCGCCAAATGCCAGTCCTTGGAAATGCCAATGGGAATGACGGGCTGAATACTCAGAACATCCTGAGTGCGGTAGCCGGGATCAACGCTAAATTGGTGTTGTGTTCTGCGTGGCTTTCTGCAAGGCTTCGGTTCCCTCGCTGGTGTTGGCTTCGGGCTCTTGCGCGCTTTGCAAGTTCGCCGGCTTGGCACCCGCTTGCGGGGCTGGGTCGGCTTGCTGCTGAGAGCAAGCGATGCGAGCAACTACAAGGCTCAAAAAGACATACGAAGAGCGTGGCGCTCTGGAAATGTCGAGTTGTCATTCTATCTCCATTGACGAACTACATGCTGCGCAGACTAACTGCGTGTCGGACGCCCGCGAGAAATAGCGGGCCGCAGCCTGGAAGGACGTGGGCTGCGGCCCGTGGCGCCTCGACGAAACTAACTGCCGCTCAGGATGGAAATGCCTTCCTTCTTGAGCATTTCTCGCCTTACTCGCTGACCTTGTTGTTGCGTTGCGCCTCCTGAAGCTTTTTTATGTCGTCTGGACTGAGCTTCGGGCGGTCGATAGTTAGAGTGAGCTTGACGAGTTTGCCGTCGAATTCGAAGGGCACCTGATAATCCTGATCATCGACTGGGGTGCCGGTATCGGCGCCGACGTCGAAGTTTTCGTCCCACTGCAGGATGAAAGGAATGGTGTGCTCCATCGATTGCGTGGCGACCGTTTGGCCGTCAACTTTGAGCGTGCCGGTGCCACCACGACCGATGCCGCTAGGGCTGCCGAAGGCGAGGGTCTCCATACCGAGTCCTTCATATTTGAAATCGAACTCGAGGGTATGTTTGCCCGAGGTAAGCGCACTGGGACTTTCCCAACGGACGCGCTTGAGGTCCACGAGGTTCCAGAGGAAGACGGGCTTGCCCTTCAGAATGTAGAAGCCGTAACCGCCGAAGCGACCGCCTTGGGTGACGAGCATGCCGTCGCCACCACCGTTGGGCACTTCGACTTCGGCTTTGAAGTTGTACGAGGAATTGAGAATGCTGGGGGCGTCGCCGTTGGGAGTGCCGGTGACTTCACCGGAGTAAGTGAATACGGTGCGGCCGGCGCTGAGGCTGGGCTTGGGAATAATAAGGCGGGCGACAACCGAGTTGTCCAGCGGGAGTACCTGGTACTTCTCGGCTTCCTTCCAGAAGAGCTGCTCCATTTCTTTCAGCTTGGCGGGATTCTGGTCGGCAACGTTGTCGTATTGTGTCCAGTCTTTGGTCATGTCATACAGCTCCCAAGGGTAGTCGGCTGGATGTTCTTTTACGATTTTTCCGGTATCCCAGGGTGCGCGCATGACCTTGGTGCTGGCAATCCAGCCGTCGTGATAAAGGGCGTGGTCGCCCATCATTTCGAAATACTGCGTGTGATGAGTAGAAGGGGCGTTGGCGTTGGCTTTCTTGAAAGTGTACAACATGCTGACGCCTTCGATGGGCTTCTGCTTGATGCCGTCGATATACTCCGGCGGCTGAATGTGAGCGGCATCGAGGATGGTGGGGACGATGTCAATCATGTGGTGAAACTGGTTGCGAATGCCTCCGACATCGTCGATGTGACCGGGCCAGGAGATGGCCATACCCTGACGAACTCCACCCCAGTGCGAAGAGATCTGTTTAGTCCAAGAAAACGGTGTATCGAACGCCCAGGCCCACGGCACGGCCATGTGGTTGTAGGTTTTATCGGTACCCCATACGTCATAAAAGTACTTGAGTTGCGCTTCGACGGGCACCTCAACCTGATTGAACATGGCCACTTCATTGGGAGTGCCGTTCAGAGTGCCTTCGGAGCTGGTACCGTTGTCACCTTCGATGTAGATGATTAGGGTGTTATCGAGTTTGCCTTCGTCTTCGACTTCTTGAATCACGCGTCCGATCTCGTGATCTGTGTAAGCCGCGTACGCGGCGAAAACGTCCACCTGGCGCAGAAACATCTTCTGCTCGTCGGGAGTGAGTTGATTCCAGTGCTTCAGTAAGTCCGATGGCCAGGGAGTCATCTTGGCGTCCTGCGGAATGACTCCCAGCTTCTTCTGGTTGGCAAAAATCTGATCACGCAAATCGTCCCAACCCTTATCGAACAGATGCATGTCGCTGATCTTTTTGGTCCATTCGGGTGTCGGATGATGTGGCGCGTGCGTGCCGCCAGGAACGTAATAAACGAAGAAGGGTTTGTCGGGTGCAACGGCGTTCAACTGCTTCATGTATTGGATCGCATCATCGGCCATCGCGGTGGTGAGGTTCCAGCCGGGCTTGCCTACATAGGGATAGATTGCCGTGGTGTTGCGGAAGAGATTCGGCTGCCATTGATTGGCGTCGCCACCGACGAATCCATAGAAATATTCGAAACCCATTCCCGAAGGCCACTGGTCAAAAGGACCCGCGGCGCTTGCGGCGAAGGCAGGGGTGTTGTGATCTTTACCAAACCAGGAAGTTGAATAGCCGTTTTCCTGCAAAATCCGGCCGATGGTGGCTTTGTCCTTAGGAATTATGCTGTTGTATCCAGGGTAGCCGGTGGCTTGCTCGGAGATGACGCCAAAGCCGACCGAGTGGTGGTTGCGCCCGGTGATGAGAGCAGCACGGGTGGGCGAGCAAAGCGCGGTGGAATTGAAGTTGGTGTAGCGCAGACCGTTATTGGCGATACGGTCGAGCGCGGGGGTGGGAATTACACCGCCAAAAGTACTGGAAACGGCAAAACCTGCGTCGTCGGTCATGATCAACAGAACGTTGGGAGCGCCTTTGGGCGGCACGATGCGCGGGTCCCAGCACGGTTTGGAGTCGCGCGCATCGCTCTTGATGACGCCGCCGAAGGGCCGGTCCGCTTCCGGCAACTGTTTTGCATTGTTCACCGAGGTAGTTCCGGCCGGCGAACAAGGCTCGGAAGCAGGCTGCTGGGCGCTGGAATTGGCAACCGCCAGCAAGCACAGTGGAAGCACCCCGACGAATTTGATAAGGCCCTTACCCTGCAAGACTTCTTTTAACCGCATCATCAAAATTTCGCTCCTTGTTTCTAGCGAATTTTTTAACAGGGACGGAGCGGTTCACCGCGAGCGAGGCGGCGACAAATGTCTTTTACGTCCTGATCGATGTGGCTCCAATATTTCTGCAAGCCACTGCATAGATAATTCAGACCGGGTTCGCCATCACGAGTACGAATGAGGCGATTCTTGGGGCATTCACCGTTGCAGGCGAAAAGAAAGTTGCAGTCCGCGCATTGGCGAGGCAGCGAGTTGAATTTATTGAGGCCGAAGTTGCGCTGCTGGTCGGAGAAGACCATGCGAGAGCTGGAAGTTTCGCGGATGTTGCCGAGCTTGTATTCGGGATAGACGTAGTGGTCGCAGGAGTAGAGATTGCCATCGTGCTCGAGAGCCACGCCTTTGCCACAGAACTCGTGGTAGATGCACAGTTGGGCATCCATGCCCTTCCACTGGGCCACAGCGGTTTCGAAATGGTTGACGAAGACCTTGCCGATGTCGCGGTGGAACCAGTCGTCCCAAACTTTGCAAAGAAAATAGCCCCAATCGTCGGGGTCGATAGACCAGTCGGTGACAACAGAATCAGGATGGCCGGGATGCCCAGCGGGCGAGTCCTGCAGCGGGAGCGTGGAGGGATCCCACTTTTGCGGAGCGACTTGCGTGAATACTTTGGGCTCGACGCAGGGAATGAACTGTATTTCGCGCGGGCGAACGTCATTTTTGAGAAAGCGGTAGACATCGAGAGGGCGTTTGGCGTTCACACGATTTACAACGCAAAGGACGTTGAAGGGAACGCCATGGCGGTGGAGCAGTTTCACGGACGCAAAGACTTTTTCGAAGGTGGGCTTGCCGTCTTTAGCCACGCGATAGCGATCGTGAAGTTCTTTAGGGCCGTCGATGCTGAGGCCAACCAAGAAAGCGTGCTGCTTCAGAAAGGCTCCCCAGTCATCGTCGAGAAGGGTGCCATTGGTCTGAAGATCATTTTCGATGCGCTGGCCGGGCTTTTGGTATTTTTGTTCGAGGGCAACGACCTTGCGGAAAAAGTCGAGGCCAAGGAGAGTCGGCTCGCCACCCTGCCAGGAAAAAACGACCTCGCCACGGTCCTGGCCTTCGATGTACTGGCGAATGTGCGTTTCCAGGATCTCGTCGGAGATGCGGAAGTTGCTGTGGCTACCAAGGAGATCTTTTTTGTGAAGGTAGTAGCAGTAAGTACAGTCGAGGTTGCAGATGGAGCCTAGCGGTTTAACCATCGCGTGGTAGGCGCGCTGCGCCCCGGCTGGCGCTGGCCATGCTGACAAGGACGCGGACGTGTCCTGGCGATCCGTCATGTAGTCCTGACTCCTCTAAGAAAACACAGTTACCCGGACGTTTCCTGGAACGCGCGGAACGGAGGTGGACGGTATCTGAGGAGAGCGAAGCGCCGATTGTCTGGCAGCGATACTCCCCTCAGATTCCCTAGGTTGGTTCCATGCTGCGGCGGATTGAAACGAAACGGAATTGTCAAAAGTGACAAGCCAAGCAGAATTCAAACCGGTGGCAGATTTGAGGGCTACACCCCGTTCAGTGCGTCCTGCTGAGAGGAGAATCGCGAAACGAACTCCCGGCCGGCTAGAGCCGCGCGCATTGCGGGAATCAGGTCCGTTTCCATAAGAACTTTAACAACATAACCGAGGCCACCAGCGGCAAGACAAGTTGCCAGAATGTCCGAGTCTTCATGGACCGTGAGAAATACGATTCTGGCTCTACTGCCGCGATTACGGAGTTCGCGGGCGACCTCGATGCCACTCATGCCGGGCATGGAAATATCCAAGACTGCGACATCAGGGTCTAGCGCGACGATGGTGGCCAATGCCGAGGTTCCATTGGAGGCTTGGCCAACGATTTCGAACGAACCCTGCAGTAGTTTGGCGATGGTGGCCAGCACAGGAGTGAGGTCATCGGCCAGTACAACGCGCCCGCCAGTCATGTAAGCTCACCTCGGAGCTTTTTCCGAATCGAACCAACCTTGGAGATCGAGAGCAAATGAGCGAACCCAACGAGCGAGGTGAGCTCATTGCTTCTCCGTGCAGCAACTTCTCATTTGAGGCTGCGCGTGATTTGAGGCGTTGCCTATTGGTAGAAATTACAATGCGGGCAAAAAAGGGAGGGAGCTAGATGGAGATAATCCCGCGCTTGATGGCGTACTGAACGAGGTCGGCATTGGTCTTGAGCTGTAGGAGTTCCATAACGGCATACTTATGAGCGGCTACCGTGCGCTTGGTGATATTCAGGATGGCGGCAACTTCCTTCATGGAACGGCCTTCCGCCAGGAGCTGAATGACTTCGCGCTGACGGGCGGTGGGCTCGGCAATGTGGTCGCGGGCCTTGGGCTCGCGCAAGGAGATCTCTTGCTGGCCCTTGGCGGCGCTAGGAGTGACGTAGGCGCCGCCCTTCAACACGCGGTCGAGCGCCTCAGTCAACTCAAATGCGGCTGCCTGCTTCAATAGAAACGCGGAAGCGCCGGCGCGAAAGGACTCACCGACGAGGTCCGGGTCCTCGTTCATGGTCATGACCACGATTTTCAGCTTAGGGGTGGTGCGCTTTAGCTGACGGGCGGCATCCAGACCATTCAGGAGCGGCATGGCGATATCCACGACGACGACATCGGGTTGCAACTTGGCAACTGCATCGACAAGAGCGCGGCCGTCGCGTACCGCGCCGACAACCTCGAAGCGTGGTTCCAAAATGCCCTTCAAGGCATCCACCAGCATTTGATGATCGTCCGCAAGCAAGACTCGAGTGCGTTTCAAGAATCTATCTCCCAACGACCTGAGATTTCAGATGCGGGCCATCCTGAAAGCTAACAAACGGAACTTCGGCCAATATTTCCGTACCGTGGTTGACCTGACTTCTGACATAAAGCTGGCCGCCCACGAGGCGAAGCCGCTCCGTCATGCCAATCAAGCCGATTCCCGTGCGCACCTCCCGAACGGCAGGCTCAAAACCTACGCCGGTGTCCGAGACGCGGAGGGTAACGGCCGTGGCGTTCGCGCTGAGTTCCACCTGGGCATGTTGTGCGCCGCTGTGCTTAACGACATTGGCAATGGCCTCCTGGGCCACGCGGAACAAGCACAAGGCCACATCTTTCGGGATCTGGGGAAACTCGGCGGCTTGGCAGAACTGGACGTCGACATTGTACTTCAGGGTCGCCTCCTTACAGAGTCCCATGAGGGCCGGCCCAAGGCCCACGTGTTCCAGCTTGCTGGAATGGAGTTGGTGGGAGAGCGTATGCAGGTCAGAGGAGAGTTCCTTGGTGCTTTTGAGCATTTCCAGCACGCTGGTGCGTTGTTCTACATCGGCCGGCGAAAGTTTCTTCCAGAGTTGTCCGAGTCCAATACCGAGAAGTGCCAGGCGTTGGCTCAGGTCGTCGTGCAGTTCCCGGGCAATGCGGGAGCGCTCTTCCTCCTGGGCGGTGATGAGGAGGCCGGTGAGATTGTGCAAGGTTTCTTCGGATTTTCGGCGCTCGGTGATGTCGATGCCGATTCCACCCACAAAGATCTGACCAGCGGTGTCATGGAATGGGAATTTGTAGGCGAGCCAAATCGAGGGTTCGCCCTCGGGGCTTATCGATTTCTCAATGACTTCGATAGGCTGGTCGGCAGCCATGGCAGCTTCGTCATTCTTCCTGAACGCCTCAGCGATTGCGCGCGGATAGATCTCGAAGTCAGTTTTGCCACGGCGGTCTTCCAGGCGGATGCCGAAGTGCTTTAGATAGCTGTCGCTCATGTACACGTAGCGGCCCTGTTCATCTTTCATCCAGGCGGCCGCGGGACTATAGTCCATGAAGAGGCGGAATCGTTCTTCGCTCTTGCGCAGAGCTTGCTCGGCGAGTTTCTGCTCGGTAACGTCGTGAACGATCTTGGAAGCGCCGACAATGACGCCGGCGCCATCGCGCAAAGGAGAAATGGTCAGCGAGACCTGGATCTTTCTTCCGTCCTTGGTGAGACGGACGGTTTCGTAGTGATCGACTGGCTCACCACTCCTGATCCTGCTGAGGATAGACGCTTCTTCATGGCGGAGTCCATCGGGGATGATGGTGGTAATCGAGCGCCCGATGACTTCGGCGGCGGAAAAGCCAAAAAGATGCTCCGCTGCCTTGTTCCAGCTCAAGACAATGCCGTCGAGGTCTTTGGAAATGATTGCGTCGTCGGAGGATTCCACGATAGCCACCATGCGGTCCTGGTTTTCGAGGAGCTGCATCTGAAGTCGCTTGCGGTCGGTGATGTCGAAGGCCATGCCGAGCATACGCTCAGGAACGCCCTTCGAGGAATAGTGGAATTCTCCTTTGGCGGTGACCCAACGGAGCGTACCATCGGGGCGAACAAGACGGAATTCATCCTGGTACAGCTTATGATTTTCCCTTGCCTCGTTCAGGGCTTCAGAGACTCGCTGTTGATCCTCGGAGTGTACGTAGCGGCGGAAGAAGTCTGGGGCGCGTTCGGCATAGGTGTCAGAATCCATACCAAAGCTAGTCTTGAGGTCGCCGAACCAAGACAGGTGGGAGGTTTTAGCGTTCCACTCCCACCCCAGTGCCTTGCCCGAAGCCATAGCTAGATTAAGGCGGTCGTTGGCCGAGGCGAGGTGCGCGACAAGTTCGCGCTTGGCCAGATACTCTTTGAAGAAACCCGCGCTGGCCAAACCCACGATGGCAGCGATGGCAACGCGTATGCGAAAGGTGTGCATGCCTACAGCACCTTCGACGTGCAACAGCTCGGAGACAATCGGGATTGAAATGAGTATGACAATGAGCATCGCCCACGTCGACCCTTGCTGGCGTGGGACATCATCAGACCGTGAGGCCTGCCGTCTTGCCCCGGCGAACTGGTGAGCCCTGATCGGTATCCAGACGAACCAGCAAACTGCTGCAGTCAACCCGATACCACAGAGTCTTCCACTGACGTATCCGGAGGAGTCAATGGCAAGATTCGCGATTGCGGAGCTGATGGTGTACAAGGTCGAGGCGCCCAACAGATGAGTGTAAATCGACCGCCAAGGAGTGGCTACACGGGCGCTTAAGAAGCCCAGAGCCAGGATCAGGGCCCAGTTTTCGAGGGGGTATAGAGTGTCAAATGCCCACGCATAGCCGGCAGCGTTAGAGAACAACTGATAGGGAAATACGGCGTAGAAATAAAGAAATCCCCAAAAAATGAGAATGAGGACAGCGTTCAACATCGCGCCGTACAGTTGACGTCGGGACAGATTACGGTGAGGAAGAGTGGCAACGGCGGCCAGGAGCACGGCGACATGGAGAAACAGAATCGGATCAGCGATGGAATTGCCAGGGACGTCCGCATGAACAACGAATTGGTAGTACAGGAAGATCCATTGGTTTAAAGCCCATAGGCCGCAAGCGCTGGCCAACAGGACCCAGAAGGGCCGTCCGTTCAAGGTGTTCTGGACGGCATTTCGCAGGGACAAAGCCGTGGCCAAAAGCAGGAGAAGGAAATACGGAATTCCGCCGTGGGAAATGAGCAGGGAATCTGAATTAAGCACAAGGGATAGAATGGCCTTGAGGAAGACAAATCCGATTAGCAGAAGCGGCCACAAGGATCCTCGTGGCACGCCTCCGAGGCGACTTCGGAGATGGGGCGAGAGAGAGCGCATAAAAACTGCAAACGATTGAATCCCGAGAGAATACGGGCGGTAGTTCGACGGGATGATCTATATTCTGACCAAAAAGCTCATGACTTACAGTGACAGTACTTTACCAAAATTATGGTTACAAAGCCTCAAATACTGTGACCTCCGTACAATTGGCTTTCGCTCGCCTTTGAAGGCTGGTCCCTGCCCGCTAGCACCCCGGTGGCGTTGGGGTGGCCACTGGCGCGCACTGTTAGTTTTGACAATTCTCCCCAGGGGCGGTCCGGAGCATCCTTGCCTGAGTCTAGGCTAAGAGTGCTATGAGCGCGAGGGCAAGAAGCGTAGCGCTCCGTCAACTGGCATGTGAAGAGGCTCTGCCCTTCATACCGGTTAGTATTGCTCGCGTTATATGGTTGGAACGCGAGGCACGCGGGAGGTCTGTCCAGGAACGAATTAATTAAAGCTTCCGCTGTGTATCAGAATGAGAGCGAAAACAAATGAGTCGTGGCAGTAATCACGTTTGTGGTGGGCCCGGGGTTGGAGTTGAGGGATTCGCGGTGCGATAAAGGAGAGAAGAGATGCGTAACTCAAGAAATAGACTGGCGAAGATTGGAATCGGGCTCACTCTGGCGCTCGTGGCAGGCGGCCTGACCTGGGCTCAAGACGTGACCAGCAACTCCATGCCTGGTGTGGACTTCAGCAAATATCACACCTACAAGTGGGTGACGATTGAAGGGGCAACGCAGCCCAACCAGATCGTGGACGCGCAGATCAAGCAGTCCGTCGATTCGCAATTGGCCACGAAAGGACTGACTAAGACGGACACCGACAAGGCTGACCTGTATATTGGGTATCAAGCTTCGATCGATCAAGAGAAGCAGTGGAACGCCTATGGCATGGGCGGTGGAGTCCGTTGGGGTGGAGGAATGGCCACCGCGCAACAGTCTACGATTAGCACCGGCACGTTAGCGCTAGACATGTACGACCCCAGCACCAAACAGCTGGTATGGACCGGGCGGGCAACCAAGACGTTGGACCCCGGCGCGAACCAGGAAAAGAAGCAGAAGAACCTGGACAAGGCCATGGCGAAGCTGTTGAAGAACTTCCCTCCGAAACAGAAGTAGATTAGCCGGCTGACGGCCGTTCACGATGGTCATTGAGAGGACAGACATGGGAAATAAATGGCTACCCGTTTTGAAAAAAGCATTGCTGCTGCCGCTTGTCGGCGTAGTGGGGCTGCTCGTGCTTCTCGATGTTGAAGCACAGGGTCCAGATTTGCAGCAACGCGTTGCGGAAATCAAGGAGGCGAGCGTCAAGAATAAGCAGGCGCTTTCGCAATACACCTGGAATCAGCTGGTGATCATTAGCCTGAAGGGCGAACAGAAAAAGCAGGAACACTTTCAGGTGCGCAACGGCCCGGATGGGAAGCCTCAGAAGACCTCGCTTGATCCGCCGGCGGACACCCAGGAAAGCGGCGGCCGATTGAAGAAACACATCGTGGCGAAGAAGAAGGAGGAATACAAGGAGTACGCGGATCGGATGAAGGCGCTGGCGGAACAATACGTACCGCCAGATAAAGAGCTGATCCAGAATGCGTATCAGCAGGGAAACATCTCGTTCATTCCCGGAGGCGGACTTCCTCCGAATGAAATCAAGCTGGTGATCAAGAATTACCTGAAACAGGGCGATTCGCTGACACTGATTTTCGACAAGGAACAAAAGCAACTGGTTCGGGTGGAAATTGCCTCCTATATGGACGACCCGAAAGATGCGATGAATCTGGCGGTGCAGTTCAACCGACTGCCGGACGGAACCAATTACGTCGCCAGCGTAGTGATTGACGGAGTCAGCAAACAGTTGAACGTTGCCATCCAGAATTCGAACTATCAGCACCTCTAGAGTTCGTCTGGGGCTGGTAGGCGCGTCGAACCTTAAGCAGGTAACAAACAAGGAGGATGGGGATGAGGAATAGGTTTATTGCGGCGTTCGTTTTGGCAAGTGCATGGTTCCTAGCGGTCCAGGGAATGCAGGCACAGACGGCGGCCAGCAAAGACTCGCCGACGGTCACAGATCAGGATATTCAGCTACTGCGGCAAGATATTCGTTCGCAGAGAAAGCAGTTGGTGGCGGCAAATTTGACGTTGACGGAAACGGAAGCGACCAAGTTCTGGCCGGTGTACGACCAGTATGCAGCGGAATTGACCAAAATCGGCGATCAGAAATACGCGCTGATCAAGGAATATGCGCAGAATTTCGGTTCTTTAACCGATGCGCAAGCCACGAGCTTGACAAACCGTTCCCTGGCGTTGGACCAAGCCATCGCGCAACTGCGTATCAAATACGTGCCGATCATCAATAAGGTGCTGCCTGGTACCAAGACGGCGACGTTTTTCCAAATCGATCGCCGGTTGGGCACGCTGATCGATATGCAACTGGCGTCGCAAATTCCTTTGGTGCAAGAGCAACACTAGGAAGGAAGCACGATGAGCGCGCAAGTTACGAATACTGAGCTCAAGCAGCCAAAGTCAAGCCAGGAAAAGCGCACTGTCAAGCAGAGGGCCTACGAGGAATTGAAGGAGTTCCTAGCAATCTCCCTCTACCTCTGGGTGGTGTTCGCCTTATTTTTGCTTTATCGGTCGGTGCTATTGTCCGAGGGGCATTTTCCTCTTATGGCGCATGGATTTGCGCTCATCAATGCGCTAGCGCTCGGCAAAATCATGTTGATCGCTCAGGGGCTACATTTTGCAGAAGACATGAAGGGAAGGCCGTTGATCTACCCAACTCTCTATAAATCCGCAGCGTTTGCCGTGATTCTGGGTATCTTCAAGGTAATCGAGGAAGCGGGGATCGGGTGGTATCACGGCAAATCGTTCACCCAAAGCATAGCGGATCTCGGGGGAGGCACACTAGAAGGAATCCTCGCGCTGGTGGCCATTCTGGCGGTGCTGTTGATTCCCTTTTTCGCGTTCTCGGAGCTGCGCGGAGCTTTTGGCGAAGGCACGTTGCGACGGCTTTTCTTCACGTCGGACAAACTCCCCAGTTCGTCCGCCTGATGCAACCAGTTCCCTGCTTGCAGACGGGGCGACGCCGACTGTGGCGCAGAAGCAACTGCGCCATAGTGACGCACGCATCACGTTTGGGAATCTACGGTCATGTCATCGACAATCAGCAGCGGAATGCTGTTGAGAATCGGTCAGCACGCATCGAAAAGTTTGCGGTGAATTGGTTCAATAGTTGTTAAACGGCTTATTGTTGTTAAATTCCAAAATGAACCGTTAGGAATGAGAAGTCTTGGTAGGGGCGGTGGGGATCGAACCCACGACCTTAAACTCTAGAGCCTTGCCGCTATGGGGCTTAGGTCTCCGCCACCCTCCAGAGGTACCGATTCAATTCCCTCAAACGGTACTTCCCTATTTCCACAAAGGCCATGCTGCTCACACAGCAATTCTTCAACGGCAATTGAAGTTTATCGATGGAGATAAGGACCACCGCACAGAATACAAGCCACAGCGACACTGCGTCCGCAGGATTGACGTACTTACCTAGATGCGCAAAGTAGGAGTCTGGCGGCGGCTGGGGGCGGGCGCATGGTGGAGAAGGGAGAATTCCGCAAAACCAGATTCAAAAAACCAACAAAACTGAATATAGATTGCCGGTCAACCGCGCCCGCAGGTGTAGGGTGAACCTGTAAGCCGGATTCTCCGGGCTGCATTGCAAACAAACAAGTTATTTGGATTCAATCGCCCTTCAGTGTCAATGGTGTCAGTTTTGTCAGCGTAGGCAGGTTTTGCGTCACACCGGCGTCACAATTTTTCGCGTCGGAATTATTTCAGCGGGTGCGGTATCAGGTTGGGAGGCTGGTCGCGACGATAATTGCTTAGCGCGGAAGTACTAATGCCGGCAGAGGAATCGCTCCGGAACAGCGGTTCGTCGCCGAAGTCGGTGGCCGCAGATGGTCCAACATTCTCCGCGGCCTCTATCCCGCTCTTAAGGAAATCGGCTTCGAGAAGGCCGGAAACCATGCGTTTCGCCGCTACCGTGACACGTTCCCTCGTAACTTCACCAAATTGCCCGGAGAGCATCCTCGATTTCTGGCTTGGTTGGGGCGATGAGGGAATATCTTTCGCAAGCCTGAGATAAGTAAGTGCGCTTTTGAATTAGACGCGGTGCGGCTAGAATCTATCAGCAAGCCCATGGACACAATCTTGAAGTTCTTTACATCCGATTCTTTTGGCTTTGTCTTGAGGGTTTTGACTTGCTTCGCTGCAGCTGCATTTGGGATGCTAGGCATCGGCACTAAGACTCGCAAGGATTACGGGAGCCTAACACTCAATGGCTGGATTGCCCTTGTGGGCATCGTCGTCGCTGCGATTCTGAGTGTGGGGACGAGCGTCTATGAGTTCATAACTTCACAGGAAAAGGCGAAAGCCGCTCAGGCTCAGAGCGAGCGGCTGATCCTTTCGGTTCGACGGGGAATCTATCCACTTAAGGGAATAACCGCATCATTCGATATCTACTTTGACCAGGACATCGCCGGCCTTGCCGAATATAAGAAGTCGGTCCGTAAAGAAATATCGGAAGCTCCAAACTGTGCCACTGCCAGAGATTTCCGTTGTTATGGACAGAGTGATGGCAAACCTTATTCCTATGTAATTCCCAGCACGTCGCCGCCCTCCCGAAAAGTCACTCGATCGTCAGAATTATTCTCGAGAATTTAGGAGTGAATGTTTCGATGTACAAGCTCCAGCCGTCGAAAGGTGCCGAGGACCCACCCGGATACAAATACTTGGGCAGCTTTTCTATCGATCTGTGGATGCATTCCCCGGCGAGATGGTCGGTCATTTATAACTATCCCAGAGACAATCTCAGCGTGGAGGTTGAGTCTATGGAGGTACCGGACGCTAACCCTGTCCAATCTCAGGTTTATTCGTTGGTTGATTTCATCCCCGGATTGATAGTCGCATCTCCTGATTTTTCAGATGACGCGGAATGCGACACGCTAAAGTCCTATGGCTTTCGCAATTGCGGTGATCGCGTTATAAAGCCGCTGAGCAGGCAATTATTGCTTGGCAATATTCAACTCCACTTTACATACCCAAAGGCGATTTACTTTACTTCCCTGCTGACCTGCAAGGAGCGAAAGTACTTATCTTTATTCATCTTCAAGGACATCGATTCCTCTAATGACTTGGGAGCGTTGGACAATGAGGTCACTCCATCCGATAAGGCCAAGGCGTGCGAAGCAATCACTATGCCGGATAGAACCCCGGAATCCTGAGCTTCTTCCCCGACTCTGGGATGCTAGGACTTTCCCCGTATTGATTCGGGAAACTCGTCGAGGGCGAGGAGTAACGAGAATGGCGATCGAGCGATAGGAAATACCCTCTCGGAGAGAATCGCGGCTACATCCTGAGTTCCGCATCCGAGAGCGAGCCTGCGAGCGCGAAGGCACGCATTGGCTAAATACCGGTCGGAATAATGCTGCTAGCACCCGGTTGAAGCACGAGCGCATTAATCAGGTATGGTGTCGTGCCAGAACTGCCAATGTTGTAATTTTACTGCGTGCACGAATGGAGCGAATGAATGATGGACGCTTAGCCCAAGAGAGAGTCGGGTAGGAGCAGGACGCCCTAGTTGGATGGAATTTGTTCATCATGCGAGAAGGCCGACGCTTACGAATACCGACGGAGAGGCCACGTGCGACCTCGGCCCTGAGCGTCTATCTGAGAACATAATAGCCCAAAGGACGTATGTTAAGGGTGAGAAGCCACTCGTCAGGTCGCACATTACCTGCTACATGAGCGTTCCTGTGCCCCACTTGGCTTTGAGGTCCTCCGCTGTGCCTTGGTATTGATCACGATCACAAGGCCCGATGCCGTTGACCGTAAACGGCGGAACCCCGTGATGACCGTCCGTGTACTGCCAGAGAGTCCAGTTTGTCCAATTCGGCGGAATGACTGGCCTTGGACCATATTGAGACCACCACAACCAACAACTTTGCAGCAGAGGGTCTGTGGCATTCCCCAGTTGTTCTCTGAGGTAAGCACCTCCGTACAGCCCCGCCGTAATACCCGTGGCTTGCTGCACCACGCCAATAAATGTGCGCGCTTGGTCGAGACTCATGGTGTTGCTCGGGTTCGCCGGGTTCGTTTCAAAATCCAGAACGACCAGATCCACCGATGTAGGGCCTGCCACCTTGAGGAAAAAACGCGCTTGTGAGACGGGATCGGCACCAGTTCCAAAGTGATAGGCCCCCCAGAGAAGTCCGGCGTTTTTCGCTGCTTCACGCCGTTGTACATAGACAGGATCAGAAAATCCAGATCCCTGTGTGGCCTTGTGAATGATGCCTATGATGTTGTTTGGCCCGAGCCCGTCGAAATCAACGTTTTGGTTATTGTGCGAGAGATCGATAATTACATTGCAGATGTCCATTGTTTCGTCTATCGGTGACACATTCGGCTTCTTACCCTTTCCTGATTAAGAAGTTGAACGCGCCGCCTCCTTCTCGATCTTTTGCGTAACACTGGGTTTCAGGTTGCTCAGCTGTTTCAGCGCGTTGAACCAAAACGGTGCACCCAGGCTCAGGAGCACTACCATCGCCGACGTTCCCAGGAAGTGCCATCCCGCATTGTAGGCGCGTAGCCAGCTGCTGAATCTTTCCCGGAACGGGGCGTTCTCCCTACCAAAAACATACTCACCATTGATCGTTTCCGGTACGATTTTCAAATTCGCCGCTGCAAGCTCATTCCGGACGTTTCCGAGCTGCGGCGCCGTGCTTTTGAGCTCAGCGACGGTCAGGTCCTGACAACGCTTGTTGAACTCCGCCTGAAAGTCTGTCGTCCCTGGATGTTTGCCTTCGTAGTCATTCAGCCATTGTTTGCCTTCCAGGCAGGTGCCAAGCAAGGGCGCATTCTTCAAATCCGAAGCCGCCGGATTATCTGTATGGCTCTCCGCGAGAGCCTTCAGTGCCGCTGTCCCGCGATTCCCCGCCTTCAGCGTTTCATCGGCTTGCGTCAACGCCGTATCGCTCAGCTTTGTTAGTCCCGCTCTGATTCCCGGATCGATCGACACTTGCTTCAGAATTAGGCCGGCATCGATCTGCAGCACTACTACCAACAGCACCGAGACGATAATCGTAATCGTCCGAGTCCATCGCGTGAATACATCCGAGGCGCGATCCATCACCGTATCGAACCATTTCTCCACTCCCACTTCCAGTCGCGATACGCTGCCCATGGCATCCGTCACAGACCTGCCCAACTGCTCTTGGAGGCCCGGGAACTCCCTTGCGAGTTGAGCGGCCAGTGCTTGAGCCGTATCCACCGTCGTTACTCCGCCGGGCACCTGGGCAGCGAGGATCTCCTTGAGTTTGGTCTTGGCCGTAGGATCGATCATGGCGATCGTGTTGTCAGAACCGAGGTCCTTCAACACCTCGAGCAACTCGCCTTTTCGAATCGATTTGGCGCGCGTGAACGTGTGCGCAAGAACCGGATGTTTTGCAACCGCATCCGCGATTTTCGTCGCCAGGGTAATTTTCGTAAAAGGATGAGCAAGCTGGTTCCACATCTTCTGCCACCATAGCGAGGCGGTATCCGCCACCTGGCGGTCCAAGCCCGGATCGGTTTGCTTCAGCAAATCCGCCAGGGCTCGAACTAGGTTCTTCCCGCGAAGATCGAAAAGCGCACTGATCGCCTGCACGATCGCCATCACCAGCAGGCTGAGTAGGAGCATTACCACGACGAAGGCGATCGCAATATCGAGCTGCTGAAACATTTTGAAACCCCTTCTCTGCGGACCGCGGCCTGAATTAGCAGTTTATCCGGATGGTTATGGATTACCTCGACGTCGCCACTGGCGGCTGGGTAATGATGGCTGTCTCCGGCCCGTTGTCCGCAACGAAATTCTTGAGATTTACTGGTCCATAATTGGCCGTAGGGTTCTTTAGCCGCTCCACGGCGGTGCCTGCTACTGACTCTTTGTGCCCTTGCCCCATTGGTCGAATGTAACCTCCGAGGCCCGAGAACTTGTACCAAATGGTCTGCGAGTTATAGAGCTTGCCCAAGACCTTAGGTTCCAGTTTGTTGGTTGCAGCCAGATAATTTCGGTCGATCACAAGTCCACAACGCTCCGCGTTCCCCAGCATCCATAGCAGTGGAATGTCAGAGAGCCCGGTGTCTGGATAACTGCCGCCCACGTTCGAATGCACTCCCGCAAACCACACCTGTTCGAGAACCTGGCCCTTCGCGTTTGCGCTTTGTTCCCACACCGCCGGCCGGAACGGCTTGCGGTGCTCATCAATCGCCAGCGCTTGAAAGCCGTTGTCGACCCAGCTACTGAGAGTCATGTCATGAAAGCTCCAACGTTTATTGATGAACCGGAACAGTCCTCCTACTGGCAGACCCAGCGCGCCCACGGTGTCCCATACGCCGATGAATTTCGCGCGTGGTTCCGTCGAATAGCTTCGGCGGAAAAGTTCCGATTCCACCGCATCCGGGCGGGAAGCACTGTCGCGGCGGCGATAGAGTTCATACGCTGCTTCGAGCTTGTGCGCGAATTCCGGCTTGAGCAACCCGCCATTGCGGATCAGCCCGAAGGTACTGCGAACCGTGTACGCGCCGCGGCTGAATCCGAGAAAGAAAAGCTCGTCGCCGAGCTCGTACGTCGTCATCAGAAACCGGTAAGCATCCAGGATCTTCCGGGCGATGCCCAACCCGAAAGCCCCGCCCAGCAGGCCGTCAAAGCGTCCGGTGCCCACGCCCTTGTCGTAGAAGACCACCTGCCGTATTCCGCCGCCGTCAGCGGGAATGCAGCGCGCAATCTTTGTAACATTGCTTGCGCACACTTCTCCGTTATGGACTTGATCCGGGCGATTCCAGGTACCATCACAGCAAATCACGATTCGTTTCATGTTCAACTCACATGACGCATCCAGCGTCACGCGTCACCGTCCATACATGCCACTGCCGGCACGCTGAAATCACTCTCGGCCTTAGGAAAAACTGGTGATCCTTTGCTGCAGCACAATCTGGTCTGGCGATGGCGCCTGCGATGGATCGACGATGGTTGTGCCCTTCACTACCGCTACGTCGAGCAGCGCATCATACGGAAGCGTTGCCTTGCCCCCAAACATCGCCTCGATTGCTTTCTCGAACACCAAGGGCGCGAACAGCCGCATCACCTGCGGTGCACTTAGGCTCAATGAGGTCAAAGCGTTATTGAAATTCTGGACCAGCGTAACCAGGCCAGCCGAAAATTGCGGCAGGGCTTGTGGCAGTTGTTTGCCGCCCGCTTTGCGCAGGTCTTCAAATGCCTTCTGCGCTTGGTCGATTACGGTCTTTTCGCTCTGCAACAGTGTGATGTACGGATCCGTGGTCACTAGATCATTGACGACATAGCCCAGAATGGCGGGATCCGTGTTTCGATAGAATTGCGCCGACCCTTTCAACTCCGGTATGCCCAGCAGCAAATCGGCGATGTCAGAAAGATTTTGATGCAGATTTGGCCTGACGTAAGCATTCGTCAAAACCGCGGTGAGTTCAGGATTCCGAACATCCCAAACAATATTTCCCTTCGGATTTGGTTTCAGCGTGTTGCCGTCATAGCTGAAGTCATTCAGCCCGGGAAGCGCGGTGTACACCAGGAACGCGCTAATCAAGTTTCGGCCAGGAACATTTGCGTATTGCGCCGGCTTGTTGCCGTACGCCATCAATAAATATTTGCGAATGTATTTCTGCATCGCACGCGACATAGCCATGTAATCCGGCGTCGCCGTCCCATCGATCAGCGCGGACACCCAATCACAGCCGCTCATTGCTCGACTGCGCACCTGCAAATTCACCGACGCGTTTCCGATTACGCCGTCTCCCGTCGGTAAGCCCGGAACCGTATCGGTGAACTTGTCCCAGTCGATTACCCACGATTCAAACGGCGCATGGTTTGGATCGGCATTCGTATCCCCAAATTGATTGGACAAATATTCTTCTGCTGCGGCACGGAAATCGTATTCGAACGACGACCGTGTCATTTTCGCGCTCGATGTAACAAACGAATAACCGAAGTCCACCGCCGAAATGTTGTACTTCCGCACGCCCTCGGCCTTCGCGGAAATCCCAATCGAGCAGCTGGCGAACCGTTTCAACCCTGCATTCCGCTGCATGGTTGCCGTGTCCATCGCCCCCATTTCGAGGAATTGCACACGGCCGCCGTCCGCATCTGCGAGTGTCTGCTTGGCGTAGCCGGTTGCCAAGTCGTCCGAGATCCCCGTGAGCCATGGCAAGTGCGTCTCGATGTGCGTGTGCCGCTGAATTGCATGCGCCAGCGTGCACACATTCAACCTCACGCCCGGCACCGGGCCTGCAAATATTTCTCGGAAGTCTCCTTTTATCGCGGAGGCCAGCGTGGCCTGTGCCGCATCCTCGAACTGCAAGTCGATCAACACCGACTGCGTATCCGAGGTGTTATAGGCGTAGTCCAGCGAGAATCCGTATGTGTTGTTCAGCGCTTTCACCGTCGCTTGATAAATATCCTGGGCTTTGTTTCGAATCGTCGCGATCGCTTTGTTGATCTTGTCGAGGTTGGTTTTCAGGCCGGAAAGATCGATGCCTAAAAACTTTGCCAGTTGCTCAGTCACCCACACGGCTACACCGGTCAGATCGTTGTTCCCAAGCGCAGTCTCCAACGTTCCCAGATCCAACACCTTGTCCACTTGCGTCTTCAGGTTCGTCAACGTCGTCTGTAGCGTCGCACCATCCAAAACGCCGGCTACTTGGGTAGCCGCCAGGCGCAACGGCGTGAAATCGCTGCTTTCGTACAGGTCAAACAGCGTTTTCGAAGCCGCACTTTCCAGCCACTCACACACTACATTGTTCTGGAACGAGGAATCCTTCAGCAGCGAATCGAGCAGCGCACGAATCGAGTTATCGCTCATCTGCGAAATCTGCTGCGCCACTTTCTGAATCGCCGATAGGTCGGGGATTTGCGACGCGGCTTTCCAGAGAACTGATGTCACTTCCGTTGGCAAGTTCTCCCACTTTTGCAGCAGACTCTGTAAGTCGCTGAACGCGTTGGTTACGTCGCCATCCGCGCGCAGTGCCTTAAGGAATTCGCCTCCTAGGGCGTTGCTGATATCTGTGAGACTCGACGCCTGCAGAAATTTGATTAGCTGGGCATTGTGTATTCCGAGAATCCCGCTGATGAAATCGTCCAGATTCTGTGGCAGAAACGAGCCCGTCGACGGAGTCACGCTGGCACCTGCGTCCAGCGCGAAGCCCCATCCCTTCGTCTTCGCTCGCAACAAGCGCAGCCGCACTCCCGGTGTCTCGTTGTCCCGGTTCAGCACTAGATAAAACTTACTGGCCAGTTGCGCGCTCAACATCGCCTGCAATCCAAGCGATACGCGCAGACCAATGTCTCCTTGAAGATCGTTTACAGAAACCTTCCTCACCCAGTTGAAGTCATAACCCGCAGTCACGCCAAATTCGCGCCGATCTGGCCGGTCACTTCTGTGACGATCCACGAACCCGGGTTCAAGGCTAGCGCGCTGGCCGCTAATCCGCCGGCGTGCACCAGCGATCCAACAGCTTCACGAACGCATCGCCCACACGCATCCCCTTATCCACGCTCGTGACAAACGCGAACAATCCGTCCGCTCCGCCACTCGCACCGAAGGTGATGCTGACCGCTGGATTCAGTGCCATTTTCCCCGTTTCCTGGAGGCTCAAAGCCCCATCGCAGTACCATGAACCGGGTTTTCTCGTCGCTCGGGAAGCTAACGTTCAACTGTTTGCCGTCCCCGCTCGCGAACCCCAGGTCCGAGACCAAGCTCGACGGGTCTTGGTATGCGGCCACGGCGCTGGTCGCCGATCCCGACACGGAAAAGCTCACTGGTGCGTTGTCCACGCCCGGCAGCTTGAATTGCCCGCCGGGGCTCACTTGTGCGCTCAGTTGCGCGACCGTGATGTTCGCCGGCGAGCTCGGGAATGGATCATTGTTGACGATAGCCTCGATCGCCGGCAACTACCGGTTACGCTGATCGATGGCTTTGGCGTATCGGTAGGCTGAAGTGTCGTCTGCGAGGTTTGCGGCTTCGCGGGGGTTGCTGCCGAAATGGGAGACTGTGCTGAGGATGCCATGGTTTCCTTCCTCCTTATCTAACGTTGATTTCAATCCGACCGAAAAATTGGGAATCGAATCTCTGTGCTAGCACCAGGGCTTTGCAGGAATACGACGCCAGCGAGATATGTAGAGACCGGAGAGGCACGGGTACAGACCCAGAGAGTTTGTGGGATGGGCCATGTGAAGCTCCAACTAGAGCTTACAGAGTGGCGTCAAAGTTCCAGAGGCCCGTAGACTCTCCGTCTTCCTCAACGTAGCTACGCTGAGGGGAATATTCCACATACTTGCTTTTCTTGTCAACATAATTTGGTTCATAAGCAGAGTCGAGTAGGTGAAGCAACATTTTCCACCTACCGAGGAGGGTTCGTCTGAAAGGTCAACCTAACGGCCGTTGTACGATTTGACGTGCACCGCTAGATACGTTGGAAAGAACGGCACCTGGCGAAGGTCCCAACCACCGACCGCCTATAGATGGTTGATTAACAAGTCCTTTGCAACCAGTAACTCCGTATTGAACAGCACAAAAGATATCGAGGGTGAACGGCCCATGCACTTCGGCAAGAGTTTACTGAGCGGGCAACCACGCTGCTCCGTGAGCCGAGCTAACTCAGCGATTGCAGCAAAGACCGGACCACTTCTCGTCGCTGTTCTGGCGCGGACGCGCTATCCGATCAACCATGTCTAGGCAGAGAGTTCCAGGCCAGCCCAGTTGTTCAAATGCGCGAAACAGCAAGTCCTTGTTTCCCGTTTCCGCAAGTTCTGCGCCAAAGTCAAGGGCCTCTCTTGACGATACATGAACCTGGAGGCCAGCCGAAGCCAATATTCCAGCTGCACATAAACATACATGGCCCGACTCATCTCTGGATGCCGGACTGAGTGAACAAAACTTTGGGAGGCCAACATCGACTTGGCCATGCAAATGGAATCAGCGTCAACAGAAAGATTCGAGTTCATACGGCATCTACCTCCGCGTCTTCACGTACCAAGTAATTTATCACAAAAACCGATACTTGTTCCTTTTTTCGATTTTTCGTTGCTCCCGATCCAACCGGGCGCCATTTGTTAAATTGTACTCAATGTATTCGCCCAGCATATTGCGAAAGTAGAGGTACGGAACTTGAATACTTTGTGATCCAGCTTTAATGGTCGTGTTATTCCACCAGTCTGGGCCGCTCACTTTCATATATTTTGCTATTACCTTACGGCTCGAGAGGGTCGCGAGATGATAGTTGATGAGCGCAGCTAGATCCCTCATGCTCAATATTCCGTAGTAGTAATGGTACCCTACGATATCCATGTACCCGATCAGTGAATCCAGTCTTCTTTCCTCTTCACTTCCTTGAAAGCATTCCGGGTGGTAAAACCTTTTTCCCGGACTGTCCTTTCGCGGCCCCTGTATGCCATCAAATATGTCGAAAACCGGGGCTCTGGTCTCTTCTCGCGTTTTTCTTGCATTCTTATCCGCCGCGATCTTGTCGACAATTTCAAAAATGTCGTCCGTATAGGACTGGACGAGATCGTGAAACGTGGCGCTCAATTCAGGGTCGGTATAAATCTTGGTTAAATAGTCTGTCAGAAATTTTGCTCGCTGCACGACGTAGCCCTGCCAGAGTTGGAATATTACGATTGCAAATCCCGCGATGGTAAAAAGGCCAACGACCTCCATCCGATTTTCAATTTTGATGACGCCGCGCTCGGAGAGCAGAAACACTGCTCCTTCAAAAAGCACCACCAAAAGAACAAGCGTCCCTATGTGAGTGAATTTTGACCGAAGATTGAACAGCACGATTCACCAATCCGTTGTGAGAACGTACAGTATACGCTCTGCGTTATTTGTCAAGATAACTTATTAATTCACTCGGTATGGCGAGTACCTCCTTGTCGAGGCTTTCGAAGAGATTTCAAGTGCGCCACGAGACTATCTCACGTGGTTAGCTTGGCGCGCCTGTGACCTTACTTTCCAGTGTCGCTCGTGTTAACCTGTGGAGTCACTGATGCTTGGAGAGCCGAATCCTCCGTCGGCCAGTCGATCAGAACAGAAGAAAAGTATGCCTCGCGTTGCCATCATCGGGGTGCATGGTATAGCCCATCACGATCCGGGCGCCACCGCTGATGCCATGGCCGATTTACTGCTATCGATACCTCCCTACAATCCGATGGCCGCTGATCTGCTGGCAGAGAAATATTTTGCAGGATTTCGTTCGATCGGAATTCAGATCCCGCTCAAACCTGTCTTGATTGATCCGCAGAAAAGGGTCGACACCCTGAACGACGGTGTATTACATCCATTAGTGAAGGGCCTTCAGGAAGAGAGCGCTGAATTTTCAAGAGCCCTGGTACAGGAGAATCGGTCGCAATCCGAAGGGAATGCTAAAAAAAACGTTGATCTCAAGTTCACACGGCGCTTGCTACAGGACTACCCAGGTGGGGCAGACGGAAATGCCTACATCACCACGCGCCTAGAAGGGCGGCGGAGGAATGATCCGCAAAGACCAGATACAGATGTTCACATCTACGAAATGTTTTGGGCGGATCTGGCTCGTCCTACGAATTCTGTGGTCAGTTTCTTTCTTGCCGTTTTTCAGCTTGTGCTGCACTTGCCGAGCTTGAGCCGTTTGGCGATAGACACCCACCCCGCATCCAACGGACGTTGGAAGGCGTATCAGTTCGTGCAGCGTTACGCGGCGCGCGTTTTGCAAATCGTTCTTCCTATGCTGAAAATCGTCCTCTTGGTGGCGCTGTTTGCAGCGGCACCTGCGGTCGCAAAGGTACGTGATCTCTCTATGCTGACGGCTGCCATGGTAGGGACTTTGGGAACGGGTGTTTGCTTCCGCTTAGCCAATCAATACTACAAACCGGTCTATAGGAAGCGCGTGGTCTGGCTCGTGGTATCGTTCTTGCCGGGCTTGCTTTTGGGTGTTGGCACGTATTTTCTGATTCGGTGGAACTACTGGAAGCAGGAAGTCGTCCTTGCGTTTGTTGTGTGGCTTTTCGGTTCGCTCTTGCTCTGGTACGCCGTAAAGGCCTATCAGAATGTGCGCCCCGGGATCGCCCGAGTAGGATGGAGCCTATATGCCATTTCATTCCTGATGTTTTGGACATGGGTCGCGAAAGGAAGCTCCATCGACCACGTCAGCCTCTGGGCCACCCAGTGGTTGCTTGTTTTTCTTCGGCTAAGTTGGCTGGCCCTGACCGTCCTTGCGATGGTTGCATTCCTGTTAGGCAGCCTAGTTTGGCGCACAGAAACAAAGCACCCTGATCGAGCAAAAGCCAGGGCGGCTGTGCGCACCAGCCGGTTGGCATTGGCGTTGCCGGCATTACTCTTCGTTTTCACTACAGGAATGATTTGGGCCGGACTTTTTTCGGTGGCCAACACAATCAAAGGAAGCAAAGAGGAAGCGTATTTTGGCGCCAACCTCGTCCATGGGGACGTTGCTCCCTGGAGTGAACCT
Source organism: Candidatus Acidiferrales bacterium (assembly GCA_963776365.1). GTDB lineage: Bacteria > Acidobacteriota > Terriglobia > Acidiferrales > UBA7541 > Acidiferrum. The sequence continues at coordinate 230,677 of CAVZMQ010000019.1, read as the reverse complement.
CTCGACAAACTACGGACGTTTGATCTCTTTCCTCATCGCGAGATCGGTGACAACTTTCAATTGTGCTATCACGGTACTGAGATGCACCACGATTACCTTAAGGGCGTACTGGCGTGGAGCATTGGGTACGGCACATGGGTCGTTATGCTGTTGGCGCTCATGGGATTGCTTGTGATTTTGTGGTGGGCGTTGCCGTCGGTTCTGACCGAACGACTCCCCCCGCGTGAGCCACAGCCCCCAGGACAGAAGATTGAAACCGAACCGCCGAGAAGCTCCACAAATTCTGAGTCGATTTGGATGGGCGCGTGGATTTCACGCGGGCTCGACTCGATGTCGTTTGTGACCTATTGGATCTGGTCGGCTATCTTTCTTATTCCCATCGGTTTCTTCTTTACTGGAAGTTGGCGGCAGTACTTTGAAAACAACACGAAATTGGTGATCTGCCAGGCAGTGACGATCGCCGCGTCCGCGGCACTGCTCGGGAGCCTCATTCGCTATTCGAGTCCGGTCATCCGTTGCATTCTCGATGTGGATACCTATCTGCGAACTGGGCCTACCAATGCGACCCCTAGGGCGAAAATTTTCGAGCGCTTTACGTCCTTACTGCGCTACATCGCCCAGTATCGTGATGCAAACGGGGAGGGTTACGATTCCGTAGTCATTGTCGCGCACAGTTTGGGTTCGCTGATCTCTGCGGATCTTTTGCGCTTGTTGAAGGAACTAAGGAATGAGCCGAGAACTAGGACCCCTGGGTTTCGGTCCGATGGAGTTGCCAAAACCAATTCCTATCGAACTCTTCACTATGGGTAACCCTCTGCGGCAGCTGCTCAATCGGTTCTTTCCCTATCTCTATGCGTGGGTCCGCGAAAAACCCGACAATGCAATGAAAGAACTGTCTCGGCCTGCTCTGGGTGAACCTTCCCAAATCAGCCCGGGAGCACTGCCGAATCCCAGGGAGCTAGGGGTCGCTCACTGGGTAAACGCCTACCGGAGTGGAGACTACGTCGGCCGTTCTCTTTGGATCAACGAGTGGTTTCAGAGAACCCTAACGGGAACTGGTCTGTATCCGGAACCAGTTCACGTTGTTATGGAATCGGGTGACTCGCCCACGCGTTTTGAATTCTGCATCGGCGGCGGGGCCCACACCCATTACTGGGATGACGCGGCGCCCGACATCGCGTTACAGCTGAACAAACTTGTATGAGTGAGGTAAGGGCATCATCGGAAAAGAGCTTGTGGATGCGGTTCCCGGCAAGTTCCGAGGAGGACGGAAGTGTTTATCGTCTCCCCAGCCGAGCTTCCTTGATGGCCGCCCCTTCTTCTGCCTTAAATCAGAGCACTGCAAGCGGGAGGGCACCGATTCGATCCCGGCCACGTCCACCAATTAATTCAACGATTTAGCAGATCCGACAGACTTTGTTCAGGAGGCGGGAATCCGGTGCGCCTCGAAATGGGCACGTAAGGCGGCGTCCGTGGGCTCGAGCTGCTGCAAGATCGTATTCAAGAAAAGGCGTAGGTCAGATGACTGTTCCGACCGCGTATTAAGGAACGCCCGCATAACGGCGCTGTCGGTAACGTCACCACCCGCCTCACTCCGGATCTCGATAAGAGCCTGAGCAAGCGCATATCCGCCCGAGTAAGCTTCGCCTAAACCGATCGATCCTTCGGGCCACGTCTTGGTTGGGATCATGCCGCTCGTACAGAAAGAACCAACGTAGCTGAAACAGAAGTACTCGACCGAGGCCTCCGTTCGAGCGACCGAAAAGGGCGAGAACTGGGGGGGACTGAACAGAATCTCGCTATAGTTCTCAACCAACTCTTCCGGGCCAGGGAGAGAACTCCCGTTCAATTTGAGGTCGGGAGGAGCGGAATTGATTTCAGTCTCTACATGGGGGAGCGGATCATTTGGATTTTCTGGTTCGAGCGTGCGCACGACTGTTACCCGTACGTTCGGCCATGAAGTCGGATGCCCGGCTGCCTCAAGGTAGGACTGATAGCCGGAGAGTGTGTTCGCGATTCGCCTCAGCCTGTCCGGAGGTACCGTCGTTTCCGAGTAATATGTGATATTCGCTGGAAATCCAACTGCCTTCGCCGCCGCAGCATTCTTACGAAACAAAATGTAACTCTCGATGTTTGAAGCTACAACCAGCGCGAGAAAAAATAGAAAAATGAAGGCGAAAACTCGTGCCACTGCCTGGGTTCGTGGCGAACTGCGTACCGCGGACTGCTTGCTTGGCTCCATTTTCAAATCGGCCAGAACAGATCGCCAGGTCAGCCTTTCCGGTCGAGCAAGTAAGGGCTCGGAGGCCGACTCCTCCGAATCGCTTAAAGAGATGGGTTCCTTACACTCAGGAATGGCCGTGAGCTCCTGTCCGATGTAGTCGATCGCAGGAAGATAGCAGTAGGCGAAATGTTTCTGTCCAACTGACGCGCCGCTATACTTCCATAACCTATAGTGTTGCTCGTTTCGGATGGACGGCTCACTGTGGGCGCTGATGTCGAGCAGCAAGTTCTGAATTAAGCTGTCTCCGAAGGCAAACCGATTGCCATGGATTGCCCTCGGTGCAACGAGCAGAACGAAGCAAAAAACGATGGCGAATGCTCCTGTGACACTGCCTAAGATCGGAACGCACACACCCAGATAACTCCAGCAAAGTAACAAGAGAGTGACGACCGCAAATGCGGGACTTCCCTCAGAAACACTTCCATGATGAAGCATGAAGATAGGAATCGAAACCAGAATGCTGAGCGCCGAAAGAGCAAAGCAGATGGCCACCAACCTTAGTCCCAACTTGCTAACAAAGGACCAGATCCGAAATGGTAGATTCGCTAAGTAGTGAACAAAGCCCAGCCAGAATTTAACCTCATCGTTGCAGGTAATGTTCACGAGAGGAGCAGATGGCGTGCGAAGGCTGACGCTTTGGTACAAGAACTCCTGTACTCTGCTGTACTGTTTCTGTACGACGGTAAGCGAAACGACAGCACCAATCATTACTGCAAAAAGGTAGAATGGCGACCATCCAGATTTCAGGACAAGAATTCCGGACAAAAACCACACAAACATCAGAGAGAAACGAATGACCGCCGCGAATCCCTCCAAGTTTCTCTTCCGGCATTCGAGGAAAGGGGTATTCATAAATATAAGGTCGGAAATGTAAGCAGGTTTGCCGAGCCTCTGCATGGCATAGAGCGCGACAGTTCCTCCGTGGCTATGCGCGAGGATGGCGATCCGTGCGGCTGGGTATTCGACGTGCACACCGCGCAGGTGGCCGGCAAGTTCGTCTCCAGCCTGCATACGCGCTGTATGGCTGTTCGCTCCGCTCCATCGGAATGCATCGTCCACGACTATGCCTTGGAGGTAAGACGCGAGTTTGGTCCGGAAATCGGATTCTTTAGCTGTCCAGTTGGCTCCCTCCTCGGACCTGCTCCGCTTACTGAAATGGAGCAGCTTCGTGCCGTGGATAAGCACGACGATGGTTTGGGCTGGATGGGATGACAGCTCACCTTCGCCAGTCTTCAGGGGGGCATGCCCGTAGCTCATGCGTGAAGGATACACCTTTCATCAGTGTAGATCGTTAGCAGATTCCAGACACAGCGTTCAGATGTCCTGGCAAAAGGGTAGTGCCGGGCCAGCGGATTCAATACACGGGCGCAAGTAGCTTACTGGGACCATGCAACCTCTCATGCACATATGAAACCTGAGCAACTCCTGGACTACTTATCTGGTCTGTGGACTTTGGACCAGGCGCCATCGAAGTCCATCTCGCGGGGTGCCATCCCTGCGCCAAGCTTGCGCGCAAAATCTATCTCGAAGGCTATGTGCTGGAGAAATGGACCGCCGAACGGCAGCACGCGGGGGTGACCCCAACGGCCGCCACCGTCGCCTAAGATCTGATTCTCCTGGGCAAGCCTTTGTAGGTCGGTCGATCAGTTCGTCTTGCGCCGTTCTAAATTCTTCTAAAGTCAGAATTGGTCGATCCGATCGAGAAGCCCGCTTTTGAATTCGTACCAGCTGCTGAATAATCGAGTTCGGAAAATGGAGTTTTGACACATCGCTGCCAATTATCCGTGACACAAACACTGGAACGGTCACAGTAGTGCCCAATGTGGACAACCCTATTTGCAGGCTGCTCCGACCAAATTGCGTCCTGGTCCAAAGACTGTAGTTTTCGGTACACGCATAGATTGTAGTTTGTTGGGGTCTAATTGCCTTTCTTTCAACAAGGCGAAGGGTTGCTGGATGTAAGGTTTTTGGCACAGCTTTCCGAGCCGCGCGTGCCGACCACAAAAACGACGCATTGCTTCGTCTAGTCAACCCAGTAGGTCAGTTTGTGTTCGTGGACCATTTGCAGCGTGCTCTGAATGTGTGAGGTCGCCATTCGATACTCACGTTCGAATGCTCGAACTTCTCTATCCAACTGGGCTGCACTGATTTTGACAATTCCTGCCAGCTTCAGAAGAGTCGCTACCTTGTCGTAGTGCGGGCGGCCGGTCGCCCATTTTACGTAGAGCACGGGATACGCTCGCCTCACACGACGGAAGAGTTCCCTTCGAGGTGGTATTTTCCCTCTCGCCATCTCGACCCACTCGTCATACATTTCGGCGCGCTTACCCAGCCACTTGGGCAGAGCAAAATGGGGAAACACTGATGTGAAACGTCATCATCTTCGGACATCTTGCTTTGTCCAACAATCTCTCGTGTTTGCCAAACGAGAAAATTAGTTTTTTCCAGTTCAGATATGTTCTTTGCCAGGTCCCGCATCCTTTTGGATATTGCCTTAACTTTTGTAGCGGAAGGGAAGGGTGACACTTGGGCAGTATTGGCCATATGCAATGCGGTCATCAGAGCGTTCCCATCGCATCCCTTGGCCACGAGGTCCGCGGTTGTTGACGTAAATTCCTCCGCGACATCCTCCGCGAGCTTGAATCCTTTCAATGGCTGTAGGTTCCCGAACGGTACACCGATGAAGAGTGCCCAATCTGCCATTGTGTCCTTCTGCTTCTTTCGGGCCGGCGAAGTTGGTTTGCTCTGTTTCATATCTGTGTCGTAGCACGCTCTTGATTTCCCTGCAAGTTCCCTACAGATAACACCGTCAGCGGTGCCACCTATGTGTCGATGCGGCGCAATATTTTTTCGACGAAAATTGTAGTTGACGATGCCCTACAGCGACAACCGCAAGGGCAAAAAGTGAGGAAACACAGTGGACTACAACGCCGACAAATACATGATCGCAAATTCCGACCTGTTGACTGAGACCGAAAAACTCCAGATGGCGCGAGATCTCCGCGCACTCGAGCTCAAGGGCCTCATTGAGTGGCGAGATGGTGCATGGCAACTCTCGGCCACGAGCGCGCGATTTGGCGACAAGTTTTCAAGATTAACTCGCCGGCGGACGAGCGGCGGGAACCGATGATTCAGGCGCGCTATCTCTCACTGCCAGGCGAGCAAAGTTTCTAGGCCAAATTTCCTGGCCGACGAAAACGGCAAAATGCACGAAGCCGAGTATCAATAGAGTGCAGCCCGTTAACGCGGGTGTTCTAAAAACAAAAAACAAGGAAGCCCCCCGGGGCGAGGAGACTAAATAATGACAAAGCAGTTCAACACGTTCGACGAAGACTACGACGCGATCCCAACATCGCGTCGTACCACAACAGCAACGGCGGCCGCGCCAGCGACCGCTCAATCCGAGCCGACGTCAGTCGGAGCGGATCTCAGCTTCGATGATCCCAACATCAGCGAAGTCGTCAAGGCAGTGGATGTACTTCCCGTGGTCAAAATTGAGAAGGGCACCGTGGCGCGCTTCGCGCTCGTCCCGGGCGTTCCTCTCAAGCAGGCGATGACCCACTACGTCCAAGGCCAAGGCACTCTGATTTGCCACAGCACGAAGGAACACACTTCGGCGTGCTGCAAGAACGAGCAGCCGCGTCCACGTTTCGTCGCGCTGGTGTTTCGGTATGTGAATGTCGATCCAAAATCCGGCAAATTTCTGGCCGGCGTGGATCGGCCGCAGATCGAGATCCAGGCCGTCAGACTGAGCAAGACCAACGTCCGCGACATTTTGGATTCGGTCGATGAGGGCGGATCAGCCTACACGATTGATCTGAAGATGAAGCACGACGAAGGCCGAAGCATCGGCTATAAGTTCTCGCGGATCGCTCCGAAGAACGCATGGCGCGCCACCCCCGCACTCGAAGCGGAAGCGCTCGCGATGGCCGAGCCGTACAAAGATGGTGTGAAGCTCGCTACCCGCCTGGGTAAGAAGCTGAACGCCACCGAACTCAACGCGGCGCTCGAATCGGGCAGCGCGTCTGAGGAAACCAAGCAGTCGATGGAAACGATGTTGTCCGCGATGGACGACAGCGAATAAAAATGTGGGCCGGTGTTAACGCACCGGCCCCGTTCCACTAGAGGAGACTAAAGCACATGGCTCAAGCAGAACTGAAGAAGTATACCGCAGCGGATGTACCGCCCAACACTCACACCGACAGCGAATTGAAATCCCCGGAATTTCGCGCGGGCGTGGAAACAATGAAAAACGCAATCCGCACGGCCATCGTTCGAGAGGGCCTGCGCGCCGAAAGCCTGGACAACATCGCCACGGTCTGGACCGCACTGCACGAAGTTGCAAAGCAGATTGTCGAAGACGACAAAGGTCCGGAGCAAAGCGAAATGTACTGGACGAAGTTACAGGAATTTGCGCGCTGGCAATTTGAGCAGGCCGGGTGGGAACTGCCGGAGGATGACAATGGATAACTTCCAACATTCCGAAGGCACAGTGTTGTTCATGACTCCGGAGCGCGTAGAAGTAGCACAGCATTTGCTCACGACGTTTGGCACCCAGTTAGATTCGAAGACCATCAACTGATTTCCCTGGCCGGCGTGGCGCGCAGCGAGGTGCTGCGACACCGCTTGCATCGGGCTTGCATCACCGGCCAGGAAGTTTTTAAGAAGTTAGGCGAACAGCAAATCTAACAGGAGAAAAATGTATGGCTAGTGTGTACGACGAAAATGTAACTTGCCCGGTGTGCGGAGGAAACTTCGCATACTTCGATCTGGAGACTCGCACCAACGAGCAGGAGATTTCCTGCGCGCGGTGCGGTTTCTTTTACCAAACCGAAGTCGTGGAAGTGGGCGGCATCACGGCGTGGAAGACGACCGAGATCCGGCCGATCAGCCGCGACAAGAAGCGTGTTGCGATGCCCCACTACGCGGATGGCCCCATCGGCAACACCGATGGTCCCATGTGGAACTCGCATGAGTTTCCGGTGCTTCCGAAGTTCAACGAGATCCCCGCGGTTTTCGGGGCCGTTGACGCGAACGAAGCAGAGCAGAAAGAACGCAACGTGGTGGACGTCAATCCTCATACGTTCGAGGAGTTTTAACTATGGCGAAGAACAAGCAGAATGCAATGCTCGAAGCCGCGCTGAAATACGCGGCCATGGGTATCAAGGTAATTCCGCTCCAGGCCGGGACGAAAATCCCGGCCACGGAGAACGGCGTCAAGGACGCAACGCTCGACACCGAACAGATCGTTGAGTGGTGGACAGAGAACCCGAAGTGCGGCATCGCGCTCGCGCCGGACTTCAAGGTCGGCGGGCTGTGCTTCCTTGAATTTGACCAGCGGCCCTGGCTCGCGGAGTGGGCCGCAGAAGAAGGTCAGCCGAAGCCCAGGACGCGGCTGCACAAATCCGGCGGCAAGCAAGCGCCACATTATTTATTTACTCACACAGAGAAAAGTCTTGAGCTTGGCAACACGAACGGCGTGCGCAATGGCCAGGAACACTTTTCATTCAGAGCAGACCGGCGATACGTCGTTGCGCCGCCGACGATCCACGAGTCCGGCAGGCCCTACACGGTCGCGGTCGATGATTTGCCGGCCCCTATTCCCGACTGGCTCGTCGCGAAGATGGCGCGCGAGGGCGTGAGCGACAGGCAGTTCGCCGGGAATCTCAGGCCGGTGAGCGAGGACATGGACGAAGAGAATCTCTTTCAGTGGTTCGAAGATGCTGGTTGCAAACTCGGGACCGCTGACGGCGACTGGATTCCGTTCGAGATTTGTCCGTGCGCTGGCCATCGCCACAGTGGCCAGGGAGTCCGCGGATGCGCGCTGTACTGGGATGGCGGTGCGCTGGGATTCAAATGCTGGGCGCAGAATTGCCCAAGCAACACTGATCGCAACGAAGGACAGTCAGGCATCAGCTACCTTATTTCATTCCTCTCGAAAGAGTACCAGCCTTATGACGGAATTATTTGGGACGAGGAATCGGTCGTTGATCGAGCCATCGCGGCCGGGATGAGGATTGAAGAGAGCGCGCTAACGCCAGAGGCAGACAAAAAGGCCGTCGCCCTCGTTCAGGAACAGTTTCGGCAATTACAAGACGACGACCTGGGCATCGAGATGCGCGTGATGGGACAGCCGAAAGTCAAGGCCGCAGCAGCACCGGTGGCCGCTATATTGGATCTCAATCAGTACGACGACGAACCGGCGGAAGCGGCCGTCGCTGTGATGGAGCCGCCGGTCGAAGAAATAAGAGACGAGCCGAGCGATCCAAACGTACTGAAGTATCCGCGTCTGGCATTTCCATACGACAAGATGCCCGAGGGTAGGTTGAAGGAATTGACGGACAAGGCCTGCGAGGGCGGACTGGATCCGGGCCTCGTTGTGCCCGCGATCCTCACGCTCGTCAGTACGATGATCGTGCCGGACTACATCGAGGGAGCGCGCATCAATCTTTATTGCTGCCTGCTCGCGATGGTTGGGGCCGGTAAAGATACGGCCATCAATCGTAGCGGCAGGGTGCTGAATCTCAGATCGAATGACGCCGGATGGCATCGAGGCCTTATTACAAAGTACACGCCCAGTGGTGAGCGATCTATCGCCCAGGTGATCGGCGATACGCCCGGAGGAAAGAACAAGCCGCGGATTCCGGGGCCGAGGCGCCACTGCTTCGTGACGTATGAGATTGAGGAAACGCTGCGCAAGAACAAAGGCGACACGAGCGGCGTGTTCACGGCCCTGCAAGACTACTTCGATCACAACGAGAAGCTGTACACCGACCCGAAGAAGAACCTGACGCAGCACGTAAACTGCCGATTGAGTTGGCTCACGGCTCTGCCTGTTGGCCAGGAAGAAATTGATCCCGACATCTTTCGGCGCGCGTTCGGCGAAAGCAGTTCGCATGGAATGCAGTCGCGCATGATCTTCGGATTCGCTGAGAAGCGGTTCGATGCGCGTCGGACCCGAAACTGGACCGTGATCGAGGAAGTGGAACTGGACATTGGCACGGTACAATAGAACCCATACAAATCCGTGGCCGACGCAATCAGCAACACCGTGGTAGCGGGATTCGCCGACGGCGTTGAGGATCAGTACCTAGCATGGCAGCCGAAGCAGGACGCCAGCGGGCGCGACACCTATCACATCCTCAAGATCGCCATCGTGATCGCCACGGCGAATGGCCATGGGCGCATCGAGCAATCAGACTGGGACTTCGCCGTGGCGTGGCAGGAGTGGCAGTCTGAGATCCGGCGGGTGTTTTCTCCCGGGCGGGCTAAGAAGGCGACCCAAGCCGAGTTCAACGAGGTGATCATCGAGGAGATGGCGAAGCGCACGCGTAAGGCAATGACGGAAGACGCGGGTTACAAGGATAAGAACACCCAGGTGGTGAATGTGGACGGCAAGCGCGTCTACCTCCGGTGGAAGGGTATGTCGAACGCTGGGCGCTGGTACAAATACGGCATGGACGTGGAGAAGACCATCGACGCCCTGGTGCGGGGTGGCCAGTTGGAGTACGCGATGGAGCCTAAGTTCAATGACAAGGGAAATTACGTCAAGGACGTGCCGAACGAGGCTTGGGTGAGGTTGATAGGCATCGGGTAAAGCAGTAACGCAGTAATGCGATAAGGGGGGGATATTTATCTAACGTATTAAAAAGAAAGAAAGAAAAGCCTTTTCATGTTTAGTAAAGCATAGATAAAGCAGAGATTTTGCGTTACTGACAGAGAGATTCTTATTCTCCCCCCCTTAAGGCGTTATTGCGTTGCTGCTTTACCGAAAGTGACAATCATGATCGACGAAACGACAAGAGCCGCCCTATGGGCGGACATCTGCAACGACCCAGACCAGATCGTGAACCAACTGGCCGAGCGGTATGGATGCTTCGGCAAGACGGTTCTCAGGACGCTGATCGCCTACTGGCAGGACCGCGCTGAGCGCGCGGCCGAGGCGTCAGTCAGGAACTCGTGCAGGCCCAGGATCGGCGATGACATTCGATCACGCCGACCGTCGTTTCTGCAGTATTGAAAATATGGTTTTATGACGATACGAGAAGCATTGACTCAAGAAAACCCGAAGGCCCTGATGTATCCCGAGCAATACGATACCGCGCTACTGGGCTGGACTCACGGTTTCGGGACGAAGCCCGACAGTAGACCTGTAGCGGTGTACTCCCGGGAGAAGCTGGTCGAGATCCTGGCCGGGGAGTTCGCGGAAGACGACGAACACGATGGCGATTATGACGACACTGACCCCTTAGTGCAGGCGGAACAGTGGGTCGACATCAATATGGCCTACGCCTACCTGGGACCGGACGCGCCAGTAATCGTAGCCACCGCGGATAGCCTCTGATCGTTGAGAATGAATAGCGGCGCGGCCAACAGCGGTCCGGAGTCGCACAGCGACATGGCTCACGGCGACCCGAGTGCCCCCAGTACCCAAATAAACACCTAGCTGCTAGACCCTGAAGTCCGATTCGGAACTGCAACGCGTTTTAGCTGGTGTATCCACCCTGACAATTTGACACAACCGCCGGCCGCGTAACTGCAACTGTGTTCCATTCTCACCTAATTCCCCATGACGCCCAGGCGGTCGGGGCGAGTGGACCAACACCACAGCGGAATACTCAACTACTTTTTGGGTCATCCGATCGATAATTGCCGTAAATTGCTCGACTTTCTACGTACATTGATAGAGCTGCAAATCTGAGCGGCTTCAGCCGGCTATTCGGTAGCTAGACCGCGAAATTCTCAGTCTTACTGCCAAAACTGCACGGTCACTTTTGCCCTCGAAGCCACAGGAGAGAAACGTACGCGTGCGCGAAAACTAGTTCGCGATCATTTGGTCGCCCAGAAAATGCTGCACTGGTGTGCAGTCGCGAAGTGCCCGCTGATCGATTCGCGCTGCCCGACTTGGAGGGCCCGCAAAAACTTTTGGCACCTGTGGCGGAAGTACCCGGAAATTGCAGCGCGCCTTGGGCTGAACGAGATGTCGTGCTTCGGACCGCTTCGGTAGGGGTCACCGCATTTGGAGGAGAAAACATGTTGATTTATCAAGAAGTAGCAATCGAAGACATTAAGATCGGCGACTTCGTCGAAGTGGAAACGGATGGGGTACATCTAGGTGCCAAAGTCGTCGGGTGCGACTTGGATCGTGGAGCGCTTGGCATCGCTCCTTATAGCTATGCCAAACCATCTGAAAATGGCTCCGGCTTCGTTATGATTCCGTGCCGCGGCGAGGTTCTCACCGTGACCCCAGGCAAGGGCGACGTAAAAGTGCGGAAGGCGATGGATTCCGAAGCTGCTGTCACGGAGCCGCTGACTTGGGAGAGGATTGCCGAACTCGAACCCAAAGTCTCGGAATTACTCGAGGAAATCAAGGCTGAGCGTCCGCTCGAGGGCAACTACCTTTGGATTTGGGGCAAATACAAGCAAAGGTTGTCTGAACTCGTCGGATGGGATCGCGAAGCTGGAACGCACCCTGCACTCCGGTCGTCAGCCGCGTACAACATCGTATACGACACGCTTCTCAATAATCTTCGAGACCCGGAATAGCAGCATCAAGCGCGATACGCCGAAAGAGGGTAGGGACGTGACCCAACGCTATTGTCAGATGCGGCAAATTGAAGATGGCATCCGGTGCGACCAGCAACCGCCGCACGACGACTGTTGCGGGGAACCTGCACACGACTTCATCATCATCTACGGCGAGAGACAATGGCTGTGCCCGCGACACTATGACGAGCATCTTGAGACGCGCGGTCTACTCCGCACGGACGGCGAGGGGCTCGATGCGGACGGAAATCCTCTGTGACAATCGTGCAGTCGCGGGGAGGCATTTACACTGGCTCACAAGATCGACTGCCCTGCTGAGTCCGCCTCATTCACATTCAGGCGCAGAGGACGGGAACTTACTTGCTCTGGGGTCCATCTGCTCGCGCCGCGGATGTGGCTCGGGCAGGAGAACTTGGAGCTCTTGAAGTTGTACGGCGAGGCTCTTCGCACCAAAGACCAGCGGGCGCGGGACGAGGCGAAATAGGCAGGACAGGTGCAGCCTAGCAGCGAGCGCGGCGGACTAGGCGTTAGGGCGGTACAGCCTTTTGCACCTGATCAGGCGCTCGCGATACTGGTTGTAAAGGGCCGTGGAACGGGGAGAACGGTCTTCGCCGCAGAACAGTTCCCACAGCCGCTTTTCGCAGACATAGAGCTTCTCCATCGCGATCCACCACCTGACGTTCAGGCCTATGTCCGCGATGACGTCAGGGTGAGAGTTAATCTCGCGGAACTTCTTCTCGGCTTGCAGGAAGTCAGCCTGCGCTATTTCCATCTCTTCGGACTGGAGCATGTCCTCGGTGATCCAGCGCTTGTGTTCCTCGGTGCCATTCTCTTTCACCAGCGTGACGATCTCTTGATCAAACATTTTCGTCATTCAAGCTCCTCGTGACCAGGACGCAGCGGCTTCGCGGCGCACATCGGGTCGTGCCTCTTGAAGGCGCGATCCTCCTCGTTGCCAACACCCATACATTTGTTGATCTCCCAAGCCAAGGGCTGCACGAAAATCGTCAGCGTGCATTTCCCCACCTGATCGAGGATGCACTGACTGTGGATGCTGATAAGTTCAGACAGCAAAGTTGGCGTCAGCCGTACGCGCCCCTTTCCCGAGACGAGAAGCAGTATCTCGTTGGCGAGCCTTTTCTTCTCGGCGACGCTCGCCTTTGGCGCAAGAACTGGCAGAACCTCGAAAAGAACCCAAGCGCGTGTGCGGGCTTCCGCTTTGGCTTCGTCGGTATCGACCTTGCTGCCGATGGGGACAACCTTACGCATGATGGCCGCGCCTCCAACACCAACAGAAGAAGAGCGGCGAATAAGTCGCAATCGGCAAGAGGGTGAAGTTGCGCGTGGCGACGATAAAGAGAAGCTCGGCAATGTAGCTGAAGAACAACGCACCGAACATCCAGCATGTCGCGATGATGGAAGTGTGGAGCAGACCGCCGTTCGCTTCACGCCACTGGCGCACGTGCTCAGCCCCGAGCCAGAACTTGCAGGCGCTCAACTGGCCGTAAAGCAATGTCCAAAACGCAGCCGACCACGGCCCTGCCCAGAACAAAACCTGAGCGCCTTCCGGCGTGCGTGTCAGACGGAAGGCGAAGAAAGGAAAGCTCGCCGCGAGCGGGATGAACACGGCGAGCACGAGCAAGCTCCTCAGGAAAAACCTGATCAAGCCGAAGCCTTCTTGGCATTCGCAATGTCGGCTCAATTAGGCGGCCCTTGGAGGGCCGCGTTTGGGGACTGTTTCAGAACCCGTGCGGCGCTGGTTCGCGAGATCCCGTATCTCTTAGCGAGCTGAGCCAGGCTCAGCCCGCGGGCTCGGTCACGAAGCAATGCGGCACGGTCGATTTCAATCGGCTTCCGACCAAGCTGCCGCCCTTCGAGCTTGGCGCGCCTGAGCCCGGCACGAACCCTCTCGATGATGAGGTTGCGTTCCAACTCAGCGACAGCTGAAACGATCACGACGACTGCCCGGCCTAAGGGGCCGCCTGTGTCTAGATTTTCACGGAATGAACAAAACTCTATCCCGAGATGGTGGAGCGTATCGAGTACTTCGAGAAAGTGCCGCACGCTGCGAGCAAGTCGGTCGGCAGCCCACACAAGCACTACATCGAATTCGCGTCGGTGGGCTGCGCCTAGCATTTGATCGAGCGCCGGACGTTTCGATTTAACCCCGCTGATCCGATCGACATACTCTCTAACGATTTCGAACCCGCGTTGCTCAGCTAGCCGGCGAAGATCGAGCAACTGCGTTTCGGGTTGCTGATCAAATGTCGAGACACGCGCGTACAAGACTGCTCGCTTCACGTTGACCACCTTCCTTGGCGCAGGTAGAGGCAATAACGGATTTGGGACTGGCTACTTCTTCTGTGGGACTAAACCGGCCAGTCGATTGCCAGTGCCGATTCGTGTTCCGCGATTGGAGTAAGTGACGCCCACGTTCGACCTATAGGTCGCCAGGTTTTGCCGCCGTTGCTGCACAGCCGCAGCTGATGGCCGGCAATTTCCCGGATGAGCCCTTCGGGATTTCCAACACCATTTTAAGAATGACAGTCTTCACGTGGTGATGTCCTCTTCTCGTAATTGGGTGATTCTGCTTTACTAGACTCGCATCTGAGGTCTTTGCTGCTCGCAAGTTGGTGGTCAACTTCCGCTAAGGGAAAAAAAGACGTGCTTGTCCCCTGTAGTATACATTTGGCTGTTCCAAAATGGCCACTTGCAAGCTGCTGATTAAAGGACGCTTATGGATTCTTCACGGGCTTTCTACCGTCGCAGCTGGCCTCGTAGGGGATGTACCAAAATCGTCGCTTCGAGCTCGCCAAGCCGCTATTGAAAACACAGCAGATAGTCGTGATCGAAGGAGCAAGCAGATGCTGTGCTTCAATTAATAGTTTCCGGCAGTGTCGGTCCCTTCCACCGCGCGATGTCGTCTGTAACTAGTTACTAGATCCCCTGGTTGTCTCAATATAATGTAGCTATGATGGTCGATATTGGCTCGCAAAAACCCTGTGGATCGAATTGTTTAGGTGGATGAAGCGATGGATGCGGATTCTCTCCGAATCGGTCGAGATCGGTTGTTGCGTGTCTTTCGGTTCCTCGAGGCGCTGAACCAACACCGCAATCCTGCCGCACAGCAAATTCGCGAACAACTCTGGACCCTCTGGGTCGATAACCTTCCCGACCATCCGGTCATTCAACACGGACGTCCCCGCTCGGAAAGTAAAGCGAAAGAGGCGATCCCGGGAAAAGATCTCGACGAAGAATCGTTCATCCTCAAAGTCTCAAGACCCAAACTGACTCGTCCCCCAGACCCAGGATCGGACCTCAAGGCCTGGCTTGAATCGGGCTGGGAGGATCCGTTCAAGAATTCTTCCGTTCGAAGTTCGAAAAATGAGGTCGGCCCAGAAGGTAAAACCATACTCGTAAAGTTCGAGGACGATGCAGATCGCGTTTCGAACTGGAATCAATGGAAGGCAAAACACGAAGAGTGGTCTCGGAATGAACGACCTGCCCGGCTGGCTATGAAGGTTTTTGAGGACTTCTACCAGCTTTACGGAAGGATCGAGCGAGAAGGTGAACGCGTTGAGCTTGTCTTGGGTGACGGACTTCTTTCATGGCGGCGCTCCGAGGGCGGCGTATTCCATCCGGTACTACTTCAGCGACTGCAATTGACCTTCGATCCCGCCATTCCCCGATTCACCATCGCCGAAACCGAACGCCCTCCCGAACTTTACTCCGCCCTCTTTCAGTCGATGTCCGACGTGGATGGGCGCGCCATCGGTAGGTGCGTGGAAGAACTGGAACAGGGCAACTATCAGCCAATGGGGGATGACTCTACGTCCGGCTTTCTCAAGAAACTCGTGATTCAGCTCTCGCCCCGCGGCGAATTCGTAGAGGCCAGCGCACTCGAGGGTGAGAAAGACGACCCTCGTATTACCCGTCGTCCCATCTTCTTCCTACGTTCCAGGACACTCGGGTTCGCCGCCTGCATCGAGGGCATTCTCGAGGATATCAGGAAACAAGAAGAGCTATCGTGGCCATTGCTCAACATAGTCGGAATCGAGACTCCGAAAGAAACGGTTATGGACGCGGCAGAGCACGGCAGCCCGACTACAACCACTTTGGAATTAGCTGACGTTCTCCTCAGCAAACAGGCGAACCCCGAGCAAATTCGGATTGCTCAACAAGCCCATTCCTCCGCTGGAACACTTGTTCAGGGGCCGCCAGGGACGGGAAAAACCCATACCATCGGCAATCTCATTGGCCACCTACTCGCCGGCGGAAAAAGTGTGCTGGTGACTAGCCACACGACCAAGGCCTTGCGCATGGTCCGTTCCCAGGTTGTCGAAAAGCTGCGCTCCCTTTGTGTGAGCGTTCTCGAGAATGACCTGGATAGCCGCAAGCAGATGGAAAGCGCGGTTGGAACCATCGCAGAACGACTCTCAAAAGTTGATGCAAAATCACTCGCAGCCGAAGGCGATCGTCTCTCACGTGTTCGAACGGAACTCCTCGGGAAGCTGTCCGAC
This sequence comes from Candidatus Acidiferrales bacterium, assembly GCA_963776365.1. Taxonomy (GTDB): domain Bacteria; phylum Acidobacteriota; class Terriglobia; order Acidiferrales; family UBA7541; genus Acidiferrum. Next base: position 214,327 of record CAVZMQ010000019.1, on the reverse strand, counting down.
TTTCGCAATAGGCTTGTGGAAGCCCGCGCCGATGAATACCGGGACGTGGTCATCAGCGGTAAGACATGGGCGCCGTCCGATGCCGCGCGCTTCGTAGCAAAAGAACAGACAATGCACGGCTGGATTCCCGAGCCTGTCGCGCTCGGAGTTGGCTTGCCCTTGCCCCAGAGTCAAATTCTCGAGTTGTATGCCACAAATGAATCCCTAAAGTCGGATGTCGAACAGGAACTTTCCAACGACTTGCCCGATCCCAGCCACCTTCCCACGTTGAGCGAATTTGAAGAATTGGTTTCCACGCGCGAAAAACTCGCTTGCACCGATCGTAACCTTCGAGATGAACTCTGGGATACGGGACCATCCAAGGCGACCCCTTACGCTCTCTCCGCCATCGCCAACAAGCTCGAAAGGGCAGTGGAACCGCTGAGCGGCGAAGATCGTTGGAAATTGGCAGCAGTGTATGCCGGCCGAACCGGCGGCCCGCACCGAGAACCTTGGGACAGCCTGGTGAGTCAAATTGAACGCACTGACGTAGAAATCGCCAAATCTCAGGAAATTCTTCTAAAACACTCGACTGAGACCGGAAACGAGGTGGATGTCGAAGAACAGGAAAAGACTGCCCTTGAACTGCATGCACATCTTCGGGAGGGGAACGCGCTCAACTTTTTTACCTACCTGACGCACTCCACATGGAAGAAGCTAGTCCAATCGGCAAAGGTAAACGGAAATGCCCCTGCAACTGTCGAACATTTTCTCGCTATCAGCAGGCATTGCCGCACAAGGATTCTTCGCCGCGACCTCGCCGGACGTTGGGACCGCCAGATGGTACCACTCGGCGCCCCCCCGTCGCACAAACTTGGAAAGGACATTGAAAAGAGTGCAGTTCAGTTCTGCAATCCGATACGTGACTGTCTATCCTGGAGTTCCCGGTCGTGGGCACCCCTAGAATCGGAGCTCAAGCAGTCTGGCTTTCTTTGGGAAAAGTTCATGGCGGAACAGCCGCCTGGCGTGGGAACGGACGGCGCATTGCAGCGACTGCGCAACGCCGTGCTCAATTCCCTTCTGCCAATTGTCGCGAGCAGGATCCAACACCTGCTGTGGGAACGGAACGAAACGTTGATTTCTGGGCTCCGTGACAAACTGGCAATTGCGAAAGCGGCCGCACCTCATTCGCGTGTTATCTCGGAAGTGTATGACGCAGTTCACCGTCTCGACCGAGAGGATTACCGAAAGCAGTATTCGCGACTCATTGAGATTCACTCCCACACCAAGGACCTACAGCGGCGCAGAGAACTACTCTCCTTGCTTGAACTTGCCGCGCCCGCTTGGGCCGTGGCAATCCAAACACGCAGCGGTGTTCATGGTCAGGCAACGCCCCCCGGAGACCCAACGCAGGCTTGGATTTGGCGGCAGCTACATGATGAATTAGAAAAGCGGGCGAGTGTTTCACTCGAAGACCTTCAATCGTCTATCGAAAAGTGCACGGAACAAATCCGTCTGACCACGGTGGACCTGATCGACAATCGAGCGTGGGCTTTCCAAGCCGACCGAACTTCTCTCTCCCAAAGACAAGCACTTATCGGCTGGCTCGATACGATTCGAAAAATTGGGAAAGGCACGGGAATTCGCGTTCCCCGCCTGCGAGCCGAAGCGGCACAGCAGATGAGCGGTTGCCGCGGCGCAGTGCCCGTGTGGATCATGCCCCTCTCCCGCGTTGTCGAAAACTTTGACCCAAGGAAATCTCGATTCGACGTCGTGATCATCGACGAAGCTAGTCAGAGCGATGTCATGGCTCTTGTCGCTTTCTACCTCGGCAAGAAAGTCGTTGTCGTCGGGGACCATGAACAGGTCAGCCCTTCAGCGGTCGGTCAAGAAGTCGCTATCGTCCAGAATTTAATCGACCAGTTCCTGCAAGGAATTCCCAATGCCCACCTCTACGATGGACAAACCTCTGTCTATGACCTAGCTCGTCAATCCTTCGGAGGCACGATTCGCCTGGTCGAACACTTCCGTTGCGTCACCGAAGTCATCCAATTCAGCAACGACCTTTCTTACTTCGGCGACATCAAGCCCCTTCGCGATTCCTCCCGTGTAGTCCTGCGCCCTCACACAATCTCCTTCCGGGTTTTGGGTTCGACGAAGGACGGCAAAGTTAACCGGCAAGAAGCCGAGGTTGTCGCGTCACTCATTACGGCGGCCATTGAACAGCCGGAATATCAATTTAATGAGTTCCGGGACCGAATCAGCTTTGGCGTTGTTTCTCTAGTAGGAGAGGAGCAAGCACTTGAAATCGATCAATTGCTGCACACTCACATCCCACCAGACATCTATGACCGCCACCGGATCCTTTGTGGCACCCCGGCTCAATTTCAAGGTGATGAGAGAGACGTAATGTTCCTCTCCATGGTCGATACACCCACAGGCGGTCCGCTTCCCTTCCGTGACCAGCAAATGTTCAAGCAACGGTACAACGTCGCAGCAAGCCGAGCCCGCGACCAAATGTGGGTTATCCACTCTTTGAATGTCCAAACTGATTTGAGGACCGGAGACCTTCGCCGTAGGTTGATAGAGCACGCACAAGACCCAAATGCCCTGCTGCGTATCCTTGAAGACAAAGAACGAAGGACCGAATCGCCATTTGAACGCGAAGTCCTGCGGAGACTTGTGCGAGCAGGCTTTCGCGTGACGCCTCAGTGGAAAGTCGGTGCTCGTAGAATTGACCTCGTCGTCGAGGGCAACGGCAAGCGCTTGGCCGTCGAATGTGATGGGGATCGCTTCCATCCTCATGAGAAATTAGGCGAAGACATGGAACGGCAGGCGGTACTGGAAAGATTGGGTTGGATCTTTGCGCGGATTCGTGGCTCCGTCTACTTCCGAGACCCCGACCGCGCTATGAAGAGTGTTTTTGAGAAACTACAGCAACTCGAAATCCTTCCTTCAGAAGAATTTTCAGAATCCGTCGCCCCATCAGCTCCTTCGAACGAACTCACCGAACGCGTCTCCCGCCGCGCCGAACAACTCCGCCAGGATTGGAATGCGCATAACGGGGACGGGCCCAGTACGTCCCATGGAATATGACAGGGAATATCTCGTCAGCTGCGTTGCCTCGCGGCCATCCCTGCCGGTCAAGCTGATTCACTACAGGTCGAGCAGTGCTAAGTGGAGCGCGACAGCCCATCCGGCGAGTCAAGAGCCATGTTACGGGCCTTTTTTCAGTTGTCTAGTTCATAGAGAAAATAGATCCAACCAAACCTCTCTGCTATTTGTCGTTCTTTCCATACATTCCAAATAGCATCGGCGAGCCCCGCAGGATTAACGGGGATGGGTAATGGTAAGTTCGTAATGATGCTTTTCGCCGTGGCGGTGAGGACGGAGGGAGTCAGCAGACTCAGGAGTTCCCTCACATTTTTCCTTTCAATCTCTACAAAAACTTCGTGCGCAGCGTCGGGCTGCGCGCGTGCGAGCTCCTCACGAAGCGTGGATATGGCTCTCCGGAAGTTTTCAAGAAACCGATGATGTCGTAGCTCGACAACGCGGCTCCACGGCAGCTCCTTCAACCGAGGTAGCCTGTAGCGGGCCACTTCCTCGAACAGGGTGAAAGTACTTCGGGGATCCGCGGGTCGCGTCATGGTTTGGAGCACACGGTGTTCAAAATCGGTGGGCAGCATGAACGATTCCCCATAGCTCGACAATCGGCCAACTAGATTGATGGCATCGATGACACCGAACCCTGTTAAGGCGACCTCACGATGAAGTTCCCGCCGGTCGACGTGCGGTCCAAGTGTTTCCTCGAAATACTTCGTCAGTGCTTCTATGGTTGAATCCGTGATGTATGTGTCCTGATCCCACACGGCAGGCCGGGCAAACTCATAGTCGGAAAAGTACGACTGAATCGGATGAATATGCTGAACGATTTGGTCGATCACATTGCTCGGAATCGAAAGTTTCTCGAATATCGCAGGAAGCGAACGGGTGACGACGTCTTCACGCGGGCTTTGCATCACAAGGTCGTCGAACCAGAGAAAGGCCAACTTCAGGGCCTCCTCGTAAAAAGAGTTGTTCTCTGTCGTTGCTTTTAACCAGCTAATGAGGCACAGGGACGGTTTGTGGGAAGACATGGTCTGCTGCAAAGTCCGGACTCACAAAAAGGTACGAAGCCTTTCTGCCAATCTCAACCCCGAAGCTGTGCTGCCGTTACCGATGGAGTCGGCCCCTTGCTGCTCTTTGAGGTTGAGGACGACGACTCGCATTTCGGACAAAAGAGAGATGAGCTCTCTTTGTAGTCATCCTTGTTGAGCAGCCCGGTAGTGGGCGTGCTGGTTCGTCCCTCGAGAATCTCAGCGACGGCTTTCTTGAGACTGCCTCTCGGGACTCTGTACATTCCACCGCGAGCGCCCTCGAACGCGCAATTCCACGCAGCCAGTGCTTGTCCGTACTTCAATGCATAAGCGATTTGGTCCGGTGTCAGCGAGGAAAGACCCTCTGCCCCATGCGCACCAATCTCGGAAAGGATGCCAGCGGTGCACCAGTCCCCAGATCCGGCACTGTCTCTCAGCAAGGGAACTTCAAAGCTTCCCATGCGATGCCAGCCCGTACCTGACATACCTGGCACATTGCATCGATATCGCAACCCATCCTCACCGAGGGTTTCAATCTGCAGAAGTGGGGCGGATTTTGTTAATAATTCCGCAAAGCTGTGCACTCTTTGGTGCGAGTATTTTAGGACGTGCGTCAAACGCAAGGCCTCGCGGAATAGTTTCGGATCGCCGCTCCCGGATGGTTCATAACAAATCAGCGCCCCTTGGCGTTCGTAGTGCCGGACGAGATCCAAGATTCCGGGTGAGACCCGATCAAAAAAGAAGACATCCGCTTTCTTCAGATGGGGCTGGATCGCTTCGACCGCTGTGATCTTGACCGGGCGAAAATTCGGGAAATACGCACCGCACCCGGGACAGGTCCAAAGGAAACGATGGACAGGAGTTCCCGACTTCGTTTTGGTAATCTCCTGAAGCACGATGGGAGTCGGGCAGCGCGGTTCAAGCTGGGCGTAACGAACATCCACGCGCCAGCGCTTTAGGTCGCCGAGGACGCACTGTCCTGCGGGGTCATCCGCGAGCCTCGCAATCGCCGCTACCTTCCACCCTAAGTACCCCAAAATCGTCAGGATATTCCCGCAGGTACCTCCGGCCCAAAGGCGGGGAGGCTGTGAACGGAGTCCATTGATCACAACGTCTAGTGCGATGAATCCGGTTCCAACGATTCTCGGCTGAATTCGTCTCTCAGGCATAGCACTCTCCAGATAACCATAAACCAAAGAGGGTACTGCGCGCAGCCATTTGTTTCAGTTCATGCTCATTTTGGATGCGATAGCCGTGGGTTTCGATATGCGCGATTCCGACAGCCAATTTTGCCTGCTTCAGCTCGTAGGCAGCGAGCAGCGCTCCGATCGAGAGTAGTTTTGTCGAGACGGACGACACAACGGGATGGCAACCTCCTAGAGGGCTGAGAGCTCTTTGGTAATGGAGAATGGTCTTGCGGACCTGCCGATAGACCTCGAAAGGATTCCGTTCGGACGCAAAGAGGATGTTTCGCGGCTCTACCCGTAAACGATCGAAAAGCAACTCGCGATATTCGATAATCAGATTGTCTCCCCTGCGCGGATTGAGGGCGGGCGACGGCAAGATGGGGCATATTTCCTGCGGTGTCACCAGTTCATACAGACGTTCCAGTTGAATCCGCTGCCCCTCACCCAAGATGGGAATCCAGACTTTCGGCTCGCCCGTCGCGGACATGCGGTCGGTGCCACTGCGAAACAGATGAGTGTAATCGGCAGCTTCGTCAACGCCCTCATCGATGATCTGGGCGTCCACTTGTGGGCTCTCGGCGACAAGCACAAACAAATTGAGCTTTCTGCCTTCCCCGGAGTCGTGCTCCTGGAGGTACAGAAGCTTTGCAAGGAGTGGGTAAAAGATGCTCCGGGGGAGCGCACTGATATCCAGAAACACATCGGAGAAGCCCGCGAACTCTTCGGCCCGCGAGTACAGATTCGCGGCCGAACGGGAACTGATGCGACGCCCGTCCGGCGCCCACATCTTTACCGTCTTGACCTCGTTCGTGCAGTGACCATTCTTCAGTCGCTGCAGTTCAATCAGATTCTGATCCACGGAATCCTGATGGTAGTGGGACGGTGATGACGACCCTTCATCGAACTCGAGGGATACGATATGCCGTCGCCCTTCTCCGCCTGCTTCCAAGACAGCGTGCAATCCCATGTTCATCCGGGGATCAAATCCTTGGCCCAAGATAAAACAGATGTCTCGTTTCGCATTGGCGCAGTGGAGTTTCAGCAGCTTTTGGAGCTCCTCTCCTGACGCGAGCACATAGTTAGACCATCGTCCGGCGAGGCTCATAGCAGCTTCGCCGTCTTTTGAGTGACGCGGTAGCCGCGCGCCATCCACGATGCAAGCTCGTCGAGTCTCTTCTCCTTGAATCCACCATATTGGAGCGGGAGCCAGTATTTCGGGCAGAGCAAGCGGTTGAGATTCAGAACCATCCACATGGTCCCTTTGCATTTGTAGTCCAGAATGGGTTCGAGAAGATTATTCGCAATCGCGGCCGCCAAAACTTCTCCCAGGCGCGCATGTTGCGGATTTGCCGCAAGGTATTGGCGATCCACGAGCTTTGAGTGGTTGGCCATGGAAATGGCGATGGCTGTGACCCCTGGTTCGTACGGTGCATTGGGGAGGAAGGTCATGTCCTGGCAGAATCTCCCAACGGAATCCAGGAATTGAAGGACCTGCTCGCCCAAACGAGCCCGTCTCGGTATTTCCTTCCACAATTGATCGGAAGCTCGGGCGGACGATGGTATCTTGGCGGGCCGGGTTCAGCTGAAGGGAGGGATTCACGAACCACCGTGGCCGAAATCAATTCTTCAAATTGATCACCCGCCAACCAAAGATACTGCTCGATGTTGGAAGAAGCCAGCGCTGCCAGACGTGGGAGTCCAAAGTAGTAGGGCAACTTATAGTCCCGGGCAATGAAGAGTTCCGCGGCGGACCGGATCTGGGAATCGCTGCGTTCTTCTAAGATCGTCTGCAGGAAGCGTAAAATCGAACGCGGTCTGTGACCGTCGACGTCCTCCGTTCAACGAGAATCTCGAGAATTTTCCAACTCAAAGCGCGATCGCGTGTGGTTCCTTCCGACAAGTCTTCATGTCCCAACCAATCTTGAAACTTGACTTCGCCAACCGTTTGCTCCTCGACGCGCTTTTGGATGTCCTGCAGGATCGTTTTTGATTTCTCCTGCCACTCTGTTCCATCCAGCGAAGATGCCAAATAGGGCTCGAACCAGGGAACCTCGACTTCGATGGCAGCCCGCGCCCTCCGATTCGCCACATTGGTCGTGAGATTCTTGAACTTCTTCCGTTGGCGGCGCCAGAATTGCTCAATTTGAATAACGTTGTAGTCCCTTCCCTCGGTTGTTCCAGAAGACAGCAGTTCGCCCACGCTCAGGGCTTCGAATCGTTCCGCGATCCAGATGGCGACCCCCGACCGCAGATGCGCGAAGGCCCGGAAAAGGTTGGTGCGCTGCTGCAACGTAAGCAGATGCACATCATCGAACATCAAGACTGTTTTTGCGGCGACAGGAATGCCATCCAGCAACACGACTCCCGGCTTCAACAGTTCAAGGCTCGAAACGGTATCCTGTCCTGTGAGCAGATTCTGGTCAGGGGGGTCGAAGCTATCAATCGCTTCGCACAGGTCTGCCTCATAGCGGGTTGCCCATTCGTACAGCCCGGTTCCCTTCAGAGGCTCACCACCCCCGCTCCATTCAGAAATTCCGTGCCCTCTCGAAGAGAAAGACGATCCAGATCGCGTGGAAACGTGAGCGAGTGGAGCGATAGGCAAGCACGGAGCATGGAAAACACGATGCGTGCGTTCAGGAGTCCAAAAAAAAGTCTGCCCTTGCGCGCTCCGTCGAACTCCAGGTCCTCGAGGTTGGCATAGTTGCGGTTGCAGGGTATGAGGACACCCAGAGCTTTCGACCCATCCTCGTCGACGATTCCGAACTCCGCGAGCCTCTGATAGAGCTCTTTCACATCATCGTGGCCTCGATTTGCATGCAGGGCCAACAGGACACTCGGAGTAAACAGCTTCAGCAGAGACGTCTTCCCGCCGCCCGCAGCGCTTCTTAGAATTTGTGGCCGGTCCCACATTTGCTGCATCGACAACAACTCCAGCATGCCTGGACCGAAAAGACGCAGGAAGGACAGCTCCGATTCGACTGCTCCGCGGCGCGCAACCGAAATGGATTCCGCGGTTCCCTCATACGCGGTCCTTGTGCCGGGTGATGCGTGGAAACAACGGCGCATCTTGCTGCCCTCGGCCCACAGGAGGCCGAGGGAATTGTTGGGGGCGTTATGACTCAAGACGACCGGAAGGCCGCACCAGGCAAAGCCATACTTCAGGTCGGTTCCCCCGAGTCTCGTACTGTCGGTTTCGTTGCCGGCATCGTAGTATTTCTCGATGATCACATCGAGCTGCGGATGGTCTCCCTTCTTGATCCGAATGTCATCCGATAAGGGATAAACCACGACGACTCGAACTGTGCGCCCACCGGGTTGCAGATGGTTGCCAGGTGAGATTCCAAATACTTCTTCGCCGTGTCGGTGGCCATATAAAGGACGACGAGAATCTGCAGATCCTTCACGTCCACCATCTGGCCGATAGCCGAACCTTTGCTGAAGAGCAGGGAGAGAAAGCTGCCAATTTTGCCGTCGTAGGCTTGGTTTTCTGACCGGATATAACTCAAACCGCTGGCGGAGAAATCGTCCAGGAGCACGATCCACCGGAAACGGGAGACCTCTGGCGAAGGTTTGGTTCCCAGAATCTCCGCCAAACCTTTGGTCAACTTTTCGAGAAGCTTTTCGACACGGACTCTGCCACTTCATGACTCTGGCGAACTTGCTCATGTGTCAAGTCATAGGTGTTGGCACGGCGGAAGACATCCGTTCTTGCACCGTCGCTCAATCCCAAGAACAGGGTCTGGCGCTGCAACACACGAAACTCGGTGGTTCCCGCGATTTTGCCAACGTGCCACGGATTGATTCCCGCCTCTTTGCCGGCAAGCGCAAAGAGGACCGGGCGCACATGATCCGGATACGCAATCGACACCAGATGATTGATTTCCGTGGTGGAGAAAAAAATGAGCCGCGACCTGAAAAAATCGTACATGATTTGCCGCTCATGGGGGCCCGTGAACTGGTCCAGCCAATAAGCAAGACTCTCGAGGAATCTCATCCCCGGCGCGAACTGCTGGTAATCATCATACTTATGGTCGGCTAGGGCTCGAAGCAGGGCTCGCTCTGCAGCAACGTCCGCCGGCTTCCATGCCATGACTTCGGCCAGTAATTGTTCCGCGAGGAGGTCTCTCATGCGCGGGGCATTCCGGAGAAATCGAGATGAAAGCGGCCGGGTTTGGTGGTTTTCATCAGTCCCATGTAATGCAGCGTTGCCAGGATGCCACGGCATCCAGGAGGTGCCAGATTCCAACCGGAACCAAGGTCCGCGGAAACCTCATCGACGCTCAGCGCGAACTTGTGCGCGAGCAACTCGAAATCGTTGCCGGGAAAGCGGCCTCGATCTCCCAAGCACAGGATCTCACCCGGGTGCTCCACAAGGTGCGAAGTTCGCAAATGTTCGAGCAGATTCACTTTCGAAACACCCGGCGCAATGATGTCGACCGAGTGGGTTGAACTGACAGCACGCACGCCAACCGCGCCGCTGCTGTTTACCTTGGCAAGTCCCAGCGCCAACAACTGGGCTATGGAGACCGCTTGCTTCGGTCGCAGAGTGATCTGGGAAGGGCGAAATCGCAGATCTACGAGTGCTTGCACCAACGGATCTGCTTCAAGGGACCTCTTGATTTCTCGAAGTGCTGAACACACATCTTCCACGGGGGCGGGTAGACTGTCGTCGTCGAGCCTGCCGATCTCCCCTCCGTTATGGTAACCAATCCAAGTGCAAGCCCAATGGTTCTTGCCGAGGATTTTTCTCAAATCCGTTCGCACCGAATCGCCGCGCCCGGTGGCGATTCCCACGAGTACGCCCGCCTCCAAAAGGCGGGAGAGATGTTGGGACATCCGTTCGGAAGGTCCATCGAACCGTTCTTGCGCCGTGCACATGGTCCCATCGTAGTCAACGACGAGGGCGCGAAAGTCGTGAGCGGCGAACTTCGTTAACTCGTTTTCCATCGCATCCGACAAAGCGCGGAGCACACTCTCGTTGCGCGAGAAACGCCGACCGCGGCGACTTTGCGCCGAATCACAGACTCGCGCCAGCCATTCTCGAGCCGCCGGGTTGATCGTGCCTTGAGATGATAAATCTTCCGTCCAAACTCTGGGACACCCGGCTTTCCCGGATCGATACCCCTCACCTTGCCAACAGATCCGGCAAAAACCATCGCGTAGATGAGCGCACTCAGTTGACGGCGCACGATGGAGTGCGCAAAGGTTGCGATCACATGTGGGACGTTTCTTGGCAGTAACGCGATCGTTTTCTTCGCGAGCGTCAGGTCTTCCGGACCGCAAAGAGCGACGATGCCTGATTCTTTCCAGCGTTTCGCCAGCCAATGGTGCCGGCCGTGCCCGAAATTGCGAAAATCCGCAGGCTGCACGCGTCCGAGCGCAGCCTCTGTGAATTTGGATTCGAGATCGAGTGCCGCCGGTTTCGTGTCCGGCCCATACAAGACAACCAAAGTTTCCCTTTGAATTACCTTGCGGAGGTCTCCCTCGGTAACGCTTTCGAGGAAATCCTCTACACGGGGTACCCCAAGCAATTCCGAGAGATTCTCCGGCAACACTTGCGTATCGATCGGTTCAAAATAGATGCGGGTCAACAGAACCGCAAACGCCAACAAGGAATTGACGGCGAGGAAACCATCTTTGCCCGCTGGCGAAAGAATTCCGCTACGGTCACAAATTCGCTTGAACGAGCTAAGCGGGCAAGAGGTGTTCGCCGCGTGCCACACAGGACTCCTACATTAGAAACTTCGTTTGTGATGCAACTCTGCAAAGCGCCGAGGACGTCCACATTCTTGCCTCCCGCGCTGAGGATCAATACCGCGTGAGCAGACGAGAGCAGTGGAAGCGATTCACACAATTCAAGCGGTGTGCAAGCACGCGCAAGTTGGCCAAACCGTCGCTCATGTAATGACGCCGCCAAATGAGCAGCACTAAGTGACCCTCCGGAACCGACAACAAGAAGCGGCTTTTCCGGCAGTCCATTTAAAATCGGCCGGATGGACCCTATGTCCAAGCGTCTTGCCCACTCATACGTTCGAGCCAAGAGATTCAGTTCGTTTGTGTAAGGCCTTCCCAATATATTCGCCTTTTGTTCGCCTACTCAGGGTACCGCTCACGTGCTTGACTGTCCAGCGGAAACCATCATACGCGAACTGACGAACTTGGCACCGTGAGAGAGGATGAGGGATCGAAAGCAGTTGGCCTTCTTTGACTACATCGTCCCGATAGATTTGACAGCCTTAGCGCACTAGGCGCTCCTTTTTTTGATGGCCTCAGATGCACAGACAAGAGGATATTCTCAGTTGCCCAATTGGGGCAGCCCTGAGCTGTACTGGGCAGAATGTCAGTAATCTGGGTCGTGGGATGCTTGCCTACTCCACCTCGGATCCCTTGCGCCAAGAAGGTTAGAGTACAGAGCTCAAACCATCCCCGCAGGCAGTTCTATTGCGTCTGTACCAAAAACCCTTGGAAGGGTTTGGGTCGGGCAGCACGCCCTCCGGACTATTCGGTTTGTGGTCTGTTCCTTTAACGTCAAGATCGAAGCCGATATTGGCAGCCGTCGAGCACATCGCCGTTCACCGGGTCGATGTTTAGGGCGGAGGGCCAAATCCGGTCTGTAGGGTATAGGTAGGAAATATGCCTGGCTCTTACTCAGAATTGCGGTATGATTGAAATACGTCAATCCTGCGGAGGATCGCAGGCTCGCCACCGGCGAGCGAAATTGACGTGCCCCCATTTAATTCTGAATCAAATCAAGCTAAAGTACCTGGCGAAGCGGCAAGGCACGAAAGGAAAATCGTGCCGAAACGTCGTTTTCAGCAAGGGTGTATTGTATCGTTGGGAAGCAGTGGGTTCTGTATTACTGGATGGACGTAAATCAGGACGGCGTGATCCGGAGAGTAAAGCGCAGTGCAAGGCTCGGGGCGACCAGAAACCTTTCCTTGCGAGCAGCCCGAGCTGCGGCACAGCCACTCTTAGACTCTGTCAACCACCAGACGGACGCCCCAGCCGTGGCAAGCCGGGGATTGACGTTGGCGGATTTCGTAACGGAATGGCGGCAGAAAACTGCCAATTCCTATAAGCCGTCAACGTTAAGGGGTATGGAGTCCTCGATCCGTCGGTTCCTGCCCGTTCTGGGGCATCTGTCCTTGACCGGGATAGGCGTTCTACAGGTACAAAACTTAGTCACAACAATGAAAGGGAGGAAGCGGAGAACGTGTCTTAACGTTGTGGTGGACTTGCTTAGCATTCTGCGCGTTGCGCGAGGTTGGAATTATCAGGTTCCCGTCATCGAACTGGAATCTCTCCGACTCCCCGTTGACGATCGGGATGACGAACAAGCCTTTTTCACGCCTGAAGAAGTGCGATCAATTCTGGCGTACTTTGAAGGACGCCGACCGTGGGATACGTTCTTTCTTTTACTTGCTTGCACCGGGTTACGAGCTTCGGAAATTCTTGGCCTGCGCGTTTGCGACATGGATTTCAGTCGTAGACAGATTCACATCAGGCAGTCCTGCTGGCACGGGAATATCCAAACGCTCAAAACCAAGGGAAGCAAGAAGCCCATTCCGATGACGACACAGGTGGAAGCAGCGTTACGCGAATATCTGGTCGGACACAAACACGAGTTGCTTTTCGTGAACAGTCGCGGTCGGCCGTATTCACGCAACAAAGTCGTGCAGACCGTCCTTCATCCGGCGCTCGATGCCCTAGGGATACGGCGCAAGGATCGCAGAATTGGTCTACACGCTTTCAGGCACACACTCAGCAGCATCTTGCTGGACGTGGCTGCGCCTACAGTGGCGCAACGTCAGCTGCGCCATTCGAGTGCTTCTACTACGTTGGGAATCTATGGGCACGTGATCGGAGATTCACATCGAGACGCGATGGAACGGGCTCAATCGGTACTTTCCGGTACGGTACCGATTCAGGAAGGTTCTAAAACGTTGTAAACAGGAAACTTTTGGTAGGGGCGGTGGGGATCGAACCCACGACCTTCGGCTTAAAAGGCCGCTGCTCTACCACTGAGCTACGCCCCTAAACTGGTTGACTCACCTGAGGTTATCAAAAAATTCACTGCACAATTATGGTGCGACTTGCAATGAACTTGTATTGTTTCTGCGGCGCTCAGTTTACTTCCCCGCCTTCCTGTTATTGTAACGGGTAACGGTCTTGATTGCATCTTTCACGTCGTCGGTGCTGGTGATGTTATAGCGGTCAAATACAGTACGGGTCTTATGACCGCTGATGCTCATGGCGGTTTTTTCAGGCACGCCTGCCCGCACCATAGTACGGATGCCCGACGGGCGAAAGTCGTGAGGAGTCACGCCTTCGTATTTTTCCCATTTGTAACCTTTCGCCGAAACCATTTTGGTGATCTTGCCGAGTCCCGCCGCAACGCAGGCCCGCTGAAATTCCTTGCGGAAATTCGTCGTGTCGGACACGGGCACATCATCTTGGCGGAATTGCTGTCTTCTTCCAAGCAGCTCTCGACAACCTGTCGGGACAGATCTAGGTGGATTAATGAGAGACGGTAGCGGTTGGTGCGGCGGGCTTTTCAGGGTACATCCGTTCAAATTCCGGATCACCATGTAGCAGCATCAAGTCAGGGTCGCGCCGGGCCCACACAGCATCTTTCGAGCCGGCCTCCCACGCTTTCCGCAATGTCTCCAAGGCGTCCGTCTTCCTTTTCAACAAGCAGTACACACAGGCCGCGTTGTAAAGAATCGAGGCTTCGTTCGCACGCAACGTCACCGCCAGATTTAGCTCGCGTAACGCGTCCTCCTCGCGGCCTAAATCCGCGTAATAGGCGCCCAGCAGGACGCGCGCTCGGGCATCCTCAGGTACGTGTTTCAAATGGTTTTGCAGCGCCACGATCATCCGCGCAATCATGTTGTGCCGCGCGTCTGCTCTTCCCGACGCACCCAAAGCATTAATGATGGGCACGTACACGTTGTAGTCTTCGCCGCTCGCGTCGATTGCGCTTTCGGAAATGTCTATAACTTCTTGATTGCGGCCCGCCGCAAACAGAGCACGGCAGAAAAGGTAATACGCGCCGTCACAGTCGCGCTTGCGCTCAATTGCCTTTTTCACCATACGCACCGCTTCGTCATACATTCCCGCAGCGTACAACACCCAGGCTTGGCTGATATGCGTTTCCGGCAGGTCCCAGCGCAGAGCCACGGCCTTGCCGGACGCCTCGCGCGCCCGCTCCACCCATATCGGATCGCGGCTAAAAAACGAATAGTACATGGCGCAGGCGTTGGCGCAAGCCGCGTAGGCAAGTGCGAAACTGGGGTCTAGCGCGACCGCATTTTCAAACATTTGTAACGCGAACTCCACATCTTGCCGGGTTAATCGCCGCGCGTAACGCTTTCCTCGCAAATAAAGGTCGTAGGCTTGAGGGTTTTCCGTAGGCTTGTCCGCTAGTGCTTCCAGCTCTTGTGGTGAAAGAGTCACGCGTAACGCTTCTGCGATTTTACGCGCCATTTCGTCCTGCACTTCGAACACGTCCTGCATCTCCCGATCAAACCGTTCGGACCACAATTGAAAATCTGTGCTCGTATCCACCAGTTGCGCGCTTATGCGCAGCCGGGCGCCTGCGCGCCGCACCGTACCCGTCAGTACGTAGGCTGCGCCAAGCTGCTGCCCAATTTGCGCCGGGGTTACCGGCTTGTCTCGGAACGCCAGCACCGTCGGACGTGAAAAGGTGTTGAGCCCCCGTATTTTATTCAGTTCGGTGATCACGTCTTCCGTGATGCCGTCACGCAGGTATTCGTCTTCTTTTACGCCGCTCTGGTTCTCGAAATACAGCACAGCAATCGACTTCTTCGTCGCTCCAGGGACGCTTGCAGGCGCGTGGGACACACCGCTCTTCTCTGCCGCGGACCGCCGGCTGGAATCAAGGTCTCGCTTCATCCGTTTGAGGTCGGCCCGGAGTTCGTTTGCGGTTTGATATCGAAGATCGCTGTCTTTCTCTAGGGCCTTGCCTAATATATTGTCCAATGCCTGCGGCAACTTGGAATTCAACTTCGTTGCAGGCGTCGCCTCGGTGTGCAGAATACCGTCAAAAATCAACGCCACCGTCGATCCGGTGAAGGGGAGTTCGCCCGTAGCCATTTCATACAGCACCACACCCAGCGAAAATAAATCCGATCGTATGTCCAGCTCTTCGCCGCGAGCCTGCTCGGGTGACATGTACGCAACTGTCCCGATGGAGCTCCCCGGGCTCGTCAGTAAGGCATCGTTCCCCACTTGCGTCCGCGATTGGGATACCACTTCTGTCACGGCTTCCATTGCCGGCTGCCTCTGGTGCGCCAGCTTTGCCAGACCAAAGTCCAAAATCTTCGCAGAACCCTTCTCGACCAGAAAAATGTTCGCGGGCTTGATGTCCCGGTGAACGATGCCTTTTGCGTGCGCTGCTTCCAGACCGTCAGCCACCTGGATCCCTATGTCTAAAATCTCCGACACGATCATCGGCCTGCCGGAGATGCGATGCTTCAGAGTCTGTCCCTCCAACAGCTCCATGGCGATAAAGGGACGCCCTGCAAACTCTCCAATATCGTAAATTGTGCAGATGTTTGGATGATTCAGGGAGGAGGCCGCGCGCGCTTCTCGACGAAATCGCTCCACCGCCTGTACGTCTTGCGAAATATCGTCGGGCAGGAATTTCAGCGCAACATTTCGACCCAGCCGCGCGTCTTTGGCCTTATAAACTATGCCCATTCCTCCGCCGCCTAATTTTTCAGCAACGTCATAGTGGGAGATCGTCCGGCCAAGCATCGAAGAGGTATCTGTCACAGTTCATGGAGTTTACCTCAGAGCCTCAAGGCAAGCAAATTACGCGATGTGACAGACTCTGCCAGTTCGGCCCGCGCCCGAATCACCGTCAGGTGGATTTGCGCCTGCGCACTGCAATGCCGCACCGGCCCCAACCTTGGCGAGTCTCGGTGGCGTCTGCCCCAGCGGAACGGTTGCTGCGGTGGGTGCGGCTTGCTTGATTGACAACATTCTGGCGACGGGCACCAAGAGCGGCTACGTCTTTACAGCAGCGGCGGCTGGCGGCGTACCTGCGGTGACCTACAAGTCCACTGCCGAGCCCCAGGTTGCCAACCAGAGCGGTACGCGCGACTTCTGTTCGGATGAGTCGGGCGTGATCTACTACGGCGCAACGGCCGGCACTTGCGTGCAAGGCACCAACCCGCTGTAATCGGAAAAACTCTCGAGCGCGAGCAGTTATTCTCTTCGGACATAAGGAGCAAGGCGGGCGATGTCAGCCGCTCTGCTCTTTTTCTTTGCCGCGCGCCTCAGGTAGCGCAAATCGCCTCTGTGCGCGAAATCCGACTCCCGAAGTAGGCCGAACGGCGTGAAGGTAATGTATACCAGTTGTGTAACGCCTTCGATAAATCCGCATAAACAAAAACTATTTTAGTGACGTGCCGTGGGGATTACCGGCGCATCGAGGATATCTGGCGCGTCGTTCGCGGTGGCGCGAACACAGGTAGGCGCGCCCAATCCAAAACAGCCACCTGTATCTAAGCTAACAGGTCGTCACGAAAAGATTCCAGAAAGACCGGCGGATGCACTCCGCTAGAGGCAGTGGACCCGCTACGCATAGTGCTTTGAGCACAGACACGCGAGTGCCAACGGGCTGTTTCCGGTAACCCGCCTACACTGCTATATATATGAGCGCTACTGTCGGAACTCCCCCTGTGGCCGCGCGGGGCCGCGCCATCGTTGCTCCTGAAACCCTTGCGGTCGGGAGAAACGGTAGCAAGGCTGGGCGTTTGCCATTTGCCTTGGCGATCTTCGTCAGCGCGTTTCTGCTCTTTCAGGTTCAGTTGTTGCTCGGAAAAGAAGTCCTTCCCCTTTTTGGTGGCGCGTCAGCGGTATGGACCGTGTGTGTGTTTGTCTTCCAATTGCTGTTTCTCGCCGGATACGGATACTCGCATGGAATTGCCACATGGCTTCCACTGCGCAAGCAGATCATTCTGCACGGCGGTCTTCTAGGCGCTTCTGCTATTTTCATAGCCGTTCTGGCCTATATCCGCTCCGCTCCCATTGCCCCCGGTGCGAACTGGCAACCGCAGCCCGGGGCCGACCCTACATGGGCGATCGTCGAATTTCTTGTCTCAGCGATTGGTCTGCCTTTCTTTTTGCTGTCGGCTACCAGTCCATTGATGCAGCATTGGTTTGCGCAGGCTGGTCCGAAGAGGTTGCCCTATCGCCTCTATGCGCTCTCGAACGCGGGATCGCTTCTAGGGTTGCTGTCGTATCCGTTCTTGGTGGAACCGCACGTAAGGCTCGGCGCGCAACGCTGGGCCTGGGCCGCGGGCTATGGCCTGTTTTTGGTTTGTTACTATTTCAGCGCACGAAGCGTGGCCCGCTCGGCCGCTCCCGTTGCGGCGCAACAAGAATTTGTGCCCGATTTGCGCCCGCCGCCTGCACCGCCGGTTGGATGGTCGCTTCGGCTGCTCTGGATCAGTTTAGCGGCGTGTGCGTCCGTGCTATTGCTGGCAACGACGAACCTCATCTGCCAAGACATTGCCGTCAGCCCATTCCTGTGGGTTCTGGAACTAAGCCTGTATCTGCTTTCGTTCATCGTGTGCTTCGAGAGCGACCGCTGGTATCGGCGAGAGATTTTTTGTCCTCTGTTTGCCGTGACCGTGGCGCTGATTATCTTCGTATCGCTCCCCAACGCGGCGTATTCGTTCATGACACAGCTCGCCGCTTATTCTGCGGTGCTCTTCGCGGGGTGCATGGTGTGTCACGGAGAAGCCGCGCGGACCCGCCCCCGCTCGGAATCGCTAACGGCATTCTATTTGTCCATCGCCACGGGCGGTGCTGGGGGAGGAATCTTTGTGAGCTTGCTGGCCCCTCGGATTTTCCCGAATTATTGGGAATATCCGTTGGGTGTTTTGGGGTGCATCGCGGTGCTGCTGTCTGTCTCGGCCGGGGAACGTTCGTCATGGTGGCACAAGGGGCGTGCTTCGTTGGCACTGCTGATTCTCGCGGGCGCCGTGTTACTTGCTCCGGCTGTGCTGGCCTCGATATGGAGACAAGCAGCTCGGCTACCGCAATCGGCTGGCGTTTACGCGGCTGCGGTTCTGGCCGGCGCTGCCGCTTTCCAATATGCAACGGAGCGTCGCGCGTCGCGGACCGCGCCGTCGCCGTTTCTAGTCCGCAGCGCATCTAGAATCGTACTGGCATTGCTCACGGCCGGCTTGCTGATTCCGCAGAAAGCAGAGCTTTACCACGTGATCGCATCGTCCAGAAATTTCTATGGCGTCTTGTCAGTCGTACGCGCCGAACCAGAGAATTATCTCTTATTGCGGCACGGCAGCACCGTCCATGGATTCCAGTATCAGGATCCGCAGCGTGCGCGTCTCGCAACGGGCTATTATGGCCCGAGCAGCGGAGCCAACATCGCCATTCGCGATTGGCCACAGCATCCCATGCGCGTGGGGCTCGTGGGAATGGGAGTGGGAACGCTCGCGGTGCTGGCACAATCCGGGGACGTCTTCCGTTTCTACGAAATCAATCCAGAGGTCTGCAAGCTATCGACCGGCCCGCGTCCCTACTTCACTTTCTTGCGGGATTCGCCCGGCCAGATCGAGGTCGTGCTTGGCGACGCGCGACTCTCGCTCGAACGGGAGGCCGACCGTGGCGACTTCCAGAAGTTTGATGTTCTGGTGCTGGACGCATTTTCGAGCGATGCGATTCCCATGCATCTCCTCACGCGCGAAGCCTTTCAGCTCTATGCCAAACATCTTCGCGGGCCGGGATCCGTGATCGCTGTCCACATTAGCAACCAGACGCTGAACCTCCGGCCCGTGCTCGCTGGAGTTAGCCGCGACTTCGGCTTTCACGCTGTTCGCGTCGATCCGCTGCTTCCCACGGGTCCTTTCTCGGAATCCGACTGGATCCTGTTTTCGCACGATCCCGCCTCGCTGTCTGACGGCGAACTGGCCAGACACTCGGAGCCGTTTCCGGCGGAGACCCGCCCCATCTCTTGGACGGATGATTATTCCGATCTGCTTCGCGTGGTACGCTAGTGGGACTAGGCGGGCAAGAACATCCCAAGCTTTGACGGATCACTCACTCGCACCACCTGCCGCGGATTCTCTCCATATCAAGGGCAACCGGAAGTAATTCAGAAGTCCCGGTAAGTTCTCTAAAGACGTCATGCGCCATCGGCGCACCACCTGGCTCGAAAATGCGGTTCGGGGCAGCATCGAGTCGACGGATCAGTCTATGGTACAAGCATCGTTGGAAGGCGATTGCTGGGAGGAAAGCACGGGAGTGTACTGGAAGCCGATCTACGCAATTTTAGAAGGAGCCTTCGAGATCGTCGTCGTCAATGCGCAACATGTGAAGAAGGTTCCTGGCCGCAAAACCGACGTGAAGGATGCGGAATGGATCGCCGATTTGCTTTGCCACGGCTTGCTCCGCCCCGGCTTCGTTCCGCCCTCACCCATCCGCGAACTGCGCGACTTGACACGGTACCATCGCAAGCTGATGGAAAGTCGGACGGCGGAGCGCAACCGTCTGCCGAAGCTGTTGGAGACCGCCAATATCAAGTTGGCCAGTGTGGCCACTGATGTTTTCGGGGTCTCCGGTCTACTCATGTTGCATGCTCATGTAGAGAGCAAAGCCACCGCCCAAGAGATGGCCGAACTGGCCAAAAAGCAACTGCGCAAGAAGATCCCCGAACTGGAGCTGGCTCTGGAAGGAAAAGTGGAAGAACACCAGCGTTTCTTGGATGTGCCAGATGGTTGTCTGAATTTAGTGCGTTTTAGCCCGCAGCAGCAGCGCTTCCTAGTGCCCTCAATTGCGCATCGCTGAGCTTTAACCCGGCCGCCTGGACATTTTCCTCCAGGTGCCGGACTCGAGAGGTCCCCGGAATGGGTAGCATCACGGCAGACCGTTGGAGTAACCACGCCAAAGCAACTTGGGAAGGAGTAGCGTTCAATTCGGTCGCCACACGGGCGAGAGGACTGTCGGGGCGGGTCAGCCGTCCGGCCGCCAGCGGAAACCAAGGAATGAAACCAATATTTTGCTCTTCGCAATATTCCAGAACGTTTTCAGAACCGCGATCCGCCAGGCTGTATCGATTTTGAACGCTAACTACTTCCACCACTGTCTGTGCATGCCGTAGCTGCCGAACATTCACTTCAGATAGCCCGATGTGCCGGATTTTACCCTCCCTTTGCAGTTTCTTGAGCGCTCCCAGTTGATCTTCGGCCGGCACTTTCGGATCGATTCGATGCAATTGGTAAAGATCTATGCGATCCAGGCGCAAACGCCTCAGGCTCCCCTCGCACGCGGCAATCAAGTGCTCCGGACGCCCGTTCTCCACCCACTTGTCGGGCCCGGGCCGTTCGAAGCCGCCTTTCGTAGCAATCACCAAGCCAGAGGGATAGGGATGCAGCGCCTCCTCAATCAACTTTTCGCTTACTTCGGGCCCGTAGGAATCCGCCGTATCGATGAAATTAACGCCCAATTCCACCGCACGGCGCAATACGCGGATCGCTTCAGGCCGGTCCTCCGGTTCTCCCCAGATGCCCTTGCCTGTAAGCCGCATCGAACCAAATCCCAGTCGAACGACGGGAAGGTCCTTGCCAATCGCGAATTCGCCCGATTTTAATGCTAGAGCTCTTCTGCTCGGTGACGGTTCGTTGCTCATTTTTCGATACCTCCACAGATTTTTTCCCGCTGGTCGTGTACCGACTTGAAAAAGCTGGCTTGCCCAACGGCAGCTACTGTTCGTAGTTCTCAACAATATTTGGCGGACGCACTTTCGCTTGGTTCGGATCTTCCCCAAACTCCCGGAGTGCGCGGCGCTGGCGCAACAGGTCCCAACACTGATCCAACTCCACTTTCACTTCACCCAGGCGTTTCCGGTCGCCAGCGGTAAGTTCGCCCTGGGCGTAGAACCGTTCTTCCTCTTTCACTAATTCATCAATGCGACCCAATACGGGCTTGTCGCTGTCTTCCGCTGCCATTTGTCCTCCGTTCAGCGAGCCCATTTGCAGTTAGACGGTTTTTTGTTGCACCGCCAGGGCTAGAGCCTTGGACTCACTCCGGCGGGTTAGATGCGCGCACCAGGTGGGAAGTCAACAAATGGTTTCCGCCTTGCGACAGAATCCCACGGCGGGTCAGTGTTTGGCGCCCACTTGGGTTGGTCCTTCGGATCCCACCACTCCCTGACCTTCTTTGACCTTATAGAAGCGATCCGCTGGTAAATTTGTGAGTGTTTCGACCTTTCCACTCGGCCATACAATTTCGGCTTTATCCAGGCGATCGTGCTTATCTAGGCCGAAGTGAACCCGAAAATCATGCTGAGATAGATAGCTGCCGCCGCTCAGCACTTGGCCCGTCTGCACCAGATCTCCGGTAGTAGCTTTCACCCGTGCGTTTAAGGCGAGCCGGTTGCTCTGCGTCCCTTCCAGTTGGAAGCTGATCCAATGGTTTACGGCCCCGCCTTGCGGCTGCAGAATGACAGGCTCACCCTTGAGTGTTTCCACGACAATCTCCAGACGGCCGTCATCAAACAGATCTCCGCGCGCCACGCCTCGCCCGACTCTTGGAACCTGAATCGCAGGTCCAACCAGCTTGCTGATGTCCTTGAACGTACCGTCGCGATTGTTTTGAAACAGCAACATCGGTTCTTTGTATTTCGTGCCAATTTCTACAGTATCCACTTGCGGATACACGTGGCCATTGACCAGGAATACGTCGGGCCAGCCATTGTTTTGCCAATCGATGAACGCGTCTCCCCAACTCACATAGGGTGTTGTGGCCGCGGCTATGCCGGAAGCGTATGACTCATCCGCAAAATTCATGTCCCCATCATTCCGGTAAAGCACAGCATACTCGTCGCTAAAATGGGTGATAAATATGCTGAACCGCCCGGTGTGCAGATAATCTCCCAGCGCCACACCCATGTTGGCCTGCTCGATGCCATCTTGACTCACCGCGACTCCCGCGGTGTAGGCGACGTCCTTAAAGTGTCCTGTTCCGTCGTTTTGGTACAGGTAATTTGGCTGGCCATCATTAGTAACGAACAGATCGAGATGACCATCTTGATCGAAATCCGTCCACACTGCCGTCAGTCCGAAGCGTTTCTGCGGGTCGGAAACACCCGCCGCCTTGGAAACCTCGGTGAACGTCCCGTTCCCATTATTGTGATAGAGAGAGTCGGGCAGGCCCCTTAGGCCGCGCGGCCCGCACTGCACATCGATTCCGTGATATTGGCAGGTTTTGCTGGACCCAAATACGGGTAGGTCGTCGAGACTCACATCGACATAGTGCGAAACGAACAGATCCGCCCACCCATCCCCATCATAATCGCCAAACGTCGAGCCCATCGCCCAACCGCGATCTTCAGCTAACCCCGCCTCCTTGGTAACGTCGGTGAACGTGCCATCCCCGTTGTTCCGGAAAAGGACCACGCCTTCGAAACAAGTGACCAGCAAGTCCGGCCAGCCGTCGTTGTTGTAATCCCCCACGGACACTCCATTGGCCCAGCAGGGATAGCCCACGCCCGCCTTCTCCGTCACATCCGTGAATGTCCCATCGTGATTGTTGTGAAAGAGAGCACTGCGTGCCTTTTTGCCGCTTTTCGCCATCTCCACGCTCTGCGCGTTCGTAAAATAAATATCCGGCCAGCCATCCCGGTCATAGTCAATCAACGCCACACCCGCGCTCATCGATTCCATGATGTATCTTTGCTCAGGACTGGAAAGGTGTTCAAAGTGGATTCTTGTCGAGTTTGTGATGTCCACCAACTGCGGCAAATCTCCTGGCTTTGTTGCCTCTTCATTCCGCGAACCTGCGGCCGTGCGCGAGGACGATGCGGCCCGCTGCGCCGGCGATTGCGAGAGCAGCAGGCAAACTGCTAGAAGACTTACCGCAACCGGGCCGCAAAAGATTTTCATTGGATACATAGATGGGCTTGCGAACCAGACATGGAATGCACTAGATCCAATCTCTCCTCTAGCGCCCCGCATAGCGCACGCCTACTGCATATAATGAAGTGCGTGCTGCGATGAACAACGTCTTCCGCTCGGGTCCGCCGAACAGCAACTGAGAGGGCCGCTCGGGCACATTGATCGTATCGATAAGTTTCCCATCGGCGTCAAAAACGTAGATCTCACCGGCCGCAATATAAACGTTCCCCTGATTGTCTTCTGTTACGCTCTCACCTCCCACGTTCACAAACAATTTCAGATTGGCGAGAGTGCCATCCTGCTCCACGGTCGCTTTATAGGTTTTCTGTTCTTCTTCATCGCAAACGTAGAACTCGTCCCCAATCCTGGCTGGCGCCAACCCGAAGGCACGAAGTATGTCATGCATTTTGGAGCCATAGTACAGTTCCCCGCCGATGAAATCTTCACCTGCGGGAATAAAGGTGCTGCGATCCAGTGACACGAACTGATATGGTCTTTTAGCAGTGACGGCGTCACGAAAGTCGTTGTGATTGCGCCACTGGTCGACGGGAAGCACGGCAGTCATTCCCGGACGAGGCATGCTGGCCTCAGGCTTCAGTAGTTTAAGCTGGTCAAAGTCCGTACCGGGCTTGAAAGTATAGACGGTTCCATTTCCTTGGTAGGAAATCACCACGAGGTTGCCGGATTTGTCGACAACAAGTTGCACCGGGTCCAGAGGATTATCGCGCACGATAGCAAGCTGGTGGGTAGCCGCAGACCAGCGGTAAATCATCTGCCATTTCGCATCCACAAAATACAGATCGCCTGAACTGTCTATGGCGCCTCCAGAAATATTAAAGAATCCACCTGCCAACTTCTCCAGTTTGCTACCCGGCGCCAAAACCGCCGAACGTTGCACCGCGGGCGGTTTCGGAGCTTCTCCTGAAAACGTGAGCCACGCAAACTCACGTTGGCGAAGCTCCGCGTTGTGCGTCTGATCGAAAATCGCGTTGTCGAAGGAGGCCTTGCCGTCGCTATAGCAATGCACGTTCCGGAAACGGATATTTTTCGAATCGATGATCTTTACCGCATACGGAAATGGCTGATAGCTGCCTACCACGCGATACATGTGAAGATTGGCAACGGTGATGTCCCGGGAGTCCCGGATTTCCAGCGGCACCGCGAAACCTCCTTCGCCCCATTCTTCTTCGGTCTGCAACGCATAAATCTCCCAGTTCGCTACATTGTGCAATACCAGCTCGTTGCGCACATGATGCTCACTCGACATTTCGTAGATCCGTCCGTTGGTCGAGGTGTTCGAAATGTACAGACCGGCCTGCGCAAAGGTGCTCGGCGTCCAAATGTCGACGAACGTGCCTCCGCCGCCATCGGTGATCCAGAGGCTTGGGTATTGGCCGTCCCAGCGGCGAAGGACGTTTGAATCCGCCGTATGCGTGTTGTTGTAAATCTGTTCCCACATTTTCCGATTTTGCGTGGGCGTGTCCCCAGGATTCACAGTCCCGTGGCCGCCCAGAAAGCGCACGTCATCCACCATCGAGTCTTTGCCTGCCATCCATTTCAGTGCTACCGCGCGTGGATTAATTCCATTGGTATAGAGCCCGATTCCCGTGATGATGTTGTCTCCACCTCTGGGAGCTTCCAATAAAGCTTTTGGGCTGCCCACACCCTGGAACGCAGGGCTTCCATCGGCAATCAGGATGCGCGTGACGCTGGGATGCAGGCCAATCAGCACCGTATCCGGACGTAGCTCAATCGTATCCGTCACCCGATACTGCCCGGCAGGAAAATAGATTACTTTGTGCTCGGCAATGGCTTTCTTCAGCGCCTCGGTGTCGTCCGCACTCCCATCGCCAGTGGCACCAAGCGTGCGAATGTTCACCCAACTATTCATCGGCGGCAACGCCCGAATATCGGATATGACGGGCGGCGGCAGCAAGTCCAATGGCGACGCGTCAAAGGCGGTCTGAATATCGGGTGTCGCTCCAATATCGTCGAAGTGCAGGCCGTGCGAGAACGTCTTGACTTGGTATTTCTCTTGCGGACTAGCTACCTGCTTCCCGCTCTCGCGGAACGCAGCAAACACGGGCACTCCATCACAGATAACATTCTCCATGTTGATTTCGGTGCGCACGCTGCTTTCATCACTGATGATGAAGCCGGGACCGCTGATCTTTTCCAAGCGCGCATCTTTCACCCAAAGCTCATCGAAGTAACCAGGATCAATCGAGACTGCTGTTGGTACATTCCTGAATTGCGGACGAATGAGCGTCAGACCGGCTTCGTGCTCGCGAATTGCGGCTTCGCTTTGCCCTTCGAAAGTGCTATCGATGATCGTAAACTGCCAGCCCGGAGACGGCTTGCGGGTCCATATTCCGTATTTGCCACCATAGAAATGCAAATCCTGAGCCACGTTGCCGCCGTCGTGAATTCCCGCAATACCCGAAGCCAGGCGAAAATCCATGTGCGCGAGATAGCAGTGCTGCGCGTAGCGCGCCCGGATACCCACAGCTCCGGGATTGCCTTGCTGGATCTCGATGTCGACGTTGCTCATCGCAGAATAAAATGTCCCTGGGCTGGCGTCGGGAGGGGTGACGCTCTTACTGCCCCCGCCGTTGTGGTCTGAAGATCCAGTGTGCCCGGGCCGCCCTCCGGCAAAGAAAACCATGTAGGAGGGGCCGGCTTGAAACGCGGGTGTATCGGCGCGGAGAACGACGACCGGACGAGTCACCCCATAACCGATGACTCGAATACCCGGCCAGATATAAATCGTTCTGGTGACCCGGTAGCGGCCGGACGGCACAAAAACTATCCCCTGATTTGTGGTCTCCTGTACCTTATCAATAGCCTGCTGCAGCGCATCGGAATCATCGGTAACGCCATCCCCATGCACCGGGAATTTGTCTGCGGTGAGATAGACGGCTTTGGGATCGTCCAGGCGCTCAATGTAGGAAGACTCCGCGAGCAACTGCCCAGTGGCAAATAGGAGATTCCCCAACGCAAAAAGTGTCGTCATCGTCGCGCGGCCTTTGCGAACCAATCTGCCTCTCTTCGCCGAATTGTTAACGTTCCGCCATGGTTCGCAATCCCTATCAAGCGATGGGTCACACCACAAATTAGGGTATGCGCTGGCTTGCAGTGGTCTAGTTCCGCGCGTCATCTTCCTGTTCTTTCTTGTCCGGTTGGAGGCGCATCTGGCGGTAGGTGTCTCGGAGCTTTTCCTTCATAGCTTTATATTTTTGGTATTCGGCTAATTCTTGATTTGCGTCTGTGGCGCGCCCCATTTTTCTATACAGCGTGCTAAGTCGATAATGCGCCACCGCGTTCGTGGGATCGAGCTTTACGGCCTGCTCCAGCAAAGGGAGCGCTTTTTCGGGTTGGTTCAGGGTCATCAGAGCCTTGGCCAAACCCAGCATTGCTTCGGAATCATTTGGCTGTATCTCCAGCGCACGGTCGTAGTGCTCGGCCGCGCCCTTTTGATCCCCTCGAAGCGCGGCCAAATCCCCAAGCCGGCATTCCGATTTGTCATCCGAAGGATTCCGTGCCAGCGCCGCTTGATATTCCTTTTCCGCTTCCTCGCGCCCACCGGCTATGGAAGAGTCGTTAAGCATCTCTGCTAGTTCGTACTGGAGACCCGAGGCATTTGGGTCGATCTTGATAGCCTCGCGGTAATTCGCGATGGCTTCGTCCTTGTGGCCCTGCCTTGCCAACTCATGCGCCATCATCTGGTGCACGCGAGCCGAATTCGGGCCCACAATGATTAAGCTCAGCCGGGTCTCGTCCAGTAAATCCGAATATATGCGGTAGGCGGTGTAGATGAGTTCCACGTTCGTCGGGTCCATGTCCCGAAGGGCACTGATGATCGGTGCCGCCTTCGACATTTCACCAGCCGCCGAGTAGATATCGATCAGCTCCATACCCGTATCGATACGAATCTTTTCTTCCTTGAGCTTGGGAAAGGACTTTTCCAAATCGGTGAGAGCACTATTCACGTCACCCGTGCGTTTTTCGGCGATACCAAGAAGCGCTTCGATCTTCGCGAGATTCGGCTGGAGTTTCACTGCAGCGCGCAAGTGCGGAATCGACTCGGCGTACGCCCCATGAAAGAACAAAAGAACTCCGAGATTGCCTTGTGCGTCGGCATTTTTCGGATCGAGTGCAACGATCGCCTTGAACTCATCCGCGGCACGCTCTGGTTTGTTTTCGCTGAGATACACTTGCGCCTGTCTCATGTGCTCTTGGATTTGCCGCTGCCGACTGGGAGGAGATTGGGAAGACCCAGGAATCGCGCTAATGCAGAACGTACTGCACAGCAAAACTACAAATTCTATTTTCTTCATGCGCTTAGTATACGGCTGACGCTGGATTCTTACCGAACCACCTAAACGAAAAAGAGAGGACGGCGGGGTGGGCCGTCCTCTCCCTCGACGAGTCGCAGTTTAGAAAGAAAACACTGCACTCAGTTGACCGCTACGGGGCGCCACCGCAACCCCGCCATTTTGGGTTGAGGCATTTATCTGCCCGAAGTTAGCTGTGCCCACGACCTGGTCCGGAAGGCCGAGGCTCGGATGATTCAGAGCGTTGACAAAGTCCGCGCGCAGCTCCAGATGGTAGCGTTCCTTAAAGCTCACAGCTTTCGCCAGTGACAGGTTAAGAACTGACAGCCTTGGTCCCCTGAGCATATTTCTGCCCTCATTGCCGAATTGATACGGATCAATTGAGGGCGAAACAAATGCTGCAGTATTAAACCACTCGGCAGTGGTTTTGGGTCCATTCACGTTGCCCACAACGTTGGGGAACCAGTTGCAGCCGTTGTTGACGTCGCCGCCAGAGGCAGTGCCGCCAACGCCGCAGCCCGTAATAGTCTGGTTCTTGTTATCGTTCATGACCACGGTGAAGGGGTTTCCGCTCTGGGCCATGAACGTACCCGCAAAACGCCATCCACCGACCAGGAGGTCCAGTGCCCGGCCTTGGTTGAGAAACTGTTTGCCTTGGCCAAAGGGCAGGTCGTAAGAGGCATAGGCCTTGAACGCGATGGGTATGTCGAAATTCGAATTGCCGTAATTGGCTCCCGGGTTGTTCCCGATCTGCCAATACTGCGTTCCTCCGCGGCTGCCCCATCCACCCGAATCCTGGTCGTCCAAAAAGTGCGACCAGACGAAGTTGGCACTAAAGAGCAGTCCGTTGGAGTAGCGCTTTGTGATTTGTGCTTGAAGGGCGTTGTAGTTCGATATGGCGTTGTAGTTGTTGCCGGTCAGTGTTCCCCAAGCCGGATAGGGTCGATCTGCTTGCACAGCGCTTCCAGCGGCCGAGCTCGCGGCCAGACCAGCCGCGCTGGTTATTTGGTTGAGGTCTGTCGGGAATTGTAGATTGGAGCCGTGGCTGCCCACGTAGGCGATCGATGCCATGTAATTCCCGGCGAATTGATGCTCGACGCTTAGTTGCCATTGGTTGATGCGACCCACGGGGACGTGATATGGAACGTAGGTCTGATTGGAGGGCGATGTGAGGTTGAGATAGGTATAAGGTAGTCTCGCATTCGGCGAGCCCACGACGTAATTCAGCACAGAATCTGCGACAGACGCAGGTGAACTCAAGGAGATGAGCGGGTTCGGTCCTGTTCCTGCGAACGGGTCCGATGCGCTACCGGTGCTGGTGTACAAGGAACCGGCGCCTATTCCGGCTCCGTAAACATCCTGGCTGAAATTATATGAATACATTCCGAAGCCAGCTCGCAGCACGGTGTTGGGCATAAACGACCATGCAAAGCCAACGCGAGGCAAAAAGATATCGTAGATAGGCTTTTGCGCCGAAGTTCGATTATTCTGGCCAGCGAACCACATCGAACCTAATGTGCCGTTGTATGAGCAGTTCGTGAACTGGGCAGAGGGGCAGGGATACGTGAGCGGAATATCCGGATCGAAGCCGCCGATGGAGTTATGGATCTCGGTAAAGCCTGTTGTGGCCGTATAGCGAAGGCCCAGGTTAATTGTGAGATTCGGTTTAACCTTGAAGTCATCCTGAACGAAAAGCTGAGGACTCTTCAGCCGGGCGTAGGACACGGCCTGATTGGTGGCGCTCCATTGCTGCACGTCGCCAATCAGGAAATCAGCTAAGCCGGCTCCGGTGCTCCCAGCAGGCGATCCATTTTGCGCGGTGTAGTTCCCATTGAAGTTGAAATTGCCAGACTGCAAGTTTCCCCACGGCGTGGTATTGCCTTGGCCCATCAGCACTTCCACCCCGAAGTGAAGAATGTGCTTCCCTTTAATCAGGGTAATGACATCCGAAGGGTCGTAGAGATTCTCGATGTAAATTGCGTTTGTACCGGGCGCGATTTGGGCGCAACAAAATCCCGCGCCGCCGATGTTAATTGTTGGAAGAATATCCGCCTTGGCGTATTGCAAGCCGAGAGAGGTTTGCGCGTTGTACCCAACCGTTTGCGGAATAAACCAATTGCCTTGTTTGGTGTAAGCCATGCGGAATTCATTAACGACCGTCGGACTAATCGTCCAAGTGTCGGTATACTGCACGTTGTACCCATCTATATCCCCGGAAAAGCAATTGATCGGGCATGAGAGAGGTCCGTACTTATTGACGCCCGGATTGTTCTTTGCGCTGATCGAGAAATTCATCGTATTCGATTGCGAAAAAGTATAATCGAGGCGTCCAAAATAGCGCAGATTCGGATTCGGAGTGGGCAGGATGGTGCTGTAGTTATTGCTAGTCGCTCCGGGCACTCCCACATTTGGCAGAGGGTAAAGGTTCAGAATCTTCGCCGCTACAGGGTCTATGCGATTGGCCGGAATCGCATTCACGCCAGCCAGTGCTCCCGTGTTTTCCGCTGCGAATGACGTCCGTGTACAGCCCGGCGTGGAGCAGCTCTGCGGATCGTATAGTGTGGGGAGCCCGGTGAAGTCAAAGGCCCCTGGATAGGCTGTGCCCATTCCCCTCTCGGCCAAGGTAGGAACCGTGCCCAGTGTCGAACCGGCGGCACCATTGTTATAGATCTTGTCTACGGCAAAGAAGAAGAACAGCTTGTTCTTTAGGATCGGGCCGCCGACCGTCCCGCCGTACTCGTCGTACCGCAGATAGCCCACCGGCTGTGGAGAATAGCCGCCCGTGCTGTTGGGAATCCAGAAAAACGGTCTAGCGTTCAGAGCCGAGTTTTGCCAGTATTCATACGCTGACCCGTGGTATTCGTTGGTTCCACTCTTAGTAATCTGATTGAAGACGGCGCCACCGACGCCATACTGGGCCGAGAACGACGACGTTGTAATTTGGACTTCTTGCAACGCCGAGAACAGGGTGTTGTCTACGTTGTTGCTTACCGGCAATTGGACCACTCCGCCATCTTGCAGGTAATTCGCATAATTCGGCAGGTTGCCATTGATGGCAATCGCGTCGCCCGCATTATAAGCACCGCTACCTTCCGAGCCTGGCGCCGTTGGAGAGCCAGCAGCTCCGGGAAGGAGGATGTTAAAGTTAGCCCAGTCGTTGCCGGTGATACCAGCCCCTATCTGCGGCAGCTTAGCCATAGTTTGCGCTTCCCGAATCGTTCCGAGCTGCGACGTTTCCGTCTGCAGCAAAGGCGCCCCGGCTTCGACTACGGTCACTTCTTCCTGAATCTGCCCGACCTCCAGTGTGGCGTCGACCGTAATGGTGGAAACCTGCAGCACTACCGGTCCGTAGGTCGATTTCTTGAATCCGGGTTTGGAGAAAGTCAGTTTGTAATTGCCCGGGCGCGTCGAAACCGTGTCATAGATGCCGCTGTCATTGGTAACGAAGTCCTTCGTCTCGCCGGTATCAATGTTGACCAGAGTAACCGTCGCACCCGCGACCGAGGCTCCGCTAGGATCCGTCACCGTTCCGCGGATCTCACCTGAATTCGTGCTTTGAGCGTTCGATAAATTAGCCGCGAATGCCAATAGACAGATGGCAATCGCGAACCGCAGTGCTGTCCTCATTCAACCCTCCAAAATCACAAGTGAAAACATCCTCGACAGGGAAACTGCGCCGCAAAAGCTTAATTAGGACTCCACAGGGCACCGGCAAAAGGACGCACCGCCACGAAAACCCGCTTATTCCGTGGTTTCCGGTGTATCGCGGGCCCTCGACAATAGTTTATTGTTTCGGTACGTTCCTAATGTTTATGTACTACTCTGATGGCATTACAATCCTTCGCGAGAACGATGTCAAGAAAAAAATACGATTCAGGCTATTTAGGCAATCGATTGTCTACTTACCGTAGTGACCATCGAACATCGCCGGCCCTGCCCCGGCACTTTTGCTAACAAACAGTGATACTCCAAAGACAAACGTTTGTTCATGAAAACACAGAGCTTACTACGGACGAGCAGAGGCCCCGTCTTTTTTCAAGACCGCACTCGCAAGGACTCATTCGATTCGTGGTTTTGAACCACCCCGGTCGCCATTTAACAACTGGCCATGCGCGCTGTCAAGTGCAAAATACCGGTATTCTAAACCATTAGTACTTAGAATACAGGTATTCTAGATACTTTCCGCACCTCTATTCACAATAATGTTCCCTTAGGCACAGCCAGGAGGAGTAGAATCGGGTAAAAGGAACGCACACCTGCGCCGATGTCCTAGCGTCGTTTTCAACCTGCTCCGGAGCGATAGCCGAAATGAAGACGCACAAACAAAAAAAGAGGAGCCGAAAAACGCACCATCCGGTCACGCTACAAACGGTCGCCGACCATGTCGGCCTCACGAAAGGCACGTGCTCCGCGGTTTTGAACAATTCCGTTGCCTCGCGCTCGATTCCTGAACACACCAAAGAGCGCGTTCTGCGAGCTGCTCGCGCGTTGAAGTACCGCCCCAGTTTCTACGCAAGGAATCTGGGCATCAAACGAACTTACATGATTGGGGTAGTCACCCAGGAAATTGGTGATTTTTACAGTTCTCCGATCATTAGTGGTATCGAGCGCTACTTACGCGAAAGGAACTACTTCTTCCTCACTGTAGCTTACCGCCACGAGCCCAAGCTCCTAGAGCGTTACGAACAGATTCTTTCCGACCGTGGCGTCGAGGGCTTCATTACGGTGGACACGTTTCTCAACCATCCCTTGACGCTTCCCACGATTGCGGTTGCTGGGCACTTTCCCATCAAGGGCGTGACCAATGTCGTCCTGGATCACCGGAAAGCCGCATGGTTGGCTCTGAATCACCTGATCGGATTGGGCCATACGGACATTGCGTTTATGAGAGGATCGAGTTTTAGTTCCGATTCCGAAGTCCGCTGGAAAGCTATTCGTGAGGTTGCCGGAGAGGTCGGCGTGCACCTCCAGCCCGAATTGATTGTCCAGCTTCAGGGCGACGATCCCACACCTCAACTGGGCTACCCTTTCGCAAAAGAACTACTGGCCCGCCGCAAACCCTTCACCGCACTCTTCGCTTACAACGACATTTCCGCGATTGGATCGATTCGTGCCTTTCAGGAAGCGGGGCTACGCGTGCCAGAAGACGTCTCCGTCGTAGGATTCGATGACATCCAAATCGCCGTCCACAACATTCCCAGCCTCACAACGGTAAGACAGCCGCTCCAGAAAATGGGAGAACTGGCCGCACGCACGTTGCTAAATCGTATAGAAACCCATGGAGAGGTTCTTGCGGAGATTGCCGTGGAGCCAGAACTAGCTGTTCGCCAATCCAGCGGCCCCGTACCCACTATCCCGTTCACTCTCAGGGATTGAAAATGATTTGACATTGCCGGACGCGCCCTGCAGCTTGCTCGCCACGGTAATATATCTTCAAGGTACCCCCTACTGAACCGTTTTCCAATAAGAATGATTGCGTTCGCTCGCGTTTTTCTGTTGCCTTTCCGGTAAGTATAGAGTTAGTCTCAGAACAACCGTTTGTCTCCACAGAGGTTGGGTGCGTTCTCCAGGAACATTGGTTTCCTTTATCGAGAAGGAGTTCCATGCCTAATAACACCCGCAGAGAATTTCTTCGATATGCCGCCGGCTGTTCGCTGGCTGCGGCGAATCCTCGTTTTTTGCTGGCCGCTGCGCCCCCACGCGTTCAAGGATGGGTTACTTCGAAGGATCGCCGGCTTGAGGAAATCAAGCTACCAGACTGGCGGCCGAACGCGAGTGAGGCTGCCAATCGCATCGTGGTTGACCCCGCCGAACGCTTTCAGGAGATTCTGGGGTTCGGGGCCGCTTTCACCGACGCTTCCTGTTTCCTCATCTCGCAAATGGAAGCGGAGAAGCAACAAAGCCTTCTCGCGGACCTCTTTGGCCGCAATGGCTTGGGCCTTTCCGTATGCCGGACTTGCATCGGCTCGAGCGACTATTCGCGTTTCGCCTACAGCTATGACGAAAGCACGGATCCCGATCCTGACCTTCTGCGCTTCAGTATCGATCACGATCGCGAATACATTTTGCCTGTTCTGCGAGCATCCCAGAAACTAAACCCCGACTTGTTTTTGTTCGCCTGTCCCTGGAGCCCTCCCGGCTGGATGAAGTCCAACGGTTCCCTCCTCGGCGGGTCAATGCGCAAGAAATATCTGTCCAGCTATGCGCAATATTTCGTGAAGTTTCTGGAGGGCTATTCGAAAGAAGGAGTCAAGGTCCGTGCCATCACCGTCCAGAATGAGGTTGACACCGACCAGGATGGCAGGATGCCTGCTGCGCTTTGGGGACAAGAATACGAGATCGAATTCGTCAAAAAACATCTCGGCCCAGCACTCGAACAAGCTTCCCTCGACACCAAAATCTGGATCCTCGACCACAATTACAATCTTTGGGGCCGCGTAATGGACGAACTCAATGATCCCGACTTCAGCAAATATGTTGACGGAATCGCCTGGCACGCCTACGCGGGCACACCAGACGCCATGACGCACGTGCACGAAGCTTTCCCCACAAAGAATACTTACTGGACCGAGGGAGGACCCACCTATAGGAGCAGCGAATATGCCACCGAGTGGGCGAAATGGTCGCGCATCTTCTCCGGAATTCTACGCAACTGGGCGCAATGCATTGTGGGCTGGAATCTCGCATTGGACGAAGAAGGCCGGCCCAATATCGGTCCGGCATTCTGTGGCGGACTGGTGACCCTGAATTCCCAGACACATGAAATAATTCGCAGTGGTCAGTATTGGGCCTTCGCGCATTATTCCAAATTCGTGCAGCGGGGCGCGCGGGTACTTAGCTGCACCTCCAAACTGACAGACATTGATCATGTCGCATTCGAAAACCCCGACGGCACCCGCGTGGCTGTAATCACGAATTCAGGTGCAGAACAGAAAGTCCTGTATCAAAGCGCAAAGCAGGCTTTGGAATTGTCACTCGATGCAGACTCCATCACTTCACTCCGTTGGTAGCAACGAGACTCGAATGGCAAAGGCGCACCCGTGAAGCCTCCCTTCGCGGCGGCGGCCCCGGCTGTCACTCTGCTGCTACCGTTGTCTGTCCAGGGCCAGAAGAACACCGCCACATTGTGGCTCACGAACGCGGACCGTTCGGCCCTATTCGCGAAGCAGAAGGCCACTTACCGTTTCTCCTCAAGCTCCACTCAGCGTCCCACGATCGAAATCCACGACAAACAAACCTTGCAGCCCATCGATGGATTTGGATTCGCCCTCACATGGGGTAGCGCGGAGCATCTTTACCGCATGAATCCCGCCAAACGCAAGGCGCTCCTAAAAGAACTGTTTGCCACCAACGGAGGAAACATCGGCATCAGTTACCTGCGCGTCAGCATCGGCGCCTCGGATCTGAACGAATATGTCTACTCCTATGACGATGTTCCCGCGGGTCAAACCGATCCCCAATTGACTAAATTCACCCTCGCCGATGATCAGAAATATGTCCTACCCATGCTCAAGGAGATTCTGGCCATCCAGCCGGCGATGAAAATTCTTGGCTCTCCTTGGTCCGCACCCGCGTGGATGAAGACCAACGAGGACGTGAAGGGCGGCAGCCTTAAAGCCGAATACTTCGGCGCATACGCAAAATACTTCGTCAAGTACATCGAAGCAATGCAGGCACAAGGCATTCGTGTGGACGCGATCACCGTTCAGAACGAACCGTTGAACGAGAAGAACACGCCGAGCCTCCAGATGTCAGCTCCAGAGGAGGCCGCCTTCATCAAGGGGCACCTCGGTCCAGCCTTCAAGGCGGCCGGTATCACCACCAAAATCCTACTGTTCGACCACAACTGCAACCATCCGGAATACCCGCTCACGATACTCAACGACCCGGAAGCCAATAAGTTCGCTGATGGCTCAGCCTTTCACCTCTACGAGGGCAAGATCGAAGCCATGTCCACGGTGCACGAAACATATCCGAACAAAAGTCTTTATTTCACGGAGTATATGGCGGTCGAGCATTCGGATAAGCCCACGCTTTTGATCGCAAAACACGTTTCCGGGACGGTCATCGGGGCAATCCGCAATTGGAGCCGCAATGTGCTGCTCTGGAACCTGGCTGCCGATTCGAAATTTGAGCCGCACACCAATAATGGCGGCTGCCCCGTCTGTCAGGGCGCAATCACCATGGACGGCGACGAAGTGACGCGCAATCTCGCTTATTACACCATTGCTCATTTTTCGAAATTCGTCCGGCCGGGCGCTGTGCACATCGATTCCACGGCACCGGACGATCTTCCCAATGCCGCGTTTCAAGCGCCAAAAAAGAAGATGGTCGTGGTGGTCGCGAATACCTCCGCTGCACCTAAAGATTTTGACGTTAGCTTTCGTGGAAAGACCTTCGCCGCAACTTTGCAGGGCGGCTCGGTCGGTACTTTTGTGTGGTGATGTCGTCCGAGTATAGAGCTTTCAACTGCGATAGAAACACCCGTGAATGCAAGTATGGATAAGCGAAAGAAAAACGGAACTAAAAAGACCAAGCACAACAAAAAACCCATTGGTCTCAAGAAGCTCGCTGCCTATTTGGATCTGAACCCCACCACGGTCTCGGTTGTATTGAACGATGTCCCCGGGCGATCCATTCCGCAAGCCACTCGCGACCGCATCAAAGCCGCCGCCAAGAAGTTCAAATATCAGCCCAGCTTGCTCGCCCGATCGTTGCGCAATCGACGGACTTCCACCATCGGGATCCTGGTTCCGGAATTAGGGGACGGCTACCACACGCAAGTGATGAGTGGCATAGGCGATCACCTGATCGAAGCGGGCTACTTCTATTTCACGGCGCACCATCGCCACCGCAAAGAACTAATCGAAAAGTACAGCCAGATGCTGCTCGGACGAGGTGCGGAAGCGCTTATCGCGATCGACACCGCGCTGGAGCACGACTTTTTGGTGCCGGTGGCTGCGGTCGCCGGGCATCGAGTCATCGACGGCGTTACGAACGTCACGCTGGACCACCGCTTCGCGGCCCAACTGACTCTCACCCACCTGCACTCCCTCGGCCATCGCAACATCGCCTTCATCCGTGGCCAATCTTTCAGCTCAGACTCCACCGTACGCTGGGACAGCCTTGTCGCCGCCGCCGCTAACATGGGCGTCACCATTCATCCGGAGCTCGTGGTGCAGCTCGATCGCGACATTTCCTCTCCGGAACTCGGCTATCCCGTGGTCCAGCGACTTCTGTCTGGCGGCCGGAACTTTACCGCCATCGTTGCTTTCAACGACATGTCCGCCATCGGCGCCATCCGTGCGCTTCAAGACCTGGGGTTGCGTGTGCCCCGCGACGTCTCTGTCATCGGTTTCGATGATATTAAGGTGGCCGCCTTCAACAACCCGCGACTCACTACCATCCGTCAGCCTCTCTCCAACATGGGTAGAATCGCCGCACAATGCGTTCTCCATCAATTGAACGGATCTCAGCCTTATCGCAAGTTGATCCTGGTGGAACCCGAACTAGCCGTACGCGAATCCACACGCGCCATCGAGCCGTTCGCCGGATCGGATGGAAAAAAGATCGACCTGCCGCAACCTCGCCCTGTCTGACCTTTCGCGCTCGAAAATCGCCACTGGAGACTGGTTTTGTGAATTTACGGTTAAATTCCGCCAAACACCATTGACCGTTCGAGGCGTGGAAATTAGGGTATGCTCCATGGATAAAGCGAACTTGGATCAGTTGCGCCTCGACTACAAACGCGCTGTGGATGCCTGGGTTGACACCATTCGTTCCGAAGAGGCCTTGGCCACCCCCGATCACAGCATGACCGCCATGGAAAAGTGGGATGAGGCCCACTTTGCGGAGCAGGACGCGCAACGCAAAGCCGCGGAAGCTCGCGAAGCCTATAAGGACGGCTTGCGCTCGGTGAACTACAGCATCTGACGCCATACCAAAAATACAGTATTCCTCGCCTACACCAATCCCTCTAGCCGCGTATCCTTCTTCCGCCATTTCTCCTCTTTTGATCTATGGTCTTTTCTTTTTTAGGCCATTTTTCCTTGACATAGTTAAACAACCGTTTTAAACATGTGTTTATATGGCTCGTCGTGTCACTCACCCATCGCTCCGCCAATCTCGCTCGGAAGGCAGAGCGCTGCTCCACACGCGTGAAAAATTACTGGAAGCGGCGGCGCACGCCTTTGCCGAGCACGGCTATCACAACGCCACCATCCGCGAGATTTGTCGTCGTGCCGGAGCTAACGTTGCGGCGGTGAATTACAACTTCCGCGACAAACTTGGCTTGTACACAGAAGTTTTGCGGCAATCCGTGCGTGCTCCCGAAATGGAAGGGATCACAACAGCGCTGGATGCCGCGCGGTCCCCAGAGGAGCTTATCCGTACGGTGGTCCGCCTGCGCTTGCAGCACCTGTGCGGCCGAAAACACCCCGGCCTTGGCTTTCGCATCATGATGCACGAATTCTCCCAGCCGACTCCGGCTATGAGTCGCGTAGTTGACGAAGGCATGCGCCCGATCTACAAGCGCTTGCTCCAGGCCGTAGGTCAACTGTTGGGCCTTCCTCCCGAACATGAGAAAGCGCGCCTGTGCAACAACAGCATCATCGGCCAAGTCTTGTTCTACGCGTTTTCGCAACCTGTACTCTCGCGCTTGCAGCCAGAGTTGAAGCTGACGCCCCAGCAGTTGGACCGAATTTCCGGCCACATTTCCGAATTCTCGCTTGCTTATTTGAAGAACGCCGCGAAGTCCAAGGCTCAGTGCGGACGACCGCAAATCGAAATTCCGGGCCGAACCGTGGGAGTTGCCGCAGCAACCCGCCGCACACGGCAGGGCGCCCGAGCGTAAAGACACACGAGAAGGAGGACTAGCACACGGCAATGAGCGACGCTCACACAGCCACGGCACCACCGGAAGATAAGCCCCAGGCCGCACCGGGTAGGCCCGCGGCAAATCCCAGTCCGCCTGCTGAGGAACGTCCGCCGCGGAGCCGCGTCATTCGGGTCCTGGCCGCCGCGGGGATAGTGATGACGCTTCTTCTGATCTGGAAAGTCTTTTTTTCCAACCCGAGCCTCCCCCCGAGCATCGTGGCGCTCAGCGGACGAATCGAGGGCGACGATTCTGCCGTAGCCCCAAAGACCAGCGGTAAGATCCTGGAAATCACGGTGCGTGAGGGCGATTCCGTAACCACAGGCCAGGTGATTGCTCGTTTGGATGATGCCCAAGTGCGCGCACAGGAACAGGCCGCTCGAGCGGCGCTGGCGAATGCTCAGGCCCAAGCCCAGTCTGCCAGCGAACAGATCAATGTGCTTCGCGAGCAATTGAACGAAAATCAGCTGCAAACTGCGCAATCCAAGGTCGATGCGGAGGGGCGGGTGCGCCAGGCACAAGCAGACCTGACGGCGGCCGAGGCCGATCTGGCGCAGCAACAGGCGGCGCTTAAGATTGCCGAGTTCAATCGCGACGCGTACATGCGACTGGCGAAAACTGGCGCGGTTTCAGAGCAGCAAGGGCTGCAAGCGGAAGCCACTGCAGACCAGCAAGTGGCTGCTGTTTCGGCCGCTCAACGTCGGGTGGAATCGGCCCGCGGCGCATTGACCACCGCGCAAGCCAATCTGGATAATCCGAAAATCCGCGACGCACAGGTTGCCGGCACGCAAAGGCAGATCATTCAGCAGGAAGCCCAGGTCTCTGCCGCAAAGGCAGACACGCAGCAGGCCCAGGCGCAATTGGCGGAAGCGCAAGCCAATCGTGCCGATCTAACCGTGGTCGCCCCATTCAGCGGCACGGTGATTACACGCGCGGCGGAACCCGGAGAGGTAGTCCAGGCTGGTACCGCGATCATTACGCTGCTCGACCTCAGCAAGGTTTACCTTCGCGGCTTTATACCCGAGGGCGAAATCGGCAAAGTGAAAATCGGCCAGCCTGGCCACATCTTCCTGGATTCCAATCCCAGTCAGCCACTGGACGGCTACGTCCTGCGTATCGATCCCCAGGCCACGTTCACTCCGGAAAATACATATTTCCGCAACGACCGCGTGAAGCAGGTGGTGGGTGTAAAGCTGCAACTAACGCAAGGCCTCGGCTACGCCAAGCCGGGCATGCCCGCGGATGGCGAAATTCTCGTTAGTGGTAACAGTTGGCCGAAACACAGGCGCGTCCCATGACCACAGCCGTTACACAACAAGGTCGGGTACACACCGTTAACGCCGTGCCGGGAGGACCGGCGATCTCTGTCCACGATTTGTGGAAGCGCTACGGCACGCTCGAAGCTGTTCTCGGCATCAGCTTCGAGGTGGAGCGGGGCGAGATTTTTGGACTGATCGGGGCCGATGGCGCGGGCAAAACCACCACCTTCCAGATCCTGGCAGGCGTCATGCAGCAGTCCTCAGGAACTGCGCAGATCTTCGGGCTCCCGGCGCGCGACGCTCGCTCGCAAACCGGCTATCTCACCCAGACCTTTAGCCTTTATCTCGACCTTAGTGTGATCGAAAATGTTCGCTACATTGGCGATTTGCGCCACGTTCCAGAGGAGCAAATCTTCGAGCGCGGTCAGCGCTATCTTCAAGCGTTTGACATGGACCGCTTCTCCTCGCGGCTGGCGGGCCAACTAAGCGGCGGCATGAAGCAGAAGCTCTCCTTGGTCTGTGCGCTGGTTGCCGAACCGCAAATTCTGCTGCTTGACGAGCCAACCACCGGCGTCGATCCCGTCTCTCGCCGTGAGTTCTGGGACACCGTGGCGCACCTGGCTGGCGAAGGCCTGACGGTGTTAGTGGCAACGCCCTACTTAGACGAAGCGGAACGCTGTCATCGCATCGCCCTGATCCACCAGGGCCGCATCCAGCAAATCGGGACACCCGAGGAAACCCGCGGTAGCCTGAATGCCAAGCGAATTGAGTTGCGCACGCCAAAGCTGCAGGAAGCGTTGCGCGTACTGTCGCAGGGGTCTGAGAGCGACCCCGAGATTTTCGATGCACAGCGTTTCGGCGATCGCCTCGACCTGCTCACTCATTGCCCAGAGCAAACGGAAAGCGCAGTGAAACGCATAATGAGTCAGAAGGGCTTGCCCATCGAGGACCTCCACGTAGACGAGCCGACGCTGGAAAACACTTTCGTTGCCACACTGCGCGTTCTCGGAGAACGCATCACGGACGAAGCCTTCCCCAGTCACCGCGGGCACCGCAACTTGCGCGGACAAGTGGCCATCGGGGCAAAGAACCTGACCAAACAGTTCGGCTCGTTCACAGCGGTTCACAATGTCAGCCTGCAAGTGGCTTACGGTGAAATCTATGGACTTCTTGGCGCTAACGGCGCCGGCAAAACAACAACCATTAAGATGCTTTGCGGCTTACTGGAACCCACGCACGGTGTGATGCAACTTGCCGGTGAGCAAAGTGCTCTACGTTCTATGCGCGTGCGCCAGCAAATCGGCTACATGTCCCAGAAATTCTCCCTCTACGACGATCTGAGCATCGACGAGAATCTACAATTCTTTGCGGGCGTCTACGGAGTACCGCCGGAAGAACAAGAAGAAAAAGAGCAGTGGGTGCTGCGTTTTTCTGGATTGGAAGGCAAGAAGAATCAGTTGACCGGCAGTCTTCCGGGTGGTTGGAAGCAACGCGTGGCGTTCGGCTCAGCCATAATGCATGAGCCTCGAATCGTGTTCCTGGACGAGCCAACCTCCGGCGTGGACCCGCTGGCCCGCCGCGCTTTCTGGTCGATGATCAATCAGCTGGCCGATTCCGGGACCGCCGTGCTGGTGACCACCCACTATCTCGAGGAAGCTGAACAGTGTAACCGTCTGGGCCTGATGGTAGCCGGTGAATTGCTGCTGGAAGGGACGCCCAGCGAAATAAAGGCACAACAAAAAGGCCATCTCCTGGAATTTCGTGTGGATCAGACGCAGCGCGCCGCCGATGTACTGAAGTCCGAAAATGAGCGTTGGCGCGTTTCGATTTTTGGCCGCTCGCTCCATATCATCAGCGACGTCCCAGCGGAAAAAGCTATATCAGAAACTCGGGCAAAGCTCGAAGCTGCGGGTGTTCGCGTGTTAGACGCTCGGGAAGGCCGCTTTTCCCTGGAGGATGTGTTCATCAGCGTTGTGGAGCACGCGCGGCAGCAGGGCAAGGTCGGTGGGGATAGTTAGCTGCCTGGTTGGATCTCAGAAACGGATAGGAAATGCGGCGCATCTTTGCACAAGCCCGGAAGGAACTCATTCAATTGGTACGTGACCGCTTAGCGGTCGCACTTGCGCTGCTCCTCCCTGTGATTCTGCTGGTCCTGCAGACCACGGCCATTTCTCTCACCGTGAATGACCTTCCAATTATCGTGCAGAATCTGGATTCTTCTCTCGAATCACAAAAGCTGGTCGACGCGTTTCGCCACGCCTTGAGTTTCCACATCGTTTATTGGCCTACCGACAAGCAACCAGAGACAGCCTTCACTTCCAATAAAGCCCGCGGCGCGATCATTATTCCCGAGGATTTCGGCCGGCGCATTGCCCGCGGGGAGGCGGCACAAGTGCAGATGCTGGTCGACGGTTCGGATTCGAACACCGCACAAATCATCTCAGGAGATGCCGCGCAGATCGTCCGCGCTTTCAACGCGCAGAATGCCGGTGCCACCCATCCCGCTCCAGTTACCGCGGCAATCCGCCTTTGGTACAACCCCAGCCGCTCCTCCCAAAGATTCTATGGACCAGGAATATTTGTCATGGCCATGTCCATTTTCCCGCCTCTACTCGCGACCCTGGCCATGGCCAAAGAAGGCGAGCAGAAAACCATTCTGCAAGTCTATGTGGCCAATATCTCCGCCCATGAATTCCTGCTCGGAAAGATTCTCGCGTTTATGATCGTAGCCACCGGCGAAGCCCTCATCATGATCGCCATTTTGTTTGCAGGATTTGGACTTCGGTTCGCCGGGGACCCCACCCCCTTTATCGTCGCCACCATCTTGTATATGTTCTGCGTGACCACTTTCGGCAACATGATCGGTGCCGCGATCCCCAGTCAGGTTGCGGCTGTTCAGGTGATCGCCCTCACCGGATTTCTGCTCGTTTACATGTTCTCCGGTCTGCTTTTTCCCATTTCCAATATACCGGGCTCCATCCGCTGGCTCTCCAATTTTGTTTGGGGCCGTTATTACATCGAAGTGGTGCGCGACGCCATGCTCGCCGGCGGAGGATGGCCCTCCGTCGGGTGGAAGGTGTTCATCATTGGTGTAATCGGCTCTGTTTTTTACCTTTTCGCGTGGCGCAATATGCGTCGCATGCAGCTCAAGGATTAGGTATGAGGAGATTTCGAGCGCTGGTCGGTTCCCGCATGCGTGCCTTGGTTCGCAAGGAGTTCCGCCAAATCCTGCGCGACAAGCGCCTGGCCATGTCGCTCATTGTTCCACCAACTCTACAACTTCTGCTCTTTGGATTCGCTCTCAATCCCACCGTCGCCAATCTGCACTTGGGCGTGGTGGATGACAGCAAGACCCCCGAAAGCCGTGAATTGATCGCACAGATGACCGAGAGCAAGAGCTTCCAGGCCAGCGGTACCTATCTTTCGCTCGACGAAATGTCTAAAGATCTCGCGAGTGGCAAGCTAGATGCCGGCGTAGTTATTCCTTACGACTACGCGCGCGACCTACAGCGCGGCTGGCCCGTTACCGTGCAGGTCTTGCTCAACGCCATGAATTCCAACACCGCCACGATCGCTCAGGGCTACGCCGAGGGCGTAATCGCTGCCTACAACCAGGGGCTCGCTGGGCAAGGTATTCACGCGCAATTCCGCGAGATCGCTGCTCCTAATGTGACCCGCCGCGGGATGGTGTCCTTGATTCCCGCTTACCTCTATAACCCGGGGCTGCAACCTACCTGGTTCATT
This sequence comes from Candidatus Acidiferrales bacterium, assembly GCA_963776365.1. Lineage (GTDB taxonomy): Bacteria > Acidobacteriota > Terriglobia > Acidiferrales > UBA7541 > Acidiferrum. The sequence continues at coordinate 170,867 of CAVZMQ010000019.1, read as the reverse complement.
GTTTCCGGGATTCTCGGTGTGCTTTTAATTCTGAACGGTTCACTGATCTCCGCATCCGCGCTGGTCAAAGAGCGCGAGACCGGCACCCTTGAGCAACTTCTCATGTCTCCCGCTTCCACCACCCAAATCATCATTGCCAAGCTTTTTCCCCTTTTCGCTCTGCTCTGCATGATGGGCTTAATGGCCATCGTGGTGATGCGCGTGGTCTTCGGTATTCCTTTTCGTGGAAACATTCTGCTGGTCCTGGCCGCCGCAGCTCTGTGCCTGCTCTGCGGCATCAGCATCGGGACGTTTATCGCCACGTTCACCAGGTCCGCGCGCCAGGCGCAGCTCACCTTGTTTTTCGTAAACCCCCCGCTCACTTCCCTTTCCGGCGCGTTCACTCCCGTAGAAGCGATGCCCAAGTGGCTTCAGCCGGTTGCGCAATTCAATCCCATCCAGCATTTCGGGCAAATTTCGCGCGGCGCCATGATCAAAGGCAGCGGCATCGCCACGCTTTGGCCGAACTTCCTGGCCCTGCTGGCCTTCACGCTCGTGCTGGTTTCGCTCAGCGTGTGGCGTTTTCGCAAGCAACTCAGTTAACCAGTGCTTAGGCATTCTTAAGGAGTCGCATGTTCACGACAATGAAAATGGCAACAAATTTCACTCGCGTCCGCGGACCGGCCGCCCCTCAGCGCAGTCCCACGCGAATTTCCGCCCATACGATATTCCTCAGTTGCGCGCGTCTGTTGGGCATCGCATTTTTATCCGCCATACCGGTTGCCGCGCAAATAGGGCCACCACCTCCCCAGCAAAGCACACAGGCTGTGCAGTTACCTCTCTCGGGCCGCACTGCGCAATCCAACGGCACCGTCAAATCCACGGAATCGCCGATTGCCGGCGTTACGACCAGCGTGAATACCCTAAACTCTTCTGTGCAGGCCCAAGGCCTATACACCGGTAGCACTCCCAGCACGCTAAAGATGCCCTTCTCTGGAAAGCTCGGGTTCCGCGAAGCGATCCTGCGCGCGTTGTCCTATAACCTGGGCCAAACCGGCGCGACCCAAGCGGTCCGGCAAGCCGATGGGCAAGCGCGTGCGATGCGCGCCTCGCTGCTGCCTAACCTCAACGGCTCCGCCGTCGATAACGTGGAGACGGAGGACTTGCGCGTGTTCGGTTTTCGTTTTAACTTCCCGGGCTTCAACATCCCTGAAGTCGTCGGCCCCTTCAGTTACGTCGATTTTCGCGCGCATCTTTCCCAAACGGTCCTAGATCTGACCGCTCTCAACAATTATCGCGCCATGAACGACGTGACCCGTGCCAGTCGTTATTCCGCGCAGGACGCCCGAGATCTAATCGTGCTCGCTGTCGGTGGCGCGTACCTCCAAGTGACCGCCTCCAAGGCACGCCTTGCTGCCCAACAAGCCCAGGTGGAGGCGGCTAACGCCGTTTACCAGCAGAGCCTCCAGCAATTCGGTCAGGGCGTGCTTGCTAAAGTGGATGTGGATAAAAATCAGGTGCAGTTGCTAACCGAACAGCAACGCCTGCTTTCCCTGCAAAACGATTACGCCAAGCAGAAAATTAATCTGGCGCGCATGATTGGGCTTCCCGCCAATAACAACTACGAAATCACCGACGAAATACCCTACTCACCGGCCCCGCCGATTTCGGTTGAAGAAGCGCTCACGCAGGCGTTCGCGGTACGCGCCGATTTGAAGGCTGCGGAGGCCCAGATTCGAGCAGCCGAACGCGCTCGCTCCGCCGCGCACGCTGAACGCTACCCCTCCCTAGCGGTAAACGCCGACGTGGGCGGCATCGGCATAACCCCAGGGCAGCTGCAAACGACTTATACGGCCACCGCCAATCTAAAAATTCCTATTTGGCAGGGAGGTCGTGCGGAAGCGGACATCGAGCAGGCCGACGCCACGCTTTCTCAACGCCGCGCGGAGTATGAGGATTTGAAAGGCCAAATCGAAAGTGACGTGCGCAGCGCCTTCCTCGACTTGCAAGCGGCTGCCAGCCAGGTACAGGTGGCGGAAAAAAACCTACAGGTCACGCGGGAAGCCGCGGAACTTACGCGGCAAAAGCTGGAGGCGGGCGTCAGCACCACAGTCGATTACACCCAGGCGCAGGAGTCCGCTACCAGTGCGCAGTTCGACTACATCAATGCCGTCTTCGCCCACAATATTGCCAAGCTCAGCCTGGCGCGCGCTATGGGCCAGGCCGTGAAAGCCCTGCCGGAGATTCTCAAGCTTCCGTAGCGACTCACCCAGCTTCTATATCATTCCGGCTCGCCAGCCGTTTGCGTTTCCATTCGTGCTCTCTTCTCAGCAACGACTGATGCTTCTTGATCTGCAGTTCAATTTCGCTGAAGGCCTTCTTGCAACCCGCCAAGACGTTTTTCCCATTTCCTGTCGCGCGTAACGTGCCCGTTGGCAAAGACAGCGTCAGCGCCAAGGATTTTTCGTCGGTCCTTTGGTTCTTCGAAAACACACCTTTGATCTGTACTAGGTCCGGTTCATAGCTTTTCAGAAGGCGGTTTAGCTTATCCAACCGCCGGGTCACTTCCAGGGCCACGGGCTCTTGCGCATCTAAATGCTTATAGCTGATGGAAACGTTCATGGTTGCACCTGTAGGAATTGAATCAAGGAAGGGAAGCGACGCAGTGTGTTTCTGCACCGCATACGATTTGAGCCTAGCACTCTGGCGCACCGAGCGCAATCCTGCCGCAATCCTGCCAATCCTGCCGCTCGTTGACTTGTTGACTCGTTGACAGTTACCCTGCGACTCCTTAGTCTGGGCCACGCATTCATGAAACCGAACACCACCTCCAAAGCTTCGTTGCCTCATCAAGTCCGCGTCGGGCCGGCCGGTTGGTCGTATAGCGACTGGGCAAATTACGTCTATCCTGCGCGACGCCCTAAGGGCTTCCACGAAGCCGGGTATCTCGCCCAATTCTTCGATACCATAGAAATCAATACGTCCTTCTACCAGCCTTTGCGTCCCGATCACGCGGCACTTTGGCTCGATCGCGTCGCCGCCAATCCTTTATTTATTTTCACCGCAAAACTTTGGCAACGATTCACGCACGACCCGTCCGCCACACTGGAAGAGGAGCGCGCGGTTCGGGAAGGTTTTGATGTGCTACGGAAAGCGGAAAAGCTCGGCGCGGTCCTCGCGCAATTCCCTTTTTCTTTCCATCATTCTGCGGAAACAGTGGCATACCTGAAGAGTGTACTCACGCGGTTTGCCGACTATCCATTGGTCGTCGAACTGCGGCATGCTTCCTGGCAAAGCACCGACACGCTCGAGCTGCTGCGCGAGTACCAGGCTGGCTTCTGCAACATTGATCAGCCGATTATTGGCCGCTCCCTAGAGCCCTCCGCCGAAACTACCTCGTCCGTCGCTTATATTCGCCTGCATGGCCGGCGCTACGATACGTGGTTCAGCGATGATCCCGCGACTCCCCCGTCCGAACGCTACAACTACCTCTACTCCACCGAAGAGCTGAATCCGTGGGTCGCGCGAATCCGTACTATCCGCGCCAACGCTCGCAATACCTTCGTGATTACCAACAATCACTATCAGGGCAAGGCCGTCGTCAACGCGTTGGAGCTGATTAGCCTGCTGAAAGGAACAACTGTGAAGGTACCCGAGCCGCTGCGCCAACACTATGCCCAATTAGAACGAATCGCCAGCGAAATGCCCGCAGAACCGACACTATTCCCGCTAGGCTCACCACCAGCGCAAAAAAAGACGAAAAGGAAAAAGGCTACTTCTTGAACAGATTCTCGAACGCTTGACGAGCATCCAGCGGACGTGAAGGGGCGGGAGCTTCGACGGGCACTTGGGCGGGCTGCATATACGTGGTCGGCGCCGTATCTTTTTCCACTGTCGTGCGAAACTCGTAAAAACTGCAATCGTTCTTGGTGTCCTTCGGAGAAATCCTGCCCGGGACCGGCTGCGTGCACTCGAATTGCGCGCCGCTATCGAAGAAGCGGCATTGCTTGCAACAGTGCAATTCAAAACCGCACTTCGGACACTTGCCCATGGGATCGAATCCAGCCACCAGCACCGCGCCGCAATTCGAGCAGCGCGCCCGTGTTACCGTACCCACCATCCTCGGTGTGCGCGGCCCAAGATGATCCGTGGCTCCGCGCGGGCCGCCTTGCGGCGGCTTCCGTTCCCTGTCTCTTTTTTCGTGTTTTTCCTGCTTTTCGGCATCACGATAGCCGCGGTGACCGTACTTGCGATCCACAAACGCCTCCGTCCGTCAGTCGCACCGGACTGTAACTACAGATCTTTGAACGACTGGTTTAATACTGGTCTTTTCCCGTGTATCCAATCAGAACGCTACAATCGGACAGCACACCAGTCTTCCCCTTTGAAGTTATTCTGGGATGCTGCTTTGCGAGAGCAGAAGATGGGACATCTATGTTTGTAATCCTCTGGGAGTTCGAAGTCAAGCCAGGAAGTGAAGACCGTTTTCAATGCGCCTACGGACCAGCGGGGCCCTGGGTGCGCCTGTTTCAACGTGATCCTCATTTTCGCGGTACTCAGCTCCAGCGGGATGCCTCCCGCCCTCGCTACTACTTCACCATCGACGTCTGGGATTCCGAGACTACTTATCACGACTTTCTGGTTGCCCATCACGCTGCCTACCGAGAAATAGACCGTATGGGAGAAGCATTCACGGTCCAGGAACGGCGAGTACTCGCTTTCAGCATCGACTGTCCCATTTCTTCCTGATTCCAGTCAGCATTCCTACCAGCCAGTCGGGCGGCAAATCGGGCTGAAGGATGTTTTTCGGCGTGCCCGCCACTCGCAATACCGCTTCCGCAGCCAGGTACCCGCTTCTCACCGCGCTTTCCATGGTTGCAGGCCACCCTGTGGCTGTCCAGTCTCCTGCAAGAAACATGCCTTTTACGGAGGTCTGTTGTGTTGGACGCCAACGGTCCACTCCAGGTTGCGGGGAAAATGTAGCGGCGGCCTCCTTTATCACCGTTGCCTTCAATAGATTCGCCTGCCGAGCTGCCGGTAACGCCTGCCGCACCTCGCTCAGGCAAAGGTCTATGATCTCCTGCCGGGGCTTCTGTAGCAGGCCGTACGAGGCACTGATAACCAATTGCAGATATTGACCCTTTTCCTTCCCACTTCCGTTCTTCGCGCCGTACAGCGCCGTCTTGTTAAAGATCCATTGCGTGGTCGTATCCAGCAGGGTCACGAAGGGCTCTTGCATCACCTCTCGGTCGAACCAGAAATGCACTCCGGTTATGGGCGACACCATGATTCTTTTCAGATGCGCCAGCGATGGTTCTCTTTGTTGGACCTCTTCGGGCAGCAATTCCGCCAGACCATCCTGAGGAATCGCGAACACGTAAGCTTCGCCGCACTCCCGACGCCCGCCATCGAACTCGACGCCCTTCACGGCTTCATCTTCAAACTGAATCGACCGCACCGGCATCCTCAAATTCACTTCCCCGCCGCGCCGCTCAATCTCCGCCTTACAGCCGTCGTATAACTCGGACAACGGCACACTGGGAACTCCCATCCGGTAGCCGCCCCGGTTTGACAAAAAGCCCTTCCAGAAAACGTCCACGCCGAATCGCGCGTCAGTTCCGTCCAACTCTTCATCCAACGCACTCACAAGCACAACGCGCCAGAACCGCTCGATCGCACCAGGCGTTTGATTCCTCCTCCGCAGCCACTCCAACATCGAAATGCCGCCGGGTGTGTCCAGGTCGTCGGTGTGTCCCTTAGCCCGCACGATGTCCAACAACGCGCTCGCAATGGATCTCTTGTCCGCCCGGCTCAGCGGCGCAAATGCCAAAAACGAGCCGGTCATGTGCAACGGCGCAGGTAGCCATCCGGCTTGCATCGTTCCGGTGCGCCCCTGCGGATCCTGGAATACTAAGCGGTCAAAATATTTTATTTTGTCCTGTGCGCCAACTCGCTTGTAGAAATTCTCAAGATTCGTGCAACAACCCAACGTCACGTGCTGGCAATTATCGACATGCTCCCCGTCTGGCAACACGTAGGAGGTCGCTCGGCCTCCCAGAAAGGGCCGCTGTTCGAACAGCCGCACACGCCAGCCCGCTTCAGCCAGCGACACGCCCGCTGACAGCCCCGCTAGGCCGCCGCCTATCACGATCACGTTTGGCAAGAATGTTCTCTTTCGTGTGACGCCCGAAACGCGCCTTAGCCACCAATTTCAACTTTTCGGCTTTGGTCAAACCCACGCGATGACCAAAAACCGCAAAATCCACGGACCCGATTCGCGCCAGCAAACTGCTGTAGGTATTCACCAGCAACCACAATGTTGCCCGGCTATCCTCTTCGATCAGGCCCAACAACGGCGCGCCCTCGTCGTACAACTTCCACGCGCGATCGGCCTCGAAGCGCAATAACTCCCGCACGCCCAGGCTCGCCTCATCACGCCCCAAATCTTCCTGGATCACGCGGTAATGTGCCAAATCTTCTTCGGGTAGATACACGCGGCCTAGTTTGTAGTCTTCCTGAACGTCTCGGACGATATTCGTCAATTGGAACGCCAATCCCAACTTCTCAGCCAATTCCAGCGCCCGAAAATCGTGGAAGCCAAAAATGTGCGTGCACGTTAGCCCCACCGTACCTGCCACGCGATAACAGTATTCCTTCAGTCGTTCGAACGTTGAGTAGGTCTGGATGGTCAGGTCCATCTCGGCCCCGGAAATTAAATCGTGCAGATACCGGCTGGGCATCTTGTAGCGTTCCATCGTGTCCACTAAAGCGGGCAGAATTTCTGCCGCACCGGCCAGGTTCGCGAACGGCGAGGCCATAGCCGCCGAGCCTTCCACCACCTGCTCCTGCTTGTTAATGGCCTGGTCCAGTGCCGCTCGCCATTTCGCCAACCCGCGCTGTTTCGCCGCCAGGTCCGCGCCTTCATCGGAGACATCATCGATCAGCCGCATGAAGGCATAGAGCGCGACGATCCCGTCTCGCTTCGGTTTGGGCAGCAGGAAAAACGCTGGATAGAAACTGGTCTGTGCCTCGCGCGCAACTCGGTGGCATTCGTCGTACGATTCGGCTATTCCAAGCATGGCCACCGGCGCTGTGCCCGTGTCGTCTTGGTGTTGCGCTTGAGTAATGGGAGTCGGCGTCCCTCGCCACACGTGCGCCACGATCGCCCGGCCCAGCAAGCGCACCTGCTTCCCTTTGCTCACTTCCGGACGCCGGTTCAGGGTGTCGTAGCCCATGGATTCAATCGCGTCCAAGACCGCCATTCCACCGCGACTGAACATCGCCAAATCCACACTCAATTTCCCCTGAACCATACTCACAAGCGGCATCCCCTTCCGGAAAAGCTCTCGCGTGTACTCGATCAATTCCTCCATCAGCGCCACATACCTCTGATCGAATTTCTTCTCCACAAATTCCCGCTCGCTCAATCCATGCGCCGCGGCACGGTCCAGAGGTATATAGATTCTTCCCTTCTCTAAATCACGCGTCACATCTTGCCAGAAGTTGGCTAACTGCAGTGCCGTGCACGTCGCGTCCGAAAGTCTTTGCCGCTTCTCGTCTCGATACCCGCAAAGATAGAGCACCAAACGGCCCACCGGATTTGCCGAATATTCGCAGTAATCCAGTACTGCCTCCCAGGTCGGATAGCGCTTGACCACCTGATCTTGGCGGAAAGCCTTCAGCAAATCCGCGAATGGCTGTTTCGGCACATCCTTTGCCACTACCGTCTCGCGCAGCGCCACGAACACTGGGTGCGACGGTCTACCCTCGTAGCACAAGTCAAGTTCCGCCTCCCACCAGCTCAAAAGCTCCAGCGCCCTTTCTTTCGAAGGAATTTCGTCCCCTAAATCGTCTGCCCAGCGGCAGTACGCATAAACGTTGTAAAAGTGTTGATGAAGTTCCTTCGGTAGCAGCCAGGAAACTACGTTGAAATTCTCATAATGATGCGTCGCCAGCCACTTTGTGTACTGCTGCGCCGCGGCCGGACTACACCCATTCTCCGGCAACTTCTCCATCAGCGATAATTCGCATGGACGCAACATCAGCAAAAAACTTTCCCGTTCCTTTGCTTGAGGTGAACTTGACCGCGAGGGGTCCGGTCTTTACGAGTCACAAAATCACGATTCACCGAACACGTCAGTTACGGCCTTACCGCCAGCTTAATTTCACCGCTGCGCGCCTTCATGCGCTCAAACGCCTGCGGCAAATCCTCCAGGCGAATTTCTTCGGTTACGAACTCTTCGGCCGAGACATCGCCACGCCGCACCGCTTCCAACGCTTCGCGGATGAATCGCGGCGTGTGGTGGAACGGCGAGATCATCTTAATCTCGGAATAATGAATCATCGCGGGCTCTATCTCAATCCGCGTGCCGGACGGCAACCCACTAAAGAAGTTCACGACTCCCCCGCGCCTCACCATCTTTAGCGCCTGCTGCCACGTTGCGGGATTTCCCGCTGCTTCTACCACGGAATCAGGTCCGCGCTTTTCTTCCGTCAAATCCCTTACCGCGCCCACCACATCCGGTATCTCCGTCACGTTGATGGTGACCGCTGCACCCAACTTCCGGGCTACGGCAAGGGGACCTTCGCGCCGGGCCAACGCGATAACGCGAACTCCTCGCCGTGAAAGCATTCGAACATATTTTAATCCGATGGGCCCGCATCCGATCACTGCGGCTGTGTCACCGGTACGCACTTCCATCTCATGGATTCCGCGCAACACGCACGCCAGCGGCTCCACGAATGCCGCGCTGTGGTCGTCCACGGAGTGCGGCACTTCCAGCATATTCTCCCGCACGATACGTCCCGGAATACGCATGTACTCCGCATAAGCGCCATTATTGAACAGCAGGTCGTCGCACAAATTTTCTTGCCCGCGCCGGCAGTGGTAACAGCGGAAGCAGGGTGCGGAATTCGCGGCGATCACTCGCGTGCCCAGACGCCACTTCGCATCCACGCGCTTTCCCATGGCCACAATTTCGCCCACTACTTCATGACCAAAGACAGCAGGGGGCTGAATCATCTTTGCGTGATAACCGCGTTTCCAAACTTTTAGGTCCGTGCCGTCGGTCAACGCGAGCCGCACGCGGAGCAACACCTCGTCGGCCGCCAGCGAAGGCACTTCAATCTGCTCGATGCGCAGGTCTTCGATGCCATACAGCACCGCCGCGGTCATCTTCGATGGCACGGCAATCCTGGCGGGTACTACAGCGTCTTCGATCCCCGGCTCGGTCTTTTTTGTATACGCTGCTCTCATTGGTGTGTGATCAAAATCTTCAAGGAGTCTTCCGTGGGTCGGTTCGCCAGCTCCAATCCCTCTTGGATTTTAGCCAATGGATACCTATGCGTGACAATTTCCATCACTGGTAGTTTCTTCTCCAGCACCAGTGCCGCTGCGCTTTGTTGGATGTCTACAGCCGCACTATAGCTGCCCAGGATTTCCTTCTCGTCAATCCCCACTGCTGCCGCTGGAAACTCGATCTTTGTTACCGGGTCGTTCGCCGCGAATAACAGGACTCTTCCCCCGGGTCTCGCTGCCGCCAACGCTTCCACCACCACGGCCGGATGTGCTACGGCAACCAGAACCGCATCTGCCCCACGACCCCCGGTGCGGGCCTGTATTTCGTCCACAAGCTTACCACTTAATGGGTCAAATGACTCTACCGCGCCAAGCTTCAAGCTCTTCGCTCTGCGCGTCGTCATTAGGTCAGTCGTATAGATGCGCGAAGCCACGGTTTTGGTCACCATCAGTAACTGCAATCCGATAGGCCCACACCCGATGATTAACACAGTATCTTCCGACGCCACTCGCGCCTTTTGCACCGCCTTCACAATCGTGTTGATGGGCTCGATAAATGTCGCTTCCTCAAAACCGACGCGATCCGGGAGCGCCACAATCCCCCGCTCCGCAACCCACGGCATGGCCTTCACATACTCACCGAAGCCGCCGCCGTTGGGCGTAAATCCGCCAGTCAATCCTGTGGTTTTATATTGCTTGCACTGCGAAAAGAGTCGGTTCTTGCAATAGAAACACGCGCCGCAGGGTGTATGATGAAAACTCATAACCCGGTCGCCCAACTGCCACTTCGTCACGCCGCGACCAATCGCCACCACCGTCCCCGCCAGCTCATGCCCCAGGATTTGCGGAGGCTCTACATACCGCTGAAAGATTTTCTTAATATCCGTCCCACAAATGCCGCAAGCCGCGACCTTGATGAGAACTTCCCCATCGCCCACTTCCGGCACCGACACTTCCTCCACGCGCACCACACCCTTCTCCCGATACACACCGGCTTTCATCGTCTTCGGTATCGGTCCCAGCGTCCGCAACCCTTTCACAATTGTGCCCGTCCCGCTCATCGAGTGCCCACGCCTTGCGACAATCTTATCTGACTGTTCGAAGGTAGTTTTTGGACGTACTCGTCCAGAAATTTCGCCAGCCGTTTGGCAGCAAGTTGGCTCTGCCTCCCAAATCGCAGCAGCGCTGGCAGAGCCAGCGGATTCCTCATCAGTTGGCCGATTACCTTGACTAAGCTGATCTGGCTTTTCTTCGACAGGGCTAAATTGAAATTGATCGGGAGATCTTCCTGGGCGGTATCACTGATGGCTCGCAGAACCACAGCGCGCGCACCCCAAGCATTCGCTTCTTTGACGATATCAAAACTCTCCATGTCCACAGATTGAGCCCGGGACGAACAGGTTCGCTTGTGATGCGCTTTCACCATAACCGCTTCGGTGGTAAATAGACAATCGGTTGAGATAGCGCCTGACTCGCACGCGCGTTCCCTGAGCTCGAGGTCCACGAGCAGTTGGTCCGACGCTAATTCCGCATGTTTTTTCTCTGCGATGAGCACCTCAGGCGCGATTATGTCCCCTGGAATCAGTCCATCCTGAAGCGCTCCCGCAAGGCCACTGGAGATACAAATATCGAAGTGGCGGTTATCGTCGGCCAACTTCATCATCAGGTCCATGGCTCGAGCAGCCGATTGGGTTCCCATACCGGTCACTATCGCCGTGATTTCCGTATCTCCCGCGTTCGTTCTCCATAATCGGAGTCCATCGTAGTCGATGAACCGGAACGCGCGCAGCTTACGCCAGGGCGCAAACTCCGCATCCACCGCAAATGTAACCAGCACTCTCATCTTGATTTCGTTACTTCTTTACCTGGTTGCTTCCTTCTCCTTTACCTCGCTTACTTTCTGCACTTTCTCCACTCCCATTCTAAGCCGCCAATCTCATCTTCTTCGCTCGTCCCGCCTTCACGTATCCATTCGCCCGGTACCAGCGCACCGCCCGTTCGAGCGCCGCGGCCACCGGCCCCGGCTGAAATCCCAGTTCTCTTTGCGCTCGCGAACAATCTACAAACATGGTGTGCTGCGCGATCTTCACGCCTTCTACCGGAATGTGCGGCTCTTTGCCAATCAATCGCGAGAACGCGCTTTCCACATACGCTACAGCGAGTGCCACCCCGTGGGGGATTTTCATCCCTGGCGCACGCAAACCCGTTATCCCTGCCAGCACATCCAGCAAACCCCTCAGGGTCAAATTCTCCGCGCCCAGCAAGTACCGCTCGCCCACCTTGCCCATTTCAGACAGCAACAGATGTCCCGCCGCGCACTCTTCCACGCCCACAAAGTTCAATCCGGTTTCCACGTATCCGGGCATCTTCCCGTTTAGAAAGTCCAAAATAATCTTTCCCGTCGGCGTCGGTTTCCAATCCCACGGTCCTACGGGAGTCGTGGGCATGGCTACGATCGCCGGTAAACCGGCTCGCGCCTCGCGCAACACTTCCTGCTCGGCCATCCACTTCGATCGCTTGTAGTGCCCGATCATTTCTTCCAGCTTTGCATGGGTAGCTTCGCTTGGCAGTTCCGGCCGGTCCACAGCAATCGTCGCCACCGTGCTGGTGTAAATCAGTTGCTCCACCCCCGCGTTCCTGGCCGCGGCCAGCAGATTCTTGGTCCCACCCACGTTCGAATCATAAATTTCCTGCGGATTCTTGGCCCACAACCGGTAATCCGCCGCCACATGAAAAACCCGATGTACATCCTTCATCGCTCGTTCCAGCGAGGCCGCATCGCGCAAATCTCCAGTGACGTACTCCAACGACAAATCGCTAATCGCCCGATTATTGCTGGAGGGCCGCAGCAACACGCGCACGCTCTCTCCGCGGGCCACCAGTTGCCGCGTCACGTGGCTGCCCAGAAATCCCGCCGCTCCGGTGATCAGCGTGGTCTTCATCTCCGATCATCCCGGCGCTTCTCGCCCAAATTCCCACCCAACTGCCACGCTATCATCTTCCACAGGTCTCCCGCCTTTGGGTTCAACCCTAACAGCGCCGCGGTTCCATATCCCGCTGGGCATTGGCAGTTCTCGCAACGCGGATTCAGTCCGCGTCCGTAATTCTCCCACATGGTGGTTTCCAGCAGTGCCTTGTAGCTTTCCGCAAATCCCACATTCAGCAAACTGCAGGGGCCCGCCCAGCCGTGCGGCCCGTAGACAGGCCCGCCCCAGACGCTACAGTTCAGTTCCCGCTCACCCCGCAGATACTCCAGATAGATCGGCGGGATCATCAGGTTGTAATCGCCCAACCGCTCGCTGGCCTCGCGAAATCTCTGATGCATCTGCAGATGAAATCTGGCGCTACCGTCTCGACACAGCTGCCGCTCGGGATAATGCGGCGAAAGCATATAGCCATCCACGTGCCTTCCGTGCAATTGCTCGTACAACGCCTCGAGGTCACGCACGTCCGTGTCGGGAAAAACCGTGCTGCTCACCACCACGAAAAATCCCGCGTTCTTCGCCGCTTTGATTCCATCGACCGCTTCCGTGAACAGCCCGGTCCTTTTTGCGCGCCCGTCGTGAATCGATTGCGTACCATGCAGCTTTACATTCCAGAAAAAATTTGTATAAGGCGGGATCATGTGCAAGCGGTGCCGGATCAGCCGGCCATCGGTGCACAAGAACAGATGATGTCCGCGCTCGAGAATCGCGCGGGTAAGTGGCGCTATCTCCGGATATTCCAGGGGTTCGTTACCACAAACGGAAACGATAGGGGCTTTACACTGTTCGATCGCTGCCAGGCATTGTTCGACGCCAAGCGGCGCCGGCGTCTCGTGCGATTGCTCACCGTTGCCGGACCCATTCGGCAGGCACGGTCCCAGAGGCTCCACAGACAGCATCACCGGAAATCTTCGCTGCCCGCTCAGTCTCTTCCCTACAACATGTTTGGCCGAATCGAAAACCAGTCCGAAGGGATACCGCATTTTGTTACTTAGGACGCCTGCCGCTCACGCGCGGTGTATAAGCCGCTGCGTGGCCGGAACTCGCTGGGAGTAAACTTCACAGCGCAATACTCTGCCGCTCGCCGCGCTTGATTACGGTAGCGAGCCAATGCGTATACCGGAAACGAATTCTTATACAAGTGATATTTCAGATAAAACACACCTGGAAACCCCGTCCCGGTGAAATCCTCTTCGCTCCAAGAACCGTTTGCGTGTTGCTGGCCCACCAGGTACGCGGCAGCCTTGGCGACCGCTTGATCATTCAGGTCCGCGCCGGCCATTAGCCCAATCAATCCCCAAGCCGTTTGCGAAGGCGTGCTGTTCCCTTGGCCTTTGCTAGACACAACTTCATAGCTGTTAAGCGATTCACCGAAGCTCCCGTCAGCTTTCTGCACCTGACGCAGCCAGTTCACGGCGCGCAGGCAATAGTCCTGTGCCGTCATCGAAACGGTTTCGAATGCTCGCAGCACCCCGCTCGTGCCATACACATAATTCACGCCCCAACGCCCAAACCACGATCCATCTTTGCACTGATCTTGCGCCAGGAACCCCGCCGCTTTGCGCACCACCGGGTGCTCCGCGGTCCAGCCGAATCTTCCCAAACATTCCAGCACGCGCGCGGTGACATCGGCGGTGGAGGGATCGATCATCGCGTTATGATCGGCGAAGGGGATATTGCACAGCAGTTGGCGGTCATTATCCCTGTCGAATGCGCCCCAGCCGCCGTCGCGATTCTGCATGCTCAGCAGCCACTGAATCCCCCGGCGCATCGCTGCCTCCATACGCTTCTCATCGGGGAATTTCACACGCTGCAGCGCCATCAACACAAACGCGGTATCATCCACGTCCGGATAAAAATCATTTCGAAATTCGAACGCCCAGCCACCCGGCTCGGCATCTTTGTTTTTGATCTGCCAGTCGCCGCCGCCCAGAATCTGCTTCGAAAGCAGCCACTCTGCTGCTTTCACCAGCGCAGAATGATCCGCGGGCCATCCGGCTTCTTCTAGCGCTACCATTGCAATACACGTATCCCACACCGGGGAAACGCATGGCTGCAACCGAATGGTATCGTCGTCCTCGATCTCGAATCGCGAAAATTCTTTGATTTCCCGGTTGGTCAGCGGATCGTCGGGCCCGTGCCCCAGCGCAATCAATGCGAAAATCGAGTTCATCATCGATGGATAAATCGCCGCCAAGCCTTCCGTGCGCTCCAGATGTTCCACCATCCACTGTTTCGCTTCGCGGATGGCTTTTTGGCGCAGCGGCTTCCACGGCAACTTCTCGTACAACTTCAGCCCGCGATCTACGGCCAGGAACACATTCTTCCAGGACAGTATCTGCTTGCTCCAGCTGAACGCTGCAGTCTTTTGCGAAGGGTCTTTGAACAGTTCGTCCACTCGCGCGTGTTCCGGCAAGCGAAATTCCGGTCGCAGCGAAGACAAAATCGCCATCGGGATCACAATTCCGCGGGTCCATGAGGACATCTCGTAAATGTTGAAGTAAAACCAGTGCGGCAGAAGCATTAATTCCGGTGGAATCGCGGGCACCAATTCCCAACCCACGGCACCAACGAGCGCCAGGTAAAACCGCACATACGAGTTGGTGTGTTCCAACCCGCCCAGCCTGTGGATGGTCTCGCGCGCCGTAGCCATATGAGGAGCTTCCGGTGAATCGCCGGCCAGCTTCAGCGCGAAGTATGCTTTTGCCGTTGCGTTCAGTTCAGAAGGACCGCCCGGATAGATGGACCAGCCACCCGTATCCAACTGGCGGCGCCGCACATAATTCGCAAGCTTTGCAATGCGCCCTGGGTCGGCCTGCCCGAGAACGTACAGGTAGTAAATGTAATCGGATTCGAGTGTAGTATCGGCTTCCAGTTCCCCGAGCCAATATCCGTCCTCAGTCTGCGACGAAAGCAGGTACTCGGCGCCATTCTTAACGGCAGTTTCTACGCGCTCGGCCCAGTCTTCCTGCCGCCATGGCGCGGGCGCCGGGACAACGGGCAGTTCCTCTCCGACTCGCACGAACGACGCCATGCAGACTCCCTTATGCCAAGCAACCCCGCTTAGCCTGAGTACACCACAACTCGCCGATCCCTCAAACCTGAGCTAACTTGCCTATTCCGTTATACTTCCAGATGCGGCGAGCGTGCATACCCCGGTACCCAGTTATTATCGCCGCAATTCACAAACTCGGTCAACGACTAAGATGCCCGCTGGCCAACTGTGCGTTGTCGAGCGGCATCACACGTAGGATCCTGCTGGGCCTTGCAACATTCGATGCACTAGCGTTTGCAATGGTTCTGGCAACCCCTCGCCTTCCCGTTGCAGAACCGACGGCTTCTCCCTCATCAATTGTTCCGGCAACCGCGTCCATAACGGTGCCGGCGACGCATCGACACCGACGACGCCTCGCATCACCAGAGCATGTGCGCGGTCCAGCGCCATCTGCGCCGACTCCTTGAAATCCTCCTTCATCGGATCGATCACCGCAAAATACAGCGATGGCTTCACAAACTGCATCAGCGAATTGCTTTCCAAAATCAATGCCGGGGGACTCTCGCTCGCCACTCCTCCAGCCACGTCGTCCAGAGCCTGGCGCAGCAGCGGCAAACCTTCCGCCAGATAGCCTTGTTTGGTCCTTAACCAGAACGAGCGCTTCGCGCCCGCCCGCAAAAACCGTGCGCTATCCGTGCCGGTATCAGCCTGCGTCTCCCAATCCAGCGCGCAAACATGATCGGTCGGCGCACAGTCACAATTCTCCCCGTTCTGCGCGCACACGCCGTTTCCATATTGCGTAATCTTCCCGGCGATCCACTCCGTTCGCGGAAACGCACGAATCACATCACACACCAAGTGCGTCTTCCCGATGCTCCGAGTGTGCCCTCCCACCACAATCAATCGCCACAATCTTTTTTCTCTTACCACAGCTTCTGTCATTTTTCTCCCAAATCTCCGTGAATCCCGCGATCGCTCCGTTAGCCCTGCGTCGAGCATTTCTCTTCCAGTTTCTTAATCCTCTCGCCCAGTTCCGGCAATCGCGCAAACCACCCATACGCTTCCTTAAACTTATCCAGCGGCCGCGCCGGCGTGCCCCAGACGGTTTGCCCGCGGTGAATGGTCTTCCCGGTGGGAATGCCCGCCTGCGCTCCTGCGATCGACTGATCCTCCAGCGTGCAATGGTCCGCAATACCGACTTGCCCGCCGCACACCACGTGATGCCCCAATTTGCTCGATCCAGAGATCCCCGTCTGAGCCGCAATCACGGAGTGCGCGCCAATTTGCACGTTATGGCCCACGTGCACCAGATTATCGATCTTCACGCCTTCCGCAATTCTCGTATCGTCCAGTGAACCGCGATCAATCGTCGTATTCGCGCCAATCTCCACCTCGTCGGCAATCTCGACGATTCCCGGTTGCGGAAATTTCCAATACCGTTCGCCATCAAATGCGTACCCGAATCCATCAGCCCCGATCACCGCGCCGGCGTGAATCTCCACGCCATTCCCAATTCGCACTCCCGGATACAAGGTCACCCGCGGGTGGATGCGGCACCGTTCCCCAATCCAGCAGTCTGCCCCAATTACGCAGTGCGGTCCTACTTGCGTGCCGTCTCCGATATGCACATTTTCACCAACCACCGCATACGCTCCGACTCCGGCATCCGCTCCCAGTCGCGCCCTGGAAGCCACCATCGCTGTTGCATGCACCCCGTTTGCAATTGGCGCTTTGTCGAGCAGAAGCGCTGCCGCTTTCGCGAAGGCCACCTTCGGTTGAGCGGTCCTCAAAACACTTTTGCCCGCCAGACTCACTCCTGGTCCAGCCACAACACATAACGCCTTCGACTCTACCGCACGCTCTATATGCTTTGCCGTCTCTACATAGATTAGATGCTTTGACCCCGCCCGTTCGGGGGCCGCCACCCCCACCAACACTAGGTCCCCGTCCCCTTCCAATATCGCCCCAACTTGTTCCGCCACTTCCCGCGCCGTCAGCTTCATCGCCGGTCCTCTCAATTCTTTCTCTAGGTTCTCAGCGCCCCTGTGGTGAGATCCTTTTGGTCAAGACAGAAACTGGTACAGTGGAGCCTCGCCTTCCGGCCGATTCTTCCATCTCGCGTGAATCCAGACCCACTGTCCGGGATATTTTCGAATGATGCCCTCCAACACCTTAGCGAATCGCTGCGTATTCTCCGTCACGTCTCGCTCGTTGTCGCCTGTTCGAACCAGTTCCACCGGTGGCTCGAATCGCAACCGGTACTTCCTTAGCCCTTCGTCCCAGAACGCGTACCCCGGCACGACGGCGGCATCGGTATGTAACGCCACGCGCGCAATTCCCGTAGTCGCACAGGCGGGCACTCCGAAAAAATCCACAAACACTCCTTCGTCTGGCATGGTGTTCTGGTCCGCCAGAATCCCGACGGTTCCCGCATTCTTCAGCACGCGCAACATCGTCCGTGCCGCTTCATTCTTATAGATTGGCTGGTTCCCGGAAAGCCCTCGATACCGGTTCACCAGTGCATCCAGCGGTCGATTATCCAGCGGTCGTGCCATGTAATGCAGCGGGAATCCATACAGTGCGTGCGCATAGGAAGACAGTTCCCACGCCCCGATGTGCCCGGTCAGGTAAATCACACCTTTCCCGCGCTGCTGCCCAGCCAGAAAATTCTCGTGCCCGTCCAGCACAATCACGTGTTCGATGTTTTTTTGGGTGTAGCTTGGCAGCCGCGCAAATTCCACCGCCATCCACCCCAAAGTTCTCGTCATCTGCTTCATCACCGACTGGCGCTGCTGTTCCGTCCATTCCGGAAATGCCAACCTAAGATTCAACTCCGCTGTCTTGCGCAACTTCGGCAGAAAGAGCAGCAGCAAACGCGTCGCCGACGCAGCCACCACGCGCGCCACAGAACGCGGCAGCATCCCCAGAACCTTCACGAATGTCCACGTTACGGCATACTGCAGCCACTCCATCGTCTCTTCCTTTGGAATGCGGCAGCTCGCCCTGAACCTAAAGAGTGCAGGGGCTGCGATCTTTACGGTCACCAATAATCAGCAAAACTGGCCGACCTTTAGATCGGCCAATCTGAGATTGCCTCCACCAATTTCGCTTCGCTTACCCGAATCTTCTCCAGCGAAGCGAGGGACCCGCTTGGCCCTTTCCTCCCACTCTCCCTCGCCGCACATTCCACGATACACTGACAATGCTAGACTCATCATTCCGTGACACAAACTGACAACTCCTCCATCCAACGCCCGCCCACTTCTCCGCCAGTGCGCTTGGCCTGGGCCTTCCTCATCCTAGCGACACTCTACATTTGCTATTTCCACAATCTCGGCGTGATCGGCCTCGTTGGTCCCGACGAACCCCGCTACGCCTGGATCGCACGCGCCATGGTCGAAACTGGCGACTGGATCACACCACGGCTCTACGGCAAGCCATGGTTCGAAAAGCCCGTCCTCTATTATTGGGGCGCAGCCCTCAGCTTCAAACTGTTTGGCGTCAGCGACGCTGCGGCGCGTCTCCCAAGCGCCGCGTCTGCCCTACTTGCTACACTGGCGATGGCGTGGCTCGGGCTGCGCGTCTGCGGCGCCGAAACCGCTCGCTGGCTGCTCCTTCTTCTTCCCACCACCGTCGGCATGATCGGCTTCTCGCACGCCGCGGCTACCGACATGCCTTTCGCAGCCGCCCTCACCATCGCCATGGTCTTCGCCGCTCGATTGCTGGGCTTGTTTCCGGTGTCATCCTCCTCTTCCGATTCCTTTATTTCCTTGGCCTCCTCGATTTCCTGTACATCCCTGCTCTTCGGTTTTTTCTTAGGCCTGGCTGTCCTCGCCAAAGGTCCCGCAGCGATCATTCTCTCAGGTGGCGGCGTGCTTCTCTGGGCCATTTTCACAAAGCGCTGGCGCGATGCCTTCCGCTGCCTTCATCCCATCGCCATCGCCAGCTTTTGCCTCACCGCTCTTCCTTGGTACATCCTCTGCGCGCGCCGCAATCCCGATTTCTTTCGAGTCTTTATCATCGAGCACAATTTCAAGCGTTTCCTCACTCCTGAATTCCAGCACATTCAGCCCTTCTGGTTCTATATTCCGATCGTCCTGATTGCGTTCCTGCCTTGGACTGTGCTCCTCGTCTGGTCTGTGGGCAAAGGCCTCTATACTTGGCGGCATACGCGACAACTCTCCCCATTCGGCATCTTCCTGCTCACCTGGGCCGTTTTCTGCGTTATATTCTTTTCCGCTTCGCAGTCCAAGCTCCCCGGCTACATCCTTCCTGCTATTCCTCCCATCGGCCTACTGCTCGCCAGAAGCTACGATTGCTTCGTTGACTGTCCGGCCAGAGCATTCCGAAGGATTCAGTGTGTGGGCGGGGCCGTTTCTCTGCTAGTGGCGTTCGAGCTTTGGACGATTCCCTTCTCCGCCTCAAGAATCCATGCGCACGGAGCAACTGGAGCCGGCTGGGTTTTGTCCCTGCTCGGTCTCGCAAATCTGATTCTCGCGATTCCCCCGAAGAAGCCTTTCAGTGGCTTGGTTATTCCCCAGATGTGCGTGCTCCCGGTAATGATCGTCGTATTTCTCTTCCGTCCCTTAGCAGCGGACTTCCTGCCCCGCGATCCTTCCGGAAAGTCATTGGCGACGGAAATCCAGAAGATTCAGCGTGCAGGCGCAGCTCCAGACTTGGACTACTACGTTGCGCGAATGAAGAGGGGACAACAATTCAGCCTCAGTTTTTATCTGCACCGCGAAATTCAGGATTGGGAATCCGTGCATCCGGCAGACGGCTTCGTAATTCTGCCATCGAATCACTGTGAGCCTCCGGTGACACCGCCCTGGTCCTGCTCGCGAAACGCATTGGAACTTGACTCAACAGCATGGTTCGTTTTCCGGGTTCAAAAGCAGGCCAACTAGGACTCTTTATTGGTCGCGCTACTATGGGATAGTCTTCGCCGGCTTAATCGCCTTAGCTGTCTTCAGCGGCGCCGCGGCGGGTACGGCACTAACCGGCAATCTCGTTAAGAAGAACGTCACCACCCGATTTTCGTACGTGTGCTTCTCTTCATCCGGCAAATTCACAAAGTTCCCGTGTGCTACGATCGCCTGCTCCCGCGGCTCTGGAGCCTTCAGGAACATATCGCGTGTGATGGCGCCTAACTCTGGATCATCCGTCGCTTGGATGAACAGGACGGGCACGTCGTCCAGCGACTTCAGTTTCGAAGAAAGTGGCGGATCATCCTTATACCCGTAATTCAGCCACTCAAATGTCGTCTGCGCGGACTTCACCATCAACGGGAACCCGCCTACACCGGTCTTCTCCACACCGATTCTGACCATTTGCTTCGGGTAATCGTACACCGAATCCAACACCAGGGCGCGCACTCGTGGATCCTTCTGCGCCTCCCTTAGTGCCGCATAGGCTCCGAGATTGTAGCCCCACAACCCAAATCGCGAGGGGTCCACGTCGTTGCGCTTCGCAACGGCATCAATGGCCGACCGTACTTCATCCGCCTCGCGATACCCAAAAGTCGTCGTGCCCGCATTCGAACCGTGTGCCGCAAAATCAAACACAAACACGTTGTATTGGTGATCCTGAAGCGCCGAAACCAACGTCAGCAGCTCACCACGGCTCGACTGATATCCATGGCACAGAATGATCGTCGGAGCTCCCCGCAATCCCGGGAAAAACCAGCCCTTTCGCCCGCCCGGGGTCAACCCGCTCACCGTAAACTCAATCTCGTCGGGCCGGCCGGGGAAGCTCGCCATACTAATCTCAGAGCTCGTGCGCTGCGGCTTAATAATCCAGTAGGTGAGCACGCCGGCAATCGCAGCAGTGGCCAGTGCCACAAAAAAAATCAACGTCAGCACCACCACGATTAGCTTGGTGTACCAGCGCCTCGGATAACGCAACTCGTCCACAATAGACATGGGTTTGGGTTCTGAGTCTGGCGTTCCAGGGCCGCACACTCGCCAAGGTGTTTCGCCCTTTGCGCCCGCCGAGACTCTATCCAGCCTAGCATGGTGATTTCGCAGTGTTCTGAGGTTCTGAGCCGGATGTGTCCGATGAATATCTGCCTTTTTCCTTGAATTGGCAGGGACTTGCTCGAATCAGCTATTATTGATTTGGCTTCAGGGTCACTCCGAGCCGGATCTATGAATATCATCGACCTTCGCCAGGCGACTGTCCGGCAGATCGAGCCGTTGCTGCAGGAAGAAGCCGGCCATTGGCGCGAAGAACTCCATTGGGATTACCGCGGGGCCCTGGAGCTCATTAAGCGCTTCTTGGACGCTCATGCCCTCTCGGGTTGCGTTGCCCTCGAGAACGGCTCAGCCGTCGGCTATTCCTTTTACGTCCTGGAAGACCACAAGGGCCTCATCGGCGGCATGTACGTTTCCCCCAAACAGAACCAGGGTCCCATCGGCAAGCGACTGCTGGAAGAAATGCTCTACAGCATGCGCGCCCTGCCACAAATGCAGCGCATCGAAGCGCAACTGATGCCCTTCGGCGGTCCCGTCGAGGACGCCTTACGCGCGCAAGGGTTTCGCCTGCACACCCGCCAGTTCATGCTGCTGGACCTGACCAAGGCCGCCGAACGTGGTCCCACGCTTAACTCGGGTTTGCGCCTGGACCGCTGGAATGATCGCTACTTCGAGCCTTGCGCCAAGCTGATTTACTTGGCCTACGCCAATCACATCGACGGCGACATCAACGACCAATACCGCTCACGCAACGGGGCGCTGAAATTCCTGAAAAACATCATTCTTCTTCCTGGTTGCGGCCAGTTTCAGCCTAGTGCTTCCTTTGTGCTCCGCCATCCGGGTAGCGATGACCTTGTGGGTGCGGTGCTGACCAGCGAAGTGGCCGAAGGCGTGGGCCACACGACGCAAATCTGCGTTATGCCCGGCTTTCAGGGTAACGGCCTCGGCCGCGCGCTCATGGAAACCGCCGCCAACGCCCTGCGCAGTCTGCGTTTCAAGGAATTGTCACTTACGGTTACGGCCGAGAACGTTACTGCGGTGCATCTTTACGAGCGCCTGGGTTTCAGCACTATAAAATCCTTCACTGCCGGTGTCTGGCCCCGCTAATCCTCTTGGTCGTCGTCTTCATAATGGCCGAACTCTAACTCGACTCTTTTCTCTCAGCGTTACTTGGCCATGCGTTGCTTCTGGGCCACCTCGAATTCATCGCCTGGCCACCAGAGAGGCACGTTCGTTGCACTCGCGGCCTTTTTCCCCAGGGCATAGCCAAACTCCGCCATCAACGCATCGCCGCGGAAATCCATATCCGGTTTGTACTCGTCAGTCGGCTGGTGATACCGGTGCTGCACATAGTCTTTCGCCTGCGCCAATCCCCACGCTTCATCGTGCCCTTGATACTTCATCCCTTCGCTCACCGAAAACGCCGGGATACCTACGCGCCCAAGACTAAAATGATCGGACCGGTAATAGTGCCCCGCTTCCGGCCGCGAGTCTGGCCGAATCGTCAAATGGAACTCCTTCGCCGTTTCTTCAACCGTGGGATAGAACGTCGTCCGCTCCGCCCCGACGAGCTCGACGTCCTCGGGCACACCGATTGGCGGCAGGTCGTCATAATTCAGATCCAGAATGGGCTGCGCCGGAAGCTGTGCGGTATGCTTACCTAAATACTCAGAACCGAGCAGGCCCTGCTCCTCCGCCGTAACTGCCGCAAACAGGAGCGAGCGCGGCGGCGATGGCTTTGTAGCGGCCCAGACTCTCCCCAATTCCAGCAAAATCCCGCAGCCCGTCGCGTTGTCGGCAGCACCGTGGTAAATGTTTGCGCCTGCCGGTTTGCTCTTATCGATGCCGAAGTGATCGTAGTGGGCCGTGTACAAGACCGCTTCCTTTTTCCGCGAGGGGTCCGAACCTTGCACCATGGCCAACACGTTGCGCGAATTAAACGGCCGCACCGAACTGACCACATGCGCTTTCAGGTTCACGGGTAGCGGGATAGGTTTGAAGTCGCGCGATTGTGCTTCCTGAAACAATTTCCCTAAATCCAGCCCGGCCATCGCCACCAGTTTACGGGCCACATCCTCCTGGATCCACGAAGCCGCTTCCAGCTTTGGCGTGCCATCCAGTTGCAGAAACGATTTCTCCCCGCCCCATGAATTGTGCACCACGGTCCACGCATAACTCGCCAGATCTTCGCGATGGATGATCAGGGTCGCAATCGCGCCACGCCGCGCGGTTTCTTCGAATTTGTATGTCCAGCGCCCGTAATATGTGAGCGCTTTGCCTTTGAAAAAACTAGCATTCTCTGAAATCGGCTCGTTCACAAACAACAGCGCCACTTTTCCCTGCAGATCCACGCCCTTGTAGTCGTCCCACTTGTATTCCGGCGCGGAAATTCCGTAACCCACAAAAACAATCGGCGCATCGATGTCCGCAGACTCCATCTGCCGCTCGTTGGTGGTCACGTAATCGTCCAGCGCTTTCAGTTCCAGTGGCACCCCAGCGCCGGGCACCAACGCAACCGTCGTGTCCTGCAGCGTTTTCACCGCCACCATCGGTACTTTCTGGAAATACGTGCCCTTTTCCCCCGCGGGCTTCAGCCCATAGCTCTTGAACTGTTTCGCGATGTACTCGGCGGCCAGGTCGCCGCCCTTCTGGTTCATTCCCCGCCCTTCCAGTTCATCGCTGGCCAGGTACTTCACGTGTTCCCGAATCTTCTCCGGATCCACCTTAGGCCCACCCGTCTTCGCCGCTAACACCAATGCCCCACAACCCACAACCGCAACAGCAAGGAAAACAGTACGCATACGGGCTCCTGGAAAAACGCGGAACGAAACAGAACTCTACCATGGAGTGGGCGATGCCATCGCTTGGGCAGATCCGGGCCTACAAACTCATTGTCGACAGATGTCAGCGTAATGTCCCGTACTTCCGAGCCGTGCAGCAGCTTTTGGTGAAGAAGCAGCGTGCTGCCACGGGATTCCCCGAGTGTAGCAGTGAACACTGGTTGCTGATCCTCCACGACCCGCAAAGTATCAGGCTGTGGTTTGTCTACCGACCACGTGGCGATACGATACGTCTCCACGCAGGAAGTCTCCAGTAAAGTCCCATTCGGCGAGAATATATAAATCGACCCCGCCGCCGACCCATACGCCGAATCCGATACCCGCCAGATCCGGCTAAGCAGCGGCGCGAAATGCTGAAAAGTATTCGGCTGCTGGGAAGCCGCGGATTCCGCCACATCCGCCGTTTTTCTCGAACAACCCACCCAGCAAAGCGAAAACAACGCCACACGCACCATCGCTTTTCTTTTCATGGAAACTCCTGCCATTGGAGTCGTGGGCGGTGATCAGATTTTATATTCTGCCGCGCCAGGTATTCTAAATGCGGCGAAGCAACTCGATCTTCGACCGCGATTGCCTCGGCGTGCAACTGGAAAGTCAATGGCAAAAACTCTTTAGGGGATCGGGGCTTAGGTTCGACATAACCACCGATGCAATGATCGGGCTTTATCGCCCCTGAGGACTCCGGTCCGGACTCTTTCTTTAAGCCGTTCAGCCGCACAGCAAACACCGCAGGTCACTACAGCTTCGGTTACTGCGGGAGCCTCACGGCTTCCGGTAAATCACGCCCGCCTTCATAACGAACGAAACCCGCGTCAGCGCACTCAGGTCGTCTACTGGATTGCCAGGCACCGCGATCACATCCGCAAAATATCCAGCCTTCAGCTCCCCAATTTCATTCTGCCAGCCCAGAAGTTTCGCGCCATTCAGCAGCCCCGCCTGCAACGCCTCCACGGGTTTCATCCCATATTGCACCATCAGCACATACTCGCGGGCCTGCGTTCCGTGGGGAAATGGTCCCACATCCGAGCCCACCGCCATCGGCACACCTGCGGCCAGTTGCTTGCGAAATTCGCGTACGTGCAGATCTTGCAACGCGTTCTCCCGTTGTACCCCCGCCGGACTCGTTGCGTGCTCAGCAAAATATTCCGTTATCGCAAACGTGGGCACCGCAAAAATCTGCTTATCCTTCATCAGCCGCATAGTTTCATCACTCAACTGATAGGCATGATCAACCGACGCGACCCCGGCCTGCGCCGCATACAATGCCCCCGGATCGCCGGTGGCATGCACCGCCACGTGTTTCCCCACACGAGCCGTTTCCTGCACCGCGGCCGCCAGCTCCGTCTCGCTGTATTGATAAGGCGTACAAAAAAGCCGGTTGCCACATTGTGAATCCGGCCCGGTTTCGTAAATCTTGATGAAGTCCGCGCCCTCTTTGAGTTGCTGCCGAATCACGGTAACAAGTTGGTCTGCAAAGTTTGCATACGTGGCATTGGAAAAAATGTGTTGCTCGGGATTGAAGGCCATAGCATCTTCGTGGCCGCCGAGAATATCGATGGCATTACCGCTGATTCTCAACCGCGGGCCGGGAATCTTCCCCTCGTTGATCGCATTGCGAACCGCAGTGTCGGCCGAACCCGCGCCCTCGGTCCCCATGTCGCGCTCAGCAGTAAACCCCGCCATCAAGTCATCGCGTGCCGCGAGCGTGGCCATGATCGTGCGCTGGGGAATCGACTCTTCCACGGTTTGCAGGTCCTCAGCGCCCGGATGCAGGAACAGATGGATGTGCGCGTCGATCAAGCCCGGCAGCAACGTGGTGTCGCCAAGATCGACTACCTGCGCCCCAGACGGGTGCTTCACCGAGGATCCCACTTCCACAATGCGGTCGCCCTGCACCAATACTTCACCCGGCGTAACGATTTGCCCGGTATCGATTTCTAGCAAGCGTGCCGCGTGTAAAACAGTCGCTGCTTTCGCGGGGTCCACCGTTTGGCAAAGCAGCAGAACCGGAACGACCAGAATCAGAACAGCTACACCACTTAAAAAGCGAATTAGCATGTTCATCGTGGGAATCATACCACCCCACTCGCAAAGACTCAGATAGAATGGCGCACCGGGGGGAACTGATGCGCAAGACTCGGAGGAAATTCCTAACGGAAGCATCCATCGGCGTGGCCGCGGGACTTCTCGGTGCAGCCGCGCCGCCAGCGGCGGTCATCGCCAGCGACCAGGATCCAGGACAGCAGCAGCCCGCGGGAGCCCCGCCCGCTTTTGGCACCGGCCCGTCTGTCGGCCCTGAAGTGTCCCCGAAAACGTTTGTAGAAGCCGAAAAGCTAGTCCAGATCCAAATGACAGGAGACGAGTGTTCCCAAGCAGCCACAAGTTGGCGGGGCAACATGGCTGCACTCTATGAACGCCGTGCCGGTCCACGCAAGGTCGCGCTGGAGTCGACCCTGGCGCCGTTTTCTCGCTACGAAAGCACAATGCCGGGTCAGCACGTCGTGTCCGGGACAAACCGTTTCGTACGCAGCAAGAACGAAGCCGGCCCCTTGCCCGCGAACGAGGAAGACATCGCGTTTGCACCGGTAACGAAGCTTTCCCGTTGGATGGAGCAGAAGGAACTTACTTCGGAACGCCTGACTCAAATCTACCTATCCCGTCTCCAGCAATACAATCCCAAGCTCCGCTGCGTAATCACGTTGACGCGCGACCTCGCGCTACAGCAGGCCAAACAAGCCGATGCTGAAATTGCTGCCGGTCATCATCGTGGGCCACTCCACGGCATTCCCTGGGGCGGCAAAGATCTGCTCGACACCGCTGGTATCCCTACCACCTACGGCGCGGAACCCTACCGCAACCGCATTCCCAAAGACGACGCCGCAGTGGTGAAACGCCTGCACGCCGCCGGCGCTGTGTTGGTCGCAAAGCTAAGTCTGGGCGCGCTAGCCTTGAACGACATTTGGTTCGGTGGCCAAACGATGAATCCCTGGCTGCTCGAAGAAGGAGCATCTGGCTCCAGTGCCGGACCCGGAGCAGCCACCGCCGCGGGCTTGGTGGGTTTTTCCATCGGCAGCGAAACCGGCGGCAGCATCGTCAGCCCCAGCATGCGTTGCGGCGTCACGGGTCTCCGTCCTACCTATGGCCGTGTCCCTCGCACCGGTGCCATGACCCTGTGCTGGTCGCTCGACAAACTAGGCCCAATGACCCGAAGCGTGGAAGATGCGCTTTTGGTATTGAACGCCATCTCCGGCCCCGATCCCGGCGATTTGTCCAGCGTGCCCAGCACCCTGACCTTCGACGCCAACGCCAGCATTAAGGGCCTGCGCGTAGGGTATTTCCCCGCCTGGATGAAACAGGCCCCTGCAACCGACGTGGATCGCATGGCCCTGGAAACTGTGAAACAGATCGGCATGCAACCCGTCGAGGTCAGCCTCCCGGAGTGGCCCTACGATTCGCTCAGTTTGATTTTGTTCGCGGAAGGAGCGGCGGCTTTCGAAGAACTCACTCTGAGCGGCGGCCTCAGCCAATTGCGCGAGCAGACTTACGATGCATGGCCCAACATTTTCCGCCAGGCGCGCTTTTTGTCCGCGGTCGATTTCGTGCAAACCGATCGTTTCCGCCGCAAAGTCTGCGAAGAAATGGCTCGCGTATTCGAAAAAGTGGACCTGCTGCTGGTCCCCTCTCTTCGGGATGACATCCTGACCATAACCAACAACACGGGCCACCCCTCGCTGACCATGCGTGCCGGTTTTGTTGAGGTAGCGGAAGCGCGAACCGACTGGGCCCCGAATCCGTCTCGCCCGATTCCAAAGTTCACCCCACCCCGCCGTGTTCCACACGGAATAACCTTGATCGGCAGGCTATTCGACGAGGGCACCGTAGGCCAAGCGGGTGTTGCTCTGGAACGAGCATTCAACGTGGTAAACGAGAGGCCGCCCGGTTTCTAATTCGGCCGTCAATCAAGCCGATTTTTCCAGAGATTCGGCTAGCTCCATCAGCTTCGTCACCGTATTCCAATTGCGTCCCGTAAAAGAACTGCTCAGTGCCCTCTCAACCGCCAGCATGGATAGTTTCGTTTTACCCATGCCATTGCGGAAATAAATATAGACTTCACTGGCACGGAAGTGGAGTTCCTCGCCCTTGGTATCCAGCTTGAGGAGACTCTCGCGGGCTTGTTCTGCAGGTTCTGAAGCGAGAAACATTACCTGCAGCTTACCAGGCTCAATTCCGTGCCGGCCCGCGAAGGGATTTCTCGCAATCACGTGGCGCATGTCCCGCGAACTGCGCAGAATCACGTCAGGGCGAAAACCGAAGTTACTCTCAATCGCTTCCTGGATGCGCCGCGACAGCGACTGCAAATTCGTCTCCTTCGAAAGAAAGACAACATTGCCGCTCTGCACGAAAGTTTTTGGCGATTTCAGCTTCACGGACTCATACAGACCGCGAAGCGCTTCCATTTTAACTACATTGTGGCCGCCGACGTTGACGCCGCGCAGCATGGAAATAATCGCGGGCATGGCGCCCAAAGTATAACGCGAATAAAGACGACCGGATCCCCACACACACCTACCAGCACTACCTTGCATCGTCACGGAGCGTCTATACTCAACAGTTGGCCCAGAAGCTGTGTTGCGTCCAGGGAGCACCACGATGCATTCCACCAGCAAATCTTCAAAGTTAATCGTATCCAGTGTTGTGGTAGTTGCGACAACTTTAGTGCTGCTGACTCTTCGCGCGCAGGAAACGGCTAAGCCGGAAACGCATGGCATGGCCGTCGCGAACATGGATCCGGCGATCAAACCGGGTGATGATTTCTATTTGTATGCCAACGGCAACTGGATCAAGCGCACGGAGATCCCCCCGACCGTGCCGCGATCGGCGGGTTCACGAAGCTCGACGAAATTAGCAATAAGCGCACCGCGGCGCTGATCGAAGAAGCGGCAAAAGGCACCTCCGCGGCCGGCTCCGGTTCCAAGAAAATCGCGGACCTCTACAACTCCTACCTGGACGAAGCCGGTATCGAAACAAAAGGCCTTATACCACTAAAGCCGCACCTGGACGCCATCGCCGCCATAAAAGATAAACGAGCATTGGCCTTCGTCCTTGGAAAAACACTTCGTGCCGATGTCGATGCCCTGAACAACACGAACTTTCATACCCCGAATCTCTTCGGTCTTTGGGTAGCGCCGGGATTCAACGACTCCGAGCACTATGCAGCCTACCTGCTGCAAGGTGGTTTGCAGTTACCGAATCGCGAGTACTATCTGGCACCCACCGAGCATATGAAGCAGATCCGCAGCGCGTATGAGACCCACGTCTCCACTATGCTCAAACTTGCTGGATTTACGGACGCCGACGCGCGCGCAAAACGCATCGTGGAACTCGAGCGCGCTATTGCCGAAAAAGCATCTCACCCTGGCGGAAAATGAGGACATTCACAAAGCCAACAATACTTGGGCCCAATCCGGTTTCGCCATCAAGGCCCCGGGACTCGAGTGGTCCGAGTATTTTCGCGGCGCTGGCCTCACGCAACAAGCCAGTTTCATCGTGTGGCAACCCAGCGCCTTCGTCGGTGAATCTGCGCTGGTCGCCTCCATTCCTCTCGACTCGTGGAAAGACTGGCTGGCCTATCACGAAGTGGAAGCCTACGCCGGCGTGCTCCCGAAGGCCCTTTCGGATGAGCGCTTCGCCTTCTTTGGAGAAACGATGACCGGTGCCCAACAACAGCGCCCCGCTGGCAGCGCGGTGTCGCGGTCGTTAACGGCTTCCTCGGCGACGAAGTTGGCAAGATTTATGCGCAGCGCTATTTTCCGCCGGAAGCCAAAGCCCGCGCTGAAGCCATGGTTTCGAATCTGATCGCTGCTTTCCGCGAGCGCATCGACGCGCTCACCTGGATGGATCCCTCCACCCAAAGCCGAGGCGCAAGCGAAACTCACAACGTTGTACGTGGGTGTTGGCTATCCGGAAACCTGGAAGGACTATTCCGGCTACGAAGTGAAGCCCGACGACATTTTCGGCAACATCTGGCGCGGCAGGATGTTCGACTACCAGAAAGATGTGGCGCGCCTCGGCAAGCCCGTGGATCGCAAGGAGTGGTCTATGACCCCGCAAACCGTCAACGCGGTGAATCTTCCGTTGCAAAATGCCTTAAATTTTCCCGCGGCGATTCTGCAGCCTCCGTTTTTTGATCCTGATGCTCCCGACGCGGTCAACTATGGCGCCATCGGTTCGGTGATTGGTCACGAGATTAGCCATACCTTCGACACGGAAGGCAGCGCCTTCGATTCCAAAGGACGCGTCCGCAATTGGTGGACCGCCGCGGACCTCAAACATTTCGAAGAAGCCACCGCCCGGCTGGCAGCGCAGTACGATACCTACAAACCCTTCCCCGACCTCTCGGTCAACGGCAAGCAGACGCTGGCGGAAAATATTGCCGATGTCGCGGGGCTATCGGCAGCGTATGACGGCTACCACGCTGGTCTAAACGGGAAACCGGCGCCCAGGCAAGACAACTTCACCGGCGATCAACAGTTCTTCATCGCCTTTGCGCAGAACTGGGGATCCAAGGAACGCGAAGCCGCCTTGCGTCAGCAGGTCCTGACCGATCCTCACGCGCCGGCCCCTTATCGCGCCGACACCGTTCGCAACATCGACACATGGTATCCGGCGTTCCAAGTGCAGCCTGGCGATAAACTGTACTTGGCCCCGCCGGACCGCGTCCGCATCTGGTGAGCGGTTCAGTTCGCCGCGACGGGCGCCTCAGAGGTCAGATCGAAGCCGGCAAGCAAGCCGGCGCTACAAGTAAGCACCAAAAAAACATGTATCGCTCCTTGGGGATGCGAGGCCAAATGAATCCTTGTCTTCGACGGTTGGCCCGCGACTGTGAACTCTCGATTTTCTACTTCTTGACCACGCGGTCCTTGAGCAGATTCTTCAACTCGGACATAAATTCCTGCACATCCTTGAAATCCATGTACACGCTGGCAAACCGCACATACGCCACCTTGTCCAATTTCTTCAACCGGTGCATGATCATCTCACCGATTTCTGTGGTCGTCAGTTCCCTCTCCGTGGCTTCGTGCACCACGCCTTCGATCTCATCCACAATGGATTCGAGCTTCGGTGTCGGAACCGGGCGCTTCTCGCACGCCTTCAATAATCCCTGCAGTATTTTCTGGCGCTCAAAGCGCTCGCGCCGTCCGTCCTTCTTGATCACCATGTACGGAATTTCGTCGATTCGTTCGTAGGTCGTGAACCGGCGGGAGCATTTCAGGCACTCGCGGCGGCGGCGAATCGTGTCGCCGGTGCGGCCTTCGCGAGAGTCAATTACCTTATCGTCGAGATTCGCACAAAACGGACACTTCACTCGAGGAATTCTCCTGATGCTTAACCAAGAGAATAGCAGAAATGCCCGGAGGCCGCGCCTTAGAGGATGTCGCTAGCCGCGCGGGGATGAGGACGAAGGCGTGGACGTAGAGGAAGGATGCTCCAGAATCTCCGCATCGATTTCTGCATCCTCTCCCTGACGCATTCGCCGCAGTTCGCCCAGCGAGAGCCCTTCTCTAAATAACAGTGGCACTCCGGCAATACTGCACGCCGCAAAGGTGACCACCCACAGCACCATCGCTGCGACCACCGCCGTTTCTTGTTCCACTCCGTATAGGTGAGTGAATGCCACAATCGAAAGCGCCTGAGCCCCACCACCCACTCCGGGCAATTGCACCGCAGACCCCACCATGGTGAATACCAGCACCACCATCGCATCCGTGAACGTAAGCGTGCCCAGCCTTCCGCCAAAGCTCTTGGTCACCAGATAATAGCAGAGCACCACCAGCGTCCAGTGGATCAGGGACAGAAATACCGCCGCAAACACATCTCCCCAACTTCGTATCGTCTGCACTCCTCGGGAAAAACCCAGAAGGATACGCGCCACGCTCGCTCGCCATCCATGACGCGGAAGCCATCCCTCCATGCGGCGCTCCAGAACCGCCGACCCGTGCAACCGCAAGTAAATCAGCCCCACGATGGCCACAACCGCGCTAACCGAAAACGCCATTCCCGCTGTACGCGCGGCCTTTTCAAACGCCGTGCCTGTCCCTTGCTCCACAAGATGCCCTGAAGATTCGAATACCAGCAGACCTATGGAGGCCAGCACCGCAGTCGAGGCTGCGTCCAGAATGCGCTCCAGCGCGTACACTCCAAAGGTGTCCGCCAGCGGGATTTTGTCCTTGCGGGAAATCAGCAACGGGCGCACCGGCTCGGCCGCACGCCCCAGTAGAAAAAGCGCGGCGAACCCTGCCAGGTTCATGCCATAAATATTCCAGAAGTTTGCTGGGCCCACGTGCGCTTGAAACCGTTGCCAACGCCAGGCTCGAACGGCGTAGCACCCGTAAATGGTGACGAGCGCGAGCAATAGGTAAAGGTAATTGGCGCTGCGCACTGCCTCCCACACCTTAGCGCCGCTGAAGTCGCTAAAATGAAATAGGGTACGCGAGCGATACACCAGAAAAGCGACCACCAGCGCCGCCACGGCCAGGAGCCAGGACTTCCTCGACTTGAAAGGCATATTTAGCGAGCCTACTGGGGAAGCCCCAGCCCGTCAAGCATGGTAAGCAATTCAATTGCAAGGCCTTGTTTCACTCGCTACACCCGAGTAATATGCCCGCTAGGTAGGTCGGTTGGGGTCGCCTGTGGCGGGGAACATTTACGGGGCAATTTACGTTCCATTATATGACAGGCCGAGTAGCCGTTTTAAGGGGTTATGCCTGAGCAGCTTACTGGAGAATGGGGCTAAGGAAGCTTGGAGCAGGATGCCCAACTGGTCCAGCGTTGCCTCCAGGGCGATGGCTCGGCCTGGGAGGAACTTGTGCGCCGCCATTCGCGCCGCATCTTTAATGTGTGCTACCGATTTGTCGGTAACCGCACGGAGGCGGAAGACATTTCGCAGGAGGTTTTTCTGCGCGTCTATCGCACTCTCGGCAGTTACCGTTCGGCGCACGGCGGCTTTGCGACTTGGATGACCAGCGTGACAAGAAACTTGCTGATTGACCACTATCGTCGCACCAAGCGAGACCGCCAGACCGACTCGCTCGATGACGCTATGCCTGTCGTCGAAAGTAAAGAGTCGGCGGCTCGGCGGCCCGACCAACAAGCACTGCTCAACGAATTGAGCGGGCAAGTGCAGTCGGCCCTAACCAAACTTTCGCCGGAGTTGCGGGAGGCCGTTATCTTGCGCGACCTGCAGCAGATGGAGTATGCGGAGATTCAGCACGTGCTCGAGGTGCCCGAAGGCACGGTAAAGTCTCGTATCAATCGCGGACGTATCGAATTGGCCAAGATTTTGCAGCAAATGGGTGTGAGGCCGTCATGAGCACGCGCGAACAGTATCGCTTTTGGAAAAGTTTATGGGCAGAGTCTTACCTGCTCACGGGGGTCGAACCATGACCTGGACATGTGACCAAATTGAAGCGCAACTGAGCGATTACTTGGATGGATTGTTGCCAGCGCCGGACCGCGCTGAGTTCGAATCCCACGTCCAGTCCTGCGCCGAATGTGCGCCCCTGCTGGCCAGCGTAAAAGATTTGATGACCGAGTTGCGGACCATGGAAGAACTGGACGCGCCCCCAAGGCTGGTCTACTCCATCCTGGATAAAACGCTCGGACCGCGCGAAACGGTCAACGGCTGGCCAGCGTTTCTAAAGCTGATCCGCGGACTGGCTACTCCAAAGTTTGCTTACGGTGTCGCCAGCGTGATGGCCACACTTATCATTGTCGTGTATTCCTCGGGAGTTTCGTTCCGCAAGCCGAAGTTGGCGGACCTGCATCCCGCGAACGTCTACCGCAACGTGGATCGGCAAGCCCACCTCGGGTATGCCCATCTTGTTCGCAGTGTGAGTGATTGGCGCGTGGTCTACGAAATTCAGTCCCGCCTCCGCCAGGGCGAAAACGAATTGCAAACGCCGCCGGAAGATAATGCTCCTCAATCCACCCCGGATAAGCAACCCGGACAGAAAGACGATCACACTCACGCTCAACCCAAACAGCAGAATCGCGCCAACGAAATCGGCCGGCAGGTTGAATTGCTGGCAGCGCAATGTCCTGCGGTATTGGAGAGGAGCTTTCGATGAAATGTGCGGTGCATCCAGATGTGGACGCATCGGGCTTTTGCCGGAACTGTGGGAAACCCATGTGTACGGCATGTGTGCGGCCGGTTCGTGACGTGTACTATTGCGAGGATTGTTTGGCGAAGGTGGTAGGTTTGCAAGATCCCCCGCCGGCCCTCACGGCTGAGGGCGTCAACGCGCCCGCATTCGCGGGCACCCCGCCGTTATCCACAACTCCCGCCGCGGACAAGGGCGCCCCGGTGCTGGCCTTCATCCTGGGCCTCATTCCCGGCCTGGGTGCCATCTATAACGGCGAATATAACAAAGCTTTGCTGCACATCGTGATCTTTGCCGGCATAATCCTCGGCATTAACCTGGATCTCGGCGATGGCGCGCAAGCCGTCCTGATCTGCGCATTAATCGTCTTCCCCTTTTACATGGCCATCGATGCGGTGCGCACTGTGAAATCCCGCCAGACGGGTCAGAATTATCAGGACCCGCTCGAAAATTGGACCAGGCAAAAAGCCATTGGGCCAATTCTCTTGATCGGTCTTGGCGCGCTTTTCCTTCTAAGGAATTTTGGTGTCTTCGATTTCTTTCGCGTTCGGGAGTTAATTTTCCCGGTCATCCTGATTGGTCTTGGCGTCTGGCTGTTGCGCAATCGTATGGGCGGACAGGTTTAAGGGAAGGAGCATCATGAGCGCGCAATTTCGATGCCGGTGTCAAAGCTGCACCATCCGCGGCATGATGGGTCCGGCCATCCTGATTACCCTCGGCATTCTCTTCCTGTTGCATCAAGTACAAGGCGGCCGCTTCGATTTCGGTAACACTTGGCCGCTGGTATTGGTCGTCATCGGCCTCATCCTGTTGGCTTCTTCGCTGGCCTCGCGCGAGGGTCACGTCGAACCCGTGCGCCCTCCCATCGCTCCTCCTCCACCTGTGGTGCCTCCTCCGACTGTCCCCCCTCAAGGGCCATACGCCGGGCAGGGGCAATAACGCACTATGGCAGATACTCGATCGCGCGGCAGCGGTCTCTTCTCCGGTCTCGTTCTCATCTCTGTAGGCATTCTCCTTCTGCTGCACAACTACGGAAACTTAAACCTGAGCGAATTCTTCACCCGCTGGTGGCCGCTACTCATCATCTTTTGGGGGGTCATTAAATTATTTGAGCGCACCGCGGGGAGGCGTTTTGGCAGTTCCGGCGGCATCACCGGCGGTGAAGTGTTTCTGATGTTGGGCATGCTCGCGTTGATGGGAATTGTAGTGGCCGTGGATGTCGGCAAACAAAAAATCCCCGGAATAATCGGAGATGTCTCCGGTGACAACTACGAGTTCGATTTAGATGTAGCGCCCAAACCGATTCCCTCTAAAACGCCTGTGCTGGTCAGGAATGTCCGTGGCGATATTACCGTGCGCGCTTCCGACGATAACGAGATCCGCGTTTCGGCGAAAAAGAACGTTCGCACATGGAGCGAAAACGAGGCTGATCGCCTCGCCAAGCCGATAGGCGTGGACATCACAAAAAACGGCGATGGCTTTGAAGTGCACCCGAGCGGTTACGACAGCTCCGACGCGCGCATCGGTGTCGACTTGGATGTTAGCGTGCCGCAAATGTCCCCGCTTACCGTGCGGACCGATAAGGGGGACGTGAACGTCTCAGACTTTCAGAACGATGTCAGCGTCATCGATCAGAATGGCGACGTCGAAGTGCGTGGTGCCACCGGCGAAGTTTCCATCGACATGAAAAAAGGGGACGTAAAGGTTTCCGATAGCCACGGCGACGTCAAGATTTCCGGTAAGGGCGGCGAGATCGAAGCCACCGACATCACAGGAAGCCTCACCGTGGAAGGCGATTTTTATGGTCCGGTGCGCACCGACAGGGTCGCCAAGGGCGTCCGCATGGTTTCGCCCCGAACGGACCTGACCGTCTCTGCTCTCGCCGGGCACCTGGAAGTCGGCAGCGGTAATCTGGACCTCATCGATGCGCCGGGGCTGGTGAACCTGCGGACCCGCGATACCGAAATCAACGTGGAGAATCCCGGCGGTAAAGTGAACATCGATAATCGCAACGCACAAACCACGGTGCGTTTCAGTTCCGCCCCCAAAGAAGACGTAACCATCAGCAACTCCAACTCTGGAATCTCGCTCACCATTCCTGGCAGCTCCAGCTTTGAGATTCTGGCGGAATGCCGCAACTGCGATATCGATTCGGAGTTTCCTGGGCTCGCCTCGGTCAAATCGCCCTCGGGAGACTCCACCATCGCCGGTAGGTATGGATCAGGAAAAGGCCCAAAAATCACACTCAAAACCAGCTATGGCAACATCGAACTGCGGCGCACTTCTTTGGCCCTCCCCGCTCCACCGAAAGTTCCCCCATTCAAGGTTCCCGCCCCGCCCAAGCCCCCGGCAACAATCCCCCCCGAAACCGAGCAGTGATGAGCAATATCAGAGATCGATACCAGATATCAGAAACCAATAATATTGTGCATACAGAAACG
Source organism: Candidatus Acidiferrales bacterium (assembly GCA_963776365.1). Lineage (GTDB taxonomy): Bacteria > Acidobacteriota > Terriglobia > Acidiferrales > UBA7541 > Acidiferrum. Next base: position 134,198 of record CAVZMQ010000019.1, on the reverse strand, counting down.
TGCGAATGAATCCGCTCTGCCCAGGACCTGCAGATCTGACCGGAGTTTGCCCATTTCTTAGCAATTGCCTCCAGCTCCCTCCGCGAGTTGGAAACTCATCTCCTGATCGTTCGACGTCTAAAATTTGCTCCCGACGATTCCTTGGATACGTTCCTTAGCAACGCAGTAGAACTCTACAAAATGCTGTATTGCATGCGGCAACGCGTGGTCGCAAACGGTAACCGGCCGGATCGTTCAAAACCCAACTCCACTCGCACCGAGCAACCAGCCCTCCACGAGGGCTGCTCTGTTATCTGCTACCTTCTACTCCGCCAGCCGTTTCAACTCCGCAAAAAACGTTGGGTACGATACGCCCGCGCACTCCGCATCCAGAATCCGGGTCTCCCCGGACGCCGCCAAACCCACAACCGCAAAGGCCATGGCGATACGATGGTCGCCCCGCGGATCAATCTTCGCTCCACGCAGTCCTCCTGCGGACTGGCCCGCGACCCGCAATCCATCCGGCCGCTCGTCCACACGGGCGCCCATGTGCTTCAGATTCTCCGCAATCGCCGCGATACGATCGCTCTCTTTCACCCGCAACTCCGACGCATCCCGTATCTCAATTCCTTCCTCGGTATAAGGACCCAGCGCCGCGAGCATCGGCAATTCGTCGATCAACAGAGGAACAAGCGCACCGGAAACGAGACCTCCCTTCAGCCGCGCGCCCTTCACTGACAAATCCCCTACGACTTCCCCATGTTTCGTGTGCAGATTCACAATAGAAATTGCCGCGCCCATTTGATTGAAAAAGTCCAGAATCGCCGAACGCGTCGGATTTAGCCCGACGTTCGCTATGTACAAATTCGACTCCGGCAACAGCGAAGCCGCCGCTACAAAGAAAACCGCCGAAGAAAGATCCCCGGGAATATCCGCGGAGACCGGGCGCAGCGCGCCGGTACCATTCGCCCCAGAAACCAGCCCTTGCACCGAAATGGTGCGACCTTTTTTTTGAACCGGCGCGCCAAACTCCTCGAGCGCCAACTCTGTGTGATCGCGCGTAGCCGCCGGCTCGGTAACCGCAGTTTCGCGTTCGGCATAAAGTCCCGCGAGCAGCACCGCGGATTTCACCTGCGCGCTGGCCATCGGCATCTCGTAATGAATGCCCCGCAGCTTGCCTCCGTGAATTTCCAGCGGTGGAAAATTCTCATCGCGTCCACGGATATCCGCACCCATCTCCCGCAGCGGCGTCATCACCCGTTTCATCGGGCGCTTCTGTAGCGAAGCATCGCCGGTAATTTTCGTTGTGAACGCTTGCCCGCTCAGGATTCCCGAGAGCAATCGAATTGTGGTGCCGGAGTTCTCGGCATCCAACGTGCGCCAGGAACTCTTGAGTCCTCGCAACCCGCGTCCCGTCACTCGCACCGTGGAGCCTTCAACCTGAACGCCCGCGCCCAGCGATTTCACGCATGCGAGCGTGCTGTGGCAATCCCGCGCCGCTGCGAAGTTGCGTAGCTCACTCGTACCATCCACCAGCGCCGCCAGCATGGCGTAGCGATGCGAAATCGACTTATCCCCTGGCAGTTCCAGGGCGCCCGAAAGTCCCTTAATCGCCTGAATCGATTCGGATTTCACAATGCCTGCCAGTTTAACATGCCCGATTCCAACGGCTCGGTCAGCTGGCAACTGGGAATTGCTCTTGTTCCTGTCCACCCGGACAGTTTTCATTGGGAACTTCCCGGCAAATACTCCGTAAGCTATGTACAGGCGCCTTCGTATCATGAAATAGAAGCCCTGTAACGGAATTAACGTTTTGCATCAGGGCCCGCTTTAACCATGCCGTAAGTGCCGCAGAACAGCTGGGGCTTCGGCCGCTGAGGGCCGCTTCACTTGCAGTTCGGAAAATGAGGATTCATGTTTGCCCGTAAGACGCTCCGCCAAATGTTCATCAACTTCGCCATCGGCATTGGCGCGCTCTGCGTGGTCGGCGTTTTGCTCGCCGCGATTCCCGGCCATCATGCTCCCGTCGTCGCATTGGGCACCCCGGAGATGGTTCAGGATCCACAAAGCGGAGACCACGCCGGCATGCCCGGAATGTCCATGGACCCGGACGACGCCTCCGTTGGCGAGCACAATGCCATGGTCGATATGGCGCACATGCATCATGGCGATACTCCGCACATGCACATGACCTCACCTCGCACCGTCACCGTTGAAGATCAGGAGCGCGCCAATGAAATCGTGGAGCAGCTTCGCGCCGCCATTGAGAAATACAAGGACTACCACGTGGCTTTAGACGAGGGCTACAAAATCTTCATGCCGAATGTTCCGCAGCAGGAATACCACTTCACCAATTACGCGAACGGATTCCTGGAGGCCTTTACCTTTGATCCCGCCCGTCCCACTTCCCTGCTCTACAAGAAAACCGGGGACGGCTACGAACTGGTGGGAGCGATGTATACCATGCCCAAGCGCGCCACCGAAGATCAGCTCAACGAACGCGTCCCGCTAAGCATCGCCACCTGGCACTTGCACACCAATCTGTGTATGCCCCCGAAAGGCAATCGCCGTCACGCTGACTGGATGAAATTTGGCCTGCGCGGCTCCATCACCACGCAAGCTGCCTGCGATGCCGCCGGCGGCACCTTCTATCCCGTCATCTTCGGCTGGATGGTACACGTCTACCCCTACGAAGACTCCACTGCGAAAATTTTCGCCATGCACCACCACGATTGACCCGGTTGGTTCGCTTGTAGAACCTGGCTTTATGGGGACCGTCTTCCGAGGCGGTCTGTTGCTCCTACCAGTGGTCCTTAGCGTTCCGGGGTGCGGCCTCACGCCTGTTCTCAAGTCAGCCGTTTTGGTCCTTGAGCTTCAGCCGGTGCTTGTTCTCTTCCAGGAAAGCCCGCAGATCATTGGACACTTCCAGCAGCCGGAGCCACTGCTCGTAATACAGCGTCACCGGGAACCTCCCCAGTCCATAGACGCTGACACCACCTTTTTCGCCCACACGAAATTCCAGGCTGCCCTTCTTGGGCCTTTCGCCCTTCTTCTCAAGTTCGGCGATTTTCGCCAGCAGTTCTTCTCTCGTTGGTTCAGACATGGTGTTCTCCTGACAAGGTACGGGATATCCTCCCATACTCCGCAGCTCACACGCCACCACCGGTACCCGTTGTGCGCTCTGAGATTGGAGCCACTTAGCGGACACGGGCGCTGGAGAGCCGGCTGGGACCGGCTTCGCGAATGTGCTCGGGACATTCGGCGATCATCAGCTTGAAATTCTCGATGAATCGGGCGGCCAACGCGTCGTACTTCTGGAAGTATTCCTCGCGGCTGGGCCAGGTGTTGACTGGATCGAGAATTTGCGGCGGCACGCCTTCACACTGCGTGGGCATATCAAAACCAAAGACAGGGTCCTTCTTGTACGCAACGTGGAGCAACGAGCCATTGAGTGCGGCGTTGAGCAATGCGCGGGTGTGCTGAATGCTGATGCGCTTGCCGACTCCGAAGGAACCACCGGTCCAGCCGGTGTTGACCAGCCAGACGTGCGCGTTGTGCTTTTGAATTTTATTCTTCAGCAATTCAGCGTACGCGAGCGGGTGATGGACCATGAACGGACCGCCGAAGCAGGCGCTGAAGGTCATTTGCGGCTCGATGCCGAGGCCAATTTCAGTCCCGGCTATCTTGCTGGTATAGCCGGAAATGAAATGATAGATGGCTTGATCGGGTGTTAGTTTGGAAATAGGCGGCATCACACCGGAAGCGTCACACGTGAGGAAGACGACGTTTTGGGGATGGCCAGCGCGCTTTTCGGGCAGATGGTTGTCGATATAGGAGAGCGGATAAGCGGCGCGCGTATTTTCGGTGACCGTGTAATCGCTCAGGTCCAAGTGCCGGGAAACGGGATCGAAGGTAACATTTTCCAGAACGGTGCCGAAGCGGCGGGTGCAGGCGTAAATTTGCGGCTCAGCATCTTCCGATAGACGAATCACTTTGGCGTAGCAACCGTCTTCGAAATTGAAAACGCCGTTATCGCTCCAGCCATGTTCGTCATCGCCGATGAGGCGGCGCTTAGGATCGGCGGAAAGGGTAGTCTTGCCGGTGCCGGAGAGGCCGAAGAAGATGGCTACATCGCCAGCGGCGCCCACATTGGCGGAGCAGTGCATGGAGAGCACGCCCTGCAGCGGAAGCAGAAAATTCAGCACGGTGAAAATGGTCTTTTTGATTTCGCCGGCATAACTGGTGCCCCCGATGATGGCCAGGCGCTCCCGGAAATTGATGATGATGAAGGTCTCGCTGCGCGTGCCGTCCGTCATGGGCGAAGCTTGAAAACCCGGCGCCGCGATAACTGTAAATTCGGGAACGTGGTGCTGGAGCGCATCGCTGTTGCGAATTTTTAGGAACATCGTGCGCGCAAACAGTGAATGCCACGCCTTCTGCGTGATGATACGCACGGGCAGGCGATAGTCGGGGTCCGAACCGGCAAAGCAATCTTGGACGAACACGTCGCGGCCCTGCAGATAGCCTTGCAGGCGCGTGAGCAGTGCGCTGAAACTCTCGCCGGTGAATGGGCGGTTATATTCGCCCCACCAGATCTTATTTTCCGTGGACTCTTCACGGACGACGAATTTATCGGCCGCAGCGCGCGCGGTGTGCTTTCCTGTATTGACCACCAGCGGACCAAGATGGGAGAGCGTTCCTTCGGAGCGGAAGATGGCTTCTTCGTAGAGGGCCGGCGTAGGGAGATTCCAATAGGCGCGGCGCAGATTGACGAGCCCGTGATTGGCGAGGCCGTAGCTGCTGGCGAGTTTGCCGGCTTCTTTCACCGCCGGGGATTGCACGTCGAGGTAGATGTTCATAGCCAGTCCCTCACGAGCTTGTGGTCGCCGAGGTAGAGTTCATTTGCGGAATTGGGGTCGAGCGCCCATTTGATGCGCTCGAGGCCCTCGGTAATGTCTTTCGCGGCGCCGCAATAGCTGAGGCGGAGATGCCCGTCGAAGCCGAACTCGTTCCCAGGAACCGTGACCACGCGGACTTTGTCGAGCAGAAATTCTGAAAGTTTCTGGGAGTTTTTTTCGTACGCCGAAAAGTCCGGGAAGCAGTAGAAGGTGCCCTCCGGTTTGTGGACCTTCACGCCGTCAAAGGCGTTCAGCCGATCGATCATGACGTTGCGATTGTTTTCGAGGGTCATGCGAAGACTTTCGACCGGGGACTGCACCCCGTTGAGCGCGCCAACGGCCGCCCACTGCGAAGGGGCCGCAGGACCCGAGGTTTGTTGCGACTGGATGGTGGCCATGGCGGTAATTAACCGCTGATTGGCTACGGCCCAGCCGATACGGAAGCCGGTCATCGCGTACATTTTTGAAACGCCATTGATGACTACTAGCTTCGATTCTTCCAGGCCGCACTGCATGTAGTCGTAGCAGATGGGCGCGGCGTGGTGGTCGAAGGTCAGGCGGTTGTAAATGTCGTCCATGATCAGATAAATGCTTTTCTTTTCGCAGAACTCCACCATCTCCTGAATGAACTCCTTGGGATACATGACGCCGGAAGGATTGTTGGGGCTATTGAGGATGATGGCCTTGGTGTAGGGACCCACGGCCGCTGTGATTTCATCGACGGTGGGAAAGAAGGTGCCGTCTTCGGCTTTGACGATGACGGGCACGCCACCCGCGAGTTTGACCATTTCCGGATAGCTGACCCAGTAGGGGGCAGGAAAAATCACCTCTTCTTTGGGATCAAGGATCGCGTGCAGCAGAACCATGAGGGCCTGCTTGGCACCCCCGGAGGTGATGATGTTTTTTGCGTGCACTACTTTTTTGTAGTGATCCTCGGTATAGCGCACGATGGCTTTCTTCAACGCGGGGATCCCGTCAGGCGCGGTGTAGCGCACTTCACCGGTGTTGAGGAGCGCGGTGCAATTGATCACTGCGTCGAGAGGCGCCTTGCTCTTGGGCTCGCCCCCGCCGAGATGAATGACCGGTTCGCCTTTTTCGCGCAAGAGCGCTGCGGTTTCGTTCAGTTTGAGAGTGGCCGATTCCCTGAGGGATCGGGCCAGTTGGCTAAGACTCATAGGCTCACCCTTCCGCGAGAAGAGACGTATTCCTGCTTATTTGGAACGCAAATACAAACACCCATTCTAAGGTGTGAGCTGAACAAGAGGCTGTGACGCATTACCGGAAGAAAGGACCTTCCGAAGCGCATGCTTGAGCAGTCGCTTGCAGCCGGTAGGATTATCCCGCTCCGCGCAGCGCAAAGTTCGCCTTCAGGAGCAAGGAATAATCAAGAACGGCGGATAGGGTGGGATGTTCACCCCGGCTGTTTCGGTATCCAGGCAATTTTCTCAAGGATATCGACCGCAGGCATACTGACCATTTCTACGATTTCGCCTGTTTTCAACCCTTTCTGCCATTAGTGTGGATCTTTGCGCAGGGTTCTCAGTTCAAGAACTACAGCAGTTTCGCGCACCCCTCTTTCAAAAGGCTCATTCTTTCTTGACAAATACCTGGTTTTGGAGCAGATTTTGCGACGCGAAAGTTCTCGGATGTTGAAATGTCGGTCCTTGGTTCGCGTGAGCGCGAAGAGACGTATAGTAGGTTCGAAGGAGGATCGGATGGAAACTGCGATTGGTGTATTCGATTCGCGCGAAAATGCTGAGGCAGCAGTCAAAGAATTGCTGCAAAAGCATGTTCCGCAGGAATCCATTATTTTTTTGACTCGTTCTGAAAGTGAAGCCATGAGCTTTGGTAAGGAAATTGGAACTTATGCCGGTGGCTTCATTGGCGGAGCGCTGGGAACCACCGCTGCCGTTGTGGGTGCCACTTTGGCCCTGATTCCAGGCTTCGGGCAGGTTTTTGCCTTGGGGGTCGGAGGAGCGGCGCTGCTCGGCTATTTGGGGTCCAAGGCAGGCGGCTCTCTTGCCAAGGGCATTTCGCATGATCCCGGCGCACCTGAGGCGACCGTCCCCGAGAAGGCAGGCGAAGAAGGGGCCTACCTTTTGGAGGTATTGAAACAGGGGCGTTCTGTCATCGTCGTTCGCACTGAGTTCAAAGAAGTAGCTGCGACAGCATGCGGCGTCCTCGACAAGCTAAGCCTGGGCAAACAGGCTCCCACAGCCTCGAAGCCTGAAACTACTACACGAAAAACCGGAGATGTGACCATAATCGATGCCCGAGGGAAAATCGCTTTTGGCGAAGGGGTAACGAAATTGAGAGAGACCGTCGCCTCTTTGATTGCCGACGGCACGAAGAAGGTAGTCCTCAACCTCAAGGAAGTCGATTACGTTGACAGTTCTGGCATGGGAGAAATCGTGCGCACCCACATGGCCATTCGCAAGCAGGGCGGGCAGTTGAAGCTGGCCAATATCAGCAAAATGGTCAGTGAGCTACTGAACGCTACCAGCATGCACAAAGTCTTTGACATTCATCCGGATGAAGCGAGTGCTACTCGTTCTTTCGCGGGTAGCGGGATTGGAGCCAACGCAAGCTGAAACTTCCCCTTTGCCTAGGGGTTGCTCAGTTGCTCGATGGACGAAACGCCTCGATGGGATCGAGATAGGCTTGCGACCAGAAGGCCGCACGGGGCAGTGCGCCGGATGAAAGCTTTTTAATGGAGTCTAATGAAGAACTGGCGATGCCACCGTCCGCCGCATCGAAGATGACCACCACTCCCTCAGGAGTGGGCGTGACGGAAGCGGATTCCTTTAGGCCTTTTTGGAACAGCGCGAGGGAATACTCCAAGCGCACCGCTGGGCCGGATTCCTTGGGATCTTGGGAGATGGGCTGGATCGTATAGATTTTCACCATTTTGCCTTTCAGCACGGACCATTCGCCCGGAAAGCTACTCATCTCCTCGTGTTCCACACGGAACCCGGGGAACTTCTCTTCAAGGCTATGGTCTTCTTTCTCCAGCTTAGCGGCAACATAGTCCGGCAAGAGCACGCCGCTCTCTCGAATGTAGCCGCGGGAGTCTCCCGAAATGGTGACGTGAATCCAGCCGCCATCGGCGTCCAGAAATTCGAACTCATCATCGTTGGCGGCCGGAAATAGAAGGCGCGATTGCTCGGAGGGCTTTGCGTACACTGGGGTTCCGGATTTCGTAACAACTACCAGGTTTTGCGGATGTGCTTGATTGTGCTGAATCTCCTTTAGATTGGTCAATTCCGCAGTGAGTTGCTGCACGTGACGCTCTGCCAGTACGCGCTGGTTGCGCAGCGCGGATACTTCGTCGGGAGTTTTTTCCACCGCAGGCGGCGGAGTGATACTGACCCCAGGGACGCCGGTGAGATCGAGTTTCGGGCGCGGCGCTTGCACGTTGGTTTGCAGAGTAGCCGGAGGATCCACCGGTTTGCCGGTGAGCTTCTCCCGCAAGCGATCGAGCAAGTCCAACTCCAGGCGCCCATTCGACGGAAGTACTTCATATCCGGATTTGGCGACATCACGGTCGGCATACCACGCGGTGATTTTTGCCGTGAGGCGAACTATGGTCGAGCCGGAATTTCCAGGGAGCAGCTCGATGGAAAACTGATAGAAGCCTCGTTCGTACTGATCCAGAGGCTTGCTGACGTTGGCAACAAAACCATCGAGAATGGGGATTTTTTGGCCCGAGTATGCCTGCAAATCCTTCAAGGCTTGATCGACACTGGCTGTAGGAAAAGGATAACTACCGGCATACGGAACCGCCTGGGCACGAAGAGCGACGGCGCCACCTGTGACCACGAGCACGGCGAACAAGGTACACAGTACGGGGCGAAGCAGTTTGCTCACGGTAACTGCTCCAATTGTTCGACAGCGAGCCAGCCGCGCTGGCCGTCAGGTGTTTCGACGCCGAGCCAATTGGGACTGACAATCAGAATCACCACCTCCGTGAACGCCCCCAGAGTGGTGAGATTGGCGGCAGACTTAAATGGCGCCGCTTTCAGGTCCGCGCCCGGAGCTTTGACGCGGCGTTCCACCTCGTGGCGCAGGGAGGTAATCTCCTGCTCCATTTCTTTTTCGCTGGTGTGGGCGTTGGCGAGTCGGTTGGACTCATCCTCGCGCTGCCGGGCATAGCTTTGACGAACGAGTTCGGCGCTGAGCATGCGGCGGCGCGCATCCGCCGCGTCGGCCGCGGCTTGCTGCAGCGATTCCAGAGTATCCTTGACCTCGGTCATTTCGAGTTTTTCAACGTTGCCGTCGGAAGGATGGACGGTCTTGCGGTAGGTCTCAACATACACGGCATCAATTTTCACGCGAGTGCGCAGTTCGTTGACGGGTATAACCACATAGCGCACCGCGATGGTGCCCAGATCCGCGGTAGCTAGAAAGTGCCGAGGAGCGATCGCCTCTGCCCGAATCTTGTAGTAGACCTCTCCGGGGCCTTCCCACGGATCGAAAAGAGGAGTGGAGGCAACAGCTTCAGCGCCGTTCAGTGTCGGTTCCCGGTCGAAGACCTTGGTGCCGTGGATGATCTGATCTTTTTGTACGGAGATGACCGCCTGGCGAACGTCGCCGATGGGCGCGGTAAATTCGCGGACAATCCCCGGTGTGGTGAGTTCAGTGGGAGGCATCGCCAGAACAGGCGTTTTCGCGTGAATGACGACCAATATTAGTAAAATCCAACAATTTAAGAGGAATTTTGCGGTGCGCAATTCCGCGGAAGTGATGTTCCCGTGAATCATGGTCATTCCTAACAGCATTCTTGTTAACGCGAAGGCCCACTCGCTGTCAAATCCTGCAAGCCCATTCTTATAAAAACAAAAACTTTTGTGCGATGGAATTTAGGGTGGCCTTATTCCAAGTTTATGAGGGCTTTATACCCGGTCACTAAACTGTTTCGCGAAGCGCGACATACAAGCGCGGAAATTTAAAGTGGATTGGAAGCTCAACGGGTTTTCGTTGGGTTTCCTGCGATTGTACGATCTTGAACCAAAGGCCCGTTCGATACCGTCAATCGGGCGGGCCTTTTGGTGCGTCCTTTCGAATCGGCCGAGTCAATGCTTCAAGGGGAGTGCAGAATGAAACTGAACCCCGGTGATTGGCTACCATGCCTACCTCGCCGTAATCGAGTAACTAGCAAGAGGAAATGCCGCGAGGTTGTGGCGTACCGAAAAAACGGCAAGGAAGTCTTCTTGAAATACGCGCAGACCAGCGTGATCTCGATACTTCTGCTGTTCTTTGCCTGCCCCCAGGCGACACTCGCCATTCCTGCATTTGCGCGAAAGTACGGCTTGCCATGTTCGGCGTGTCACGAATCCTGGCCGATGCTGAGCCCATTTGGTCAAAGGTTCAAAGACAATGGCTATCAGATCGGCAACGACCGCGACTCGCCCATCTATCAGAATCCGGCATACTGGCCCGCGACTTTTCGCATCACCCCGGTATGGCACCGCGAAAGTGTCGATAAGGCGCAGGTCGACACGGCGGCAGGACCAGGAGCGGGCGAGGCCAAGGTAAACACCCAGGGGTTTGATTGGAGCGGCTTGGATTTTCATACTGCAGGAACCCTATACAAAGACGTTTCCTTTTATGTTTTGCCATCCGCCGATAACACTGGCGCTTTCCACTTCGAGTCCGTTTGGGCACGATTCGACAACCTGTGGGGCAGCCCCTGGTTGAACATCAAAATGGGTAAGTTTGAGCTGGATAACTTATTGTCGGAAAAGAGAATCCTGACCCTCTCCGACACCGGCGGCTTGTACTACAACTATCATTTTCAGCCCTACGTCGTGCCGGGAGCCTCTGAAACGGCTTACTCCTTTGGCATCGGTGACAACCAAGTCGGTGTCGAGTGGTTGGGTCACTCCGAAGACGATCGAACACGCGTCTCCGCTTCGCTCCTGAGTTCAAACGATGGCTCTCCTAATTTGCCGACCAGCCGAGCATACGATGGATTTTTCGCCGCCAGCCGGGCATTCGAAGTCGGTAGCCTCGGGCTCCAGCGCGTTGGAGGATTTGCCTACGTTGGGGAAGCACCCACGTTTTATCAGTACAGCCTGACGACCACCACTACTGTCGGTATCGATAGCAACGGAAACCCGGTGACCTCGACCAGCATGGGCGGCATCCCAGGCACCGGCATTGGAAACAAAGGTTTCCAGCGCTACGGCTTAATCGGCATGTGGTACATCAAGAATTTCGACATAACCACGATGTACTTCCGGGGTCACGACAGCGTTTTCCTGGGCACCAACACGCAAGCCAATATGCCACTGCCAGCGTTCGCCCAGGCGCCCTCCTGGAACGGCGCGTTATTTGAGTCGCACTATATGCCCAACCGCCAATTGCTCTTCTTGAATCGCTTCGAACTGATTCGCATGTCCCAGCAAGCGTTTTCCTCGAATCCCGGTAACCTCGGCAACCTGAATGCGTTGACCTTTGCCGTGCGCTACAACCCATTCATGTACAGCCGGGCCGGCTTCGCCATCCACGGCGAATACTCCATCCTTTGGCAAAAAGGTGCTTCTCCGGTCACATTCACCGAGGAAACCAGCAGCAGTTTGTTGTTTGGATTCGACTTTGACTTCTGAGAGGTTACGAATGCGACTAAAGAACCATGTTCCTCTCGTTGCTTCAGTGCTTCTGCTCTTAACCGCGGCAGGTTCCGCTCGTGCCCAGATGACCGCGTATGACGAAGAAAAACGGATGGACATGGAAGCCCACGTGGGTAACCTGACCGGTCACGCCCGCGAAGGACACCCACTCTTCGTAAGATACTGCATGGGCTGCCACGGCGAGTTGGGTGATGGCGAGGGTATCAATGCCCCGTGGATCGAGCCTTTTAAGCCACGCAACTTTACCCTTGGCATTTTCAAGTGCCGCTCCACGCCCACTGGCACCTTGCCTACCGACGATGATCTATTCCGCACACTGCACCGCGGTTTGAACACTTCCGCTATGCCGCACTGGGACGCGTTGACAGATCAGAATCGGATCGACTTGATTGCTTACGTGAAGCATTTCTCGCCACGATTTGTCACCGAGAAACCAGGCACTCCCATACAGATTCCTCCGGAGCCGGAAGTGACCGCTGAACGGATAAAGCAAGGACAAGCAGTCTTTGCCCGCGTACAGTGCTGGAAATGCCACGGCGTAACCGGTAGAGCCAACGGCCCTTCGTCCTCAACCTTGGTTGACGATTTTAACAATCCCGACCCTGCATTCAATTTCCACGAATATGAGCGATTCAAGTGCGGCTCAACGGACGCGGATCTGTACAAGATATTCATGACCGGGCTGGACGGTTCGCCGATGCCCTCCTGGTCAGACAATATCAAGCCAGATGAAGCGTGGAGCTTAGTCTTCTATCTCCGCTCGCTCCAACCAAAGAAGTCTAAAGAGAAGGATATTGCCAAACAGATCGGCCTAAAGCCACTTAATCCCGACGGCTCATTACCCAGCAAATGAGCATCTCTTCGAATTCACGGCGCCAACCAAAGGAGTTCAAAACATGAATGCACAACGTAATCTCAATGTCTGCGCAACCGCTCTGTTGTTGCTGTTTGGCGGTCTCCTGTACTCCGTAAAGACCGGCGGCGCTCCGTCTGAAGGGGAGATATCGGGTACCGTGAAGTTGGACGGAACTGCCCCCCATATGAAGGGCATCGACATGTCCAAGGATCCCTACTGTGTGAAGTTCCACGCGAGCGGCGCCCCGGCCCACTTGGAGAACGTCGTTGTCGGTGAGGGTGGTGGACTTGAAAATGTGGTTCTGTACATTTCCGAGGGACTGAATCCTGCTGAACTCGACAAGGTGCCCTCGGGACCGCCTCCCGAATTTGATCAAAAGGGTTGTATGTATTCACCCCACGTGCTGCCCATGGATGTGAATCAAAAGTATCAAGTCGTGACCAGCGACCAGACCACTCACAACATTCACCCGCTCCCCAACCCCATGACGGGGAATATTCCTTGGAATGAATCGCAACCGTCCGGCGCGCCGCCGCTCGTCAAGACTTGGCAGCATATGGAAGTGGCCATTCCGGTGAAATGCAACATTCATCCGTGGATGCACGGTTACTTCGTGGTAGTGAAAGGGCCTTACGCGGTCACTGACGATAAAGGGACCTACACCATCAAGGGAGTGCCTCCGGGCAGCTATACGGTTACAGCTTGGCAAGAGGAATACGGAACACAAACGCAGAAGGTCACCGTTGCGGCCGGCAAACCGGCCACCGCGAATTTCTCGTTTAAGGCCAAGTAGCAACCAATGTTGAGGAGTTCAGGAGAGCTCGCTGACCGGTCGGTCTCGGGAGAGAAGGTATGGCAAAACTGTTTGCGGTTACTATTATTCTCATCGCGATCCTGTCGGCCATCCCTATCGTGGTCCACAAGTGGGATCTACCTCCCGACATTTCTACTCATGGAACCCTGATTGACAGGCAGTTTGACGAAACCATGCTCGAAGCGGGCATTTCCTTTTTAGCCGCCCAGTTCATACTTGCCGTCTTCATTTGGAGATACTCAAACCGAAGCAAAGAGGCAAAGATCCTCACATTTCCGGGCGGCGCACTGGGGTTGCTGATTGCTGCCCTCCTTCTGGTCGGCACGGAGGTTGTGGCCCTCGGCATCTTTGGGGCCAAAGCTTGGGGCCAGGAATATTTCACGGCACCGGCGGTGGACGCCATTCCCATTCAGGTCCAAGCCGGACAATTCGCTTTCTATTTCCGCTATCCCGGGCCGGATGGGAAATTCGGAGCTACTCGTCCCGAGCTGATCAGCGAAGCGAACGAAAATTTCTTCGGGCTCGATCCCAGCGATCCGACATCTAAGGACGACATAGTGACCGCAGAAATGGCTATTCCTGTTAATCAGGAAATTCATCTGTTGATGCATTCCAAAGACGTGGGACACTCATTTTTCGTCCCGGAGCTGCGCATTCACCAGGACTTTGTTCCCGGACTGGATCTTTCCGTCCATTTCACCGCCACGAAAACCGGGAGGTATGAAATCGTTTGCACGCAACTCTGCGGCCTTGGCCACTACAACATGAAGGCTTACCTCGACGTATTGTCACACGACGATTTCGATCAATGGCTGAAGAAGGAAGCAGCACTGCAGTAAAGGAATGGGTCCTGAGATCGTTGTTTTACCGATAGCAACAGTGGAGTGAGGTCCGCTTATGGCTACACCGCATGCAGTGCATCATCACGCGCCACCTACAGGCTTCCTTCGGAAGCACGTCTTCAGCTTGGATCATAAGGTAATCGGAAAACAGTACTACGATCTGGCGTTGTTGGCGGTCGTTATCGGGATGATTCTCTCCTGGTTGATGCGGCTACATCTGGCCTGGACAAATCTCGCCATACCCGGGCTGCACCTGCTCTCCAAGAGTGGCGCTCCCGGCAATCTCATGACTCCCGACTTTTACTTGCAGTTGATGACCATGCACGGGACGATCATGGTCTTCTTCGTCCTAACCACCGCGCCCTTCGCTGCCTTCGGCAACTATTTTCTTCCCATACAGGTAGGCGCGGAGGACATGCCCTTTCCGCATTTCAACATGATGTCTTTTTGGGTGACCTGTGCCGGCTTCGTGGTTCTAGTTTCCTCCTTCGTCTTTAGCGACGGCCCGACTCTGGCCGGCTGGACGCAGTATGCACCGTTGAGCGCTGTTGGAGCAGTCGCAGGACCAGGTCAGGGCTTGGGCGAGGTTCTCTGGGCCAGTTCCATCGGGCTCTTTTGCATTGGGCAATTGTTGGGCTCGCTGAATTTCATCAGCACAACTCTCGACCTGCGGACGAAAGGCATGAAGCTGATGCGCTTGCCGTATTCCGCATGGGCCTGGTTCATCACCTCCTGCATGGGTCTCGGCGCTTTCGCGGTTCTGATGCCTGCCTGTATTTTCCTGATTCTCGACCACGTCGCGGGCACCAGCTTTTTCGTGCCATCGAACTTAGTCATCAATGACCAACTCCAACCGCATGCTGGCGGGTCTACCTTGCTGTGGCAACATCTGTTTTGGTTCTTCGGCCACCCGGAAGTTTACATCGCGATTATTCCCGCTATGGGCATCACCTCCCACATTTTGAGTACCAACATTCGCAGACCGCTCCTTAGTTACAAGGTTATCCTCGGTTCCATGGTGACCCTGGCTTTGCTGAGCTATATGGTCTATGGCCACCATATGTTCGTCAGCGGCATGAATCCGATCTCCTCGCTGGCTTTTTCCTTCCCAACGCTGATCATCACCATACCTGCGACGATTATCGTGCTGATCTGGATTGGCAGCTTGTACGGCTCGAAAATACGCATAAATTCCGCTTCGCTATTTGCACTCGGGTTCATCTCGATGTTTGTCAGCGGCGGGGTTAGTGGATTTTTCCTGGCGCAACCATCCATCGACATCATGCTGCACGCGACGTACTTCGTCGTAGGTCACTTCCACCTGGTCATGGCCGTAGCCGCAATCTTCGGAATCTTTGCGGGAACGTACTTCTGGTTCCCCAAAATGTTTGGCCGGATGATGAATGAAACGCTCGGGAAGCTCCACTTCTGGCTTACCTTCGTGGGTGCTTATTGCATCTTTATGCCGTTCCACTATCTTGGTATCGCCGGAAACGTCCGGCGCTACCAAGCTTTCGTGGACGACTACTTGCAGCCGCTGATTCCCGTCCATCGCTTCATCACCGTCGCGGCGTTGATCACCGGAGCAGCCCAACTTATCTTTCTCTATAATTTCTTTCACAGTAGGTTCTGGGGCAAACCTGCTCCCGACAACCCGTGGGAATGCACATCTCTCGAATGGAGCACCCCGTCGTCTCCGCCACCGTTTGACAACTTCGGCGGGACCCTGCCTGTCGTCTATCACGACGCTTATCAGTACGGAGTCAACGGTTCGCACGGCGATTACGTGATGCAGGCATCTCCGGAAGAAATTCCGGCAGCGAAAGAATAGCCCGCTTGGTGCGGAGTGAGTGAGGTCATGACCCTGGACGATCTGCTGACAATTGATAAACCTTTCGATATTCGTGACAAAACCACGGGTACCGATCATGGCGGCGCGGATAACCAGATTCCAGCCGATGGCCGCGGCCGACGCGTGATGGAGTATTCGCCTCCGCCGACTTCGACCGCCATCTGGGTCGTTATCGCGGCCATAACCATGACCTTCGCGGCGCTGACCAGCGCCCTTATCGTTCGTCAGGGAGCCTCCGTGGATTGGCGGCACCTGATTTTGCCCGGTATTCTTTATCCGAACACCCTAGTGCTGCTTCTGAGCAGCATCACTCTAGAGATTGGCCGCCACCGGCTAACTTCTTTCAATTCTGTTAGGGAGCAGCAATTACGCGCCGGCCGACAGTGGCTATACCTCTCGCTTTTTCTCGGTCTGCTCTTCGTCGGCGGGCAATTTGCAGCGTGGATGCAGTTGCGTTCCCAAGGTCTCTACCTGGCGACGAATCCCAACAGCTCCTTCTTCTATGTGTTGACCGTGGCTCATGCCTTGCACATCCTCGGCGGAATCTGCGGATTAGCTTATGTTATCCGCAAGCTCAACCGCAAGACCTTGCGTAAAAGCACCCTGGACGCCGCCACACGGTACTGGCACTTCGTGGACCTTCTTTGGATCTATTTGTTAGCGCTGCTTTGGGTGAAAATCTAGGAAAGAGGAGGCCCTGTGAGCCATCCTGACATCACCATGAAAGATCCTGGGGCAGGTATGACCGTAACGGCCTTCTCGGTTCCCACCAAGAAGCTGGCGATGTGGTTGTTCATTATTGCGGACACCGCCACCTTTGCCGCTTGCCTGGTCGCTTATGGCTTCTTGCGCAACGCCACGCCCCAGTGGCCGAGGCCGTTTCATAGCCTCCTCAACGTGGGGATTATGACCTTTATTTTGATCACCAGCAGCCTCACGGTGCTGTTCGGTATTGAAGCGGCCAAAGCGGGGGACAAACCAAGAGCCTTCCGCTGGATCATGATCACCGCCGCAGGCGGCGCCCTTTTCGCTTTACTGCACCTGCGTGAATGGTTTGAACTGATTGGAGAAGGGATGCGCATGTTCAAAAATCCATGGGGAACTGGCATCTTTGGCGCTTCCTTCTTCAGTATCACCGGGCTGCATCTGCTCCACGTAACCGGCGGCGTCATTGCCCTCGTGGCGGTGGGAATTCGC
The DNA here is from genome assembly GCA_963776365.1 of Candidatus Acidiferrales bacterium. Lineage (GTDB taxonomy): Bacteria > Acidobacteriota > Terriglobia > Acidiferrales > UBA7541 > Acidiferrum. The sequence goes on along the minus strand of CAVZMQ010000019.1, from coordinate 117,128 downwards.
TACTTGCGTGGCCGCTACGGAGCTGACGATCTGGAGATCACCGGCCTGTACTGGCACTTCGTCGATTTGGTTTGGATGTTTGTCGTCCCCTTAGTGTATCTGCTGAATTATTCGCACTAGTCTCAACTTGAGGAGGAAATCACATGACCGTTGCCGAAAAACCTCAAGGAAAAATGACGAAATACGTGGCTACCTATGTTTGCATTCTGGTGGTCGCCGCGTTGCAGTTTATCGTCGCCTACTTCTTTGCCGGCAGCCCGGAATTGTGGTCTCGTTTGTTGTTTCTTGCCATTGTGGAGGCAGTTCTTGCGGTTCTCTTTTTCATGCATCTGTGGATGGAGAATCGCGGGCTACTTTGGTCCGTGGCTCTGGTCATGCTGTTTCTGCTGATCACCATGCAATACGGATGGACCGACAGCTTCCGCGATTTGCGTGGTGTGCCATGGGCGACGCAAAGTGGGGCGAAATGACAGGTAAGAAGTGGCTGGCAAGATTTCCATTCTGGTTCTTTCGCGCCGCGACGATAGCGCTGCTACTCCTGTGGCTGGCCCCGCTGGTATTCTCCCAGAACTGTGCGCTTTGCTATACCCAGGCGGCATCCGCGGGGTCACGAATGATCGAAGCACTGCGTAGCGGCATACTCATCCTGGTTGTACCACCTACCTTGATGTCTATCGGAGTAGTGTTCGTCGCGTATTCTAAAAGAAACCAGTTCCGCAAAGGGGAAGCCCCCGAGAGTCTCGACGATCCTTCAGAGGCTGATTTCATACTCTAATTCGCATTGCAGTTACCCGGCGCGGCCTGGTTGGCAAATCGGCCCTGGATCCAAGCGATTTGATCGTTCACCGAGTCCCCCATCAGCGTTTTGGGGTCACCGGTGTGAAGGGTATAGAAAACGACCCGATCTTCCTGACGGCACAGCCTAGCTACAGTTTCTGCGGTCATGGCGATTGGTCTGGACGAATCCCGATCGCTTGCTAGAACCAGGAGTGGCCGATACGCAATTACACGCCCAAGTGTGTTGATCTCAAGGTACCGCTTGAGAAGCCAGTTGTCCTGCCAGTTTGGATGCAGGATGTGGCTCACGGTCATCAACGGTAATTCGCCGGTTCCATAGCATGAAGGGATGGCCTTCTGGTAGAAGGCTATCCCTTCGCTGGTCAGCATTTCGCTCAATGCAAATTGTGGAAATGCGGATTTGATTCCATAAGCCACGTAAATCATCTGGACCGCGTCACCTTGCGTCCCTTGCTTCACGATGTTTTCGGAATCAATCAGGCCCCCGAGTGCGATGCTTCCCAGAAAATTAACATCCCGAAACTGGCTCTCCATTTCCGCCACCGCGATGGCCACGACGCCGCCTTCCCGCTCTCCCATCACCATCCACCTTGGTCCCAAGTCGTGGATTGCCGAGCGGGCAGCAGCAACGGAATAAATAACATCCAATCCATTCGAACGTGCGTTCAGATACGCCGCTTGCGACCTAGTGCCCAATCCTGCGAAGTCTGTAGCAACCACCACGTATCCCAGCTTCACGTACATCGAAAAGTAAGAGCCTTCACCCAGATTCTGCAATAGCGACGGCGCACATTGGCGTGCCACACCCTGAAAACCGTGGGCCCAGGCGATGATCGGCCGCCCTCCCGCAGGTGCTTTGCCGTCTGGGACAAGAACTACTCCGGATACAGCCACGTCCTCTCCGCTGCTCGATCGCGAGTGGTACATCAGGCGAGTGACCGATATTCCTGATGATAACGAATAGTCATCAAATTGCTCAGATCGGATCAACGTGCCTGGAGGAGCTGGGGGCAAAGGACTCACATTGTCATAAAAATCGTCGAGTGGCATTCGCTCGTGCGCATGAATTGCGCCACCCACCGCCGGCTTAGGCATTTGAGCTCGGGCAACACCTGCAACAAGAAAAGCAATTAACGCAAATGCCGCTCTCGCCGTCTTCCACAACCATGCGCGTAAACTCACGTCTGTCCTATTCACAAGCGAGTCATGGAAGTAGCAGTTGAGTCCGCCGCCACATACCCCACACGAGTGCGTACGCAAAGTTTTGCCTGAGCCGGTGTCTGCGCCACCACACGCACGGTTCGAAAGGTACCATCCACGCTCACATTCGAAGGCGAATACACCAGCGTATATTGCTCGTGCAATTCGCGGGCGATCTGCGGGCCGACGTTCCGAATGTCATGTAGCCGGCGGATTACCCGAGCGGTTCCGCCGGTAAGCGTTGCCAGTTGCTGAAGTAGCGCACAGCTGTTCTCCGCTTCTTCTTTGTCGACAATGGCAAGAGTGTAGATCAACACAAAATCCCGCTCGGCCGCCGCCAGCACTTCCCGAAACGTACCACGACTCTTGTTATCATCTCCATCGCTTATCACTAGGAGAGATTTGCGTTCTCGGGTACCAAGCTTGAGGCGTTCCATGGCCAAAAGAATGGCGTCGTAAAGTGCGGTTTCCCCTTCGGCACAGCTTCCACGGATGGCCTCTTCCAATTGCGAGACGTTGTTGCTGAACAGCACGTTAGAGGGTAAACCAAACAGTGCCCTCTCGTTGAAATTCACCACAAATATCTCATCCCCTGCATGGCTCGATTCGATGAAGCTGATTGCCGCCGCGGCCACCTCGGGGCGCTTCGCTCTCATGCTCTCGCTGGCATCCAATACCAGTCCCACAGTCACCGGAAGATGTTCTTCGCTGAAGGCTGAAATTGTTTGCGGCGTGCCATTTTCGAAAACCCGAAAGTCGTTCTGTCTCAGCCCCGAGACGAACTGACCACAACGGTCCGTTACCGCTACGGGCAAAGCTACCTGTGCGATCTGTGAGCCGAAATCCTTCCGACTTTCCAAATCCGTCCCGGAACGTACGCGCGCCCCCAATACCCGAGACGCGCGCAAAGTAGCCGCTATACACAACAGCAGCAATGCAATAAGACCAGCGTAATCACCAATGGCCCGAGCAGTCATCGTCTTAACCGTCCTGACAGCTTAGTGCGTTTTGCTGTATGGCAGCCAAACCTACGCCCCACTCGACAGATTTCACCTCCTGGCAAAAAATTAGGTTGGCTCGTGGTCTATTCAAGCGGAAACGCGGTCGCCGGCGAATAAGAGCTTCGACACATTGGCCAACCGCGCGGAGTTCAGGAAGCCGAGCAAACGGCGACTGCTTGCACGCTAACAAAAACAGGATAAAGGCAGCATAAAGCGGGGATTAGCGGCCTGTTAAATCGGGGCAGGCATTTCGAAGCGGTAGCCCATCCCCAAGGCCGTGATGATGTATTTAGGCGCAGAAGGATCCGCTTCAATCTTCTTTCGCAGGTGATTCACGCATACTCGAAGATATTCGGCTTCATCTCCATAATCCGGCCCCCAAACGGCTTGGAGCAGCTTGCGGTGGGAGACAACTTCGCCGGCGTTAGCCACCAGATGCCACAACAGTTCAAATTCCTTTCGCGTCAATTGAATATTCTTGCCTTGAGCTTTCACCGTGCGCGCCTTGAAATCAATCTGTACACCATCCAGATTAATCAACTGGCGTGCGTCCATGGTGGAATGTGGCACTCTGCGCAGATTGGCATGCAGCCGCGCCACCAGTTCTTCCAGATTAAACGGTTTCGTTATGTAATCGTCGGCCCCGGAGTTCAACGCCTGTATTTTGTCTCGCACTTCACAACGCACAGACAGCATTACGATTGGTACCTCGAGACCGGCCCGGATTTCCCGGCAACATTCCAGTCCGTTCAGCCCCGGCAAGTTCATGTCCAGAAGAATCAGGTCTGGGCGATCACTCCGGACCTTCTCCAGCGCCGCTTCTCCGGTCTCCGCCTCGTCCACCACGAAGCCGCGCAATCGCAACGCGGCTCGCATGGCGCGCCGAAATTGCATTTCGTCATCTACGATCAGTATCTTTTCTTGATTCATGGCGCTGCCAGCTCCGTTACGGGAATTGAGAAATGGAATGTGGAACCCGCCTCACGATTCGAACTTACCCAGATTTGTCCCCCATGAGCCCTCACGATAGTCCGCGCGATCGCTAGCCCCAATCCAAGTCCTTCTGCCTTGTCTCTGCAATTCTGCCCACGGTAATATTTTTCAAAAATGTACTGGCGCTCGTTCTCGGGAATTCCCGGTCCATAGTCTGCGATTTCGATCGTGACCATTCCGTCCGATTCCTGCGACGAAATGATAAGCGGCGAACCCGCTGGTGTGTATTTGACCGCGTTGTCGACCAGTTGTTTCAGCACCTGCTTCATCAATGCCTTATCTGCGCAAATCTCCGGAAGGCCGTGCGGAATGTTTACGGTTATGGGACGAGTTCCCACGATGTTGCCCATCTCTTTAAGAGTCGAGGTTATAAGCCCATTCACGGGATGAGACTTCCTGACCAATCCAATCAATCCGTCTTCCAGGTTCCCCCGGTTCAGCGCTTCGCCCATCAGCGCATTCAGGCGGTCTATCTCTTCATCGATGATTGAGAGAAAAGATAAATCGCGGTCCGGTAATTCATGCTGCATCTGAAACAAAGAAGCCAGGGACACTTTTATGGTCGCTAGCGGCGTCTTCATATCGTGGGCTAGCGAATCCAGCAGTGCAGCTTCCAGTTCTGCACAGCGTCTTGCCGCCTCGACCTCGGTGGCTCGTTCTAAACTGACTGCGCGTTCTAGGGACATGGCGAGCCGGTAGCCAATTGCACCGAGAAGTTCGATCGACGCTTTAGTGCCGTAAAAGCCCAGCAGGCCAAGTTTTCCCTCGCGCCCATCCACCGACACGATCGTCAACTCACTGGAACGCCCTTTTGCCGCCGTCAAGCCATCGTCCGTCAGTTGAGCTTCGGGGATCCGGGACCCTGCGGGTCCGGCACGAAAAACCTCACCGGATGCAAACAATCTAAATGCTACGCCCTCAATGGCAAAGATATTTACGGCGGCGCTCAACCCACGCTCGATGGTGGTGGTGCTGTTTTCCGCTGGCAGAATTTCTTGTCCAAACCTATGTAGCCGGGCCATTTCGTCCGCCCGCCGAGCCGCTTCCATAGTCCCGGATTTGGCTTGGTCCGACAGTCGAATGGTAATAATCGCAACCGCCAGGAACGTTGTGATCGTCACCCACTCGACAGTCCCCACCGACCTCCAACCGTGCAGCCGGGTGTAGAAGGAAAGAAGTTCCGCACCCGCAACCACGGCGCATACAAGGGCGGCTGCCAATCCTACGTTTATCGAGATTAGTTCCAAAACCAATAGAAGGGCGAGAGCTACTGCGGTTTGATTAATGTGAGGGACGCGCCTGCAAATTTCCCCGCTAACAACGACAGTTATGACACAGACAAAGAAGACCGCGCCTCTCCGGACACGTACCACTTCCCTGAGGGTCACGTACCCTGCTTTCTACGTTGGACCTTCCCCCACAGCCCGCAACACTCCGTCCCTTGGGCGCCGGTCCGCGTGTTAGGCTAGTTGCGTCAACTTATTTACCGAGACCTTAAATCTCCATACGGTATAGCCTGTATTTTGTTGAGATTGAACTAGGGCACTATTACGCAAAACCCCACCAGAGCGCAAGACAATCGTGGACGCGATCTGGGCTTACGAGTGAGCTGCTTTTTCGAAGTTTCGCCAAACCTTCGCTGGCGGAATTCTTCGGCCTCCTGCTGACGTCAATTTCCATTTATTTGCGCCGAATATAGGGGAGCACTGTCATCTTCGATTTTCTGCATCAAGCGCTCCTCTCTTGACCTCCTTGTTACCAATGATTTCTCTATAGTTGATGTGAGTTTTAACTCGCATCGCGCTGCAGGGAAGGGGCCTTTGCGGGCTTACATCCCTTCCCGGAAGTACACATCTACAGAAGAAAACGCGCTACTTAGCGCAGACAAAAGGTCGGGAACGCAAAACGTTCGGTGGGGGGCGGTGAGGATCGAAAAATAACCTACTAAACCTAACACACTGTAAACAAACGGCGTTGCAGCCATTTTCGCCGTCCCAACCGAGGCTCAGTGTTACTATCGTTACAAACCTCAGCTGCGGGTACACCACCGAGCTTATTGCTCATCCGTTATGGAAACTCCAAGTTGTGCTGCCATTTCGCACACTTTTTCCAAAAGCGGCACCGGCATACGGTACTGGTGGACGCGGGAGTCCGCGTGCACCAACTTTGCGCCCAATTTCTGGAGGCTGTAATCAATCGTGGGCCAACACTCAGGCGCCGCATCTTCGGGTAAAATCATGTTCAAGGTGTGCATCTCATCCATCACTTTTCTCCCGTATTCTCAAAACTTTCGCTAGTGTAGGGCACACCACCCGGTTCGCTCACCCTGTACCTTCGTCCGGCCGTGTCTAGTTAAGCATTTTCAACGGGCGGGAGGTAATCAAGGAGGCCTCATGAGCGGGAGGCGGCCCGCGGCTTGTCGACAAATGGTAGGCCCATGGGGACTCGATTTACGGTACTTTCACAAATGGCCAGTGTTTATGCGGCGTTGCAACCCACGGCCTGATTTTAATCATTACGTTCTATTACGTTCGGAGCCGTGGCGGCGGAGAATCCAAAGCCTTGCCAGTGTCGCACATACATTGCCGGTTCACTTCCTAGCGAATTGCGCCATCAAGTTTCATTATCAACTGTGTGGCTTCGGTCCATCCTGCTTCGACGAAGATATTGAGGATGGAAGCCAGATTAGACGCATTATGCGGGTCCCTGAGAACGTCTTTGTGGTCGGCAAGAATAACATCGGCAAACTTCACTATTTCGGCTTTCGCCATCGAATCGAACGCGTAACCCCAGTTGTAGGCTTTCAATATGTCCGCCGCTAGTTGCAGGACATAGGCCGGGTCGTATTGAATACAGGAACTGAAAATCTCCATCAAATTATGGGTTGTCTGTGCAGCTAGTAGCCGATTCCCTGTAGCGAGGGGTGCCGTGAGCTTTTTCCACAATGGACCCAATTCGAAGAACAGATTCCTGCGTGCTGGCTCCGCCACCACCGGCCGCACGTCATCTCGTGCGAGCCTTTGGTTCACACCGAGTACCAAGTACAAACGAAAAACCACGTTGTCGACTATCTTCAACGCGCTTGTCAGTGCCTCTTTTCCGCCAGCGTCATCATGTTCGCGCTTCGAATCCGTTTGTTGCAGCGCCCGGCCTATCGTGTCATCAGCGGCGGTCAGCACCCTAAGGAGTATCTCATTGGCTCTGGAACGGACTTCTCCGTCAGATGGTCCGCTCGAATCGATTCCTCGAGCCAAATAATGAGAAGCTGACAAGGCCATTTGTCCCAATTGAAAGGAGTGCTCAGTAGCGGCTCGCTCAAACCTCTGCAGTATCTGACTTGCATTGGTATCACCATAGTAGACATATAGCTGCGTCAAAGAGTCGGCTATTACCTCGAGTACGTCCTCCGGACGTTGGCTCGGCAATGGACGTGCGAGCAGATTGGATTCCCATTCCAGTACGGCGCGTCGGTCGCTCGAGGCAATATGGGGATGCGCAGCACTCCGAGAAATTGCTACTAAAACTCCTGTTGCGTGTTCCTCAGCTAGACTACGATTTGCGATTTTCCAGAAGAATTCCCTGTTCTTTTCGTAAAGAAGGACTAAAGAGGAAGCCACCTGAAACCGAACAGCGGGGGAAACGTCCCGGCTGAGTTTTTCGACTAACAATTGAGTGTCAGTATCGAGACCCCAGCGGGCTGCATATCGCATTATTCCTTGAGCCGCCTCAATCCGGGGGGTCGGACTCCACATCGGTCGGTCAAAACTAGCATCGGCATCTTTACTAGTTGGTGGATACAAGTATTCGGCGGCAAAGAAGATGATGGCTCTACAGTTCGTGACGATTGGCCAATCCTCTGCTAATTTCTCGCACCTAAGAATCTCCTTCGCTACAGCTGTGACCGTGGTCAGTATGTCAGTCACTACTCTCGCATCCGCTGCCCCGCTGGACCTCAGCAGGGTGTAAGTGTCCCTCAGTCTGTCACCTATGGCCTCGCAATCCGCTTCAGAGGGAACACTGTTCAAAAAACGACCCTCAAATTCTTTCAGTGGCTGGACTGCATCGAGAAGTACTCGATTCTCCGGTTGCTCAGTTTGGACTCCTTGCCTCTGTAGCCAGTCTTCGGGGCTTGGCGTTCCATAAGATACGGGTCCCATTTTGAAACTAGGCACATTTGGTGGCACGCCCGACTTCTCTCGCAACTGCTGGATAATCTTCTTCGCCTCATTACCTAGCATGGCTTCGGGTATACAGCCGAGTAATTGGTTTCGCACCATAAGCGGGTCACGATAGATGGAGGCTATCGAGGACTCTGGTAGGCTCAGTATGGCGCCCTCTATTTTTGCCAGTTCCTCTTGGGAATAAATGCCCTCTTCGCACCCTTTTTGAATAGCCTCACCCGCAACGAAGGCTGTCTCAGGTCCACCCAGTAATTCTGGAACTTGTAGGAGGTCGGAAATGGCAGCTAGAAATTCCCTATTGCGTGGCGCGAAGCCCAAGATTCGTTTCCAAGTCACGGCGTAAGAATTCGCCGCGGCTATTTCCCCTAAGACATCGCGAATTTCTTCAACCGAGATATTGTCAGATTCTATCTTTTCGGCAAGTGCCTGCAAAACACGCTGAAGAAGCTTCAAACTCGTGTAGTCTTTGTACGAAGAATCCCAGATATCGCTTCGGTCAGAAATGATTCGAGCTATCTTCCCTCTATACTGGAATTGGCCCTTATATGCGCTCAGCTCTGCGACCGTGTTCCCTTCTTTTAGATTCACCTCACCTGTAATTGCACGTACGGCAGTACGCGTGGCAAGTCTGAAATCCGTCGTGAGTAATAAACTGAATTTTTGTTCGAGAATATAATGCGATATAGAAAAATCCTGAGCGCGATTGCTGGTCAAGGGCACTATCGCACTACCGATATTTGTTTCTTGCTCTGATGTATCCTGAAACCCAAGGACGCTTACGAAGAAGTTAGCAGCAACTTCTGGTTTGTTCGCGATGATAGCTTCGATATTACTTGCAACACGAAACGCCTCATTAGCTGACGCGCGCATGTTTCCGAACCGTTTTTCGATGTCTTGAACAACTTCTGTCGCGGCAACGGGAATAAGTGCGTAGCTTTGAATTATTGCAGGCAGTAGACGGGCTGCTGCTACGTTTGAGAGGTTCTGCGCATACGATGCATCTATCGAGGATTCTGAGAGCCTCCACAACCAACGAAGCAGGCCTACGGCAATATTTGCGAAGTCCCTCTTCTCATCACGTGACACGTCAACTCGATTAACGCCGACGTCCGTGAGAGAGAGAAATTCATTAACGAAAGCGATGTCCATGACAGCTAGGGCTGAGGTCAAAAAGCCCTGCCACAACCTTCTCCTGCTCGAATTCAGACCCTCAAAGGCAAGTATTGAGCGAAGAACAAAGACTATAGCCCTACCCCTCTTAGCGTCGGGTAACTCGAAAATGGGCTTAAGGTCTTCTTCGGCTCGCACTGCATCGTAAATTACGTTGGCCGGTGTGATGGCCGAAATAGAAGACATTGTCGGCGATTTTTCGAAGAAGGGTTCGATGGTCGTCCAGAATGATTTCCGGTCTATAAACCATAAGCGCGCCATGAAGTAAGCGATGCTTGGCCGATAGAAGAGACTTCTTGCGGGTCCCTCTTGAACAAAAGGGATGATATGAGTCTCATCCAGCAGAAGTCGAGAAACTGCAAAATCAAATAGAATATTGTGTGAGAAGGAAACCCGGTCTGTCTCTGTCTTGGAGAGAATTTCGTCACTTAACAGTTCCTTGAACACTGAGTCCGGGATTTCTAGCTCCGTTACATCGCGGAGTGGCACTGACAAGGTGTTGGTTTTCACCATTTTGTCGGACAATGTTGTCAAGACCCGCCTACGCGAAAGAAAATCAGACCGAGAATCCACCCGGAAGTGCCAGTATCGGTCCAACAACTGAACTTCGGACTGAAGGTTAGAAATCCAATCGAGAGTTGCCCCACTGTTTAACAGGTGAATTACCATCCACAGATTGAAAGGGTTACGTAGTAGTGCGCGTGCCGCCGTTGAAGCAGACACTAGTATGGGACCAAGCCGCCCGTCGCTCTGGACGACCTCTGCCAATTCAGTATCGGAGAAAACTGGGACCAGCAAATGACGACATGGAATCGGCAACGAATTCGGAATCGGTTCATCTTTACATGGAAATAGTTGCTGAAACTCAACGGACTGCCGGCTGTCGAACATGCGCATACTTGCAACAACGCGAAATTCAGGAACCTCTTTTTTGGACCATTCGAATCAAATCTCGAAAGGCCCGTTGCGACGCCTCGGCGCGAAGCGAATCTAGGGAGTCAATGACAAGATATTTCTGTGAGCCCCGGTAGGCACGCAATGCAGCTATAAAGTCAGTTGCACCAATACTCTTAAACAGACCGTTAAGAGAATCGACGACATGGTCTTCTGCTCTCAGGAAAACGACTGAATCACCAGCTTTTTTGCGACGAACTACGAATGACTTTAGCAGCCAGCTCTTACCTGCTCCCGGCTCGCCGACCACAAGTAGATGCCCGCTTGTGGCCTTCGTTTCTAGCAATTCCATCAGGGAACTTCGCAATATCTCCATCATTCCAAATCTCCGGTGGACCTTCTTCTTATGTTGTCCTCTGTTAGCTGTTCAAGCCGAGCAATGTCAGCTTGGATATTCGCTGCTGGAGGTTGCTGCTCGATGTTCTCAGGTTGGAGAGGCTCTTGTTGTACGTGCACGACTTCGGCTGGCGCGCCTCCATCGAGACCTACGCGTGAAGGCTCGGCTCGTGTCTCAAATTCTTTCGCGATGTCCCTTATTAAAACCGAATATCCTGTAAATTTTGCATCTACGCCATCGAAGAACACGGGGTCGATGCCATAAGTGGAGCTGTACCATGCTCTAAGTGCAGGTTCTCTTTCAGGCTCGCCCATCGGCACGAGGGCAAAATGGACGACTTGTGGGTGACCACGCTGCGCCCGGTTGAAATTGCTAAGATTGAATCCCTCTGTTAGGTCTTTATCCGTAAAAGAGAATCCGAAAAATACACACCTTCTGATAATCGGAAGCATATTCCACAACGCTTCTGCTTCTGGGCTTCGATGGTAAAAGTCTGCATACTCCTTCTGTGTGAGGATGATGTTATGAGGGTCATCATATCGTCCGTGTACGTGGACAACGTGACGTCCATACTCATAATCAGCAAGGTTATTAATGAAGTCGACCGCCGTGTGGTCGCACAGCGAAAGTGATTCACAGCGACTTTGCAGCTCATCATGTGCGCTTTCTAGAGCCACGTCGTAGTTGCTTGTTAAAAGGTGCTGAAAAGGCAGACTGACGAGGTCACGGACATCGGCGTTTGCTCCGCGAGGAGCAAATATTTCTTGGAGAATCTGATAGTAGCGCCCCTGTAGGTTGGATTTGAATATTTCTGCCTGAAAGAGCAGGTCGTTTATCGCGGAAACCTGCGTGACTGTAACGCTTCTGCCTTGGTCATCGACAATTTGTTCTCCACATTGGGTCCGAGTTTCGGTGGCCAATCGTTGTGTCAACGTATCCCATGTCGGGTACCCAAGAGCACGGGAGACGCCAGCCCCTACGAATGCGATTGCACGTTTCGTTCGGATTAAATCGAGCATCCGGCTGAAGACATGTCTGTTTGTTGTCGTATTAAGTAGCAAGTTAGCCAGTTCAGGTCATTTTTAGCAGGCATGAGAGCTATTTGGCAATAATTCTCTGACTCGGACTGGCGTCTCCCGCAACAGCGTGAGGGCATGAATAAAGCGAAATTTAGTGGTGAACTGATGCCCCAAGTCTCCCGCCACCTTGGCTGGCCGACTTGGGGATTCAGTTTCACTGGGGCACACTCATGAATGATTGCGAATATAAGTGAAGGGCGCAGGAGAATTGGTGTCGGTGTAGAGCAGTTCGCCATCAGCGCGCATAAAGCACGACATGCCGACGTTGCCGTATTCGACGAGCCCAGTCGCCTCCGAGTACACGCGGATGCCAGAGTTCTCGTCCGTCACCAATCTGGTTGCCCAGTAGGTTCCGTCGCCGAGGACGACGGGCACGGCACTCGCACCGATGTTGTCCATTGATGGGCAGATTTTTACGGGGATGCCGAAGATACTCGGCTTCCCGTTCTCGTACTGCACGAGATTCAGGAGCCGACCGTATTTGGTCACGATGCCTGAAATGTTAGCGAGGGTTTTCTTGTTCATGAACCACGCACACTTAGCGGACGAGACATAGCCCTCGTCCAGTAAAGCGAGCGCGGCGGAGAAGTCCTCAGAGCCGAGGGAGTTCGCGCCAGTTTCGGAACCACCAGTATTCACGGCGGAACCAGAAGCGGTCACGGACGGAACGCCAATCGCTTCAAGCGACGGGATGAGGCCGAGTGGTTTACTCGAACCGTCGCCAATCACCAAGTGCTTCGCGATACCACGGGCTAGGCGACTTGCGGTGACTTGCTTGAAGAGGTTGATGTTGCCGATTGCCTCATCGATGTCCTGAAACGATTCGATGCTGAAAACCATTCGTGGCGTCTTGTAGCTGTAAGCGCCAAGGACGCTCTGTCCGGTAGCAGAAATGTCGGTTGATGTTTGTGTACCTGCTTCGTCCACGACTGTCGCAACGCTTTCGATGTCGCCGAGGACAGGCACAGTGATGGGTCGGCCGTTCTGCGTCTTGATGACAGTGCAGGAGTTTTCGTCGAACAGTGCGTCATGTGCAGCCAGCGCGGCGAAAACTTGTGGGAAGAACCCGGTGGGCACACGAAGTAACCGAGCCCAGTGTAGCTGCCGAGCCTGTTAATTGGGGAACCTTCGTCCATGTCACGATGTTCAGTTGCGAGCTGCTGCCAGCCGCGAGCTTCGATTTCTCTCGCGTCCGGTCGCTTGTCAATGGTGAGGTTAAGTTCATACCGCGTGGCGATGTCTCTGCGATAAGCATCAGTGACATCATCGAGCGACGCACCAGATTTGAGTGCCGAGATGGCCGTCTGCAGATAGCTCATCCGGCGCTCGTCCTCTTTCGTGTGCCGTGGTTTGTTGGAGAGTGCGTTGTATTCCTGTAGGTGGGAATTCAGCCCACCGAAGTCGATATTCATTTCCTTGCTCTTTTCTCCAGAGGTGCCGCCTCAGGTCGGTTTGGTTTTCCTGTGGTTCCGCCGCAGGCCGGTTTGTGACCTCTACAGGTCCAAAATCGCTAGTCGACGCTTCCGCATCTGGTGGAGCTCCAACTGTTCTTCGAACGACGGTTCACTCAGGCGTTGGCGCATTTGCTCGACGGTCACGAAGGGTTTCTTCAGCGACGCAACACGGGAGCGAACTTCAGCCCCAACGAGTAGGTGTCTCGCATCAACGGAGGTCTGCGGATAAGCGGGGTGAGTAACAACGGAAACGTCGATGAGGTTTGCAAAGTCCCGGATAGTGCGGATGATGGCACGCGCTGCACGCTTCACCATGCCGCGCATTCCGTCTTCCTCGTCGTCTATAGCTTCTTCTTTGTATTCACACATGCGGGAGTCATCGACCACGAACGCGAACGAGCAACCATTGAGGTCGCTGCGCTGAACGGATTCGTAGGTGTCTCGCCCGGTGGTGGTGTCGGGCAGGTCGCATTCAAATTTCAGTCCGCGACTGTCTTCGCTGAGGCGAAGTGTTCCGGCAGCGGTGCGCCCAAGAACCGCATTGTCCGAGTGGTTGAAGAGGCAAACAACATCGGGGTTCGTTGTGAGGATGCGCTTGAATGCGCCAGATGCAATGCGTTCGCGGAACCCACCGAGGTCGCTACTCAACACGTTGTAGCGGGCTGCGTACCCGGTGATGGTGCGCTTGTCGCCATCCTTAACGGCGCGAACTTCGGTTACCTGAAATCGTTTCTCCATGACTCGACCCTCTCAGTACCTCTAAAGAGGTGGTACGGGTTTGGAGGCATGCCGCTCGTGTGGTGAGTTCGTGGAGCATTCAACAGTTGTTCATCGGCGATTCCCGGCGGTTGAAACTGATTTCCCCCGAAAAACCATTTCACCTGTGCGAACGAAAAACTAGCCGAGCGGTTACGCACGGATGCGTTTTGGAAAATCAGACCCCATAGGGGTCAAGAACTTACGGCGGCCCAGTTGCGGCGACGATAATCACCGTGGAGCGACCACAGACTCAGGCGGGTATCGTAATCATGGCCAAACCACAGCCAATATTCGTCAAACGGCGTACTTGGACGGGTGTTTGGAGTGGTTCCGACGGGCGATTTCCTACGACAGAGGCTCGCAGGTGGTGAGGCGAGGTATTGTAGGCGATGCCCGAACACCGTTCCGTAGCGGCTAAGGGCTAGTACCAACTTTTCCGGGAACCGCGTTAATCAGGAGCTAGTCGCATTTTGCGGAGAAAAGGTGAGACAACTTCAACATAAGTTGACGATGCGACGTTTCTTCAGTATCTTCCGTCGAGAGCTTTGACTCGTAGGAGAATTCAATGAGCTGGACAACCGTTGGAAATCTCAACATTGCGAGAATCCTTCACACCGCCATATTGCTACCGAATGGGAAAGTATTGGTGTATGGAGGAAGTTCCAACAACAATAATTATGAGGCTACGGCAGAACTATATGATCCTCGGACTAAAACCTTCGCATTCACGGGAAGTGCACTTTCTGGCCGCATCTCCCCCTCAGCCTTTCTTCTGACCAATGGCAAGGTGCTCGTTGCAGCCGGGTCCTCCCCCGGAGATTTCGCGCAAAGTACTTCTTGCGAACTATACGATCCTGAAACTGCGGAGTGGCAGCGGACAGGGGGAACTGAATTTATTCGCCAGCTTCAGACAGGAGTCGTTCTTTTGGATGGTCGAGTAATGTTGGTCGGTGGAGATGCGATCGATTCTTCAAATGGGAACACCTTTGCTTCGTGTGAGATCTACGATCCAGCCCAAGGAGGATGGGCGCGAACGGGGGATCTGAATATCCCGAGGCTCCGCCACACCGCTACCGTATTAATGGACGGCAGGGTGCTCGTGGTCGGGGGCGAAGCCTTTTCAGGAGCCTCGCTGATTGACATCCCTGCCGAGCTGTTCGACCCGACTACAGGTGTTTGGTCGCTAACTAGCAAACCTTTTTTCCCTCGTTATGGCCATACTGCAACTCGACTGAATGATAAGAATGGTAAGGTCCTGGTCGCTGGAGGAGGGGTTGGCGGGTCAAAAAGTTTATTCCCGACATTGAGAAGCGCGGAACTGTACGATCCACAGTCTGGAACTTGGTCCTCAACTGGCGATCTTGAAACCGGTCGCGCCTACCATTTCGCCACGCTGCTGCACGATGACAGGGTCCTAATTCAGGGAGGCAGTGATAGCAGCGCGACCGTCTTGGCCAGTGCCGAAGTCTATGACCCCTCCAACTTTGGTTGGACGTCGGCTGGCAGTATCTCAGTTCTTCGCGGAGGCAACACGATGACATTGTTGAAAGCGGGTCGTTTCGAACCCGGAGCATCGGCTGCAAGCCAGGTGCTGATTACCGGAGGTCAAACCATCCCACTCCCGGGAACTATGCTAGACAGCTGCGAACTCTACGATTCCGGGAGCCATCTCGTTAACCGCTTGTGAATCGCAACTCGACTATCTAGCGCAAAGTCCCGGTAAGTCCTGCCAGCTCAAACGGTCGACGCAACACCCTGCATTGCTTTGATTCGTCAATACTTCCAAGCGGAGACTTCTCGATTCAGTGGGTCCGGTCAATACCTACCCAGGGCAGCATTCCTACTGATCTAACCATCGCCAGGGGTATTAGCCTTTGTTTTCAATTCAGAGAGGGTTTGTGCTTAGTGTTGCATCGACCCATTGAGACCACCCCGGTTACCGGACATGTTGGTAACAGTACCGCTCGCCCGCGAAAGAGGCCGTCAATATGGCTCATATCCAAATATGTCGTCTATTTGCTCGTTCGTATCTCGGATCGAGGGGATGGGCGGTGGCGTTTCGTCCTTCCACATGATGTGAGTTTTGTGAATCGCCTGTTCTTTCGGCGTGCCCCAACGGCAGTTGAGCGGGGTGTAGTGGTCTTGAGGATTTACCCGGTCCAAGGTAGTGCAACTAGGTCGCGGTCCAAGGTCATCGAGAAAGTTCTGGAAGCCTTGGCCATTCGGCTCACGCCATCGGTCGCAAACGCGAATACCTTTGCCTCCCCATTGTTCATAGCGGTGCTCCCCGTTCTTCTTCTTTCTATAACAGCGAGCAATCATTGAGAGATAACTGTTCAATTCGCCGGTGCAGAATTTCTTCCGCCAACCGCTTTTTCGAGAGATGGACCTAAAGTGGAGGGTAAGAAATTGGGCTCTGTGCAGGAATCTGTAAACACGTGCGCTTTTGCTGGATTTTTGTCAGGCAGGCTGGTGGAGCACCTTTCCACAGAATCTTGGCCGCTTGCGTTATCGGCAATGTTTTCAAGCCTTTTGTGAAACTTCTATGCCCAGATTCTTCTTCCGCCCAATTCCCTAAAAGGTTGGCTCACGGTGAGCTCGCTCGGTACAAAGCACCCTCCCTAAACCGCGAGCTTGTTTGTCCGAACGGATCGAGGAAGTCTGCAGATCCTCAGGATAGAACTCGCATCCGTGAACATCCCCCATCGAATCAGAGCCTCACATCTGCCTGCCAGGGCTTTTACCGTAACCTCTCAAGATAGAGGAACGGCTTAAGAGGGTCTCGATCGGTCACCACAGCCTTCGATCAAGTCGCCATGCCCATGGGCCAGGGTCGAAACCCATCCTCTAAACTCCAAAGCCGCCAGTTTTCAAAAACCCGCGCCAATTGAGCACTTTTACAGATTCTCGTGCAGAGCCAGAAATTGTTTCTTCCGTTGTAAGGCCGGGCGTCTATGGTCCCTGCACCCACAATGCCTAATGACCCCGTTCGCAAGCTGGCTGCGCCAAACTTCAACTTCATTCCCGCACTTACAGCGACACTTGTACACATCTGGTCGCGGCGAGGAAATGATTGTGAGCATACCGAACTTTTTGTCCGAGAGCGACACGGGGCGAGTCTCCCGGTATTACCCGGGAGTGTTATGGCAGGATTCGAATCGGAGAAAGGGCTAGAAGCGGCGGCCTCGAATTACACCGCGGCGAGCTAGAGCGGCGCGGTCAAATCGAGCAATGTCGGCGTTAATTTCTTTCATAACTAGCTTTGCCTTTTCGCGGCGAGCTTGGTCCTCGGCAGCAAGTTCCTTCTCGCGTTCAGTGCGAAAGTAGGTTTGAATCGCGGTCAACTCAGCCTCCAAATCGCTCGCGCCACACACGGTCGCGGGCAACGTCGATGCTGAACTCTTCGTGTTTGCGGCGATAGTATGCAAGCTCTTGGGCATCCCACTCGGCTTTCATCTGGGCCAAACGTTCGAGGATGCGTTCTTCGCGTGTGGGATACCAGTAGTAATCATCGTCACTGAAACCGGGTGGCACCCGGCGATTAGGGTGGTTCATCGCGGTCCCTCCGCATCATCTCTTCGTCGGCATCTTGCGCTGCAAAATATCTCGCTGTCCCTCGGAACAAATCGCCTCGCACACCCGGTGAAAGCACATGTCCGGTCCAGTAGGTGGAACTCCCGGTGGTCGCCAGTACAAGACCCGGCATCGCACGTAGGATGTCCGTTCATGTAGCTAGCGCGCTGTTCAGCCGATTCAAAGAAGTTCACCTTACGGATACCGTCAGAGTAAGGGCAGGACGTGCATAGTCGCCGCTGCCGAATACTCGGTCAGAGTTCAAGGCCTTTGGCGCGCGCTGTTTCACGCGGGTAATCCAGCCGACGGGTTGGGCGAAATCGTTCACGACTGACCGTGGCAATGTTACGGTGGAGTCTTTTTACCCGTACCACCGGGCGAGGGTTATGGAGGAGAAACCTATATGAAAAACGAACAACAGAAACTTCGCATGAAGCTGGCGCTGGCACTCATGGAACTCACGATTCTAAAACTCAGGCTCGCCAGACTCGCTGAAGCAAACTAACTGCTCAATCTGTTCGATGTCGTTTTCGCAGCGATCTAAGGACCGAACGTTGTTGGCAGTATTTAGCTCGTCGCGCAACTCTGCGACTCGCTTGTCCCATACCTCTTTTTCTTCACCCTCTGGCAGCTCCTGTACTCCGAGATTCACTTCGCCGAGCTTCGCCATTAGTTTGCGGCGCGTCCGGTCAACGTTGTCTTGCTCGTAGGCTCTGTGTCGGGCAGCAACATCGCGGCATCGCTGTAGTTCTTCGTCGGTAACCTCACGCACCGGGGCATTCGCTGAACGTTCGGCAGCAATGGCCACGATAAAATCCCGGTCATCGCCACCAATGGCCACGCGTATCGGCACATCGGCAACCCTCAGATATTCGGCCCACCGGGATTCAAGTCGGTGGACCCGGTCACGTTCCGCACTTTCTCGTTCACGCTCACGACTGAGCCGCAACTGTTCAGTCACTCGCGCGACCCTATCCTGGCCACGTTTCAGGTATGACCTGTAATTGACGCTGATCGGCAGCCAGCTATCCGTCGAGGCATACGGTCGGCGCGGGTCACCAGTCAGCCAAGGCGTCTCTTTCTTGAACTGTTCAGCAGCGAGCCGGAAATCGGCTGCGGAAGTGTCGCGTGCATGTTGTTGCAACTCAGCAATTCGCTTCAGGCTAATCGGCGGCTTCGGCGGCGGTGTAATCCCGTCACCCCAGTCGGCGCTTTCGTCGATGATTTCTTGCACAATTTTCACTGCGAGTTCAGCAGGTGTGGGCGTGAAGGTTTTATAGTAGCGTTTCGACTCATCTTCAGCGTCCGGCACGTTTTTATGTTCAGTGTTCTCATTGGGTTGGCAACCGGCGAGCAGGTTGACCTGCTCAGAATTTCGTCGGGCAGGTTGACCTGTTCTCGCTAGTGTCAAAAATCGCTCAAACCAACCCTCAGGTCTGCCGTCTAGAGTTGGGCCATCCTTGTACTTACCGTTGCATGATTTACAGATTGGAATCAAGTTGTGAAAGTCAGCAGCACCTCCGTCTGTATCTCGCTTGAGATGGCCGCGAACGAGTTTTCGACCGTCGTCGGAATGGCAGACACAACATCGGCCACCGCAGGCCTCAACGACCAACCGCCAAATGTATTCTGCGAACTCGAGATTTGCTGGCATCCTCTAGCCATCCCCTGTGGCATCAATTCACCCGTGACCACACAGTCCCCGCACACAAATAGGTTAGGGTCCGCCGTTTGGCGTCACAAGAATTTTCGATGATGATTTGTAAAGAAAGTGCTTGCTGATAACGAGTTATCTCTGTGCTGACTGAGCCTTGAGGATGGCCAGAGTGCGTCTGCCTTCCTCCGTCTCATACCACGGCTCAGGTTTCCAGTGCGGCTTTATGTCTTTCTGCTCTTCCCACTCCACTCCCTTGGATCGCCATAGCTCAGTTACGCGGATTTGTGTTTCAACATCGACTTCCATGGCCAAGGTCACCAGAAAATAGACCCCGAAATTGGCGGCGGGGTCGGGTTTATCGCCCGGTTTTGCATAGCCAAGCATTCGCCTGATGTCGTCCTTCATTTGGTCGGGCGCTATACTCTCCTCAACTCTCATGACTCGATGCCAATCATCCAATGACCTGTATCTCGGGGGCCGACCAGATTGACGCCGTAAATGGGCTAGACTCGCGGGCAGCCAACCAGTGTTGTCCACGGAGAAGAATGGGAACTGCTCCATCCAATCCACGCTTGCAACACCGAGCCCGTGGATTTTCTTGCTGCGACCGATACGTTTGAACACCTGCTGAAGCCACATGAACCTCTCTTTCGCTGGCAGGTCCTTTCGCGGTGAAACCGCAAAATACTCGCAACTGTCAGCGATCCGGGTCAGCCAACTAACGTGTTCACCTTGGTGAAATGTGGGAATGCACTGAATGCCCTGCTGCAGCATTGCTTGGTAGTTGGACCAGCCCTCCTCGCACGCTTTCGTCTTCTCGTGGCCGGTAGTAGATGGTCCGCCCTTCTTTCCAGGAATGACATCGAGTGCAGCGAACACCAATGGGCATCTCGCTGTTAGCTGTATTCTTTGGCAGAAAGCAATATAGTCCGCGAGTTTTATCTCCGCACCTTGGCTCCATGCACTATATGCGCCACTGTCAATGAAGATTCGGCGCTGCTGCTGCTGAGAAAAATACTTCGCCGTTTCCTGAGCGCCACGGTCGGCAAAGGAGCAAAGAAAATGGTTCGCGCCCGCCCTACGCGCAATCAGTTCGAGAGTTTTTGTCTGGAGGTTTCCCGCGATATAAAGGATCAAGTCGCTCTCACCGTTTGGACCGTGATCTAAATTTGCGGATTTCGTGTGTAATTCCTGCTTTGCTTTTCTGTAGGTGCTCCGAGACAATTTCCCCAAGTACCTCGTCTGGCCGCTGCCCGCGCGCGCTCGCCAAATCTTTGATCACCTTGCGCTCCTGCGGCTTTAGCTGGACACTCAAATAAACGGCTCTGTGCAGGAATCTGTAAACACGTGCGCTTTTGCTGGATTTTTGTCAGGCAGGCTGGTGGAGCACCTTTCCACAGAATCTTGGCCGCTTGCGTTATCGGCAATGTTTTCAAGCCTTTTGTGAAACTTCTATGCCCAGATTCTTCTTCCGCCCAATTCCCTAAAAGGTTGGCTCACGGTGAGCTCGCTCGGTACAAAGCACCCTCCCTAAACCGCGAGCTTGTTTGTCCGAACGGATCGAGGAAGTCTGCAGATCCTCAGGATAGAACTCGCATCCGTGAACATCCCCCATCGAATCAGAGCCTCACATCTGCCTGCCAGGGCTTTTACCGTAACCTCTCAAGATAGAGGAACGGCTTAAGAGGGTCTCGATCGGTCACCACAGCCTTCGATCAAGTCGCCATGCCCATGGGCCAGGGTCGAAACCCATCCTCTAAACTCCAAAGCCGCCAGTTTTCAAAAACCCGCGCCAATTGAGCACTTTTACAGATTCTCGTGCAGAGCCAAATAAACCAAGTCTTTGTTCTGTGGCTTTCTCGGCTTACCATTCGCGCTCCGCCTAAGCTCTGAATCAACAAGGGTTCGTAGGTCTCGGACAGACCATTAAAAGCCATCTGAAACCTTTTCGAGTACCCTCTCACGATCTTGATCATCCTTGATCCGGGCCAGCTCCTTGAAATGACTCCAACTCAGAATGGCCTCACTACGTAGAGAGGAAGACGAAAACCTGCGAACTACCCAAACAACGTTATAGAGCGTTTCGCGCTTCCACCCAGTGAGTTTCTCCGCAACGTCGTACGCTTTTTCCCCATAGGCCCGATCACCTTCTAGAATCCACTCGCCGAACTTCCACTGCTCACTTTCGACCGCCGTCCTTGCAACGCGCAAATTGTGGATTGTCGTACGTAGCTCACGGACGAGATTTAGTCCGTGCTCCTTCCAGACGTCGAATTCAGGCCCTTCTTTAGTTCGAACTGAGATTCGTGAATCGGTTGGTACAGTTAAAATGGAACTCATGGTCCAACGAAGATAATGTCTTCGCCGGGTGGCGGACACCTGTTCGCAGGGGCAGTTGCTGCGATCTAGTTACGGCGCAATCGTAAGCTCATCGTCACTCAGAAAATCATAGAAATGACGTCACACTGAACCCATAATTAGTAGTGAAGTTCCTCGGTGCTTCCGCACCAACTCGACGGGATGCTGGTGGACGGCCCGGCGGGGCGGCGGCTTGGCGTCAAACCTTCCAAGCACTCAACCACGATGACCAATTATTGGAAGTGCTTCCGTGGAAAAGCCGCCCTTGTCTGCCACACAGGCCGATACTACCCTTGTACTCGCAACGCCGCCGTTTACAGGGAAAGGCCCCTGTTTGAAACGACGGTATCAAGAAGGTTTGCTCAAAGCAGAGAACGGTTATTGGTATTCGTTCTTTCGCCGAGACGTAGTGCAACCAGATGGTTCGACGCAATCAAAACTCGCGCGCATCAAAATCGGTAAGGTCAGCGCAATGTCTGAGCTTGCCGCGAAACGCGAGCATGGTCGTCTGCGCGAACAAATCAACCGTGAGCGCGGTTCGGTTCCACCAGCTCCAAAGGGTGAATCGTTCCGCGATATCGCCGACCTGTACATGACAAACGTAGCGCCACACCTAAGTATCTCCACTGTGCGCCAACGCAAATCACACCTGAATGCCCATCTGCTCCCGCGCTTCGGTAACGAAGCGCTAATGACGCTCAACGTAAAGGCCCTCCAGATGTTCGCAACCGACATGCTCGCCACGAACGCCGACAAGGGTATCGTGAACGTGTTGGGTACTCTGTTCCGGGTCCTCGATTACGCGAAGCGAACTGGTATCCGAGTGCCTGATACCAAGATGAAAGACCTGACGCTTAGATCAAACCGCGACACCAAAGAGGTCGCATATTTCAAACCCGCCGATGCGCATCGAATCATCGCCGCAGCCAAAGAGCCTTACCGCACAATCTTTATCCTTGCGTGGGGTTCTGGTCTTCGCGCTGGTGAACTTCTCGGCCTGACGGTAAACGACATCGATTTCGAGCAAAAGCTAATTCTGCCTCGTCGCCAAGCCGACGACCGCACGCGCCAACTGCGCGAACTCAAAACGAAGAAGTCCAAATCCCCCGTGCCAATGACAGCAGCGGTTGAAGCAGCACTCCGCGAACACCTCACGCGACTGCAACCGAATCCACTGGGATTGCTGTTTCCCAGTCGAACAGGTAAGCCACGCAAACGGGGCTACGTTATCAAGTTCGGATTGGCTCCGGTGTTGAAGAAACTGGGGCTGCCGAAAGCCGGGCTCCATGCGTTCCGCCATGGTCTCGGTACAGCACTCGCCAACAGCAAAGTGTCGCCGAAGCTCGTGCAGAGCATTTTGCGACACGCCGACTTGCAAAGACGTTTCGATACTACGTACACGCTGACGCTGATGCGCAACGAGACGCCTTGCAATCGTTACAAAGTAACACTGCGTTACAGTAAAACGAGGTTAAGTGGTTTGTTTTGTAGTGAAGTCTTGGTAGGGGCGGTGGGGATCGAACCCACGACCCCCTATTTCTAAGTCCCGTGATTTTAAGGCGCTGCGGCCGCCTACCTTCAATTGCTGATTCTATTCTGTACGACACAGGGGTTTTGGATTTATGCATCCCACAACTCCAGCTGATATCCTTACTGAGGGTTCGCGTTTCTTCGCCTGCCCTCCTCCGGCAGCTGACCTGATTCTTTCGGGCGAACCACTTGGCGAGGCAGCCCCCGATAGCGACTCAATTATACGTCGCAACCCTCCTGCACATTCATGACCACGAGGGTTACGTCATCCCGTTGCGGCTCGCTGCTGGTGAACTCTGTAACCTCCCCGAGTATCAGGGCCACAATTTCTGCCGCGGTGTTTCCGCCGCAGGAACGCAGAAGACACTCTAGCCTTTCCAGCCCCCACATTTCGCCGGAAGGGTTTACCGCTTCCGTAATCCCATCCGTGTAGGCAACGAAAATGTCGCCCGTCATCAATTGAAACTTTGTAGCTTCGAACTGTGCCTCATTCGAAATTCCGACAGGCATACCATCCGCAGGTAATTGGAATAGTTCGCACGATTCACCTTTAGGCCGGACTACAATCGGCGGATTGTGGCCGGCATTCACGTATTGCAACATCCGCGTGGCGGGTTCGTACTCCGCATAGAAAAGGGAAGCGAAGAAATGTGTGGGCGAGGAATCGTGGACCAGACGATTGACGTCTCCGATGAGCGTCGAAAGATCCAGGTGCGGGTGCAAAGCCTGCGCCCTGAGCGAAGCCTGCACACTGGCCATGAGCAGGGCAGCGCCGATTCCTTTGCCCGATACATCCCCGATTGCAATCCCCCATCGGCCGCCGGGCAGGGAAAGAAAATCGTAATAATCGCCGCCAATGCCGCGCGCCGGTTGGTAGAACGTTTCGCAGGATAGACAAGGAATCGAGAAGGTTTGTGGGGGGAAAAAGGCCTGCTGCACGTCCTTGGCACCTTCCAAATCACGGCGGAAGGCACGGTGGACCCCTGAATCGGAATCAGATTTTTTGAGATATTCCAAGAAAGTTTCTACATGATTGCGCAAAAGCAGTCCGGCTTCTCTCCCACGACCTTTGTTGAGCGCATCGATTATGGGCTGGTGCGATTCGACAATTTCCGAAAGGTCTTTCGACATTGACACCATTCGCATGGCGATACGAATGCGCACATCAAATGCCAGTGTGTCCCACACGTGAAGCAGGACGGAATTCTCCGCGGACTCCAGGACGGTTCTGTGGAAGTTCAGGTCATGCTCTGCATAGGCGTCCAGGTCGCTGGCATCGACCGCAGCGCGCATGCCCGCCAATTCGCTTTGGAGTACAGTCGTGTTGCCTTTGAGTGTGGCCGCTGCTGCTCTTCCCGCAATTTCTTCGAGCCCGGCGCGTATTTCATAAGCTTCTTGCATTTCTTTCGGGTTCGGGGAATGAATGACCGCGGAATAATTCCCGGAAAGTGTAACCATGCCGAGCGCCTGAAATTCCGAAAAGACCTTCAAGACGGTTTCCGTTTCCAATCCATACTTGACGGCGATCTCCTGTAGCCTGACACGCTGCTCCGGACGATAGCGACCGCCAAGGAGTTCACGGGCAAGTCGCGCTCGTCCCGACCCATAGGTTTTGTGTTTACCGCCAACCACCGAAAACTTCGTGTCCCGCACGTTATCTTGCGACACCATTATTTTTGCTCCTCGAAATAATTTGGGATTAACTCGGTTATTCTCTTCAGTGTGCTCGGACTCGCAGTGCAGAATTGGAGCTTGAGCACCAGACTGGATTGCGCCTGACGGCCAATAAGGTAGTCGAGACCGCCGTTCGCGCTGCGATAGCCTGGGCTGCTCGATATGAAGAAACAAGAATGCCGATGACGGTTGGCTCTTCCGCCGGCCTCAGCACAGCTGACTTTGCCGGACTGAACTTGTCTTGCCTATGACTCACTACGCTACCTTCATACTTTCCTTCTGATCATTCGAGATTAAGGTCGAGCGCTGCGACACTGCGACGCTCCAACCGTGCATCGGTTTCGCGCACGACACGCATGATCGTCATTTCGACATACATCGAATAGCACGGAGATGGAATGACATCAAACGCGCCTTTTTCCAAAGCATCGAAGTAAAGGTCCCAGCCACCCGTGCGAGTCGTGACGATGATCCGAGGAGCTTTGCTATTCGAATGAATTGGACGCAGCAAGTCTGTATACGAACCGTCCGGTAAATGATCGTCGCAGAAGACAACGTCTACAACGTGTTTTGAGAGCACTTCCTCAGTTTCAGCGAGGTCGGCGCAAACAATCGCGTCGACTCGAAGCCATTCCAGGTTTCTGAGCAATAGTTTGCGGGCTTCGAGTTCAGAAGAAACGACTAGAGCGCGTACATGTCGCGCGCAAACCAAGTGCTTCGCAGCTGGATTCGGAAATTTTCCGGACAAACATGTGCTCGTGGCAAGTCTTGCCATTGAACCTCCACACAGAATTCCTGTGTTGGATCTGGGAAGACCAGAAATAAAGGAGATTATGTACGGCGTCAAGCAGAAAAACCCGCTTTCGGTCGTCGAGCGGGCAACGCACAATCGATTTTGTGGTCGGAACTTGTTGAAACAAAAAGGCAAACTCTTTTCAAAAAAATCCGAGGGATCCAAGACACTAGCTATGCAAGATATCGTTTACTCGAATTGCTGATGGCGCATGAGAATGCTTGAGGCGCCCGAAGCTCAACACTAGAGCCAGCACCGGAACTTGAAGCATTGCTTGCAGGAAGTCACCGCGCGCAGTTGCTCTCCTCGGCCCTAATCAAGAGTCACGTTAAATTCGCCAAAGCGTCACGACGTATCAACACCATTTCGTAAATCTCTCGCCTGCCGTCGAACGCGCCGTTCTTCAACAATTGGGGCGGACCTGACGATCATCCTCATTATTGCTCACATAAAAATAGAACTAAGCTGTGCCGTTTTGCTACCTCGGGATCGCCAGCCAGCACCTCGCAGAAATCCGTGCATTCCTTCCTGGGCAGTTTGGCTATGGGTTTTGAACTTAGCCGCTCATCAATTTCTGCCAAGCGTGGGTCCACACTCTTAAGCAGCGCTAAGAGAAACGGCGAGTGCCCCGTTATCGCAATCGCTCACTCAAAAGGCGCCCCTGGGCGCTCAATTCGTAGCGCTCTTTTTCGAAACCACTGATTCTAAAGGAGTGGCGGAGAGGGTGGGATTCGAACCCACGGTAGGGGTTAACCTACACACGCTTTCCAAGCGTGCGCCTTAAACCGCTCGGCCACCTCTCCGGAGGATTGCTCAACCTCCGATTCTAGCAAAAACGCTGGGCCCCTGCATGGGACAGAGGCCCAGGGGCTCAAGGTTCCAACCCTTCGCGAGACCACAAAAGCTGTGCAGCAAGCGCAGCGGAGCGATGAAACCGAAACGGCGGGGTCGCTGCGCGATTTGCGAGTCGAGCAGTATCAAGTAAACTAGGAGGGTTATTACTCCACGACTCCGGGGTCGTCTAATTGGTAGGACATCAGCCTTTGGAGCTGACTATCCTGGTTCGAGTCCAGGCCCCGGAGCCATTTTACGGCTGAGAAATCTCGCACTGCTCGGCGAGATGTGCTTCAGAAAGAGGCATCGTGAGCGTCACAGCAACACCGCGAAATAGAACGATGAGAAGGGCTCCTCGTGAAGCGGGCATGACCTTGCTAGAGTTGATCATTGCCTGCGCGGTGCTCCTGATTCTCGCCGGGGCAGCGGAGCCAATGATTCGGGTCACCATCGTTCGCAGCCGCGAGGCGGAACTGCACCGCGACTTGCGGGAGATGCGCAACTCGATCGACCGCTACAAGGACATGGCGGATAGCCTCGCTTTTCGCACCGAACTGACCAGCAATGGGTATCCTCCCGATTTGCAGACATTGGTTGATGGCGTAACGCTGGCGGGCGATAAGAAAGTGCGGTTCTTGCGGCGCATTCCGGTGGATCCCATGACCGGCAACAAGGACTGGGGCCTGCGCTCCGTGCAAGATGATCCCGATTCAACCAGTTGGGGCGGCAGCAACGTATTTGACGTGTACTCCAAATCGCAAGGGACCGCTCTGGACGGGACGAAATATTCCGATTGGTAGCCCGGCCTGATCTCACCGGCCCCGCCGCAACCATCAAATTCAAATATCAGGAATGCTGGCGCGTTAAATCATTGACAGCGCGACACGCCTGATCGATAGCGACATCCGTGTAGGCGTTGGCGCCCGCATCGGAATTGGCGATGGCGATGCGGCCGAAGGGTTGACGCCCCCGCACCCACGGCTCCTCGCCTTTTTTCCAGTCGGGAGTGTCGAGAGCGAAGGGCGTGTATGCATACCCATGTGCCCATCGATTGACAGTGATGCCGGTGATGTCATGAGAGGGATCAAAACCGGCGTCACCGAGCATCCGTGCCAGTTGATCGCGAATGTTTCTTTCGAATTGTGCCAAAGGGGTTTGGAGTAGTTCGGCGCGTCCCGCGCGGTTCTGGTCGCGAACGGGCAGGCCCGGCTTGCACGGTGTTCGCAACATGAAGAGCACTGCAGGCTGCGCGGGCTCGCTCGGAAATTCATAGCTACCAAGACTGACAGGAAAATCGAGACTCGTGTAGGTGTGGTAGCTGCCAGGCGAGACGATCTGGTGTATGCCGAGTTTGGAGAATGCGCTCCAGTTCCGGATGGCGACGTGGGTGTAGACCAGCGGTGCCTTCACCAGATAGGAGAGTGCTTCCTTCTGCGCCTCGGGCAATTCGGGGCAGATGTAGGGAATCATCACGTTGTAACAGGCGAGAATGCAGTACTTCCCTTTTACGAGAAAAGGCTTGCCCCCGCGCGTGTAAGTAATATGAACTTGCTTCGCGGGATGCCCTGTTGGAGCGTGTGCGATGTTGACCACTGTGGAATTGAGCCGGACGCGAGCGGCGTTTTCAGCGCGATCCAATTGGTTGTAATCGGCTTTGGCGGTGACCACATCTTCCATGGTGTTGCCGGGAACTGCGGCGGGAATCAACGAACGCACCAAAAGGCGCGCAATTGAGGCGTTCCCGTCAGGAAAATGAAAAATATACGGCTCTTCTTTCTCGCGCGGAGGCAAACCCAAGCCATCGAATCCAGCATAGGTGAAGGAGTTGTAGTCGTCACCCGCCTCGTAGCAAGCCGCCGCAGGCACGGCCTCGATGCCGACGCAGAACAGATCGTGAGTGAACGTTTGAAAGAAAGGCAAAGCGTCGGGTGACAGCTTGCAATATCTCGTAAGGTATTCGGCATAGCTGATCTTCTTGAGTTCTTCGATCTTTTGTTTCCGCGAAAGTCCCTTCATGTAATCGGTTTTTTCGGTGTAGACGCGAGTGATGTCTTTGCGGACACTCTCGCGCAGCGGGCTCTTGGCCAGGAATTCAGGCCAGGGAGTAGCATTCATGCCCGTGAGCAGGCGGTCCTCGCCGAAGGTTTCTTTGTCGAAGAATGCAGCGGTACCGAGATGGTTGTAGAGCTTGCGATCGTAAGCTTTGTAAAACTTCTTGGTGTCGATGCCCAGTTCTCTTAGCAGGCCCTGGGCTTCCCGGCTGTAGCTGCCGGGGCTTTCGATGGACTGGGTGCCACCGTAGCTGAGCACCATGCGTCCACCAGCCTGAAATTCATTGCGTTTGGCATGGCCCCCGAAATCGTCGTGATTGTCGAGAATCAGAATTTTCACGGAATTGCCGAACTTCTGACGGAAGCGATAGGCGCCGGCCAAACCGCTGATGCCGCCACCGACAACGACCAAATCGTAGGACTCGCCGGTATCTGACGGTTGGCCAACAGACGCAGCACTCTCGCCATCGCGCATACGGTGAGCCATGGCGAAGCTACCGTCGTGATTGCCACGCATCCCGAGTTCAGCGGGAGGATAGTAATCGGGAGCTTTTTCAGGGGATGGGTCGTCGAAAATCGCTGCGGCCAGAAGTTGCTGTGCACTGAGAGCGCCGCATACCAGGGTCGTGCCGGCGCCGACCGCGACCCCATTGAGAAAATGCCGGCGTGAAATTTCTCGATCCATCCCGAGTTCACGATCTTTTTTCGACTGGTCCATTCGTTTCCCCGTGGATGCCTAGAGGGCTCAGTATATCGCGACGAAAGTCAGGTTACATATTTTCAGCAAGCTGGGTTCATCGGCAGTTTTGCTTCGATCTACTGCCCAAGACTGCTACTCTTGGGCGAATCCTGAACAGTCCGGAGAACGGATTCTTCACCTCGTTCGCGGTGTCAGGCTGGGCATTGGCAGGATCTGGGAACGCCTCCAATGGAACAACAAAATATCGAAACGCATGAGGAGAAAGAGACGGGCCGGCTGGAAGCATTCAGCGACGGCGTGTTCGCCATCGCGATCACATTGCTGGTGCTGGAGCTGAAGGTTCCAGACCTGAGTGTCGCGAGCGGTTCCTCTCTGGCACTGGGCAAGGCGCTGCTGAGGCAATGGCCGAGCTACATCGGATTGATTACCAGCTTTTTTACGGTGCTGATCATGTGGATCCACCATCATGCCATTCTGCGCAACGTCTGCCGGACGGACGCCTGGTTGCATTTCGCAAACGGTTGCTTACTACTCGGGGTGACGTTTGTCCCCTATCCGACTTCGGTTCTGGCCTCTTACTTGAAGACGCCGGCGGCAAGAATGGCCGCAGGATTTTACGCCGGAACTTTTGTAGTGATTGCCCTGTTCTTCTATTTCTTCATTCGCGCCGCGTTTCGCAAACCGCTGCTTTCAACCAAGGCGTCACAGGAGTTCATCGACAAAACCTGCCACAGCTATTTGTTCGGTCCGCCCGCGTATGTAATGGCAACGCTGGCGGCAATTCTGGACGTTCGGCTCTCACTGGCCATCTGCACGATTCTTTGGATTTTCTGGGCAGCCACGATCACGAAAAATACGCGCGCTTGATGGCACGCGGGTTACTGGTAAGTCGCGACTAGCTGGCCGTTTTCAATGTGCATGTCCGCAATGTCTGGCGGCAACTTCAGTTTTTCCCGGTTGTCTGGCGATTCCATCAATTGCCGAACCGCCGATTCCAGGGTGGATTGCGGGATGGGCAGGGACCCGATTTGACCACTGACCGGCTCGAATTTCAGGTAACCGTCCTGCGCGCCAAGCTTCCCGACCAAATCCAAGGTCATGTCTTTGCCGTGGACATCGAAGACAACATAGGCGTGCACCTGGTCTCCTACCATTTGAACCTTCACGTCACGAACAGAGGAACGAGCCTGCTCTATATCTGCCGCGGTGGGCGTGCCGCTGGAGTCGGCGTCAGAGGGCGGTGCCCCTTGCGATGCAGGGGCATCAGGAGCGGGCGTGCTTCGTTCCAAGTCCAAGTGCGAGGCTAGATATGAATTCAGTTCGCTCTCATCAAGTCGCAGGGTAGCTTTCTGGCCCTGAGAAACCGACTCCTGGACCTGCTGGAGTTTCTCTTCCGCGCGCGCAGCGGCCTGCGGAGACGACTGGACAGGGGGCGGCGAAGTCTTATGGAGCAGGAGAATCAGGGTAATCAAGGCCGCGAAATAAGTCGACCAACGAACAAATCGGAACGCCCAAACCCACGGACTGACGTGTCTTTCTTGCGGGCTAAGAGGTTTCTGGGCGTTTGCGGTGGTCATGGGCATACCTCGCAAAAGATGGCCACACTTCGGCCCTCCATTTAACCCTAGTCGTGGGAAAAGGTTCTGGCAATGGAACCGGCGGGGCAGGCAGCCAAATCGGCACCTGTACCGACGGGAAGCGTGTGGGATACTGCTGCGGGAAACGGAAGAGGCACGACTTGGTAACAGAAGCGGCAATTTTGCCAGGCCAGAGTACCAACGCGAAGGCGCTGCCCGCGTACTTAGCGCTGATTGCCGGGATTGTGTGCATCGCGTGGTCGGCAATTTTCGTGCGATGGACAGACATACCAGGCCCCGCTTCGGCCTTCTATCGCATGCTGATTCCTGCGCTAGTGTTGTTGCCGACGTTCCTATTTAATCGCACAGGAACGAGGTTGAACGCCCGGATGCTCGGCATCATCGCGTTAGGCGGTCTTTTCTTTGCGCTGGATTTAGCGCTGTACAACACATCCATCCTGAAGACCAGCGCCGCCAATGCGACACTACTGGGGAACAACACGCCCATCGTCGTAGGACTGCTGAGTTGGCTGATATTCCGGAAGCGCCCGGCCGGGGCCTTCTGGCTAGGCTTGGTACTGGCGTTCGCGGGGACCCTTGTCATTCTGTGGGCGGACCTCAGCAAGCACGTGCGGTTTGGAGTAGGTGACCTGATGGCCCTCGGAGCGGCGACTTGCTTTGCGGTGTACCTGATGGCCACGGAACGGGTGAGAATGTTAGCGAGCACGTTAGGTTTCCTGAGGTTGGCGATGATTTCCAGCACCCTGGCGCTATTTGTGATGAACGTAGCGATGGGCATCTCGTTGCAGTTGCCCCAGGGACGTACGTTGTGGGCGGTTGTTGGGCTGGGACTGGTATCCCAACTCGGCGGTTATTTGGCGCTGACCTACGCGCTCGGGCATTTGCCCGCGACCACTACGTCGGTGAGCCTGCTGACGCAAGTACCGCTGACGGCAGGGTTGGCAGCCATGCTGCTAGGCGAACCACTCACCTGGGCACAAATCGCCGGAGGAACTCTTGTGCTCTCCGGGGTCGCGCTGGCGCACCGGCAACGGCACCCTGAAGAGGAAACTAATATCTAGCTTTCTCGAGTAGGACGACTACTCAGCGCCAACCGTCGTCCTGCTAAGTCATCCCGCGATCCCGTGCCCCTTGGAGCCTGTTAAAACATACGGTCTTGCCAGTAGTGGCAACGTGGGTAAAACTGTCTGCGCTTTCGAAGACCTGACGAGGAACCGCCATGCGATTGATGCGATGTGCCTTACTGCTGGGTTTGGTGTCTTTGCCTTGCTTAGCCCAACAGAATCCTGAACAGCCGTTGACAACCAAGCCGGTCGGTCCCGAAGCCAAGCCAATTCCCAAATCGCGCCCAACGATTGGGGTAGCTCTAGAAGGCGGAGGCGCGCTTGGCGAAGCTCATGTGGGAGTGTTGAAGTGGTTGGAAGATCACCATATCCCGGTGGACTACATCGCTGGAACCAGTATGGGCGGTCTGATTGGGGGGTTATACGCAACAGGGAAATCGGCCGACCAATTGGAAGATATACTCAAGACCGCCAATTGGTCGCTCTTGCTTGGTGGTGATACGCCTTATCAGGATTTGTCCTTTCGCCGCAAGGAGGACGCCCGCGATATTCCCAATGCCATTCAGATAGGCTTGAAGAACGGCGTCAGCCTGCCACCCGGATTAAATTCGGGGCACCAAGTGAATCTCTTGATCGACCGGGAGACCCTGCCGTACTCGACGGTTCACTCATTTGACGATTTGCCGATTCCCTTCCGATGTGTCTCGACAGAAATCGTTTCCGGAAAGGCTTACGTTTTCCGCAACGGTTCGCTTTCCGACGCGATGCGCGCGACCATGTCCATCCCCGGAGTTTTTGCCCCCGTCCGCCGAGACAATCAGATCTTCGTGGATGGCGGGTTGGTCGACAATCTGCCCACCGACGTGGTGCGCAAGATGGGCGCCGACGTAGTCATCGGGATTCATCTGCAGATTTCCTCGGTGTCGGCCAAGGAGATTCAGTCGGCGTTCGGAATCCTCGGCCGATCAGTGGAACTGGTGATCGCGGAAACGGAAATTCGGGGAATGGCGGGCGCCGACCTGATCGTCAAAGCGGACGTCGAGAAATTCAATACCATGGACTACCAGAAGACGGATGACCTGCTGAAGGTCGGATATCAGGCCGCGGAAGACAAGAAGCAAATTCTGGAGAAATACGCGCTTGATGACGAGGAGTGGACAAAGTATCTCCAAGAGAAAGACTCGCGCATCCGCACAAAGATTGGCGTTCCGGAGTTCGTTAAAGTCGAGGGAGTCACGGGTGAGGAAGCCGTCAATGTGCAGAAGTTTCTCACTCCCTTGGTAGGCAAGCCCATCGACCAACCCGCGCTGGAACAGTTGCTCACCCGTCTTAGTGGCATCGGGCGCTATGACAGCATCACCTACGATTTAATTCAGCAAGATGACAAGACCGGGTTACTGATCCGCATGCACGAGAAAAGTTGGGCGCCTCCTATTCTTCGTCCGGGAATCGTTATTGACGGCACACAGACCGATGACGTGACCTTCACTGCGGGAGCCCGACTTACCTTTATGGACGTCGCCGGCTTTCGCTCCGAATGGCGCACCGACCTGCAGTTCGGACAAACCTACGGCATAGCGTCGGACCTTTACCGTCCCTTTCTGCCTCTGGGCAAATGGTTCTTTGATCCCTTCGTGAATGCGAGTCAGTACACGTTTTTGGTCTACAAGAAAAGCAATCCGCGCGCGGATTACCGCATCGACCACGTCTACGGTGGAATGGATATTGGCTACGCGATCAGCCGGTTCAGCGAAATCCGGGTGGGCTACGGCGTTGGCTATACCAACGAAGATTTGCGTCTCGGGACGCCTGACTTCACCTCCACCAATGGAAGAATCGGCGCACTTCACATGCGCTATGTTACGGATCACACCAATGACGCGGTCATTCCTACTCGCGGCTACTACCTACAATCGAATTTCTTCTACTATGACACGTATCCCGACGCCACGGAGTCGTTCCCATCGATGACGGCTACCGTACAGTTCTTCCAGCCAGTGCGCCGTGATTCCATTTTCGTGATTGGCACCGGTGGGACCACATTCGGTTACCAGAACACGGGTGATCCACAGTTTTTCCTGGGAGGAGTGGGGCGGTTGACGGCGTATGGACTGAATGAACTGCTTGGGAATCAGTACTTTGTGGGGCGCGTGGGTTACCTCAAAGAGATTGCCACCCTGCCGCCGTTCGTGGGGAGAAACGTCTACGCCATAGGCTACGGCGAAGTGGGCAAAATGTATGGTGATCCTTTTGGGGCTCCCCGCCTTTCCGGGGATGGTGCGGCCGGTGTAATCGCCGACACCGCGTTCGGCCCTATCTTCATCGGAGGAAGCGTCGGAGATACCGGCCATCACAAGTGGTTTTTCCAGTTAGGACGAGTTTTCTAAACATTCATCCGGCAGTAACAATTTGTAACTATAAGAATAACTCCTAACCCGCACCACATGGGAACCTTTGCGATTCGTTCCCGGAAGGATCGTCATGGCTACAGCCACAACGCCTGCTACTCCCGCCACGTCTGGTTCACATGCGATCGCGGAGAAAATGAATCAGAAGCCAAGCCGCATCGGGACGCTGATCTTCGGTCTGGTCTTGATTGCCGGATTCATCTTCATCGGCATGAGTATTTCACGGGACCTGACGGATGTGACACTGGGCTCGGCGTGGCCCTATGTGTTGTTGGGGATAGCGCTGCTTGTAGCCCTGGGATTTGAATTTGTGAACGGATTCCACGACACAGCCAATGCGGTCGCGACTGTCATCTATACCCATTCGTTGGATCCCAACATTGCTGTGGTGTGGTCGGGTTTTTGGAACTTCCTGGGGGTGGTGACCTCCACGGGTGCCGTGGCCTTTGGCATCGTTTCCCTGTTGCCGGTGGAATTAATTCTCCAGGTTGGTGGCAGCGCCGGGTTCGCCATGGTCTTTGCTCTGTTGATTGCGGCCATCGTTTGGAACCTCGGAACCTGGTGGTTCGGTCTGCCCGCTTCGAGTTCGCACACTTTGATTGGCTCTATCATCGGCGTCGGCATTGCCAACCAGTTAATGAGTCCGAAGAGCGGCACAAGCGGCGTCGACTGGGCACAAGCCGCGAACATCGGCAAATCCTTGCTATTGTCCCCAATTTTCGGGTTCCTACTGGCTTCCCTGCTCTTCGTGGCCATGAAAGCAATCATCAAGGATAAACGGCTGTATGAGTCCCCGAAGGGGACTGAGCCACCACCATGGTGGATTCGTGGCATGCTGATTCTCACCTGCACCGGTGTGAGTTTCTTCCACGGTTCGAACGACGGACAAAAAGGCATGGGCTTGATCATGCTCATCCTCATCGGTACCGTGCCTACCACTTACGCCCTGAACCATGCGGTCACCGCGCGGGAGTCACAGGATTTCGTGGCCGTCTCCCGGGCAGCGGCCGACACCCTGGGAAAATACGTGGACAGCGCCGCGGTTGTGGGCGATCCCCGCGATGAGGTGACCGATTATATCCGCACGAAAGAGTTCAAACCCAACACCATGCTTGCCCTGCGCGTGCTGGTGAATGATATCGGCACCGAAATGGCCCAATTCAAGGAACTGGCTAAAGTACCTAGGACCCAGGTCCGCAACTTCCGAAACGACATGTACCTGGTTAGCGAGGCCCTTCGCTTGATGCAGAAATCCGGCAAGCCGGCGTTGGCGGCAGCGGATGTCGCGGTGCTGAAGAATTACAAAAGGCATGTGGATCACGCCACGCGCTTCATCCCGCTGTGGGTGAAAGTGGCGGTGGCGCTGGCGCTGGGATTGGGAACCATGATCGGCTGGAAGCGGATTGTGGTAACCGTGGGCGAGAAAATCGGAAAGACGCACTTAACCTACGCGCAAGGGGCCGCCGCGGAAATCACCGCCATGGCTACCATCGGTGCGGCGGACGGCCTCGGCTTACCTGTCAGCACCACGCATGTCTTGTCGTCCGGTGTGGCGGGCACGATGATGGCCAATCACTCCGGTCTGCAAATGAGCACGGTGCGCAACCTAGGGCTGGCCTGGGTATTGACGCTCCCCGTAGCCATGATGCTGTCCGGATTCCTCTTCTTCTTCTTGCGCACTGTGGTGTTCAAGGGATAAACGGGCCGAATTGCCAGAAACCGCCCGCGAGAGCCGAGCTCCGTTGCTATACCCAGGCGGGGCTCATTGCTTTTGCAGTAAGTGCATCGCCACTTGGCGGGGCACCACGACGAGGATCACGGTTGAGTCACAATTAGCGCCACCGCACTTGCCGGGCGAGAACTGCCACTGCCGAATCGTTCCTAGGAGTGATGGCGCCAGAGATTGCGGATCACTCCAGACGGTTGTCGAGCTGATCCTTCCTTGCGAGTCGATGTGCAGGAAAAGGATTATGCTTGCTTCATATTCGGCGTTTGCCGACGGTTCTAACTCGGTGGTGACGAGAGGCTGACCGGCGCGTTCTTTCGAACTATCTGGAGATGCCTGATAGCGCCGCATCGGCGAATGGCCCGGCGCAAAACCGGGGGACACAAACTGAAAGACAATCCCAAGTCGGCCTGTTAGAGCGGGTTCGTTGGGTGCGCGAGGCTTAAAACTCCAGGTTCTAACGGCGGCGGAGGCCTTTTCGAGAAATGGCGGTGCTCCCTGCACCACTCTTACGTCGTCGAGCTGTCCGCAAGGATGGACCATGGCGTCAAGAACTACCTCCCCTCCCTGAAGGGCTTGCGAAGGATGGGGAGCCCCGATCAAAGAAATGGGCACCGGGCCGTGCGACCCAGTAGACGGAGAAGCTGCTGTATCAATCTTTGCGTTGTCCTGCGGGTCCTCGTGCCATGCCACACCTTGTTGCTGCAAAAGCGGAATCGCATAATGAATGGGGATTGCGGCGCCGACGCCGCTCGAGAGTTGCCGCGAAGCCGTGGCCATGGCAGCGGCATCGGCACGTAGCCAGCGCCCCTCGATCAGCGCGAAGACCCCGAGAGATTCGGCGGAAACCAATGGGGCGCCACTGTCTCCCGGCAGAACATCGTGGTTGAAAAGAAGCAATTCCGTGTCCGCGCGCCCCTTATCGAGCTGCCAAAACTCGTACTTGACGACCTCACCCGCCGGCCGATCTTCCGCAAACGCATCGAACGTGTGTGGGTCCTTCAAACGCGAGGGACGCAACGCAGCGGCCAACACGGATTGCGCGCGAGCCGGGCGTTGAACGGCTAGCCGCAGGAACCGCACCTCATACTTGCCCTCAAACGGATTCGGCATAGCTCGCAACAGTGCCACATCGTGATCTGCATCCGTGGCGATCACCGCGGCCTTTACTAGCCTGGGAGGCGCCATGGGCAAACGCAGAAGAATGTACGGGTCGACACCACCCAATTGGCTGAGAACGTGTGCTGCGGTCAGCAGGTACCCGTCGCTGTTGATGAAAAATGCGTTTCCGTAAAAAGTGTAATGAATACCGCGGTCCGAGGGCCACCGAGCGGGTAAACAATGGGGCAAACGGCTAAAGTAAGCGCATCGTCCTCAGTCCCGCTGCGGTGTGAAGCTTCGACCGGAAGTGGCTGACTCGTGCCGCAGAAAAGAACCAACGCGGCCAAAGCGCTGAGGATAGGTCTTAGAATTGGTCGCATGCCTTATCAGGATAACGCGACGGCTGCTTAGGGCAATTGACCTTAGGGTTAGTCGTGCGCGAAGTATCGGCACCCAAAAAACCGAAGTCCCGCGACCGGCTACTTGGCCGTAGCTTCGTGTTCCTTCAAATGCTTGATGATGTCGTCGGAGATCTGGGATGCGGCTAACCGAAGAACTGCACCGGATTAGGGCGGCGGCGAGGGAAGGTTTATCACAGCCGGGAAGGAAAGGATAGGGCGAGGGAGAAGGAGCTTGACTATTCGCTTTTTGTTCGCCTATAGTGATCGACGGTAGAGGAAAAGGGAAACGGGTGGCTTCCGCTCCATTGCCGTAGCGCTTTCCCGAGCTGGGGGTCACCCGTCATCTCTCCTACCCGCCGTCCCTCCGTCAACAGTTCCTGGCCTCCTGATACGTATTGGCACCCGGGGCACCCTCCCTGTCCTGAACCTTGCTACTCGCAGACGGCCGACGCATACTCTCCCCATGAGCGTGGTCCTCCGGCAAACGCTGTTATCCGGCTGCATGATGGTGGCCTTGGGAGGCCTGTGCTGCGGCTCTCTCCGCGCGGACGAGATTCGACTAAAGGACGGGAAAAAGCTTTACGGCGTGATCGTCGGCTATGAGGACAACATGTTCAAAGTCAAAACGGACTTCGGGTATGTGCTGGTGGAAAAGGATAAGATAGCTTCCATCATTCCGGATTCGCCCTCACAGCCGACGGCAGCCAAAAGCGAACCGAGCCCGAAACCACCGGCGCCACCTGAAGGGAAGACAACTCCGGCTGCAGAGATCAATACGAAGGAAAAAGCGTCGGCGATTCTGACGAATACAAGCGCACGGCCGGAAATTCCTACAGCGAGCAAGATGGCAGATACTAAGGTGCCGGCGATCAAGACGCCAACCACGCCTGCCAAGCCCCTATTGAGTACAGCCACTGTCCCTCCCTCTCCGCCAAAAGAAGAAGCGCCTGCGAAACGAGAAGAGATTCAAGGCAACCTGTACACCAATTATCAGTTCGCGTTTCGCATGTACAAGGCACCTAGTTGGCAGATTATTGATGGCACCGGACAAACGTTGCCGAACGCGATTGTAGCGATGGGCACGCCCAATGAATCCACACTGTTGGTGATCGGACACGAAAAAACGAAAGAATCTCTGGAAGTCGTCGCGCAAACGGTGGAGAAGCGACTCCAGGATGTGTACGACAATTACAGGCTAATCTCACAACGTAAGATGGTCGTCGGTGGACAACCGGCAATCGAATATAAATACCGCGGCATGGCCGACGAACACGATTGGTCTGGGACCTTGTCGGTGATTTCGCACGGAGAGGAATTCTTGACCGTGCTGGGAATGACGTTTGCGGATACAGACTTGATTCAGATTCAAGAGAACGTGATCACGCGGGCGATTGCCAGCCTGGATTTCAACGTGAAGTAATTAGAGATACGAATCAGCTCGCCGCGGCCGACGATTCCTGCAGTTTCCGACTTTCTCGAATCATGCCGATCAGCGACTGCACGGCCCGCGGCAAGCTGCGATCGCGCCTATACACAAGCGCAAGTTCCCGGTAGAGATCAACCCCTTCGACATTCAGCAGCTTCACATCCCCCGTTTTCACCTGATCGCGCGCAAAACTCTCGCTAATGATGGAAATGCCGACGTCCGCAGCCACGAACGTCTTGATCATGCCAATACTGGGCAATTCCATGGTGATACGCAAGCGCGAACGGTGAGGCCGGAAGAGCTTGTCCAGTACCTGGCGGGTGTACCCGGTTTTGGGAAATATCAGCGGAGCGGCAGCGATCTCGTCGAGCGTGACATGGCTGCGTTGCGCCAGGGGATTCTTGCTGCTGACGAAAAAACGCAGACGATCGCGATTGATCACGTGCATTTTCAGGTTCGGGGACTTAACCGGCAGAGTCACGATCCCCAAATCCAATGAGCCTTCTTCCAACCGCTGCAGGATCTTGTGGCTGAAATTGCGGTAAATGCTGATGTGCACCAGCGGATACCGGCGCTGAAATTCGGAAAGAATATCGGGAAGCAGATAGAGGCAAGTGGCTTCATTTGCTCCAAAAGTCACCGGCCCCTGCACCACGTTGCCGCGGTCCGCCACCACTTGCATGGATTCGTCGCGCAAGCGCAGCAGACGCTCCGCAAATTCGAAAAGAACTTCGCCTGCCGGTGTGAGCTCCACAGATTTGGCCGAGCGGTCCAGTAATTTGGCGTGGTAGGCCTGTTCGAGTTGGCGGATTTGGGCGCTGACGGCCGATTGCGAGCGAAATACCTTTTGACCCGCCTTCGAAAAGCTTTTCAGCTTGGCGACTTGCACAAAAGTAGTTAGTTGGTCAAAGTCCATATTCCTCGACTCACTCGGCTATGCGTAAGAGTATAACGGAATTGGTATAAGGAAAAAGTGAAGATCCTGAGCGGGTCAGGCATAGTGCGGAGTGGCGCGCTCCGGAACCGGCAGAAGAGCAGCGGCCTCAACAGGAATGGAATTCAGTACGCTAGTGGGAATGGCCTTCCAAGCGGATTGGATCGTTCCTTGGAAATGAATCGGCTGAACACGGACAAAGGGCAACGGCGCTCGTCGCGACATCAGACGAACCGCTACGGGACTATCCGTGAGAGCGATGTGCGATTCCAGCAGGCGGCGGAGATTGCTCTCCTCTTCGTCCTCTAGTTCGTGCGCCTGTACAAACTCCGGGTTAAGCACGTGATCCATCTCGCTGCGGAGAATGTAGGCAAGCCCGCCTGTCATTCCAGAACCGAAATTCAGGCCGATGCAGCCCAGAATCGCCACTAGCCCTCCGGTCATGTATTCACAGCCATGCTGGCCAAGCCCTTCAACCACCGCAACGGCGCCGCTGTTGCGCACGGCAAATCGTTCGCCGGCCTGTCCGGCCACATACAACTGACCGGAAGTCGCGCCATAAAGAACCGTGTTGCCGGCAAGAACATCGCCGCGCTTGGAGGCCTGATGCCCGGCGCGAATGACGATGGTACCTCCGGAAAGGCCTTTGCCGACGTAGTCGTTGGCTTCGCCCAAGAGCTTCAGCGTAAGGCCCGAGGTAAGAAATGCTCCAAAACTCTGCCCTGCGGCGCCGCGAAACTCACGCACGGAGCCACACGATACTTTGTTGGTCAGGCGTTCGCGCATCAGTTCGCCGCTAAAATGCGCGCCAATGCTGCGGTGAAAATTGTGAATTGGCGCGCACCCACCGGAACTGATTTGCGGGTGCTCCAGCGACAATTCCGTTTCTTCCACGCCTCCATCCAGAACCGAGGATTGCTGCGGAAGCACACGCCGTGGTTTCGAGACAGGAATCACCAGGAGAGCATCGAGTCCGGAATTTGTTTCCAGCCGATCGTACCAGCCGCGAAGTTCGGTCAGCGAGCGCACGCCAAGTTCTGCCAGCCCCTTGCGAATTTCTTCGGCCAGTGAACGGAAGTACGCAATCACCATTTCAGGCTTGCCGTTAAAGCGTGTACGCAGAGTTTCGTCCTGCGTGGCAATACCGACGGGACAGGTATTCAAGTGACACTGGCGGGCCATGACGCAGCCAATAGCGACTAGCGCTGTGGTGCCGAAGCCAAATTCGTCGGCGCCGAGCGTGGCCCCGATGAGCACATCCCGCGAAAAGCGCAAGCCGCCGTCGACGCGAAGTCTCACGCGCGACCGCAGCCCCGCGCGGAGCAGCGTTTCATGCGTTTCGCGCAGGCCAATTTCCCAGGGCAGCCCGGTGTTTTTGATGGAAGTGAGCGGAGAAGAGCCCGTGCCGCCGTTGTGGCCGCTGACAGTAATCACATCCGCGCCAGCCTTCGCCACACCCGCAGCGATGACACCTACCCCCGTGCCGGACACCAGCTTCACTCCTATGCGGGCCTGCGGGTTTACGGCGCGCAGATCGTGGATAAGCTGAGCGAGGTCTTCGATACTGTAGATGTCGTGATGCGGTGGCGGCGAAATCAGCGGCGTGCCCGGCGTGGCATGACGAATCCGCGCGATATACTCGGTCACCTTGCGCGCGGGGAGTTGTCCCCCTTCGCCCGGTTTGGACCCTTGCGCCATTTTAATTTCGAGTTCTTCGGCGCGTACGAGATATTCCGCGGTGACGCCAAAGCGGCCCGAAGCCACTTGCTTGATTTTATTGGACGATCCAGGAGTGCGATAGAGATCGCTGTCTTCCCCGCCTTCCCCAGTATTGCTTCTTCCCCCCAATTCGTTCATGGCGATGGAAAGAGTCCTGTGCGCCTCGGGGCTGAGCGAGCCCAGCGACATTGCCTGGGTGCTGAAGCGCGCGAGGATCGATTCTAAAGGCTCCACTTCATCGAGCGAGATCGGCTGCTCCGGGAGCATCTCCAGAAGATCGCGAAGGAACGTTGGCCCCTCAGCTTTGGCAAGCTGCTCGTAAGCGCTGTAATTTCCTTGTTCGGGCTTGCGCACGTGCGCGTGCATACGACGAACGAGTTCCGGCGAAGTGGCGTGCAGTTCCGCTCCTTTGCGGAAACGGTAAAGCCCGTGATCGGCTAGATCCTCCGCAGCACCGCCAAATCCGGCAGCATGCATGTGCAGATAATCCTGCAAGAGCGAATCGAGGGTTTTGGTGCCGGGATAGCAGGCGGCGTCTTCGAAATACTCGCGGCAAATATCCTCGTCCATCCCCAGCATTTCAAACAGATGACTGTTGCGGTAACTGGCCAGCGTGGAAATGCCCATGCGCGCCAGAACCTTGCGCAGACCAGCCAGCATTCCTTGGCGAACTCTATTGAAGGCGCCGGGCTCCTCGGATTCGGCAAACTCTTCGGCAAGATACGGCACCACAGCGCTAACCCCTGCGGCCAGCAGCATAGCGACGTGATGCGTCTCAAAAACCTGCGCGCTTTCGACCACTAAGGGAATATCTGATAGACCCTGATCGACTAAGCCTTTCCAGGCGCTGGCAGCGGCCAGCAATGCGGGTAACGCGGCACGCTCAGGACCAAGGGCACGATCGGAAAGGAGGAGGAGCCCCGGGCGATCGCCGTTACTCAGAGGGGTAGTCTTGCACTGAGTCAAACAGCGGCGCGCACCCGGGACTCCCAGGGTGGAAGAGAACGTAAAGTCGATGATCTCCACCGGAGACAGCTCGGCAGAAAGCGATACCAGCTCGGCCGCACCAAGAATCGGGCTAGCCAGGAAGTGACCCTGGCCCAACGGCACTTCCAGCGACATCACGTGCGACTCGCGTAGCGGGTCGATCGGAGGATTTGTCACCTGCGCAAAACGCTGCTTGCAGTAATCCCAGAGCGGACGGTGCAGGATTGACAGGAAGGCCGGAGGCGCATCGTCGCCCATGCTCCAATCCGCTTCCCTACCACTCAGAAGCGGACGGAAAAGGATTTTGTACTGATCATCGGACCAGCCTGCTGCCGCTGCGACGCGTTTGGGATTCACGATGGGAGCGCGTTCGGACGAATCTTCCAAACGCAGAACACTGGAGCGCGTTAACAGTTTACGAGGTATCTCCGCGGTGACGCTCTTCAGCAGCTCGCGCCAGCGCAACAGCGAGCCGGTATACGGATTAGCCAGCAGGATTTCGCCCGGACCCAGGCGGTGGCGCTCGGCAATGCGCGATTCTTCCAGATCCAGAAGACCGGTTTCGGAGCCAGCGATGACTAATCCATCGTGAGTAACGGTGTAGCGCATCGGTCGCAAGCCATTGCGATCGAGCTTCACGCCCACGGAGAGGCCGTCGCTGAAGACCAGCGCGGCTGGGCCGTCCCATGGCTCACCTTCGCGAGACAGCGCTTCCAACGCAGCGCGGACATCCGACGAAAGGAACGGGTCCTGCGAAAACGCCGGAGGAACCAGCGCAAGCATAGCCGCTTCTACACTCTTTCCCTCGAGCAGCTTCAACTCCAACGCGTTATCGAAGCTGGCGGAATCGCTGACGTTTTCTTCCAGTAGGCGAAACCACTTCCCTACCCCGATGCGTTTGCGAATTTCGCGTTCGCGCGCACGCAGCCACCGCCGGTTGCTGATGACTGTATTAATTTCGCCGTTGTGGGCAACGTAGCGGAACGGCTGCGCCAGTTGCCACGAGGGTTCCGTGTTCGTGGAATAGCGCTGATGAAAAATGGCGAAGCGGATGGCAAACTCGCTGCTCCGCAGGTCCTCGTAGAACCGCGGGAACTGCCATGGAGTGAGCAGTCCCTTGTAAACAATGGTGCGAGAAGAGAGCGAGCAAATGTAGCAGCGTTCCGGAAGCGCTGCTTCCGCACGTTTACGCAGGAGCCAGAGGCTGCGTTCAAATTTCTGAGCAAAATTGGAAGCGGAGTTCCGAGCGCTCGCGGGCTCAATAAAAAACTGCCAGATTTCCGGCAAGGTCTCGAAGGCACGCTGGCCCAACGCGTTCGGATTCGTGGGCACGCGACGCCAGCCGATCAAGCGCAGTTTGCTTCGGCCGATGGAATCTTCGATTGCCAACCGCGCATCCGCGATGCGCGAAGCCGGAGCGAACAAAATCCCGACGCCAAAGAGCTCGTCCAGTTCCATCCTGTC
Source organism: Candidatus Acidiferrales bacterium (assembly GCA_963776365.1). GTDB lineage: Bacteria > Acidobacteriota > Terriglobia > Acidiferrales > UBA7541 > Acidiferrum. The sequence goes on along the minus strand of CAVZMQ010000019.1, from coordinate 73,204 downwards.
TTCAGCAGCGCAAGCACGAAAGAAATCCAGCGGAAGGGTGGTCAGCAAACCGGCGCCGTCGCCACTCGCGCCATCGGCGTCGACGCCCCCACGATGCGACAGGCGCTCCAAAGCTTGCAGCGAGTAGGTCAGAATTTCGTGCGTCGGGGGACCATTGAGTTGCGCGATAAACCCGGTGCCACAGGCGTCATGGTCCGGGTGGCCCCAGTTGGGATGGAGCGGTTTTCGCGGTGTTGGGCGACAACTACACATACTAGTGTAATAGTGTCCGCGACCCCGAATGTACAATGCAGAATTTTGCTGGAATGCATCGGTTTTGCAGGGGCTGTGGAGAGCCTAACCAGGTTAAAACTTCGTGACTTCGCTGAAGTGAAAATCGCGGATTTTCATTGGCGGCACCACCATTTCAAAGGCCTCCTCGCCGGTGGCGCGGCGCGCCGGACCGAGGCTTTCAACGTTCCGTAACATCTCCAGGACCGATTGATTAAATCGAAAATTCCTGGCCGCTCGTGCCATTTTGCCCTTCTCGATTACGAACAACCCGTCGCGGGTCATACCCGTCATGACCTTCTCATAAGGGTCCACTTCGCGGATGTACCACAGGCGTGTAACCAGCAGGCCGCGGTCTGTGGAGGCCACCATCTCGTCAATAGAGGTGGGGCCTCCGTCGACGACCAGGTTCATCGCGCCTTCGCCATATTCGTTCGGAAGCGGGAAGCCATGCCCGGTAGGTTTCGTGTGTGCTTGTTTAGCCGATCGCCGCGAATACACCAGATTTTCTATCATTCCTCCGTCGACCAGGATCACCCGTTGCCGCGGCATCCCCTCGCCATCAAAAGGACAACCGAGCTGATGAGGATGATAGGCATCGTCCGTGATGGTGATGTTTTTGCCAAGGATCTGCTCCCCGACGCGGCCAGAAAAGCAGGAGCGCTTGTCGGCCACCGCCGTAGCTGCGAAGTCGTAGAACAGGAATCCGACCAGGTCCAGCACCGCTGCGGGTTCCAGAATCACCGTAAATCGCCCTGGCGCCAGCTCCACAGGATTCTGGGCGCGGGTGGCTTTTTCACTCGCAATCCTTGCCAACGCTAGAGCATCAAATTGCCGAATATCTCCGGAATTCGCCTTGGCCCAGCTTGCCGCCGAGCCTTGCTGCATGGTGATGGAGAAAGTGGCATTCGTGTGACGGTAAGCCGCCTTCACCTCGCGGGAATTGACCAAGACCGACTGCTTTTGGCCGCTGGAAAAGATTCCCGCCGCTATCTGCCCGCGCTTTTCCGCGAAGTCGCACACTTTTTTGACAGCTCGGGCGCGTTCCTCGGGAGTGAGCGCCGCAGTGGCGGGTGTGAACCGGCGAACTGTGCGGTATTTCTGCTTGCCGGGCATGGGGAGCAGTTGCGGGTCTGTAGGTTGATGAGAAGCAAGAGAAAGGCAATTGTCGATGGCGGCGCGGAGAGAGTCTTCATCGATTCGATTGGTAGTGATCCGCGCGGTACGGCCATCCACCGCCGTTCGAATCGACACGACCAGATTCTGCTCCGCTACATTCTGGTGGATGGTGTTGTTGGCAAATCGCGTCAGCGCCTGTATCGATTCGTCGATGTGAACTTCGGTTTCCGCGACGCCACGCTTTTTTGCCAGGTATAAAACGGCCTCGCCAATCCGATGCAGTTCCACCTCGGCACGTAGTTTCGCTTCCGGTTTGTGCTTGACCGGACTCATTGGTTCGAAAAGGCTTTGCCGATTTGGACGTTGCGGAAGCGCGCCGGCGAAGCGCCGTGACCGGTGCCCATCACTTGCATGGGCTGGCCCTTCCCGCAATTGGGCGTACCCCAGAGCACCCAGTTCTCCGCATTCGTCACCGCGTCGCACGAATTCCAAAATTCGGTAGTGATGCCGCTGTAACTAGGATTTTTCAGCATACGGCCCTTTTTGCCGCCTTTAATTTCCCAGGCGATTTCCGTGGAGAATTGGAATTGGTAGCGTCGGTCGTCAATCGACCATGAACGGTTAGTGTCCATCAGAATGGCATCGTCGGTGGAGGCGAGCAAATTCTCGAAGGTCCAGTCTCCGGGAAGAATGCTGATGTTGGTCATGCGAATCATCGGCAGCCGGTTCCAACCTTCGGTGCGCATTGTGCCGCCGGAACGGGGCAAACCGATCAGATGCGCGGTTTCGCGGCTAGAGAGATAGCCGCTAAACTCGCCGCTCTTGATGACCTCAATACATTGCGCCGGCACACCTTCGTCATCATAGGCGAACGTCCCCAGTCCGGGGCCGTGCGCAGGTCGCGCGTCGGCAACGACATTGACGATCGGCGAGGCGTAACGCAAGTTGTGGAGTTTATCCAGGGTGAGAAAGCTGGTGCCGGCGAAATTGGCTTCCTGGCCCAGCACGCGGTCGAGTTCGATGGGATGGCCCACGGATTCATGGATTTGCAGGCCCAACTGGCTGCCACCGAGGATTAAAGTGCCCGTTTTCTCCGGGCATTGTGCCGCGGAGTGCAGCGCGACTGCTTCCTCGCCAACCCGAGGCGCATGCCCCCGTAGATCCATCGCTTCGATCAGTTCATAGCCACCGAGGATATGCTGCCCCCCAAAACTGTTGGGATAGGAGCGCTTCTGGATCTCGTCGCCCTGGAAACATGTTGCAGCAATGCCGCAGCCTGAAATCACGCGGCGCTGGTGAATTTTCGAGCCGCTGCTGGACGCAAACCACGTATCGATTTTTCGGAATCGCATGTCCGCTTCGGATACCGTAACTCCTCTGACTTTGTGCATCGCGGCATCCGCTGCGAGCAGCAGGTCTAGCTGAGCTTCCACCGGTATTTCGAATGGATCCTTCTGGCAAGGACCCTGCCAACTGTCGATGTACGTGCCCTCCGGCACCATCTGTACATTTTCTTTCTTGGCCAGCGCGGAAGACCGGGCGATTGCGACGGCCTGGGCAGCACAACTGGCCACGCCTTCCCGCGACAACTCATCGGTAGAAGCAAAGCCCCAAGCGCCATTGGCAATGACGCGGATACCCAGTCCGATAGACTCACACTGACCCAGAGTGCCAACTTTGCGGTTCTTGGTTGTAAGGTCACGCTGCCGCAGGTGCATCACCCGTACGTCGGCGTAGGAAGCGCCCCGCACACGAACAGTTTCGAGCGCATGTCCGCAGTAGTCCCACATAGCCCACCAAAAAAGTTTTGGGCGCCTCGGTGATTCCGGACGCCCCTTTAAACATATCACGTGTATGGGTCTGTTAAGTAAACGGGAACTGGGCCCCCCGCTCCGTAGGACTACGTGCCTTCCTGCCAAGATGTCAGATACTGCTCCTGCTCGGCAGTAAGCTTGTCCAAGCGATGGCCCATGGATTCGAGCTTCAACCGGGCAATCTCGCGATCCAGGTGTTCCGGAACGACATACACCTCTGGCTTCATTTCCTTGTGGTGCTCCATCAAGTATTCAGCGGCGAGCGATTGGTTCGCAAAGCTCATGTCCATGACCGAAGCGGGATGTCCTTCGGCAGTCGCCAAGTTGACCAGACGGCCCTCGGCGATGAGATAAATCTTGCGGCCGTCCTTCAACTGAAACTCGTCAACGAGCGGCCGGACTTCCTTCTTGCCGATCGATAGAGCTTCAAGAGCGGGCAGTTCGATTTCCACATTGAAGTGACCGGAGTTGCAAACGATGGCGCCGCTTTTCATGGATTCGAAATGCTCGCGGCGAATCACGTTTTTATTGCCGGTCACGGTAATGAAGATGTCGCCTTCTTTCACTGCTTCGGCCATCGGCATCACACGGAAGCCGTCCATCACCGCTTCAATTCCCTTCACCGGATCGATTTCGGTAATGATCACATCCGCGCCCAAACCCTTGGCACGCATGGCCGCACCGCGGCCGCACCAGCCGTAGCCGGCAATAACAACCTTTAGCCCCGCGATGAGGACATTGGTCGCGCGAATGACGCCGTCGAGGGTGGACTGTCCAGTGCCATAGCGATTGTCGAAGAAGTGCTTAGTCATCGCATCGTTGACCGCGATGATCGGGTACTTCAGCGTCCCGTCCTTGGACATAGCTCGAAGACGAATAACGCCAGTGGTCGTCTCTTCGGTGCCAGCGATAACGTTGGCAACCAGATCCTGACGCTTGGTCAGTAGCATGGTCACGAGGTCGCAACCATCGTCCATGGTGAATTGCGGGCGATGTTCGAGAGCCGCCTGCAGGTGCTGGTAATACGTGTTATTGTCCTCGCCCTTGATGGCGAACGTCGGAATATTGAAATCGCGATTCAGCGAAGCGGCGACCTCGTCTTGCGTGGATAGTGGATTCGAGGCGCAAAGAACGGCATCGGCACCACCATCGCGGAGCGTGATCATCAGGTTGGCGGTCTCGCTGGTCACGTGGAGGCAAGCGGAAATGCGCAACCCCTTGAGGGGCTGCTCCTTGATGAAGCGCTTGCGAATCTGCTGCAGGACCGGCATTTGTTGCGCGGCCCACTCGATCTTGCGCTTGCCCGCATCGGCCAAGCCAATGTCTTTGACGTCGCCCTTCCTTAATTCTGCTGTAGCCATTCTTGCTCTCCTCGCTTATTCCAAATTTTGAAATTCATGACTTGCTTACCCGTAGCCCAATGGGGCAGGCCTGGTGCCCGGGAAATTGCACTCCCGATGGCAGTGGGCTTGGAACCGACTTCCGTGACTTAACTGCGCGCCGCGACCTCGGCGACCGCCGTGGAACCAGCGGCCTTACGCAAAGCGTCGGCGCGGTTTGTCCGCTCCCACGTAAAGCCCGGACCTTTGCGGCCGAAATGGCCATAGGCAGCGGTGGGCTTGTAGACGGGCCGGCGCAGCTCCAAAGTTTCAATAATCGCTTTTGGAGTCAACGAAAAATTCTCGCGAACGAGTTGCGTGATTCTTTCTTCGGGGATCGTCGCAGTTCCGAAGGTGTCCACCATAACGGACACTGGCTCCGCGACGCCAATGGCGTAGGCCAACTGCACTTCCGCGCGCGAGGCCAAACCTGCAGCCACGATATTTTTTGCGATATAGCGAGCCATATAGCAGGCCGAACGATCCACCTTCGAAGGGTCTTTCCCGGAGAAGGCACCACCGCCGTGACGGCTGTAGCCGCCATAGGTGTCGACGATGATCTTGCGGCCGGTCAGCCCAGCGTCGCCCATCGGACCACCGATGACGAATCGCCCGGTCGGGTTGATGTGGAACTTGGTCTTAGCGTCGAGCATGTTCGCGGGAACGATGGCCTTAATGACGTGCTCCATCACCGCGCTGCGCAATTCTCCGCTGGAAACTTCGTCGCTATGCTGAGTGGAGAGCACCACGCACTCCACCCGGGCAGGCTTGCCATCGCAGTACTCGACGGTGACTTGGGATTTGCCGTCTGGACGAAGGAAGGGGAGTTTCTTGCTCTTGCGGACTTCGGAGAGGCGCTGCGTAAGGCGGTGGGCCAATTGGATCGGCATCGGCATTAATTCTTCGGTCTCGTCGCAAGCATAGCCGAACATCAAGCCCTGGTCGCCCGCGCCGCCGGTGTCCACGCCCATGGCAATGTCCGGTGACTGGCGCTTGACGGTGCACATCACCGCGCAAGTATTCGAATCAAATCCGAAGAGCGCATCGTTATAGCCGACTTCGCTGACGGTCTTGCGAACAAGCTCGTCATAATCCACATGCGCGGTGGTCGTGATTTCACCAGCGACGACAACCAATCCGGTAGTCACCAGGGTCTCGCACGCAACGCGCCCCTTAGGATCCTGGCGCATGACTTCATCCAGCACCGCGTCCGAAATCTGGTCAGCGATCTTGTCCGGGTGGCCTTCCGTGACCGATTCGGATGTAAACAGGAAATTCCTCTTTGCTTGGCTCAAAACGGCTCTCCTCTTTCGACTTATTCTCTGGCGGACAGGCGAGTGATACACCCCCACTGCCCAGAAAACACCTTCAGACTCCCAGCAAGCGTAGCACCGCATCAGAAGTGAATCAACCCATTGATTATGCAAGGCTTAGACCTGCAGCGAACGGGCATTAGCGGCATTGAGTGGAGGAGTTTTCCACTTAATAGTAACGCGTGGCCCTAGGTTATGCCGCGCTCAGGAAAGTGCAAGACCCTGCTGTATGCGCCTATCCCTTCATGCCAGACTACCCCCCGAAGCGTGTGCACGACGCAACTCACGCATGTGAATGTTCCTCCTGGTGCGGTCCGCTAGGGCAACAAGGAAGGTCTTGCTCTGCCGTTCAGCCGGTAAACTGAGAAATCCCGCCGGTCCACGGTAAATATTGTGCGAATGGCCTCTCGTTCCGCAACACAGATGAGCGATGCGTCAGCCACATCCATCGGCAAATCCGCGTATTTTTGCATTAATTCCCGCATTCGAGGGATATCGGTACGATCCAATCGCAACAAACCCACTATGCCGCGGCTGACCATTTCCCAAACAGCATTCTGCATAATCGGATGATCGTTGAGCAGATACAAGGCTTCCGTAAGAGGAGGCCACACTGTGGCCAATGGCTCCCTAACCTTTCGCAATACTCCAACGCATTCCTCGTGATGCTGGTCATCGCTATCGACCAAGGCGACCAGGGGGCCTGCATCTACCAGGATCAAGACTGGGCTCGTCTTTCGCGGAGAATCTTCTCGAACTTGCGCCCGCTGTTTTCGGAACGCTTCGGGTCCCCTCCATGCCCTATTCCCAGAAGATCGGCTAACCCTTCATACGGCGAACAAGGTTCGTTATGCAGTTCCGCCCAAGAATGGAGCGCTTGTCGAATGACCTCGGACTTGGAGATTCTCCGCCGTTCTGCAATTCTTTCAATTTTCCTTCTGGTCTCGGCGTCCAGCCGCAATGTTATCGGCGCTGCCATGATCGGCTCAACCTCTCCTGCCAATTGTAATACACCATGTATTACATCGCAACCAGAGGCTCAGCAGGGAGTCCACGATTCGGGCGCTAAGGTTCATCGTCAGAGTCGGCCTGAACAACGAGTTTGCCCTTGGTCTTCTTGGCCATGAGATAGGAGCGAATGAAAGGATCGAGATCGCCGTCGAGAACGCGGTCGACATCGCCGACTGAGAATTTCGTGCGGTGATCCTTGATCAGCCGATACGGCTGCATGATATAAGAGCGAATCTGGCTTCCAAAAGAGATATCGAGCTTGGACTCGTCCAGCCGGTCTGTTTCGTCGCGGCGCTTTTGGATCTCCAAGTCGTAAAGTTTCGAACGCAACATCTTCATGGCCATCTCGCGATTCTTATGCTGGCTGCGTTCAATCTGGCAAGCCACGATGATCCCTGTCGGAATATGAGTCAGGCGCACAGCCGTTTCGACCTTGTTCACGTTTTGCCCGCCCTTGCCCCCGGCGCGAAAGGTGTCCAGCTTGATATCTTCGGGACGAATGTTCACTTCAATGCGATCATCCACTTCCGGAATCACAAATACCGAAGCAAAGGATGTATGCCGGCGGGCTGCTTGATCAAACGGCGAAATGCGCACCAAACGGTGCACGCCGGTCTCTCCAGACAGCAAGCCGTAGGCGTTTTCTCCCCGGAATTGGATGGTGGCGTTCTTGATACCCGCTTCCTCACCGGGTGTTTCATCGAGTAGGTCAGCGCCGAATCCCTTGCGCTCGGACCATCGCAGGTACATGCGCAGAAGAATCGAAGCCCAGTCCTGCGATTCGGTGCCGCCGGCGCCTGGCTTAATGGTCATGATGGCGTTGAGGTGATCGTTTTCGCCGGACAACAGCGTTTGCGTCTCCAACTCGCTCAGATACGTATCCGCAGAGGTTAGTTCCCTACTGAGATCCTTGAGTATGCCTTCCTTCTGCTCCGCATTCGTTTCGCTCTGCGCGAGTTCGATGTACGTTTCCAGATCTCCGGTCAAAGCATGCAGCTTTTCGTCGGCCGTCAAAGAGGCTTCCGCTTGCTTGCGTTCACGCAACACCACTTGCGCTTCCTCCTGATTACTCCAGAAATTGGGATCGGAGGTACGTTCGTCCAGGGATTTCAGATGTGCTTGGTTGTGTTCAACGTCAAAGATAACTCCGGACAAGTTTGATGCGCTGCTTCAAACCTTCATATTGATGCTGCAGGTCTTCCAGGATCATTTCGGCGTGCGTTTGCCCGCAGGGACCTTAACGGGCTGCTTTTCCTTTCGAAAGGTGATACCCACAAGAATAGCGGAAACCAACACGCACATCCAGGCGAACCAATCGTTGAAGCGCACATACAGAGTGCGATCACTTCGGAAATCATAGAGCACATCGGCGGAGTCCCGGACATCACGGCGCAGCACGCGCGTCACGTTGCCGTATGGGTCGATGGACGCGGTGATCCCACTATTCGTGTCTCGCACGAGCCACCGCCGATTTTCGACGGCCCGGACCCTGGCCATACGCAGGTGCTGCTCCGCGGCCGCGGAGGTGCCAAACCAGCCGTCGTTCGAGATGTTGATTAGAAGTTGCGCACCACGCTCCGTGAAAGCACGGATTTCTCCCGGATAGATCGCTTCGTAGCAGATAAAAACCGAAAACTTCTCTCCGTTGGTAAGCATGCCCACGCTGCGATTCTTCCCTTTGTGAAAGCCGCCAACCTCCTCGGACACGCTGGTCACCACCTGGTGTATCAAGGGAAACGGCTCGTACTCGCCGAACGGCACTAGGTGCATCTTGTCATATGAAAATGTTTGTTGGCCGAAGGCGTTGAGCATCGCCACGCTGTTGTAGGGAACCATCGTTGTGTGCGGAACGCCATGAACGACTTCCGCCTCCGGTTTCCACTCAATGACCCCAACAATCACGGGATTATGAAACTCGATGGCCAGGTGCGAGATATACGGGACGAAATGCGGATCTTGAAAGGAGAATGGAGCTGGAGCTTCCGGCCAGATCAATAAATCCGGGTGTACACCATTCGATGAAGGACGCAGGCTCAATTCCTCAAGTTGCGCGAGATCGGGTTTGTGATCCGCATACCAGTCACCCACGTACTGCTCGTTTTCCGGAAAATTCGGTTGCACCACGCGTGCCCAATGGTGGGCCTCGGCTTTGGGCACAAAATGCGGGCCCACCGTCATGATCAATAGAAGTGCCACTAGAAACAAGGTGAGGATTCCGAGCCTTCGCTTTACCTCTGGCGCGGGTCCACAATCGCTCCACACCAGGAGAGCGTTGAATGCCGCCGTGAGAAACGATAGTCCGTAAATCCCAGTGATCGTGCTCAGTTGCAGCAGGGCAGGATTTTCCGCGGGCGCATATCCGAGAAGGCCCCACGGGAAGCTAATCTCCGGCAAATAGGCGCGCAGAACCTCTGTGGAGATCCACAAAAATGGTGCGCCTGCGAGCGCCAACGGAAAGCTGCGCAACGCTAGTCGCTGCACCGCCCACGCAAAGAGCCCAATGGAAGCGCCCCACACTGCCGCAATCAGCAGCAGCACTCCCCAGCCCGCAGCCATAGACACGCCGCCGTGCACCGCCAGGACTTCGGCGATCCATGGAACGCACGTGAGCACGAACATCAGCCCGTGAAGAAATCCGCAGAAGAACGCTACGCGCGCGCGGGCTCCCAAGATCGCCGCCAGCAGCAGCGCCAGGCAGAACCAGGAATAGAGACTGAGAAACGCTCCGTGATACGAGAGCGAGAGGATTGCGCCGCTCAGCGCGGCGAACACTAGCCTGACAATCGCGGGGGTGTCGCGCAGACGGTGTGGCCGCAAGTACCCGTGCCAGGCTGGTTGCGGCATCAGTGCTTTACGTAAAACGCCTTGAAGCCTTCTCCCTCGAGGCCTTTCTTTGCGGCGTCAGCACTTTTCTGGTCCTTGAAGGGGCCAACCTGTACCCGGTAGTATTTGTCTTTTTGCGGGTTTTGTACGTAAACGGCGTAGTGTTTTTTCTGCAGGCCGCCCGCTATAGCCAAGGCGTCATCCTGCTTCAGTAACGCGGCCACCTGAATCACGTATGCCCCGCTAGGAATGAACGGGGTTGTCACTGTGCCTTTGTTGTTCTTGGCCGGTGGGCGCACCGAAGCGGGCTGGGTCTTCGCGCTCGCCGGCTTCGAGGAAGACTCCACCACGGCTTTCGAAACCGGCGGAATATCCAGATGCGGTTCCGGGTTTCCGTTACTCTTGCCGCCGAGATTCCATACCGGGGACGACGAACTGGTTGCCGGATCGGGATCCTCCGCCGCGGCGGACTCGCTCGCGACTTTCTTTGACGCGGGATTGCTGCTAGGCACATAAGCGGGCGTGGTTTTGCCAGCTACGGTGCTCTCAGCGCGCACTTGGCCCTCGTACTGGTTCCGGCCCATCACGTACCCCAGGCTGAAAAACACGCCGGAAAACAGCAGCATCAGCAAGAACAGACCAATGACGTGCTTGCTTTCAAGCACACGCTCACTTGCGCCGCGTTTTCCCCTCGAGGCCATTCCTATCTTGTCGAGCCCCCCAACGACTTTACCCAACTATTAATAATATCGATTGGCAGCGGGAAAACAATCGTTGTGTTCTTTTCGACACCTATCTCCGTCAGCGTCTGCAGGTAGCGAAGCTGAATGGCGGACCGTTGGGTTTCCAGGATTTTCGCGGCATCGGCGAGTTTCGCGGAGGCTTCAAATTCCCCTTCGGCGTGGATGATCTTGGCTCGGCGCTCACGTTCGGCTTCCGCTTGTTTCGCGATGGCGCGCTGCATTTGCTCGGGGATGTCTACCTGCTTTACTTCCACCTTGCTGACTTTGATGCCCCAAGGCTCGGTGTCCTGGTCGAGAATAACCTGCAACTTGGCATTGACCTTGTCGCGTTGCGAGAGAATCTCGTCGAGTTCGAACTGGCCAACGACGCTGCGTAGCGTAGTTTGTGCCAGTTGCGAAGTCGCGTACTGATAGTTTTGCACTTGCGACAGCGCCAGGTTGGCATCCACCACACGGAAATAGGTAACCGCATTGACCTTCACCGAAACATTGTCCCGCGTGATGATGTCCTGCGGCGGTACATCCAGCGTTTCCAGCCGCATGCTGATGCGATACATGGTCTCAATGGGCCAGAACACCAGGCGCAATCCCGCACCCTTAGCCTCCGGCAACAAGCGGCCAAGTCGAAGGACCACGCCACGTTCCCATTCTTTGATAATGTTGATGGAATTCCAAAGCCAAAGCAGAAAGAAGAACGCGATAATGAGCAGGCCAATACCGCCAATCGGGAGCATGTAGACCTCCTATTTACGGAACTCGTCTCACTTCTCGATGGTTGCTCCCGCTGGAAGAGGCTCAACTTCAAGCTTCAATCCATCTACCTGGAGCACCCGAACTTTTGTACCGACCTGTATCTCGTCTCGGGAACTGGCGCGCCACAGTTCGCCATGCACCCGAATCATGCCCTCGCCGCCCCTGGGCACCACAATAGTAACAACCCCTTCTTCGCCCAGCAGTTCTTCTTTCCCGGTGACGGTTTTCCATTTGCGCGACTTCAGCACCAGGCGCATCAAAAACACCGTTAAAAATGCAAAAGGCAGCGTTGCCGCAAGCGCTACACCGAAGCTAACTCCGGCCGGCGTGAGCGGTGAGCGCACTAGAAACATCGCGCCCAGGATCATGGACACCATCCCGCCTAGCAACAATACCCCGTGGCTTGCGAATTTTGCCTCAAGAACGAATAGCGCCAGTGCCATCAGGATCAGCAAAACACCGGCCATATTTACGGGCAGAATATGCATCGCGTACAACGCCAAAAGCGCGCAGATGCCACCAACCACGCCCGGCGCGATCACTCCGGGATGAGTGAACTCCGTGTACAGCCCCAGAACTCCCACGAGCAACAACAGGAAGAACATATCGGGTTCAACGATCCGCGCGAGGAATCGTTGCCGCGCGGAAAGCTGGAAGTCCGCGAGCGCGTAATTCTGCAGCGATAGAGTCTGCTTCTTGCCATTGAAGCGGGTAATCTCGCGGCCGTTCAGTTCGCGCAGCAACTGGTCTTTGTCTGGTGCGATCAAGTCAATCAGGCGTCCGTCGAGTGCTTCTTGGGCGGTGAAGGCACGCGCTTCGGTAATCGCCGTTTCCGCGAGCTTAGTGTCTCGCCCGCGCTTTTCTGTGAAGCTGCGCAGGAACGCCGTAGCGTCATTATTGATCTTCTTACGCAACACCTCATCCATCGGCATCGAAATCCAACCGGGCATCAAGATGGGCGTCGCCGCTCCCGTTCGCGTTCCCGGAGCCATGGCCGCGACGTCCGCCGACAGCAGAATCAGAAATCCCGCGGAGGCGCCACGGGCCCCGTCCGGACTGACATAAACAACGACAGGGACCGGCGAATCAAGAATGTGGTGGATGATCTCCGTCATCGAGTCACTGAGTCCTCCAGGCGTGTCCATGGTGACCAGCACCAGAGCTGCCTGCCGGCGGGCCGCGTCTGCCAAACCCTCATCAATGTAAGTGGCCAGGATAGGCTCGACCTCACCGTCCAGTTTCAACTCCAGGATCAGTGGACGCGCCGGGGTGTCAGCGGCGGTTAGGCTGCACCAAAAAAGGGGTAAGAACAAAACCAGGCCAGCGAGCAGAGTAAAACCACAGGTTACTTTTCCACGAGCGCTCATTGTGCACCCCCCGTGGGCTTGCTGTTTTCCAAATGGTCCAGTAATTCTTTGGCTTCAGAATAATTGGGAGCGAGCTTTATTGCTTTTTGCACTTCCACGCGAGCAAGATCGTATTTCTTTTGTTCGAGGTAAACCCGCGCCAGCGTCGTGCGCACCGCTGCCGAATCGCGTGCATTCAACGAAAGCTGTAATTCGCGGGCCGCATCGTCGAGCTTGCCTCGACGTCGGTAAATGTCCGCGAGTTCGCGATGCGCTACGGCATTGTTGGGGTCCGCGGCCAGCGCCGCTTGAAACTCCTTCTCCGCCGCATCCAGTCGACCCGCGCGTGCATTTTGCCGCCCGCTCCGAAGGTGCGTAACAACGGCGTTTGTTGGCAGGTCCGGACGCTCTTGCGCCGGCGGCCCTTCAAGCTCCAGTCTCAACGAGGTCATGTCCAGTTCCCTCTTGATCCGCTGATACTTGGTGAGCGAATCGGGCGCCTTGGCATCAATCTTCAGAACTGGAAGCCCCTTTTCACCAAAGGCCTCTGTGGCTGCGTCGCGCTCCGCAGCGGCCTCAGTCTTCTTGCCCGCTTTGTCCAGCGTATAGATCAGAAACGCGTAATCCTCGGCATTATCCGGTTCGCGTTCGATCGCTTCGCGGAAATGCGTTTCGGCCGTGGCCACATCCTTCTGCTGGAGCGCAAGCAGACCCAGATTAAAAGGATAGTCATCTTCGTCCGGATCTACATCCCTGGCGCGGCCGAGCGCCGTTAGCGCCGGAGGAAGTTTGTCCTGGCGCGCACTCGCAATTGCCAGATCATTCAAAATCTCCGGCACGTCCGCGCCGGCCACCAAGTTGCGGTGAATGTCTTGGTCCAACGCGGTGAAGACCTCCTCAGCCTTGTCGGGCTGACCCAAGCGCAAACGGCATACCCCGATGGCGAATGAAGATTCCACTTGGAGCGCGTTGCTCGCCGGCACTTTTGCATACCAGGGCAAAGCGGCCGCACAGTCTCCTTTCTGGAAATATACTTCGCCAACGGCGAACGCCGGCTCCGGCCAATTCGGTTCCAGGCGTGCCGCTTCTTTCAGATCACGCAGCCGCGCTTCGTCGTCGTTGGCCAGCAGTCCCCGAATGTATTGTTCGAAAGCCGCCAGGCTGAGCGGTTCTTGCCGTTTGGAAAACTCGGACAAACTTAGTGGATACGCGTGATCGCAGGTTCCTAACAGTTTCCAGGTCAGCTTGGTATGCAATTCGATCAACGAAGACAGTAAGTCCGCCTCTTCAACCACCGGCAGGAGCCTGACAGGATTGACCCGGAGCAGGCGCGCCCGCACCGTAATCGTTTTTCCATCGGAAGTGTAATCTCCGAAAACCACATAATCCGCGTCCAAGTCCTCCGCGATGTGCAACATTGTCGCGCGAGTCAGTTTGGCTGAAGAAGGCAAGCCGGACAGGTCCATCTCATGTAAACGTCCCTCGTGCGAATAAACCTGCTCTCCCGCAGCGGAAAAGCGTTGGATGGTCAACTCTTCCAGACCTTCGCCAATCCAATCCAGGCGAGCACTGGAGCCGGTGTTTTCAAAAGGAAATACCAGGAAAATGCCTTCTTGATTTCGATACGGACGCGCTGACGGAGCGGAACTGCTGGATTGCTGGGCGAGTAATTGCGCAGCCCCGGCCAAGAGACAAATACCCAGTGCGAGCGAGCGAACATCGCGCATGCGAACGGAGCGCCCTGTCATTCTGAGCCAATTGTAGCAGATCAGGCCTGCGCGTTTTTGCTAAACACAGACCAGCACGCCCTTTACTTTGGAGTTCGGATACCGTTATTGATGGTCGCGGTCGCGTTATTGCTGGACCGTATCGGCGGTCTTTTCTACCAGCAAATCCTGAATCGCCTGATCTTTAATGACCAGCGCAAAGGATGGATCGGATTTTACACTGCTCAGGTTTTGGTAGCCTTCATCTCGCGCCTTCTTCAGGTAGATGACACAACGCTCGGCATTCCCGGATTCCGCAAACGACTTCGCCAGCAAGAAATAGAATTTCGCGCGGTCCGCGCTCAAGGAGCGATCTTGAATTACTGTACCCGAGCGTGAACGTGCGGCTTCGAAAGTATCCGGGTCAATTTCCAGGGCCTTGCGGAATGCCGCAATCGAATTCTCGTAGTTCTTCTGGCCAAAGTAGGCGTAGCCGAGATTCAGGTAGAATGCCGCATAGTCCTGGCGCAGCAAAATGGCTTTCTTGTAAGCCCGAATGGCTTTGGCATACTTTTGCCGCTCATAGTAGATCGTCCCCGCGTTGTTCTGGGGATCCGCGTAGTGAGAATCGAGCTTGGTGGATTTCTGGTAGCACTTCAACGCCAAGTCCAGCTCGGCCTGATTGTGGAAGCTGATTCCCAGTTCATTCCAGTACACGGCGTTTCTGGGCTGCTCGACGGTAAGCTTATGAAACAGGTCTTGCGCTTCACGGTATTGCTTGCGGATCAGGTACAAGCGCGCTAGGTCCTCATCAGAGAGTTTTGGCTTATCCTCTTTGGCCATGGCCGGGACCGCCCCTTGCGGGTTGTCCACATTGGTTTGAGCACATGCGGGAAGTAACAACGACACCAGGAGGAAGGAACCAGCCGGAATCGCCAAGTAACTCTTGGTCATGGCGAATCTCCTTTATCCCGAGCAGGATTGTCGGGATCTTTCTTCTTCTTACCCCCAAAGATACCAAAAAACTTCTGCAATGGCCCTTTTTTCTTTTCCGTCGCGACGGGCTGCTGCCCATTGCCCGTGGCGCCATCGGTTTGCGCGATCTGCCCATTCTGGTTCGGGCTCACGTCGGCAGCGGGCTGCGGAGGTTTGGGCGAGCCTCCACCAAATATGTGCGAAAGGAAAGATCCCACCGCCGTGGCAGGACCATGGCCCCCGTGCAGTTCGCACAACTGAGTTGGCTCAGAACCTGCAATGTAGACCTCGGGCCGCGTCGTCGGGCAGGAAGGAGTAGCCACCTGCAATGTGTCGGAGTCAATCGTCACCAGATCAACTCCCTCCGGCTGGTCGAACGGCTTCACATCTCGATAACCCGGCAGGGCCGTGGCTTTGATCATAAAATCCGCCCACATCGGAGCGGCGGTGGAGCCTCCGGAAAGGCCCAGGTCATGATTATCGTCGAATCCAATCCAAATCACGCAAACAAGATTGTTCGTAAATCCGGCGAACCACCCGTCGCGAGACGTGCCGGTCTTCCCCGCCGCCGGCAGCGTGAACCCTTTCGCACGTACCTGCGCGCCCGTGCCCTTATTGATGACATCCACCAAAATGCTGTCGACCAGATACGCGACACGCGGATCGAGAACCAGCTTCGTCGTGGGCGCGTTCCTTTCGAGCACATTCCCATTTGCGCCGGAAATACTCTTCACATACATCGGATCGGCACGCGTGCCCATGGTGGCGAACGCGGTGTAGGCGCCCGCTACATCCACGGGAGTGAGTTCGTACGCGCCCAACGCAACCGCCGGAGTGGGCTTGATGTTGGGCGTTAGGCCCATCTGGCGCGCAATCTGAACCACCCGCCCGTAGCCAATCATCTCTGCGACTTTCACGGTGGCCACGTTCAAAGAATTCGTCAGCGCTTGACGGACAGTCACCTTGCCCATGAATTTCTCGCCGTAATTGTTGGGCGTATATTCCTGCCCGTCGAATTCGAATACCGTCGGCTCATCATCAACGGTCGTCGCCGGCGTGATTAGCGGCTGTGCTCCGTCAACCGCATTGTTAAACGCTGCCGCATAGACGAAGGGCTTGAACACTGAACCGGGCTGACGGTGCGCCAGCGCGTGATTCAACTGGCTTTGTCCGTAATCCCGGCCCCCAATCAGCGCTTTGATTTCGCCGGTCCGCGGGTCCAGCGCCACAAGAGCTACTTGGGCTTGGGGAACAAGCTCGCCCGTCACCACCTTCTTCCCGTTGACCTTGCGTACCCGCGCATAGCGCTTCGCCAGCAGCCCGTCCACGTTTTTCATGCCCATTTCCACGGCCGCCGCGGCTGCTCGCTGTAATTGCGGATCGATGGTGGTGTATACGCGGTAATTCGTGCTGAGCAGTTCCTGCTCCGAATATTTCTCCAGCAGATGGTCTTTTACCATGTCAACAAAGTAAGGCGCTTCGTTCCCAGTCACCGACGCCCGGGCCAATTTGAGAGGTTCGCGTTTGGCGTCTTGCACATCCGCTTCTGTGACAAATTTGTTCTCCACCATTTGCGTCAAAACGCGATCGCGCGCCTGCAGCGCCCGTTCCGGATGGCGGTCCGCTACCGAATAATAATTGGGCGCGCGAATAAGCCCGGCCAGGAAAGCACATTCCGGAAGCGTGAGCTGCCGCAAGTCCTTTCCAAAATACGCGACGCTGGCTTCCGCAAATCCGCGAATACCGAAGCTACCGCGATTACCGAGGTACACCTCGTTCGCGTACATCTCAAAAATCTGCTGCTTGGTGAAACGCTGCTCCAGTTCGAAGGAGAGCATCGCTTCCGCGAGTTTGCGTTTCCAGGTCCGGTCGGTGGAAAGGAAATAGGTGCGTGCCACCTGCATCGTGATGGTGCTCGCGCCCTGCATATGCTGGCTGTGGCGAACGTCCGCCCAGGCAGCGCCAAAGATGCGGATGAAGTCAAAGCCTGGATGCTCGAAGAAACGCTTGTCTTCGGCGGACAAAATGGCCTGAACAAGAACGGGAGGAAGATCCTCGTAACGAACAGCGCGTCTCTTTTCCCTGGCGCTGTCGAACAGATTGGTAATCAGTTCCGGCTCAATCTCCGCGGTACCCATGTCCGGGCCGCCAGCGAGAGGCCGAATCGCCTTGATTACCTGGCCGTTGAACTGCACCGCCAGGTCGTTCGTACCCCCAAAATAGGAAAGCTTGGACGGGCGTATGTCCACCACATTGCCTTGGACCGTGTATTGCCCCAGCGAATTATCGTCCTCCTCGGGACGATACCCCGACCGTTGCAGATACAGGACCAGATCACCAGGCCCCCAGGCTTGCCCGGTGCTGATTCGCGGAGGTGCGGAAAAAATCTGAGTTGTGTTTTGAAGAATGTGGCCGGACAATCGCGCGTCGATCATGCGCGAGTACTTCACATAATAGAACGTGAAAATGCTTGCGCTGATGAGCACGCACAAGGCTACGAAGGCCAGCAGGCTCAGGCCAAAGGCAGACGTCCAGAAACCTTTTTGAAGGCGAAATCGCAAAGAAGTCCCCCGGGGCTGGCCAAACTCTATTGTCTCGCACAATGGAGGCGGAACAAAATCGGTCTTGAATCAAGCGAAACGAGGAGCTTCTGGAGACCAGAGACGCCTCTTATTTCATGTAGTCCACACCCTCGCTGGATGTCGCGAAGTTGATGTCCGTCTTATAGACCAGAAAGTCGACGGGCACGGTGTAATTCACGCTGATAGCCAGACCGTGATTGGTCGGTTGCACCTTCACATCGTCGCGCTGTGCGGGAATGTCCAGGTCCTGGATCGTGTGGTAAATGTTGTCTTTTATCTGCTCATCGGTGTAGCGATTGACGATGGCGAAGCGCGCCTGCTCGCTCATTTTGTCCTTCAGCTGGTAGTTGGCCACATAGAGCGGCACCAGTTTGAATGCCACGAATACGCCGATGATCAGAAATGCCGTATAGATCAGGGCTTTCAGTCTGCCTTCACCCCGTTCCCCACGGTGGCACGGCTTATAAGTCTGGTTCAACACAGCGTTACCCCACAGACCGATACCGGCATTAAGGCCAGCCGGCCAGGATGACTGCCCAATAAATCACGGTAACACCGCACGAATAGGCTGTCGAGAACGGCGGAACTGTAGTGTTCTTCGGAGGTAACCGCTTCGGATTCGATACCATCCTCAATAGGCGCGCGCGAAGATGGCTCGTTCCCTGGCCAGCTTGGCGCAATAAATACAGGTACCCGAATCGGTAGTTGGATGGCCCAAGACGGCGGCCTGGTCGAGGGGAATGCACCGCATGGTCGCGCGAGTTTCTTCTTTGATCTTCTCCTCGCATTGGCCGCTGCCGCACCAATGTGCGTAGGCCAACCCGGTCTCCACCGCTTTCTTGAATTCGTCGTAAGTCTTGGCTGCATGGGTATTGGCACGGCGGAAGGCTAAAGCCTTGTCGAACAAAGATTGGTGAATCGCGACGAGCAGTTGCTCGATCGTGCCGGCCAGATCGGCCAGAGGCGCGCTGACCTTGCCTTCCCTGCCAGGCTTATCGCGGCGCGCCAGCATAGCCGATTGCTTGGCGACGTCTTTGGGGCCAAGTTCCACGCGCACGGGCACCCCGCGCATTTCCCAATCATTGAACTTGTACCCGGGACTGAAGCCCTCGCGCTCATCCAGCATGACGCGCAGATTGGCCTTAAGCAATTGCGCTTTTAGTTCTTTGGCGGCGCTGAACACCGAAGCCTTTTCTTCGTCCGTCTTGAAGATTGGCACGATCACCACTTGCGTCGGAGCGAGTCGCGGGGGCAAAACCAGTCCCTGGTCGTCACCATGCACCATGATGATCGCTCCGATGAATCGCGTCGAGAGCCCCCAGGAGGTCGTCCAGCAATACTGCTGCACGCCCGTTTGATCGAGGTATTTCACATCGAAAGCCTGCGCGAAATTCTGTCCTAGGAAGTGCGAAGTTCCCGCTTGCAGGGCTTTACCATCGCCCATCAGTGCTTCGATGGAATACGTAACGTCGGCACCTGCGAATTTCTCCGCGTCCGACTTTGCTCCCGGAATCACGGGTATGGCGGCTTCGTTCACCGCGAAATCGGTGTACACGTCAAGCATCTGCCGTGTTTCCTCAACCGCTTCCTCTCGGGTTGCGTGTGCGGTATGGCCCTCTTGCCAGTAAAATTCCAAGGTGCGCAGGAACAGTTTAGTGCGCAGTTCCCAGCGCACCACGCTGTTCCACTGGTTCATCAGCACCGGCAGGTCGCGATAGGACTGAATCCACTTCGACCACATGTGGCCGATGATCGTCTCCGACGTCGGGCGGATGATCAAAGGCTCAGCCAGTTCTTCACCTCCGCCAATTGTGACCACCGCCAGTTCGGGAGAAAAACCCTCTACGTGATGCTTCTCTTTCTCGATAAAGCTCTTGGGAATCAGCAAAGGAAAAGCGACATTCTGGTGGCCCGTAGCTTTGAATCTGCGGTCCAGCGCTCCTTGGATGTTCTCCCAAAGCGCCCAGCCGTAGGGACGCACAATCATGCAGCCCCGCACCGGCGCGTAGTCCGCCAGTTGCGCTTTCAATACGAGTTGGTTGTACCACTCTGAAAAATCTTCCGCCCGCGTGGGCAGTTTCTCCTCAGCCATGCGTCTCCCTGTCAGTTCTCATGCGAAGTAGATAAGCAACCGAGCGTAACGGACCGCCTCCGCAACTGTCAACGCGAGTGCGTTGCCGTCCCGTTGCGAGATGGAGCCGTCCGCGCTAACACAATCACAAGGGTGTACGCGTGGAGGCTAGATAGACGATCCCAAGAACCATTCGCGGTCGGAATCTTTCGAGTTGTTACGGATGAGCAGTTCGGGATCACGCATGGCAACGCGACTGTAGGGTGCCACGGAGTGCGTAAGCCATACGTTGCCGCCGATCACGCTGTGATGGCCGATCCGCGTATCGCCGCCAATGATCGTGGCGCCGGCATAAATCGTAACGTGGTCCTCAATATCGGGGTGGCGCTTGTTGGCCAGTCCACGAACAAGTGCACCGCCGGTATCGCGTCGTGCGGTGGGATTGAACGCGCCCAGCGTCACGCCGTGATACAGGGTTACATGCTGTCCAATCGTGGCGGTCTCTCCAATCACGACCCCTGTGCCATGATCGATAAAAAAGGAATCATCAATCGTGGCTCCGGGATGGATATCGATTCCCGTTCGGCTGTGCGCGAGTTCCGTCATGATGCGCGGCAGATATGGAACGTTCAGTTTGTACAGTTCGTGCGCCAATCGTTGAATGGTTATGGTTTCCACACCAGGGTAGCTAAGCAGAATTTCTTCCAGCCCGCTCGCCGCCGGATCGTTTTTCAGGGCCGCCTGGAGATCCGTCGCCAGCAACTGCGCCAAACGCGGTAGCCGCGCGCGAATTTCCAGCAACACCCGCTCGGCAGACTTCATCAAATTCTCTGGAGCTTTCTTTCCGCGGCAACTGGAGTCGAAATGCATCGCCCGGCAAATCTGTTCCGCCAATCGAGCCTCGAGGTCTTCGATGAAATGTGCCAGCAGCGGCTCAAGCGGAGGTTTAGGCGCGTGGTAGTACAACGGGAAAAGCGCCTCCAAATAACGTCTGCAGAACTCGTTTACGCCCTCCTTGGAGGCAAGCCGGTATTGATCATCGCTGTCGCCGGAAAGCCTGGACACGAGCGCGGCGCGAAATTCGTTCGCCAGCGATCCCAAGTCATTGTTTTGCGTTGTCATCGTGTTCATGCCGATTGGATGCACAGAGGCGGAGCAGCGGCGCACCGTTGGATTCGCTCCCTGCCCCGTCCTGCGCGGGTTGTCGCTGTGTAGCTACCCTACGCCTTCGAACAGAATGGTGGACAGATAGCGTTCGCCGCCATCTGGCAACACCGCTACGATCGTCTTCCCCGCAAATTCGGGAAGCTTGGCAAGGCGAACCGCCGCTGTGGCCGCGGCTCCGCAGGAAATGCCGCTGAGGATACCCTCTTCGCGGGCCAGCCGGCGCGCCATCTCTACGGATTCTTCATTGGTCACTTGTTCCACGCGGTCGATCAGGCTGAGATCCAGGTTTTTGGGCACGAAGCCCGCGCCAATTCCCTGAATTTTGTGCGGTCCGGGCGTGGGCGCTTGCCCCGCCATCGTCTGGGTGATCACTGGGCTGACATTCGGCTCAACCGCGACGGAGAGAATCTTTTTTCCCTTCGTGTTTTTGATGTAGCGCGAAACACCGGTGATGGTTCCACCGGTGCCTACACCACTCACGAACACGTCTATGTTTCCATCGGTGTCGTTCCAGATTTCCGGGCCGGTGGTCTTTTCGTGAATGTCCGGATTCGCGGGATTGTCGAATTGCTGCGGCAGGAAATAGTGCTGCTTATCCGATTCGTAGATTTCCGTCGCTTTCTTGATCGCACCCTTCATGCCTTCGGGGCCGGGAGTCAACACCAGCTTGGCTCCAAAAGCGGCCAGCACGCGTCGCCGTTCCAGCGACATCGTTTCTGGCATAGTCAGGGTGATGGCATAACCGCGGGCCGCCGCTACAAAAGCCAGGGCGATTCCAGTGTTCCCACTGGTCGGCTCCACGATCTCAATGCCCTTCTTCAGCACGCCACGCTTTTCCGCATCCCAAATCATCGCAGCCCCGATGCGACACTTCACTGAGTACGCAGGATTTCTCCCCTCGATCTTCGCGAGCACCGTGGCTTTCGCGTCTTCGGTCACGCGGTTCAGTTTGATCAGAGGGGTTCTTCCAATGCTTAACGAATTGTCTGCGTAGATATTTGCCATATCTCAACCTCAGTAAAGTGAATTTGCTGTAGCGGGACAGCCCTCCCAGTATAGGCCCGCTGGCGCTAAAAAGTGCCATAGACGGCCATGCAAAAACTCTAATGCACGGCATGCATCGCGCTTATGGCCCAGTTCTGTGGATTGCGGCGGATTGCGGTCGGTAGCGCAGTCCGATAAAATCGCTGGCAGCTACGGTGGTGGGCGGCCCAGTCAGGAGATGCCATGAGCACAGAAGCTAACGATAGAATGCAGCGGCCGCTTGCGTCGGTCGACCCTCAAATCGAAACGCTATTGGGAGAAGAGGCTCGCCGGCAAGCTACCGGCCTCGAACTGATTCCGTCCGAGAACCTGGTATCCGAAGCAGTTTTGCAAACCATGGGCTCGATCTTCACCAACAAATATGCGGAAGGGTATCCCGGGAAGCGCTATTACGGCGGTTGCGAATTTGCTGACAAGGTAGAACAACTGGCCATCGATCGCGCTAAAGAACTCTTCGGCGCGGATCACGCCAACGTGCAAGCGCACTCCGGAACTTCCGCCAATGTCGCTGTGTACATGTCCATGTTGCAACCAGGCGATACGGTTCTGGGCCTGGCCCTTGCCCACGGTGGCCATCTGACTCACGGCCATCCGCTGAACTTTTCTGGCCGCATGTATAAATTCGTGGAATACCACGTGCGCCAGGACACCGAGCAGATCGACTACGACGAAATCGAAAAACTGGCACATCAGCATAAGCCTAAAATGATCGTGGCCGGAGCCAGCGCCTATTCGCGCATCATCGATTTCGAACGGATTGGCAGGATCGCGAAATCGGTCGACGCACTCTTTTTTGTGGACATGGCGCACATCGCCGGGCTGGTCGCGGCCGGGGTGCACCCCAGCCCCATACCGCATGCGGACGTGGTTTCGACGACCACTCACAAAACCCTTCGCGGACCGCGTGGCGGCATGGTGCTGTGCCGTTCCGCCTATGCGAAGGAGCTGGATAAATTGACCTTCCCGGGCACGCAAGGTGGCCCTCTCGTGCACACCATTGCCGCCAAGGCCGTCTGTTTGAAAGAAGCCATGGAACCTTCCTTCAAGGACTATCAACAACAGATTGTGGCCAATGCCCAATCCATGGCTACCGAGGTGGCCAGCAAAGGTTTCCGTATCGTCACCGGCGGAACCGACAATCACCTCTTTCTGATCGAGGTCCACTCGCGCGGTATCACCGGAAGAGATGCTGAGCAGGCCCTCGATCGCGCGGGTATTACCGTTAATAAGAATTCCATTCCCTTCGATCCCTTGCCGCCGATGAAGGCCGGAGGAATTCGGCTGGGTAGCCCTTCTGTCACCACCCGCGGAATGAAAGAACCAGAAATGCAGTTAATCGGGAGTTGGGTGGCGGAGATACTGCTTCACGTTGGCGACGCCAGTGTGGAGCAAAAAGTCCGCCAACAGGTGGCGGATTTGGCGGCGCGCTTCCCCATCTATGAATCACGACTGAGGCCAGCCGCTGTCCACGCCCACATCTAGCAAATTATTCTGTTTGATCGCCGTTAGTCCTGTGAAGATGTAGACTAGGGGCCACACCGGGGAGCTCTTGTTCACCGGAGCTTACAAACGATGCCAGAGAAAAAGGGAAAGCTGCCGGACATTGTCCAGGCGACTGCTGATTTTGAAAAATGGGCTGGTCGCCACGTCAACCTCATTGCCTCCGACGTAAAACTGAAGCATTCCCTCATGGCCCAGTCGCCCTTCCCGTTCTTTCGCGCCACCTTCTATCGCTGGGCGCAGTGGTGGCCGATCATCTGTCCACAACTTGCTCAAGCCCCGCAAGCCTTAGCCGTCGGCGACCTGCACATCGAGAATTTCGGCACCTGGCGCGACATCGAAGGCCGCCTGATTTGGGGCGTGAATGACTTCGACGAGGCCTGGCCCGCCGCTTATACCGTGGACGTGGTTCGCCTCGTGACCAGCGCGTATCTGGCTATCCAGTCGGAGCACTTGACCCTCAATCGTAAAGCCGCCTTTCGGGCCATCGAGCAAGGCTACCGCGATTGTATGGCCAAGGGCGGCGCCCCTTTTATCTTGGCCGAGCATCACCGTTGGTTGCGGCTGTTGGCTCTGAACGAACTGCGGGACCCCGTCGTTTTCTGGAAGAAGATAATAGCCTGTCCTAAATACAAGGGAGATCTCCCGAAGGATGTCTGGAAACTTGTTCACACCTCCCTGCCGCTTCGTACGCTGCACTATGAATTGAAATCGCGCATTGCGGGATTAGGCAGCCTCGGGCATCCGCGCGTCATGGCCCTGGCTACTTGGGATGGCGCTCACGTCGTGCGCGAAGCCAAACAGCTTACGCCATCGGCGTGGATTTGGGCTCGTCACCTGCATGATTCCAACATCCTCAGCAGAAAGCTCGTTGAAAGCGCTGTGCGCATCCGTGATCCGCACGTGCACTTCGCTTCGCATTGGGTGGTTCGCCGCCTGGCGCCAGACTGCAGCCACATCGAGATTGAGACGCTTCCCACCGATCGTGATGAAGAAAAGCTCTCCTACTACATGGGCTGGGAAACCGCCAACATGCACCTCGGCAGTCCCAGCGCTGTGCCTGCGATTAAGCGCGATCTTGCCCATCGCAAAGGCCGCTGGCTGCACAAAGCCGCCAAAGCCATGATGCAAGTTACCCTGGACGATTGGAAGATGTGGCGGCGCAAATGGCAGCACGGCATGAAAGCAAAATAACCTGATCCGCAGAGTCCTCTGGGACGGACCGTCGCTGCCCTCGCGGCGTCGTCTCGACACGTGAAAAAAATCCTTAGAACGCCAAGCCGTTGGCCAAAGACTGTCCCTCCGGTCAGTAGATTCCTGACGACACAACCCGTAGGTTACCTCTAACCGAGAAATGCGAACTCCGGCGGCAGCACCGCGGGCTCCTCAACTTTCGCGTTGCTTCCTCGTTCGGCAGTACGCCGCAATCTCCAGAGTTCCGAGCTTCCCGGTGGGGTCCTCCAATTATTAGAGGTGGAATGATGATGGATACGGAAGCCTTCCGTGAGTTCAAGACCGGGTTGACCTTCCTGCGCGATAACTATGCCAACCGGGCTTTTGAACACATCAAGCGCGCCGCCGATATGGAAAAGAACAACCCTTATTACATGTCTTACCTGGGGGTGGCCCTGGCTCGCACGCAGCAGCGCTGGGCCGATGCTGAGCGCCTGTGCGATACCGCCGTGCGCATGAAGCGGAATCAGGCTCAGCTGTATTTGAACCTCGCCGAAGTGTATATGGCGGCGGGACGCAAGGAAGACGCTCGCGAAGCTTTACTCGCCGGAATGAAATATGCCCGGCGCGACATTCGGCTCAACATCGCTATGGCCAAGCTCACGCCGCGCCGTTCACCCGTGTTCACTTTCCTGGAGCGCAAGCACCCCTTGAACCGCCATTTCGGCCTGCTGCGCCACAAAGCGCTTCAGGCGTTCGGCAGGACATAGCCGATGCGATTTTCCCCAACCCCCCAAACGCAGAAAGGGCGGGTGGCCCAAAGCCACTCGCCTTTTTTGTTTCATATCGTTTTCGGAACCGCCCGCGCCAAAATTACTTTCGCTGATTATAGCCGCCGAAACCGCCCTGCAGCCCCATCTCCATCAGAATCTTGAATCCCACGCCGTACAGTCCGTTCGGCAGAGCATCCCGGCGCACCACTTCGGCCAGATATTCCCGGGTCATCGCCGCGGGCTCCTTCGAATAAGGCATGGATACGAACAGCCGCATGCCCACCTCGTAGGCCGTTTCACTGGACTGAAAATAGACTCCCGTGCGCGAAACGCTCAAGGTCCCTCGAATATCGTCGAACGGGTCACGTTCCGGGTCTGACGGGCGGATCCGCATCAATTGTGTGATCTTGCAGCGCCGACTGGAGCGCCGTTCCGTGTGTGCTGCACGCACCGGATTGCCGCCCGGTGTGGAATTGGATTTACCCATAAAATCGAGAGCCGAAGCCATTAGCCTTTCACCTCTCCCCAGACACCTATGTCATTCGTCAGGAGAAGGTTAGTCGAGCAGATTCAGAAAACCTATAGCAGGACCGTACTCGGGAAGAAGTTTGCTGCTCCTTTTCATGGTAGTACGAAAGTACCAGCCCAGCAATTCTTCGCCTGAGGAAAATCCGCTTTTCCCCCGGTGCGGGATGACTTAACTGGCTGTTTTGTGCCATTCTCTTGCTGGAGTTACCCGGATCAATGCGACTATGCTCAAGAAATTCAAGGATTTGACGGAACGGGAAATCCTGGCTCTGGCCATTGCCAACGAAGAGGAAGATGGGCGCATCTACGGCGAATTTGCCGATGCCCTACGGGAGTCTTACCCCAGTACCGCGGAAATGTTCGAAGAAATGCGCGCGGAGGAGACGGTGCACCGCGACCGCCTTTTGGCCATGTTTCGCCAACGTTTCGGCGACCATATCCCGCCCATCCGGCGCGAGGACGTTCGCGGATTCCTGCAGCGGCGGCCGGTTTGGATGATGCGCCCTCTTGGTATGAAGGTCGCCCGGCGTCAGGCCGAAGTTATGGAAATGGAAGCGAGCCGCTTCTACATGCGCGCGGCCAGCCGTACCAGCGATGTTCCCACCCGCGAATTGTTGAATATGCTGGCGGACGAGGAACGCAAGCACACCAAAGTGGCCAGCGAGTACGAAGAAAAACACCTGACGGAAAAAGCGCGATCGGACGAAGAGGAGTCCCACAAGCGGCTTTTTATGCTGCAGTTCGTGCAGCCCGGCCTGGCTGGATTGATGGACGGCTCCGTCTCTACGCTGGCGCCGCTTTTCGCCGCCGCTTTTGCCACTCAAAAAAGTTGGGATGCCTTCCTGGTAGGCATGGCCGCCAGTCTGGGCGCAGGAATCTCTATGGGGTTTGCCGAGTCGCTCTCCGACGACGGTTCCTTAACCGGGCGTGGTTCGCCCTGGATTCGCGGAACCGTAACCGGCTTGATGACCACGGCCGGCGGCCTGGGCCACACGCTTCCCTTTCTGATCCCGCAATTCCGCTTGGCGACCAGCATCGCCATCATCGTAGTCGTCATCGAACTGGGCGCCATCAGTTTCATCCGCCATCGCTACATGGACACGCCCTTCCTGCAGGCGGCCTTCCAGGTAATCGTCGGCGGCGTGCTGGTCTTCCTCACCGGTTGGCTCATCGGTAGTTCCTAAAACGGGATCGCCACGAGTTTGAAGCTCCGTAAAAATAGCTTGCGCCTATACGCCGTATACTATACGGTGTATAGGTGAGCGCAAACAACAATACCGCTGATCGCATCGCCCGCGTGGCCCTTGCCATTCTCCTGAAAGAGGGCCCGGAAGCCGTTAGTATGCGCCGTGTCGCTCAGGCCGTGGGAATCACCCCGATGGCCATCTACCATCACTTTCCCAATCGCGAGGCATTGCTCAACACCGTCACCGATCGCGAATTCGCCAAATTGCTCTCGCACATCCAGGCGCACCCGTTGCGCGGAACCACCGAGGAACGGCTAATTACGGTGATGGAAGGCTACGTGGACTACGCTTTTACCCAGCCACGCATTTTCGACTTTGTGTTCTCGCGCAGGCGACCAGGTGCGCGGCAGTTTCCCAGGGATTTTCGCGCCCGCCGCTCGCCCACGCTGAACCCGGTAGCCGACATGCTGGCCTCCGCGATGGAGAAAGGCCACCTGCGAAAGGACGATGTTTGGGAAGTCGCGTTTGCGCTGTGGGCCCATGTGCACGGCTATGTGGTGCTGTACCGGGCAGGGCGAATCGGGCTTTCCGGGAAACAGTTTCGGTATTTGCTCCACCGCTCAATCAGGAGATTCTTGAATGGACTCAAAGCCTGACCGTATCCACTTCGCTGCCGCATGTCTGGCCATCTCGGCCGCGCTGTTCTTTTTGGGCACTGGGCTCGCGCCGGTTTGGTTGTTGACGTGGTTCGCTGCGATTCCTGTCCTGTGGATCGCTCCGCGGGTTTCTGCCGGGCAAGCTTTCCTCGCTGCCGCAGCCGCCTTCGCACTGGGCGGTTTGAATGAGTGGAGCTACTCGCGTACGGTGCTGCCCACTTGGCTGGTTGCCTCGATCCTGCTCTTCTTCGCGTGTGTGTTCGGCATGGGAGTTCTACTATTCCGCGCAGGCGCTTTGCGCGGAAAACTGTGGCAGGCAGCCCTGTTGTTCCCGGCATTTTGGGTAACCCTCGAATTCGCCATAGCCATGCTTTCGGTCCACGGGACATTCGGGAATCTCGGTTATTCGCAGATGAACTTTCTGCCGGTTCTGCAGATTGCATCCGTGAGCGGCATCTGGGGTATCAGTTTCTGTATGTTTTTGTTCGCAGCCACTACAGCCGTAGTGTTGCATCCAGGCCCCAACTCAACAAAAATTCCTCTCGCCCTCGGTGCTGCCGCCTTTCTTGCCGGCGTGCTCGGATTTGGCGCCTGGCGTCTTGCCGCCACGCCCAAAAACTCCCCAACCATTAAGGTCGCTCTGATCGCGTCGGACGCACCAGAAAATATAACGGCGGAAACTCCAGGCGAAGCGCAGCAGGTCTTCCAACGCTACGCCGATCGTATCAGACCTCTGGCCGCCCAGGGCGTGCAGCTTTTCGTTCTTCCCGAGCACAGCGGCCCAATTACCGATGCCTCCCAGGCACAAACGGACGCCTTCTTCGGGCAGCTCGCAAAAGACACCGGCGCCTACGTCGCCATCGGCATTGATCGCGTCACACCGGGCGTCTCCTGGAACCAGGCACGCCTCTATTCTCCGCAAGGCGAACTCGTGGCCTCCTACAACAAGCACCATCTTCTTCCCCACTGGGAAGATCGCTTCGCCCCCGATGTAAAACGAGCGGTCTTCCCGACTGCCTCCGGCAAATTGGGCCTCGAAATTTGCAAAGACATGGACTTCCCCAAATTAAGCCGTGAATATTCTCAAGACGGCGTGGCATTGCTGTTGGTGCCAGCTTGGGATTTCGTCGACGATGGTTGGCTCCACGCACGCATGGCCATTCTTCGGGGCGTCGAAGGCGGCTTCAGCATCGCGCGCTCTGCGAAGCTTGGCATTCTCACCGCCACCGATGATCGCGGGCGCATTTTGGGCGAACGCAATACCCTTGGCCCCACGTTTGCCTCGCTCGTCGTCAACGTTCCAGTGCGCCACGACACCACCATCTACTCACGATTTGGCAATTGGTTCGCCTGGCTCTGTGTTTTGCTTCTGCTCGCGCTTATCTTCTCGATTTTTCGACGCGCACCTTGAACCCTTCGGCAATCAATCGGTGTGCGCCGGCGCGTGACGCGGCACGGTGGCGCGCTGGAAGGTTCGCCTCAGGAAGCTTTGGAAACGGTCCATATAGATGTACACCACCGGAGTGGTGAACAAAGTAAGCATTTGGCTCAGGATCAGGCCGCCGACAATAGCCACGCCCAATGGTCTCCGAATTTCGGAACCCACACCGGTGCCCAGGGCCAGCGGCATAGCCCCCAGCAACGCCGCCATCGTGGTCATGATGATGGGACGGAATCGCAGCAAGCACGCCTTGTAGATCGCATCCTCCGGAAGTTTCTCTTCCTCCCGTTCCGTCTGCACCGCGAAGTCGATCATCAAAATCGCGTTCTTTTTCACGATACCAATCAGCAAGATAATTCCAATCAACGCAATGATGCTCAAGTCCATGTGAAACAACCACAGCGCCAGTAAAGCGCCAATTCCTGCCGAAGGTATCGTGGAAAGAATCGTGATTGGGTGAATGTAGCTCTCATACAAGATGCCCAACACGATGTACACTGCCGCCAGCGCTGTCAGAATCAGGACGATCTGGTTCGAAAGCGAATCCTGGAACGCCTGTGCCGTTCCCTGGAAGGTTGCGTGCACCGTATTAGGTACGCCCAATGCGTATTTGGCCTCTTCGACATGCTGCACTGCCGGGCCCAGCGAGGCTCCGGGCACCAGGTTGAACGAAATGGTGATCGCTGGGAAGATCCCCTGGTGATTCACGGAAAGCGCCGTGTTGGAATGCTTGTAATGGGAAAACGCACTCAAGGGCACCAGCTTCCCGGTATTCGAGGGCACATAGATATATTTCAAGCCCTCCGGATTTTCCTGGAACTCCGGCGCGACTTCCATCACTACGTGATACTGATTTAGGCCTTTATAGATGTTCGAAACCTGCCGCTGGCCGAACGCATCACCCAGAGCGTTGTCCACATCCTGCAGCGAGACGCCCAGTTTGCCCGCGGTGTCACGGTCAATTGCAAGATACGTCTGCAATCCGCGATTCTGCTCATCAGAGTTAATATCGCGTAACTCTGGAATCTCCTTCATGCGATCCATGATGATCGGCGCCCAGTGATACAGATCTTCCAAGTTGTCCGCCTGCAAGGTGTATTGGTATTGCGCGCCGCCAAAGCGCCCGCCCACGCTGACGTCCTGCACCGACTGCAAGAATAGCGACGCCCCTGGAATATTCGCCGTTTTATCGCGCAATCGCGCGATGAGGTGGTCGGCGTCAATGCCGCGCTCCTCAAGTGGTTTCAGCTGCGCAAACATACGCGCCGTGCTGGTGCCGTTGCCTCCCCCCGTAAATGAAGCCACCGATGAGATCGCGGGATCAGCCCTGACGATATCCGTAAACGCTCGCATCTTCTTGGACATCTCTTCGAACGAAGTATCCTGGTCGGCCTGGATGAATCCATTGATGCGTCCGGTGTCCTGTTGCGGGAAAAAGCCCTTATTCACATGCTTGAACATGTACACGCTGAGCCCCGCGGTGAAAATCGTCAAGCACAGCACAAAGAACTGGTGGCGCAGCACCCAGCGCAGCATGATGTCGTAGCGGTGCAACGTGTGGTTGAATGCACCTTCTGACAGGCGGTAGAAAAAGCCATGCTGCTTCTTGTGGTCGTGCTTCAGGAACCGCGCACACATCATCGGCGTGGCCGTCAGTGAGACGAACAGCGAAACCGTGATCGCCGCGCTCAGCGTCACGGCAAACTCCCGGAAAAGCCGGCCCACCAACCCGCTCATCAGCAAAATCGGAATGAATACGGCGATTAGCGAGGCGCTCATCGATAGCACCGTGAAACCGATCTCGCTGGCTCCTTTCATCGCCGCGGCATACGCCGGCAAACCATTTTCCATATGACGCGCGATGTTCTCGATTACCACAATGGCGTCGTCGACTACGAAACCCGTGGAGATGGTGAGCGCCATGAGCGACAAATTGTCCAGTGAGTAGCCGCACAGATACATCACGCCAAAAGTCCCGACCAGCGAGAGCGGTACCGCCACACTGGGGATCACCGTGGCCCAGTAGTTCCGCAGAAACGCGAACACCACTAGCACCACCAGCACGATGGCGATGGCCATGGCCCGTTCCACATCCCGAACCGAAGAACGAATGACCACCGTGCGATCCATAATTACATCCAGATGCAACGCCGGGGAAATGGAGGCGCGCAACCACGGCAAAGTGGCCTTAATCCGATCCGCCGTTTCGATCATGTTGGCGCCCGGCTGCCGGAAGATCGCGATGATTACTCCCCGCTTCCCCCCAAACAGGCCGAGGTTGCGGATGTCTTCCACCGAATCGGTGACTTTCGCCACATCACCCAGTCGCACCGTGGCTCCAGCGTGCCCGGCCACAATCAGAGGTTCGTATTCGTAAGCTTTGAAGAGTTGATCGGTGTCGGAAAGGGACCACGCGCGATCCGCGTTCGAAACAGAACCTTTGGCCAGATTGGAATTGGCCGATTGTAGAGCCTTGCGTATCGTTTCCAGACTGATTCCGTAACTGTTCAATTGCTGCGGATTCACCTGCACGCGCACGGCCGGCTTCGACGAGCCCCAGGTAAACACCTGCCCTACGCCTTCAATTTGCGAGATCTTTTGCGACAGGATGGAATCCGAAGCGTCGTAAATCTGCCCAATCGGAATCGTATCGGACGTCAGAGACAGGAATAGAATGGGAGAATCCGCGGTATTGACCTTGCGGTAGGAGGGTTGCGAAGGCAAGTCCGCGGGCAATTGGCTGCGCGCCGCGTTGATGGCAGCTTCCACGTCGCGAGCGGCCGCATTGATGTCTCGATTCAAGTCGAACTGCAGAGCGATACCGGTATTACCAAGCGTAGAAGTCGAGGTCATCTGCGTCACGCCGGATATGCGCCCAAACTGCCTCTCCAGCGGCGTCGCTACCGAAGATGCCATGGTTTCCGGGCTGGCTCCCGGCAACGACGCGCCCACGCCGATCGTAGGCAGATCGACTTGGGGTAGCGGAGCGACCGGCAGGAATCGAAACGCGATAACGCCCGATAAGAAAATCGCAATCGTTACCAGGGAAGTGGCCACTGGCCTGCGTATAAACGGCGCGGAGAAATTGGACGGGAAGTTCATCCTTAATCTCCGATGGCAGGTTCTGCAGCCAAGCTGTGGGTCCCTAAATTCAATCGCCGCGCGAGCCAGTCAAACGCCAGATACACAACCGGTGTGGTGTAAAGCGTGAGCAATTGGCTGAGGATCAATCCGCCAACGATGGTGATGCCCAACGGTCGCCGCAACTCCGACCCGACTCCGTGCCCTAAAGCGAGTGGCAGTCCACCCAGAAGCGCCGCCATCGTTGTCATCATGATCGGACGGAAGCGCAGCAGACACGCCTCGTAAATCGCGTCGAGCGGGCTCTTCCCTTCTTTGCGTTCCGCTTCCAAGGCAAAGTCGATCATCATGATGGCGTTTTTCTTCACGATGCCAATCAACAGAATGATGCCAATTAGCGAAATGATGCTGAAGTCCGTGCGGCAAATCAGCAACGCCAGAATGGCGCCAACTCCCGCCGACGGCAATGTAGACAAGATGGTGATCGGGTGAATGTAGCTTTCGTACAAAACTCCTAGAACGATGTACACGGTGACCACCGCCGCGAGGATCAACAGCGGTTCGTTGCTGATCGAACGCAAAAACGCCGCCGCGGTTCCCTGGAACGTTGCCTGAATGCTGGGTGGCAATCCAATTTCCTGCCGTGCCTTCTCAATCGCGTCGGTGGCCTCACCCAGAGAGCCATGCGGCGCGAGGTTAAAGGAAATGGTCACCACGGGAAACTGTCCCTGGTGATTAATCGCCAGCGGTGTAGTTCCCAATTCCAGGCGAGTGAACGCACTGAGCGGAACCTGCGGTCCATTTGCCGAATGAACGTAGATATTTTTTAGTGCATCGGGATTCTGCTGGAAGCTCGGATCCACTTCCAACACTACGTGATACTGGTTGAGCTGCGTGAAAATGGTGGACACCTGCCGCTGCCCAAAAGCGTCGTACAGCGTGTTGTCGATGTCCGCCGGGAATACCCCTAAACGTGAAGCCGTATCCCGGTCAATCGTCAGGGTCGCCATCAGGCCATCGTTCATCTGATCCGTGGCCACATCGCGCAACTCAGGAAGCGTCTTCAGTTTGGCTACCAACTTCGGAGTCCAGTAGGCCAGCTCTTTCGGATCCACATCTTCCAGCGAGTACTGGAATTGCGTGCGCGAAACGCGATCTTCCACAGTGAGGTCCTGCACCGGCTGCATGTACAGCGTAATGCCACCCACGCTCGCCAACTCTGGCTGAAGGCGCCGGATCACGTCGGATGCGCTGATCTTTCTGACATCCAGCGGTTTCAGATTGATTTGAATGCGCCCGCTGTTGACGGTCGTGTTCGTTCCGTCGATTCCTATAAAGGATGACAAACTCTGTACCGCCGGATCGTGCAGAATCACGTCAGCCAGCTGTTGCTGCCGCGTGGACATCGCCCGAAACGATATATTTTGCGGGGCTTGTGAAACCCCCAGAATCACCCCAGTATCCTGCACCGGGAAAAATCCTTTGGGAACGTAAATGTAAAGAAGAATCGTGCCGACCAGGGTTCCGACGGTCACGAGTAGTGTGATTCCCCGGAAACGCAGGACCACTTGTAGGGTTCTTCCATAGAACGCAATCACGTCATTGAAGAGTTTTTCGGATTTGCGGTAGAACCAAGTCTGCTGCGCTTCCGGCTGGTGCTTCAGCAATTTAGCGCACATCATAGGCGTCAACGACAAGGACACCGCCGCCGACACCAGGATGGTCACCGCCAGCGTTACCGCGAACTCGCGAAACAGCCGCCCCACGATGTCGCCCATGAACAATAAAGGAATCAGCACCGCAATCAGCGACACCGTCAACGACACAATCGTGAAACCAATTTGTTCCGACCCTTTCAACGCCGCCTGCAACGGCGAGTCACCTTGCTCAATGTAACGGCTGATGTTTTCGATCATCACAATGGCGTCGTCCACTACAAACCCCGTGGAGATCGTCAGCGCCATCAACGACAAGTTGTTCAACGAATAGCCCAGGAGATACATCACGCCGAACGTACCCACAATGGAGAGCGGTACGGCGAAGCTCGGAATAATCGTCGCGCGCACACTGCGCAGAAACAGGAAAATCACCATCACGACCAAGGCCATGGTCAGCAGCAGCGTAAATTTCACGTCTTCGACGGAAGCGCGAATGGTTGATGTTCGGTCTGTCAGAGTCTCCACATGCACGGAAGCCGGAAGGGCGGCCTGCAACTGCGGAAGGATTTTCTTAACGCGATCGACCACGCTGATGATGTTCGCTCCGGGCTGGCGCTGAATATTCAGGATGACCGCTGGCCGCTGATTCGCCCAAGCTGCCTGCCGCACGTTTTCGGCCGCGTCCCTGGCCACTGCCACGTCCGACAGTCGCACCGGCGCGCCGTTGCGATACGCAATGATGATGGGGTTGTATCCCGCGCTAGAAAGAAGCTGGTCATTGGCGCCAATCGTAAACGCCTGGTGTTGTCCATCGAAGGTGCCTTTGGCCTGATCCACGTTGGCGTTACCCAGCGCAGTGCGCAAATCTTCCAGGCTGAGCCCGTAAGAAGCCAGTGCCGTCGGGTTGGCCTGAACGCGAACGGCCGGCCGTTGGCCCCCGCTGATACTGACCAGCCCAACTCCGGATAGTTGCGAAATCTTCTGGGCTAGCGTCGTATCTGCGAGATCTTCCACCTTTTCCAGGGGTAGCGTGTCGGACGTTAGCGCCAACGTGAGGATCGGCGCATCGGCAGGATTAATTTTGCTGTAGATCGGAGGATTCGGCAGGTCTTTGGGCAGGAGCTGCGACGCGCTGTTGATCTCCGCTTGCACTTCTTGCTCGGCCACATCGATGTTCAGGTCCAGATTGAACTGCAGCGTGACGACCGAGCAGCCGAACGAGCTTGTCGACGTCATCTGTAGCAGACCTGGAATTTGCCCGAAACTTCGTTCGAGCGGGGCCGTGACCGAGGAGGCCATCACATCCGGGCTGCCTCCGGGATAAAACGTCGTTACCTGAATGGTCGGATAATCGACCTGTGGCAGAGCGGAAACGGGCAATTGCAGATACGCAACATAACCGACCAACAGCACTCCCACCATCAAGAGTGTGGTGGCTACCGGCCGTAGAATGAACGGCCGTGACGGATTCATCGAACGGGTCCTCCAGTGGGCGCGCCGGGCGTCGAACCGTCCGGCAGGAACGAACTTTGCGGGGAACTTCCGCCACCCGTTCTTTGCGTGCGGGGTTCGACCACCGTGCCATCCTTTAATTTATCCTGGCCGTCGATTACCACCACGTCACCATCGCCGATTCCGTTGGCAATTCCTGCCAGATTCCCGGTAGTGTCCGCCACAGTCACGCTTTTTACCGCCACGGCGTTGCCCGATTTCACTGCGAATACATAGGAGCCTTGTGGTCCGCGGAGAATCGCGGTTGTGGGCACCAGCACAACATTTTTCTTCGTATCCACCAGCAGATGCACATTCACAAACTGGTT
Source organism: Candidatus Acidiferrales bacterium (assembly GCA_963776365.1). Classification (GTDB taxonomy): domain Bacteria; phylum Acidobacteriota; class Terriglobia; order Acidiferrales; family UBA7541; genus Acidiferrum. The sequence goes on along the minus strand of CAVZMQ010000019.1, from coordinate 37,271 downwards.
TGGGAACAGCTCGTTCTTGGAATTGTCGAAGACGGCTTTGAGCTTGTAGGTTCCGGTGGTGGTATCGATCTGGTTGTCGATGGTCAGCAATTTGCCGCCAGCGATCTTCTCGGTGTTATCGCGATCGTAGGCTTCCACACTCAACGGTTTGCCGGAACGCATTCGGGCGACCACTTCGGGCAGTTGATCCTGCGGCAAACTGAACAGCACGGAAATGGGCTGTAATTGCGTGATCACCAACAGCCCGTTCGTATCCGTCGCATGAACAATGTTGCCAACGTCCACTAGCCTCAAGCCCACTCGCCCGCTGATCGGCGCGGTAATGTGAGAATAGGTGATCTGCAGCTTGGCATTATCGATGGTGGCTTTGTCCGCTTGGATGGCCCCTTCGTAAGTTCCCACTTGCGCCTGCTGGGTATCCAATTGCTGCTTCGGGATCACCCCCTCTTTGAACAGCAACTGGTAGCGCTCGTAGTCCACCTGCATGTCTTTCAGTTGCGCCTGGTCCTTTGCCAGTTGGCCCTCTGCCTGCTCGAGTTGCACCTGATAGGGCCGCGGATCGATCTCAATCAGCGCGTCGCCCTCTTTGACGTTCTGGCCTTCAGTGAAATTGATCTTTACGATTTGCCCGTCGACCCGGCTTCGCACCGTTACGGTATTGAAGGCGGTGACATTCCCCAAACCGTTGAAATACACCGGCAGGTCCCCGCGATGCGCGGTGGCCACCACTACCGGAACGGCCACCACAGGACCTCCGGGTCCAAGGGAATCGGGCGACCCTGATGGAACGGCGGCCCCGCTGTTCGCCTGCGCTCCTCGAACGTGGAAATACCACCACCCGGCAGCCGCAAGGGCCACGGCGACTAAAACCAAAAGCCAGCGGAGGTTACCAGACGACCGCTGTGAGCGTCCGCTAGCTGGCACAGATATACGGCTCCGGTTCGCGCCGGGCGCGTCGACCTCTTCAATTGGGGCCATTACAAACGACTCCTCTGTCTCGAGTCTGATCTGCCTCGCGGAGCAAGCGGCGCAGCTTACAATGAGCCTGGCGGGGGCGACACTTACAGTGTAACGCTGAACGCGCAGAAAGGCTCTTCCATAGAGAGACGCTCAAAAGCCCGAAATGGTTACGCGCTCCTTTGCCTGCAGGGGTTAGGAAATTCCATCGTGCAGAATTTTCATGCCCGTCGTAAACTACCGCCGTTCCAGTACGATCCGGCACTCATGGTTGGTCTCGAGCGGAGACAAGGAGAGAGCGAATGGCCAAGGGTATCCTTCTAGGGATTTTGCTGGGAGTCTTCCTAGTGTTTGCAGGCGTGTACTTCTACTTTGCCACCGGTCGTGCCCCCGTGGCCACCAAGGGCCCAGAAATGCCCTTCGAACATCATATGGCGCACATGGCGCAAGACGCCTATTTCGCCAAGATGCCACATCTTCCCCCAGCGGTTCCTGACAATGAGACCACCTATCTCGAAGGCGCTAAAGTCTACAAGGAATCATTGTGCCGTCTGCCACGGCCTTCCCGGTGAACCGAAGACCGCCATTGCCGACGGCATGTTTCCCCCGCCGCCCCAACTCTTTCGCGGCACTGGCGTCACCGACGATGAACCTTGGGAGACCTACTGGAAAGTTTCCGGAGGGATCCGCATGACCGGCATGCCTGCCTTTAGCGACCATCTCGGCGAAACCAAAATGTGGCAGGTCACCATGCTAGTAAAGAATGCTGATAAAATTTCGCCAGCGGTGAAGCAGGAATTGACGGCACTTGTGGTTCCAACGACCGCACCCGCGACCCCTCCTCTTATGCCCCCGGCCTCGTCGGCTCTGCCGAGCCAGACAGCACCGCCCGAAGCCCACAAGTGAGTGCGCGGGGCTAGTTTCGTAGCGGACTAAACCCTCGCACCCGCGAGTTTGTCCGCCCGTCGCAGTGGGGGGAAAATCCAGGCCCAAAGCACAGTCACAAGAATCGTGCCCACACCTCCAAGCACCACCGCGGGTACTACTCCTAACCATTGGGCTGCCAGGCCCGACTCGAATTCGCCTAATTCGTTCGATGCGCCGATGAAGATCATATCCACTGCGTTCACCCGACCTCTCATCTCATCCGGCGTATCCAATTGAATCAACACGCCGCGCACCACCACACTGACCATGTCCGCGGCGCCGACGAAGAATAGGGAAATCAACGAGAGCGGCAAACTGCGCGAAAAACCAAACACAACTGTGAATAACCCGAACCCGCCGACGCACCACAGCATAGTGGCCCCGGCTCGACGCCGAATCGGCTGGTACGCGATTAACAGCGCCATTACCCCTGCGCCGATTCCCGGAGCACTTCGCAGCAGGCCCAAGCCCCATGGACCGGTGTGCAGAATTTCTTGCGCATAAACCGGGAGTAACGCGACAGCCCCTCCCAAAAGTACCGCGAACAAGTCCAGGGAGATCGAGCCCAGCACCAGCTTATGCATCCAGATGTACCGGAAACCCGCCAATACCGTTTGCAGTGCGAATGGTTCGCGCTGCCTCGGACGGCTGCGGGTCTGAATTTTCAGCGTGGTCAGCACGGAGATGGTCGCGGCCACCAGCGCGACTCCGTAAACCAACGTGGGTCCTCGCGAAAACGCGTAAAGCAGGCCGCCTAGCGCAGGACCCAAAATTGTCGCGCACTGGAAGATTCCAGAATTCCACGCCACTGCGCTTTGAAACTGATCTGCGGGAACCAGTTGCGGGAGCAACGCACGGCTTGCCGGCATGCTGAAACTGCGCACTACGCCGACCAGAAAGAGAATCGCGAAAATGGGAGCCACGGTCTCGACCCGATGCAGCAACGCAAAGCGGATGGTCACGACTAGCAGCAGCGCCGAGGAAAGCCCATAGCCTGCATAACACCAGGTCAATAACTTCCGGCGATCAAAGCGGTCCGCGGCGTGACCTGCCACCAAAAACAACAGAATCCCCGGCAGGAATTGCACCAGGCCCGTCAATCCCAGGTCCAGCGGCCGCTTGGTTATTTCGTAGACCTGCCAGCCCACGGCCACCGACTGCATTTCCGTGCAGAACACAATAGAAAAGCGCGCAATCTGGTACAGACGAAAGCCGGAGAATTGGAAAGCGGCCGCGCCGGAGGTAAGCTGTTGGTCCGTGGTCGCCATTCCCTATTAGCATGCCACAATGTTTCCGCGGCCCAGTCAGTTAGGTTCGAAAAAATGCAGCTGGTGGGCTGCCCCACTTCACAAATCGCTTCTACCGTTGTAGAACCGTTGTACGAATTAGCTATCTGCTCTCACGTGAAGCGGCGTTGAGCGGCTCTTAGCAGGAGTGAATCTCGTTGTTTTTGCAACCAGGCAGCCTCGACGAAGCTCTGCAAGCGCTTGCCCAGACCCACGCCACCATTCTGTCCGGCGGCACAGATCTGTTCCCTGCGCTCGGTGGCAGCCAGCTGAAAGGTCCGATCATGGACCTGTCCGCTGTTTCCGAATTGAAGGGTATTCACACTTCCCTGGACTTCATCCATATCGGTGCGCGCACCACCTGGGCGGAATTTCTCGCCGCTCCTTTGCCCCGTGGCTTTGACGGGCTGCGTGCCGCCGCGCGGGAAATTGGCTCTATCCAGATTCAGAATCAAGCCACGATTGCCGGAAATATTTGCAATGCGTCGCCTGCCGCGGATGGTGTTGCCGCATTAATGGCCCTGGATGCGCAAGTCACATTGGCTTCGCGCCAAGGTTCGCGTGTCCTTCTTCTCGCTGACTTTGTTCAAGGCAGTCGCAAAACTGCGCGTCGCCCCGACGAGATTCTCACTTCCATTCGCGTCCCTTGCCGCTGGGAAAATGCCGTTTCCAGTTTCATGAAATTGGGTGCTCGCCGGTATCTGGTGATCTCCATCGTGATGGTTGCCGTGAATTTACGGCTCGATTCTGACCGCCGCGTTAGCGAAGCCGCTGTTTGCGTGGGCTCCTGCTCTCCGAAGGCGATTCGCTTACCCGAATTGGAGAGAGCACTCGTTGGCCGAGCTATCGATCCATCGATCTCCCGACGAGTCGCCGCCAATCATTTTGCGCCGCTATCTCCGATAGACGACATCCGCGCCACGGCCACTTACCGTCGCGAAGCTGCTCACACCTTGGTCCGCCGCGCGCTGCTGGAATGTGCGAGTAAGCCGTTCTGACATGGAGACCCTGACCAAACTATCCATCGCGCTCAACGGCGAAATCACGCCAGTGCAGTCTGACCCGCGTTCACGCCTCTCCTCGGTGTTGCGAGAAGAGTTTCGCTTAACAGGAACGAAGGTCGGTTGCGACGCCGGGGATTGCGGCGCGTGCACCGTCTTGGTGAATGGGCAAGCCGTGTGCGCGTGCCTTACCGCAGTCGGCCAGCTTCAGGATGCGGAAGTCCTGACCATTGAAGGTTTGCGCGAGTGCTCCCCGGAATTCCAGCGGCTGCAACAAGCTTTTCTCCAGCGCGGCGCGGCGCAGTGCGGTATTTGCACTCCCGGGATGCTGGTGACCGCCGCGGCATTGCTCCGCGAGAAGCCTCAACCGACGGAAAGCGAAGTAACGGACGCGCTCGGCGGCGTGTTGTGCCGTTGTACCGGCTATCGCAAAATCATTTCCGCGGTGATGGACGCGCACAAACCTCTGCCTCCCACTTGCAGTCCAGAGAGCGGTTCCGTTGGCCAGCGTGTTGTGCGGCTCGACGGCCAGCGCAAAGTCTCAGGTCAGGATATTTTCGGAGCCGATGACTGGCCAGACGACTCGCTCGTGTTATTCGTGATTCGCTCACCTCATGACCACGCCCAATTCGCGTTTGGCGACCTGCCGCATTTTGTCCAGCAAACCACCGGCGTCCATGCTGTCTTCACCGCACCCGATGTCCCCGGCAAGAATTGTTACGGAGTGCATCCCGGATTTGCTGACCAGCCCGTTTTCGCTGAGGGGGAAACCCGCTATCTCGGCGAGGCCATAGCCGCGGTTGTGGGCGACGCTTCAACAATGGCCGCGTTCGATCCCGCATCGTTTCCCGTGACCTGGAAGGTGCTCCCCGCGCTGCTCTCTCCCGATGCCGCGCAAGTTCCTGGCGCCGCGTGTGTTCATCCGTCGCGCCCATACAATATTCTCGTGCGGGGTCGCGTGGTCCACGGCGAAGTCGAACAGGCGCTGGCGGAAGCGCCCGTCGTCGTCGAAGCGGAGTACGAGACCGGCTTCATCGAACACGCCTACATCGAGCCCGAGGCTGGTTTTGCTCGACGCGTCGGCGACCGCATCGAAATTCAGTCCTGCACTCAGTCGCCCTACATGACTCGCAAAGAAATCGCGGCTATTCTTGGAATCGGCGAGGATTCGGTGCGCATCATCCCCACCGCGGTGGGCGGTGGATTCGGCTCCAAACTCGATCTGTCCACGCAGCCGTTCCTTGCTGTGGCCGCATGGCACCTCCGCAAGCCGGTGAAAATGGTCTACACGCGTCCTGAATCCATTCGCAGCACCACGAAGCGCCACCCTTCCAGGATTCGTTGCCGCGCAGGAGCGTCGGCCGACGGAAGATTGCTCGCCATGGATCTCGAGGGCGAATTCAATACCGGCGCCTACGCCTCTTGGGGACCGACGGTGGCTGCACGAGTTCCGATTCATGGCTCCGGCCCGTACAAAGTTCCGCATTACCGGGCGATCACGCGCGCCGTGCACACCCACCTGGTTCCCGCGGGAGCGTTTCGCGGCTTCGGCGTGCCGCAGGGCACCCTCGCGCAAGAGCAGCTTTACGACACACTGGCTGAGAAGCTCGGAATGGATAAGTTGGAGTTCCGCATCCTGAATGCGCTGGACAACCACAGCCCCACCGTCACCGGACAGGTACTTGGCGCTGGCGTTGGTATGCGCGCCTGCTTGGACGCGCTGCGTCCTCGCTGGAAGCGCGCTCGGCAGGACTTCGCAGCGTTCCATCAACGAACGCACGGCCCGCTCCGTCGCGGAGTGGGAGTTGCCGGCATGTGGTATGGCTGCGGGAATACGTCATTAGCGAATCCATCCACGATGCGCATTGGTCTTCGACCCAACGGGCGCATTGCGATCCACATGGGCGCCGTCGACATCGGCCAAGGCTCGTTCACTGTGGTCACGCAAGTCTGTGCGGAAGCTCTGGGCGTGCCCGTGGATCGTTTTGATCTTCTCCCGCCGGACACCGATATTTCACCCGATTGCGGGAAAACCTCCGCGTCGCGGCAAACCTTTGTAAGCGGCAATGCTGCTTTGCTGGCCGGAAAAAAATTGCGACAATCCATTCTCCAAATGGCCGGAACGATTGCTGATGGCACGACGATTCGCCTTTCAGGCGGCGTTTTGCATTTGCTGCAAGACCAGTCAGGCGAAAAGCAAATTTCCCTGAGTGAACTTCCGGTCGACCCCCACGGGTATGTGCTCACAGCGGAAGCCACTTACGATCCTCCCACCCAGCCACTCGACGCCAACGGCCAAGGCATTCCTTACGCGGTCTACGGATTCGGCGCGCACCTCGCGGAAGTCGAAGTCGACCTCGAATTAGGGACCGTCAAAGTGCTGAAGATCACTGCGGCGCACGATGTAGGCCGCGCCATCAATCCTACGCTGATTGAAGGGCAGATCGAAGGCGGAATCGCCCAGGGCTTAGGCATGGCGCTGATGGAGGAATTTGTGCCCGGAAAGGGCGAGAATCTCCACGACTACCTGATTCCCACGATCGGGGACGTTCCCGTCGTCGAATCGATCCTCATCGAAGACTCGTCCCCAGTCGGTCCATTCGGCGCCAAGGGGATCGGCGAGCAAGCCCTAATCCCCACCGCTCCCGCCATTCTGAATGCCCTTTACGATGCGGCGGGTGTAAGAATTTACAAGTTACCCGCCACGCCCGATAAAGTGCGCGCGGCGCTCCGCGCCGAGCACAACAGCGCGCAAGGAATCTCGCATGACTGAACTGCTTCCCAAGGACACGATCCGCTGCGATGCCTGTCCGGTGCTTTGCTACATCAAACTCGGCCATACCGGTGCCTGCGATCGCTACGGAAATTTCAACGGCCAACTGGTGCGCCTTGATCCGCACGTTCTCTTGGACCGCGCCAAGTCGCAGGGCACTCCGTTAGTGCCGTTTCTGGAACACGAAGGCGAATGGGATGGCAAGTTCATGAAGTCCCAGGAGACCTTCGTCACGGCGATTGGCGCGGGCACAACCTATCCGGACTACAAGCCTGCGCCGTTTATTGTTTCCTCCGATGTCGATGGAGTGGACATGGTCACGGTTGTGACTGAGGGAATTTTCAGTTATTGCGGTGTGAAGCTGAAAATCGACACGGACCGCCATCTTGGCCCCGAACGCAATTTGGTGCGCGCGCAAGGCGAGCCCGTCGGCCACGTCACCACCGCGGAATATGGCTCGCAGATGCTCTCTGTCGGCGGAGTGCATCATCTCACCGGCGGCACGAAGAGCGAAGGGCGCGTTACGTGTGAAACCCTCCTGGATTTGTGCAACGGCAGAGAAGTGGCTCTCACCATCGACGAAGGGGCAAGCATCACCGTGGCCGCCGGCAAACCTCCGGTTGTAAACGGTCAACGCGAGGAGCGCATGCGCGTCGGCTGCGGCTCAGCCACTATCGGCATGTTCGCCAAGCAGTGGTTGGGCAAAGTAGATGAAGTGGTGGTGGTTGACGACCACATCACCGGAGTGCTCTCCGAACATCAAGCCGGAAAAATGCTGGGAGTCCGCGAAACTGGGATTGCTATCCAAGGACGCCGTTCCACGCCGGGCCGCTATTTTCAGGTGGCGCAGCCCGGGACCGGTTGGGGTGGCACAAACATTTCCGATCCACTTTCCATCCTGAAGGCATTCAAGTCCAAAATCGCATGGCCGCATTTGCGCCTGCTCATGGTCAGCACCACGGGCGAACATTTCGCGTACTACGAGCTCGACGAGTCTTTGTGCCCCATCGAAAAAGAATTGCCGCAGCAGTTGCACGAGTCCGTCACCCGCATCCGTGAAAATTGCGAGCCTGCACTCACCACCGTTCTGTTCATGGCGGGAGCGGGGGGTTCATTGCGCGCCGGGGCCACCGAGAATCCCGTCAAGCTAACCGACTCTGTGAAGCGAAGCCTAACGCGCGTCACGTGCGGTGGCGCTCCGGCCTACGTATGGCCGGGAGGCGGCATCACCTTTATGGTCGACGTTTCGCGCATGCCGGAAAATGCGTTCGGCTACGTGCCGACACCCGCACTAGTTGCACCCATCGAGTTCACGCTGAACAAAGAAGATTACGCCGAACTCGGCGGTCATATGGACTATGTTCGACCGCTGGACGAGATCCTGCGCGAAAAACAGCGCCAGCGCCAGCTCACGTCGCTTCCGGAAAATCCCTGGCCGCTCAAGCCTCGACTGCAAGGCGATTCCCACAAATGAGCGAGCGCGCGACAATCCGGCTTCTACCCGATGGCCGCCGACTGCATCTGAGTGATGGCCCCATCGACCTGATTGTGGGCGCGGAGGGCACACCGGACGAAATTCGCCGCGCTTACAGCGCCGCCACTGCACGATTCATCACGATCCTGGATGAACTGTGTGCCGAGCTTCCTCTTCTGCGTGCGTGCGTTACTCGACATTCGCGATCGCCTGATGGGCCGATAGCCTACCGCATGTACGACGCAGTTTTCCCGTACCACGCTCGATGTTTCATTACGCCCATGGCGGCAGTCGCGGGTGCCATCGCCGAATCCGCGCTGGCAGCCATGACAAATACCGCACAACTTAAACGCGCGTACGTAAACAACGGCGGGGACATTGCTCTTCATCTAACGACCAGCCAGAGCTACAGGATTGGGATGATCGAGGGTCTTGGGCAGCCGTCACTATTCGGTAAGCTCCAAATCGGTTCGGCCTCTTTAGTTCGCGGTGTTGCAACAAGCGGTTGGCGAGGGCGTAGTTTTTCCATGGGCATCGCCGACGCCGTTACGGTGTTGGCCGGAACTGCCCCCCAAGCGGACGCTGCGGCCACCATCATTGCTAATGCCGTCGATTTGCCGGGCCATCCGGCCATCGCCAGAGTTCCTGCTCGCGAAATCTGGCCTGATTCGGATCTACTCGATCATCTGGTGACACGCGCAGTCGCCCCTCTTCAACGCGACGAGATCGCCCAAGCTCTCTATGCCGGAAAAACCGTCGCTGAGGAGCTTCGCGCCCGAGGACTGATCCATGCGGCCGCTATTTGTTTGCAAAGCCGAGTTTGCTTGATTGCCGAGCTGCGCAACGACGGCCGGTTGATGCGTACGAGTGTAGATCCAACCCAAATCAGATTCGCTACCGAGGGGTTGCCGCATGCCTGAGGTCCGCGTCCGCAAACGCATTGTGACCGTCGAAGACATTTTCCACGAGGGCGGTTCTGTCAGCACGGCTCCGGTGCGCCGGGCCGCCGCGTTGGCGATCATCCACAACCCATTCGCCGGGAAGTATGAGCCGGAAATCGCCGGATTCATGGAAGACCTCAAACCACTGGGCCTAGAGATGGCCAAAGCCCTAATCACCGCGCTCGGCGGTACCGCCAAAGTTGTAGAGGGTTACGGCAAAGGTGCCATTGTCGGCCAAGCTGGTGAATTAGAACACGGCGCGCTGTGGCATGTCCCCGGAGGCTATGCGATGCGCGAAATTCTTGGTGGCGCGAAGGCCATTGTGCCTTCCACCAAGAAAGTCGGCGGCCCTGGCACACGACTTGATGTTCCCATCACCCATATTAATGCCTCTTACGTCCGCAGTCATTTCGATTCCATGGAAGTGGGCATCGCGGATGCCCCGCGCGGGGATGAAATCCTGCTGGCGTTGGTAATGACCACAGGTGGTCGCATTCACGCCCGGGTGGGAGGGCTGAAGGCCTCTGAGATCAAAGGCGAGGACGGCCTGCGATGAAAACCAGGATTCGCAAAATTGTAACCTTCGTCGAGGAAACCCACACGGAGATGGGCCAAACTGTGAATCCGCCCACGCGCCGGGCCGCCGCCGCAGCGGTGATCGAAAATCCGTTCGCCGGAAAATATGTTGCTGATCTCAGCGAACTCATGGAGATTGGCGAAGAGCTTGGCACATTGCTGACGGAACGCGCGGTCGCCGCTCTTGGTATTCCCGGCAGCTCAGTAGAAAGCTACGGCAAAGCCGCGGCGGTAGGCGAGAACGGCGAGTTGGAACACGCCGCGGCGATTCTTCATCCCAAGCTGGGGACGCCGGTGCGCAAGGTCCTCGGCCAAGGAGCAGCACTCATTCCCTCTTCAAAAAAATGCGGAGGTCCCGGCGTGGCTCTCGACATTCCTTTGGGACATAAAGACGCGGCGTTTGTGCGCAGTCATTTCGATGGCATGGAAATTCGTGTAAACGACGCGCCACGCGGCAACGAAATTCTCGTAGCCATTGCGGTCACCGACAGCGGGCGGCCCTTGCCTCGCGTAGGTGGGCTGACGAAGGACCAGATCAAGGGGGAAGACGGACTTCGCTGAGATTCAATCAGGCACCTCACCGCACAACGCCGCGTTCACTGCAGAATCTTTGGCACTCGCGTAGCTGGCGGAGTATTTCGGCTGCGCTCACTCCGCACCACACCGTCGATCACGGTCATGCCGATTCCGGGCAAATCCCCCAGCCCCACGCTCTCGAGCAAATTCTTCCCGGCGGAATGCTGCGCGGCGTCCATGAACACAAAATCCGCGGCACGCCCCACTTCGATCAATCCACTATCCAGGTTGCGCATCCGCGCGGTGTTCCCCGTAGCAAAACAAAAGGCCCTCTCCGCCGGAATTTCTCCCAGCGAAGAAAGCGCTGCAATCACACGGATAATCCCAAGAGGTTGCACGCCCGATCCGGCCGGAGCGTCGGTTCCTAAGATGACGCGATGCAGTTGATTCAAGTCTTTGGCGGTCCGCAAGGTAAACAAAGCGGCGCGTTCGTTGCCGTTGTGTACGATTTCCAGAGCGCGCGCCGACTGTTCGCATAGAGTGCGGATCTGCGTGTCTGGAAGCGCGGTATGCCCACCGTTGATGTGCCCAATCACGTCCGCGTCCGCCGCCATTACCACATCTTTGTCAATCAGGCTTGATCCTGGGATGGACGGGCCGCCGGTGTGAATCGTGCTCTGCAATCCGTGTTTTCTTGCCCACGCAACCATTTGGCGCGCCGTTGGCGCATCTTTCACGCTGCCCAGTCCGACTTCACCGAGCAACTTTACGCCTGCCTCCGCCAGTGAACGAAAATCCTCTTCCACCATGCCCTGCTCGATCACCGGAGCGCCGGCCAGCACCTTTACGCCGCTCGGGCGTAACAAAGCAAATGTGCGCTGCGCCGTGATGGCCAATGCCTTCAGGCCTACAATATCCTTGGGCCTGCCGGGCATGTGCACTTCACCCGCCGAAATCATGGTAGTGACGCCACCGTGCAAGCAACTATCGATCCAACCCAACTGGTTCTGCCTTGGGGTCCAATCGCCCGCCACGGGATGAACATGGCTATCAATCAGCCCCGGCACCAGCGCCGTTCCGTTGGCGTCGATAATGCTCGTCGCCCCTTCGCAATCCAACTCCTTCTCTTTGTTAATGCCGATGATTCGAGCATCCCTCACCACCACGGTGTCGGCATCGAGGATTGGATTATGCAAATCCCCACTGAGCAGCAGTCCGATATTGCGAATTACCAGTTTCGTGCCGGTCTTCGGTTTTTCTGTTAGCTCCACAGCCATGTCGCCCGCCTCCGGATAGAAGCGGACACAATACCATCTGGAGGCGACCTCTTCACCGCCGAAGGAGTGAGCCGGTCCTCGATTGGGAAGCGGCGTGGTTAACAATAATTGCCGGGGTATCCCCACCATCTCCAGCATTTATCAGAAAATAAGATAGTTGCCGGATTGCGTTGTCGATCTGTTCCAACTACAGGAGTTGCGGGAATTATGGCCTGAGCCGAGGGTTTTGAAAGAGCTTGCTAACTGTCAAATGATGCGAAGAGTATGCTACGCGAACCGCTAAAGCTCTCCAAGTGATGCCGGGCGAAATTCAGGCAAAGGATGGCGGACGGTCAGCGATGGCCTCGCCGAATCGTTCGTTGGGTTGCTCGCCCATGTGCACGACAAAGGTGCCACCTTCGGCGATATGCGCGTGGCTGAACCAGCTCTTGGTGTACGGCTGGCCATTCCAAGTGACGGACTGCACGTAACACTTTCCTGGAGCGTTGCCGGCGGATTCGATCACCAGCGTTTTGCCATTGCCGAGTTGAATGCTGGCGCGGTCAAACAGCGGTCCACCGAATACATAATTCCCGCTGACCGGGTCAACGGCATAAAATCCCAACGCGCTGAGCACGTACCACGCGGACATTTGCCCGCAATCCTCATTGCCGGCCACTCCGTCGGGATCGTTGTGGTGCATGGTCTCCAGCAGCATGCGCACACGGGATTGCGTTTTGTAGTGCTCGCCGGCGTAGGCATAAAGATAAGCCACGTGGTGACTGGGTTCATTCCCGTGGGCGTATTGTCCGACGAGCCCAGCAATATCCGGCGGCGCGTCGGGCGGAAGCTCGGAACTGGCGTTGAACAATCCATCAAGCTTTTCCACGAAGCCCTTCTCGCCGCCGAACAGCTTCATGTATTCGTACAAGTCGTGCTGGTTCAGAAACGTGGCCTGCCAGGAATTGCTCTCGGTAAAATCGCGCCACTTCTTAGAATGTCCCATGCCTCGCGGATCAAAGGGATCGGCCCACTGGCCGTCCTGCAATCGCCCGCGCATGAAGGTGATCGAGCCGTCGAAGGTGTTTTTGTAGTTTCGCGAACGCTCGAGAAGCAGCTTGTAATCGTCCTCGTTGCCCGCCGCGCGCGCCAAGTGCGCCACGGCCCAATCGTCGTACGCGTATTCCAGCGTTTTGCTGACGGCTTCCTCCTCCAAATCGCAGGGAATGTAGCCCATCTTGCGGTAATAGCCGAGCCCGCGATAGTTATCGTCCATGGCGCGCTTGCGCCACAGCGGGTAAGCCTTCGCATAATCGACGCCGGGAATCCCTTTCACATGCGCTTCCGCAAGCACCGGCGCGGAATGGTAGCCGATCATGCATCCGGTCTCGACCGCTTGCAGCGGCCACACCGGCACGCCTGCGGGACTCTGCTCGGCCATCAGAATCAAAGTGTTCAGGAGGTTCGGGAGCCGCTCCGTCTGCACCAGCGTATACAGTGGGTGCAGCGCGCGATAGGTATCCCACAAAGAATAGGTGCTGTAGTGGCGGCCGCCGGCGGGTAGTTGATGAACTTGCAGGTCCATGCCGCGATATTGTCCATCCACATCGCTAAAAAGGGTGGGCGCAACCATGGTGTGATAGAACGCGGTGTAGAAGATCTTGCGGTGATCCTCGCGATTCGTTTCGATGGCGACCTTCGAGAGCTCCCGCTCCCACGCGACGTTCGCCGCACGGCGCACACCGTCAAAATCCCAACCAGGCACTTCCGCCTGGAGGTTCTTGAGCGCCCCGTCGATGCTCACCGCGGAAAGTCCCACTTTGACCAGAATTACTTCCTTCTTGCTGGTTGGCGAGTGCACCAGGCATTTCAGCGCTTTACCCTGTGCATCCCGAATGGTGGGTCCAAGTGGCTTCGAATCCGAAATGATCTCCCCGCTCGCGAACGGTTTCGAAAACTTCATGGCGAAATAAATGTATCTCCCAGGCGCCCACTCTTCCACCCGACGGCCGCCGGTGATCGTGTCGTTGCCAACCACGTGGAGTTCGGCGCTGAGGATGTTCGTATGCATCCGGCGCGGAGGATCGTTCGTGCCGTGTTCGAGATCGATCAAAAAGTGACTGGTGGAGTCCGCGGGAAAAGTGTAACGGTGCAAGCCCACCCGCTCGGTCGCGGTCAACTCGCCCAAGACTTTGTAATCTTCGAGAAAAACGGCGTAGTACCCGGGTTCAGCGCGCTCGGTGGTATGCGAAAAACGCGAACGATAACCGGCGGTAGGATTTTCGCGGGTTCCCGGTTCGGTGCGGACCGGACCAGTCCGCGGCATCACTAAAATGTCCAGCAAATCTGCCGCGCCTGTGCCGCTGAGATGCGTGTGGCTGAATCCCATAATCGAAGTGTCGTCGTGATGGTAGCCGGAGCAGTGATCCCAATCGCCCACACCGGTATCAGGACTGAGTTGCACCATGCCAAACGGCACGGTTGCGCCAGGGTAGCAATGGCCGTGTCCACCGGTTCCAATGAATAGGTCCACGCACGGCGTCAGGGCGTTGGACTTTGCCCCGGTTGCGTCGACGCGCCCGAGTGCTCGGAAGTCGAGCTTGTTGTTCGTCGCAACGGCAACGCCCGACAACGCCGCTGACTGCAAAAATGTTCTTCGACTCACATGCTTCGCCATTGGCTCGGACTCCTTAAAACTCTTAGGCGCTCTTCAGCAACTGGGGACGCTCTGCGCTCAACTTCACGATCAGTTCGCCGAATAGGGTGTTGGCCCAGGCGAACCACGCCCGGGTGAATTTGGCCGGATTGTCCTTATCGAAGGATTCGTGTATGAATCCGGTTCCCGCGTGCGTCGTTTTCAGCCAAAGCAGACACTGGCGAATCTCCGCATCATCCGTACTGGTTAGCGCCTGTGCGATCAACGCCATGGGCCAAATCATGTTTAGCCCCTCATGCGGGCCGCCGATGCCGGCCGCGGCGCTGCCCCGAAAGAAGTACGGATTGTTCACGCTCAATACGCGACGCCGCGTACGTTTGTACACGGGATCCTTCCCATCGCAGCAACCTAGATACGGCAGGCTGAGTAATCCGGGGATGTTCGCGTCGTCCATCAACAACTGGTTCCCGTAGCCGTCGACCTCGAACGCCCAAATCTCGTCGCCCTCCCTAGATTTGATGCGGGCATGTTTGGTCAACGCCGCTTCCACTTCATCCGCTAGGGCGCGGCATTGGCCGGCGAAATTGCTGTCATTCAGAATCGCCGTGGCCATTTCCGCTAACTGCCGAAGGGCAACGACCGCGAACAAATTCGAAGGCACATAAAAGGAATACCAGCAAGCGTCATCGGACGGGCGGAACATCGAATAAATCATGCCCACGGGACGCGCCGGATTCCCGAAGCCTCCCAACGCTTGCGTGTCTGTTGGCGTCTCGGTCTTGCGCTGGAAGTGATACGGCCCCGGCCCATTCTTTCTTTGCTGTTCCCGAAATGTCGCCACGATCAGGCGCATCGCTGCCACCCATTCCTGATCGAATGGCGCGGTATCCCCGGTGGACTTCCAATACCCATGGGCCAGACGAATGCAGTAGCACAGCGAATCCACTTCCCATTTGCGCTCGGCCACGCCGGGACGCATATCCGTAACATCGTCCACCGCCCATTCCAACGCCTTTTTGCTTTTTGGATCTGGCAGAAACGCGTTCGCATAAGGATCGATCGAAATGCAGCGGGCCTGCCTGCCAATCAGGCCGCGAAACATTCTCCGGAGATCATTATCGTTTTTGGCCAGCGCTACGTAGGGCCAAACCTGGCAGGCCGAATCGCGCAGCCACATGGCATCGATATCTCCGGTAATGATGAAGGTGTCGGGCTTGGCTGTGCCGCCGGTAACCTCGACGGTGGTATCCAAAGTATTGGGATAGCAATTCTCGAACATCCATGCCAGTTCCGGATCACCAATCTGCGATTGCACCCGGGCAATCTGTTCTTCAACCGCCTGGGAAACAAATTTGCGTTGTCCTAGGGGAGGACGCTTGGAAATAAGATTCTGCTCGGCGGCGTTGATTCTGAATGGCGAGGTGGCAAGAGCGACTGTCCCATAGGCACCGGCCTTCAGAAGCTCTCTTCTGGTGTAGATGATCAGCTCCTAGGTGCAGCGGTTAATTAAATTCGATCATACCTCAGCGGGGCCAGAATGGCCGAGGCGACCCGGCATTTTTTGAAGCCGAATGCGTACAGTTTTTATCAGGTGCTGCGAAGCGCAGCTATTCCCAGCCGCCACCGAGGGCCTGATACAACTGCACTAGAGCGGTGAGTTCATTGCCTTCCGCTTGCGCTAACGCCAGTTCCGCGGAAAACGAGTTGGTCTCGTTCGTCAGCACTTCCAGGTAGTCGGTCGTTCCCGCCTTGAAGCGAATCTCGGAAAGATGCGCCGCATCCTGGGCGGAGTCTACAAGATGTTGTTGCTGAATGCGAAACTCGCGGTACTTGCGATACGCGACCAGCGCATTAGCAACATCTCGGAACGCACCCTGAATAGTTTGCTGGTAGGTGAGAACAAGCTGATCGCGCCGTGCTTCGGCTAATCGCACGCCCGATTTCAGCCGGCCGCCTTCGAAGATCGGCTGGGTGAAGCTGCCGACTAGCGTCCACACCCCGGCTGGACCGGTAAACAGATTCGTAAGCGCGCTGCTTTCATACCCTGCAGTCCCGGTCAGCGAGATTTGCGGGAAATACTGCGCACGGGCCACCCCTATTTCCGCGTTGGCAGCAATCAAGTTCGCTTCAGCTTCCCGTATATCCGGGCGCCTCTCCAACAACGCCGAGGGCAGGCCGACCGGAACTTCCGGCGAGTGGGGTTGCTCGGTGAGCTTTAAACCGCGCGGGATATCACCGGGGTTTTTCCCGAGCAAAATACTGATGGCGTTTTCCTGCTGCGCAATTTGCCGTTCCAAGTCGGGCACCTCGGTCGCTGCCGTGTAGACCAATTGCTCAGATTGCCGCACGTCCAAGAGCGAGTTGAGACCATGCTGTTCCAAGGTTTTGGTCAAGTCCAAAGAATCCTGACGCGAGCCCAATGTTCGTTTCGAAATCTCCAGCTGAAGGTCCAGTTGCCTTAATTGGAAGTACGAGGTGGCGAGATCCGCAACCAAAGTCGCGATCACTTCTTTTTGTGCCCATTCATTGGCCAACAGAGTGGCACGGGCCGCTTCGGTTGCGCGGCGATATTGACCCCAAAAATCAAGATTCCACGCGGCGGATGCCGTCAAGGCTCCCTGAGTGAATTCGTAAGAGGGAATGGGCCCGATCGTCGGTTGACGAACGCTCGTGATGTTGCCCCCCGCTCCCAGCGTCGGAAATTGATTCGCGCGTGTGATGCCGAGCTGCGCCTGGGCCTGCAGCACCCGCGTTGCCGCAATTCGTACATCGTAGTTATTCTGCAAAGCCGTGCTGATCAGCCCCTGCAGTTCCTTATCCTGGAAAATTTCCCACCATTTCTCATCTCCCAGCGAGGAGACTGTGGAGCCAGGAGCACCAGCCGAATTCGCCGACGACGGCGTTGACTCGGCATTTGACGCTTCGGGAGCGTTTTCGCCGCGATACTCGGTCGGTACCGTGGCAGCAGGTCGTTTGTAGTTTGGGCCAACGGAACACGCCCCGAGGCAAAACAGCGAGACGCAGAGAAACAACGTCAGCAAATTCCTGGAACGCTCACAGGTGAACATGTTGGCTCAGTCTCCCTCGCGTTCCTGCATCGCGAACGCAGGAGTGGTCGCTGGGATCTGTTCGAAGTGCTTTCGGCTGGAGCGGAAGAAGGAATAGCGGTCGAGCACCTTTTCCTGGAATTCCTCTAGGTACAAGTAAATCGCGGGTGTGACGAACAGTGTGAGGAACTGCGACACAACCAAGCCACCGATGACCACCAGGCCCAGCGGGCGACGTGAAGAACCGTCGGCGCCGTACCCGAGCGCAATGGGCAAGGCGCCCAGCAACGCAGCCATGGTGGTCATCATGATGGGACGGAATCGCTCCATGCTCGCGTCGTGAATGGCCTGATCATCCTTGGCCCCTTCGCGAACCCGTTGCTCCGCGAAGTCCACAATCATGATTCCGTTTTTCTTCACGATGCCCATCAACATAAACATGCCGATGTACGCATACAGCGATGCTTCCGATTTAAAAAGCCACAAGGTGAGCAATCCACCGACAAGAGCTACAGGCAAGGAGGAAAGAACAGTAATCGGATGCAGGTAACTCTCATAGAGGATGGCCAGGATCACGTACATGACAAACACGGCGACCATCATCAACACCACAAGGTCGGACGCCGTATTGCGGAAAGTCAGCGCCTGGCCCTGAAGTTCCCCGCGCACGTCCGTGGGGAGAATTTCCTTCGCGGTTTTCTCCACGAAATCGGTTGCCTGCCCCACCGTGTAACCCGGCTTCATGTTGAAGAACAGGGTCACGCTGGTGAATTGGTTGATGTGGTTGACGGCTTGCGGCCCCAGGACCATGTGCGAGGTGGTGAGCGCGTTCAAAGGTATCATGCGTTGGCCATCATCGCTCTTGATGTACAACTTGCTCAAATCGGTAGGATCCGCGCGCTGATTGTCGGCCACTTCCAGAATCACCTGATATTGATCGGTGGTTTTCTTGATGAGGTAACTGTAGTTTTGCGAATACGCATCATGAAGCAAAGTGAGGACGCGCGTTTCGGAGACGCCATACAGCTTCGCCTGGTCGCGCAAAATATCCACCTGCAGATTCGGCGTGTGATTGAACAGGTCGGAGTTCACGAACAAGAAGCCGGGATATTCATGCATTTTCGCCAGCATTTTGTTGGCGGAGTCGTAGACCTGATTCGGGTCGATTCCGGATAGGGCATAGGCGAACTCACCCTGCACGTTGGCGGTCGCGCCAGTGCTGATCTCCAGTACTGGATTGGGCTGCAAGAACGCCACCGTGCCGGGTATCGTGGACATGACCCCGCCCATTAGTTGGCCCGCCACTTGGTCGATCGGAGCGCGCTGGGACGGGTCGCTCAAGAACGCAATCAGGAATGCCTGATTGGCGGGCATAAATTGCCCGTTGCCGCTCATCGTGAATGTAGAAATCACGGCCGGGTTCGCGTGCATGATTTTCTCGGCCTGGTCCTGATATCTATGCATTTGCTCCGGCGAAGAACCTTCTTGGGCGACCAGCACGCCGCGGACAAAGGAACTATCCCCCACGGGCAGGAATGATTTCGGGATGGTATAGAACAGGTAGCCGGTCCCAATCAGGCAGACCAACCAGATCGCCGCGGAAATCCAACGATGGCGCAGGAAGAACCACAACTGGCGCCCGTAGATGTTCAAAACGCGCCGCTCGATGCCGCCGATCACGCGTTCCACCCAGGTTTTCTTGGCGCCTGCGCCGCGATCCGAGAGCAAGCGCGAGGTCATCAGGGGTGTCAGCGTCAGCGAAACGATTCCGCTGGCTAGAATCGAAATAACGATGGTGATGGAAAACTCGCGAAAGATGCGGCCGACCAGTCCGCCCATGAATACGAGAGGAATGAAGACGGCGGCGAGCGACAAGGTCATAGTCAGAATCGTGAAGCTGATTTCCCTTGCCGAGTTCACCGAAGCCTGCAGTGCGCTTTGCCCTTCCTCCATCAAGCGGACGGTGTTTTCGAGGAACACGATGGCGTCATCGACGAGGAAGCCGATGGCCAGAGTGAGCGCCATCAACGACAAATTGTCCAGGCTGTAGCCGAGAATGTTCATGGCCACAAAGGTGAGCAGCAACGAAAGAGGCAACGCGACCGCGGGGATCAATGTGTCTGTGGCGCGGCCAAGAAAGACAAAAATCACCATGACCACAAGGAAAAAGGCGATGTACAGGGTTGCCTGCACGTCCTTAATGCTGCTGACAATGGTTTGCGACCGGTCGTACGCCGAAACAATTCTTACCGAGCTAGGCAGTTGGCTCTGAATACTGGGCAGAAGGTCGCGAACCGCTTTGGTCACCTCAACGGCATTGGCTCCCGCGCGACGAAATACCGCCACCACCACGGTTGCGCCCGGCGTCGGATAGCCCCGGGCCCAAAAGCGCATATCGATGCGTTCGTCTTGTACGCCCTGTTTCGCAGTCGCAACATCCTTCAAGTAAACTGGCGCGCCGCCATTCTGCCCGACGATCAGATCGTTATATTGCTCCGCGGTGCTGAGCTGCCCTTGCGGCTGCAACAGAAACGTGCGGTGAGGGCCATCGAATTGGCCGGCGCCCGTGTAGCTCGTGCCGTTCTTGATCGCGTTCGTCAGATCTTCAAGAGTGATGTTGCGGACAGCCATCGCCGAAGGGTCGGCTTTGATGCGCACCGCCGATTGCGTGCCGTAGACGGCGACTTGGCTCACACCCGGCAGAATGCTGATGTGCTCTCCAACCTGCGTGTTCGCATAATCGTACAGTTGGCCTTCCGTCGCGGTGTCGCTGACCAGCACCAGATACTGAATGGGCTGGTCGTTCGGATTCGTTTTGGTGAATGTGGGCGGGCTAGGTAGGTCGATCGGTAATTGCGCGGTGGCCCGCGTAATGGCCGCCTGCACGTCGGTTGCGGCTGCGTCCAGGCTCTTCGAAAGATCGAACTGAAGCACAAAGCTGGAGTGGCCCTGCCCGTTGTTCGAGGTCACCATCTCCAATCCGGGAATCTGCATGAACTGGCGCTCGAGTGGCGTGGCCACATTGTTCGCCATCGTTTCCGGAGTGGCGCCCGGGTAGCTCACTTGCACTTGAATGACAGGGTAGTCCACGGCCGGCAGGTCGCTGACCGGCAATCGCAAATATGCAAACAAGCCGAACAAGATGACTGAGGCCGTGAGGGCGACGGTCATTACCGGCCTTCGAATGAAGGGTTCGGAGAGGTTCACGAGTGGCCTCGTTCCGTGGGCTTCGCGTCACCGCCTGACGCAGGAGTATCCGCGGGTTTCGCGGCGTCAATTTGCACTTTGCCCCCCGGGCGCACCAACAATTGACCCGCCAAAACAATGCGTTCGCCTACCGCCAACCCGCTGGCGATCACCACGTCCTCGCCTTGCCGCTGCCCCAACGTGACGGGACGAAGCTCCGCTGTATCGTCGGGCTTAATCACATATACAAACGGCCCTTGCTGGCTAATCTGGGTGGCCTGATTGGGAATGAGCACCGCGCCTTTCTGCGTCTCCAGCACCAATCTCACATTGACGAATTGTCCCGGCCAGAAATGGCGATCGGCATTCTGCACCGTGGCTCGCAGATTTACGGTTCCCGTGGCGTTCTGAACCGCATTGTCCAGAAACTCCACTCTTCCGGGCCGTGCCGATTTCTCGTCATCGGTCGGAAGCCGAACCAGTGCCTTTAGCGTCCCGCGACTCATCTCTCGCTGGACTTCGGGGAGGTCCCGCTCGGTGATCGTGAAAAGCGCGTAAATCGGCTCAATCCGCTGGATGGACAGCAGCGAAGTCATATTCGCCTGCACCACGTTGCCTACGTCCACCAGACGAGCGCCAGCGCGGCCATCGATCGGAGAATGGATGTAGCAGTAGTTCAAGTTGATTTGTGCTGTTTCGATGGCGGCTTGCGCGGCTTCTACTTGCGCTGCACTCACATCCACAGTGTTCTTCTTGGTGTCATAGTCCTGCTTGGAAATGGCGCGGGTTCCAACAAGTTCCTCATCGCGCGCAAACTGGATCTTCGCGAGATCCAAGGCCGCTTTTGCTTGCGCCAGATTCGCCTGCGCCGAATCAAGCTGCGCTTTGTACGGCCGGGGATCGATCACAAACAGCAACTGGCCCTTTTTCAGGTTCTCGCCGTCTTGGAAATGCCGTTCGGTAATCGGTCCCGCCACTTGCGGGGTTATATTCACCGATTCGAACGCCATGTTTCTTCCGATTTCGTCCAGATATCGGGGGACGTCCTGGGCTTTCGCTGTCGCTACGGTAACTAACGGCGGAGGGAGATTCATCGGACCCGCCGCCTTTGCGCTTCGGTTGTTGCAGGAAACGCAAAACAACAGGAGCGGCAAAAACCAGCTCGCGCAAACCACAATTAAGCGTCCCGATCGAATCCCTTTCGTCTTTTTCGGTTTGTTATGTTCGTGTCCCAAGGTCCCTAGTCTCCGTTAGATCCATTTCAAACTGAGTAACGCTTGGTCGCGTCGAAAGTTTCAAACAAACCGCTGGGTAAGCCTATGGATGCCCAATACTTGGCAGCACCCTCGGATTCATATTTCGATGCGGATTCGGTCTCACAGGGTACTCGATCCACATCATCAATCGAGGCGCCCAGACGATCAATTCCCTTCAAAAGGTCATATTCCGAGGCAGTTTTGCCCCGTAATTGACAGGAGGAACGCGCTTTCCTATGGTCTAATCTTCCAGCCACAATTTCGTACTGGCATCCGTGTAGGAAAACCATGGCGATCTGATGAATGGAACGTCAGAAAAAGGCAGATGCTTGCATGCCAAAAAATAATTCGATGAGACCTGGCGACCGGGAACTGGGGATGCAAGTTCCCATCACGCGCCGAGACTTCCTTGGGTCCACACTTCTAGCTTCGGGCGCGCTCTTACTCGATTCGGTCACTCCTCAGGAGCTTCTGGCAAAGGCGGACGAGTTCACCGGATACGGCGGTGTCGGCGAGTACAGCACTTCCAACGGCAATACCTGGCCGGTGCTGCAAGCCGGACACAAAATCCGCGATGCGGCTTATGATCAACTGCCCAATGACGTCCTGGAAACCGGCGAAACTTACGATTGCGTCATCATCGGGGGCGGAATCAGCGGAATCGCCGCGGCCCTTTTCTTCCGACGCAAGGCGCCAGCAAACGCGAAATGCATGGTGCTGGAGAATCATCCGATCTTCGGTGGTGAGGCCAAGCAAAACGAATTCCTGGTCGATGGGAAACGATTAATCGCCCACCAAGGCTCGGCCATCTACCAGCTTCAAGAGCCGCAAAGTTTCCTGACCCAGTTTTATCAATCCATCGGTCTCGACTCGCCGAAGCTCACCTACCAGAAATGGGCTGGCCCTCAGCCGGAAATGCCGCTCTCGCGCACGCCGTATGACGCGGCAGGCATGGATTACGGCCAATATGGCTTCTGGTTCGGCCCCAAATTCGGACACCAGCCGGGATTGTGGGTGATGGATCCCGTCCGCAAGAGGCTCGAAGGTGCTCCCATCCCCGCGTCCGCGCGCACGGAATGGGTGCGCTTCCTGACCGGCAATTCAGTCGATGGAAAGAAGTTCGAGCACCCTAAAGTCGAAGGCGATGCGATTTCGCGTTATCTCGATGCCATCACGCTCGAACAGCATTACATGGAACGGTTTCGATTAAGCCGGGAAACGGTCCGCACATTTCTTTCGCCTGTGGAAGGCGGCGGGTCCGGTCTCGGGCCGGATGCGCTCTCTGCCTATGCCGACTACGCCTTCGAGATGCTGCGTCCCATTCCCGATGAAATCGGCGCGACGGATCAAATGTTTCCCGGTGGCAACACCACCATCGCACGTCTTATGGTGAAAACCCTGATGCCCACGGCGATGGATGGGCCGCACACGGTCGAAGGCGTATCACGCAACAATGTAAACTTCGCGACACTCGATAGTCCGGAAGGACCGGCGCGCATTCGTCTCGGCGCAACCGCCGTCGCGGTGCAGCACGACGGCGATCCCGCTAAGGCGTCGACGGTGTCCATCGTGTATGAAAAGGACGGCAAGCTTTATCGAGTGGAGGCTCGCTCGGTCATCATGGCTGGCGGCAGCTGGACCACGAAACACATTGTGCGAGACCTGCCGGAATCGCTCCGCCAGGCTTACGCACAGTTCTATCGCTCGCCCTGCATGATGGCGAACGTGGCGGTGCGCAACTGGCGCTTCCTCTACAACAAGGGTCTCAGCGGTTGTCGCTGGTTCGACGGACTCATTGGCAACTATATGGAAGTGCGTAAACTCGCCCTGACCGCTGGCGCGGATCCAACCATCAGCCCCGATTCTCCCATCGTGCTCTCTCTCAAAGTTTTGTATTCGTATCCCGGCCTTTCGACCGAAGAGCAAGGCAATCGCGGGCGCATGGAATTGCTCTCAACATCCTTCATGGAATACGAGCGGGCCATTCGCCGGCAATTCCACGATATGTTTGCGGATTCCGGCTTCGATCCTCGCCGCGACATCGCGGGAATTATTCTGAATCGCTGGGGACACGCATACTTGAGTCCGCAGCCTGGGTTTTTCTTTGGTAAGAATGGCCAGCCAGCTCCACGTGAAATCCTGCGCAAGGCCCCGTTCGGCCGAATCGCCTTCGCCAACACGGATTTGGCCGGCGCCATGGATCATCGCTTCTCGATACTCGAAGCGCAGCGCGCGGTGAATCAACTGCTCGCGTAGTCGCGCGGAAGGTTCACGTCGGGCGCAAGTCTAGGTGAGGAACCGCACGGTGTCTTCCTTGAGAGTCGTGCCACTTTGCTTCAGAGCCATCATGCGCGATGCCAGATTCATAATGCGATCCGCGGCATCCTCGACGCATACTCCGCGAGCATGAATATTAGAAATAAGGTTGCGATTCGCGTCGGTGTGGCCGGAGCGCGGACTGTGCGTCATGTAGGCGGAGAGGCTCGCTGCGGTCGCCAGGCCCGGGCGTTCGCCGATGAGCAGCACCAACACGTTTGGCGTGAGCAGGTCGCCGATGTCATTCATGATGCCCACGCGACAGTAGCGCACCGCAAACGATACGCCCACCGACCAACCCCTGACCTGTGCGTGCTTTTGCAGCAGCGGAAATAACGCGGGCGCCTGCTCAGTCACCGCGGTTCCAGATAGGCCATCGCCGATCACGATTTGCAAGTCGGGTCCTCTGAGACAGCGTTCCGTAATGACCTGCCTCGATGCCTCGCTGAGTCTGCGACCCAGATCCGGACGCAACAAGAATTGTGATTTTGATGCAACCTGACTGGTCACCTGAAACAAGCTCCACTGCTCGACGAACGCGGCTGGCAAATCTCTTTGCAGGTCAAATTCACGCCAAACGGCATCGACTGCGCAGGCCCGGGCGCTACGGAGTTCCAGCTCCATGGACGTCGGGTAGGAAGTTCCCCGAGGTACAAAGATGCGCGCGGGTGTCCTCGCGCGGATTTTCTCGATCATTTCGGACCACGCGGAAGCCGAGGCCAGGTGATTATGGTCGTCGTCCAAATGGGTACTCAAGATAGCGAGGATGGCTTCGGCAACAGTCCTTCCAGTCCGCGCAACAGTTTTTGCCGACTCCCCGCGTCGAGCGCCCGCGGCTCGCCATCGCGGTAGATGCCGGTGCGATCGAGCCACTGGAGGAATTCCGGCGCAGGCCGCAGATTGAAGATCTTGCGTACCGCGAGGGCGTCGTGAAAACTGGTGGACTGGTAGTTGAGCATAACGTCGTCAGTGCCTGGCACACCCATGAAATAATTGCAGCCAGCAGCCGCAAGCAAAAGCATCAAATTATCGGCGGAGTTCTGGTCCGCTAACGCATGATTGGTATAGCAGACGTCGCATCCCATGGGTAACCCCAGCAACTTGCCCATGAAATGATCCTCGAGCCCGGCGCGAACGATCTGGCGCTCGTCGTAGAGATACTCCGGGCCAATAAAGCCCACCACACTATTGACCAGGAACGGGCCAAAAGCACGGGCAACGCCATAAGCGCGCGCTTCTAGCGTCACTTGATCGACTCCATGATGCGCCTCCGCGGATAGCGCGCTGCCCTGGCCGGTTTCGAAGTACATCACGTTGTCGCCCACCCATGGAACGTGGCGCGCGCAGTGATGTTCGAGCACGCGTTCGCGGCCTTCCCGCAGCATTGCCAGGTTGATGCCGAAACTGGAATTGGCCAACTGCGTGCCTGCCACAGATTGGAACAGCAAATCTACGGGCGCGCCACGTTCCAAACATTCCAGTTGAGTGGTGAGGTGCGCGAGGCAACACGCCTGCGTCGGAATCCCGAACTCTGTGATCAGGCGATCGAGTGCTTGGAGAATCGCGCTGACGCCCCCGACCGAATCCGTGGCCGGATTCACGCCAATGACGGCGTCACCGCAGCCGTACAGCAGACCATCAAACGCCGCCAACAAAATGCCGCCAATATCGTCGGAGGGATGATTGGGCTGGAGACGGATGCCGAGCACGCCGCGCTCGCCGAGCGTATTTCGACAACGCGTAACGTTTCGAATCTTCCCTGCCGCGACCACCAGGTCCTTGTTACCCATCAACTTCGCGACCGCGGCGGCCATCTCCGGCGTAATGCCCCACTTCAAAGATTTCAGCTGGGCTTCCGTGGTTTGATTGTCGAGTATGAATTCGCGAAATTCGCCAACGGTCATGTGGCGAATCGGCGCGAATGCAGACTCATCGTGCGAATCAAGAATCAGCCGCGAGACTTCGTCGGTTTCCGGAGGAATGACTGGATGGTTCAGGAGACCGATCAGCGGAAGGTCAGCCAGAGTTCGTTTTGCGGCAACTCGCTCGCGTTCCGAAGCAGCAGCGATTCTAGCAAGCTGATCGCCGGATTTTTCTTCATTCGCCTTGGCGAGCACTTCACGAACATCGGAAAAGTGAAAGTGTGCTGTCATGGCTGCCGGCGCGACGGTTCTTCGGTTTGTGAAAAATGGCGGATGAGCCTGTAAGCCGGATTCCCCGAGTCGCATTGTAAACACACAAGTTGTTTGGATTCAATCGTCGGGTGCTGTCAATGACGTCAGGTTTGGCAGTGAAGCCAGGATTCTTGCCACAACCTTGCCACAATTTTCATTACGCAATTATTTTAGCTTCGCGTACGCGGCGTTCGCAGCGGTGAGGATAGGAATGTCTGGGTCGGCGTCTTTGCAGTGCAAATGGGCGCTTAGCTCCGGTGACGTGGGTCACTCACCCGTCAGCCCGCTGCACTTATCATATGTGGCACGTTCCGGTACACAGTAATTTACGGGGGTGCTTTATGGCGGCCATCAAACTCCCTTATCTCACCAGCACTTTTCTCTTCACGCTTATAGCTGTTTTGCTTGTGGTCGGTCTACTCTTCTCGGCCGTGGCCACTCGGTAGGCCCGTCCACTTGCGGGATATTCTCCCGGTGCAACCACGCATGGAGTACACGACATGAACCTCACTATTCGATTTGGTGCTTTGCTGCTGATTGTGTTTGCCGCGAGCGGCCAAGGTATACCGCCAGCGGCTACGGTACAGACGGAAATGCCCGATGTGGCGTCCGGGAAGAAGACCTATACGGAATATTGCGCTTCATGTCATGGCGACAACGGAAAAGGCCTGGGTCCTGCCGCATCCGCACTAAAGACACCGCCATCGGACCTTACGACACTCGCCAACAGGCATGCTGGCAAATTCCCCGAAGACTATGTCTCCGATATTGTGCGGCTCGGTAAACCCATCATGGCTCACGGCTCAGCGGAAATGCCCGTATGGGGCCCCATCTTCAACGCTCGTGACAAATTCAACGAATTGGCTGTAAAGCAGCGCATCAAGAGTCTCTGCGCGTATCTGGCAACTCTACAGGAAAAAGAATCCTAAATAATGTTCCTGGCGAGGCAACGGAAGCTCACACTGGAGCAGATACGGAAATTGAGCGCACGCTTCAAACTTCCTGCGGACGTTTTCATCCGAAGCCGATAGCAAAGATCGGCTTGCTGGCTGAGAAACCGAGAGGACGACATTTGAGCCTCTACGGCGCCACCGTGAGGGTCAGGCTGAGCGGGCAACAAAAGTAGATGTTCCAACTTATTTGCAGGGCGCTCCGAAATTAAGACGGTCTGGCCAACTTGCCGAGAAATCCGCTGATCACCCCCGCAAGACGTTCGGCACTAACGGACTCGGGCAGAGGGATCTCGAGAGTCGAACGGCGGGTTTGCGCGTCCGTACGCAATAACGTGGAAAGACCTCGTGCGATCGGTCCAATTCTGTCGGCGCTGTGCGGCGGACAGAGCGACTCCAAAAGGGTCAGACCTGCTTCCAGGAACTTAGCCACAGCCTGTCCGGCGTCCGGTACGAACGACCCGGACTGTGTATCGTCAACTTGTATTGCACTCTGCTCGACGAACATGGTCCCATCCACCGGAAGCTGAGGCCTTGTCGCTGTCGGGCCTCCATGTGTGTGGCCGTTCCTCGCCGCGGGTTTTCCATTTTGTTTCGCTTCTATTACGGCCACAGGTTGAGGCGCCTCCCGGGTGAGTACAGGCTTCGGCCTACCAGGCTGGTCGCAGAAGACATCTTTAATCACGTGCAGCATGCTCTTACGGCCAAGCTTCTCAAAGCTAATTTCGGCCTTCGTCTCATCGAATAATCCTTTGAACAACGCCTTTTTGAGCGTGAGAGTCTGCCAAACGCGTTCCTCGATGCTGTTCTCGGTCAGCAGATGGATCACTTGCACGGGCTTCGCCTGGCCGAAGCGATGGACACGCGCGATCCGCTGCTCTAATCTGGCAGGGTTCCAAGGCGGCTCAAAGATGACGACTGCCGAGGCCGCCTGCAAATTCAAACCCACTCCGCCAGCATCGGTCGAGAGAAATACCTTACAGTTAGGATCCTTTCCAAACTGGGCAATCAACTCGCCACGTTTCCGCGCAGGTATGTTGCCGTGCAATGAGACCCAGCCGATCTTCAACTTCGTCAGTTCCTTACTTGCCAGGTGCGTCATGCGTTCGTACTCGCTGAAGACGACCACCTTGCGCTTCTCTTCGATCGCCAACTCGTGAACAATCTCGCGGAACTCTTCGAGCTTGGGAGAAAAATTTGTTGCCTTGTCAAACAAGAAAGTGGAGTTGCAAAGCATGCGCATGTTCTGGATACAACAAGTGATGCGACGCAGATCGATCTCTGAGAGCCAACCTTGTCGCTGCCATTTGTGCATCAGCCTCGCGAGGATGTCACTCTGATCCCCATAGGGACCTGCCTGTTCGGGCGTCATGCGGACCCGGAAAATTTGATCGGTCCGCTTGGGAAGTTCAGGGAGCACCTCGGTGCGAGTCCTGCGGAGTAGGATGGGCTCGAGTTGTTTTTGAATTTGGTCCAGTCCGCGATATCCGAGTAATTTCCCTTCTTCGTTCTGCATCCGGTGTTCGTTGAGAAAACGGAAGGCCGGCCCCAGACGGCGACCGTCCACGAACTCCACGACCGAATAGAGCTCTTCGAGCTTGTTTTCGAGAGGCGTGCCTGTCAACACGAAGGCATAACGACTCTTCAACTGTTTGATGGTGCGGGCGGTCGCTGTCGCCCAATTGCGGATGCGCTGGGCTTCATCAAGGATGATCAAGTCCGGACGGAGGTTGTGCATGTCTTCGATGTCCTTCAAGACGAGCTCGTAACTTGTTAGATTGAAGAACGTCGGGTTGGCGTAGAGCTTCTTGCGACGTGTCATAAGTCCGTCAATCACCTGTGCGGAAAGATCGCAGAACTTCTCGATCTCCGTCTTCCATTGGTACTTGACCGAAGCCGGAGCAACTATGAGAACCCTCTCAATACCGCGACGGCGCCGCAGCAGCTCTGCCCCCGCGATGGCCTGAATTGTCTTACCAAGACCCATATCGTCGGCAAGGATCACCCGCCCGCGACAGGCGGCGAAGAGCGCTCCACGAACTTGGTAGGGGAAAAGCGGCACTTTCAGGAGGCCTTCGAGCGGGCGTTTGCCTTTCTTCAACTGCGCGAGATAGCCTTGCTCGTCTTCAAGACCCGCAGTGAGTTCAGTTTCGCGGTCAATGAAATCCAGCACGTCAGTGTACACAACGGCGGTTTCGTCCACGGTCCGCAGCTTCTCAAGGACTTGCTCGAATTTTCGAAGACTGTCCTCTCGAAGAAACCCACGGGAGTCGAAGTACTCGGAGACAATCTTGCGGAGATCCTCCGACGGCTCTGACGGAAGTCGGAGGCGCACGTTTAGGGTGTCCCCATAATGGAGAGAAAGCGAGGCTCTAGTTCGTTGATACCGCTGACGATCGAAGGATCGACCAAAGCGGCGATGGAGACGAAGCAACAGGGATTCGATGTGTTTGCAAGTGCCGAGGGTATTCATCGCAAAATCGGCACACGAGCAGAAGTTTTCAAACAGGCCGGGACCGCGCATGGCCACCCTATACTCCCGGCCGCTCGCCGACTTTATCACATAGTCGCCATAAGCCTGTCCGGCCGGCTCCGTAAGAATGTTCTGAATCGCGTTCCGGGCGCGCTGTTGCCGGGCGGAGATCTGTTCCTCGACGATCATGTTGGCTGCTCCAGGAAGTAGTGAATGGCAAACATAGCAGAAATTGAAGAAGCAATTGAAGAAGTGGCTGTGGAAAAGATATTCCGTCGCAGTATTGTCCGACCCAACATTCACCGGCGTTCAGCGGTGTTCCTCCTCCGAGTCGTTGGCAACGCACAGAAACGCCAGCCACAAACACACTGGCACGTAAAATGGCGCATCATGCAACAGTTCAATTGGAGGCAAGATTTTGTCGATGTGATTTCTGGAGCGGGCGATGGGAATCGAACCCTGCTCGTGTGCTTAGGGTCCATCCTAACCGAGACATGCTGGCCGGGATCGAATCCGCGATTGAAGCTCTAGCGAGCTTCTGACGTAGCGAGGGTTAGGAGTGTCGGAGGCGAACATACTTCGCTTGAGCGGCGATTTTTCCGAATGAGGAGTCCGCGCATGTCACGCAGAAGGTCGCCGGGTTCGAAGGTTACCGGCGTCGTCGACGACTACCAATTGTTTACGGGAACGTAGAATCTGACGACGGCAGGTTGCGGACACTAAAGGGCAAGATGCTTCCTAAGTTATGGCAAACAAAATAGTTGGCGGGCGAGCTTTGTAAGCCGGATTCTATCTATCTCGAATGCGCAAGCTTTAGTGATCTAAAGACTTTCTTCTAACTGCTAACAGTGCAAGCAGTTGACACGTTTCTCTTAATTCTCCCCTGTCTATTAAGTCCGCCTAGTATCCTGCAATATGGACACTAAATGGACACCAAAAAAAACCTGTAAGGGCGTTGGTCGCTCGGCTTCCCACAGTTTTCCCCACTTTTCTCTGGACTGAGCGCCGGCAGACGTTTTGCTCGCGAAGGAGAGATCCCTGCTAGTGCAGGAGAATGACGATAGCACATAGAGGATGGCGACGCTCCGCTCAGGGGCGAGAATAGCTTGAACTCTGAATGACTACATCAGTCTGTTTTCTGCCCTTAGAAACAACTCTGTGGGGCTCATAGTTTTGATTCTCGATCCAGCCGACAATCTGACTCTTCAGGAAACGCACGTTCGATTGAATCCGTACGTACGGAATTAGTCCTCGTCGGACGTAGCTGTAGATGGTTTTCACGTCGATCTTGAGAATTGCCTCCAGGTCCTTTGCGGTAAGCAGATCCGGGACATCTTGCCGTGTGTAACCTTGATGATATTTCATGTTAATTCCGCCGCAGTGGCTAACCATCTTCCGTCGTTCCGAACCTACCTCCGACTTTCCGACGATCGGTCGATTAACTCCTAGATACGTCTCTCATTCCCTTGCGTCCATGGGCAGGCCCGCAAGCAGCAGTCAGAGGATCTCAATAATACTATATACATATAGCAGCATGGCAAGCGAAATTTTGGCTAAGTAGACTGTCGAGTTTTCAATCAAGCTGAGCACCTCTTCCCTACCCGCATAGAGCTTTTGAGCTGCCACCGTTCGTGGGTCGGCAGGTGTATGTCACTGGATCTGCCGACATCGGCAAGCTGTGCAACGATCCGAATGCGCCGCGGCTCTCGGGAGACGGAACTGTTGGGTTAATCGCGATCACGGCGGTTGGCCCGTTGTTCATCGGTGGAAGCGTGGGAGACACCGGCCACCAGAAATGGTTTTTTCGACTAGGGCGAGCCTTTTAGAGGTGTCGCCATCGGCGGGAGTTTGATGAATAGGAGATTAGCCCTCGAGAAACGCCCGCGCTTGGCCTTCATTTGTTGCGTTCTGGCCGATGAAAGCAGTCGAATCCAGTTCGCAACCGAGAAGTCTTTCCCCTAAGAAACGGCCGATCACAATGCCAGTGTTGCTTTTAGGAGAGTGTTTCACCATCGTCGTCTCGTCAACTTTGAGAACGGACAACTAAACGTATGGTGGGTTATCCAAGCATCCGCGGCTCGGTATTGGAATGGGAATACTTCATGCGACCAAATGCTGTGGCGTATATCAAGCCAATCAGGTCGGCCCTAGCGACCTGTTCAAAACTGAGCAGTTTGTTGCTCTTGGAAACTTGGCACACACGTGGGCAGCGAACTCCTTGTCACGCTATGCTTCGTGAGCCTGCTTCATTTGGTCAAGTCTTTTGCCATCGAGTGCACTAGTAGACTTGAACTCCCATTTACAGTCAGAGCATCCGAAGCCCTCAAAAGTGGAGCGCTTAATCCAGACCCAAATCGCGGGGCATTGCCGTATTTTATGCCAAACTTATAAAGAATCGAAAAGTGTCCTACGGTCGCTCCGGGGTTCCTCAGGAGAGGTGGAAGATTAGTGGGACCAAAATCAAGAACGGCGAGATTACTGGCGCAGTCCGACCCGCCCGGTCAGACAGTACCGCTTTCTCTCGCCGTTCAAGGATGCATCCTATGGATGTGCAAAACTCTACGCTGTTCAATTTTGCACAGTCTTTCGGTTTTTCCAGCGTCCCTGATAGCCAGCCTCCCCACCTAGCGGACAGTTTCAGGAAGGCCAAAGAAATGAACGCGGATTTCATCCTCAGTGAAATTTCGAGGACCAATGACTTTGGACCGTCCAACGATGAGTCGAAAAACGTTTCTGAACTTTGTGACTCCGACTAACTGGCAGGTTGGCGACCCCGTCGCTATGCAAATCAATCGACTCCGCGGCGGAGCATCCGATTACATCACATTCCCGGCTGATCCGGCCAAAACGGGACGCATCGCGTGGTTAGCGATCGGCAACCGTCGCTAGAACCGCAGGACTGAAATCCCCGATTGTCGGACAATTAGACCGAGACGGCACAGTGTGGAACTGTGGTTAGGCAGTGCAATTTCTGGGATTTTGCTAAGGTTCTTTATCCGCAGCCGACTGAGCCGCTAGTATCATCGGCAGATGGTCCGCAATTCCAAATTGATCAGGAGTCGAACTGGAAATCTTGGCAACATGAACCCCCTCGGCGTCGTCACCCGCCTTTAGAGAAACTCGTGATAAGTCTCGTGTTGTTTTAACGGAAAAGGCTTGAGTTCCCGGTCCCCGGCAGATCACTCCACGCCACACCCTATTCCTCTTGGCAATCGGTCTTACGATCGCCCCTTCGACATTCGGTGTCCCTTCCAGTAGTTGCTTATTAATTCCCGTCTCTTCTACCGCTTCGCGCAGCGCGGCACTTATAGCCTTCTCAGCAACAGTTGCCCCGCCAATGCCCCGAATAGGGTCAATAAAACCGCCAGGCAACGCCTGGAGGCCTGCGCCAGGGCTATACCTTCGAGTAATGAGAACGACGTTAGCGGAGCTGTCCAGAAGAATAGCGTCTGCCGCGTGCCTTAGATGTACGGAGACCTCTCTACCATCGGGCATCTTTAAGGTGCCAAGAGAATGAACTGCCTGACTAGGGTTGTTCCCAAAATTCCCGTCTACAGCTCTTTTGATGATCTCTTGCTGGAGAGCGGGATCGATAAGCATATTGTCTTTAATCAAATTCGTTGATGGCATCGGTCTTATTTCTCGATATTGTCTGGTTCAAACTTCGCCTATCCTATCCGATGCTGGCCCTTTCGTTTGCCGACGATTTCGTCGATTGTCATGGCTCACCACTTCGGTCGCATTGATGATACTGATCTTGCTGCCGACGACGCGCACCCGGTGACCCAAAAAACGAGCGGCCCTAGAATGTTCCACGGGCCGCTCATTTGAGTCTGTGAACTCGGTCCAACTGGACCATTCAGTCTTACCGGAATTAGGGCTTTTTCTCTTCGTGAGGCTCGCCCTGATGCGACGGTTCGGACTTCGGCGCGGCTTCCGGCTTCGCCGCAGCCTGATGCTGTGTGGCAGACTTCGGCTCGCTTTCGGTGTGAGGAGCCGCCTGATGTGACGGTTGTTGGCTGGTGTTCGTGTGAACGGCTTTGGTCTCCGGTCGCGCCGCCACAGGTTTTACATGTGCCGCCTTGTCCTCATTCGCGTGTGTCGCAGCTGCCTTATTCTCGGCTGCCTTGTTGCTCTCAGCTGACTTCTTCTCAGCCGCCTTGTCCTCATTCGCGTGTGTCGCAGCTGCCTTATTCTCGGCTGCCTTGTTGCTCTCAGCTGACTTCTTCTCAGCCGCCTTGTTCTCATTCGCGTGCGTCGCAGCTGCCTTATTCTCGGCTGCCTTGTTGCTCTCAGCTGACTTCTTCTCAGCCGCCTTGTTCTCATTCGCGTGCGTCGCAGCTGCCTTATTCTCGGCTGCCTTGTTGCTCTCAGCTGACTTCTTCTCAGCCGCCTTGTTCTCATTCGCGTGTGTCGCAGCTGCCTTATTCTCGGCTGCCTTGTTGCTCTCAGCTGACTTCTTCTCAGCCGCCTTGTTCTCATTCGCGTGTGTCGCAGCTGCCTTATTCTCGGCTGCCTTGTTGCTCTCAGCTGACTTCTTCTCAGCCGCCTTGTTCTCATTCGCGTGCGTCGCAGCTGCCTTATTCTCGGCTGCCTTGTTGCTCTCAGCTGACTTCTTCTCAGCCGCCTTGTTCTCATTCGCGTGCGTCGCCGCTGCCTTATTCTCGGCTGCCTTGTTGCTCTCAGCTGACTTCTTCTCAGCCGCCTTGTTCTCATTCGCGTGCGTCGCAGCTGCCTTATTCTCGGCTGCCTTGTTCTCGGCTGCCTTGTTCTCGGCTGCCTTGTTCTCGGTGGCCTTGTTCTCGGTGGCCTTGTTCTCGGTGGCCTTGGTCTCAGCCTTGTAGCACCCTTAGCTGCCACCACACCCTTGCCGGTAAACTCTCCCGGTTTGGATGTTGCAGCGATTGGCGGCTTGCCATGATTCACGGACGCCAATAATTCGTGGTTCCCGCTGGCGGCATTTTGATGCCCTGTTTGTGCGGCCGTTGCTGGAGTATGACGCTCATGAGCCGCGGTCTCTTCGGCAGCCGTCGCTCGAGCGGTTGTTCCACCGGTTCCGCCGTTGTAGCTGACGTTGTTTCCCGCTCTCTCGTTGCTTGCAGACTTTTCGTAAGTGTTGTGAAAGTTTCTTCATCGATGTTATTCACCGATCGGTTGTAGTTGAACTGGTTGTTTCTCCAGTATCCACCTTCGTAGCCGGAACCACCGTAGCCATAGCCATAGTTAATGCCGCCGTAGAATCCGACAGTGGGACCCCAGTAGCCCTCGTTCCAAAGGTATGCGTCATTGCCCCAACCCCAGTAACCTGGAGTCCAGAGCAAGCCAACGGCGGGCGGCTCGACCCATGTGCCAGGCACCCAGAAATAACCGTCCCGACCGTAAGCCCAGTAACCGGGTGTCCACAGATAACCTTCCTGAGGACAAATAGGTTGTGAGTACGCCACCAACTCGGGTGGGGCGACCGTGATAGAGACGCCGATCTGTGCGAATGAGGTGGCCGGAATGGCCAACATCACAAATAGGAATAACAGAAAATGAATGGAGCGCTGAATACGCATCTTTAGTACCTTGCCAGATCATCCTTCGTTTGCCCGATCTTGCTTTACATTTGCGGGTTGCGCGGATTAGGAGGCTACGCGACCCACATAAAATGACACATATACATTGCGAAAGCTGTCCAATAAGACTCACTTTCGCTCATTCCCCAAACACGCGCATTTATGGAAATAGCGAGAAAGGAAACAAGTAGGCGGAAGGCGAAAACCGTCGCCTTACCGGAAGTGTCGGTGTAGTAGTTTATGCGACCAAGGGCAGACGCTCCGCGCGCAAAACGACACGTAGACCGGAAACTTTCCGCGGCTGAGGCGATTCAGAGGAAAAGAATTGCACGTGGCACCGGACGTAGATAAATCCCCTGCCGACCAACGAACGATCCGAGATTTACGGTAGTGCGCTTTGTTGTCAACGGTATCTGGGGTAGCGGGCTCGGGGCGCTGCAGATAGCGGCCCTTCCTCTTAGAGAGCTCGCCCTTGAAATGGCTTTCAACATCCTCCCGATTCAGCTGAAACGTCAATCGCGGCCTGGCGCTATTCAGCGGCCCGACGGTATCCTCACGATCTCCACAGAACAAAGGGCATGGCGGGGACCGCCTCCGAAACACTCCCCATCAAAAAACGGTCAAGAGCTTTTCGCCCATGCGAGCCGAGCACAATCAAGTCGGCATGCCACTCTTCCGAAGTATCGATGATCATGGATTTCGGGTCACCCTGCTGGACGGCTGTGCTTACATCAATTCCGTGAGAGCGCAACGTTTCCGCAGTCTTCGAACCAAAGCTTGCGCCTGCTTCGTTTCTTCGTCCCAAACTGCATCGAGAGCCGGGTCATATCCACCCATGTCGCGGGCGACGAGGAGAGAGGGTGGTTCTACGACATGCAATACCCGTACCTCGGTATCTCGCGAATGTGCTTGCCTGATCACGGCCTGTATGGCCGCGTCGGAGAGTTTGGAGTCGTCGATCGCCAGCAAGATCTTCATAGCTCTCTGGCTCTGGGACCGATCCCGCGCAATACACTGTTCCTCTTAACACCTTAGCGAAGGTGACCAATGCGGGCTGTTCCCTTTCGTACACCTTCGCGGAGCAAGTATTTCTGGCAGCCGTCGCGAATTTCCGACCGCGATGGCACGGTGTTCTCAATTGGGCAGTTTGGGTTCTTCCGACACACTAAGATCTGACGTGCGCGTAAATATCTCGATTCACAACTCTGGGTGAACCGATGCCTGCGACTGCAATTTCGCCTGTTCCGCTGCCTGCGCCACAAGTCAGTGGTGAGGACACCGGGTCGCGTGGGCTCACTGGCGAGGAAGCCAAAGCACAGCTTCTGAAGTACGGCCCAAATGCATATGCCGGACACCGCGATACGGCCATGGCGAATGGCGCTGGCCAAATTTTGGGCGCCGGTTCCATGGATGCTTGAAGCCGCGATCATCCTCCAGATTGTGCTCCACGAGTATGTCGAAGGCGCGGTGATCGCTGGGCTCCTGGTATTCAACGCCGCTCTCGGATTCTTCCAAGAGGGACGCGCACAAGCGACTCTTGCCGCGCTGAAATCGAGGCTCGCGCTTACGGCTTCCGTGCGACGCGATGGGGCTTGGAAGAACATACCCGCTACGGAACTGGTACCGGGCGACGCCGTGAAGCTATCGCTCGGTGGCGTGGTCGCCGCCGACGTAAAGCTTGTCGACGGATCGATTCTGCTGGATCAGTCCATGCTCACCGGCGAATCCGTCCCGATCGAAGCTGGACCGGGCCTGCAAACTTATGCTGGAGCGCTGGTGCGGCGCGGAGAAGCCACGGCAATCGTCACCGGAACGGGGGCAGGCACGAAGTTTGGGCATACTGCGGAACTCGTCCGCACTGCCCATGTCGAGAGTACCCAGCAAAAAACCGTAATGCGCGTGGTGCGAAATCTTGCCGTTTGCAATGGCGTGATCATCCTATTGTTGG
>CAVZMQ010000018.1:0-307153 GCA_963776365.1 Candidatus Acidiferrales bacterium | reverse complement strand
GAGGAGGTCGCGCAGGCGCGTAGCAGTTTGTCCTTGGCGTCTTTTTCCAGCTTTGGAAAGGGAACTCTTGCCAAGCTCCGTAAGGATCTGAACTCGGACTACGTCGTATCCGGATCGTATATCACCGAAGGTAGCAACCCAGCGGACAGCCTGAAGGTGGATTTTCAACTGCAAAATGCAGCCACTGGCGACATTGCCGATGCACTGCACCTCTCGGGCACCGTTTCGCAGATTCCGGACCTAACCCATCAGGCAGTGGTCAAATTCTTCCCCAAGCTCGGTGTCCAAGAAGCCAAAGACACTCAGAGGCCTATTCCAGCTTCGCCGGTTGATCCGGAAGCTCAACGCGCCTACTCGCAGGGTATCGAAAAATTGCGTGCCTTCGATCCGCTCGCGGCACGCGATCTCTTCGAAAGGGCGCGCTCTTTACAACCCGGTTTCGCCATGGCGCATTCCAGGCTCGCTGACGCGTGGGACGCTTTAGGATATGACCAAAAAGCCGCGGATGAAGCAAAGAAGGCGCTTGATCTGTCGACCGGTCTCACTGTCGAGAGCCGCCATATCATTGAAGGCCGCTACTACTCTTTGAGCGCCAACTGGGATAAAGCTATCGACACTTACGAGTCTCTCTGGAGCTTCTACCAGGATGAACCCAGTTATGCCCTGAGTCTTGCCGATGCGCAAACCCGTGCAGGAAAAGGCGACGAAGCGCTGGCTACGCTTAAGCAATTGAGAAGCAATCCAAAGTGGAAAGACGACGCCCGCATTGATCTCGCAGAAGCCTATGCTGCCGAGTCTCTTTCCGACCTCCACGCGCAGCAGACTGCCGCGGCTGCCGCCGCCCAAAAGGCCTCACGAAACGGCTCGCACTTCCTTTCCGCAGAAGCCTACTGGCTGGAGTGCAGCGCTCAGCTCGCACTCGGTCAACTCAACGAAGCAGAAAAGTCTTGCGGCCAATCCTATCAGGATGCTACCGCGGCCCCTGTCTATCTCGCCCGCAGTCAAACCGTACTCGCCAACATTCGTGAAAAGCAAGGAAAGACCTCTGAAGCCATGGAACTTCGTCAAAGTGCCCTGCGCACCGCCAAGGACATTCATTCCAATCGCGACATTATCGGCGCACTGATGAACCTCGGGAATCTCCTCGCCTATGAAGGGCAGATGGACCAAGCCACACAGAAGTACGACGAAGCTTTCGCGCTAGCCAAAGAGATGGGCGATAAGCAGCACCTCATGGATCTTCAATCGGAAATGGCCTCAGACCTCCAGGAGCAGGGCAAACTGCCCGAAGCCAAAGCTGCCTACGAGCTTTCCCTCAAGACCGCCAAAGAAATCGGCGACAAAAATGGGATTGCCATGGCGTATCAGAACCTCGCCTCAGTTTGCCTGCAAATGGGCGACCTCCCTGGCGCCGAAAGCAACGCTCAGCAATCGATCACTCTTGCGGAAAAAGCCGGCGTGAAGAGCATGTTAGCTTCTAGCTTCTGTCTCTTGAGCGATACTTTGCAGGCCAAGGGAGATTGGCCCGGCGCGCAGAAGAAGATCAGCTCCGCGATGAGGCTATATACCGAGTTGAAGCAGCCGTCCGGCATTGCCGACTCCCAGATGTCACTCGCTAGCATAGCTCTGGAGAACGGGAAACCGGCCGACGCCCAAAAACTGGCTGATTTGGCGCTCGCGGATTACCAGCAGGAGAAATTAGTTTCGCAAGAAGGCGAAGCCCGCGCCTTGATGGCACGCGCGCTCAGTCGGCAGGGGAAGCTCCCCGAAGCTTCAGACACATTGGATCTTGCGGACAAGTTGCCGGGCTTGGATCAATCGACCCGCATCTCCTTGGAACTGAGCCGTGCGGAGTTGCTTAGCCAGTCTGGGCAATTCGCTGAAGCTCAGAAACGGTTCGACGCCGCACTAGCGAGTGCCACGCGGTTCGATTTCTATGGCAAACAGTTGGAAATCCGGCTCGCGCGGCTGGAATGCGATAAGAAGCACAGCGGTCAAGCCGACACGGCCGCGATTCAGAAGCTGCAAAAAGAGGCCAAAGACAAAGGCTACCTAAGCATTTCGAACAAACTTGCCGCTCTACGCAGCTAGCTGAGGTCAGAGCCCATTTTGAAAAGTTGTTACGAGTGCGAGAGCCGGCGCGAAATCAACGCGGCGCCGACTAAGCCTAAGCCCAAAAGCAAAGCCGAACTCGGCTCCGGGGCCGCAGTTGCACCACCCGAACTCGCTGAGATCGACGCATACCCGCCCGGTCCATTCGGGCCACTCGATTCGTCGAAGAACAGCGTAATACCGCCAGCAGCACAAGAGGGGACTGTAAATTTAACGGAACCGGGCCCGCCGTCGTTAAGGCCATTGAGAATGCTGGATTCGCAACTCGAACTGTTCGTCACGCTTGCCGATGTGATACAGAATGGAATTACGGAAGAACACGCGTCCATCAGACCAAACGAGTCGGCGCTGGAATCAAACAACGGACCTAAATTGAACGTTATCGTTGTCCCTGTTGCAAACACGGGAGTATTGATGAGCAGATTGTAAGGGCTCGTTGCGCCCCCACAAGGCGTCGCCGTACAAGCTACAAAAAGCTCTTGGAAGTTTCCAGAAATCGGGCTAATCCCTGTGTTCGTGACATTCACGATGCTTCCAACCTGACTGTCCGACTGCATACCATAACTCGAAGTCGGTCTAGTAACCTTGTTCGCCCACGCCGATGAAGCCATTACTACCAATGCACACACCAACACGCCAACTTTCGTCTTGAAAGACACGGACCCTCCCACCACTAGTTTTGCTGCGGTCTTGGCGCGGACACTTGCACTTGTAATACCAGCCCATGACCGGCGTTATGGTTGCAGAACCCGTCCAGAGTATCCCACGCACGGCTCCGTGAATTGCTGTCATGTTATTGATTCTATTGGTTCGAAAACTTCCTTTCGAAACCGCCAAGCGGATTGTCCCGGACCAGCCGGGCAGCCAGCGCTAGAAAGCAACGATAACGAATTTTGCACACAAATGGAACTTACTATCCGGATAACACCGGCTGATTGCACCAGAGTCTGGGCTTTGGCAATGAGCTGTCCCCCTCCCTAACATCGTTGTCGTGTAACATTCTGAATTGCAGGTGATTGTATTCCGTTCAGGGGAAGCGAGTGGAATCTGGTTCTCGTGCCGCAAAAATTCTCTGGCCGCTTTGTCTGCTGATCACTTTGGGCATTTTGCTTTGTACGCTTTGGCCCTTTGATTTCGTAAGGGACAACCAAGTTTCTTGGCTCGAACAGACCAACGGCATACGGGTACGCCAACTCGGCGTAGCCCTCGGTACTCAAGTCCCCGCGCCCGCGTCCCCTAATCCAGCGGGCAAACCATGCACCCTCGAAGTCTGGATCAATCCCACTCAAACGAATGCGGTGGGTACCATCCTGAATGTCTATGTGCCCGGAAATCCCCATCGTTTTTCGCTCCGGCAGTACTTTGTTGGGCTCATCATCAGCCACGACGTACAGAGGCCCTGGCGCGCGCCCACTCGAATCAAAGTAGACGTGGATGACGGACTGAAGAGAGATCAACCGGTTTTTATCACCATCACCTCAGGTCAAAACGGCACAGCCGTCTATTTCAATGGAAGTCTGAAAAAGTCCTTTCCCTGGTTCCAGCTGTCGGCTGATGATCTCACCGGCCAAGTTATTCTTGGCTCATCTGCGGTTATGCCGGACGCTTGGTCCGGCGAGATTCGCGGCCTCGCCTTCTATCCACAACAATTAACACCGAAACAGGTCCTGGCAAGTTACCGCGGATGGCTTAATCCAAGTGCTGAGCATCCCGATGCAACGGTGCAGCCTGGTTCCATGTACTTATTCTCAGAACGAGAAGGGAACATCATTCATGACCGAGGCCGGGATGCAGTCGATCTGTCCGTCCCCCGAACCTACAAGGTTCCTCACCACTCCGTCCTAACCGCTCCATGGCTTGAATTCGATCCTAGGTGGGATTATTTCTGGGACGTGATGCGAAATGTTGTGGGATTTATGCCTTTTGGATTTGTAGTGTGCGCATTATGCTCGCTCTCACTGCGAGGCTATCGCCCTGTGGTATACACGGCTTTAGCTGGCTGCGGATTAAGCCTGTTTGTCGAAGTTTTGCAGGCCTACATCCCCCAACGGTCATTCGGCCTCACCGATGTCATTACGAACACATTGGGCGCACTCCTGGGTGCCTTCTTACTCAAGATCGTCTACAGGATTCTGCCGGACCATTTTAGGTGCGAGCTGAGAAGGGCACCATGAGGAACTCTTTTCGAAAACGTACGTCGGAGACGTAAGTGTTAGTCGAATAAGCCGGGACCGCTATGGGGCGTTGCTGGCAGCGGCAGATCGGCAACGCCTTTCACATCCAATCCCTCGCGCTTCCCTAGCTACTTTCCGGCGCAAAATAGGATTGAAAAATAGTAGATCAGCGCGGATTCTCATCTGATTGTTCGACCGAAATGTCATTTTCTTCTTGACAGAATCGAAGAGCGGCCTACTATCTAAGTATGAGTAAGTCACAAAGCAAGCAGCAACTCCTACGGCAACTCCTAAAATCCGCACAGCTCATGGTGCAGGGCGGCTTGTCGGAGACCACTCGCCGCTGTGGCAACCGGAATTGCATCTGCCACCGCGACGCAGCACAACGGCACGGCCCGCATCTCTACCTGACCTATCGCAGCGAAGGCAAAAGCTGCGCTTTGTATGTACCACACCAACATGCCGAGCAGGCTCGCCAGGCACAGGCCGCCTGGAAAGAGTTTTGGGATGTGGCGTGCGCGCTGGCCACAGAGAACCGTGAACAGCTGCGCGAGCGCATGCAGGGCCAAGAGTCCACCGCCAGGCGGAGGAGAGCCGATGGTTGAACTGCGTCATCACCAGCGGCTGGTGTGGGAGGGGTGGTTTCCGGAACAAGCAGAAGGATGGTGGGAAGACTGGATGAGGCAGGCCGATCAAGTGCTAGACGATGCCGAGTTGTTGGAGCTCGTCTATGAAGCTCAAGGAAAGCGACGACCGAAAAGCCGCTGTCATGGGCGGAAGCAAACGCCGGCCGAAGTGGTTTTGCGACTGGCGGTGCTCAAGCACGTGCGGAACTGGAGCTTCGAAGAGACCGAGCGGGAAGTGCGGGCGAATGTGGTGTACCGGCAGTTTACGCGGATTGGAGCGGAAAAAGTTCCCGATGCCAAGACGCTGGGGAGATTGGTGCAAGCGCTGGGTCCGGCAGTCATCCAACAGGTGCATCAGCGAATGGTGGCCATAGCCCAAGAAAAGAAGGTGGTGCGTGGGCGCAAATTGCGACTGGATACGACGGTCGTGGAAGCGAACATTCACTACCCTACGGACAGCAGTTTGCTCGGCGATGGTGCGCGAGTCCTCAC
The DNA here is from genome assembly GCA_963776365.1 of Candidatus Acidiferrales bacterium. Taxonomy (GTDB): domain Bacteria; phylum Acidobacteriota; class Terriglobia; order Acidiferrales; family UBA7541; genus Acidiferrum. The sequence goes on along the minus strand of CAVZMQ010000018.1, from coordinate 301,749 downwards.
GCGCACGATGAAGAAGATCACGCAGCTGACCGGGAGAGCCGGAACGAAGTTGCGCAACCGCATGCGCACGATCGGGCATCGGCTGATGGAGATTGCACGAACCAGCCGCAGCAAGGGGCCGCAAGTTCAGGAAAAGATGAAACAGGGCTACCGGAAGTTGCTGACCTCGACTCGCAAGGTAGTCAATCAAGCAAAGCGCTTCCGGGAGGAGATGGTCAGCGGTGTGAAGCGCGCTAAAGACCACGAGCAGAAATTGGTTCTACAAGCGCTGCGGAAAGATCTGGAAACCATGGTGCCGAGAGTGCAACAAGTGATCCGGCAAAGTAGGGCGCGCGTGCTCGGTGGAGACGTCCATGTAGCGGGGAAACTGGTGAGTGTATTTGAACCGAGCACGGAAGTGATCCGCAAGGGGAAAGCCAGCAAGCCGACCGAGTTTGGAAAGATGGTTAAGATTCAGGAAGCGGAGAACCAGATCATTACTCACTATGAGGTGTTCGAGAAGCGGCCCAATGACGCGGACCTACTGGTGCCGGCAGTGCAGAAGCATGAAGAGCAATTCGGGCGTGTTCCACAACTGGTGGCCGGTGACGCAGGGTTCTACTCTGCGGGTAACGAGGTCGAACTGCAAGACATGGGCGTGAGGCAAATCTCGGTTCCGAACCGCTCCACGAAGAGTCCCGAACGACGACGACATCAGAAGAAACGATCCTTCCGCAGAGGCCAGAAGTGGCGAACCGGGGCAGAAGGTCGCATCAGCGTGCTCAAACGACGCCATGGACTGAATCGCTGTCGTTATCGCGGAGACGCTGGCATGCAACGATGGGTGGGCCTGGGCGTGATTGCAGATAATCTGATCAATATCGGTCGATTCCTCGCAGTAACGAACAGCGGATAGAGATCGAGCCGTGAGTCGGCGATCACTAAAAAGGGAAAAGAGAAAGATGGAGATAAAATGGCAGGCCGGCAGGAACCCACGGGCTGGGTTCAGGATATTGCTCCTCCCCGGTCCTTATTTTTGCGCCGGAAAGTAGCTAGGGAAGCGCGAGGGATTGGATGTGAAAGGCGTTGCCGATCTGCCGCTGCCAGCAACGCCCCATAGCGGTCCCGGCTTATTCGACTAACACTTACGTCTCCGACGTACGTTTTCGAAAAGAGTTCCTCATGGTGCCCTTCTCGATCGCACGCAGTTTTTGGCTGGCGGCCAGTTCAGTGGTCAGATCCTCTGAAAGTGAAGTGGAAATCCAGCCGTCCGACGGGCGATTGGCTATGTTCTGGAAGCCTATAACTGCCACGGATACGCGAGCGTTGTCCGTGGCGGCAGCTGTAGCGCTCTCGGCCGGCGGCGCGACTTGAGGTGATTTAGCATGGCGATTCACAAGGGCGGTGCCCGCCAGTCCAATGAAAAGAACCATCGCGGCGCCAATGGCGTAAGGTTTCCAGCGAAATGTAGATTGCGACGCAGCAGCCCTTCTTGTGCGCAACACTTTTTCGGGTAAGGTGGGGTTTCCGGTGTTGTCGGTGTACAGATTGAAAATGTGGACCAGGACGCCGTGTTTCACCTCAACTTGGCCCAGGTCGTGTAACCGGCCTTGCCAGGTGGTGAGCTCGCCCAAAACATCGGCTAGTGATTTGGAAACAAGGATATGGCCAGCGTCACCACAATCCATTACCCGCTGGGCGATGTTGATTCCTCCGCCGGCGACGTTGCGATTGGCGTTGATGTCGGCAACGCGGTACACGGGGCCGGAGTTGATACCCATGCGCAACTTAATTTCCAGATGGCTTCGCAAGGCGCGACCCAGTTCCAGGGCACAACGTGCGGCTGACTCTGGTTCCCCAAAAAACACCAGGGCCATGCCGTCTCCGGTGGGAAGCGAAATCAACTGGTCGTGAGAGCGGGCGCGTTCGAATTCGGAAGTCTCGCGGACCAGGGTCTGCAGGCGACGGAGCAGGCGTTGCTGTTCGTCCATGGGAAGCTTGGAGTAGCCCACGATGTCCGTGAAGAGCACATGAGCAATTTCCATTGGTGGGGCTTGGGAATGTTCCTCAATCGGAACATCTGGTGAAGGGGTTGTCTTGCCTTCCGCCAGGCGCTCCAGGTCCGCGCACATATCACGAGCCGAGTTGTAGCGGCGCTGCGGTTCCTTCTCAATGGCGCGACGAATGATGGAATCAAGCCCTTGGGAAATTTGGGGGTTCAATTCGCGGGGCGACGCCGGCACTCGGTGCAAAATGCAGTCGATGAGCCTTGGTCCGAAGGTCTCTGTAAACGGACGCTGGCCGGTAGCTAATTCGTAGAGGACTACACCTGTGGCGTAAAGATCAGTACGGGCGTCAACCGGTTCACCTTGCAGTTGTTCCGGGGCCATGTAGGGCAGCGTGCCGACTACGCCCGCGGTTAAATCGCTAGACAGAGTCGCTTCGATATCGCTTTGAACGATGCGAGCCAATCCGAAGTCGAGAATCTTCAATCGCCCGTCGGGGGTTTCTCGCAGGTTGCTGGGCTTCAAATCGCGATGGATGACTTCTTCCTGATGTGCAGCTTGCAATCCGTGAAGGAGTTGCACACCGAGGCGCAGGATCTCGCTCTCACGCATTGGGCCGGTTTTCACTTTGCGATCTAGTGTGGTGCCTTTAATGAACTCCATGACGAGGAAGCTGGTTCCATTGACGGTGTCGAAATCATGGATCGTGGCGATATTGGGATGATTAAGTTTGGAAAGAAGGCGTGCCTCGCGGCGAAATCGCAACAGGAATTGCGGATCGCTCACCAAAGTAGGGGAGAGAAGCTTGAGGGCGACATCGCGCTCAAGGCGCTCATCGCGCGCACGGTATACGACTCCCATTCCGCCGGCCCCGATTTGCTCGAGAAGCCGGTAATGGGAAATGGATTCACCAATCATGGATTGGGCGCTCGGTTGTGTGCTGGCATATTAAGTTCGGCAGGATTGCCAGTCAACTCTTTGTGCCGAACACAAAGTTCTCACCGGGCCTGGACTGAAGCAGCAATCATTTGGTCCTTCGGTAGCCCAAGTAGCCCAACTGAGGGATTGAAAATCGTTGGATTTCCCGGTAAGCGACACCAAACAAGGCATTTAGATTTTGAACTCTTCGGCTGTTAACCGAAGGGTTGTAAGTTCGAGTCTTGCCCGCGCATATCCGCTCGGTTTTCGGTACAACTTCGGTACACTTGAGAAGCGGGAATTTCGTTGATTTTCCGTGTAAGCGACACCAACGAAGCTGTTTAGTACTAATCTCCGCTACCAACCCTTGGGTGATCACTTCGCGCCGAATCTCGGAAAGAGAAAGTCGTGACAGCGGCAGCCGTAGGCGATGTGGCAGTTCACAGGCGAGAGCTTTAACTTGAACGACGACGCTGGGGGGAAAAGTGGGCGGGTCCGCCGCCCCGAGGTTCGGACTCGAGGCCAGGGAGTCGCGCGAGGGCAAAGCGCTTGCGCCACTTGCTGACGATCTGGCGCGGAGTGTCCAGGCGAGCGGCAATGACGTCGTTGGAGAGCCCTTCCGCTGCAAGCAGAATGATCTTCGCTCGGATCACATCACAATACGGTGACGTATATTGGCGCACCTGTGTCTCCAACATGATGCGCTCCTCTCTGGAGAGTGCTATCGAAAATGGGCTTCTTCTCGGCATACGAGGAAATCTCCTCACTGCCGAGCCTATCAGAATGCGGTCGTTGGAAGCCACTTAATACGTCATCGTACTTATGAAAAGGAGCACTAAGTTACCGGTAACGCGACTCAGAAGCATTTTTTTTCCATGCAGGAGTGGGAAAGTTAGGGCAGATCCACGTCGAGAGAATAGATTTCCTGGATGCTCAAATCTCGGAGCAGAAGTGGAGTCCCGTCCGGGGCGGTGGACATCCAGCCGCCCCAGACTCCCATCAATCCCTCCGGTACGTTCACATTTGCCACAGGTTCGATCTTGCGATCCGCTACGCGCAAACGATAGACATGGAAAGATCCTGCCCGTATGAGTCCCGGGTCGCGCCCGAAATACACATATTTGCTGTCACTCGACCACTGTGGCCAGGCCGACCCGGACGACCTTTCCGCCACCTCCGACCATTTCTTCGTTTGCTGGTCGAAGAGAAACGTCCGACCGGCGGTCTTCTCGGCATAGATGAATCGCCCATCCGGCGAAACTCGCGGGCCACTCATGCCTTCCGACCCCGGAATCACAGAGATATGCCGCGTCCTCAGATCAATCGACGAGATCTTACTTTGGGAATCGAAGATAGACCCGCCAAAGACCAGGGAATTGCCATCACGGGTCCACGTAGCATCCACATCATCTACATCTTGCAAATCTTGGTTCTGTGAAATCAATTCTGGATTGCCGCCTTCCGCTGAAATCACGTAAATCTTCACGTTGCCCCCCGGGAGGCAGCCGCTAAACGCGACTCGCGTGCGGTCGGGAGACCAACGGGGCAGGACTGCGTACAAAGGAGGAGCGGTCAGTTGCAGTCGTTCGCTGCCGTCCACTCGGCTTCGCCAGAGAATGCCTTCGGGAAATGTCACATACGTGACCCATTTTCCGTCTCGTGAGAAGTCCAGGTGCTCCGCGGAAATGCCCGAGAGATACGGTTCCAGCCTCTGCGACTTCACGTCGTAGCGGAGTAGCTCGCCTCGTGGCCGGCCATGCGCGAAAACTCTACGCTTTCTGTCTGGTGGAATGTCACAGCCGCAGGCTGTATCTGGAGTTCACACACAGCCAGAGCTTTGAAACGTTCGTTCGCTGTCATATCCACGCGTTCCGATTCATGGGTGGCATCGCACGCGAGCTTTGGTTCGATAATCTCGCGACCGCCGTTGCCGAACATGACGGCAACCTGGTGCGTTTCCATCCGCGTTTTCTGGCCTTCGCTCGCGAATATAGCTTCCTCCCTCGGGCTTGCCATGTGCGTGCGGCGTGGGAAAAAGGAAAAATAGAGAGAGCCATCGGTTATGCCAGAACCAGCTTCTGGCCACTGCGCACGTTCACCGACCTAGCCGATGTCAACTCGCAAGCACTTCAATGGCTCAACGAAGTCGCTAACCAGCGCCGTCATCGTGAAACGGGCCAGACTCCTCGAGAACGCTTTCAGCTCGAAGCACTGCGCTCCTTGCCGGTGATCACGCCTGACTATCGCGACACCATCGAAGCTCTGGTTCATAAAGATCTCCGGCTATCGTTCGACGGTAATCGCTACTGTGTGCCGCCACGCTACGTGGGCCGTCACCTCACGATCAAAGCAGATGCCTCCTCGCTCACCATCTACGATCAGCAGCAGGAAATCGTCTCTTATGCTCGCTGCTGGCAACGCGGGCAGGTGCTTGGCGCCGAACGTTTTCAAAAAGAGCTGTTCGAACAACGAGCCGCGGCCCAGCGATCCGCAACACAACAGCGCTTGATCGACTTGCTGGGTCCTACTTCGGAAATCTATCTACGGCGCCTGGCGGACACCGATCGCTCCCTCGCCCGGCAGGTGAGAGAACTGCTCGCCTTGATTCGTGACTATGGACCGGAGGCGGTCGCCGCCGCTGTTGGCAAAGCCCATGCAGCGGGTGCCTTCGGCGCCGATTACATCGCCAATATCCTCAGCCAGCAAACTTTGCGGCGCGAGGTCCAGCCGCCACTGCGGTTCAAAGACCCTGAGTTGAATGAACTGATCACCGATCCGCTGTCGCTGGCCGATTACGACACTTTCATCCTTCACTCGAAAAGGAACGTCGATGAACTCACTCCAACAGAAACTGAATCAACTGAACCTGACGACCATGAGCCAGCATCTGGACGAGACCCTGACTGATGCAGCAAGCAAGAATCTCAGCGCCGCGGAAGCTTTCGAAGCTCTGCTGGACCGTGAGCTCGAAGCGCGTCAGACCCGTTCGATCGATCGCCGCTTCCGTCTCGCTCGCTTGCAAGCCAAGCACTCCATCGACAGCTTCAACTTCAATCATCACAAGACCCGCTTACAGTGCAAAAGTCGCATCCTCCGCCTTTTGGATCTCGGCTTTCTCGAAAAAGGCACCGCCGTTGTGCTGATCGGAAACCCCGGCGTAGGAAAAACGTTCTTAGCGAAGATCATTGCCTGGCGCGCTTGTCAGGCCAACCGTCGCGTGCTGTTCACAACCGCCATGGACATGCTCAACCACTTGCTGGCCTCGCAGGTCGATCACTCTCTGATCCGCAAGCTCAAGCTTTATACCGAGCCAACTTTTCTCCTAATCGACGAACTAGGGTACCTTTCTCTCGATCAGCAGACCTCCAATCTGTTCTATCAGGTCATTTCCACTCGTCACAGCCACAAGAGAAGTACGCTGATCACGACCAACACAGCCTTTTCCGAGTGGGGGAATATCCTGCACAACACCACCATCGCGACGGCCATCGCCGACCGCTTGGTCGAAAACTCCGAGATCATCCTTCTCGGCGGAGAAAGCCTTCGCAAAGCCAATAAGGGCCAGCCGCCGATGGAGTAGTAGCAAGACTGGCTCAGATGAAGCGCCGCTCTGTGATGATATCCCGCGCGGAGGAGTCTGCCGGGTAACTCCTCAACGGCGCTGCCGGCGGGGGCGGGAGCTCATCACTCCCGCTCTCTGGTCTGGATCTCTCGTTCTTCCACTTCCATGTTCAACTTCAGCGCCAACCATCTGCTGTTGCTCTCGCGGACAGAATACCGAACCTGTGCCGTGTTCCTCATGCAAGACGACTCCACCCACCGGGTCTACCGCCTGTACGACTTCACCAAATCCCAACAGGTCACGCCAGGCCAATACTACTGCGTGTCGGGAAAGGTCAACAGTGCGGACAAACTGTACCTGGTCATCGAGTCGGTCAAGATGGATACCAAACACTGCCGGTGTTCTACAACTCCTGCTCCTGCTGACGGCGCGGGAGGATCGCTCATGAAGTAAAAATCCACGTTGAAGGGAAAAAATGGAACTCAAGACTGCTTGCTCTTACGCAACAGTCAGCGCATGGGTGTGTTCCGAACTCGCCGCCGAGCGAAGTGGCCTACCCCATACCGGCGAAAGTGGATCCCTTTTAAACCGGCGCCAACAATACATCTTCGAACTGAAACACGACGGCCTCCGCGCGCTCGCTTACGGTCAGTAATCGTCATTCGTTAACGGCCCGTGGCCTTAGACTTGGCGCGTTCGATCCGAACCGCTGAAACGCCGCAGACTTCGCCTCTCCAGCCGCAGGCTCTGCACGTGGCTTCAAGTAATCGCATCTTAACGTCTTCGTCAGATAGAACGATGCCGGATAATACGTTGGCCAAGGCTTCTTGTCTGCCGCAGTTCAAACAACGAAACGTTAGAATGTATCCGAAAGTGTCCTCGCTCATTTGCGCCCTTGATGGGCTAGTCCACGGATTGTGCACAGCTTTCCAGACATTTTTCGGCTTGACGGTTTCAGCCGGAAGCCTCCTCGATATTTCGAACATGAATTGTATGATTTTCCACTTCAAGCACGCCGGTCACGCGCACGTGCTTACCATCATATTGTTTAGCCATTTTTTGATCGTCCAGCAGATACGGACCCCGCGAAGACTCACCGTCCAACACATATCTCCCGTTATTACTGTAGATTTTCCCCGTGAAAAACTTCAGATTCTCATCGTCATTTAGTCGGATCACCAGCGTTTGAGACCGATCCGATCGGGTCTGAGGAAGTTGAGCGAGTACTCCAGCTACCAGCGGAAGAGTGCAGGTGAAAATCACAAAAGTACTTCTAGCAATATGTTTTCGAACCATGAGTCACCCCGATTAGCAGAAACTGATGGGCCAACATGAACGACGCAATCCGTGAGCCAAACGAGTGATATGCAAGTGACGGATACGGTGAGAGTTAACAATGCGTGTAAAATGATCCAAGTATTTATTTCACGGAGTAGAATAATTCTTGGGTTACGTTACCTACAGAACTAACGACAAAGGAATGGGAAGCTACAAAGACAACTGTACCGGGCAGAAGGGCGGCATGAATTGCTGACGCGCGCCAAGTAGCGTATGTTGGTGGCATTTCCTCCTATTCCCAAGGAGGCCTAATGGCCGCCCGATTCGTTCACACCCTTCTGTTTGTTTGCCCTGAATGCAATCTTCCCGTCGCAATTAGCCGCGTCCGCTCTCGCCTCTGAAGTACGGTGTGCCGCGAGGACGACTTCACGCAGCCTGAAAATCGTGGAGCCGTGGTTTGTCGTGCCCTGACCAATCGAACAGAAACACCTTTCCTTGCTCAACTTTTATTTCTAAAGAACTCAGCTCCGCTGGAAAACCGTTTCCAGGCATTCCTGATTGTTGGCTGACGACAAGGGTATTTAGAAGTGGCCACCCGCGTCGCTTACAGTAGTCGTGTATGAGTCCAAGGGCACGATTAAGTTCGTGTCTTGCGATTCCGGTATAGCCTTCGACAGCAGCATAACTCAGAATCTGTTGAGTGCGAGCAGCCAGCGCCAACAGCGGCCATAGAAGCACGGCTTGCTCTGCTAGGGTCATATGTTCATTTTCCATCCCGTCGAGTGCAGCCGGGGAAGGCAAATGCGCATGAATCACAATTTCCACCCGCAACGTTCGCACTTAAAATGTTCTTCGGGCTTCTCCTTGGAAGCTGCGCTTCCGCAGCGTGGACACTTCATCGTGCACATCTGTGTCAAAGGGCCGTTCGGAGTTACTTTGAAGATATGGAACCTGGACTCCATCGTGGCCTCCTTCAATCGACGTCTCATTGGCATCCGTTGGGATGCTATTCGGCTTGCATGCATTTCCGGTTCCACGGCGCTCAATGGAGAAGTTAGCCCTGCAAAATCAATCAGCTGAAGTTTCCAGAGTGTTGTGTCGAATTCCAGAACAGTGTCACGATACCAGGTAATTTCTTTCAGCGACATTGCCACCTGTCGTACCAGAACCTGGCATGAAGAACCAGCAGCATGCGCTTGCGGTCACTGTATGGCAGGCATGAGGTCACTACTTCCATTTTCGGTGCGCCGCCCGGATCAGCGAGCGACTCGGAATCGGCATAGGGGAACGGTTGCCCGTCCCCCGGACTGGTCCGGGCTTTTAAGTGCCAGTTTGGCTCCAAACCTCAGTGGCACTGAATATATTGTTCCCTTACATTTGAAGAGGTGTGCAACAACGATTTGGAAGGAATTGTCGCCAAACGGAAACAAGGCATCTACAAAAGCAATAGTATCCGCTGGCTCAAAATAAAGAATCCGAGGTATTCACAGGCGGAAGGGCGGCACGAAATGATGACGAGGGCGAAAAAGTAGCGGAATTAATCGTGCAGGGGCGACATCCACGGCAAACCTCGGATGCCCTCGGCAGTGCCTCGTCGCAACTCGGACCGCGAGCGCTGGCCCTGGCCACGCAACTCAAGAAAGGTTTAGGACTGCCCTACGGCAAGACGGTCACGGTGCTCCAGCAAGCCTTCGGATTACAGGTGAGTCGCGGCGGCTTGTGCCAGGCCCTGGCGCGGGTGGCGAGTAAAGCAGAACCAACGTATAACGCGTTGGTAGAAGAGGTTCGCCGCAGTGCGAGTGTAACCCCGGACGAAACCGGCTGGAGAGTAGGTGGAGAGCTATGGTGGATGTGGGCCTTCAGCACTTCGCAGGTTACCGTCTATAGCATTCAGCCAGGACGCGGATTCGAACAAGCGGCCCTGGTGTTGGGAGCGGACTTCGCAGGATTCTTGGTGCGCGACGGGTGGAGCATCTATCGTCAGTTTATCCACGCTCTGCACCAAACCTGCTTAGCGCACCTGCTGCGGCGCTGTCGGGAGATGTATTAGGTCATTTGAAGTAACGAAGGCTGGGGCGGAGTCAGCCCTCGTTCAGAGTAGAGACGTAACTACCCACCACGGAGTCACGCCCACTCCTTCTTCCTCCATCCTAGTAAAGTACTCGGTGTGCGTCGTTGTCCTAGAGCAACCAACGGATGATAGATTAAAGACGGCTACCTGGAATCCGGCCAATGCGCCTGCGGCTCGGGAAGGTCCAGTTGGATGAAGCGCGCAAGGAATGGCGAAGACGGTATCCGAAACGTGGGTAATGCATACAAAGTCGGCAACCCGATCAACGCTGAAGGCTCACCCGAATGCTAGAGCATCTAAAGGCAGACGACCGGTTCAGCGTCATCCTTTCCTATGTGTATAGGATTCTCGGGCGCATCGCCTTGGTCGCTGCTTTTCTATTGGCGATTGCCGGTGAGTTGCGCGGAGCCGTAGCTTCGCTCGCAGTGGCTCTATGGATGATGTGGTCTACGCAGAATTTGATCAATTCCATGATGGGCAAAGGTCTAGAGTTGTTGACGGAGAGTGTCAAAGGGGTTTTGGAAGATATTAAGTCCGATTTAATAGATATTCAGAAGAACAGTGATTCTGTGGATGGACCCGAATGAGGACGCTAATCCTCTTCGCGCTCCTCTGCCTAGCAGTCATACTCTGGGAGAGAGATCAAGCGCGCCGGCCCCCTCCTATTTCTTTCCCGCATAATGGTGGTATCTATCTCTGGGCAATCATGCCGAAGCTAAAAAGAACCAAACTTGGCCCCTTGCTGTGACCTCAGAGGGCGACACGCTTTCGGCAGTGGTGACGCTCCGCTGGCAGATCAGAGGTCGGTGATGGTTGCAGAAACGAGATTGAAGTGGCAGGATAATGGCCAACCGGCGCTGCTCCAGGTCAGCACTATGTACAAAGTCCCCGCTCTCCTGCTGGTTCTCCTTTTGTCTCTGTATCCCTGCGCGCTGCGGGCGCAAACCACAAATGCCTCCATCACTGGACGGGTGACGGATCCTTCCAAAGCGGCAATCGCGGAGGCGAAGGTCGCAGCCGTCAATCTCGGCACGATGAGGAGCGGCAGAACGACTTCGGCGGCGTGTTCGGCGGGCCCATTCTCAGAGACAAGACCTTCTTCTTTTTCTCGTACGAAGGTCTGCGCCCGCGCCAGCCGGCTACGCAGGAAACCGTGGTTCCGGACGCGGCCTCGCGCCAGCAAGCCCCTAGCAGCATGCAGCCTTACCTGAACGCCTATCCCGCTCCGAACGGGCATACTACCAGCTCGGTATGTTGTGGATGTATAGTTGATTTTCGTAAAACCCAACGAGTAATGGCCGGGGGCGCTTAGTACATTGATGGGCAGCTGTCCCACCTTGATTCGAATCGCAGGAGCCCTTGAGACCATTTTGCGCATTGTCACGTTGCTGCTCCTGTGCTGGTCACGTGCGCAACCAAGGACAACTCAAAATTCTGAACCGCACGTGCGCGAAGTCCGACTGCACGCCATTGATGGGCAGGCCTTGCATGTCACGCGTGTGAACACAGAACAAGGATTATCTGAGGGTGTGGTGCAGTACGAGGCCCAAGACGACCAAGGATTCATGTGGTTCGGAACGCTTGACGGCTTGAACCGCTATGATGGGTATGAATTCAAGATACGCAAACACGGCTTACCCAATGCAGAGCTGTGCGGAAACTTAGTCACGTCTCTCTTCAAAGACCGGTCCGGCAAACTATGGATCGGAGTCGATCAGTGCCTGGATCGATTTGATCCCATTACGCAAAAGCTCACCGAATATCAGCATGATCCCAACATCGCCACGAGCTTGGGCGGCGCCGTACATGGTATCGCCGAAGACCATGAGGGTTACATTTGGCTTGCTACAGATAACGGGCTGGATAGGCTCGATCCCAATACGGGCACGTTCACGCATTTTCGCCACGAGGAAAACGATCCCAACAGCCTGGACGCGCGAGGATCGCGGAACGACATAAGGTTCGTGATGGTGGACAACTCCGATACGCTGTGGGTTGAAACCAGCGCGGGCATCAATTCGTTTGATCCTAAGACCGCCACAGCAACCCGCTTTCCGCAACTTCTCAATCACGATGAAGCTCACGTACAGTATGTTTATCAGGATCGTTCTGGCAAACTTTGGATTTACTCGCGCGAAGGAAGCGGGATAGGGACATTCGATCCGAAAACCGGCGAATTTGTTCGCTACAAATTTATTACTCGTGACCCAGGCACGCCAACAGCCGAAAGAGTTGCGGCCATCCTGGAAGATGAGCAAGGGGTTCTATGGCTCGGAACACAGGGCAGCGGTCTCTTGAAGCTCGATACTAATACCGGCACACTGATTCGTTATCGCCATGATCCCGCGGATCCACACAGCCTTACCGACAACTTTATTCTATGCCTATACGAAGACCGGGAGGGGAGCATCTGGGCTGGTGGAGGGGGTACGAATCATTTTCCTGCGATTCCCACCGGATTCAGGTCATATCAGAAAAGGCCCGGACTAAAGAACAGTCTCGACCAAAACTTCGTTTTATCCGTCTTCAAGGACAGCCATGACGTCCTCTGGTTGGGAAATGACGGCGTGCTCACTCGTATTGATTCAAGCGGTGAGTTTACGTTCTACCGCCACCGCGACGGAGATGAAGCCAGCATATCGGAAGGGACCGTGTTGTCGACCGTTGAGGACAGTGCGGGCACGCTGTGGTTCGCGAGTTACCGCGGGGGTTTGGACTCATTCGACCGGAGGACCGGCAGATTTCGAGTGTATCGACACCAACCCGGTAATCCCAATTCGCCCAGCAGCGACGTCATCATGCGCCTGCAACTGGACCGAAGCGGTCGTATTTGGGTGGCTACCGACCATGCGCTTGATGAATTCGATCCTCGCAGCAAGCGGTTCGAACATTATCCAGAGATCAACAACATTTTGAGCGCCGGTCTGGTGACTTCGCTCGCGCGAGATCACCGAGGATGGTTGTGGTTAGGCACTAATCAAGCAGGGCTGGTTCGGTTTGATCCCGCCAGCCGACGCTATGATGTTTACAGGAATCAGCCCGGCAATCCTGGGACGCTCAGCAGTGATCGGGTGAATGCTCTGCTTGTCGACTCAGGCGGAACCCTGTGGGTCGGCACACAACTGGGTTTAGACAGGTTCGACGCTACGCGGCAACAGTATCAGGTTTATACAGAACGAGATGGGCTGCCCGGCAGCGCTGTGGAAGCTCTTCTCGAAGACCGCCAGGGCAACTTGTGGCTTGGCACGGACAATGGGCTGACTAAGTTTAATCCCGAGACAAAATCAGTCAGAACCTACTACGCCTCAGATGGCCTGGCCGGAAACGAGTTTAACTACTGGGGAGCCGCGTTCGAAGACGAACAGGGACAGATGTTTTTTCCGGGCGTGAATGGGCTGACGTTCTTTTACCCCGACAAAATCAGAGATAACACATACGTGCCGCCGGTAGTCCTAACAGATTTTCGTCTGTTTGGCACGGCTGTCGAAGTGGGTCACAATTCTCCTCTGCAGAAGGCGATATTCGCGAGCCAAGCGCTCACTTTATCTCATTCCCAGAATGTGTTCTCGTTTGGATTCTCATCTTTGAGCTATGCGTACCCGGAACGCAATTTGTATCGCTACAAGCTTGATCCCTTGGAACAGCAGTGGAACTTCACAAATAGCTCACGCCGATTTGCGACGTACACAACACTCGCGCCGGGGGACTACGTTTTCCATGTCCAGGGCAGCAACAATCATGGCGTGTGGAACGAAACCGGCGTCAGCGTTCGTATCCGCGTTCTGGCTCCGTGGTGGGCTACATGGTGGTTCCGTACGACTTCTATACTGGTTTGTGTAACATTGCTCTGGGCACTGTACCAACGGCGGCTGCGGCAAGTGGCGCGGCAGTTCAACATGCGCCTGGAAGAGCGCGTTGGCGAGCGAACACGCATCGCCCGCGATCTGCACGACACGCTGCTGCAAAGCTTCCACGGGATTCTGTTGCATTTTCAAACTGGTATCAACCTGCTGCCGGAGCGTCCCGGCGAGGCACGGAAAACGCTTGAGAAAGCAATGGATCAGGCTAAGCATGCGATCGTTGAAGGGCGGGAGGCGATACAGGGGTTGCGCTCTTCCGTGGTCGAAACCAACGACCTTGCCTTGGCAATGCGGACACTCGGGGAAGAGCTTGCGGCCAACGCGAACTCTGTCGACTTTCAGGTGCATGTGGAAGGCACGCCGCGCAATCTGCATCCGATTCTTCGCGACGAAGTCTACCGCATAACTGGAGAGGGGATACGTAACGCCTTCCGTCACGCCGAGGCGAAGCAAATCGAAGTGGAAATTCATTATGACGACCGGCGGGTACGCGTGCGGGTACGCGATGACGGCAAGGGCATCGACCCGAAGCTCATAAGCGATGACGGGCGCGAAGGACACTTTGGCTTGCGTGGCATGCGGGAAAGAGCCAAGCTCATAGGCGGCAAGCTGACAGTGTGGAGCGAACGGGACGCTGGCACGGAAGTGGAACTGAGCATTCCTGCTGCACGCGCGTACACGGTACCCACCGAGGGACAGCGAATGCGATTAACAGAGAAGTTTCTTGCGAAACTATCTCGCCGAGGCACAGTGAAAAAGTCATGAGCGACGAGGCGAGTCCGATTCGGATTCTGGTGGCCGACGACCATCCAATCGTTCGGGAAGGTGTTGCTGGGCTCGTCGGTGGTCAATCGGACATGCGCGTTGTCGGCGAAGCATCGAATGGACGCGAAGCGATCCAGCAGTTCCGGGCACAGCATCCCGACGTTGTGCTCATGGACCTCCAGATGCCAGTAATGAACGGGCTGGACGCGTTGATCGCGATTCGCGACGAAGCTCCGGAAGCGCGAATCATCATGCTGACTACCTATGCCGGGGACGCCCAGGTGCAGCGGGCAATCAAAGCTGGCGCTCGGGGGTACCTGCTGAAAAGTTCGTTGCATGAGGAGCTGTTGCGGACCATACGAGCCGTTTATGCGGGCAGAAAGGCGATTTCCGCTGAGGCCTCCTACGGACTTGCCGAGCATGCCACCGACGATGCCCTGACACCGGCGGAAGTTCGTGTGCTGCGGCTGATTGCGCAAGGGAGCGCCAACAAAGAGATTGCAGAGCAGCTATCCCTGAGCGAAGAGACGGTGAAAGGTCAGGTCCGAAACATCCTGTCCAAATTGGGCGCGAAAGACCGTACCCAAGCCGCCATGATCGGGGTAAAACGCGGCATCATCGAGTTGTAATTCGCTCGAAAGAGTCCCTCGTTCAGGCCTTTTGGGGCTTATGTCAGTAGAGCGAAGCGCGTAATCTTGATCATGTCATGCGTCGACTTTTCTCAACTTTCGCCCACGGTGCGCCTGGCCTGGGTCTTTTATTGCTGCGAGTGGTTGCGGCTATTGCCGTGGTTTTTCACGCTGCGATGGCACTCCGCGGCGGTGCCCCGGTTGGACCAACCATACTGAATGTGCTCACCGGAGTTGTAGGAATACTTTTACTTGTCGGTCTGTGGACCCCCGCGGCAGGAACCGCTCTGGCGATCCTTGCGTTATGGAAAGCCTTCCTGCATCCTGCCGATCCTTGGACCTGTATCTTCTTAGGGACCCTCGGTACTGCCCTGGCCCTCCTGGGACCTGGGGCCTGGTCGGTTGACGCTCACCTGTTTGGATGGAAGCGCGTCGAGCTTCCGGATCGAAAGAGCTAGCCCACACCCCCATTTTGAGTGCGTTCCTTCCCAAAAAAGGGTCCCACATTCCCCCGGCACAGTGCACACCGCAAACCGATGTAGTGTCCACAAATTACCGATGTAGGGTTGCCCGCCGGCGGGACTCCGAGCACACTCCCGTGCAGAGATCAGGGCCGTCCAGCAAGAAACGACCAAAGTTCATCGGGCAGCTTACCGGGTTCACTGAGTGGAGCGTTGTTATGGATTACGACAAGATGAAGGCGTTGATGGAAGCGAGCCGCGAGGAGTCATCGGCGCAACGCAAGCCGCAAGTCAAAGAGTTTCCCAAGCTGGATTCTAGGCCGGATTGGAAATACCTGGATTACGTACCAAGAGAACGGATGGCAGCCTAGTGGAGGTAACAGTCATGAAAACCCCGACGATATTTCAGTGGTTCCAGATTTTGCATAAACATCATGGATTTACGGTGTTCCAGGCAGTGCGGGGCGCGCTTTGGCTGGCGAGCTAAACGATTTAGGGGGCCATTCCACCCCCGAAATGACCGCCGCAACTCCTCTGTTTAGGGTTGCCCAAAATGCCGATTCCGACCACACTCCTGTGCAAAGAACAGGTCACTTCTAACCTATAACGGAACTAATCTTGAGGGGGGGTAAGATGAGCGCAGCAGCAGCCAGTTTCACTCCATTCAGCGGGTACCAGCCACTTCCTCCAACGAACGGCGTGTTCCCTCTTTCCGATACATCACTGACGGATGAGCCGGACCAGGCTCCGACCTCATTTCTGGACACGATCGTCGGAAGGCACGGCGGGTTGCGGCCAGTCCTTGCGCAAGTGGCGCTAGTCGCGCCCACCGACGCTACGGTGTTGATTTGCGGCGAGACCGGGACCGGAAAGGAAGTGATTGCGCGGGCCATTCACGAACTCAGTCCTCGACGGAAGCGCAATCTGGTGAAGGTGAATTGCGCGGCGATTCCCGCTGGCCTGCTGGAGAGCGAACTTTTCGGACACGAGAAGGGAGCATTCACGGGCGCGCTGATGCAGAAGAAAGGGCGATTCGAACTGGCGGATGGGGGCACGCTATTTCTGGACGAGATCGGAGACATCCCGCTGGAACTGCAAGCAAAATTGCTGCGGGTGTTGCAGGAGCAGGAGTTTGAACGGTTGGGCAGCACGCACACCATTCGTGTCAATGTGCGGATCATTGCGGCGACGCACCGCGATCTTGCGGCCATGATCCGCGAGGGCAAGTTTCGTGAGGATCTGTTTTACCGTCTCAACGTTTTCCCCGTTGCGATCCCTGCACTTCGCGAACGGCGCGAAGACATACCGCTACTCGTGAACCATTTTGTCTCGAAGCTATCCCGCCAGATGGGACGACAGATCAAGACGATTCCTGCGCGCACCATGGAATCATTGACGAATCTCCCTTGGAGAGGGAACGTGCGGGAATTGGCGAACTTCCTTGAGCGCGCCGTCGTCCTGTCGCTCGGTGAGGAATTGAAACTGCCAGCCGGGGAGTTGACGGCACGCTACTCGCCTGAGATCACTTCAATCTCCACCTTTCAACAGGCAGAACGCAACGCGATCGTGAATGCGTTAAAGGCCTCTTCAGGAAAAATCGCCGGTAGGGGCGGAGCAGCCGAGCGCCTCGGATTGAAACGAACAACACTCCAAAACAAGATGCAAAGGCTGAGCATCAGCCGTGCTGCCTGTTCCGCGTAACAACTTCTGTGGGTGTGGTTTGCACCCGCATTGCCGTCAACATGCGGACGCGCAACTCAGGAGTTTGGGAGATTTCATGGAACCTGGGCCCAGTAATTCAGTTGAATTTGGTCAGCTCCTGAACACAGCCATCAGACTGACGGTTTTGTGTACCATGTGTTCACCGAGTTCCTATTTTTCCGTCTGACTGCTCCAATTGGAATCCAATTGAGAAAACCGAAAAATGTCAAATAGCCGCCAATTCGAACGTTTTTGAGTGTTCTGCTAAGCTTCCCAAGCTTCGGACGTAGGTGGCTGCAACGCTGCCGAAATACACTTCTCGCTTCCATCTTATCTTTGGTAGTCCAAGTAGCCTAACTGAGGAACTGAAAATCAGTTTACATCGAGCCACCATCCGCACCTGCCTAGCATCACGAGCAGCCGAGGGGTGGAATCGTTCGGTACAACTTCGGTACATTTGAGAAGCGGGAATTTCGTTGATTTTCCGTGTAAGCGACACCAACGAAGCTATTTAGTCACAATGGAATGACCGGCTCCGATTCGCAGTCGTGGGTTATGCTGCGAATCGGAAGACAAGCAGTACAGAGCCACAAGCGAAGGAGCCGGTCGATGAAAAGAATAAAATTTGTTGGTTTGGATGTCCATGCCGAAACGATTGCGGTGGCGGTTGCCGAGCAGGACGGGGAGGTGAGAACGCTCGGGGTCATTCCGAATCGGGAGGAGTCGATTCGGAAGCTGGTCAAGAAACTGGGACCTGTGGAGCAGCTGTGTTTCTGCTATGAGGCGGGCCCAACAGGTTATGTCGTGTACTGGCAGCTGACGGCACTGGGGGCGAAGTGCGAAGTAGTGGCCCCAACGCTGGTACCGGTGAAATCGGGCGAGCGGGTGAAGACTGATCGACGCGATGCGGTAAAGCTGGCGCGGAATTATCGGGCCGGAGAGTTGACGGCGGTGTGGGTACCGGATGCGGCCCAGGAGGCCTTGCGAGATCTGGTACGAGCCCGGGAGGCGGCTAAGAAAGATCAGTTGCGGGCGAAACACCGGCTAAGCAAGTTTCTCTTGCGGCACGGGAGGCGGCCGGCAAGCGGTGTGAAGCCTTGGACATTGAATTACATGGCGTGGGTAAAAAAGGAAGTCCACTTCGAACAAGCGGCGCAGGAAGCCACCTTATTGGATTACTTACACGAGGTGGAGCACGCAGAAACCCGCATCACACGGCTGGACCAGGCCATCGATGAAGCAGTGAAGTCGACAACACCGAAGATGCGTGCGGTGATCGAGGGATTGCAAGCCCTGCGGGGGTTGGCTCAAGTCGCGGCGGTGACGATCGTGGCGGAACTGGGAGAAATATCGCGATTCCCAGGGGCTCGGGAGTTGATGGGCTACGGCGGGATCGTCGCGAGCGAACATTCCAGTGGAGAAAGTAGCCGGCGAGGGGGCATCACTAAGACCGGGAATGCGCACGTACGGCGCGTGGTCGTGGAGGCCGCCTGGGCGTACCGCCACCGGCCAAACGTAGGTGCAGCTTTACGCAAGCGGCAAGAGTTGGTCAGCGAAGAAGTGCGAGAGATCGCCTGGAAAGCGCAGCATCGGTTGCATGCGCGTTATCGGAAGCTGACGGCACGAGGAAAGGAAAAAGGGAAGGTTGTGACCGCGATCGGGCGTGAGCTATTGGGTTTTATCTGGGCCATTGGGGTAAAAGTAGAGGCAGCACAGAAGGAACCCGAACGGCGGGCGGCATGAGGTGAGTTTTTTATGCAGCAAGAATTTTCCAGGAGGCAGCGTGAGTAGCGGTCGAGAGGCGCATGGAAAGGAGAATCCTCGAAAACTCTATGCGGTAGGTCTGCGGACCGAACCCGCGCCTTTAGTCCGAGGCAGCTCCCGACGGATCACGATTATGCGGTTTCGACCCGCGAATATCAGAGTGATCAACCGTCGCAATAGCCGCCTCGACCGCGACTTGCGCTGCCTCACAAGGAAGGATCACAGGGGAAGAGAGGAAGAAAAGAAAAAAACAGGAGATTGCACTTGACAGGTCATTCCATATCAGTGTTTTTCCTTACCTGCTTTGCAAGCAGGGGGTCGCCGGTTCGAACCCGGCCACGTCCACCATATTTCTCATTTTCTTTCATTGAGTTAGCTACCTTGGTGCAGCTCGGTCGTACGGTCTGCAATTCAACAAATAAGAGCGGTTGAACATCCACGCATCGCGCGTTTTTCGTCCACCTTGCTGTTGGTGCAAATCACTTGTAGAGTTCGGCAGTCGCGAGGATGTTTCCGTTGGCGTCAGTTCCGCCCGTGACCAAAATTCGTCCGTCCTGGAGGAGCGTTGCCGCATGCCCTACGCGAGCGGTTCCCAGCGCACCGGTTGGGGCCAGTATTCCAGAGCCGGCATTCAATAGCTGGACCTCGGTTGTGGGAGTACCTGGAGCGTCTTCGCCGCCAACAATCAACACTAGGCCGGAACTCATCAGCGTGGCGGTGTACCGTTCGTGCGAAATCGTCAAACCGTCTATCGGCGAAAACAGGTTCGCCACAGGGTCGTAGAGTTCCGCGTACGACGGATTGGGTGGCTGCTCGTGGAGGTTCTGTAGCGGCGGAATACCTCCAAGCACGAGCACTTTCCCGTCGGTCAAACGAATCGATGCGTGATGCACACGCGTAGTGCTCATGTTACCTGCTGCTTGAAAGCTTCCGGAGTTGGGCTCGTACAAAGGCTTACTTACCTCACACGCGAACCAGGGGAGTGTGTTGAAAGTGAGGCCTCCGAAAGTGTCACCGGAGCGCTTGGCTCAATAGCCGGCTATTTATCGAATTCAGTACCCTGTTAAATCGCGGTGCGCCGTTCTGCGAGCGAGGAAGAGCGACGGTAAGATCACTGTTTCAAGATCACGCGCACATGTATCTCTTTGATTAAACCATCAGGGCCGACTGCAAACTCCTCTGCCCGCTCATGCTCGCTTTCTTCGCTAACCGTCCGATCTTTCACGGGTACAACGAGCCCGAGCCGGTTTAGCACGCGCCATCCAGAGGGGTGCCGCGAAGACATTTGTCGCCCTGCTATAGTGCTGAACAGACACGGACTGGAAGGGGCAACCGTTTCCCGCATCGCTAAACAGGCCAAAGTCTCCCCCGGCAATGTCTACCGGCGCTTTCCCGACAAGGAAGCGCTAATGCGCGCGGTTTTCAGCCGCGGCACGGAAGTAAACCGGGAGGAACTTGCCCTCAAGGTGGAAGGGGAACAGCTAACCAAAATCGGCATCCGCAACTTCACGCCGCAATGGATCGCCGGGATGCTGGGCGCTTACCGGGCAAGCACAGGCTCGATGCGCGCCACGGTCCTTTATGCTCAGCAACATGAACGGACACCGTTCGTGCGGAGACAACGCGACCTGGAAGTCCGAAGTTTCAAAAAAAGAACTGGTGAAGACATTCCTGATTTGGCGGGACGAAATCCGCCACCCTGATCCGGAGTACGCTGTCAGCTACGGCATCTTAACGGTGGCATTCGCACTTCGAGAATTAATTCTCTTTGACCAGGCATGCACTTTCGAACACGCTCTTCCGGTGAGGGACGATCAACTGAAGGCCGAATTGCCGAGAATGTTTTTGCGTTACTTGGGGATCGCAACCAACTAAGCGCGCCGACTCGTACGGCAACCGTGTACTCCATTTGGCTCACTGGTACGGTGACATTTGACTACCTTTCCCCAACAAATTCACTTCCAGGAATCTTTGGGCTTGCCTATTTTCTGACCTGTATCGACGAAAAAGACCCGGTAGTCGCTATAAGTGTGACGTGCAACTAAGCGTGTCCCTCGCAACTCGACAGTTACTTCAGCTACGTGTGGTAACCACAGGCTAAGATCCCGGTCGGTGAAAGCAACAGATCCATAGTCTACAAACTGATGTTCCCGTTCGAGCCGCATTTCGGGGATCGGTTTCAGTAGGTCTGTTTCCAGGTGGACGATCTGATAATTATCGCTGTCAATCCAGGCAGAGCCCTTGAGCAAGATCTCGAAATAATGGCCGTCAACTTTGATATTAGTCATCGTGGCCGGACGATCCAGGCGCTGCTGGAAATACACGTGCCAAACGCTGTGGCCTTTCCAATCAGCCAGGCCGTCACACGTCATGTCGAATTCTTCAATGTGGGATGGATGAAAGATGAGAGCAAGAGCCGGCGCTCCGGTAGCCGAAACGCTCCCCTGAAGATTAGTCTCTCCGTGTCTGTCATTGCGATATTCTTCCACCACGAAGACTCCAGTAATCGCTTCCTTGTTAATTGTGGCGACGTAATTCGATTTGCTTTGCGTCTTCTCTTTAAGTCTGCCGGCTTTGTTGCGCCGTTCGAGATCGAGTACCTCCGTAGCGCTGAGCCGATTTACGTTTTCAACGAATTCCTTTACGTGCGATGTCACTCGAGGCAGCAGTTCCCCGGCTCGGCAAGAATTAATTGAGCTAGATAGCGGTGAACCCTCACCGTCAAGAAACGGTTGCGGGTCGCTGCTGGAAAAACGTACAGTCCCTGGATGAGTCGGGATAATGTTGGTGGGATCGCGTGCCAGCACGCTGAGGTTGAGCGGCGTCCCTATGGTGGCCGTTGGAGACGGCAATGCGGAGAGAACATTCACCCATGACGTGGGAGTAAACGAGGTGGAACTGCTCCCGCTACTTCCATCGCAAGCATCGAGCAGATACGCACTGCAGATTAGAGCGAAGAGCAAGAGAGATTTCTTCACAGCCCCACCTCAAAACAAGCGGTTGACGTTCGGGCCCATCGCAGTCAGCGGGTAAATGCATCAGGTGACGGGAATTCAACCAGGCCGATACCGCTCAGGTCCGGTGATCCCAAAACCGTCGATCGTGCAGAAGGGCCAAGGCGGACCCTCGGGTCCGCCTTGGCCTAATACGTGAGGATTGCCTGGAGGGTGCGGGCGGCCCAGGCAATTTACTTTTGGCCACGAGCCGCAACGAGAACCGCCCCGCCGCGATTGATACTCACGGTCATCTCCGGCTCGCGGGGAGCTGCCTGGACTAAGCGTTGTTCTTCCGCGGATATTTTGAAATCGTAGGTGGACTCCCACGACCCATCGGACACAGCGGTTAGGAAATATTGGTTGTCATAGCGGTGGAACACCAGCCTTATCTGGCCGTTTCCTTCCTTGCGTGATTGCGCGGGTTGTATCGGCTGGAACGCCGAGGTGTGATCCTTCAGGTTACAGACCTTGAGCACGAACAGTGACTGTCGAGTGAACTCATAATCGCCTGGCGCGAACGTCTGGTTATCGATGTCGAACGAAAACGGCACATGAAATTGAAGTTTCAAGTGAGTGGCCTGAGCGTGCATCGTTGGTGTGATCAGGAAAAGTCCGAAGGTAACTGCTGCAAGAGAAAGAGTGCGCTTCATGGGAACTCCTCAAGTACAGGGCCGTAAATTGAGCTTCGCGGCTTCGCGATGCTCACCCCGTGAGGTTGCACAGTCGCATCACTCGGAATCTTGCTCAATAGACGCCGGGAGATCCTGGTGTGGATCCCAAGTTCACCCGCGAACTCCCTGAGCCAGCAGAAGTTAGACAAGGGGTGAACTGAAGAGTTCACCCCTCTCATGTGCCGAAGTGACCTATAGTGCAGGCCAATTTTTGTCGAAGAGAGGTATACTGCCCGCTAAAGGATGGGAGCTTTGATGGTCACCGCAAATTCCTTTCCCGTCCGCGCGCGGTTCGATCAATTCCACGTCGATTTCAGCAGTGGAGTGCTGCAACGCTCCGGTGTGCGCGTGCCCGTGCAGAGTCAGCCCCTGCAAGTGCTGCGTTTGTTGCTGGAGGCGGAAGGAAAGGTCGTTGCCCGCGAACAACTGCGCAAGGTTCTGTGGCCGGAAAATACTTTCGTGGATTTCGAACTGGGTGTGAATACGGCAGTCAAGAAACTACGCCAGGCGCTGGAGGACCCCGCGGATCATCCGAAGTTCATCGAGACCTTACCCAGAATTGGGCATCGTTTCATGGTGCCGGTGGAGTGGGTGACCGAGGATAGCCAGAAAGGAACCTCGGCGAAATCAGTGAATTCTGCGACAGCTGGCGGAATGGCAGTTGCTTCCGCGTCAGGGCGCACCAGCGCCGGGTTGTATTCAGTTGGGAATTGGAGGTCGATGGCGGTCGGGTGCACAATTTTGGTGGCGTTGTGCGGAATTGCATTCTGGAGATTCGTTCGACCACGAAGCGCCCTACCACCCATCGAAGTGGTTCCCCTAGTTGGCCTGCCCGGTATGGAGCGCGACCCGGCTTTTTCGCCCGACGGCAACCAGGTCGCGTTTGCCATACGGAATCCGGAAAACTCTGGAATTTACACGACGGTGGTCGGCGGAGAGAAGTCGCTGCGCCTGACCACCCATCCGGGCGATGGCAATCCCAGGTGGTCACCTGATGGCCGGCAGCTCGCGTTCACCCGTTACTCCCAGGAGGGGATAGCGATTTATGTCATTCCTGCTCTCGGAGGTACGGAGCACCGCTTGTATTCCAGCCCCGTCGGCATCAATTCTCGTTCCTTGGATTGGTCTCCCGATGGCAAAGTTCTGGCCATTACAGAGATTGGCGCGGATAGGATCCACACCTGGATTGCATTTCTTTCGCTCACCGATTCCAGCACGCAACGACTTACCTCGCCTTCAGAGCAGGAGCAAGATTGTAGTCCAGCTTTCTCACCTGACGGCGGCACCGTGGCTTTCGTTCGAGGGATCACACCGGGCGTGGTTTCAGACGTATATGTAGTTCCCTCCTCAGGCGGCAAACCGAGTCGCTTGACGCACGACAATACCTGGATCATGGGGGCTCCCGCCTGGACTCCCGACGGCCGCGACATCGTATTCTCTTCCACGCGTGGCGGCCTTGCCAGTCTGTGGCGTGTCTCCGCTTCCGGTGGTACGCCGCGCCCGGTGGTTGGCGTCGGCTTGAACGCCTCTGGCCCCGCCGTCTCGCGTAAGGACAACCAGCTCGCCTACCAGCAGACGGACTTCAAGAACAATGTCTGGCGGTTGGACTTGAGTGATGAAAAAACTCGCCGGGGTCCGCCCTCCGTCGTTATATCGGATAAAGGTCCGAGTTTAGGGCGGCCTCACTTTTCTCCCGACGGAAAACGGATCGCATTCGAATCGGACCGCCTGGGGTACGCGGACCTTTGGACCTGTGATAGCGATGGATCGAATTGCAGCCAATTGACTTCCTTGCACGGCACCGCTGGAGCGGTAACTTGGTCCCCGGACGGGCGCCAGATCGCTTTCGAGTTTCGACCCAAGCAACACAGCGAGGTGTATGTTGCGGAGGTTGGAGGGGGCGCGCCTCGGCTTCTTGAAACCTTCCCCGGATCCGATAACGGCGGGCCCAATTGGTCGCGAGATGGAAAGTGGATTTATTTCTACTCAAACCACGGTGGGTCGTTTCAAATATGGAAGATGCAACTCAATGGAGGATCACCTCTCCAGGTCACCACAAAAGGCGGTCTTGTTGGGGCTGAATCTTCGGACGGACGTTTTCTTTACTTCGCGAAGGCCGAAGTCCCAGGCCTATGGAAGATGCCGCTCCACGGGGGGCAAGAAACTCGCATCTTCGATCAACCTTTCGTGCCGTTTTCCTGGTGGGACTGGGGCCTGACCGAGAAGGGAATTTACTTTACCAATTTCCAGACGAGTCCCGCTGCGACTGTGGCATTCTTCGAATTTGCGACAAACAAAATCTTTCCCATATGGGCTCTCACTAACAGGCCCTTTGTCGGCTTGTCAGTATCCGCCGACGGTAAGTCCATCCTGTACGCTCAAAACGAATACTCGCAATCCGATATCATGTTGGTTAAGAATTTTCGTTAGGCGCAACAGGTCAGCGTGGTTATCTCTACGGTGGTTTTGCGACAAAACCCCCAATCTTCTGCTTGAGAAATTGCAAATGTTCGCTGCCGAAAGTTCGTGACGTAAGAACTCAAAGTCGGTAAGGTCCCCTCTTTGTCAGTGTGATGCGCGGATTCGATTCGGCAAGCTTGC
Organism: Candidatus Acidiferrales bacterium; assembly: GCA_963776365.1. Taxonomy (GTDB): domain Bacteria; phylum Acidobacteriota; class Terriglobia; order Acidiferrales; family UBA7541; genus Acidiferrum. The sequence goes on along the minus strand of CAVZMQ010000018.1, from coordinate 276,487 downwards.
AGTCTACCGGGGTGTATTGGATTCCCCTGTACGACATTTTGGAAGAACATTGGTTCGAGGTCTATCTGGTCAACGCGCGGCACACCAAGAATCTGCCAGGACCGAAGAGCGATGTGCAAGAAAGCCAGTGGCTACTGAAATTGCACACCTACGGATTGCTGAACAACTCGTTCCAACCACCTTCCAAGATTCGGATCCTGCGCACCTACTGGCGGCAGCGACTACAACACGTCACAGGAGCGGCCACCTGTGTGCAACGTATGCAGAAAGCCCTGACGCAAATGAATATTCAGCTGGCCAATGTGATCAGCGATCTGAGTGGGGTGACCGGACAGCTGATTGTGCGGGCCATCATCGCCGGGGAACGCGAGCCGTGGAAGCTCGCCGAACTCAGTCATCCACGGATTCAAGCAAGCCGTGCAGCGATCGCCAACAGCTTGGAGGGCAACTGGCGCCGGGAATTGATCTTCGTGCTGCAACAAGAAATCGAAAATGTATGACACCTACCAGCGACGGGTAGCCGAATGTGACCAGGAATTGCAGAAGCACCTGCGCGCTTTTGCCGATACGGTCCCACCCCCAGCCAAGGATTAGTGAGGCACCGGCAAACGAAGGAGCCGGCAACCGATAGGTTCCACCTAAACCACCGCGCCACACCTCGACTCCACACGTTTCCGGTTAGAATTCATGCGCCGTTGGCGCACCACCAGGCTCGAAAATAGCCGTCGTAATCTTAAGTCTTTGATCTTCAGTACGTGGTCTGCTCTTTTCAGAGCAGCGCGATTATCAGCACTTGGCGGTTCGGCGGGTAGCCTTCCTTCTCTAATTTCTCTGTTCCCACCACTACGCCACCCTCCCCGCCCTCCCGTTGATTCGTTCCGCGCTAACCAAACCCGGTGCTATCATACGCACCAATTCTTGCCTGGGAGCGCCCTTCAATGCCCGACGGTCTCGACACCGGTACCCAGTTCGTTGAGCGCAAACTCGCCACCATTCTCTCCGCCGATGTTGCCGAATTCAGCCGCCTCATGGGCGAAGATGAAGAGCAGACCCTACGCACTTTTCGCGGTCACAAAAAGGTTTTCGAGTCTCTCGTCGCCACCCATCGTGGCCGCATTTTCAATACTGCAGGCGATGCCATCCTCGCAGAGTTCCCCAGCGCTGTCGAAGCCGTGCGCTGCGCCACGGACATTCAGTCCGCCCTACGCACTCGCAACGATCAGTTACCCCCGAATCGCCAGGTGCGCTTCCGCATCGGTGTCAATCTCGGCGATGTCATGGTTCAGGGGCAGGACCTTCTCGGTGATGGTGTCAACGTCGCCGCTCGCCTGCAAACCGCGGCCGAGCCCGGCGGCATCTGTATCTCTGGCAGTGTTCACGACCAGATTCGCAACAAGCTTTCTCTTTCGTTTCTGTCCCTCGGTGAGAAAAATTTCAAAAACATTCAGCAACCCATTCGAACCTTCTCCATTACCGAAGCCGAAGACGGCGGCATCCTCCCCGCTGTCCAGCCTGGTAGTGCCTGGAGCAGTTCGGCACTCTGGTTCGTCGCCGGTCTTCTTTTGGTCGTTGGCGGTGGCTATGGCGCTTACGCTGTCTTCGAGCGCGGCAAAAAAGTAGACACTCCGCCCGCAGCAGCCGTAACGGTTTCAACTGCTCCAACCACGCAACCTGTTGCGCCCTCCAAACCTTCAAAGTCCCCCATCGAAACGACCGCTCCAGAGAAACCGAAGCCGAAACCCATCCTGCATTCTCCCGCAAAACACCAAGCAGATTCGTCGGCACTATCCGGCACTGACGCGCCTGCCTCATCCACTACAACTCCTATTGCCGCGCCACCCAGCACGCGATCAGGCTCGTACGAAGGACTCTACTCCGGCCCCGTTTGTTACGGTGGAACAAAGGAGCTACCCGCGCGCTGTTACCCCAGCCAAGGCACCATTCGCGGCACTAAAATCACCGGCAAATGGCCCATGCCACACGAACAAGACGTCATCATGTCCCTCGATGGCGACATCTCTCCCACCGGAGATCTCACCATTCAGATGCACAGCGATAAATCTGACGGCACGCGCGTCACCACCATCAGTCTCGTCGGCACGATTCGCGCTGGCCTCCTCGAAGCTACAGGCAAATTCGCCAAAGGCCGCCGCGCTACCCTGAACTGGCACCGCAACTCCCCGGCCCCTCACTAGCCTCCTAGCTCGTCTGTCATTCCGTTTACCCTGGACACCGAAGGGAGTAATGCGAGGGATCTGATTTTCTTCCCTCCGCGTCTCGGGTGAGGAACTAAGCGTCAGGGCGCACCGTTGTTCTTCGCTAAGCGTCGCTTCGACGCGTAACTCCTGCTATGAAAATAGGGTTCAGCTAGCAGCCGGTGTGAGCTATAGGCACCGAGTTCATGCAGCCTTTTGCTGTAATGTGACCGTGTAGCCTAAACGTTCCAGGCGATGAACTAAGCTTCTAGTCAAGCTGTGCTTGTTGAGCTTGTCGAGGTAAAGATCGCCCAATTCGTTGTAGCAGACTTGGCGGGAAAGGATGTGGTAAATAGCTACCAAGATCTTATGGGCCACTGCCACGACTGCCCGCTTGTACCCGCGCCGAGCTTTGAGACGGTAGAATTTGTCTCGTAGGTAGCTGCCTTTGGCTTTTGCTGCTGCGGTGGCAGCCTCTACCAGAGCTGTCTTCAGATACACATTGCCCTTAGGAATACGGCCGCTCTTGCGCTTACCGGCCGATTCATGGTTGCCAGGACTTATTCCTGCCCAAGATGCTGCTTGCAAAACATTTTGGAACACGCTCATGTCCACTCCCAGTTCGGCGATGATCGCGGCCGCCACCGTCCCGTCCACGCCCGGGATCTCATCTAACAAGGTCAGTTGCGCCTCATACGGTTTCAGTTTTTCTTGGATGCGTTGCTCGAGAACGGCCAGGTCTTCTTGTGCCGCCTCGAGTCGCTTGAGTTGCAACCGCAATAAGAAGCGATGGTGCTCTTCGAGCTTTCCTTCCAGTGCCGGCTCCAGTTCGGGAATCTTCGCGCGCATACGTCCCTTGGCCAATTCAGCCATTTCCCGCGGGCTCGCTTTTCCTTCGATCAGTGCTCGCAGCATCAGTTGACCGGAGAGGCCAAAAACGTCCGCGGCCACGCTGGCTAACTTGATGTTGGCACTTTCCAGCAGCTTCAGCAGGCGATTGCGCTCGTCCACTTGGCTTCCCACCAGCTTGCGGCGGTAACGCGTCAAGTCGCGTAACTCCCGGATGGGCTTGGGCGGAACAAAGCTGGAACGCAACAACCCGTGGCAGAGTAACTCCGCAATCCATTCCGCATCTTTCACATCGGTCTTGCGGCCGGGAACCTTCTTTACGTGTTGCGCGTTCGCCACCACGATCTTGAAAGTTCCTTCCCCTTCCAGGATGGCGTAGACCGGCTTCCAATACACACCCGTGCTCTCCATGGCCACATGCGTACAGCCTTGTGAGAGTAGCCATTCGCGCAAGGCCAGCAGCTCTCGTGTGGTGGTTCCGAAAGCACGGATCTCCTTGTGGACTTTCCCGCTCTTTAAAACAATCAACAAGCAGGCCACCACGGTGGCCTGATGTACATCTAATCCACAACCACGTTCCACTAGAGTTTCCATGACACCTCCTTAACGGAGGCGATTGCTGCGTCGCAGGTCTGTTACAGATACTGCTATACGTCCTTCCCGTTTTCGGGTGCGACAAAAAGTGGTACCTTTACCGACGCGGGTCAGTCTTCCATGCGAGATCTGGGTCGTCACAGAGTTAATCGACCTTCAAGCAATCGCCTTCCAACGATGCTTGTAGCACAGACTGACCCGTCTGCTCGAGGCTGCTAGCTGAACCCTATTTTCATGCCTTGTGGTGCGCCAAAAGGCGCATGACGTCTTCCATGAGAAGGCCGGTGAGTGTCAAGTCTTTTCTTTCATTTTTCTCTCTTTTTGTTTTGGTTCTTCATCTTTAATTTTTCTTTTCCCAATTGTTCCCATTCAGCCAAGCCGCCTCTGTCGCCACCCTTCCATCCGCACTCTTTGTTGAGCGATTGTCGCTCGGTGCAAGTTGGGTGTACTCGATACAGTAGGTGCTGCCACCTGGTAATCGACCTGTGTTCCCCCCTTTCGAAGGAAACTGGGCCAGGAGTTAGTCGCAGTCACCTGATCTCGGCGGTCAAGCTCGGCTGTTTGGATACTCTCTTCTTTTCTTTGCTTCTCTTTCTTTCTTCCTGCCTTTCCCAGTTTCCACAGAGAAATTTCGAGCCAGGATCGCCTAGGAACGACGATCGTCAACTCCATCGACCCCCAGCATCCCTCTTGCGGGGCATTCTTCACTCTAGGCCACGGCGCGCATCACTTTCTTGCTATTGCGTAGTGGTTTGTACACCTCCCCACTTACCCACAACCGATGTAGCAGTACCGCCAGCTTTCTCGCCACCGCAACCACCGCTCGCTTCTTGGCACTTTTCCCTCCTCGCGCCGCAAGTTTTAGCCCCAACGTCGCAGATCACTGTCTTCTCCAAAGGGTCCCAGGATGTAATGCGCCCCTTGCACCAGCATGGTTCTCAAGTAACGGTCTCCTTCCTTACTGATGCGCATCTGCGGTTGGCTCTCCCCAGAGTCCCTGCGCCCTGGGCGCAACCCCAGAAAACAGCCGACCTCGCGACTCTTCGGGAACCGATGCGGATCGTCCAGGGTCAGAACATAGGTCAGAGCGATCTGCGTTCCTACTCCCTTCACCTGTTTGAGCAGTTCGACGTGCGGGTAGCTCTCCTTGGCAATTTTCTCCACCCGCACCTCGTATTCCTGGATGCGCTCGTTCAGCGATTCGATTTCTTGGAGCAGCGGCTCCAGAACCTCGCGCAACTCTGCGGGTAATCCCGCGCCCAGCTCCCGGCTCACCTGCGGCGTGCCACACTTGGGTAGCCGCTGGCCATAAGACTTCACCAACCCGCGTGCCGCGTTCACTAAGGCCGTTCGCGCACGCACCAGTTCGGCCCGCGCGCGGATCACCGTCAGGTGGATTTGCGCTTGCGCACTGCGATGCCGCACCGGCCCCAACAGCTCGGGATCGATTCGCGCCAGCCGTGCTAGTGTCCGCGCATCGTGTCGATCGTCTTTTCGACTGCTCTTGGTGATCAATTGCACCTTTTGCGCGTGCGCCACGATTACTTTGTATCCCAGCTCTGTTAAATAGCCGACTGACCCAAGGGGAATGTGTCCCCGTCTCCAGGCCGATGAGACTCCGCGGTATCTTTGCAAATCCCTTTTTCATCGCTTCCGGTGTCGTGGCCACTTTCTGTTCCAGAATGATTTTCCCCGCTTCATCCAAAACGCAGTAGCACGACCAGTGATCGCCGAGGTCCAGACCAATCGTGAGCTTCTGCCCTGTGAAAATCATGTTTCGATTTACCCGAACAGTGCTAGTCTTCTTAGCCGGTCTCCTTTTTTATTGCGCCACGAGCGCGTCGAACATTGGGAGCGTATCGCATCCCGCGGGAGACCGGCCTTCTCATCTCATCTGGTAAGTTCTCTAAAGGGAGAACTCGCGTCACCCGCTGTCTACTTCACTTTCTTATTTTGCAAGCAGGGGGTCGCCGGTTCGAACCCGGCCACGTCCACCACATCTCTGTAACCAGCTGCCTTGATTACACCTTTCTCGCACTTGGCCCATCTTACGTGAAGACTATTGCGCCGCAGTTTGCTGGCCTTCACTAAACCGTTTTAAACATGATAGGCTCTGCCCATAACTCTTATATGCCTGTTGTGGTCCGGGGGTTCCCCTTCGGAAATCAGGCGTTTTGAGAAATCATCGTTTCGAAAAGAAGGCCCTCATGAAATGTCTCCGAGTATTGTTTGCGATTTGCGCGGGCATGGTGGTGCTCGTCCTGCTGGCCGGATTGAACTCGCCAGCGTACGCACAGACTGCAACGGCGACCGTGCGACCGGCTAAGCGGCTAATCGCCGACTATGGCTACTGGAGCCGCACGCAAACTCCCCCGTACAGTTCTGCCCAAATCCCGTTCAAGGAGCTGACGCATATCAATCACGCAGGTGTGAGCTTCGACGCCAACGGCAATCTGATTGTTCCTTCCGGCTTCATTGAGACAGAACTCCTGAATAAAGGTCATAACAATGGCGTCAAGGTCATGCTGCTCCTCGGCGGGGATTTTACCGGACTGGAATCCACGGCGGGAGGCCTGAGCGCATTACTCAAGAATTTGCAGGCGTTCATCACCGAATACGGTTACGACGGCATCGACATCGACTGGGAATATCCCGCAAGCACCGCAGACGCGTCTTTCTTTTATAGCTTATTGCTCGGACTGCGCGGCATCCTGCCCACTCAAGCAGGGTACCTCATTTCGGCGGACGTCGCGCCTTGGGGGGGGTCGGGCTACGATTTCTCGGGCACGAAGTACATCGTCGATTGGTTCAATATAATGACCTACGACTGTGCGGGGCCGTGGACAGATTCGGCGCAACTCAACTCCGCGATTTTTCCCGACCCCAACGATCCTGAGCCTTACAATTGCGAACCCGGCGGCAGTGTCAAGGAAGCCATCGATATTTACACAGGGGATCTGCAGATTGCTCCAGCACAACTCAACATCGGCACGCCATTTTACGGGTACATCTATCACAAAGCGAACGCCCTTTGGGGTTACTGTCCGGATCAAACCAAGGATCAGGAGTGTGACAACTCCGTGGACTATGAGAACTACGGCACATTCTTCAAGCAACGCATCAATGCGATGGGTTGGCGCACGTACTATGATCCGTACTCACTGGTTCCGTACATGCTGAAAGCGGACGGCAGCGAAGGGTTCATCACCTACGACGACGCGTCATCGACGTTTTACCGCGTGTGGTATACCGATTGGGCGCGCGGATTAGGCGGCTCGTTTATCTGGGAATTGGATGCCGATTACGACGGCACAACGCAAGATCTCCTGGACGCGGCGTACAACGCGAGCTTAACCCAGACAAAATAGTCTGAGGTGCTTCAGGCCATATTCACGTAGTTATACTTGAAAACTCGGTTACCATAGCCGTAGCCTTTAGAAAGGGGGCCAGAAGCTTCCCTCTCTTGGCTGGCGTTGACCTTGACACCGGGAGTCGCCGCCCGTCTGACCGGTCGGCTGTTACGAGATCGTAAATTCGCCGTAGTGCCCTGGGGATACTCTGGTTCGGTGCAATTTAGCACCCGGCAGCCGATCCGCCGGATCGCGTCTACTTCCTTCCCCGCTCGCCAGATGGCTTGGGCGGCAGGTGCCGGCAGGTTACACGCCTCCAGCGCGGTCAGGCTGGCGCAGAATACATTTTCCGGCGTGCCAAACTCACGCTCGGCCCTTTTATACGTCAGAGGCGACACCAGCATCCTGAATGCCCCTAGCTTGAGCATCGTTGAGCATCGTGGGGACTTGTCGGCCGACCGTGTACGGCACGCAGATTGCCGAGCGCATGGGACGCGACCTCGCTCGGCGCGGCTTGGTCATTCTGAGTGGATTAGCCCGAGGCGTCGACGCGTTGGCGCACAGTGGAGACTCGCTACGGGCTCGCAACCCGCACTATAGAATTTCCCGGTGCGCAACCGGATCATTGCAGGAATGCCCCTCGGGGGGTACTGGTTGTCGAGGGCAAACAGTACCGCGGTTCCCTCATCACCGCGCGACTGGCGATGGAGTTTGGCCGAGAGGTCTTCGGCGTCCCGGGTAATATTACTCGAGAGGTAAGCTTCGCGCCAAAGCAGTTGTTCAAGCAGGTGGCAAAGCTGGTGACCCACGCCGAAGACGTGATCGAGGAACTGCCCACCCAGGTTCGAGCCGCTTTGGTGCACGCAGAAGCGGTGGAATCGGCACAGCTGAACCTGGGGGCCGGAGATGGCTTAAATCCAACTGCAAAAAGGCTTTACAAGCTACTCAGTGCCGATGAACCCCGCCATATTGATGACCTGGTTGAAACGACTGGATTGAATTCCAACGAAGTTCTCGCTACCCTTTTTGAATTGGAGATGAAAGGTATCATTCGGCAATGGCCGGGAAAGCAGTTTGCGAAAGTTTTGTTATAGCTGGGGGAAGGCGCACCGAAACATCCGCCCGATGCATCTGACCGAAGCTGCCAGGCATCAGACGTGGCTGGCCGCCTGACAGTCTGTTGATTAAGGTAGCGAGAAGGACACACTCTGCTCCACAAGCCCTTCCAGCGGAAATAACTAAGGTACAAAGGAACTCATGGCAAGATCATTGGTCATCGTCGAATCGCCGGCGAAGGCGAAGACGATTAACAAATACTTGGGCAAGAACTACACGGTCAAAGCATCCATTGGACACGTCATGGATTTGCCCACCAAGACCATCGGCATCCGTCTGCCTATCGAAGAAGACGAGATTAGGAAGAAAAAGAAGAAAAAGACCAAGAAGGGTGGAAAAGCCGCGTCTCCTAAGCCGCCCCTAAAGCCGATCTCTCTGGACGACCCGAAAATCTTCGAACCTACCCTGCAAATCATCCCGGGCAAGGGCAAGGTCATCAATGATCTTCGCAAGGCAGCCACCACCGCCGAGAACGTATATTTGGCCGGGGACCCGGACCGCGAAGGTGAAGCGATTTCTGCGCACCTGGCCATGGTGTTATCGAAACCTGCGAAGTACCTGGTGCCCGAGGAAGAGTTAAACGGGAATAACGGCAAGAAGGATGGCGAGAGCGCGAACGGGGACAAGGCTCCGGAAGCTGCTTCGAAAAAGGGCGCCAAGGGCAAATCGGCGAAAAAGGCCGACAAAGATCACATCGCGATCGAGCCCATCGACCCGAGGAAGATTTTTCGCGTCTCTTTTAACGAAATTACCCCTAAGGCTATACGCGCGGCGTTCGAGAAGCCCCGTCAACTGGATACCCAACTCGTCGACGCGCAGCAAGCGCGCCGCGTTCTGGACCGTATCGTGGGTTACAAGATTTCTCCCCTTCTCTGGGATAAAGTGCGCCGCGGGCTCAGTGCCGGCCGTGTACAGACCGTTGCGTTGCGCCTGATCGTCGAGCGCGAGCAAGAGATTCGCGCCTTCGTGCCGCAAGAATATTGGACCATCCACGCAATGTTGGATGCCGGTGAGCCGCCCGTGTTCGAAGCCAAGCTCAGCAAGCATAAGGGCGAGGACATCGAGGTTAAGGATCAGGCCGCAGCGGACAAAATCGTGGCCGCGGTAAGCAATACGAAGTGGCAGGTCGAAAACGTTACGTTGAAGGAAAAGCGCCGTAACCCGCCGCCGCCCTTCACCACCTCCAAGCTGCAGCAGGCTGCTTACAACCGCCTGCGGTATACCGCGAAGCGCACCATGGCTCTCGCTCAGCGGCTCTATGAAGGTGTAGAGCTCGGCGAGGAAGGTTCCGTTGCGCTGATTACCTACATGCGTACGGATTCCGTCCAGGTGTCCAACGATGCGTTGACTCAGGTGCGCGAACTGATTCCCGAACGTTTCGGCAGCGCTTATTTGCCGGAAAAGCCGAACTTCTACAAATCCAAGAAGGACGCGCAGGGCGCGCATGAAGCCATTCGCCCAACCGAGGTGTCGCGAGCCCCGGAAGATGTCCGCAAATATCTCGACGACGACGTTTTCAAGCTCTACCAGCTCGTCTGGCAGCGATTCGTCGCTTCGCAAATGCTGCCGGCAGTCTATGACCAGACCACCATCGATATTTCCGCCGCGGATTACACTTTCCGCGCCACTGGTTCGATATTGAAGTTCGATGGCTACCTGAAGGTCTATCAGATTCCGGCGTTGAATACGGATCGCGAAGACGACGAAAAGGATGATGAAGGCGAAGGCAAGACTCTGCCCCGTGTAACGGAAGGCCAGGTCCTCCGGTTGGATTCGATCCGGCCAGACCAGCATTTCACAGAGCCGCCGCCGCGCTATACGGAAGCCACACTTGTGAAAGAGCTGGAAGAAGACGGCATTGGTCGGCCTTCCACTTACGCCTCGATTATCTCCACAATCGTCGAGCGTGAATATGTGAAGAAGGATCAGGGGCGGTTTACCCCCACGATGCTTGGCGAACGCGTCTGCATGCTTCTGATTAAGAGCTTCGAAGACGTCTTCGATGTGAAGTTCACCGCGCGACTAGAAGATGAACTGGACGAAATTGAAGAGGGCAAGCTGCCCTGGCGCGAATCCGTGAAGGAATTCTGGGAGAAATTCGTCATCGACCTGGATAAAGCTGGCGATGAGATGATTTCCTATAAGGCCGGCATTCCGACCGGCAAGAAATGCGAAAAATGCGGTGAAGGGGAACTGCTCGAGCGCATCAGCCGCCATGGCTTTTTCCTTGGCTGCTCCCGTTATCCCGATTGCGATTTCATTCAGGATATTTCTGAAGAGATTCCGGAAGACGCCGAGAACAAGACGGAATACTGCGAGAATTGCGGTAAGGAAATGACCCTGAAGCGTGGTCGCTTTGGCGCTTTCCTGGCTTGCACTGGCTACCCCGACTGCAAGACCACCCGGCGCTTGATGGCCGGAACGCGCATTGCGCACCAACCAGACGAACCTCTCGATGAAAAATGTCCGTTGGACGGCAACGGCCTGGTGAAAAAGCACGGCCGGTTCGGCGAATTCATCGGCTGTTCCGGCTACCCGAAGTGCAAATATACCCGCCCGATCACTATGGGTATCAAATGTCCGAAGTGCAACGAGGGAGAATTTGTGAAGCGTGGCAGCATGGGCAGGGGCGGGCGCGGTCGCTTCCGGGTGTTCTACGGTTGCTCTCGGTATCCCGATTGCGATTTCACCACCCCGTACATGCCCATTGCGGAGCCCTGCCCGAAGTGTGGCGCTCCCTTTATCGTGGAAAAGAAGTCCAAGATCGGCACGTTGCACGCCTGCATCAAAGAAGGATGCGATTGGGAGAAGCTCGCACCCGAACCGCAACAGCCAAGCACCACGCAGGCCGAAGAGGCTCCGGTAGCGGTTAAGTCCTGATTGCAGCGTGGCGTGCGCCCGTCGCGTTTCAAGCAAGACGCCTTGTCAAATCCCACTCATGTACTTCCTGTGCGCCTATAATGAAAACTCTGAGGCTCTATGAAAGTGGCCATTGCCAAATTTCTTGAATACCTTCGCTCCGTGCGCAATGCCTCACCGCATACAATTTCGAACTACGGAAATGACCTGGAACAGTTTCAGACGTTCCTTACTCCACCGGGCACCCCTCCACCGGGCATTAGCAAAATCAACCACCAGGTAATCCGTGAATACATGGGCTATCTGCACGAAGAGGGCATGGAGAAAAGTTCCATCGCCAGGAAACTTGCGGCTTTGCGCTCTTTCTTCAAATACTGCATGCGCGACGGCATGCTGAAGGAGAATCCCGCGCGCCTGGTGCCCACGCCGAAGTTGCCGAAACGTGTCCCCACCGTTCTTTCCGCAGAGGAGATGAGCGGTTTTCTGGACCAGTTGGCCGGTATGCCAAAACTGGGCGCGGGCCGGGAGAATCCTAGGAAACCACGGAAGATTTCTGCCCTGATACCGGCCAACGCATTGATGACGCTCCAAGATGGCCTGCTGCTTCGTCGTGACCGCGCCATTCTCGAATTGCTGTATGCTGCCGGGTTGCGCGTCAGCGAACTCACCGGCTTAAACCTTGTTGATATGGATCAAAAGGATCGCGTGGTGCGCGTGATCGGCAAGGGTCGCAAGGAACGAATTGTTCCCTACGGTGCGAAAGCGGCCGAGGCACTGGCGTTCTATTGGCCGGAGCGTGAAAAATTGCTGCGTCACAATCATCGTCGACCGGGAGGCACCCACCCCGAAGCAGTTTTCTTGAACTACATGGGCCGGCGCCTGACGCAACGGAGTGTCGGCCGTATCGTTAAAAAATATGTGCGCCTGGTGAATATCAATTGGGACCTTCATCCACACTCTTTGCGCCACGCCTTTGCCACGCACCTGCTTGCCGACGGCGCCGACTTGCGCGCCATTCAGGAATTGCTCGGCCACCAATCCCTCTCCACCACGCAGAAATACACGCACGCTTCCATCCGCCAACTCATGGACACCTATGACAAGGCCCATCCTCACGCATGACAGCCACGGCCCACGTTGGCACTGAGCAAATCCTGTACACTTGATTTCTTTCAGCTGCGTCTAGTCATGAGCAGGTGCTCCGGGGTGATTGAACATTGCCGATACCATGCGGACGGTGGGTGATTCCTGGCGCAGTAGCCTTACTTGTTTGCTTTCTTGGGGCTGCCCTTGGGCGTGCCCAGGACAACTACGAAATTCAAGTTTATGGCGCCGACCTGGTCGAAACCGGTCACACGATGGTCGAACTGCACAGCAATTTCACTTTCCAAGGATCCAAGTCCAGTGTCGACGGTACCTATCCTACAAATCATCAGCTCCACGAGACCATCGAAGTCACCCATGGTTTCTCCGATTGGTTCGAAACTGGTTTTTACATCTTCACTGCGGGACAAAACGGACTCGGCTGGGATTGGGTTGGCGATCATATTCGTCCACGATTCAGCATACCGAAAAAGTGGAATTGGCCCGTCGGGCTCAGCCTTTCTCAGGAAATTGGCTACCAGCGCCGGCAGTTCTCTGCGGATACTTGGACCTATGAACTGCGCCCCATCATCGATAAGCAGATAGGCCGCTGGTATCTCGCCTTTAATCCCGCTTTTGACAAATCCATACACGGTTTGAACGCCAACCAGGGATTTATATTTTCGCCGAATGTTAAAATAAGCTATGACTTCACACCTAAACTGAGCGGAGGCATTGAATATTATGGTTCATTGGGTCCTGCGTTCACATTTGACCCGATAGCCGAACAGCAGCAACAGATTTTCCCCGCCATCGACCTGAACGTCTCTCCGAAGTGGGAGATCAATTTTGGTGTCGGGGTTGGTGTAACGCGATCAACGGACCATTTGATCGCCAAGATGATTCTCGGCTACAGGTTCGATTTTTAGCCGGCTACTATCTAAATGCGGCTCGTCGCTAGCGGCGAGCAGCAAACTCGCGTTGACGCTACTTACAACGAACCCGTATAATTAGAGTTTGTCTTAAGCTTTGGAGGAACGATGTACGCCGTCATTAAGACCGGGGGAAAGCAGTATCGTGTCGCACCCGGCGACACCATCCGCATTGAGCGCGTGAAGGGCGATGTGGGCGAACAGGTGAAATTCGGTACGGTGCTGGCTGTTCAGACCGAGGACAAAAAGATGCTCGCGGGTTCCGACGCGTCGCAGGCTACCGTCACGGGTAAGATTGTCGAACAAGGCCGGGCCAAGAAGCTCACCGTGCTCAAATACAAGAAAACCAATCAATACAAGATTCAACGCGGCCACCGGCAGAACTACACCGCCGTTCAGGTCAGCGAAATCAAGCTGTAACGAAAGGAATTCAGGCATGGCACATAAGAAAGGCGGCGGTTCGTCTACAAACGGCCGCGATTCACATGGACAGAGGCTCGGCGTCAAGCGTTTCGGCGGACAGCTCGTTAATGCTGGCACCATTATCGTACGTCAGCGGGGCACCAAGCACCGTGCCGGCGAAAACGTAGCGCAAGGCAAAGACGATACCCTTTTCGCGCTAGTCACCGGCTATGTTGAGTTTAAAGACCGGGGCCGCAGCGGCCGCTTCGTCAACATCAAACCGGTGGAGACCGGAAAGGCTGCCAGCTAATCTATCCAGATTCCAGCGGCCCCGGTGAGTTCGCCGGGGCCTTTTTGTTGTACGCCGCGCATGTGCGGCAGCTAGCGGGTGCAAGTCCCGTCCCAACCTGATGGAGGTGAAGGGTAGCGAAGCGCAAGGGCGTCACCGTGACTTGGATATAAGGTAAGCGCGGGCTCTAGAATCCAGCCCCACTGAATTTTATGTTTGTCGACGAAGCGAAAATCTCGGTAAAAGCGGGGGACGGCGGCAACGGTTGCGTGGCCTTCCGTAGGGAAAAGTATGTCCCACGCGGCGGACCTTCCGGCGGTGATGGCGGCCGCGGCGGCAGCGTCTTTGTCGAAGCGAATCCCAACGACAACACGCTACTTCGCTACCGCTACAATCGCGAGTTCAAGGCCGATCGCGGACGTCACGGCGAAGGGTCCAACTGCACCGGCGTATCCGGTGACGATATGATTCTGATGGTCCCCGTAGGCACGCTGGTGTTCGATAACGACGATTCCGAATTGCTTGCGGATCTGAAGAAGCCCGGACAGCGCGTACTGCTCGCGCAAGGCGGCAAGGGCGGCCGTGGCAATCAGCATTTCGCCAAGCCGTGGCATCAGGCGCCGCGCGAAAAGGAAGAAGGCCAAGCCGGTGAAGTACGCCATTTGCGGCTCGAACTGAAGCTGCTCGCCGATGTCGGCCTAGTCGGCTTCCCGAATGCCGGCAAATCCACGCTCATCTCCGTAATCAGTGCCGTGCGCCCGAAAATTGCCAATTATCCGTTCACTACCCTCGAGCCGAATCTTGGCGTCGTCAACGCCGATGGTGGCACCGGTGGCCATGGGACGGTATTGGGCCGCACCTTCGTTGTGGCCGATCTTCCGGGCCTGATCGAAGGGGCCAGCGCCGGTGCCGGGCTTGGCATTCGCTTCCTGCGTCACGTGGAACGCACCCGTTTGCTGGCGCACCTGATCGATACCAGCGATACCGCCGAGATGGATCCCGCGAAAGCGTTCGAAATCATTGAACGTGAACTATCGGCGTTCAGCGATACCTTAACGAACAAGCCACGCATCGTCGTCGCCACAAAACTGGATGCCACCACGGATCGCTCAAAGCTCGAACAACTTCGCGATTTCTGCGTGAAACGCCAACTGGAGTTCCACGCTATTTCCGCGGCTACCGGCGAAGGCGTCAAGGAGCTGGTGCGTGCCATGGCCGACGCCCTCGACAGAATTCCGAAGGAAGAGCTGGAAGACGTGGACACAGCGCGCGAAGCAGATGTGGAGTATGTGGATCTTGGGGCTTATGACGATTCTGAAGATTCGGAAGGCGCCGAAGACGAGCCACCCACCAGGGAGATTTCGTGAGAGAATTTAGAAACTTACTTTCGAGGGAGACCGATTGACCACAGCGCAAGCTCACCGCACCGCGGCCAAACATCCTCCCAGGCGCATTGCAATTTTCGGTGGTTCCTTCGACCCTATCCATTCCGGCCATCTTGCCGTGGCACGTGCCGCCGACCGGCGCTTTAATTTCGACGAGATTCACTTTATTGCCGCCAGCCGCCCGCCACACAAGCTGAAACAGCACCTCGCGCCTTTTCCTCATCGTTTTGCCATGGTCGCCCTGGCGTGTTCGGAACATCCCCATTTTGTGCCGTCGTTGGCCGAAGCCGGTGAGGACTTCAGTGGCACGCAATTGCACTATTCCATCGATACCGTTCGCTATTTTCGGCATGCCTATAATGGAGGCGGTGATCGTGTTTTTTTTATTGTGGGCGCGGATGCTTTTCTGGACATCCCCATGTGGAAGGAGTACGAAGCGCTATTGGGTCTTTGTGATTTCGTGATCGCCAATCGTCCTGGCATTCGGCTGGAGGCGCTTCGCCTGGTCATTCCACCTGACTTGCATGCACCGCCAAACGGCGCGTCGGCGAAGAACGAACGGGAAGAGGATGCCACCGCGCTCGGTTCACCGGTTGTGGCGCGTCTGCAACGTACCACGATCTACCTTCTGGAAAATGTCTCGAATGAAGTCAGCGCTACCGATATTCGTCGCAAAGCCAATCGCGGACAATCGATTCATGGGCTTGTTTCCGCCCGCGTGGAGGAATACATTTTGAAGCAGGGATTGTACCGGTGAAGTTGGAATCGCTCCCTCAGGGCGTGCGCCTCGCTGTCGAGGCCGCGCAAAGCAAGAAAGCCGGTGGCATCACCGTCGTTAATCTAAACGGCCACGCCGCATTCACGGATTATTTTGTGATTTGCACTGGCTATAGCACTCCCCAGCTCCAAGCCATCTGCAATGAGATAGAAGAAGTTCTCTACCGCGATACCAAGCGCAATCCTGCTCATCGTGAAGGCCATCGCTCCGCCGAATGGGCACTACTCGATTTCGGCGGCTTCATTGTTCACGTCTTCAGCGAACAAGCCCGGCGCTATTACGACTTGGAACGCCTGTGGCGTGCCGCTCCTGCGTTGGTGCTTCCCGACGAGCCGGATTCTCCCGACCGCCGTCCGGCGCCCGGCGAAAATTACCTGCAGCCATAGACGCTTCACGGCTAAACTCTTCTACTGTTGTACTCTTACCGTTTCTTAGGTTTCTGCTCGTTGCGTCACCGTTGCGCGAATGAAACTCCGCCTGCTCATGCTCGGCAAGACCCGCCGCCCGGAAATGAATGCCGCGCTTTCGGACTATGTGCAGCGCATCGGCCGCTCCTGCCCAGTCGAAATCACCGAAGTCCGTAACGAAGATGCAGCGTTGAAGCAATTAAACGCCGACCGTGCCGCCACCGCACTCCTGCTCGACGCCGCCGGTAAAGTTTACGACTCCAACGCTTTTGCCAAATGGCTGGGCGAGCAGCGCGACCGCGGCACACGTGAGCTCATCTTTATATGTGGCGATGCGGACGGCTTCCCGAACACCTTGCGCGAGCGTGTGAAGCAGAAAATCTCGCTCAGCGCGATGACCTATTCCCATGAACTCGCCCGCGTCATGCTCGCGGAGCAACTGTATCGTGCCTATGCGATTCTGTCGGGCAGCCCTTACCCGAAATAGCCCTGAGCGTTGCAGGCGTTCACACACTCCAGGCTAAATTAATAGGTATTGCGCTGACGGCTCGGCGGCGGGAAACTCTATGTCCATGCGCATTGCTCCGGATAAGAACAAGCCCTCCGTCGCCATTGAAATCCCGCTCATAAAGGCGCTACCCGATTACGATCTTGAGCAGGTCGAACAGCCCACTCCACGCGATATTGACGGTATTCTGGTTTCTCAGGGGTTCCGCGATCTCGTCGACGACGCCCGAGGCATTCTCACCGATCTCGTCGCCCATCCTCCTGCTTCGCCCGACGGCTCGCACTTTGTGGATCTAGACCTGACCAGCCCGCATTTGGAAATCGTCCAACTCACCGGCGCGATCTGCCCCGGCGACGAAGAAGTCTACCGGCCCGGGCTGTGGATCGTGCTCAAGGACACGCAATCCCCTCCTAACAAAGCCTTGACTGAGGGTGCCCTCGAGCATATTCGCACGATCGCAAACGCCTTAACCAAGAAACTGGGACTATAAAGCACTGCCGCGGAAATTTTAGGGATTACTTCTCCGCAAATTACTTATCCTGGTTCGCGGTCCAAGTTGCCCCACCGTCGCTCGTCTCGAAACTCTGCTTGTGCGACGCGGTCCACACCGACGCCCGTTTGCCGTCCGGCGCAAAAATTCCGCCGACATCCTCTTTGATCGGTGAAGGCAGTTTCTTCCAGTGCTTCCCGCGGTCGGTGGTTAGCAGGATTGTTCCTGACCTCCCGATGACCCAACACACTTTGTCAGAAGGCGCCGAGCCGCCGGTCAAGTCCGTGGTGACGCCGCTCTTTTGCACTTCCCAGGTACGACTGCTATCAAAACTGTACTCGATCTTTCCCCCGGGCCAGACCCGCCATGAATATTGAATCGAGGGAGTCACCACGATGACGCCACCCTGGGGGAGCATGTCATCCGGCGATTGCTGCGCGGCAGGAACAGCGGCCGTTGGATTGCTTGTTCTAACTCCGCCACTGGCCGGCACTGATCCCAAAACGCAAGCACAAACCGTACCTGCTAATACCAAACGATGCATTCCGCGATCTCCTTTGTGATTGTATCGAAGATAAGACGACCAGAACACTCAGGTCGGATTCGCCCGCCCTAGGCTATTCCAGGCTATTCCCCCGCAACTTGACCTTTGTTCCCGAACTCCCCACACTAGAATGTTTTCAGCGCGTCCGCGGTTCACTCATACGAGGAACGAAACCATGCCGGAAGGCACAGGCCTGCTGATTGTTTACACCGGTCCCGGCAAGGGTAAAACTACGTGCGCTCTCGGCACCGCGTTTCGTGCCGTCGGACAAGGCCTGCGCGTGCTTATGGTCCAGTTCATTAAGGGCTCCTGGCACTATGGCGAACTCGACGCCGCTAAAATGTTGGGCGACGACAAATTCGAGATTCGCCCCATGGGCCGCGGCTTTGTGAAAATCGGCGGCGCGGAAACCGACCCCGAAGATATTCGTCTCGCCGAACACTGCTGGGAAGCCGGCCGCTCGGCCATCTACTCCGGTACCTACGATTTGGTAATCCTCGACGAGATCAATTACGTCATAAGCTATAAAATGCTCGACCCGCAGACGGTGGCGAATGCATTAAAAGCTCGACCCGAAGGGGTCCACGTTATATGTACCGGCCGCAACGCCCATCCATTTCTTGTCGAACAAGCCGACCTTGTCACGGAAATGAAAGAAGTGAAACACCCGTATACCAAGGGTATACTGGCCCAGCGGGGTATCGACTACTAAAGTTCTCGGTGGTCAAGTGAAGCAGTTTTCATGCGGCTCCAAGAGCCTCAAGTTGAGATGGGTGGTCGATCCTATGGGCTGCATCAACTCGATGTACTTGCGTGTTCCTAGGTGAAGCAACGGATTATTTTTACCTGGCGCTTCGCCGCAAATTGGCGGGTTGCTCCGAGAACTGATAACTTAAAACTGTAAACTTTTTCTATGGCTTGGTTTAAACGCGACAAAAAATCCATTGACCAGCCCACGCCACCGGAAGAACGCCGTGTGCGCACCGAGGGCTTGTGGGTCAAGTGCGAATCTTGCCGCGCCATTGTTTTCCGCAAGGATCTCGAAGAGAACCTTCTCGTCTGCCCCAAGTGCCAGTTTCACTTTCGCATGAATGCAAAACAGCGGCTGGAAACGCTCCTCGACGGCAAGTGGACCGAGCACGACGCTGGCATGGTCTCTACCGACCCGCTGAAATTCGTGGACACCAAACCTTATTCCAAGCGCATCAAGGACGCGCAAAAAAAATTAGGCATGAATGATGCCATTATCACCGCTGAGGGACAGCTTGCCGGCAAAAACGTGATTTGCTGTGCCATGGAATTCGGCTTCATTGGCGGCTCTATGGGCGCGGTGGTGGGAGAGAAAGTCACCCGCGCCATTGAAATGTCCATCGACACGCGCCAGCCGCTCATCGTCGTTTCCTGCTCTGGTGGCGCGCGCATGATGGAAGGCACAATCAGCCTCATGCAACTCGCTAAAGTCGCGGCGGCGCTTGCTCGCCTCGACGAAGAAAAACTTCCTTACATTTCCGTACTCACCGATCCCACCACCGGCGGCGTTACCGCCAGTTTCGCCATGCTCGGCGACTTGAACATCGCCGAACCCGGTGCGCTCATCGGCTTCGCCGGACCTCGCGTGATCGAGCAGACCATTCGGCAGAAACTCCCCGATGGCTTCCAGCGCTCCGAATTTTTGTTGGAACACGGCTTCCTCGATGCCGTCGTGCATCGTAAGGATGTGAAGGGCTTCATCTCCAATACTCTCGAGCTGCTGATGTCCTGAGATGGACTATCCTGGTGCGCTTCGGTATCTCCTATCTCTTGGCCGCGAATTAGCCGCACCTACGCAAGCGGCCGCCACGAAGTTCAACCTCGACAACATCACTGTCCTACTGGAGCGTCTTGTCCGCCCAGACCGCGCGTACCCAACGATCCACATCGCGGGTACCAACGGCAAAGGTTCCACCGCCGCGTTTATCGAATCCATTCTGCGCCAGGCGGGATTCCGTACCGGGTTGAACACCTCTCCTCATTTGGAACGCATCAACGAACGGTTCCGTATCAACGGGGACGAAATCAGCGATGACTTATTTGCCGAGACCTTTACCCGCATTCATGCGGTCATTGAGGAACTCCTTGCCGAAGGCAAGCTGCGCGTCCATCCCACTTACTTTGAATGCGTAACCGCCCTGGCGTTTGAGGTTTTTGCCCGCGAACGCGTCGAATTTGGTGTGATTGAAGTGGGCCTCGGTGGGCGGCTGGATGCCACTAACATCATCACCCCGGTGGTCAGCGTCATCACGCGCATAGATTTCGATCACGAGAATTTCCTGGGCCACTCCTTGCGCGAAATCGCCGGTGAGAAGGTGGGCATCCTCAAACATGGAGTTCCGGTTGTCAGCGCTCCGCAGTTCCCGGAAGCGCAAGAAATCCTGCGCGCTCGCGCCAGCGAATTGCATAGCCCGTTGCTCGAAACTGCGCAGGCGTTTCGCGTCGATCAGGAGCAAAGGCAAGACGGCTGTATTCATGCAACGGTCACCGAACTCGCCACCGGCACCGTATTTTCGCTCGCGCCCCAACTACCCGGCCGTTTCCAGTTGCAGAATGCGTTGAATGCTGTGGCGGCGGCCCGTGTGCTGCAGGCCAAGGATTACGCTATTTCGGAAGAGAATATCCAGCGCGGGATCGCGAACGCTCGTTGGCCCGGCCGCCTCGAAAAGCTGCAATCGCAACCCGGCCTGTACCTCGACGGGGCACACAATCCCAGCGCCGCCCGCGAACTCGCCCACTTTCTGGAAGAAAATTTCGCCAGCCGCCGCATCATTCTGATCTACGGCGCCATGCGCGACAAAGCCGTCGACGAAGTTACCGGCTTGCTCTTTCCGTTGGCCGCCGAGGTTATCTTCACGCAACCCAACAATCCCCGCGCCATCAGCGCCGCTCAGTTAGCCCAAATGGCTGGCCACCACGCCGCGCGCTTCACTGTTGTCGATCACGCCGAGGCCGCCCTCGATCACGCCCTCTGCAACGTGGGCCCAAACGACGCCATCTTCATCACCGGCTCGCTCTACCTCGTCGGCCAACTCCGCCACACCTGGAACTCTCGTGGAACCAGAGTTCGCTGATGCGCTAATCGAATCTGCGCACGGTCAGGCCGCAGAAAATTTCGTGCAAGGACCCGGGGGAAAGCCGGGAAAGGCTGGAAAGGCTGGAAAGGCTGGGGACCTCGCATCGAGCCCAGAAACGCCGTAGAATAATCACTTCGCTGCGAGCCTGAGCCGGCCTTGGCCGGCGTTTCTTTTTGACTTGCTAGGATACGAAAGTATTTCGCAGATCATGGCCAACAACGCGCAAAACTCCAACGCCGCCAAGCCACTTGTCGGCGTCATCATGGGTTCCGCCTCCGATTGGGAAACCATGGAGCACGCCGCCGCCACTCTCCAGCAACTCGGCGTTCCCCACGAAACGCGCGTCGTTTCTGCGCATCGCACGCCCGACCTGCTCTTCGAATACGCTTCGTCCGCCGAGCAGCGCGGCCTCGAAGTGATTATCGCCGGCGCGGGTGGCGCCGCGCATCTTCCTGGCATGACCGCCTCCAAAACTGTTCTCCCCGTTCTCGGCGTGCCGGTCGAATCCCAAGCCCTCAAGGGACTCGATGCCCTCCTCTCCATCGCCCAAATGCCTGGCGGCATCCCCGTGGGCACATTAGCCATCGGCAAAGCCGGCGCCATCAACGCCGCGCTGCTCGCAGCGGCGATCCTCGGCAACCAACATCCCGAAATTCGCGAAGCCCTGCGCAAATTCCGTGAATCGCAAACCGCCAAAGTCCTGGCCATCCCCGATGTCGCCAAAGCTGCTGCCACGCTTGCAAACGTAATCACACCTAGCGCTGCGCAAAAGAGGAAGAAGCGCGCATGACCATAGGCATCCTCGGCGGTGGCCAACTGGGCTACATGCTGGCGCTCGCCGGTTATCCCCTCGGCCTGCATTTTCGTTTCCTCGATCCATCGCCGGAAGCGCCGGTGGGCCGGATCGCCCAGCGCGTCAGCGCCGAGTTCACCGACGAGCAGGCCCTCGAGAAATTTGCGCACGGCCTGGAACTGGTCACCTACGAGTTCGAAAACGTTCCGGTGCAAGCCGCGCGTTTCCTGGCCGAACGCGTGCCCGTACATCCGGCCACGCTCGCGCTCGAAGAAGCACAGGATCGCCTCCGCGAAAAGCGTTTGTTTCGACGCCTGGAAATCCCCACCACGGATTTCGCCGAAATTTCCGAGCCCGCGGACTTCGACGCGGCGCTGAAACGAATCGGCCTTCCCGCGGTCCTCAAGACTTGCCGTCTCGGCTACGACGGCAAGGGCCAATGGCTTCTGCGGAGGCAAGAAGATGTGGACAGAGCCCGGGAAGAACTTCCCAATGTCCCGCTCATTTTGGAAAAATTTGTCACCTTCACGCGCGAGCTTTCGATCCTGGCCGTTCGCGGCCGCACCGGCGAAATCACCTTTTACCCGCTAGTTGAGAACCATCATCGTGACGGAATTTTGCGCCTGTCGCTGGCCCCTGCCCCACATCTCTCTTCCGCTCTTCAGCCGTCCGCCGAGCGCTACGCGCAGAAAATCCTGGAAGCGCTGGACTACGCCGGCGTTATCTGCCTCGAGCTGTTCGAACTAAACGGGCAGCTTCTCGCCAATGAGATTGCACCCCGGGTCCACAATTCCGGCCATTGGTCCATCGAGGGCGCCGCCACCAGCCAATTTGAGAATCACCTGCGCGCCATTCTCGCCATGCCCCTTGGCTCGACTGCCACTATGGGCTTTTCTGCGATGATCAACTTGATCGGCGAACTTCCTTGCAGCGAAGACGTTCTGCGTGTGCGCAACGCCCATCTGCACCTCTACGGAAAGTCCCCGCGACCCGGACGCAAGCTGGGACACGTCACCCTGCGCGCCGACAAGTTCGAAAAACTCCAGCAGCGCCTCGGCGAACTCCCCTCCTTCTTCCATGGCCCGGAATTCTGCCTCGCTCAGGCTCGCGCTGAATCACTCGCCAAACGCGCCTAGTCCCTTGCACCATCGAAAGTCTTGAGAGCAGAATTCCTTGAGGATGCCCGAAGAACCTCGACGTGAACGATCCAGCAGAGAACGTAAGTCGAGCTCCTTCACTTGCCCCGGCGAGATAGCTTCAGGATGACCGAGCATGGCTTCGTGGCATCCGGTGTTGTCTTGTGTCCCGCGCGTTACCACTGGCAAACTGATACCATGCGTCCCGGTCCCCTTTACCTCTTTCTTCTTTTGGTCACACTGCTCGCTCCTTCGAATATGCGGGCGCAGCAAAACGCTTCCGAAACATTCGCCGTCCACGACGGCCAATTCCTTTTGAACGGCAAGCCTTTTCGCATCATC
Organism: Candidatus Acidiferrales bacterium; assembly: GCA_963776365.1. Taxonomy (GTDB): domain Bacteria; phylum Acidobacteriota; class Terriglobia; order Acidiferrales; family UBA7541; genus Acidiferrum. Next base: position 253,328 of record CAVZMQ010000018.1, on the reverse strand, counting down.
TCCGGCGAAATGCATTACGCGCGCATTCCCCGTGCCTACTGGCGCGATCGCTTTCGCATGGCCAAAGCTGCGGGCTTAAACACCGTGACCACCTACGTCTTCTGGAACGCCCACGAGCCGCGCCCCGGAGTGTTCGATTTCTCTGGTAATCTCGATGTGGCCGAATTTGTTCGCGAGGCGCAGCAGGAGGGGCTTTACGTCATTCTCCGTCCCGGCCCGTACGCCTGCGCCGAATGGGAATTCGGCGGCTTCCCCGCATGGCTGTTGAAAGACCCCGCCACCATTGTGCGCAGCCGCGATCCGAAGTTCATGCAACCCGCCGCGCGCTGGATTAACCGTCTGGGCCAGGAACTCGCACCGCTACAGATCGGTGACGGCGGCCCGATTATCCTTGTGCAGGTAGAAAATGAATATGGATCGTTTGGCGACGATCACGCCTACATGCGCGACATCCATCGGATGCTCATTGACGCCGGGTTCACCAAAGCTCAGCTTTACACCGCCGATGGCGCCGACGAAATCCCCGCCGGGTCGCTTCCGGATCTGCCTGTGGGAATTAATTTTGGTGGCGGCGACGCGGGAGCCGCGCAGGCTGAATTCGCCAAACTGAAAAAGTTGCGGCCCAACGGCCCTTTTCTCAGTAGCGAATTTTGGGACGGCTGGTTCGATCACTGGGGCAGCAAACGTGGTGTGACCAACGCCGAGAACGAAGCCTCCAACCTCGATTGGATTTTGCGCCAGGGCTATTCCGTCAGCCTGTATATGTTCCACGGTGGCACCAGCTTCGGCTGGATGAACGGCGCCAATAGCGATGGCAAGAACTACGAGCCCGACGTCACCAGTTACGATTACGACGCTCCACTAGACGAGAGCGGCCGTCCCACTGCGAAGTATTTTAGGTTCCGCGACGTCATCGCCAAAGCCACCGGCGTCACCCCTCCCGACGTACCCACAGTAGCGCCGGCGATGAAAATCCCTGAATTCAAACTGGAAGAAGGGATCTCCCTGTGGAGCGTGCTTCCCGCGCCGACGCACTCCGAACAAGTGCTCAGCATGGAGGATCTAGATCAGGCTTATGGCTACATTCTTTATCGCAAGCAGCTCGAAGGTCCCGCCGAAGGGGATCTCGTTCTTGATCAACTCCACGATTACGCTCAGATTTACCTGGACGGCCAGCTGGTCGGCAAGCTTGATCGCCGTCTCGCGCAAAATTCTCTGCCCTTGAAAGTGCCGAGGAATGGCGCGCGGCTGGACATCCTTGTCGAGAACAGCGGCCGCATTAATTTCAATCCCATTCTTCGACAAGAACGTAAAGGCATCACCAAAGAAGTCACGCTCGCGGGCGAACCGCTCCTCGGTTGGGATATCTACTCCCTTCCGATGACAAAGCCACTAAACCTGCCCCTCAAGTTCAAGCACACCCCGTGTATTGGTCCGTGCTTCTACGTCGGCGCCCTCAACGTAACTGAAGCTGCGGATACGTTCCTCGACACCAGCGCGTTCACCAAGGGCGCGCTGTGGATTAGGGGTCAACTGCTAGGTCGCATCTGGAACATCGGCCCGCAACAAACACTCTACCTACCCGGCGCATTCCTTCCCGGTCAGCGGGGTGAGTACTCCGTGGTCGTCTTCGAACTCGATGCCCACGATATTCCCTACACACTCGAGGGCCGCGATCAGCCCATTCTCGACCGCCCTCCGTCGCCCAAGTGAACCAGCGGCGGTTTTACTCATAACGAAGTGCGATTACCGGGTCGACCCTTGTCGCGCGGCGCGCCGGAAAGTAGCATGCGGTGATACTCACCAGCAACACTGCCACGGAGATGAACGTGATCGGATCGGCGGGACTCACGCCGAACAGCATACCAAGACAAATGCGAGTCAAGCCGAGAGAGGCGCCAGGCCAATGACGGCTCCGAGCAAAGCTAACAACGCCCCGTTGCGGAGAATCATGTGCAGTCTCAGCCTTGTGCGCCGAGAGCCATGCGTATGCCGATCTCCCGGGTTTGGCCCCCATTATGTAAGAGATCACCCCGTAGATTCCAATGCTGGACAGAAGAAGCGCCAGCCCGGCGAAAGCACCAAGAAGAATCATGGAAAACCGCTGGCTGGCGATCGAGCCGGAAATGATCTCGCCCATTGTCTGAGCGTCATGCACAACTTGTTGGTTGTTCACCCGCTGCACCGTGTGGCGAATCGAATCGAACATTCTCGGCCCTTGGGTGCGGACGGCAACGCCCATGCCCATGGCCATCACTCCAGCCCCATTCTCCTTCTCATCCAACGTCGCTCATGCGCTGAACAGTTCAACCTCACAGGCAGATAGAGATGTCAGTAGGCCGTTCCATTTTCCTGGTCCGGTTGCCGCGCTTCACGCCCCGATGTTACGATTCTCAGTTCCCATGACTCACAACGGCCTCAACCGACCTAGGATTGGCATCCCCTGGCGAACCTCGCAAGAGGAGGTTGCCGGAAATCTTGCGAAGATCCAGAATTATGCCGATGCCGTCACCTTGGCCGGCGGCGACCCGGTATTGCTTTCTCTGGCCAACCCGGACTCTGTTCACTCCGTTCTTGGCGATATCGACGGGTTCGTGCTCCCAGGGAGCCCGGCGGATGTGAATCCTGCGGAATACGGCGCTTCGAACCGTGGACAATCCGAACCGCCTGACTTGCTGCGCGAGGAGACCGACCGTGCCATCCTTGGCCATGCCTTTGCCGAACAAAAACCTGTCCTGGCCATCTGCTATGGCTGCCAGCTGCTTAACGTATTCCTCGGCGGCACCCTTATCCAGGATCTGCGCACGGAAACGGGCACAACCCTGGCCCATCGCAGAAAAGACATTCAGCCCGAACCGCTGGATGACCCGCTCCACGATGTCCGCTTTACGCCCGAAAGCCAATTGGCCCGAATGGCGCGCGGCACTCAGGCTGTGGTCAACAGTTCACATCACCAGTCCGTCGCTATGCCCGGGCGTCAATTGCGCATCACCGCTCAAGCCAGCGACAGCATTGTCGAAGGCGTGGAATGGACCGGTGACGCCAACTGGGTGATCGGCGTGCAGTGGCACCCGGAACGTATGCGTGGCGACGCTCTTGCCTCACGCTTGTTTTCGGAGTTGGTCACCACCGCCCGGGGAGCACGCAACGTCCCCACCTTGAATTCGTAACTCAGGTCCAACCGCTTTCTCATCTAACGAATCGAATACGGGGGAAACATGATCTCACTGGCAGGCAAGGCGGCTCTCATTACCGGAGGTTCGCGCGGAATTGGTGCGGCTGCCGTCAAATTGTTCGCCCAGGCGGGCGCTGACGTGGTGTTCAGTTACAACTCCGCCAAGGAGGCCGCACGTCAAATGGAGCAGGAGGCCGGCAAGCACGGTACCCGCGTGGAAGCCTTCAAAGCGGATGCGGGCAAGCATGCAGACAATCGCAAGCTCGTCGAGCACGCTATTCAACGTCTCGGCCGCCTGGACATTCTCGTGCCCAACGCCGGTATCTGGAACCTGGAAGACCTCGCCATCGAAAAAATGACAGAGAAGCAATGGGACGACATGATCCGCATCAACCTGACGAGCGTCTATTCGGTGATTCATTTTGCCGTGCCGCACATGATCCAGCAAAAGTCCGGAAAGATCATTGCTATTAGCTCCACCGCGGGCCAACGCGGCGAGGCGTTCCACACACACTATGGGGCATCCAAGGGCGGCATCATCAGCTTAGTGAAGGGCCTGGCCACCGAATTGGCACCTCATGGCATCTTGATCAATAGCGTTGCTCCGGGTTGGGTGGCCACGGACATGTCTAACCCAGTATTGAACACAAGGTCGGGTAAGAAAATGGCTTCCAGCGCGATTCCCCTCGGCCGTGCCGCTACGGCTGAGGAGGTGGCTGGGCCGATCCTGTTCCTGGCTTCCGACCTGGCAAATTTCATCAACGGCGAAATCCTTAATGTGAATGGAGGCTCAGTGTTGTGCGGTTAAGCCTACGAAAACTTGGCCGGCTCGCCCCTATTCTCGCGATGCTCGCGGCATCTCTCACGTTTGTCGCCCACGCACAGAATCCAGACAACATGGATCCCGATGCGAACAAGGCCAAGGCTCGGCAGCTGCTAAAGCAGGCGGTCGATGCTTTGGGCGGCGATCTCTATCGCCAACAGTCCTTCAGCGACTGCGAAGGTCGCGTGGCACAATTCGATCGCAACGGTGGCACCCTGGGCTACTCGATGATGCGCACCTATTGGGAGTTTCCTGATAAAAATCGCACGGAATATGTGGTGAAAACCACCAAGGGCGGCCTGTTCGCCGTTCTCTGGGGGAATCTGCCCATCAAGGGTGGGGAGTTCATTCAGTTGTTTAGTGGTGACCAGGGCTGGACCATGGACAAGAGCGGCGTGAACGAAGCGGACACTACCGTGGTGGAAGAATTTCAGGCTTCCCTCAAGCGCAACGTCCGTAATTTGCTCTTGCACCGCGCCAACGAGGACGGCGTTTTCCTGTATTACGCGGGCTCGGGTACCTCCGACATGCGGGAAGTGGAGTGGGTCGATTTCACCGATGAAAACGATCGAAAGGTGCGTTTGGCCCTGGATCGCCTGAGCCATCTGCCCCTGCGCTCGGTTTCCGTTACTCCCAACGAAGAAATGCACGACAAGGACGAGGACGTCACCATTTATTCGAACTACCGAGCACAGGAAGGTGTGCAAACTCCCATGCAGATCAGCCGCGAGCACAACGGCCGCCGCACTCACCAAATCTTTTTCAACTCCTGTTCAAACTCCCCGGGTCTTTCGCCCGATTTTTTCACCGAAGCCGCTCTCCAGAAAAAATTTAAGGACACCGGCGGCAAGGTCAAAGCGCAGAAGTGAGTTGTCAACAATCCTCTGTCGTTTCGGTGTACGGCGCCCTGATTTATTCTTCTGATACAACTGAGACTATTATCTAAAGCAATACTGCCTATCGAAGCAGCCAAAACCCTGTTAATTTATAGGCCCAGTCGGGACCCCTAACAAGGTCTGTACCTGGTTGGTTTTCGATTATGGTGGGATGAGAGGTAACCATCGCAGTGCGCCCGTCAGTCAAGCGGCACACCGGCTTGAGTCTCACCGAGCTTGTTGTTACGCTCGCGGTCGCCATGGTTTTGATGGCCGTAGGTATCCCCGCCTTCCTCCGCGCCTATCATTCCTATCAACTGTCGACCGCCGCGAATCAGATGGCGAATATCTTGCGTCTCACCCGTTATGAAGCGATTCGTCTGAACAAGTCCGTGGACTGCATTGTCCAGCCTTCCGCGGCAAATCCCGGAATGACTAACGTGTGGGCAGATTCGGATCGTAGCGGTGTGCTGGATCCCACGGAGAAAATGACGCTATTGGGTCCGAGCGGAAACCTGGTTGACGCGGGGGGCGTGCCCAACACGTCGGCCCTCATCTCCAATGCGGTTGGCTCGATATCCACCACTTCTCCTTCTCCCACAGGCTCCGTGACCTGGTTCGACGCTCGCGGCGCGGTGGTTCCACCCACGAACGTAACGGTCTTTTATCTGGCGAGCACGGTGACACCCGAAGCTGGATTTCGTGCCGTTTTGCTCTTGCCGGCGGGCTCCATTCAGATTTGGACCGGCGATGCTTCGGGGAATTGGCAGCAACAACGGTAGGGCCGGGATGCACGTAAATACCACAACCCGATTTGCCCGGCGGAGCGCGCAGCGCGGCTTCACGCTGGTGGAAATGCTGATGGCTACCGCCATCGTCATCGTCGGCCTGGTGGCCGTGGCTCAACTCGTGCCTGCTTCCGTCATGCTCAATTCCAACAATCGCAATGACGGCACCGCCCTGGTTTTTGCCCAGCGCGAAATGGAAGCCATGCGCGAACAGCCCCTATACGCCACGTTTTTCACGGATACGCTCGGTGTCCTCTGCCCGTCGGGCGACCAATGTCAATTAGGAGATCCGACGCAGCCGAATCAATTGGTCGGCAGCCCTGTGGTCATGTTTCAGGGTTCCCCGATCATCGATTTCACCGCCGGTCCCGTGGGTGGTTACAGCTTTATCTATAGCGATCCCAACGATCCTCTCGGCACGACAACCGATGTGCGTTGGGCCGTCATTACCAACACGAATCCCGCGCGTGCCGTGATCTCGCGGCGCATCATTCTCGGCGTTTTCCGGCGTGGCATGCGTTCGCCTACTTTGCCGGTCACCTTGGATATGCTGGTGGAAAAATAGATGGCCTGTTCATCGACAAGCAGCCGTGGCTTTACGATCCTCGAACTCATGATCGCCATGGCCATTTTCCTGGTCATCTGCGCCGCGATGTTCGCGCTCCTGCAGCTCAGCCAGCAGCGCTACAGCAGTGAGACCCAGATGTCCGGCGCGTTCCAGGAAGCGCGTTTGGGTATCGATCAAATCGTCCGCGACATCAATATTTCCGGGTACCCTTCGATTGGATTGTTTTCGAATACCACGTTCCCCGCAAGCTACGCCCTGAGTCCGTTTGCTTGGGATCCGGGATACACTTCGAATTCCGCCTGCCAGGTTGGACTGACATGCGATCCCACCCCCGGTGATTTCGATTTGATCGTCGAGACCGATTTTGGAAACGGCGTCAGCTGGATTCGCTACCAACTTATCGGCACCACACTCTTTCGCACCGTTGTCGCCAAAACGGTGGGAGCCGACCCGGTGTCGGCTACAGCGCCGGCCACTTTGATGACTCCTTTTGTCCAAAACGTGATGAACAACGTACCGGACCCGCTGCTTAGCCAAATCCGCACGCAATATCCGTCCATGTTTCCCGTTGGCCCGGTCCCCGTTTTTCAGTACTCCTGCAGCGCGCCTTCGGGTTCTCAGCCGTGCACCTTGGCTGCCGGTTACAACGCGCCCAAGAACATCAGCGACGTCGACGTCACTTTGATCGTTAAGACTCCGCAGAACGACATGCAAACGCAATCACTGATGTTGATGGAATTGACCGGCCGGGGCCATCGGTCGAATCCGACTAATTGAGGATCACGCAGGAATGAACGGGCATTTCAAATCGCGAAGAGCCAAATGGCCCACCGAAAAGGGCGTTGCTATGCTCATTGCCATTTTCGCGCTGATGCTCATCAGCGTGGTGGCGATCGCCTTGGTGATCTCCTCGGGCACAGACAGCTCCCTTGCTGGGAATTACCGCACCTCCACGAGCGCCTACTACGCCGCGATGGCTGGTCTGGAAGAAGCCCGCGGTCGCCTGCTCTGGAAGAACCAGGATTTCATTAACAAGGCGGGAAATTACACCGGTGTGTTGTTTGACCTGACGGGTGCGATCCCCGCCTGGTGCACGAACCAGGTCGTGTACATCACGAATCCGGGCGCGGGCGAGACCGTCGATCCCACCAGCGCCAATCCCGCAAACTATCCCGATACCGAATATGTCACGGAATTCCCGGGTGGCCTGAGCAGCGTGAACGTTACCCAGATCCCTTCCGTATCCTCCATCAACGGGGCATCTCTCCCAGGCCCTCCTTACAAATGGGTACGCATCAATCCTGTCACGGAACAGGCTCTCAAGCTCGATGTCAACGGAGACGGCACTGCCACGGATCCGGGCATTCTGTTCTATGATCCAGCCAACCTTAACATCGCCTACCAAACTGTACCCGGTCTCGTGCCTTCACCCTCGTCGGCCTGTCCACCGCCATCTACGCCACCGATGCAGCTACCGCCGCTGCGAACGGAAATGTCTTCGACGGCGGTTGAGGCCTTGGAGATTACTGCCCTCGCTGTGGCTCCGAACGGCGGCCGTCGCGTGCTGCAATATATCGTAGCGCCGTTGATCATTTCGCCTGACGCGGACGATCAGAGTTTCCCCGCCGCGTTGACCCTCGATGGAAACGGAGTGGTTTTCCAATCGCCCAGCAATCCGAGCTACCAACTCAACGGGGTGGATAGCTGCAATCCTCCCCCGCCCCCGGGACTACCTAACGCGGTTCCGTCCGTGGGGTACACCAATGCGGCCGATTACGCCTCTATCTTCACCGTGGCCAACCCGGAGAAATCCAGCTATCCGGGATTCCCCCTCACTGCTCCTCCGCCTCCGCCCGGCTATACCTCCACTACGCCGAGCCTTTCCAATTTGAATCTCAGTCCTCCTGCCCAGGTTTTGCGCCAGAGTTGGCAGACTCCGGCAACGCTTGACGCCATTATGCAGGATGTGGTGAATAGCGCCGATGTCATCATCCCGGGACCGGCAACCGGCGCCAATATTTCCAGTGTCGCTCCCTTGATGTCTGCAACCAATCCAATGACAATTGTTGTGAATGGAGACTTGAATCTGAATGGTTGGCACAACGCAGGTTATGGCCTGCTGCTCGTCACTGGAACTCTCTACTATGATCCCGATGCGACCTGGAACGGACTCGTCCTGGTTGTCGGTCAGGGCACTTTCTCTTCCAGCAAGAACGGCGCGGGCGGTGTGAACGGCGCGATGCTGGTAGCCAAAACACGCGATTCCTCTGGCGCACTTCTCTCCGGAACGGCACTGGGTCCCGCCTTTTACGGCAGCCAAACGAGTTTCGGCACGACCCCCGGTTTTGGCATTAATTACAGCAGCTGCCTGACCAGCAGCGCGCGAGGACCCCTAACCTACAAAGTGCTCTCCTTCCACGAAATTCCTCTTCTCAACTGAACCTGAGCCTGTCCCCTCGCCATGCCCTAAATCCGCCGTCGCGGTATACTTACTGAATGCGAAATTCTTCAGGAGACGCACCGTTGCACGGCACTACCGTGCTCTGCGTGCGCAAGGAAAATAAAGTCGTCCTCATCGCCGATGGCCAGGTCACCATGGGCGATCACGTGTTGAAGCACACCGCCAGAAAAACACGCCGCCTTTACAACGACAGGGTCCTCGCTGGATTCGCCGGCTCCACCGCCGACGCGCTTTCGCTCTTCGAACGCTTCGAAGGCAAGCTTCAGGAACATTCCGGCAATCTGCAAAAGGCCTCCGTGGAACTGGCCAAGGAGTGGCGCAAAGACCGCGCCCTGCGTCATCTCGAAGCGTTGCTGATCGTCGCCGACGCTAAAGCCACTTTCGTCCTGTCCGGCAACGGCGACGTCATCGAACCTGACGACGGCCTGTGTGCCATCGGGTCCGGCGGCATGTACGCGCTCTCCGCCGCCCGCGCGCTCCTGAAGCACTCCAAGCTGGCCATGAAGGAGCTCGCTCTCGAAGCCATGCGTATCGCCAGCGAAATCTGTATCTACACCAACGCGAATTTTACCGTCGAGGAAATCTAAAGAAAGCGCCTGAACCTATCCCGTAGCGCAGGCAAGGTTAAAACGAATGAGCACCAAATCGGACAAGGAAATCACGCTTTTCCCGGGAGCGAACGGCTCCGGTCACGCCGAAGAGGAAGAAGTCCTTCCCGCCCTCGATGATATGACCCCGCGCGAAATTGTGAAGGAGCTGGACAAATACATCGTTGGCCAGGCTGCGGCCAAGCGCGCTGTCGCAGTGGCGTTACGCAATCGCGTGCGCCGTCAGAAGCTGCCTCCCGAGATTGCCGAGGATGTCCTACCCAAAAATATCCTAATGATCGGCCCCACCGGCGTCGGTAAAACGGAAATCGCGCGCCGCCTCGCCCGTCTGGCCGGGTGCCCGTTTGTCAAAGTCGAAGCGTCCAAGTACACGGAAGTTGGCTACGTCGGCCGCGATGTCGAATCTATGGTCCGCGACTTGGTGGAAACTTCCATCGACATGGTCCGTGAAGAAAAGCTCGACGAAGTGGCCGACCGCGCCGAAGAAGCCGCTGAAGATCGCATTCTCGACCTTCTCCTGCCACCGGCGCCTCCTCCGGCCGACGGCACGCCCGAAAGCGAAATCGCCGCGCAGCGCGAACAAACCAAGCGCACCCGTGAAAAATTGCGCGCGCAGTTGCGCGAGGGCAAGCTCGACCAGCGCATTGTGGACTTGGAAGTGCGCGAGCGTTCCATGCCCTCCTTCGAAATTATTTCCAATCAGGGCATTGAGGAAATGGATGTAAACGTCAAGGACATGCTGAACAGTTTCAGCGGCATCTTTGGCCAGCAAAAGAAGAAACGCAAAATGTCAGTTGCCGATGCTTTCGAATACCTCATCCAGGAAGAGGAAAACAAGCTCCTAGATATGGAGCAGGTCACCCGCGTGGCTGTCGAGCGCGCCGAGCAGATGGGCATCATCTTCGTCGACGAGATCGACAAGGTCGCCGGACGCGAATCCGGCCACGGCCCCGATGTTTCCCGCGAAGGCGTGCAGCGAGACATTCTGCCGATCATCGAAGGCACTACCGTCAACACCCGTTACGGCATGATTCGCACCGACCACATCCTATTTATTGCCGCCGGGGCGTTTCACGTCACCAAACCTTCGGACCTGATCCCTGAACTCCAAGGCCGCCTGCCGATTCGCGTGGAGATGCAATCGCTCAAGGAAGAAGATTTTATCCGCATCCTGACGGAGCCTAAGAACGCGCTCATCAAGCAGTATATCGCCCTGCTCGACACGGAAGGCGTCAAGCTTTCGTTCAGCGAAGATGCGGTACAAACGATCGCGCGGTTTGCCACCACCGTGAACGAAGCCACGGAAAATATAGGGGCGCGCCGTCTGCACACGATTCTCGAGAAGGTTCTCGACGAACTTTCCTTCGAGGCTCCCGACCTGAAGAAGAAAACCGTCAAGGTCGACGCGGCTTACGTCAACAAGCAGCTTGCGGACATCGTAAAGAATCAGGATCTCAGCCGTTACATCCTATAATCGCTAGTGCTCATGAACCGGAGAATAGTGGCGAAAGCCAACCCGCCCGCCGCGCTCGCTTTCCTTGCTTCCTTTTACCCTTTGCTGATCTGCATGCTGGCGGCGGGCTGCGGCGCTCCCGGGGAACCGACTCCCCCTTCTCCGCCCATTCCTGTGGCGGTCACCGATCTCAAAGCGAAGCAGGTAGGCGACGCGGTCCTGCTGGACTTTAGCCTTCCGCACAAAAGCACACTTGGCCTAAGTCTTACGCAAACTCCTACACTCGAGGTCTGGCGCGGAAGTTTGCGTCCCGACGGCACAACCGATCCTCGCTCGTTCCATCTCGTCGACACGGTGCCTGGCCCCATTCTTGCCACCTATGTCCGCGAAGGCCATGTATCGTTCCCCGATCCCCTTCAGCCTGAGGAACTGCGCGCTCGCACGGGAGAAACCGCTCTTTTTCGGGTGCGCACCCGGGTCAGCGAACGCAAAGTCTCTGCCGATTCCAATGAGGTTTCCGTCGCGCTTTATCCCGTACCTAAACGCATTGATGACTTGCAAGCTCGCCTCAATGACGAAAAAGCCATTGAGCTCGCTTGGACGGCTCCCACCACTACCTCAGCGGGCGCCCAACTCCCGGCGCTCACAGAATTTCACATCTACCGTGGCGAACTTGATCCGGCCTCCGCTCCTGCCGCGGAGAAGGACCTTCACGCAGCAATTTGGAGGCTCCCTCTGGTGCAACTCGCGACCACCAAAGTCCCGGAGTATCAGGACTCCACCTTCGATTTCGGCAGGACCTATGCTTACGTGCTTCGCGCTGTCATCAGCGAAGGCGGCACGCTCCTTGAATCCGGCGATTCGAACGCCGCCATCCTTACTCCTAAAGATATTTTCCCTCCCACCGCCCCGCGTGACCTGGTCTCCGCCGTAGTACCGGGACCGAACACGGGTTCTTTTGTCGTGGACCTTTCCTGGTCCATAAATTTGGAAACCGACCTGGCCGGTTATCGCGTCTATCGGAGTGAGAGTGAAAACGCTCAGGGACAGCTTCTGACGCAAGAGCTCCTGCCCACTCCGTCGTTCCGGGATGCCGCGGTGCTGTCGGGTCGCCGTTACTGGTATACCGTCACTGCCGTGGATCGCGCAGGCAACGAAAGCAGTCCGAGCACCGTAACTCTGGTCCAAATCCCGTAACTTTTCTTTTCGATCCGGGTTTTACAAATGGGGGTAGACCCGCTGGGAGCTTGATCACCCATGCCCGCAGTCGCAACACGTCATCGTGCCGGTTTCACTGACCTTGAGGTATTCAAAGATCCTTCGATCCGTATGGGTATCTTCGTCGGCCTGCTTCTGTCGACCGTTTTCAGTACCTGGCTGCTCCTTGCCAATCGCGCTCCTCTCCTAGAGCCGCTTGCCCTGGAGCGCAATATCGGCGGAGCTGCTCTTCTAGCTTTCCTCGCCTCGCTGCCCGTGCTGCGCTTCTTCCGCTCGCCCGCGGATCTCCTGTGCTCCGGTCTGCTCGCCTGGAGCCTTCTCACCTTTAGCTACCGCGTTTGCTGCTTCAAGTTCGTCATGTTGGAGCAGTACTGCACCGCGCTCCACGTCTTTGCTCTCGGAGCGATCTGCTATTTGGTCTTTGCCACCGTCTCCTGGATTGGTACGATCATCTGGAGAGTCCACGCCACGGATGATTCTCACACGCGTCACTGAGCGAATTAACAGATGAAATTTTGCAGGTTCTTGCCGCTCCTTCAAGCGGCGGGGCGCTCTCACCCGCCGGTCTATGGCATCTTAGAACCCGACGCAATTCGCGAAATTGGCGGCACACCCTGGGGCGGGTGGGTCGAAGGGTATAAAACCTGGGAACCAAGCCATGTTCGCCTTCTCGCCCCCTGCGATCCCAGCAAGATTGTTTGTGTTGGTCGCAATTACGCTGCCCACGCCACGGAACTTGGGAACGAGATGCCCAAAGAGCCGCTCATTTTTCTCAAGCCCCCTTCCGCAATGATCGGCCCCGACCAGCCGATCATTCTTCCTGGAGCTTCCAATCGCATGGAGCACGAGGGCGAATTGGGCGTGGTAATCGGCAAAAAATGCTCTCATCTTCGCGACGACCAAGATCCCCTCTCGTACGTCCTTGGCTATACCTGCGTGAACGACGTCACCGCTCGCGACCTTCAAAAAACTGATGTGCAGTTCACCCGCGCCAAGGGTTTCGACACCTTCTGCCCCGTCGGCCCCCATATTGAAACTCAGTTGGACCCCACCAACGCCTTCGTAACCTGTCACGTCAACGGCCAGTTGCGCCAATCGGGCACCACCTCCCTCATGGCCTATCCCGTTCCCTTCCTGATTCGCTGGATCTCCCGGGTGATGACTCTCATGCCGGGCGATCTCCTCGCCACCGGTACTCCAGCCGGGGTTGGACCACTGACGGCCTTCGACACCGTCGAGGTTTCCGTGAGCGGAATTGGGGTATTGCGTAATCCGGTGCACGCCTCCGACACTGGTCTCGCTCCGGTGAATCAATTTTCGCTAGAATAATTCTCGTGGGGAGACACGCATCGGCTTCGCAGACTCGCAAACCTGGCGACGCCATTCTCGTTGATCCCCATAAATCCATGTTCACAAAGTAAGGGGTAGTGCAGTGAAAGAAGTCCTAGCGGATTGGAAGTTAGTGCTCGCGTTGGGTGCGGGAAGCATCCTCGCTATTGGTTTGATCGTTTTCGCGTTCATGCGTCCAAATGTCGATCCCGAGGAAGCCGAACGCAAACGCAGGCTCCATCTCAATCTCATCGGCCGCATCGCCGAGGGCCAGGTGGTCGAACTCAACGAGCAGCCTGTCGAGCCGCAAGAAGAACGGCGCAACTTACTCGCATCGCGCTCGCGTCCGTTGCCGGATATGCGCCCTCGCCACATGGTCTCCTACAGCTATTCCATTTCCGGCGTCACTTATCACACGGCTCAGGACATCACCGGCCTCGAAAGCCAGGTACGTTTCGAACGCCTGATGGCAGGCCAGCAAGCCAGTGTGAAGTACGATCCCGCGAACCCCAGCGATTCCATCCTCGTGGCCGACGACTGGTCGGGCCTCCGTTAATCTGAATAGGGACTACCCTCCGAGGCGGATCTTGCCACTCGGTCTCCTGCGACCGCCCTCGCATACCGCTTTACTGGCGATTGCGATATCCTTTGGCCTGCAGCCCAAACAACCCAGAAACGCGTTATGAAACACGCCTTGTTGTCCATTCTGACCGCGATTCTTATTGTCGCCATGACACTTAGTTCCATGGCTCTCCTCGTTCGTGCCACTCGCTACGTCCTTGTCATCGAATCGCCCATGGCTCGCACGGGAGCCATCATCGCGGAGCTGCTCCTTGGCGTGGTGCTGCTGTTGGGCACGGTTTGGCTTGCCACACATCTCGCCGTGCTCATCTTCGCTCCGAAACCGAATCCCTCCGAGGGAGGCCCTCTTGGCTGAAAAGAATCACGTGACCCGGGAATGTTCCGTGAAAGCCGATCGCCTGGATCAGTTGAGCCGCATGTCTGCCGAAGCGGAAGCCGGCGGCGGCCCCGGGCGCCGCGAGCGCGAGCACAATGCCGGCAAGCTTTCCGCCCGCGAACGCATCCAGATTCTTCTCGACGAGGGCACTTTCGAAGAGCTAGACAAGTTCGTCCGTCATCGCTGCATCGATTTCGGCGTCGACGAAAACCGCCCGGCGGGCGATGGTTTCGTCACCGGATTTGGACGCATCGACGGCCGCCTCGTTTACGTGTTCGCCCAGGATTTCACGGTGTTCGGTGGTTCGCTTTCGGAAACCAATGCCCTGAAAATCTGCAAGATCATGGACCTGGCCATGCGCAATGGCGCTCCGGTGATCGGGCTGAACGATTCTGGCGGCGCGCGAATCCAGGAGGGTGTCGCTTCGCTCGCCGGCTACGCCGACATCTTTCTGCGTAACACGTTGGCCAGCGGCGTGATTCCGCAAATTAGCGCCATTCTCGGGCCATGCGCGGGAGGTGCCGTCTATTCCCCCGCGATCACTGACTTCATCCTGATGACCCGTGACACTTCCTACATGTTCGTCACCGGGCCCGATGTCATCAAAACGGTCACCCATGAAGAAGTCACCAAGCAGGAGCTGGGTGGCGCCATAACGCACAACGCTACCAGCGGCGTGGCGCATTTTGTTTCCCGTGATGACGCCGAATGCTGCGCCATGATTCGCGAACTTTTCAGCTTCCTGCCTTCAAATAATCTGGAAGACCCGCCGCGCCGTGCCACAAACGACCCCATCGATCGCCGCGAAGAATTGTTAAATAGCATTGTTCCCGAGGATCCGCAAAAGCCCTACGACATCAAAGACGTGATTCACGCCATTGTCGATGAGAACTATCTTTTCGAAGTTCACCAGCACTTCGCCAAAAATATCGTGGTTGGCTTTGCCCGTCTGGATGGGCGGCCCGTCGGTATCGTCGCGAATCAGCCCGCTTTCCTGGCCGGCACTCTCGACATTAATGCTTCCGTCAAAGGTGCGCGTTTCGTGCGTTTCTGCGATGCCTTCAACATCCCGCTGATTACCTTCGAAGATGTCCCCGGCTTTCTTCCCGGCACTCAGCAGGAATACGGCGGCATCATCAAGCACGGCGCGAAATTGCTGTTCGCCTTCGCCGAAGCCACCGTCCCCAAAATTACAGTCATCACCCGCAAAGCCTATGGTGGCGCTTATTGCGTCATGGCCTCCAAGCACATCCGCACCGATGCCAATTACGCGTGGCCGACCGCGGAAATTGCCGTAATGGGCCCCGAAGGCGCCGTGGACATTGTCTACAAGCGGGAACTGAATGCCGCTCTGCCCAGCGAACGCGGCAAACTCCGCCAGGAAAAAATCGCCGAATTTCGTAACCGCTTTGCCAATCCTTTCGTCGCCTCCGAACGTGGCTACCTCGACGGTGTCATCGCGCCTGCCGACACCCGCAAGCTCATCATCACCTCCCTGCGTGCCCTGGAAAACAAACGCGACACCAACCCGAAGAAAAAGCACGGCAACATTCCGCTGTAAAGCTCTAAAGAAATAACCAGATCTAATAGCAAGATATGCCCCTGTCTACACGCTCTGCCGGCGTAACCTTTCTCCGCCTCGCCGCGTCAACTGAGTGGACCGTCGGAGGATTGCTTTGCGGAAACGACCCGCCACCACTGTGCTTTCCGTTGGCGCAACGCTGATCGCTTTATTCCTTGGCGCGGGTTTGCAGCGAAGTCCGCGCGGAGCCAGTCTCAACACTCCAGAACGGCCTTCTCCTTCGTCTTGGCGCCGGGCTCTGTCTGCCCTTGCCGGGAAGCCTACTCCGCCCAGTACTGCCAATGTACTTACCTACCACAACGATGTGGCACGTACTGGCCAGAACCTCAACGAACCCATCCTCACGCTCGACAATGTCCGCTACGCTCATTTCGGCAAACTCGGATTTCTACAAACCGATGGTCTGGTGGATGCCGAGCCGCTCTACGTCTCAAACCTCCGCGTCGCGGGCAGTTCCCGCAACGTTGTGTTCGTTGCTACCGAACACGATTCCGTTTACGCCTTCGACGCCGATACCCTGGATCAGCTCTGGCACGTCACCGTACTTGGTGCTGAAGAAATTCCCAGCGACGATCGCAATTGTGCCCAAGTCAGCCCGGAAATCGGAATCACTGCCACTCCAGTCATGTCGCTCAACAAAAATGGCGGCACTCTTTATTTGGTCGCGATGTCAAAAGACAGTTACGGCAAATATTTCCAGCGTCTTCACGCCTTGGACATTACATCGGGTGCTGAAATATCGGGCAGCCCCACGACCATCGCGGCGACTTTTCCGGACCTTCATGGTTTCACCACGTTTGATCCCCAGATGTACAAAGAGCGCGCCTCCTTGCTGCTTCTCGATGGCATTATCTACACCTCTTGGGCCTCGCACTGCGACGAAGGGGATTACACCGGCTGGATCATGGGCTACGGCGCCGCCACCCTGAAGCAAACGAGCGTGCTGAATGTGACCCCCAACGGCAATGACGGCGCCATCTGGATGTCCGGTGCGGGTCCGGCCGCCGATCCGCAAGGCTTCATCTATATCGCGGACGCGAACGGCACGTTTGACGATGTCTTGACGCCTTCCGGCTTCCCCATCCACGGCGATTTTGGCAATGCCTTCCTGAAGCTTTCGGGCGCCGGTGGAACTCTCTCGGTGGTCGACTACTTCAACACTCACGATACCCAAGCCGAATCAGGCCGCGATGAGGATTTCGGCTCCGGTGGCGTTCTGGTTCTTCCTGACCTTACAGATACTTCCGGGGCGGTTGTGCAGCTTGCCGTAGCTGCGGGCAAAGACAAGCGCCTTTACGTTGTGAATCGCAACGCCATGGGCAAATTCACGCACAATAAAAACCGCGGGATTTATCAGGAAATCGATTACGCCCTTACCGGCCAGGTGTTCTCTATGCCCGCCTACTTCAACAGCACTCTGTACTTTGGCGCTATCAATGACACCTTGAAGGCCTTTTCGATTGCCGGTGCGAAGCTCGTTCCTGACCCCACCTCGAAAACCTACGCGCATTTTGCTTATCCCGGCGCTACTCCCAGCGTTTCAGCCAACGGTGGTTCCAACGGCATCGTCTGGGCCATTGAAGCACGCGGTTCTGAAGCCGCTGTTTTGCATGCCTACGACGCGGAGAATTTGGCCCATGAGTTGTATAACAGCACCCAGGCCGGCGGCCGCGATGCTTTCGCGGACAATAAATTCGTGACCCCCATGATCGCCAATGGACGTGTCTTTGTCGGTACGCTCACCGGAGTCATCGTCTTCGGCCTCTTCGAATAGGGCACTGCAGAACCGCCCAACATGGTCGCACTGACACTCACTAACACTCTGGCACTCTTTCACGCCCTAAGCTACAATCCTTCCAGTGAGGGTTTTCGCTTCGGCTCGCATCTGGAAAGAAACATGTTTCAGCCTCGTATCATCCCTGCCCTTTGATCCGCTTCTAACGCGGACCTGAATTCCACGCGTTTTCTGTTTGTCCTTTGGCAGCGCGGGCATCTCCCAATCGCAAACCGGCTCGCGCAGAAACACACGGGATTATATGAGTTCGCCGGAAACTGCACTTGTCTCACCGCCCTCAACCTTCTGGGGCTCCATTCGCGAAGCGATTCGTGGCTCGCATCAGGACTTCACCGCGGGCAGCCTCAACCGCGCCATCGTTCTTCTGGCGATTCCCATGGTTCTCGAAATGGTGCTGGAATCGCTCTTCGCGGTTGTTGACGTGTTTTGGGTAGGCCGGCTTGGCGCCGACGCCATTGCCACCGTGGGGCTCACGGAATCGCTCCTGAGCCTGGTTATTGCCGTAGGCTTCGGACTTGGTATGTCCACCACGGCGATGGTCGCGCGCCGCATCGGTGAGAAGGACCCGGCGGATGCCGCCGTAGCAGGCGTTCAGGCCATCGTTCTGGGCCTGACTACCTCGCTTCTCATCGGTGTGCCCTGCTGGTTCTACGCGCCCCGCCTCCTGCAACTCATGGGTGCATCTCCGCATATCGTTGCTACCGGCGCCAGCTATGCCCGCATCGCGCTGGGCGGTTGCGGGGCGATCCTCATGCTCTTCCTCAACAACGCCGTTTTCCGCGGCGCCGGTGATGCCGCCATCGCCATGCGCCTCCTGTGGGTCTCCAACATCATCAATCTCATCTTGGACCCTTGCCTCATTTTCGGCTTGGGACCATTTCCGAGGCTTGGCGTGACCGGTGCCGCCCTTGCCACCTTCATTGGCCGTAGCATCGGTGTGCTGTACCAGTTCTACCGCCTCTTGCGCGGCACCGACCGTATTCACATCCTTTCCTCGCAATTACGCTTCGATCTTGCCGTTCTCCTTCGGCTGGTGCGCGTCTCGCTCACGGGCATTTTGCAATTCGCCATTGCCGACGTCAGCTGGATCGCGCTCGTGCGTATCATCAGCCTCTTTGGCTCCGCCGCGCTCGCCGGCTACACCATCGCTATCCGCATCGTGATTTTCGTCATACTCCCCAGTTGGGGGCTGAGCAACGCTGCAGCTACTCTGGTCGGCCAGAACCTCGGCGCGAAGCAAGCGGAGCGCGCCGAACAATCCGTCTGGCGTACCGGACTGTACAACATGATATTTCTCGGCTCTGTGGGTATTTTCTTTGTATTTTTTGCAGAGCCAGTGATCCACCTGTTTACCAGCGATCCCGCCGTCGTGCCGCTCGCGGTTTCTTGCCTACGCATCATTAGCTACGGCAATATCGGATACGCCTACGGCATGGTCATGCTGCAGGCTTTTAACGGCGCCGGAGACACCGTCACGCCAACGGTCGTGAATTTCTTTGGCTTCTGGCTACTGGAGATTCCTTTGGCCTACGCGCTCGCCGTCCCGTTGCATTTCCGGGCCAACGGCGCATATTTCGCCATCGTTATCGCCGAATGTGCCATCGCCGCTGCCGGTGTGCTGCTCTTCCGACAAGGCCGCTGGAAGCGCCAACAAATCTAAGATGGTGCGCTCGCACCCGTAGTGACGGTCTTCCGAGGCGGTCCGCTGGTTTCGGCAAACGGGATCAGAGCCGCTAGGTTCGAAGCTCCCATATTGAGATAAAAAACACGGGGTTCAGCCGCTTGAAAGTGCAGATGTCATCCTGAACGCGAAGCGAAGGACCTCAACCGCCCCGTCTTGCCTCAACACCAAGTGACCCGGTCATTCCGAGCGGAGTCCGCGAAGTGCGGAATATCGCTTCGTTCCTAGACCTTTAGCAGCACTACGCAGGCTTTTGCGCCGCTACTTAGTGGCCGTCGGCGACATTGGCGGTTCCGGCAGAATCGGCAAGCGCTTCGGTTCTCCGCGAGCACCGCGGAACTCCACTTCCTCGAACAACAAAGAGGGAGCCACCACCGAAGCTGGTAAGCCGTTTTGTGCGCTGCCAAAAGCACCTAGCGCCGTGCCTGCCACACCCGCGGTCTGATTCTCCATGAAGTTGTAAACGTAATCGTCGTTCCCAATCGCTTCGATGTTCCGCAGCGATCGCGCGTTGAATCCGGTGATGCGCGCGCCGCGGACCAATTCTTCGTGGCCATCGGCAGGATAATACCGGTACACCAACAGCGGTAGCCGGTCAGTGGCCGCATTGCCGCCAAAGCTGGCCAGCAGATCGTTGAAATCTTCCTGGTGCATAATGCTGATGGTCGGATTGTCCATCTGCCGCACCACCAGGCAGTAGTCCAGCTTTTCGGCCTTGCAGGCATCCACAAATTTCTTCTTCATATCTTCATGGGAGATGGTCTCCGAAGAAGTGAAGAACAGATTGCTCATGGTCGGTTTTGGTTCTGCCAGATAGGCTGAGCGGCCATGCCCATTCGATTTTTCGTCATCTGGTCCGGGACGCCGGGACATCAACAGAGTCTTCATCTTGCCGTTCTCAACGATCGTTACTCGTTCCGCCGGTACGCCTTCTTCATCGATCGCGTAGCCACCGATCAGTGGCGTGCCTTTGTAATCCGTGGCCGAAGGATCATCGACAAGCGTGACCGTAGGTGGAAGCACGCGCACGTCGATTTTCCCGCTCCAATCACTGCGCCCACCGAGGTTGTTCATCAACTGATCCACAATCGGCTGAAACGCCACTGGGGGCCGCCCGCCATTCAGTGATGGACCCAGCACTTGCGCGATCAATGCCGCGGCTGCGCGATTTTCGAACAGCACTGGACCCGTATAGTCCGAAGCTGGCGGCGCCTTGCGCATGAACATCAACTCCGTGCCCGCAACGTTCAGGTCTTTGCGCACCGCATCCACCGACGGAAGGTCCGCGGGACGCGGCGCATAGGTCGCGTAAAAGTGATTCAGTTCCATGCCATCCGGCGCCAAGGTGCTCATCGGCGCCTCAATCGCAGCATAGGAACGATTTGTGCGAATCTCCGTGCCCTCGCTGGTTAGCAGATATTCCGTCAGATAAACCAGATAGTACGTGACCCGCGATTCGTAAATCTCCGGGAAGGCCCGCAACGCCGCCGAAGTTTCGCGCGCTTCGTTCTCCCAATTGCGATTCGACCAATCGGCGCTGGACAAAGGATCGACGTGCTGAATTACCTGCACGCGCGAAAAATCGTCAATATCCGAAGGCCGCGCCAGACCGCTCAAATACGCCTGCTTCTTCGAATAGCTTTCCACCGCTTCCTTGAAGGCCTGGTCCGTGGCGATCCACAGGTCCTGGCGCAGCGAATCGTAATCGCGATCGATTCCCACGCTGCCCGAGGGCCCTATGAATCCACGAAAGCCCTCATCGGCAATAAAATTCGAGCTGTCGAGTTTATAGTCGCCCACGCGCGCGCCCACGTTCATCAACCGCGTGCGGCTGTGATTGGTGGAGACCAGCGCTCCAAATTCCGCCACCACTTCCCGAATATCCATATCCAGCAGCCGGTATTCCACATAGTAAGGACGCACTGGCTGGTTTGAAGGAGGAATTGCCAGTTCTAACCGCGATTTTGCCCGGGCCATTTCGTCCTTCATGGCCTGCAGCGTGTGATCTTTGTCGCTGGACGTTGGCGTGGTCTGGGCCGCAAACGCGCCCGGCACAATGCACAGAGAAAAAACAATGGTCACTAAGCGAAGGGCACGCATTACTGAACTCCTCCAGGCTTTACTGTGTCATGTGCGGGCGGCGGCAAAATGGGCGGCCGGTCCGTGGCCGTCTGTTTTTTCTGCACTTCCAATTCCGACGTCAGAATTGCCGGGGCAGCCGCCGATACTGGTACATAACCCGATTCGGCCCCGCAATAGCCGTTGAACACTTCCGGCGTATCGCCCGTCGCCACGATTTTCGTCAAAGCCGCGAGCGGCGTTCCCACAATATCGACCCCGCGCACCAACTCGTCGGGACGCCCGTCGGGGAATACCTTATATACGACTAACGGCTCAACTTGGAACGCCTGGGGCTGCCCGCGGCCAGTGAACGTAAACCCGCCGGCGATATCGTCAATCAGCAAGCCATACGGCTTGTTCTGCTGCTTGATGAGCTCGATCAGCTTTGCGCGGAGTTCTGCGTTAGTTACTTGCTTGTTGCTTTCCACCAGCAAGTTTCCCTGGCGCGAAACCGGCGTAGCCCCGATCTGCCTCCGGCCGTGCCCATTCGAATGCGGAAATCCCACCAACGGGGATCGCGACATCTCAAAATTCTTCAGGACTCCGTGGTCCACCAGTATCGTTCGCTGCCCAATCACACCCTCGTCGTCATATTGGTAATAGCCCAGCAGATCCTGCTTGCCCAGCTTCTTCATTGTGGGATCGTCCACGATGCTCAGAAAATCCGGAAGAATTTGCTGGTCCACTTTCTTCGCGAACGTCTGCCCTTCGTTCACATCTTTCTGCCGATGCCCTTCCGCGCGATGACCGAACACCTCGTGAAAGAACACTGCCGCCGCGCGGCCCGTCAACAACGCTGGACCGACCGTCGGGTCGTTCAAAGGAGAAACCACCAGCCCTTCCATCTCTTTACGCAACTGACCGGCAGCCGACAGCACTGCTTTATCGTCCGGCGCCTCCCAGGGATTCACCCAGTCAAAGTTGTAATAACGGTTGATGTCCATTCCGTCACCAGCTTTGCCCTGAATGAACAATTCCAGCCGGTAGCGGATCTGCCCGAACTGCAACTCCGCCCCTTCGCTGGTGAGCTGCATGGTGTTCTCCGCCAGCGCCGTAAAAGTCACAATGGAATTGATAACCGCCGGGGACTGGCGGAAGTACGCCGTATAGTCGCGCACCCTTTGTTCCCACGGTTTGCGGTCTAGCGTGAACGAAACCCAGGGCCCAATAAAGTCCTGCGGCTTTTCCCGTGAGAAATCGGGCGCATTCCCCTCCACCGTTTGCACCTTCACTTCTTTGCCGGTCTTGATCTTGATCAGCGCCTCTGCCGCGGCTCGATACTGCTTGTCCGTTTCCAGCCAAATCGCGCGCCGAAGAACATCGGGGTCGTTGTCCAAAGGGGCATTCGTACCCGGTCCGCCGTTCGGCATCTGTTTCCCGTCCACCTTGTGCGTGTCATCCAGGTCGTAGCTGCCCGTGCGCACGGAGACTTCCAGCCAACGATTGCGATTCTCTTCGCTCTGCAGCAGCGCGCCATTCGAACCGGAAACTGTGGCTCGTTGCGAATCGGTCAGCGTGTAACCTACGTAGTACGCCGGGGGATCTAGCGTACCTAACGTCTTCATCGATCGATCCAGCTCCGCCTTCATTGCCACAAATGCTGGACAAGGTGTGGCAGCTTTATCGCCTCCGGCCGCCAGCAAACGCGGCGATGCCGCGAAGGCCACCCCGGCGACTAACACAGACATTCGCAATGCAAGGGAACTGCGGAAGCGCCGAATGGCGCGAAATTGGTCGTTCAAAGGTACCTCACTCCGGATTAGACGCACTTGGCGAGAGTCCAGTGTACGCCAGTGCTACACGACAGACAAAGCGGCGAGCCACGGGGCGGTGACGCGAAAGGAACCACGAACGTTGGATGTGCGCAAACAGAGGAGCGTTGCTAGACCAGTGGTACCTAGTAGTTTTGCGTTAGCCTAACTGCACCGTTGGCGAACGGTTCGGTGGCTGTAGGTCCAACAGAACTGTTCACATCACTCTGGTTTGCCTATTTTGCTGGGTGGCACAACCTCGTTGAGCTTCTCCAATTCTGCTAACTGCTCTCGTATCTGGTCCGCGTCCTTCGCGTGCGGATCCAACTCCAGGTAAGTCTGCAACTCGGAAATCGCCCTGCCATAATTGTTGTTTTGCACCAGGAGTTCCGCCAATAACAGATGGAGCTGTGGCGAACGAGTGCTTAGTTCTACGTATTGTTCCGCTTTCAGTGCGCTCTTTTCAGCTTCTTGCGGCTTGTTGAGTTTGTAATTTGCCAGCGCATTGTAGTAGTAAGCCTCCGCGGAACCCGACGAGTCCAGATCCAGAATGGAACTGCGCACCTCGGTCCGATTCAGCGGATCAAGATCGAGTATGTGACCACTCAGGTTGCGCACCTCGGTCCAATTCCCTTCGTCAACGGCCATCAACGTGAGCGCCAAATACGGCGGTAGGAACCTAGGATCGTGCGTCGTGGCTTGAAGATACGCTGCACGAGCCGCAGCTTTCTGGTTTTCCTTTCCTAATGCGTTGCCTAACTGAAACCAGGCGCTCGCATACTTGGGGTAGATCTGTACCGCCTGTTCGAAATACCGGCGGGCATCAACAAGCTTGCCGTCCTTCTCGGCACCCAGCCCCTTCTCATACGCCCGTCTGGCATCTTTTGGCGCCCGGAACGGTGTGGCGCTGATGGTCGTCCCTTTGATCTTTGTAGTTCGCTGCAGCACAATCGCGCCCACGTCCGCGCTGCCGCCAAAAGTAGTCAGATCTACGAGATTGACAGCGCTGGAGCGAAAACCAGCTGCCCTGGCCCGCAGCTCACAATTTGTCAAATCGTGTCGCGGGATTCCCACGTCTGTATTCTTGCCAGTCTCTTCATATGGCATGTGACCGTCGCCGCTGGCGTCGAGGAACGAATCAGTCCGCGACCCCAACTGCATGCTGAAACTACCGTTGGGAGCCGCGTACACCTGTTGACGCACCTTCTCTGTGCAAACCCGCTCAATCATCACGTCGTTTGGCAGGACCGTTCCGTCATTGGCGGCGACACGTCCCATCAGGAACATCACGAGATCCTGTCCCGGTTGACCTGGCGGCACGTTGGGAACATTGCCAGGCGCAGGAGCGCCTGGGGCTGCGGAAGGCTGCGAAGGCTTAGGCGCGGGCGATGGAGCCGGAGGCTTCTGTGCCAACCCGAGGGGCACCAAGAGACCCATGGCGACCACCAGCCCGGCGAAGATGTGCATGCGGTGGTACACAGATCCTTCCTGGGACGGATCGGCTGAGGCTCGAAATGTTAGGGCGCAGCAGTGCTGAAGTCAAGGCTCGCGAATCTCGCGAATCGAAGAACCCACGGAACGCGTGACTTGGCGGTGTATATTGGCAATGGTCTGCCAAAGCCCCCACAAACAGAAAGACCCGGCGGCTGGGCCACACGGGTCTTTCTGCTACAGCAAAGTAAAACTCGCGGAATCAACAGGCGGCTACACCGATTGGGCAGTTTGGATTCGTTGGCGTCTTCGGCGTTGATGACCCATGCGCCACAACGATCGGAATCACGATAATCGGTACAGCGATGATAACTCCCAGAGCAATCGCCGTCCCCTTGCTGATGTGATGCACTTGCGTCGGCCCGCTTGGCCCTTCCAGCACGGTGCTGGAGATTGCGTCCGTCAATGTGGACAGGGCGGCCTGTTCCACCACAGGAGACGTAGAGTCGCCGTTCCGCACCGTAGTCATTTGCCCGGCTTTCACCACCACGCAAACTCCCGCCAGGTTGCACACGCGCACGAAACCCTCAAAAACGATCACGGTCATCATGTTGTTTTCGTACGAGGTGTAAAAATCAGTGCCCACCACGCCGGCGACTCCTGCTGGTGTGTGCACCTCGAATTTCCCGGTCGGCTGCGTAATTTTTTGTGCTTGTGCGCGGATTTTCCCAAGGCTCAATTCCAAATCGGTCTGCTGCGCTCCGGCGTCGTGTTTCACGATGTGCAGCGAGGAATCCGACCCTATATTCAGAACCGAGCCGTCATCCAGGGAGACGCGAGCGCGGGCGTTTGGCTGGGTATTCACGATATCCAGCCAGTCGACGATTGTTTTGGCGGCGGCCACTAGGGACTTGGGGCCACGGGCAATACTTACGGCCGGAATCACTCGCGACACTTCCCCAGCACGTTGCTGCGAAGTTTGCGATTGTGCCAGCACGTCGAAGGGCATCGCGATGACAACAGCCACGAGGCAGGCCAGTGCCACCAGAGCGGGCGATTTCCTATTCATCGAGAACTCCTCGGGAGCACAAACGTATCTACATTTGTTACGCATCCGGGCAGGACCGGTCAAATGAAAAGGAGCAGCCGTTGCCCCTTTAGCAACGGTATGACGGCTTCATCGCGGGTAGTAATGAAACACCGCGGCGGTCATGTCATCCCACTGCTGGCAATCGCGGGTAAACGACTCGATCGCAGCGAATACGTGTCCGAGCAGGTCCAACGGCGAGTCCTCGCAATGTCGCCGGCACACTTCCTCGCTCCGACGGCTTGACGGATGCCCACAACCAGATGGATCAGGAGTTTGGAATAGCCGGCCTCGCAAGAACCAAGTCGCCCGGGCGCAATGCTAAGGAAAACTCGTCGTACGTGATGTCCGGGAAAAGCCCGGGAGACATGCCCGGAAGTTGTAGTGCTTGGCAATCTCCTTCGCCACCAGGAACGGCCCCGGCATGCCTGCGCCGGAGATGATCATTTTCCCATGGGCCGGATAAAACAGCGCCTATTGCAGAGACGTGTGGCGTCCCGGTATGCCCCGCAGATGCAGCTGCTCGTTCAATAACGAAAGCACTCGACACGGCCGCTGGCCGCTCTTGTGAAACCCGCGGAGTGTTCCGGTGGCCCACGCCGCGTACAAAACTGCCGGCAGGCCTTTCCCGGACATCTCCCCAATAGAGCCCGACGGTTCCATCCGTCAATGAAAGCAATCGAGATAATCTCCACCTACCGCGGTTACCGCTGAAACTCATGCGAGATTACTACATCCGAAGTGTGCAACGGCTGTGACGGCAGCATTGCCCCCTGAATCGTTCGTGGCCTCTTCCAGCTCTTCTTCGCGCAACTTCTCGATGGACAGCAATTCTTGCAGGGGCGTCACCGTCAGCATATCGCGGGCGAAGGGGAGCCGAAGTGCGCCGAGAAGAAGAACCACGAGGCGTCTATCGAAGGATATCAAGCTCTAAGGAAAGTCAGGTACCGATCGCCGGTTGTTGTTCAGAAAAGCACCGCAGCCGTCGAAAACCTTGTCCCGCGCTCTTCTACGGAACAAAATCTCACCATGCGCGCACTCGCCGGACTACTTGCAGCAGTTGCCTTGGCCTTTGGCGTCTACTACTTCCATCTGCGACAGATGCCCTCCACCGACGCAGGCACCGCGCCCACTCAAGCCATCAGCCTCACCGCCGTCCGTAGTGATTTGCTCCAAATCGCCCAGGCCGAGCGCAGCAACATCGCCTTGAACAGCAAATGCGACTCCCTGGATGAACTGATCTCCTCCGGTGCGCTTACGATAGGGCGCCGCGAGCGTGATGGCTACTCCTACCAGGTCAGCTGTTCCGGCATGGATTTTCAGGTGATCGCCGAGCACCCTGGCCCCCCTGCCGCAGCGGGCGTCCGCTACCCCAAGCTGGCCATCGATGCCAGCATGCAAATTCAGGAAGTCCGGTAGCCATCTTTCGCCTCCATTCCCCAGCTCTTCCCACGTTCCAGGCGGAACTTTTCTACATCCATGTGCGTACCTCTTACTGAGACCGCAGAATGCGGCCCACACTAGAACGGCCGCGAAAGGAGTGGCCCATGGGTGGAGACGTAATCGGATTGGTTGCCGTGGTCCTGACATGTGGTTTGCCGGTGGCCGCGTTGTATACCTACTATCGCGTTAGAAAACTCCGCAGCGAAGAGCGTTTGGCGGCCCTTGCCCGCGGCACAGCGATTCCAATGGAGCCGGAACTCTCCCAGTATGCGCGCTCCCGCCGTGCGGGAATCTTGCTGGTCAGCGGCGGACTTGGTTTCATGATCATGTTTGCGGTGATCGCGCGCATCGTTCAAGAGCCGGAAACGCTGGTGGCTTCCGCAGTCGGAATTCTGCCGCTAGCTGTGGGAATCGGGTACTTCCTGGATGCTGCGTTGATCCATCGCGATTTGAAAGCGAGCTGACCTTCAGACTTGCAGTACGGACTGCGCGGAAGCGGGTATTACCTATAGGGTGCACTGAGGCGCCCGTCGAGGGAGGGAAGACCTCGCTTCCGCTTGGTTCGCTCCAACTCCTCTCACCGTTCCTTTGTTTGGTGTCCCCGATCTGCAACCTCTTCCTTCGCGACCCTCAGTGTCCTCTGGGTAATGCTCTTCTCCACTCTTCTGGTTCCCCGGGCGGTGTTCGCCCCCTGTGCTAGAATCAACCGCCATGCATCCAGCAATCCCGCAATTATTGGAACTCCAGCGCCTCGATCAAATTATCTCCTCTGCTCGCGCCGACCTGGACTCCCTCCCAAAACAATTGCGGGAAGCAGACGCCAAGCTCCACGGCGCGCGCGCGGCGGTAACCGCAGCCAAAGAAGCCCTCACCCAAGCTCTGACCCACCGCAAGAAACTAGAACTCGACGTCGAGCAGTGGAAGGTTCGCGCCAAAAAATACCGCGAGCAAAGCAGTTCCGTCAAAACCAACGAAGCCTATAAAGCCCTACAACAGGAAATCGCCAATGCCGAAGCGGAAGCCTCGAAGGCGGAAGATTTGGTGCTCGAACAAATGATGGCCCTTGAAGATCTTGAGCGCCGTGCTAAACACGTCGAGGCGGATTTGCGGGAATCCGACCGGGCCATCGCTGCGGAAAAAAAACACATGCAAGTGCAGTATGGCGAGAAGAAAAAAAGGATGGAAGCAGCCACCGTGGAACGCACCGAGATTGCCAAGGAAGTACCCGAAGAATTGCTCATGTTGTATACGCGCGTCGACAAACGCCACCCCGGATCCGCCATGGCGGAAGCCAAGGAGGAGCAGTGCCGGTCCTGCGGAATGCGGGTGTTGCCGCACGTCCTGCAAATGCTACAAACTGAAACAGACGAAGAAGTGTTCCGCTGCGAAACCTGCGGGCGCATCCTCTATACCTTGGAACCGATTGCGCATGCCGCGCCCAAGGAAACTGCCAACGGAGCGGCCCATTCGTGATTCACAAGCGTGTGCCAGTGCCGCGAGGCGGAGGATTATTTGGCGATGCGCCGTCTGACCCGCCCAAACATACAACCGCCGCCTATCAGGCGAACATCGATGGCGGTTCCCGCGGTAATCCCGGTCCGGCGGCTTATGGCGTCGTGATTCGAGATGGCAGCGGCGCCGTCGTCGCTCGCCTCAAGAAGTACATCGGACAGAACACCAACAATATGGCGGAGTATTTCGGTTTGATCGCCGCGCTCGATTATGCCGAGACCCATGGCATACCTGCTCTGCGCATCGAGAGCGATTCCGAACTGCTGGTGAAGCAAATGCGCGGGCAATACAAAGTAAAAAGCGCGGAACTGAAACCACTGTTCGAACGCGCCAAAAAAATGTCGCAATCCTTGGAATCGTTTCGCATCAGCCATGTTTACCGCGAACAGAATCGCGAAGCCGACGCGCTGGTCAATCAAGCCTTGGATGAAACCGGACGGGGCGGCGCAAGCACAGCTGAGCCTGCGGCCACAACTGCTCTCAAAGAGGCTCCCGTGCGCCTTATGGCCCGCTACCGCAACGGGCACCTCGAATTGCCGCGACGGTTGGACCTGCCCGACGGCACCGAAGTAGAACTGCTCTTACGCATAAAGAAGTAGGACGTGTAAAAAAGTAGCTTGAGGATGCCGTAGTGAGGAATCCCTGTGCCTTTTTTGGGGAGCAATCACACGCCCTACGCCGCATTCTCCTGCTTCGCCCGATACGGCGACTTCAGCACATACGACCGGTACAACGTGTCGCGCTGCGCCGGCAGGAACCCGGCGTCGTAAATAATGCGTCGCAGCTCCTCCTCGTTGGTCCGCCGCCTCACGCCTGCGGCATACACGACGTTTTCCTCGATCAAAATGCTGCCCACATCGTCAGCGCCAAACTGTAGCCCCACCTGGCAAACCTTTATGCCTGGAGTCAGCCAGCTCGATTGAATGTGATCGATGTTGTCCAGATACAGCCTGCTCACCGCCAACGTTTTCAGATAGTCCACGGCGGTGGTTTCCTGCACACGTTTGCCCAGGGCCGTATTCTCCGCCGCAAAGATCCACGGAATGAACGCGGTGAAGCCGCCCGTTTCTTCCTGCAATTGCCGGATGCGCTCCAGATGATTCACGCGATGTCGAAGCTCTTCGCCGCAGCCAAACATCATGGTCGCGGTGGTGCGCAAACCCAGCGAATGCGCGGTGCGATGCACCTCAACCCAATCGTTGCTGGTGCACTTCAAGCGCGCGATCTTCCCGCGAATTTCGTCATCCAGTATTTCCGCGCCACCCCCGGGGATCGACTGCAGGCCCGCGTCCATCAGCCGCTGAATGGTGTCGCGAATGCTCAGCTCACTCACTTCCGCAATGCACAAAATTTCCGGCGCCGAAAAACAATGCAGATGCACCTGGGGATAACGCGCCTTCAACGAACGCAGAAGATTTTCGTAGTACCCGATCTGCAGGTCGGGGTGAAGCCCGCCTTGCAACAGCACGCCGGTGCCGCCCAGCGGCAGCATCTCGTCGATCTTCGCGTAAATTTCTTCCAACGGGAGGATGTAACCGTCCTTCGCGCCCAGAGGCCGGTAAAACGCGCAGAAGGAACAGTACTCCGTGCAGAAATTGGTGTAGTTTATATTGCGGTCGATCTGGTAGGTGACGATGCGCGGATCGTTCTTCTGCAGGCGCACTTGGTGTCCGGCCATCCCGACGCCCACAAGATCATCGGACCGCAACATATCCAGCGCTTGTTCTTTCGTGATTCCCACGTGTGCCCCTCTCAGTTCTTGCGCGCTACCACAAAATCCTGATACCGAACCGGGCCCGGTTCCGCGGCAAAGGCGATTCCCTTCAGTTCTGGAATCAGGCCCAATTCCGCGGCAAAGAAGAAATAGCGGTGCAGGCCGCGCAGATTCTCCGCATCTAGAGAATAATCGATGTTTTTCGTCAGGTAGCGTAAGAGTTTGTCCGCGGGCAAATTGAGCTCGCGCGAAGCCTCCTCGGCAATTTCCTCGATGTGCTGCATTCCGAACGCGAGCGAGTCCTGGAAGTCGCGCACGACTTCCGTCGTAACCGCGGCTGGTCGTGCGGCCCAAACCGCGAGCACGGCGGGAAAACTTGTGAAGGTGCGCCATTTTTCCACCATGTCGTAAAAGAAAAGCGGGGCCGCAGGAGGCTTGGCGGCGAGTTGTGCCGGGGTGGATTCTAGGGCCAGCCGCAGCGCGGGGTCACCGATTACGAGCGCCGCATCCGCTTGCTGAAGCATCAAGCCGAGCTCAGGCTCAGCTTCGAAAAATTCCGGCGCAATCTTCCAATGTTTGGCGCAAAGGATGCGCAACAGCGCCTGCGTGCTGCGCGAACTACGATCCAGCGCCACGCGGCGTACCTCGTGTGCCGGTTTCTTCGATACTAGCAGCAAGCTGCGCACCGATTTTTTCGACGAAACGGAAAGATTCGGCAGCACCACCAGTCCATCGATACGCTGCAATTCAATGGCTGGGATAATCGCGATATCTACTTCGCCACTGCGCAGCGCCTCCGCACATTGCGAAGGCACCGTAAACGAAAGCTGATACTTCCCCTGCTGCGGCCCGTGCGTGAACCCCCGCACCAGTGGCGCCGTATTGAGGTATTGCACAATCGAAATGCGGAGCGATTTCACGTCATTTTGTTCCTAAAGTCGACCCATCAAGTATAACAAAGCGCTTCCCTCTAAGGAGTTTGGGCCAAGACGGCCAAAGCTTCCGATGCTTTCCAAAACGACGAGACCACTAAAATTGAATCGACCGGCAGATGTATCCTGGTTAGGAGAGCGCTATGCGAAATTCCGTTGATGGTTCTTGCCATTCTTCCTCCCTCAATCAACGCGGTTGCAACCAAGCGAGCCTTCCTTGGAATCGCAGCTTATAAGAGCGATAAGGTCCACGAAACCAGTTTGCATGTTCGTACCCGCCTTCGAAAGCGGGCGGCTTCCGATTATTCCCAGTGAAACACGTGTTGTCGTGGGGATTTGGAGCAGCCCCACGGTCGGCACGGTTTCGGAAGCCGTAGGCGTTCATGTCTATCGTCGAAAATACAAAAGAAGCTACCGTTTGGTTGACTCCGGTTCGTTGTGGGCAAGTGCATAAAGGCTGGAAAGTCACAGGTATTACAGGTATTCGCGTGTTTTGTATTTCGCTATCCATCTGCTAGAATTAAGGTTCTTGTTTTCTATCCCTTGAACCATAGGAAGTGGGAGCGTCATGGCACTGAAGTGTGAAATTTGTGGCAAAGGCCCGAGTTACGGCAACGTCGTCAGCCACGCGAACAATACCCGCCGCCGCCGCTGGAATCCGAATCTGAAGAACGTCCGCGCCGTCGTCCACGGGGTGCGCAAGCAGATCAAAGTGTGCACTGCGTGCATTCGACTAGGCCGCGTCAAAAAAGCGGCTTGAGCAAAATCCCTTGGAAATTCCCCTGAATCCCGCAATCCGGCTGAACAGAAACGGTGGCGCGGTTCATCGCGGAGCCACCCTGCTGCCTGCGGCCGTGCTCTTCGTGTCTTTCTTCGCGGGCTGCAAGCAGCAGGAACATCACGCCCCGGATGTCTGGGCCGTCGTTAATGGCGTGGAAATCAAGCGCGACGAAGTGGAGAAATACTATCGCACCCGTATCAATCCCGAAGCCCAGGAAACTTCTCCCGAAGAAGTTCTTTCCGGCAAACTAAACGTAGTCGAGCAGTTGGTTAACAATGAGATCCTACTGGAGCGCGCCAAGAAACTGAATCTCGAGGCCAGCGACGGCGAGGTGGAAGATAAGTTTACCGAGCTCAAAAGTGGCTACACCGAGGACGAATTCCAAAGAAAGCTCAAAGACGGCGGCATGACCGTCGACGACTTGAAAAAGGACCTGCGCCGCCAGTTGTCCATCCAGAAACTGTTGAATCGGGAAGTCGCTTCCAAGGTGACCATCACAGACCAGGATGTGATGGACTTTTACAATACCAATCGTAACCAGTTCAATGTCGCTGAGCCGCAATATCGCATTTCGCAGATCGTCATAACTCCCCGCAGAGATCCCCTCGTGCGAAATCGCAAGAACGATGACGCCACCAACGAAGCCGAAGCAGAGCGCAAAGCCAAAATGCTGGAAGACAAGCTGGCAAGCGGAGCGGATTTTTCCCAACTGGCGATGGATTATTCCGAGGATCCCAACACCGCGGCCACCGGAGGCGATTTGGGATACATTCCCGAATCCTCGCTCAACGCGCCTCAGACCGACCCCGTGCTCAAGAAAGCTGTGCTCACCCTCAAGCCCGGACAAGTCAGCCCGCCCATTCAGTTGAAAGACAGCAGCATCCGGATATTAAAGCTGGTGGCTCGTGAAACTGCCGGCCAGCGCGGAATCAATGATCCGCAAGTGCAGCAGATGATCCGTGACACGCTGCGCAATCGCAAAGAACAACTGTTGCGCAACGCGTACCTAGCCGTGGCCCGCGATGAAGCCCATGTGACAAATTACTTGGCGATTCAAGTGGTAGAGACCGCCGGCAAATTACCCGACGCGGCCAAACCCACTCCACTGCCTGCCGCCACGCCTCCTGCAGGGCCTACGCCGACGCCAGGCCAGCCCAGAAACACGCAATAGCTGTCCGCTAGTACCGCCCTTGTAGGGGTCCGCCTTCCGAGGCGGACCGCCGGACCAAATCGAATCTTCAGTCGATCCACGCGAGTACGTCCCCGGCGTTTACGGCTTGCCCCTCTTTCGCGTGCAGACGTTCCACTTTGCCTCTTTTCGGAGAACGAATCTCGTTCTGCATTTTCATCGCTTCCACCACCACGATACCCTGGCCGGCTTCCACTTCGTCTCCCGCATTCACCAGCATGCGAATCACTTTTCCGGGCATCGGCGCCAGGAGTTGCTGACGTCCTTCGGTGTTCAGTGCCCCCTGCTTCCTGCCGCGCCACCAACGTGGATCGCGCACGTCGGCCTGAAACTCGTGGGCGCCCGTTTGCAGTTTGTACGTCCCATCGAGCGCAGGCGCAATGTGAATTTCGAACGCCGCTCCGTTCAGGATCACGGAGACCGCATTGGGAGCCGCGAGAATCACGTCGGCGTCAACCGGTTGGCCGTTGAGCAAAACCTTATAAGATGAACCGTCTTTTTCCAGATCGACAACGTGCTTTGTTGTTCCGCCGACGGACCTGAGCTCGACTGCGAATTTCATGGTTGGCGATCCACTTGTTCGCGGCGTCCTTCGAGCTTCCAGCGCGACCGGGCGGAAGAAGCCTGGTTCCCTCCCGGACTGCTGGGCTGAATGGTCTCCCAATACGCTGCGGCGATTGCCGCGGCCGCTTCTGTTCCCGGCCGTGGAACGACTGCAGGTGGACGTGGGCGTGCCAGCAATTGGTCCAGCCAGCGTGTATGAATCTCGCCCTTCAGAAATTCCGGTTCCGACAGGATGCGGCGAAACAGGCTGACGTTCGTGCGAATCCCGGTAATCGTGTATTCCTCCAGGGCTCGTCGTAGCCGCGCCAGCGTTTCTTCGCGGCTATTGCCCCATGCGATCAATTTGCTGAGCAGCGGATCGTATTCGATGGGCACCGTCCAGCCGCGATAAACGCCTTCGTCCAAACGGATTCCCGGCCCGGTGGCGATGCGGCGCGCCACGATTTTTCCGGGGCATGGGAAAAAATTGTTGTCAGGATCTTCGGCATAAAGCCGTACCTCCATGGCGTGCCCGCGCGGCGAAATGGTTTCCCACGCAAAGGGCAGGCGATGGCCCGCGGCGATAGCGATCTGCAGTTTCACCAAGTCAAGTCCGGTAACCTGTTCGGTCACTGGATGCTCCACTTGCAGACGCGTGTTCACTTCCAGAAAATAGAAATTCAGGTCCGCGTCGACCAGGAACTCCACCGTACCCGCATTGACGTAACCGCCCGCGCGCGCCAGGCGCACCGCTGCGTCTCCCATCTTGCGGCGCAACTCTGGAGTCACCACCGGTGAGGGAGCTTCCTCAATCACTTTTTGATGGCGGCGCTGGATCGAGCATTCGCGCTCGCCAAGGGAAACCACCCGGCCGTGCGAATCAGCCAAAATCTGAATCTCGATGTGGCGCGGCGAATCCAGATACTTCTCCAGGAACACGCGTGCGTCACCAAACGCGTTCAGCGCCTCCGACGAAGCATCGCGCCACGCCGCAGCGAATGCCGCATCTTCCAGCACCACGCGCATACCCTTTCCGCCCCCGCCCGCCACCGCCTTCAGCACCACCGGATAGCCCATGGCGCGAGCGAGCGATTGCACCTCGTCTGGATTTTCGTTGGGATCGTCCGTGCCCGGCACGGTGGGAACCTCCGCGCGACGTGCAAGTTGTTTTCCCGCTGTTTTGGAACCCATCAGTTCCATAGTCTCCGCGGACGGACCGATAAAGGTGATGCCCACATCGCTGCAAGCCCGCGGCAGTGCGGGATTCTCGGCCAGAAATCCATACCCGGGATGAACCGCGTCGCATCCGGATTGGCGCGCCACATCGATTAACTTGTCGATGCGCAGATAACTTTCACGCGAAGCAGCCGGGCCGATCGGATACGCTTCGTCAGCCAGCCGTACGTGGAGAGCGGTGCGATCCACTTCGCTGTAAACGCAGACCGCAGGAATGCCCATTTCATGGCAAGCACGCAGCACACGCACGGCAATTTCCCCGCGATTCGCTATCAGAATTTTGCGGAACATAGAAGATTAGCTTCGACACGCGCATCTTAACACGCGCAAATCCGGCCTACCGGCGGTTTGTGTCTTATCCGTGTCGTATTGTTTCTAGCTTCGGTGGCTGCTCAACTCTGGTAGCGTCGGCATTTTGCCGGCTCGTAGCACCCTGTAACGTTCGTCGCTGGGAACGTTGACGCCCCGCCAGTCACGATTCACAAATCATCCTTCACCCAACATGCGGTAGTCTTATCCTTGATGGTTCTCACCCACCGCCTGCACGAAGTCATCCAGGAAAAGAAGCGCGCTGCTCTGCTCAGCGTCGGCTCCGCCGCACTCCTTCTTTGCCTCAAAACCTTCCTGGTTTGGCGTACCAGCAGTCTGGGCATCCTTTCGGAAGCGCTGCACTCCGGTCTCGACCTTGTTGCCGCGGTC
This sequence comes from Candidatus Acidiferrales bacterium, assembly GCA_963776365.1. GTDB lineage: Bacteria > Acidobacteriota > Terriglobia > Acidiferrales > UBA7541 > Acidiferrum. The sequence goes on along the minus strand of CAVZMQ010000018.1, from coordinate 217,575 downwards.
ATCACCTTCCTCTCCGTTCGCGTTGCCGACCGGCCCGCCGACGAGCGCCATCCCTACGGTCACGGTAAATTCGAGAATTTTTCTGCGTTCCTGGAAACTGGCCTCCTCGTTCTTACCGCTCTCTACATTATTTACGAGGCCTTCTACCGCCTCTTCTTTCACTCTGTGCACATTGAGCCCACTCTCACGGCCATTCTCATTCTTTGTGCTGCGCTGGTCATCGACCTTACTCGGGCACGGGCCTTGAATAAGGTCGCTCGGAAGCACACGAGTGAAGCGCTCGAAGCCGATGCACTCCATTTCTCCACCGATGTATGGAGCACCATTGTAGTCATTTTTGGCGTCGCGCTCGTCTGGGTTGGCAATGTCTGGAATCTGCCGTGGCTGGCCTATGCGGATTCCGTCGCCGCTCTCTCCGTCGCTGGCGTGATTCTGTGGCTCAGTTCCCAACTCGGTCGCCGCACGCTCGACGCGCTCCTTGATGCCGCTCCCGAAGGGTTGCAAAACGAAATCTCAGACGCCATCGGCCACATGGACGGCGTCCTCCGTGTCGAGCGCGTGCGCGTCCGGCGCTCCGGCAATCGGCATTTCATCGACGCTACCGTTTCGGTTCCTCGCTCTTCCAATCTCGAAAGCGTGCATACCCTTACTGACGCCATCGAGCAGCGCGTCAGCGAAATCGTACCCGCCGATGTTGTGGTCCACACCGAACCGATCGCCCCAGATAACGAACATCTCTTCGAGTCCATTCGCGCGGTGGCGCAGCGCATGGGACACCCCATTCACGACATTTCGGCTTATCAGCAGGATGGCAACCTGTTCGTCGAACTTCACCTGGAAGTGGACGAAAATCTCTCCCTTGGCGAGGCGCATCGTCAGGCCACCGAACTAGAAAATGCCATCGCCGCATTGGGTGACGGCCATCATAAGCTCGACGTCAACATTCACATCGAGCCCCTGGGTCGCCACATCTCTACCCCCGAAATCGGCGCCGGCGAAATGCGTCAACTCGAGCTTGCCGTGGAATCCTTTCTGAACCACATGCCGCGCAACTACGACGAACTCCTCAATTGCCACGATGTACGCGTACGCCAGATCGACCACCACATCCTGGTTTCCTGCCACTGTGTCATGAAGAGCGATTACTCCATCACCCGCATCCACGATGTTCTCGCCGCCCTTGAGGATCTGGTTAAGGAACGCTTTCCGCAAATCTCCCGCGTTACCATTCACCCTGAACCCCCCGAAGCGTCCTGACTACCAGGGGGCAACTCATCACGCGGCCGTCAACATTACTGATGGGTCCCCTCAGGATTCGGTTCTGGGGGAACTTCCGCGCCTTTGGGTGCGGCGATGCGCTGCTTGTCTTCCACCGCAAAGAGCATGTAGTTGCTAAAACTGTGCAGCCTGTGCACGCGCCGCCCATTCCAATCGAAATACACTTCCGCACTTTGCGGCAGCCACAAATTCACGTCGCCTTCGCGGAATTTCACTGCCGCGTATTCCACCGCAGTGTGCTCCGCAAAAAGGCGAATCTGCGGCACAGGTTTCACCAAGTCCGTTTCCAATCTCAGGATTTGGTAGCTTTCCGCCGAGATCCATGCCCGTCCCTTCAAGCCCACGGGATACGAGGAGCCCGTCATACCCATTCGGAAGCCTCGATTCCCGATGGGCTTGTCCGGCCGCTGACGGAAGTGCACTTGCCATGCCGTTCCTCCATTCCATCGCGTCAGTCCTTCACATGTCATCGCGTAATTCGACGCGTAGAACGGATGAAAAATCATTACCAGTGCCGGCAACCCGTTGGTGATCACGCCATCCGGAAATTCCGCCGCCTTGCCTCCACTGTTGCGGTACTCTTCTACGCCCAAATACCTCGCCCGTATTTCCTGAATCGACACCACGTAGTCGTATTTTCGCCGCTCTGGCGCTCCGGCCACTCCCCACTTGTTGATGGGCTCGTCAAACAGCGTTTCCGTCGCCGTAAACCGGTCCACATCGTGCGTTAAGGCCACTAACTGCTCACCAGCTCGCCTCACGATTTCTTCCAGTGCACACGTTACACCGGTCTCCACCGGCGGCACCTTTTCGTCGACATCCGGCGGCATCCAATTCGAGGGCATCGGCAGAGCCGTCGCTGCGGAATTTACCGCTGCCAATTCTCCGCGCAGCGCGTTGTTGTCACCGGCGACCAGCACTTGGGGATTTTTCAATTGCGCCAGTTGCTTCGCGGCGTTCGCATCGCCTGGATTCGTCTGCAAATGTTCTTCCAGGATTTGGATGGCACGCTCCGCCTCGCCTTTCTCCGCCAGTGCCCGCGCCAGTAGGGGCTGAATCGTCGACGCCTTGTCATGCCCGAGCTCAATTGCGCGTTCTGCCTGTTGAATCGCCTCGTTCGGCCGCTGCTCCAGGTAGTCCGCCTCGGCCAAGAGCGCGTGTACCCGCCAGGATGACGGTTCCACTCCTATCGCGCGGTTCAAATACGTTCGTGCTTCCGCCGGCTTATCCTGCATCAGCCACCCCTGAGCCACTTCGATCAGCGCGCTCAGATGATTCGGGTTCAGCGTCAGCGTTTTGCTCCAGTGCGCCTGGGCCTGCGCTGGATCATTTACCTGCGCCGCATAAACCCCGAACAGATATTCCACCTCAGCATTGTTTGGCACCTGCCTTTGTGCGGCTTCCAGATGCAGCCGCGCATCGTTTGGCTTATTTGCCCGCAGCGCTTCCAGTGCTTTCCCCACTTCCTTCTGCGTCTTTGGCAACAAGTCCGCGATCTCTCGGTCCGCCGCCGATTCCTCTGCGTCCGAAATGGGACGTAACTCCACCGTCACCATGGCCGGCTTGCTTCCCCTCACGGTGTTCACCCGGCCTTCGGCTACCTGAAATCCTGGCGCTTTTACCAACACTCGGAACTCGTTTCGTGGCGGGCGGCTGAATCGGGCATGTCCATTTCTCACCGGCAGTTCGTCATAGATTTGCCCACTCAAATTGACTAGTTGCACTACCGCCAGCTTCGGCACTTTTGCGCCATTCGCCCCTTTCACCCAAATCTCCACATCCGGTGACATAAAAGTGTCACCAAAGGAGCCGCTGCTCGGACTTGTCGGTAACACGACGCTGCCTTGAGGCGCTCGAGCACTCAGTTTTCCTGCGATGGACACACTAAAGACAATTGCGAAAACCACGCGGGCGCAGCTGTAGTCATTCATTGGCGGCTCTTCCGCTTTACGGGTTCGCGCCCCCGCCGGGATCGGGTTCCGGTGGAGCTTCCGCGCCTTTCGGTGCGGCGATGCGCTGTTTGTCATCCACCGCAAACAACAAGTAATTGCCGAAGCTGTGTCTGCGATGTATGCGATGCCCCAACCAATCGAAATAGACCTCGGCGCTTTGTGGCAACCACAGATTCACGTTATCCTGCCGAAAACTCACGGAGCCATACTCAATCGTCGTGTGTTCCGCCACCAGTCGAATCTCCGGCACAGGGGACACCAGGTCCGTTTCCATTCTCACAATCTGGTAACTCTTTGCCGAAATCCACGCCCGCCCTTTCAGTGCCACCGGATAGGCAATGCCATTCAGCCCCAGCTTATAGGCCTTGTTCGCTACCGGTTTTCCGGGTATCTGCCGAAAATGCACTTGCCATACCGGGGCACCACTCCAGCGCGCCAGGCCTTCGCACGTCATCTCATAATTTGGCGCGTAGTATGGATGGAAGATGAGCACCAGCGCCGGCAATCCGTTGGTTACGATGCCCTCAGGAAATTCCGCCGATCCATTGCCGGCGCTTCGGTATTCATCGACTCCCAACCAGCCCTGCCGAATTTCCTGAATCGAGACCACGTAATCGAACTTGCGCTGTTCCGGTGCCGATTCAATCCCCCACTTGTTAATAGTCCGATCTGTCAGCAATTCCGTTGCCGTGAAGCGATCTACGTCGTGCACCAACTCGGTCACACGCTCGCCCGCCCGCTTCACCACCAGGTCTAGATTGCAAGTCACGCTTGCATCCGCTGGCGGCACTTTTTCGTCTACGTCTGCCGGCAACCAATTGGACGGGATCACCAGGGCCGTCGCCGCAGAGGTCGCTTCAGCCATCCCGGCTGCCGACGCGCTATCATCGCCGCTTGGTGCCGCACCCGCCTGCGGATTCCGCCATCGCTCCAGTTGCGATACCGCGACCCTATCTGCTGGATGACTGGCCACATAATCCCGCAACACGGTGATCGCCTGCGGCATCTCTCCTTGCTGCGCAAGACCCCGCGCCAACAAGAATTGCACCGAAGCGGCCCGTTCATGCCCCAATTCGAGAGCGCGCTCAGCATGAGCCACGCTCTCGTCCCACTTCCCCTCCATAAAGCTTGCTTCCGCCAGCAAGGTCTGGGTGCGCCAGGAAGACGGCTCCACGTCCATTGCGCGATTGAGATATGGGATTGCCTCCTCCGGCTTTTTCTCTTGCAGCAGGCTCTGGCTCACCGCCAGCAGCGCCCTAAAGTGTTTTGGATCGAGCGCTAGCGTTTTGCGCCAATGCGCCTGCGCTTGCTCCGCGTCGTTCAGCTGCGACGCGTACAACCCAAACAGGTATTCCACCTCCGCGCTGTACGGCGCATCCCTATGCGCTGCCTCCAAATGGCTTCGCGCCTCATTGGGCTTATTCGCCCGCAAAGCCTCTAGCGCTTTCCCAACATCCTTCTCGGCCTTCGGATTCAGCGCCGCCATTTCTCTTCCCGACTCCGCTTCTTCCGCATCAGAAGCCGGACGCAGGGATACGGTGATCGTGAGCAGCTTCATGTCCCCGGCCAAATCAAATCTTTGTTCGGCCTTCTGGTAACCCGGCGCCATCACTATCAACGTAAATGAGTTCCTCGGCACTCCCACAAATTTACCGTGGCCGCTTTTCACGGACATCTTCTCGTACACTTGCCCACTCGATTTGATCAGTTGGATTGTAACTGGACCGCGGAACGGGCCCCGATCCGGTCCGCGTACGTCCACTTCCACATCAGAGACCTGAAAGCTGCTCGTCAGATTCGGATCAATCGGTGCGGGAGCAGGAGTCCGTATCTGCGCGAAGAGTTCGTCGGGCAGCAGGAGCGCAAAAGCTATCAACAGTACTTGGACGCAGCATTTCACGTGATATCGGATCGTACTCTGCACTGGAGGACCCCGTCCGTAGACTGATACAGGCTCACCGAGGACCTATTGACACGATTATACCCTGTCTATTTCCAACCCGTAGTCTCCTTACAGGCTCGAGCTTGCTGCGCTCGGGAAATCCGGGTTCCATTTACGGTGTTGCCTCTAGTCTTATCAATCGTCACGTTTTAGCAAATCAAGTATCGCGAAGTACGCCTCGCCTTACCAAACCGTAAGCAGTCCAGGGGAAAAGAACAACAGGAAAGTGCCTGTCCGCACGGATTTATTGCCCCTCCGCCACCGCCGATAATTGGCAACCTGTTGCAACTCGATTCTCATTTCACGATTCGTCGGAGAACACATGCCTGATAACGCACAGCATGCGCACGTCCTTCTGTTCGCTTGCCCGAACTGCGAACGGCCCCTTTCGGCCACTTGCCTTAGCACCCGGAGTAACCTCCGGGATTGCCGAAGGCGAGTGGTTCGCTCCGCATCGTCCATTGTGGATGGACCGGAGCAGTCTCGGGCGTTCTGCATGCCCGTAGAGGGCGGCTGTTGACTGATGCGGTCGCCCAGCCCGTTAAGCACACCGACGGGTTCGCCGCTGGCCTATAATGGCCGCGGAACCCTCCATGAAAAGCTTCGGGCTACTTCTCTTAATTCTGGCGACTGCGAACGCGGTTTTCGCGAACGCCAGGGATTGGAAAGCTGCACGGGTCGTCGATTCCTCCGAAACCGATATTTCCGGACAAATGCGCGGCAGTAAGAACACCGTGCACTACACCATTGAGACTGAGGAGCGCCTCTACTACCTCGATTACACCTACAAACCCAGCCAGGAGAACAACGGTGGCGCACCCAGCCTTGCTGTCAACGTGATGACAAAAATTGCCGTTTCTGGCAAGCACGCTTATATCCTTGACGCCAACGGCAAAGAACTAAAAATGCAAATCGTGAAGAAACCAACAAACAAATAACGCGGTGCCGGCCGACTCGATCATCGCCCTCTTCGATTGCTGCAAAGCTCTTCGTCAGCGAAAACACCGTGCAGACGCCGCCTCTTTGATAAGCTCGGCGCAAAGCGCCGTACCCAGGCCGTGCAGATCGGCAAGAACTCCGGGCTGATTCCGTGACGCAACCACCCCAAAAGCATGATTTTTCGCTGCCCTATGCAGAATCATCTGAAAGTATGACGACATTCGGAACGTCCCCCGACACACTTCCGGGCACCGCAGGTACGCGACACACGAAAGGAGGCTTCAAAATTCCATGAAAAAGACGGTGCTGGCTTTTGGACTGATTTCTGGCGCTATTTCCGCCGCCATGATGCTCATTACTCTCCCCTTCGCCGACAAAATCGGGTACTCGGCTACATCGTGCTCTCGGCGCTCATGGTGTTCTTTGGTGTGCGTGGACCGGGAGAATGTCGCGGGCGAGCGTCCCACTTTGGCCGCCGCTTGGCCGTCGGAATCCTAATTACCTTGATCCAGCAGCGGGCGCGATCCGCTCACACGGACGGATTCTTCAGGATCTCTGCCAATGCGTGTAGCCGCGCCGCGTCCGCTGGAGTCTTCGCCGTGGTCGCGCTCTGCTCCAAGGACGGCACCATTTTTTTCAGCTTCCCCACCTTGCCCTTGTTCATGTGCGAACTTTCCGCGCTTTGCATGGCCTTTCGCAGATCGGAGATTTGCTGGGGCGGTAACGCTTGGGAGCGCTCCAACTGGTCCACGTATGCCCGCGCCACCACCAATTGTGCCGGCCACTCAATGCGTTGCTGATTCTGCACATTCAACTCACCGACACGCACCGCTTTCGCCGCATCAATCTCGTTCTGCGTCAGAAATTTCGTCGGCGTCAGTTCAAACACGTCCAAGCCCCGCGCGATCTCCGAACCGTAAATGACGCCGTTATACCAATAAGCCGACCAGTCCCCGCCCAGCACGAGGATCTTCCGATCAATCGGCCCACGGTCAAAATACGCAAGCTCAAACGGATGTGCCGCGTCGGTGAAGTCCAGCACCGAGATGCCACCTTGATACCACGCCTGCACCTCGATATCGCGCCCCGGCACCGGAATCAGCGAACCGTTATGCGCCACACAGTTCTCCGTGTCGCCCTGCGCGGCCGGCAGTTTGTAATAGCTCGCCATGCTCAGCTTGTCGTCCTTCAAATTGAAGATCGCGTCCGCGCCCCACTTGTTGGGATCATTGGGGCGGCACCGCGCCCCCAATCCTCCACCCCACTCATCAGTGAACACCACCTTAGTTCCATCGTTCGAGAACGAAGCCGAGTGCCAGTATGAATAGTTTGGATCGTTCACCGCATCCACGCGTTTCGGATGCACCGGGTCTTTGACGTCCAGCAGAATTCCATTTCCTGAGCACGCCCCTGCCGCCAACCCGATCGCCGAGTACACCGTGATGTCGTGGCACTGGTCCGTATCCGCCGGCTTTTCCTCGCCCTTGTCGTGGCTCCCGCCATTGCTCAAACCATTCATTGCACCCGTCCGAGCATCCATAAATACCCGTGGGCTCGACACGATTTTCGCATCCTGCGGCGCCGCCACCGGCACCTTAATCACATCGATGCGAAACAACGCCGTATTCGGGTCCTGGTCCGGCTTCTCACCTGAACAGCCAGCCAGTTCTTCCGCCTGACGCACAAACGACGTCCCTGAAACATAGATATACACGTTGTCTTTATCGTTCGGATCCAGCACCAGCGTGTGCGTATGCGATCCCCGGCACGTCTGCACCGCGGCCACTTGCTTCGGATTCTGAATGTCCGAAATATCGAAAATCCTCACGCCGCGAAAACGGTCCTTCTGCGCCGCCGGCAAACGGGGCTTCTTTTCTTCTCCTGACGGTGGCGGAGGATTCGGGGGAAATCCTTCGGTGCCGCAATCCAGCCGTCCATTCGGCATTTCCACCGACATGAACAACAAATTCTTGTAGACCGACACATCCCCTTGCCCGCCCGGGCACACCATCGAAGTCAACAACTTGGCGTTCGCCGGATTGGAGATGTCATAGATATTCACTCCGTAAAAATTGCCCTGGAACAAGTGATTGCCTTGGAACGCGAAATCCGAGTTCGCGAACGCCAGTTGCGCGATCACCATTTGCAGGTCCTTTGGCATCTTCGTGCGGTCCCCGATTCCCAATATGCTCAGCGTTTTTCCCACCTTCGGATCATCCGGCGCGCTCGCCCCGAGTTGAAACGCGTCCGGTTTCTTCAACAACATGAGGTGCTTGATACCCATCGAGGCTTCCCCGGCGTCATAGAGCCCGGGCGTGAGCTTGAAGCGCGGGTCGCTTGCGTCCGAACCTGTCATTCCTGGCGGGAGCGGAGGAGCCGGCTTTGCGGCAAATGGGTTCTCTTCCGGCGCGTCTGGCGCTTTCGCTGGTCCATTCGGAGCTGCCTGCTCGGCTCCCCGGGGCGCGGGAATCTGCGCTTTTATCCCGCTCCCCCCGCAACAGAACAGAACCGCGGCCACCGCCACGCGAAAACCAACACTGCACACTAGCTTCATCGACTCTCCCCTGTCTCGATCTTCCCCAGCATTCCCTGCATAATCTTGATCTCCGCCCGCTGCGAATTGTCCACGTCTGTAGCGAAGTCAAATACCTCCGCATCCTGCCCCGCACCTGCGGTATCGAACAGATCCTTCACCATGATCAACGCGCCATGGTGGTGTTGAATCATCCCCGTCAAAAATAAACGGTCAAACTCCGCACCCTTCGCTTTTCGGAGCGCCTTCATTTGCTCCGGCGTCAACATACCCGGCATCAGTCCCATCGCTTGCCCAGACTTATCCATGCCGGGCATGCCCGGCATCTCCATGGAAGCGGCTTCGCCGCGCACCGCCAGCCACCGCTGCATCATTTTGATTTCGTCGGCCTGCGAACTGCTGATCTTTGCACCCAGCGACCGCAGCCCCTTGTTCTCCGTATGGGATGGGATCATCCCCGTCATCTCCACCGCCTGCTGGTGATGCATGATCATGCCCTGCATGAACTCCACATCCGCCTGCGATCGTGGCAGCAGCGTCCCCTTTGTCGACGTTGGGAGCCTCTTGCTCGGCTGGCCCGGCGCTCCCGGCTGCACAACTACAGGTGCCGCGGCGTCACTCTGCTGTGCCGTAACTGGGCAGCAGAGCAGGTCTGTGGCGCCGCTCAAACCGCACAGTACTCCATATAGCATCGCCCCCACCCTCCCTACCTGAAGCGTGCGACTGCGCCGGAAGCCGGGAAGGTTCCACTTTGCTGCGGAGTTGGACATAGCTCCAAAGGCGCCTGAGGACTCCCTGATCCAGTTGGTCAGTTGGCTTGTTCGGCGCAGACCCTCCCCTGAGAGTCAATAACTTGCCCATGACCCATGCATGTTTATATCACGAGGCGGGTCAAGTCCCGGCAAGGCTGTGAAGCCGCTATGCGGAGCACCCTGAATTCGTTGCTTCCTGATGAGCCGGGAACGAGCGCCAGAATCCGGGGTCGCGTGGCCGCGGCTTTACGCCGCGGACCTGGGGCCGATTCACTGCCCGAATGCGTTTTGTGTGTGTGGCCGAGCGAAGTATATGCCCGCGCTCGCGCTACCACCATCGCAGGAGGGCTGAGGTATCACTTGGAGGTAGCAGAAAATCGTCCCATATCGTGATGTGAATTTTGTCTGGGGAGTATAAAACAAAACCCGACAGTTCAAGCAAGCGATGCACTCAAAGTGCGGAGGTTGCCAAGAGAGGTTCACGATGAAGCCGCATTTCGTCATCGATTGGTATCGGATCCTTCGGGTGCACCACCAATTGACCATGTTTCAAGCCATTCGCTACGCGCTGTGGCTAGCCCGTTGAGCGCTGAATCTTGGAAGTGCGGGCATACGAGATGGCGTGCTTCCTCGGGCCCGCCGTCGGACGGTAAGACCAAAGAGCTCTTGGGTTTAGTGGCTTTGCCAATGTTGCGCTGCGCCACCGCATTACCGACCATCGACTCCGGCCAGGCGCAGAGGACGGGACACCGCGCCAAGATGGCCGATGCGCTCAGCGTGGCCCTTGTCCGAGCGGCTCCGTTGCGACCCCGCACCTTCGTCGCGTATTTGCCCGAATGAGGGCGTTTCGGGCTTGCAACCTGAGGTAAAATAGTCGGCTGGTTACCCATGAGCACGACACCCACTGTGATCACAGTAGAGCCCGAGAACATCCTGCAACGGATCAAGAACGTTTGTGGAGCAGGCCTATTTCTCCTCATCCAAAGTTCCCCGAAAATTTTGAAACTCTATCGCAATGAAAAATCCTGGGCACTTTTGCGCATCGCCTTGGGATGCTTTGGGGCCGCGCTTGTGGTTCTGCCGCTGAGCTTGTGGCATGGCTACTTCACCGCGGTCTTCGGGCTGGGCTTTTTTGTCCTCTCGATTCTTCTACCTCCCGCGGAACTCGAATCCGCCACCGATCGCAAAGCACGGGAATTAGGCGCGAAAACGGTGGTAAGCGGCGGAGATTATCAAGCCGCTGCCGACGCTCCCGCTGCGGTGCAACTATTTATTTCGCCGTCCCACACTTGGGCGCTCGACAAGAATTACGAGCCCCAGGTGGTCATCACTACCGGGGAAATTGTCACAGTCGACGTGATCCCCAGCGAAAATCATTGGTTGCTCGTAGTGCGCTGGGGCCAACACCAAGCCGAGTTTCTCTACAAGGGCGTGTTCGCGGAACGCTTCGCGCGTCTGGCCGAAGAATCCTTGCGCCAAGCGACCATCGCCACGCGGCCGGCCTCCACAAAAAGCCGCGTCGCCCGGGTCTAAACAGAATCGGTTCCTACCTTTCTCCGGTCGCCGCGGAGCGGCCCACAAATCAGGGATCTTAGACGTTCTACACCTCCTGGCTAGCTATTCCTCCGAGCATGAATTTTTCTTCTGCTGCTTCCCGCAGCGTCGTTTGTGAGAAAATAACGTTATGGCACGCGGTTGGGAAAGCAAGGACGTTGAATCTCAGGTAGAAGATAGGAAAATCGTGGCAGATAACTCAGGCAAACAGAAGAGCCCGGAGGAATTGCGTCGGGAAGTCGAGCGGCGCGGACTGGTTCTCTCCCGGACCAGGATTAAGAACGATCTGGAGACCGCGACTCATCCGAATCACCGCAAATCGTTGGAAGCAGCACTGGAACACCTGGACAAGAAGATCGCGGAGCTGAGTTGACCCTGGAATTTGGCGATGCCCCCGGGGGGCTTCACCGCCGTTCGATCAATCGGTGAATACCACCCCGACCGCATTGCTCCCCTTCTCCACACCCGGTTCGATGCGCACCACATAGCCACGCAACCGCATTTCGCGCAACCCATTTGAGGTCGGGGCCTCCATCACGACTTCCAATTCCGATTGCAGTTGCGGGCTGTGCTTAAGAACAATGAGCGCGCCTTGCAGCGCAAGATCGCGCACCGCGGTTTCCTCCTGGAATTTGCGTCCATCGGCGGCCGTTCCGGTGACCACGGCACGGAACTGCGTTTCGCGGCGCAAAGCCGTACGCGAACCTGGCAGATGCGCATGAATCGGTGCTCCCGGCGCGCCCAATGTTATAACCATTCCCTCGCTGGCGGCAAACACGGAGTCGAACTCGTCACGGGCATCGCGGAGAAGGCTATCAACGGCGCGATCCGAGGAATCCGGGTCATGATGGAAGAGAACCAGCGTTTTCGCGCCTACCTCGCGGGCTATCTTTACCCCTTCCTTCCACGACGAGTGGCCCCAGCCTTTCTTGGTGGTGGCAAGCTGGGTCGGAGTAAATTGCGCATCATTGACGAAGATGTCCGCGCCGGCGGCTAGCTCGCGCAATGCCTTTTCCATCTCGGCATTGCCAGGTTCGTTGTCCGTGGCGTACACGACGATTCCTGCGGGAGTTTCAATACGGAAACCCAGGCAACCCTGCGGATGGTTGATGTGGCGTGCGGTGATTTTGTTCTCTCCAATCAGGAAGGTCTCACCGCCCTCGAGTTCGCGAAATTTGCGCTTGGCGCTCATGGCCGAGAAATCCACGGGAAAATACGGAAGTGCCATCTGCGTCTCGAAGACCTGGCGCAGGGACTCGCGGCCAAGGAATTTGGAACGGAAACTGTAAAACTGGAATTCGTCTTTTTCCTCATACAGCGGGGCGAAGAAGGGCAGGCCTTGGATATGATCCCAATGATAATGGGTTACAAAGATGTGGGTTTCTGCTGGGCGAATAGAGTTTTCAGCGTTCCAACGATTCCCCAGCATGCGCAAGCCAGTCCCGCAATCGAGGATGAATTGGGTGCCGTCGGGGGCGATGAAATCGAGGCAAGGCGTGTTGCCGCCAAAGCGCCACGTCGTGGGATCGACGGTGGGAGTGGAGCCGCGGACGCCCCAAAAGGTCAGTTTGGCGACAGGAGAACTCATATTGGCTGGTTGTGCGGCAAAACGCTCCCCGACGCGGCGCCAAAGGCTGGCGGCCGTACCTTTGCTGATAGTGGCAGCCGCAGGTAGAGGCGTCAACGGATTCACAGATCAGTGTTTTCAACCACTAACAATGCGGGTTTGGGAAAAATCTGCGCTCCGGGCGGGCCGCAAGTGTTCGACGTAGAATATTGAGGAATGCATAGGCACTCGCACACACGGTCGCACGCAGAGCATTCGCATCACCATACCCACGAGGATGGACACGGGCACGTGCACCCCGTGATGAAGCCGTCGGTGTTGGCGTGGGCCATGGCGGCAACGCTGGGCCTTGTCGTGGCGGAGATTTTCGGGGGCCTCTTAGGCCGTTCCGTGGCGCTGTTGAATGACGCCGTGCACAACCTTTCGGACGTCCCGGCGCTGGGGATCTCCTGGCTGGCGATGCATTGGGCGGAACGTCCCGCGGACTCCGAGAAAACCTATGGGTATCACCGGGCGGGAACGCTCGCCGCCTTCACCAACGCGGTGTTGCTGATCGTGTTGGCGCTATGGCTCGCATACGAGGCCATCGAGAGGTTAAGAAATCCCGTGCCCGTGGTGGAAAGTTGGATGATCTGGACGTCCTTGGCGGCATTGGCGGTGAATGGTGGGATCACACTGTCGCTGATCAGCGGACGTCGCGATTTGAACCTGCGTAGCATCCTGGTGCACAACTTCGGGGATGCCCTGTCCAACATTGCCATTATCGCGGGCGCACTGCTGATGCGCTACACGAACTGGAACTGGATCGACCCGCTGTTGGGCCTGGCCATTGGGCTTTTGGTGCTGTATTCGTCAGTTGGGATTTTGCGTGAATCCGCACACATCTTGCTGGAAGGCCGGCCGCAAGGCCTGCAAGTGGCAGAAGTCGCACGAGCCATTTTGACCGTGGATCATGTGACCGAGGTCCACGACATTCACATCTGGTCGCTCGGCGGAGAGCACCACGCTCTGAGTTGTCATGCGCGCATTCCAGACATGCACATGGATAAATGCGAAGAGGTCATTGCGGCGGTGGCAAAAAAGGTCAAGGAATTCGGAATCGAGCATTGTACTGTGCAATTGGAGAGAGCGGGATTGCCCGCGACGTCAGGGTACGTGATGCCCGAACCCTTGCCGAAAGCCTGACCCGTCAACGCAAAGGCGCTGGCGAAACGTTGAGTGCAACGCCGGAAGCCGGCAGACTCGGAAGATTGATGGTATTCCCCAGTTGCTCGTTGATTTTTTGCGTCGCGTCGAAGTCCAGCAGTTCCACGCCCAGGGTGTGGCGGACGCCGTCGAGGGTGACATACTGCAACTTGTCTTTTGCAAAGCTGTAAGCCACCGCATAGAGCTTACTGCCATCCCGCTGAACAAACACGAACTCGGAGAGCGAGTCGGTCGAAGTGCCCGGTTCTGTCGGGCTGGTGCTCTGGTCGGATGCCTGAAGACTATTGTCCGCCTCTGGCTCGCCGTTGGCGGCCTGCTCCTGCTCATCGCCTTGCACTTGCTCCTGTTCCGCCGCGCTCGTGTCGACGTAATACGGAATCGGAATGTAGTACGCCGCGCCATAATACGGAATCTGCGGAGCGGGGCACGCGCTAAGACCCTGAATGGGGTAGCTGAAATGCTGGTTGCATTGAGATGCCACGGGGTAGCCGGTTCCGGCATTAACCGTTGGCTGGCTGGGCGACGGAACCGGGTTCCTGCGATGCGGAGTCGCCGGCTTTGCTAAGTTCCCCGAGGCTGCATTACCAGGTCTGGCAACGTGGATTGGCGCTGGCACCACCGGCAGATGGACTGTGGCCGAATGCACAACCGGCGGTGCGGCTGGAGCAGCATGTATACCGGAAGCGATCGGCGTGCCAGGGGAAGGTGCCGGTCCATGCTGCGCGGAAAGCGTGAAAGGCAATGCAAAAACGAGGGTCAGGAGAGCAACTAGCTTGCGCATACAGCGCTCCCAAGGCAGTGCTGCTGCCTTCCAGCACGTTAGACGTAAACGAACGATGAACAGATACACGCCCCTCCCATCCACTTAGGATTGTGCACGCGAAAACGGGGAAAGAGAAGGCCCTTGATTTCTAGCCCAGTTAGTACTTCCAGCTCATATCCGCGCCCGGCGGCGCAGTGGCGGTCATGTGCCGAGCAATCTGCGGCATAATGCGCTGATACACAGTGCCAAAGCTTTCGACATTCGAAATGTCTCCGCCTCCCATGTAACAGTGCGGTTTGTCAGGGCTGTACTCGAAATCGGCGATGCGGTAAGGGCTTTTCACCGAGTCCAGAAAATCCTGCAGGTAGTGCACGGCATTGTTCAGATACCAGGTGTCCATATCTCCCACGGCGAAATGCATCTTGCCGGCAAGCTTCGGACCCAGGGTAGCGATGTCGCGCTGGAGGATGAAGCGCAGATCGTAATGCTCTTTCCAGTAAACAGCGACTTCCGGATCGATGACTCCGCTGGCAGGATTCCAGATGGGCTTGGGGTACCCATCAGCACCAACCGGGCTGAAGACCGCTTGCCAGATGCCGAACTGTTCCGTGGAACGGCCATGCGTGCCCATGACTTCTTCCCGACGGACAGCTGGCTCCATTATCGCAAGCACCGCCCCATTGGCAGCGCGTTCTTCCCCGCGAGGTACTTTGCCGAACGGCCCTTCAGAGTAAAAGGCGTTTTTATCGTCGTAGATATTCACAAGCTGGTAGGCGCGAAAGTCGATGGGATCAGGACAGTAACAGTAAGCTGTGTTATAGAAGTCGGGATAGAAAATCTGCGACGCGGTGGCTTCCCAACCGCCTGTGGAACCACCCTCGAGAGCACGTGCCCAGGGTTGGCCAATCGCGCGGAAGCGCTTTTCGACCTCAGGAATTAGCTCCTGGGTGATGGCGTCGCCGTATGGCCCCACATTGGCGGAATTCACCGCGTAGGAATCGTCGTAATACGGATTCGCGTGTTGGATGCTCATGATCAGCAGGCGCGGAAGGCGGCCGGAGATCCAGTCGTCGTAGAAGCGGTTCGCATACTGAAAGAATTGCAACTCCTCTCCGGTGGCTGATTGCGGAATGTTGTGCTGAAAGAATTCCCAGTCATGCTCGAAATGCCCCTGATGGACGAGCAACGGGTAGTGCGCGGTGGGATGTTCCTCGAACCCCTCGGGAAGAAGAACCGTCGCGCTCAGATACATCGGGCGTCCCCAGAACGTGGTGAGAAGCTTACTTTGCATGCGCATGTGTTTGATGTACTTGGTGTCTTTGGCGGGTTCGATGGGCGGGATTTTTTCCGTGAGGCTGATGCGAATGGTATTGTTGGCTTGCGTGTCGATGTGAATCAGTCGCGGCTTGTTGAGCAGATTGCCGGGTTTTGCGAACCATTGCTGGCCTTCCCCCATGTCCGGAGGAAGTTTGACGGTGTGGCCGTCGGCGCGATGAAAGGTTTCGTAGATGTTCAGGACCGCTTGCACGTAGTAATCCCCGGGCGGGAGTTGCTCGAGCGATTCCAGCGGGTAGCCAAGCGTGGTGGAATCGATGATGGCGGTCGTACCGGGCTTCCACCCGTCTACATCCAGGCCGAAAAATTGCGCGCTGGTGGCTTCTTCCTCGTGGAGCTGGAAACGCGGCTCGCTGGACTTGTCGGTTGAGACGCCGAGAAGGATGTGCCCGTCGAGCGGTTTTCCATCGGTGGCGGATTCGGGGAACGTAATTTCGAAGCGCAGGCGGGCGGCGGCGGGCTTGCCGATTTGCGCGTGTGTCGGATTCGTGGCGAGGAGAGTGATTCCAAATGCCACTGAGATCGCCCAGCGAAGCTGTCTCGCAATACGTCTTGGCTGGAAATTCAAATGGTTCCTCCCGGGTAAGCCCGAACAGGATACAACAGGCCCTAGAGTGCAAGTAGAAGGTGTCTTAGTTCGGCGCTATTTAAGAGTCATTTCAGTTTTTGGTGCTCGATCCATCTAGTGGTGCGGGCTTCCAGCAGGTCCAGAGGCAACGTGCCGCCATCCAGGATCTCATCGTGGAACGTACGGATATCGAACTTCGGGCCTAACTCTTTCTGGGCACGATCGCGGAGTTCGCGAATCTTCAGCTGGCCAAGTTTGTAACTGAGCGCTTGCGCGGGCCAGGAAATGTAGCGATCAGTTTCGGATTGGATTGTGGGCTCGTCGACCGCGCCCGACTTGCGAAAATATTCAACCACTTGATCGCGCGTCCAACCCTCGGAGTGAATTCCGGTATCGACCACCAGGCGAACCGCCCGGAAAAGTTCCGATGAAAGGCGGCCGTAATCCGAAACAGGATCCTGATAAAATCCCACTTCTTTGCCGAGTTGCTCCGCGTAAAGCGCCCAGCCTTCGATGTACGCGTTGAATCCCAGCCCATGCTGCCGGAATTTGGGAAGGCTCGTGAGCTGCTGCTGAATCGACAGTTGCATGTGGTGCCCTGGGATGCCTTCGTGATAGGCGGTGGCTTCCTCGTCGATCAGGGTCCGCTGGGCAAAATTGGAAGTGGCGACCACGACTCGCCCGGGGCGCTTTCCGTCCGGGGTACCGATCATGTAGTGGGTTGCTTGTGCGGACGCGAATGCCGGAATCGCTTCCACCGTGACCGGCGCTTTCGGCAGCAGCGTGAAAAGCTGAGGAAGCTTGGGTTCCATCTGTGCGATGTAGCGACGGAAGTCCTCCAGGATCTGGTCGGCAGATGCAGGGAGGTATTTCGGATTCGTTTTAACCGAGGCGCGGAACGCAGCGAGGTCCGGGAAGCCCGCTTTTTTAGCAACGGCAGTCATCTCCCCTTCAATGCGATCCACTTCACGAAGCCCAAGCTGGTGAATTTCCTCCGGGGTCATGTGCGTGGTGGTGCGGCCATAGATGTCGTTCTCGTAGCGTTTTTCCCCATCGGATAGCGACGTGATCGCCAGCGTAGTGCGCCCGTGGGGAGCGTAATCGCTGCTGACAAAAGCAGCGAAGGCCTGGTAGGCGGGAAAGACTTCGTTGTGAATGGCATCGGTGATCTGCTGGGTGAGACGCTTCTGGTCTGCGGGCGAAATACTCGCGGAATATTTTGTCGTAGGCATCAAAAAGGGATCGGCGTCAATGATTCCCTGGCACTGCGCGGGAATCTTCTCCAGCAGGAAGCGCACGGGCATCAGGTTGTCCTTCATTCCCGCGCGCAGCACTTCGGTGGTTTGCGAGAGCACCCGCGGAATCTGGTGCAGGCGCGAGATGTAATCGTCGTAGTGCTTGACGGAATCCAACGGGACCGAGAGAGGAAGATCGGCGAGCGAGGTGTGAATGCCGTTTTGCTGGTTGATCGGCATCTCGTATTCCTTGAGGTCGTAATCGGCGATACGTTGCTGCAGTACTCGAATCAGCAGATCGTGGGAAAGCTGATCCTGGTCGCTGAAGCCCCTCGGGGCGATCGCCTGAATTCGCGATAGGAACTCCCGGTTGGAATGGTCCCGGCGCGCAATCGCCGCAAGCGAATAATCGGCAAGTTCATCGTTGTAGCGATAATCGCCGAAAGCGGTGGCGCGTTCAGGGAAGCTGCGGAGTTCCGATTCGAAGTATTCGTCGAAGAGCGCGTTCTGAGCCGCCAGGCGATCCCCAACGGGTTGGGTGTTTTGCGCAAACGCCGAATAGGCCACAAATAGCACAAGAATAATGCCAATGGGTAGACGCATGGCCGAGGAGAGTAGCAAATCTGGGAAGCGCGGCAAACGAGAAAAGACGGACGCCCCGTTAGTGCTTCAGTTCAAACGGATCGCTGACACGCTTCGTTTTCAGATTGAAATTGACTTCCACATGGTTGGCAATCTTGATAAAGGGGATGCCCCCCGTTCGTTCCGTAGTTCTTGCGATCGCAGATCATTTTGCCTTCAATTTCACCGGAGTCGGGATGATGGCTGGACACGACCGGCGTAAGTTTTCTGGATTGGAGACACCTCGAATAGTGAAGTCTCCATCCGCTTCAAAAGTGTTCGGCCCGGTCTGCACGATTTTCGATGATTTAAAAGTGATCACCGGGTTGTTCTCTACGTCGAAGAAATCTTTGCTTTTCAGTTTGCGGTTTTTGGTGCCGCTTCCGGTATCCACACTGTCGGCTTGAATGGTAACTTGCAGAAACGCCGTCGTAACATCAGGGGACATGAAGGTCAAGCTCGCGTCCCATTTATCGAATTTGCCCGCGATCGCAACGTCGCCTTCACCGAGAAGTTGATGTAGCTATGCTCCGGCGTAATGACGTACACGGGAGTTTCGGTGCGAAGGGTCGCTGGGAGAAGCATGCGGAGAAGGGCATTCAGGCGCTAAGTGTGGGTGCTGAGCAACGCGTTGTCAATCGCGGTGTGATCATTCAGATTCAACAGGCCCGGTGCGACAACCAGTAGCGCGTCCTGGCTGGGCATTGGAAGGACGGGGCGCGCGAAATTCAATCTGGAGTCGTGCGTTGAATTGGGGACTCCACTGCCACGGTCCAGGGCGCGGACCGCCTCGGAAGGCGGCCTTCCCAATGGTTGCGAATGTGACTTGGCGCGAGCGAGTTGCCGGCGCTTGCGCTTTCATGTGGATAGCGGGATGTGCTATAACCGTGGGGCCGTGAAACAGGACGGAAAGCGGGAGATAGCCCTGGAGGAAGTGGGGGTCGTGGCTGCTGAGTCGCCGACACGCAGCAAAATGGCGGAGAAAGCAGCAGTTGGAGTGCAGGAGGATCCGTCCCGGTATTGCCCGGTATGTTCGCAGCGGCTGGAGTCCAGAAGATGCAAGCTCGTCTGCAACCTGTGCGGGTATTACATGTCCTGCGCGGATTACTATTAACGCGAAGCCGTCGGAGTAGCAGGCCTGAAAGGCGGCTTTGCGGAAAAGACTAAAAACAGATATGCTTCGCGGTTCCGGCCCGGGTTGCCGCCGGATCCGTTGTGATGAGGAGGAACGAAAGTGGCATTAAAGATAACGACTCGCGAAGTGGACGGCGTAACGGTGGCGGCGCTGGATGGCAGGATCGTGCTGGGCGAAGAGAGCAACGCGCTGCGCGAAAAAATCAAATCGCTGGTGGCCGAAGGAAAGAAGAAGGTCGTGCTGAACATGGACAACATTACGTTCATCGATAGCGCGGGTTTGGGAACTTTGGTGGCGTCGCACCATAGCGCGAAGGCGCAGGGAGCGGCACTGAAGCTCTGTCATTTGGGCACCAAGTTCCAGGAAGTGCTGCAGATCACCAAGCTGATGACTATTTTCGACGTGTATAATACGGAAGCGGAAGCGGTCGCCAGCTTCAGTAAGTAAAAGCGGCTCCATGCCATCGTTGGTTTCCAAGGGCAGGGTTCATCTCTGCCCTTTTTCTTCTACTGCTTTTATTCCGGGATGCGGTACATGGTGATGCCACTGAGAAGCTTGGGGTAGAAGTCCGTGGATTTTTGCGGCATTACTTCCCCGGACGTGGCTACCTGCACCACCAGCTCCACGTCCACTGGGTTGAGGAGAAACGCGATTTGCGCAGTGCCGCGATCGACCGCGTCAAGAGCAGCTGACGCTTCGCGCTCGTAGGTTAGATTCGCTTCCGAGGCCACGGCGTGCGGGGTGATCCCCAAAACGGGCTCGAGAATACCCTGATGGAGCCGCACCACGTCCAGTTCGCGCTGCAAAGGTGAAACGCCCGGAAGCATCCGAGACAGATCCGCCTCGGGTCGCAGGGTGAGCAGATAAAAAGCGCGGTGGCCCGCTTCCGGAGCCGGGTAAACACCGATGGCCCGGTGAGATTTGGACCCCGACAGCTGGTCCAGGAATTTTTTAGCCACTTCACCATGCGATGCGGAACCTTCAAACGGGAAAACCTCCGTAGAAAACCAAGGCTCCAGATAGCGACGCACGTTGCTCCAGGAAAAATCGCGAACATTCGCAACCACCCGGTGGGTGGGAAG
Organism: Candidatus Acidiferrales bacterium; assembly: GCA_963776365.1. Taxonomy (GTDB): domain Bacteria; phylum Acidobacteriota; class Terriglobia; order Acidiferrales; family UBA7541; genus Acidiferrum. Next base: position 197,113 of record CAVZMQ010000018.1, on the reverse strand, counting down.
AATCGTGAGTCCTTCCGCGCGCGTGTTAATGAACGTCATCATGGAAAATTCGTAGGGCGCGTTCGGAACGAGCTTCCCGGCGAGGGTGCGATTTTCGTTACGGAAGTTTAGCGAGGTTTCATAGCGATGATGGCCGTCAGCGATGACGAGTTTCTGGTCCGCCATACCCTTTTGGATCGACGCGATTTGATGAGGATCGGCGATCTGCCAAAGCCGGTGAATGACGCCGTACTCGTCGGCCAGCACGGTGACGGGAGGCTGCGAGGAGTGCACCTGCTCAAGCACCGAGTCCACGGTGCGATGCGGGTCGGAATGAATCATGAACAGTTGGCCCGTGTGCGTGCGGGTATGACGAAGAAGTTCGAGCCGATCGGCTTTCGGGCCGGAAAGCGTGTGCTCGTGACGGAAGATCACGCCCTCGGAGTAGTCTGCGAGTTTGCCAAGTCCGATGAACCCGCTGCGGGTGCGGCGAACCGACGTGCCAGGGACAACATATTCCTGGGTATAGCAATAAAACGCAGGTGCGGGATCCTGCTGGACTACATGCTCTGAAATCCAACGGTTCAGACTGGCGGCGGCACGGGTGTAGACGTTGTTTTGCGGGGTCTCCTCTTGCAGGACGCGGCCCTTTTCGACGGCGATCAAATTGTGAGGATCGGCGGCGTAGTACTTCTCTTGCATGGCGGGAGAGATTTTGTCGTAAGGCTGCGTAAGGACCTTGTCGAACGGAGCAAGCGTGGGATTGTAGCGAAACGCGCGGAACGGTTGCACCAGGGCCATGACATCTCCAGGTAGATTTGTACTGAGGACGCAGCTCTATAGTGTACGCGATGTAAGCCAGAAGAAAAAAAGGCTAACCGTTCTAGTGCGCTCGCGGCAGAACATGAATCTCGTGTACTCAAGCTGCCATTCGCCCGCAGCCAACCCGCCAAGTACAATAAGCAAGTGTTGACTTACGAAAACAGCCGCATGGCGCGTGCATTTGTGTTTGACCTGGATGGGACTTTGATTGATTCGAAATTGGATCTGGTGAACTCCGTAAATGCGATGTTGCGGGAGACCGGGCGGCTGCAACAGCCTACGGAGTTAGTGGCCAGTTACGTCGGACACGGTGCTCCGCAATTGATCGCCGGTGTGCTCGGACGGGACTCCAGCGAGGAAGATCGCCGCGAGGCTCTGAATGTATTCCTGAGACATTATGAATCGCAAAAATTGCATCTCACGCGGCCATATCCAGGTGTAGTGGAAGGGCTGCGGGCACTGGGCCAAGCCCCGATGGCGGTGTTGACGAATAAACCGACGACGCTCAGCGTGGAAATTTTGCAAGGACTGAGGCTGGCACGTTTTTTCCGGAAGATCTGCGGCGGCGATAGCTTCGAAAAGAAGAAGCCGGATCCTGCGGGAGCGCTGGCCATCGTGAGGGAACTGGGTGTAAGCCCCGACGAAGCGGCCATGGTGGGCGATTCCGATGTGGATATACAAACGGCGAGGAATGCCGGGATGCTGGCCGTGGGCGTGACCTATGGGTTTGGCAACCACGATCCGCACACCTGTCCAGCCGATGTTTATGTGCATAGTCTGACAGAACTTGCGCCCTTGGTCGCAAAACGCCAGTGAGATTCTTAGCGCGCCAATTTTCAAGTGTGACATGCCCTTGCCTTTGGTTGGTGCGGTTTGTCAGACTCAGCGCGTGCTGATTGGACTGTTTCCTGAACTGGACGCGCCCGGCGGAATCCAGCGCGCGGGGCGTCACGTGGCGTTTGTGCTTAGCGAATACGCGAACTCAAAAAAAATGGAATACCGGCTGTTGAGCCTGAACGACACGCAGGATTTGCATCGCATGCGTGTGAGTGATCGCGAATATGTTTTCACTGGTGCCGCGCGCGGCAAGGCCGGATTTGCGGTGGCAGCCATCAAAGCAGCGCGGCGAGACGCGAAGCTGGTAGTGGCGGCACACCCCAATCTCGCCCCTATCGTGCGCTCTATGCACGTGGTGGCGCCTCGAATGAAGAGCATCATCTGCACCCACGGAATTGAGGTGTGGGAGCCGCTCTCGCGATTGCGTCGAAAATCGTTGCAACGCGCAACACTGGTACTCGCGCCCAGCCGGGCGACCGCCGATTACGTCGTTTCGTTGCAAGGTGTGTCACGCGAGAAGGTTCGGGTGCTGCCGTGGGGACTCGATCCAGATTTCGAGACGCGCGTTTCCGCCGGCCCAGAGGTGCGCTTGCCCGTGGAGTTTCCCCAGGGACGTGTGATCTTAACAGTGGGGCGCTGGCTGGCGACCGAACGCTACAAAGGGATGGACACGCTCATCCAAGCCATGCCACGGCTGCTGCTGCGCTGGCCGGACGTACAGCTGGCGTTGGTGGGTTCCGGAGATGATCGAGACTGGTTGGTGAACATCGCTCGGGATAGCGGCGTGCAAAAACATGTGCATTTCCTCAGTGGGATTGGCTATGGAGAGCTTTCGGCGTGCTATGCGAAGGCGGAACTGTTTGCCTTACCCAGCCGCGGGGAGGGCTTTGGATTCGTGTATCTTGAAGCGATGGCACGAGGAAAACCAGTGATCGGCGGCGCACATGGGGGTGCGCCGGAAGTGATACAAGATGGAGTGACCGGCTACGTGGTGCAACATGCCGACACGTTGCAACTGGCTACATCGATCGATGCGTTGCTGTCCAACCCGGAATTGGCGAAGGAAATGGGAGCGCGCGGCCGAGAGCGAGTCGAAAAGGAATTTCGGTTTAGCGTGTTCGCCAAAGGGTTTAAGAAGATTCTCCGCGAACTATGCGAATCCTGAACGTCACACAGAGCTACGCACCTTTTGTTGAATTTGGAGGGCCGCCGGTAAAGGTGAAGGCCCTGGCGGAAGGAATGGCGCGTAAGGGACATGAAGCGACGGTGCTGACCGCGGATTGGGGAGTGGAAGCGCGTTTGCGCGCTGTGCCAGCGGAACCGATGGCGGAAGCAAGCCCATTTGGGCGACGCAGAAAAGTGAACGGGGTGACTGCGATTTATTTGGCGAACTGGCTGGCGTACCGCGCCACGAGCTGGAATCCCGCACTGGGGAGATACTTGAACGCACGTTTGAGCGAGTTTGACGTTGTGCACATCTTCGGACTGTACGATTTGCTGGGTCCTCGCGTTGCCAAAGAGTCCCGCATGCGTGGGATTCCGTACATTGTCGAACCGATCGGGATGTTTGTGCCCATTGTGCGCAACCTGCTGCTAAAGCGGATGTACCACAAGATTTGGGGGCGCGAAATGCTGCGGGGCGCCGCCGCCACTATCGTTACCGCCGATCAAGAACGAGAGGATTTGCTCGCCGGCGGGCTCGCGGAAAATAACATCGTGGTTCGCCGTAACGGGGTGGAAGTTCCAGAGCAAATGCCGGAGCCTGGAAGGTTCCGCAGCAGCCTGAAAATCAATCCGGAAGAAAAATTGGTTTTGTTTCTAGGGCGAATGTCCCAGAAAAAGAGCCCGGACCTGCTCTTGAAGGCATTTGCGGGCCTGCGAGATGTCCCTGCGCAACTGGCATACGTAGGCCCCGATGAATCGGGAATGAAGTCAAGACTGGAGGGAATGGCGAAAGAGCTCTCGATCTCCGAGCGCGTACATTTTTTCCCAGCGCTGCAAGGCGAGGCCAAATGGGCGGCCTACAGGGATTCGGATATTTTTGTTTTGCCCTCGCAGAACGAAAATTTCGGAAACACTGCCGCGGAGGCGGTGGCAGCGGGCACGCCGGTGATCGTCACAGAAAATTGCGGAATCGCACCGCTGTTGGATCAAACGGCCGGGCTGGTGGTGAAGCATGAGGAGGCCGCGTTACGCGAAGCCCTGGCACGTTTAATAAACAGCCGGGATCTGTGCGAAAAATTAAGAGAGGGCTGTGCCGCCGCTGTAGCGAAACTCGGTTGGGAACAACCGTTGCAACAGATGGAGACAATTTACAGCACACTTGCGAGACGTAGCGTCTCGTAGGACAATTCGAGTCCCAGAGCATGAGGAATTCGTGAACCAGCGGCTCCTATTTCGTTCTGTATGGTGGCTTTGCAACATATCGCTCGTGACCGCCATCGCCGCCACAATTGGGGCAGGGGTGTGGGAGTTTTCCACCCGTGAATATTTGAAGGGTTTTTCGGACGCGATCGTATCGGAAAGGGCGGGACCCACACAAAAGGCTCAGGCGATTCTGGATCGTCCGGAATATACCTACGACCGGTTCGTGCAGGTAAGACTTGGGGCATTGCCCTTTCGTGGCGGGCAAATACGTTGATGGAAAGCATTTCTCCCACTTGGGATGGATACGTAGACTGGAGTCTACTTCTGGAACGTCCCTCTTTTCTTTATCGTTTCCTGTCTGTCAGCCTGCTGATGGGCAGGCTGGTATGCGGGATGATTCTGGGATGGTGGGCTGACCATTGCTTGAAAATTCCCCGTTTCCACCTTCGTGCCAACCTCGGTCGGGCCACGGCGGTATTTTTCACCACACCGGAGATCAAATAAGGCGTGTGCGGTATTTGTGGTTTCGCCTACGCTTCGACCTCAGTGGAAGCGGAGAGTTGCGTACGAAAGATGACTGCCGCCATGGTGCACCGAGGTCCCGATGAAGACGGGTTCCTGGTGAACGACCTGCGGGCGCCGGGCACCGCGCTAGGAATGCGTCGACTCAGCATCATTGATCTGCCGGGAGGCCATCAGCCGGTCTGGAATGAAGCGCGAACTGTAGCTGTAGTATTTAACGGCGAGCTCTACAATTACCGCGCGTTGCGTCAACGACTGCAGTTGGCCGGACACCGATTCAGCACTAATTCCGACACCGAAATTCTCGTGCATGGCTGGGAGGAGTGGGGCGAGGACCTACTCGACGAGTTGCGCGGGATGTTCGCGTTCGCCTTGTTGGACCTGCGGAAGCATTTCGCCACCGTGCCCCTGTTGTTTCTGGCGCGTGATCCCCTGGGAATCAAGCCGCTTTATTACGCGCGAACGCCGAAGGGCTTCGCGTTCGCATCCGAGTTGCGGGCGCTGCTGTCTTCCGGGGCTGTGGCCCGAGAGATTTCTTCGGACGCGCTGACCTCGTACTTATTATTCGGCAGTGTTTCGGAGCCAGTGACGCTGGCGGAGGGCGTGTTCTCTGTTCCGCCGGGGCACGCGTTGCTGCTACATATGCCAGATCGCAGGCGGACACCGCGTGTGCGTCCCTGGTGGGATCCGACGCAAAGTGCCGCCGCCCGGGATGTAAAACGTCCGCAGGATTTCGCGGCGGCTTCTGGGCGATTGCGGACGCTGCTGGAAGATGCCTTACGCGCACATTTGATCGCGGACGTGCCTGTGGGGCTGTTTCTCTCCAGTGGTTTGGATTCGAGTGCGATCGCAGTGCTTGCTGGACGCGCGCAGCAGGGCATCCAAAGCTTCACACTGACTTTCCCGGATACCCCGTACGACGAGGGACCGCTGGCCCGCCTTGTCGCGCAACATGCTGGAACTCATCACAGCGAAGTACCTTTGCAGGGAACAGACATGCCCGGGCGCGTGGACGAAGCCATTACCGCTCTGGATCAGCCCACTATGGATGGGATCAATACCTATTTTGTATCCTGGGCCGCGCGCGAAGTGGGTCTGAAGGTGGCACTCTCTGGGTTAGGCAGCGACGAACTGTTTGGTGGCTATCGCACCTTCCTGGACACCCCGAAGTTGCTGAAGTTGGGAGCGGTGTCGCGCTTGGTGCCTGGAGCATTCCGGCGAATCAGCGCGCCGCTGGTAAATTCCTTGATGGCGCGAAATGGCACCCTGGACGCCGCGCGCAAGGCCAGTGACGCGTGGCTGATGCCGGACGTGCTGCCGCATCCGTACTTTTTTACGCGCCTGCTATTTCCTCCTTCAGAGGTTGCGCGGTTGGCCGATCCCTTTTACCGAAAGAGTATCGTGTCCAACGACGGCGTGACTCTGGATCCGACATGGTTGGGGTGGATGGAGAGAACTGCGGACCAGGCGCAAGCCTTGGAACCGTTTGCCGGGATTTCGTGGCTGGAGATGCGCACCTATATGGCCAGTACTCTGCTGCGCGACACCGATAGCGTAAGCATGGCCAGATCGTTGGAGGTACGGGTGCCGTTTCTGGATACGCCGTTGGTGGAGTTTGTGCAGGCTTTACCGGATGCCGCAAGGATCCAGCCGGGAGTCTCAAAGGGTTTGTTGCGTGCCGCACTGGCGGGACTGATACCGCCAGAAATCCTGGATCAGAAAAAGAGGACGTTCACGTTGCCCTGGGAAAACTGGCTGAGGAGTTCACTGAAACCTCGAATGCAGGCCAGCCTGAACGAATTATCGCCGGCTCTTGGGGCGCATTTGCATTGTGGTGCAGTGAAGATGGTGTGGGATAATTTTCTGGCCGGCCAAACAACGTGGTCCCGCCCGTGGTCGTTGTACGTGCTGAATGAATGGTGCAAGCTCCAGCTCTCCTGAAAGCCGCGCCTTACTTACCAATTAGTAACTACACATCAGCGAAACGGAATTGGAGTAAACTGCAGACTGTAGACTGATCATGAATATTCTGGGAATTAACGCGTATCACGGCAACGCTTCCGCGGCGCTGGTGTGCGACGGGAGATTGGTCGCCGCCGTGGAAGAAGAACGCTTCAACCGGGTGAAGTACGCCGCAGGTTTTCCAGCCGAGGCGATTCGCTATTGCCTGAAAGAGGCCGGCATCACTCTGTCCGATCTGGATCATGTGGCCGTGCCGCGGAACCCCTACGCCCGGCTGGGAACCAAATTATGGTACGCCATGCGTATGCCATCGTTCGCGCGCGAGCGGGCCCGAGTCATCTCGAAGTTCACCGGAATTCCCACGGCCCTCGCCTGGGCGTTCGATAGCGATCCGGCAAAGACCAAGGCAAGCTTTCATCGCGTAGAGCATCACCAGGCGCACCTGGCCAGTAGCTACTTCGTGTCGCCCTTCGAAGATGCGGCTTTGCTGTCCGCCGACGGGCTCGGCGATTTCGCCAGTTCGATGTGGGGAGCAGGCCGCGGGAATCGAATGCACATTGACGATGCCATCGCGTTTCCCCATTCGCTTGGGTTGTATTACAGCGCGGTTACTCAGTATCTCGGGTTCTTGAAGTTCGGCGACGAATACAAAGTGATGGGACTCGCGGCATATGGCTCCCCAGAAAACATGGAAGCATTCCGGGATCTCGTGCGCTTTAGCCCGAATGGCGGCGAATTCGGTTTCCGATTGGGGTTGGACTATTTCACACATCACAAGACCGGACCGGAAATGTCCTGGGCGGATTCCGACAAGACTCCAGTGCTGGGAAAGATGTTTTCGGAGGAAATGGGCAAGAAACTAGGCGGTCCGGCTCGATTGCCCGAGGGACCCTTGGAGCAGCGGCATAAGAATTTAGCCGCTTCGCTGCAGGCGCGACTGGAAGAAGTGTATTTAGGAATGCTTCGTAAGCTGGCCGCGAAGACTCGCGCGAAGGCGGTGTGCTTGTCCGGCGGAGTTGCATTCAATTGCGTGGCCAACGGAAAGATCTTTGACCAGACCCCGTTTGAAAAGGTGTATGTGCATCCGGCAGCGGGTGACGCGGGGCTGGCCGTGGGCGCGGCCTTTTATGTGTGGAATCAGCTGTTGCGGAAGCCGCGAACATTTGTGATGGAACACGCCTATTGGGGGCCCGGGTATTCGCCAGGTGAGATTCGGGCGGCGATAAGCCGAAGCTCGGTGTCGGAAAATGGCTACACGGTCACGCAGCTGGGCGAAACAGAGTTGCTGCAGCGAACTGCTGGAATTATCGCGGATGGGAAAATATTGGGGTGGTATCAAGGCCGCGCCGAATGGGGACCGCGCGCGCTAGGCAACCGCAGCATTGTGGCAGATCCCCGCCGCCCGGAGATGAAAGAGATTTTGAACGAGCGCATCAAACACCGCGAAATCTTCCGGCCTTTTGCCCCATCGATTCTGGCGGAGAAAACTGGGGAATGGTTTGAGAAGTCCCATCCATCTCCGTTCATGACCCTGGCGTATTCGGTGAGGCCTGCGAAGCGCGCCAAGATTCCGGCGCCGACCCACGTGGACGGCACCGGCCGCCTGCAGACGGTGTCGGCAGATGCGAATCCTCGTTATCACGCGCTGATCAGCGCGTTTGAACGGCAGACGGGCGTCCCCGTGGTGTTGAATACATCGTTTAATGACAACGAGCCGATCGTTTGCAGGCCCGAAGAGGCCCTGGACTGTTTTCTGCGCACGCGGATGGATGCACTGGTACTCGGGGATTATTTGATCACGCGGATAAGCTCGCAGTGACCTTTGCCGACACCAGCCGTCAGTGGTCACTCACTAACGTCGTGTTGCCGGAACCGAAGACTCAATTCTTAGTGCGATCTTGGGGGTGTGCAGCAGGGTGTTGTGCACCAAACAATGCTCGACAGCGTCATGCACGCCCTTGCGATGCTCGGGGCTAAGTTCTACGGGAGCCTCGACCTCAATCTTGAAATTGTCCATCCGCGGTGGGTCTTTCACCTTATCGCAAGCTACGCGGACGCGTGTTCCTTCGATCGCAAGTTTGTGCTTCCGAAGGTATTGGGCGGCGTAAAAGCCAGCGCAGGACCCGAGCGAGGCCAACAGAAGCTCAGGCGGCGTCATGCCCTCGTCGTACCCGCTTTGTTCGATTGGCTGGTCGCTCACCACGGAATGGCCTCGCGCCTTTATTTGAAATTGCACCGAACCGAGATGCTCGACAGTGACTTCCATGAATGCCTTCCATCCTGGAGCGAAGCGTGGCAATCGCGAGAAATGCTCTGCCCGGGCCTGGGCAGCGCGATTCCTTTTCACCTATAGCAGAATGTCCTGCGAGTGCCAAGGAAGCCGGGCACCCGTGGCACCCGTACCGACCGATTTGATCACCTTCATAATTCCAAGACGCTAGCGGCGGCTCTTTTCGTAGGCATCGAACGCTTCGCGAAGCCCATCGAGAAGCTGGCCACTTTTTACTTTGCCCCCTTCGGTCTTATGAGTGTCAGACCACAGAAGAGCGTCCGTTTTGGGGTCCAGCAGCGAAATCCGCGTGTGACCCTTGGGAATGGCGCCATCTTCGGCGGCATCCGGGCTGCTGGTCGAGGGGAATTGCCCGTCGGGAACGACGCGAACGTGATTGCCACTGTCGAGACGCAGAATCAGATCGGCTTTTTCGAGGCTTTCCGCCAGATCGAAGTGCCCCCACTTATTTAGTTCAAAAATGGTGCTGTATTCGAGTTCATTGAATCCCGTTTCGTTCTGCAGGAAAACGCTGTGCGCGTGAACCACCGCGTCAGGGAGAGGCTTGGGCGAAGCTGCAGCCATCACGGCCGCTAAAAATACGGCAGCAGGGAGGAATCTCACCGGAGCAGACAGAGAGTTCCAGAACATAACGCCTCCAGGGATGGGAAACGGAGAGTCCACAGTAGGGTCGCGTGCGAAACAGGGGAACTGGCCGAAAGAACGGCATCAGGACAGCTGTCCTTGATTTTCTGCTTGGCGCGGCGAACGGTGCGACTGCGCGCGTCTGCCTTATGACGGTACAATTCTCGTGTGCGCGTCCTGCTGCTGAACCTTTACTACCCTCCGGACACTTCCGCGACCGCGAAGATGGCAATGACCGTTGTGCAAGCAGTTGCGCAAAGACACCACGTCTCGGTGATTAGCGGGCGGCCGTCCTACGATCCGACCGAACGACGCCCTTGGCGCCCATATCAGACCGAGCAGTACCCGAACACACAAGTCATCCGCGTGGGATCGACGGATTATCCGCGCGTGCAAATGAACCGGCGGATTTTCAATTATTTAAGTTATGTATTTCTTGCTATCCCCCGCGGGTTGCTGTTGCCCTGCGATGTGATCCTGGCAATGACGGACCCGCCGTTCGAAGGGATTGTCGGCGCATTCGTCGCGATGCTCAAGGGCAAGCCCTACGTATACAACATACGGGACATGTACCCAGATATGGCCGTGGGTGGCTCGATTGTCGGGCCCGGCTTGTTAGCCCGCGTGTGGGAAAGATGGCACCGCTGGGCACTGCGACGGGCAACTATGGTCATCGTGCTCGGGGAGGACATGCGCAATCGCATTCTGGCGAAAGGAATTGATGGCGATCGCGTCGTGGTTATCCGCGATGGGGCAGAAATCCCCGGAAACGCAGGTTCGCTGGCCGCCGTCGACCCAGCCGTTGTCAGAGCGATTCGCGAGGGATTCCAATTCGTGCTGCTACACGCGGGCAATCTCGGATTTTATGGCGCATGGAACACCCTAATCGAGGGGGTGCGGAAACTGTCTGCCACCGGCGTTGGCTTGGTATTTGTGGGCGACGGAGCGCAGAAAGAAAAACTGCAGCGGGATGCTACCGGCATTCCGAATGTGCGATTCCTCCCGTTTTTCCCGGCGAGCAAGGTCCCCTCGGTGCTGGCGGCAGCGGATGCCCACGTGATCACCGTTAAGCGAGGCCTTGAAGGCGTGGTGGTGCCCAGCAAGATGTATGGGATCCTCGCCGCAGGTAAACCGATCGTAGCGGTGGCCCCACCCGAATGCGATGTGGTTTCCATCGGTCTGCAAAAAGGGTTTGCGATCGCCGCCAATCCGGACAATCCCGAGGACCTGGAAGAGCAACTGGAAAAACTTGTGAAAAACCGAGACGCGCTGCGGCGAATGGGAAAAGCGGCCGAAGCTGCCGCTCCTGAATATGCGCGCCAGCAGGAACTCGCAAAACTGATAGCGGTGCTGGAACGAGCGGCCAAACCGTGAGTGGCCGTCGTTTGCGCAGTGGGTAGTTTGCATTCGGCGAGGGTATACCCCTTCCTACTTCCTCCTACTGGTTCTTCTTTGGGTTTTACGGTATGTTTTTTATGCTGCGTGGGGCAGCATCATAGCTTTCCGTAGTTGTGGCAACTTGGGAGCCGGATCCCAAATCCGGTAACGTGTCTGCAATCACTGGCATTCTTCGCCCAGGCCAGTTTCTTCAGAACGAAAAAGAAGGGCGCATGAGTGCGAGCCTGTTGGCTTTCTTCATAGCTCTGACAGCCTCTCTGCTGCTAACCGTGCCGGTCCGGGCACTGGCCATTCGTGTCGGTATGGTCGATGCGCCGGGTCCGCGCAAGGTGCATCTGACCCCCATTCCACTGCTTGGCGGCCTGGCCATTTATGCCGGGATCATGATCGCAGTTCTGGCGGTGTTTGATGGCCCAGCCCGGGCACAGAGCTTCGGCATTGTGACTGGCGCGACGCTGGTGGCAGCTGTTGGGTTCATGGATGACCGCGGATGGCTGCATCATCAGGTGAAGCTGTTTATCGCCATGCCGTTGGCGGCGGTGGTTCTGCTGGCCAGTGGTGTGCGCGCAAATGTATTTGAAACCCTCCTGAGTGGCGGCCTTGGTTACTGGCTCGATGCTGCCCTGACGATCCTTTGGGTCGTAGGAATCACAGCTTCGTTTAGCATCCTCGACCATATGGACGGATTGTGCGCCGGCGTGGCGGCTATGGCTTCGGTGTTCTTCGCCATGCTCGCTTACCTGAACGGACAAACCGTTGTGACCACGCTGGCGGCGGCAACGCTGGGAGCCGCGGCCGGATTCCTACGATGGAATTTCAAACCAGCCAAGATTTTCATGGGCGACGGCGGAGCCATGTTGCTGGGATTTCTAATGGCCACGCTGGCATTGAAAATGCGTTTCGATCATGCCACCAATCTGGCGGGTTGGCTGGCTCCGGTGCTCGTGTTGGGAGCGGCTATTTTCGACACTACGCTGGTGACTATCTCGCGCTCCAGGCGCGGACTTCTGCCGTTCACCACTCCCGGTAAGGATCATTCAGCGCATCGTTTGGCGAACCTGGGGCTAGGGCAGCGGGGGGCTGTGTTGGTCATCTACCTGATCGGTGTCTTGTGCGGCGGAGCCGCGGTGCTGGTCAGCTATCTGTCGACCCAAGGAGCGGCGCTGGTGGCATTTTTGACGATAGCCGCGATGTTGCTTGCGGTGGCTGGGCTCGAACGAGCGCCATACGAAAAGCAGAAGGCCAAGCAAAACGGCGCGAGCAGGTGAACACCACAACAATTCCTGCATCACGAATTAGGAACGTCGCCTTTGGACCCTTCGCGAGGATTCGCTATACTCATTGGACTTCTGAGTCGCGCCTGGTTGGGAGACGGTGTATAAGCGTTGGGCGTAAGTGCCCGGGCCGCCCACTCATTAGGATCCTGGATAACTGTGAAGAGAGCCGGAACTGGCCCGGGGAGCACCCGGGGAAAAAGTGAAGTTGTGGTGGTGGGCGGCTCGGCCGCCGGCCTCTACACTGCGGCCTGCGTGGCACAGGGCGGGCGGAATGTACGGGTGCTGGAGTCCAAAGTAACCCTGGATCCGGCGCCTCGCACTCTGATTGTCACCAATCACTTCCGTCGGCAAGTAAACGGGGGCGCCGAAGCCAGCGTCCTGAATGAGATCCGGAATTTCGAATTATTCACCAATGGACGCTCGGCGGTGGTATCCCTGAAAGACCCCGACCTCATCATCGAACGTTCTCGGCTGATTCGGGCGCTAGCGGAAGACGCGGAGCGGGCGGGAGCACAGCTGCAATTCGACACGCGCTTTTTGGGGCTAACGCCGAACGGCAATGGACTCCATGTGCAAGTCGACCAGTCGGGCAATCGCCATGAGATTTCTGCCGACAGTGTGGTGGGAGCCGATGGCGCGGCAAGCCGCGTAGCCCGGGTCGCCGGATGGCCACCGGTGGAGACCGTCCCGTTGGTGCAGGCGGTGGTCAAGTTGCCTAGGGGATATCCCAAGGATACGACACGGGTCTGGTTTGTTCCTGACGACACCCCTTATTTCTATTGGCTCATTCCCGAATCAGAGAATCGCGGAGCACTCGGTGTCATTGGCGAACAGGGGCGTGACACCAAACGATGCTTTGATCGTTTTCTAGAGAAGAAGGATTTCGAACCGTTGGAGTGGCAGGGCGCGAGAATCCCTGTGTATCGACGTTGGGTTTCTGTCCGCCGCAAAGTGGGTACCAGCAACGTCTACCTCGTCGGAGACGCCGCGGCTCAGGTGAAGGTATCTACCATCGGCGGAATCGTCACCGGGTTTCGGGGCGCCCAGGGCGTCGCTGACGCCATCCTGCAAAGAGGACGCAAGGAATTGCGGGCCCTGCGGCGGGAATTAGAAACGCACTGGCTGGTGCGGCGCACGTTGCACCATTTTCAACAAGAGGATTACTGCCACTTGGTGGATATGCTGAATGATGCGGCGCGCGAGTCACTGGGACAGATTAACCGCGACGAGTCGACGCGGCTACTCTGGAATGTCGTTCGCCGCCAGCCGCGTCTGGCATTACTGGCGCTTCGGGGTTTGCTTTTAGGACGCCGATAGCACGAGCGCAACCTGAATGAGATACTGATGTGAGCACCGGTGAGAGCCCCGTGGTCATCGGCCGAACTAACAAAACAAAAGGAGATCGATCGTGCGCTTGACGGTTATCGGGTGTGGGTATGTAGGGCTGGTCACGGGCGCTTGTCTGGCGGCCGCCGGGCATGAGGTGCATTGCACCGACATCGATGAGAAACGGATCGAGCAGCTGAAGGCCGGCAAAGTTCCGATTTACGAAGAGCACCTCGAAGAAGTGTTGAAGCGAGCGGCAGCCGAGAAAAAAATCTCTTACACCGCAAATGCCGGAGAGGCCATTCGCGCCGGTGAAGTCATTTTCATTTGTGTAGGCACGCCACCAAAGGAAACGGGCGAGGCCGATCTATCCGCCATTGACCATGTGGCCCGCCAGATTGCCACGGAAGCGCGCAATTCCAAGCTGGTCGTGGAAAAAAGCACCGTGCCAGCCCTTACCGGCGTGCAACTTCAGAAAGCCCTGACTGCTTACTCGCGAGATAGCTCCATGAAATTTGAGGTAGCCTCAAATCCGGAATTCCTGCGCGAAGGTACGGCAGTCGAGGACTTTTTTCACCCAGATCGGATCGTGGTGGGGGTCGAAGATGAGAAATGCGCCGCGGTCCTGCGCGAGATTTACAGGCCGATCTTGGAACGCAAGTTCCATTGTCCGGTGCACGATGGAAAATGTCCCGGCAACGCCAATGGAGAGTTGCTGATTACCACCATTAACAGCGCCGAACTCATAAAACATGCTTCCAATTCGTTTTTGGCGCTGAAAATCAGCTATGCAAACGTAATTTCCGATTTATGCGAACGCATCGGTGCCGACGTGGAGGAAGTCACGCGCGCTATGGGACTGGACCCGCGCATCGGCACGCAGTTTCTGAAAGCCGGACTCGGATTCGGGGGTTTCTGTTTCCCAAAGGACATTCAGGCGTTCATCCATCTGTCCTCGTCGATGGGTGTCGAGTTCGACATGCTGAAAGCCGCCGAGCGCGTTAACAAGCAGAGAATCGAGCGATTTTTCGAAAAGATCCATAAGGCGCTTTGGGTGATTAAGGGCAAGAAGGTAGCGGTGCTTGGCCTGGCATTCAAAGCCAATACCGACGATATCCGCTTCGCGCCCGCGCTCGACGTAATTCGAAGACTGCTGGACGAGGGAGCCGAGGTACATGCCAGCGATCCGGAAGCGATTTCGCGAACAAAACCGCTACTGCCGAAAGTCACTTATTACGAAGACCCCTACGAGGCTCTGAAGGGCGTGGATGCTGCGCTCGTTTGCACGGAGTGGCAGGTATTCCGGAAACTCGACTGGGAAAAGGCGGGGCACCGTATGGCCAGGCGTCTGGTGATTGACGGACGCAATTTATATTCCCCGAAGAAGATGCATGACTTGGGGTTCGATTATTACTCCTTTGGGCGAACGTGAGTCTTCAAGGCTCCAAACCCGGAACAGGGCGACCACCCGAAGATTTATCGCACCGGAGTCGTTCTCTTTGCGTACTGCTCTTTGAAAAACGCGATGGTCGTTTTTAGCCCTTCTTCCAGGCCAACCTTTGGTTCCCAACCCAGTAAGCGCTTGGCTTTAGAAATGTCAGGCCGACGCTGTTTCGGATCGTCCACGGGAAGTGCCTCGAAGACAATTTTCGGTGCATTGGGGAAGTGCCTCAGAACCTTTTCCGCGAACTCGTGGATGGTCAGCTCTGTCGGATTGCCTATATTTGTGGGTAAATGCTCGTCAGACTGGCTCAGTTTGTAAATTCCATCGATCAAATCCGAAACGAAGCAAAAACTGCGAGTCTGCCTTCCGTCGCCGTAGACCGTGATGGGCTGCGCACTGAGCGCCTGATAGACAAAATTGGGAAGGGCTCGGCCATCGTTCAAGCGCATGCGCGGTCCATAGGTGTTGAAAATGCGGACAATGTGCGTATCGACAGCATAATAACGGTGATACGCCATGGTGATCGCTTCGGCGAAACGTTTGGCTTCGTCGTACACGCTACGTGGGCCCACCGGGTTAACCCGGCCCCAATAGCTTTCCGTTTGCGGCGAAACGTCTGGATCGCCATAACATTCGCTGGTCGAGGCGAGCAGGAACTTTGCACCCTTTGCTTTTGCGAGGTCCAAAGTGTGCATCGTGGCAATCGAACCCACCTTCAGGGTCTCGATTGGATATTTCAAGTAATCCGGAGGGCTCGCGGGAGAGGCGAAGTGGAACACATAATCGACACTGCTGTCGACCCGAAAGGGCTCGTTAACGTCGGTGTGTTTGAAGTGGAATTTCGCCTTGTCCTGCAGATGCGCCAGATTCGATTCGTCCCCGGTGATGAGGTTGTCCAATGCCAGTACTTCCCAACCCTCGGCCAAAAGACGGTCGCAAAGATGGGATCCTAGAAACCCCGCTCCGCCCGTGACGACTGCTCTCATTGCTCCTCCCGACGAGTGACAAAGAGCTAGTTTATCGTGTTCGAGGTTTTGCGCCTAACGCAATTGGGAGGCGCGGCCGTGTTTTTTGACGCTCCGTGAATGGCAGGATAGGATAACCGCCATGCAAGCAATTCTTGGGTTAAGTTTGCTGCCGAGCGGCCACCCCCGGCGCCTGCGGCTGTGGGTGATCGGTCTTGCGTTCCTGTTTTTTGGGGCATTGGCGGTCTTCTTGAACGTGGGCCGGTGGCTGATTCGAGAGGATTCCCTTCACACAGTGGATGCGATTGCGGTGCTCAGCGGGCGGATGCCGAGCCGGGCATTGGAGGCCGCACGGATATACCAACAGGGCTATGCCCACGAGGTGTGGTTGACACATTCGACAGAGCCAGAAGCAGCTCTGGAAGCCCTGTCTATCGCATATATCGGCGAAGATGCCTATGACAAACAGATCTTGATGCACGAAGGAGTTCCTGAATGCGCTATCAAGGTGCTGGACCCTCCGATTGTAAACACGGCAGATGAAATGAAAACGATCGGGGAAGCACTGCAAACGGAAAACGAACGTTCAGTGATTATTGTCACGTCCAAGGTGCATACACGACGGACCAGAGCCCTCTGGAATCGCATCTCCGCGAAGAAAGGCGAGGCAGTGATTCGTGGCGTTTCGGATGACTCGTTTAACCCGGCGCGGTGGTGGACCAACACCAGCGACGCGGTGGATGTCGTGCGGGAGGTTCTAGGGCTGGTGAATGCGTGGGCGGGATTGCCCCTACACCCCGCACATTAGTCCGCGCCCGTCCTTCCTTCTAGAAAAAGATGAAGCGCTTGCGCTTCGGTGGCCCGGCTTCTAGGCTGAGTTCAGGGACATACGGAAGAGGCCGGCCCTCGAAGGCGGCCAGAGGATTTTCTACGAGCAGAAACCGCGCGCGTTCATCACCTAAGCGCGCAGCAACCTCCTCATAAGCAAACTTCAGCTTCAGCGGGCGCTTGCCCGTGTTGTGCGCATCGCTGGAAATGAAGTGAGCCAAGCCGCGTCCTACCCAATTCCAGGCGTGTTCTTGGGGACCGGGGCCAAAGACCCCTGTGAGGGAACCCGCGGTCACCTGCAGGTAGCAGCCAAAACTAATCCATTTCTTTAGGCGGTCCGGATGCGTGCGGAGTATGGGATTCCGTTCGGGGTGCGTGATGATCGGATGGATGTTCGCCAGACGGAGTTCGTGAAGTGTCTGGTCCATTGAGGGTGGGATGGAGAAGTCATTGAACTCCACCAGGAGATAGTCGTTCTGATTAATGCAGTAAGGACGCGGGTCACTCCGGATAGCCAGCAGGTTTTCATGGTTCAAATGAAAATCGGATCCGCTGGCCAGCGTGAGCCTGCCCCCAATTTTGGCTCTCAGCGCATCCAACGCCGCGCAGACACGCGCATAATCGAATTTATATTCCGAACTGGCATGGGGAGTAGCAACAACATGCGTGATGCCATCGGCAATGCCATTTTCCAGCATCGCGAGCGAATCTTCCAAGCTTTGCGCGCCGTCGTCTAACCCAGGCAGGACGTGACAATGCAGATCGACCATACTCCTTAAGTATGCGTCATCCTTGCCAGGCAGTGAAAATCTGCCAGCAGCCTAAGAGTAACATCAGCGCCGCGAACACCACACGCATGCGGTGGGGATTCAGCCGGCGTGCCATCTGCCCTCCGAGAATTCCACCAATAAAAACTCCGGGGATCAGAAGCAGCCCGGTTGGCCAGGACACGTACCCGGCCTTGGCGTACGCCAAAAAGGCAAGCAGGCCGGTGGGCGGGATGAGCGCGATCAGACTCGTGCCTTGCGCACGGTGCTGGCTGAAGCCAAACAGCAAGCCAAGCAGTGGGACCAGAAGTACTCCGCCACCTATCCCCACCATCCCCGCAGCGATTCCACAAACGGCCGCAACTGCTGTGATGCCCGCAATCCGTCCGAAACTGTCGGAGCTTTGAACTGAGTCATGCGTTCCAGCCTTGAAACCACCACGGGTCTTTCTCCACAGCAGAACCGCAGACAGGATCAGGAAAAAGCCGAATATGCCGCTCAAGTCGCGAGACGGCAGAGGAACCGCGATCAGGCCCCCAACATATCCGCCGACAAGAAACCCGATGGCACAATAAATACCCGCGCGCAAATCAACCTCATTGTTCCTCCAGTATTCCCGTAAAGCTCCCAGACCTATGGGAGGAAGCAGAATGAACAAAGATGTGCCCTGCGCGAGGTGTTGATCGTACCCCAGCAAATAGACCATTGCGGGAACAAGCACGACACCGCCGCCAATGCCAAGCAATCCAACTAAGATGCCGACGGCTAGGCCAAGAGCTGTGATCCATAGAATCTGCATTAGGACGTTTATCCCTGGTAATACTGGCTTGCACGAGCGATTTCTCAAGTCCAATGGTAAACGGAACGTGAAATTTCCGGAAACAGGCAGTCGGCCACTTCTACCGCTAACCGTGAAACTGCTATAGTGTTTGGGTAACACGCCCTGGTTGGTTCAGGCGCACCATACGCTCCAATACAGAACTACCGAGGATACTTCCACGCCATGGCAGCGGAGAGAAAACCGGAATTTTTTAAAGGTGCACAACTCAGAGTCGGAATCATCGGATGCGGATATGTCGGGCTTCCCCTAGCCCTGCGTTTCGCAGAAGCAGGTCATCGCGTTACCGGCTTCGATACTGATCCCCAAAAAGTGCAGATGCTGAGTGCAGGGAAATCCTATATCGAACACATTCAGCAAACCAAGATCCAGCAGTACGTCAATAGCCGACACTTCAGCGCCACATCTGATTTTTCCAGGCTGGAAGAAATGGACGCCATTTTGATCTGCGTCCCCACTCCTCTGAATGAGTACCGCGAGCCGGATCTCAGCTACGTGGAGGAGACCGCCAAGTCCATCCAGCCGCACCTGCAAAAGGGCCAGCTGGTGGTCCTGGAATCCACCACCTACCCGGGCACGACCGAAGAATTGGTGTTGCCGATATTGGAAAAAAGCGGGTGGAAGTGCCCGATTGCCGCAGGCCCGGAAAACGAGAATGTGCCCTTGGACTTTTTCCTGGCATTTTCCCCGGAACGGGAAGATCCCGGCAATAAACAATTTGGATTGGCGCAAATCCCCAAGGTAGTAGGGGGAGTGAACCCGCCAAGCGGCCGAGCGGCGCAGGCCCTCTACGCCCAGGTAGTGGCCAAAGTGATTCCGGTAAGCTCAACGCGCGCGGCAGAGATGGCTAAGCTGCTCGAAAACATCTTTCGTTGCGTCAACATTGCACTGGTAAATGAATTGAAGCTTTTGTGTATGCGTATGGGCGTGGATGTGTGGGAGGTGATTGAGGCCGCGGCCTCCAAGCCCTTTGGATTTATGCCGTTTTACCCCGGCCCCGGGCTGGGCGGACATTGCATTCCCGTGGATCCGTTTTACTTGTCCTGGAAAGCTCGCGAATATGATTTTTCCACACGTTTCATTGAACTGGCGGGCGAGGTCAACACCTCGATGCCCTATCACGTAGTAGATTCTGTCGCAGAAGCCTTGAACCGCCACAGCAAGAGTCTGAGAGGATCGAAGCTGCTGATCCTGGGTGTGGCTTACAAAAAGGACGTGGATGATCTGCGTGAATCGCCGACGCTGAAAATCATGGAAATTCTGCAGAAGCGCGGAGCGGATTTTGAATATAACGACCCACACTTTCCCCACCTGCACAAGATGCGGCATTACGATTACTCACACATGAAGTCCGTGCCGCTGAATGCGCAGAACCTCGGGAAGTACGACGCGGTGATCATTGCCACGGATCATTCCAGCTATGATTACGGAGCGATCGTAGACGGCGCAAAACTGGTGATTGATACTCGCAACGCGACACGGCGGGTGATCCGGAACCGGGAGAAAATTTTCCTCTGTTAGTGGGTTAGCGGGCTGGGGCGGAGCCCAGGTCACTTCATTTTGTTGAGTTCCACGCGTGCGGTAGCGACCGGCAGCACCGCCTCCATCAGAACTGGCAACCTCGCCCCATTGTTGGCCAAGTACAGCAGGAAATGGGCGTCCTTCATTTCCGTCCCGTTGTCCATCACATGGATTTCAATCTTGGTGGTGTTGAACTTGCCCACCGGCACGCTGACCGGAACGGACTTGCCCACCACTACGGCACGCACGTCATAGAGTTTGTGCCCGTCGTATACCGGACTGCGCACTTCGCTCGTTCGCGTCCAGTCCACACTCCGAAGGTACTCCAACATACCCAGGGGATCCCGGGTGCCTGGTAACACGCGCGCGGCGCTCGTGCCCGTCGGCGCGGGGTCGCGAGGCGAGGATAGCAGGCGCTCGATGTTATCGACGGTCTGCCCGCGCTCGTTTAAATGCATTTCGTACTGAAAACTGGTCATATTGGTGGCGTCGCTGTAGGAATCGAACTGGTCGTCCAACTGGAAAACCATGCGGTAGGGATTTTCCGTGTGTGCTGAAGCCCGCAGGTGCCAGGCGCCGTTTGGCGCTGTATTCCTTTTCTCGACCGCAACAATCCTCAGGTTCGCGACCGTGCTGTTAAGCTTGGCTACGTTCGCGTTGTATTCCAGGGTTTCGCCGGGCCGAAGAACGAAGCCGGGCTCGCCTGCGGAAGGCTCCTTCTTAACCGTCGCTTCCGGAGCCGCAGGAGCTTTCGGTGGTGCGCTAGGCGCGTGGGGAGCCGTGGCCGGACTGGAAGGACCAATTGTCGGCCAAGTGGAGACGGCGTTCTTGTTGAGCACCGGGGTGCGAGACAAACGCCAGAACAGCAAACTTCCCGCGATTAAAAGGAAAATGCAAATTGATAGCACATAAATGACTCTTCGGCTCATGATTTTTCTGCGACGTCGGCCGCAATCGACAGCCTGACGCCGCTGTTCCCATCGTACAATAAGACGGGCAGCGGTACAGGAGGCAGTGAAATGCGCTACCTC
This sequence comes from Candidatus Acidiferrales bacterium, assembly GCA_963776365.1. Classification (GTDB taxonomy): domain Bacteria; phylum Acidobacteriota; class Terriglobia; order Acidiferrales; family UBA7541; genus Acidiferrum. The sequence goes on along the minus strand of CAVZMQ010000018.1, from coordinate 176,315 downwards.
GTGACAGGGGGAGCCGGTTTTATCGGCTCAAACACAGTCGATGAACTGGTGCGACGGGGCCACAGTGTGGTAGTGCTTGATGACTTGTCCTCTGGCAAGGAAGACAATCTCGCTGAGGTCCGCTCCAAAATCACCTTCGTCAAGGGCTCGATCACAGACCTGGAGTCCGTACAGAGAGCGATGCACCAGGCGGAGTATGTTATTCATTTGGCGGCGCGCACCTCCGTGCCCCGCTCGGTGAAAGACCCGCTCGATACCAACCGCATCAATGTCAACGGCACGCTGAACGTGCTCCTCGCCGCTCGCGACAATAAAGTCAAACGCTTCGTCTTTGCCGCTTCCTCCTCAGCCTATGGAGAAACACCGCAGCTTCCCAAAACCGAGTCCATGCAGCCCGACCCCATCTCCCCTTACGGCGTATCCAAATTCGTCGGCGAACTCTATGCGCAAGTCTTCTCCCGGTGCTACGGCCTGGAAACGGTCTGTCTGCGATACTTCAATATTTTTGGGCCGCGCCAGGATCCGGATTCGCCGTATTCGGGAGTATTGTCCCGTTTTGCCACGGCCTTCTTGGAAAACCAACCGCCGGTGGTTTTTGGTGACGGGGAACAAACCAGAGATTTTACCTATGTAGAGAACGCGGTGCAGGCGAATCTGCTCGCGTGCGAAGCGCCCAGCGCCTCGGGTGGTGTGTTTAACGTGGGAACCGGTGGGCGCGTCTCCTTGAACCTGACCTTAGAGCACCTCCGCAAGATTTCCGGCAAGAAACTGCAAACTACGTATGAGCCTGCCCGTGAGGGAGATATTCGCGATTCCCAGGCGGATATTCGAAAAGCTCGAGAAATTCTGGCGTACGAGCCCGCCGTGATGTTCGAAGAAGGGCTTGCACGTACCTATGAGTGGTACCGCCTGAATTATCTGAAAAACGCGGCGCAGTAGTCAGCCCGGAGCAATCATCCTGCATCTACCAACTCGGGGAAAGCGGCTGGCTACAAAAGCTTCGAAGTGCATGCTAGGCTAACCGTTCGTCCCACGAGCACTTAGGTCGCGTGAAAAAAACAGCTTCCACTTTCAAGATGCGTCGATGGTGTCGAGCGCCCGCTTTCCTGCTGGCCGCTTACTTGCTCGCGCCACCCAGCGGTGCGCAATCATCGTCTCCAGCGCGCCAAGCCGGTGGGATTGCGGAAATCACCGCGAGCGGGCCGCAACGAAAAGAAGGCGACCTCTATATCGCGGACAAGGATGTCGATGTCCGTTACCTGGGAATGCATCTTCAGGCGGATCATGTGCAGTACAACAGTGTTAGCTCGCAAGCCGTGGCGCAAGGGCATGTCGTTTACGATTACCAAAATGAGCATCTGGAAGCGGACCGGGCGGAACTGAACATCGCATCCAACCAGGGTACCTTCGACAATGTCCGCGGCTCGATCCGCCTGGACCGCCACCCCAATCCCTTATTGCTGGTAACAGGAAATCCGTTGTACTTCGAGGCAAGAGAGGTGAACCGCGTTACAGACGACGTATATGTGGTGCACCATGGATGGTTCACGATTTGCGACCCGCGGAACCCGACCTGGCAATTCTTTGCCCCGGAGGCCACCGTCACACTGGAAAAATCGGTAGCGCTCGTGAACGCCAATTTTCGTATGTTTCGAATTCCGCTGTTCTGGACCCCCTATGCCACCGCCCCTGCTGGCGAACACATTCGACAGTCCGGTTTTTTGCTTCCCATTCTCGGGAACAGCAACAGTAAGGGATTCACTGTGGGTGACGCCTTCTACTGGGCGCCGACAGAATGGATGGACGCGACCGTCGGCTTTGAATACTTCAGCAAGCGAGGCCCGGGCCAACGCGCGGCGTTTCGCGCGCGCCCGTTCGAAAACACTTCGATTCGCTATAGCTATTACGGAGTAGAGGATCGCGGAGTGCCCGGTGTCAGTCCCCCGGAAAAGCAGGGCGGATATGAGCAACAACTCGAGGTTCAATCGTTGTGGACGCATGGGTGGCGCTTCGTTACCGATCTGAATCAACTCTCTTCCTTGACGTTCCGGCTGGCTTTTGCGGGAACCTACAATGAAGCCATCAGCTCGGAAATCCGCAGCTCGGTCTTTCTAACCAATAATTTTCGCGGCTTCAGTTTCAATGTCGACAGTTTAAACGATCGTAGTTTCCTTGAGCTCATCCCCGAAAACAGCGTCCTCTTACGCGCTGCGCCGGAAGTGAGTTTCTCTTCGGTGGAGCAAGCGCCGTGGAGGAATCTGCCCGTATTTTTTTCATTCTCCTCGTTTGCGGGAGCGGTTCATCGCGACGATCAGTTTATTACCACTCCCAGTTTTGTGGGACGAACCGAGTTCGCTCCCACAGTGACCATCCCGATTCATTTCGGCGACTGGCTCGGCGTCACCACTTCCGCAACTTTTCGAACCACCTACTATGGCGATTCATTCACAGCCAACGGCGACGTTTCCGGGCAATCGATTACCCGAGATACCGGGGAGTTTGCCGTGGAAATTCGCCCGCCCACCTTGGAGCGTTACTTTGACCGGCCGGGCACGCGCCATCGCTACAAACACACCCTCGAGCCGTTCGTGACCTATCGATACGTTACCGGTGTGAACAATTTCTCCGACTTCATCCGATTCGACAGCAATGCCACGCTGACGGACACAAACGAAGTTGAGTACGGAATCAATCAGCATCTTTATCTCAAGGAAGGCGACGATCAGCCGGTCGATTTTCTGTCCTGGAAGTTGGTGCAGAAGCATTATTTTGACTCCACGTTCGGCGGAGCGCTCGTGCCCGGACAACGCAACGTGTTCGAGGCCCTGGACTCGATCACGGCGTTTGCGTTCGCCTCTACGCCTCGCAACTGGTCTCCCATTGTGAGCGACGTGAAGCTGACGCCCGGGGGACGCTACGATGCGGAGTCCATCATCGAGTACGACCCGCAACTGAAAAAAGTGACCACCATTGGCACGCTCCTGAAGGTGAAGCCCTACAGCCAGTTTTATGCCACCGTTGCCGATTTCCGACTACAAGGCGATCCCATCGTGCAACCACCGTCGCACCAGATCCGCGGCATCATAGGCTATGGAGATTTGGTGCGTAAAGGTCTCAACTTATCTGCGGGGCTGAGCTACGACATTTTGACCGACACCTTGCTCAACCAATTTGTGCAGGTCAGTTACAACGGTGGCTGCTGTGGACTGTCCGTCGAATACGGCAGGTTTAATCTTGCTACCGTGCGGTCGGAGAATCAGTTTCGTGTCGGGCTGATCCTGGCAAATATCGGTACCTTTGGAAACCTCCGGCGCCAAGAGAGAATTTTCTGAGAACTACCGATAGCCAAATCGCGTTTTCCTCCATCACAGAGGTTGGCAGACTCTTCCGGACCGGCAAGCTTTCACCGGTGCAGTTGACCCGCCTTCTGCTGGAGCGCATCGAGCGGCTCAATCCTCGGCTGAATGCCTACATCACCGTCTGCGACGAGTTGGCACTAGGCATGGCGCAGCAGGCTGAAGCTGAGCTGTGTGGAAAAACGAAAAACAAAAGCCGGCGTGACCGGGGACCGCTCCACGGCATTCCCATTTCCCTGAAGGACAACATTTACACCAAAGATGTACGAACCACCGGTGGATCGCAAATCCTGAAAGAGTTCGTGCCCCTGCACGATGCTCCGGTCGTGCGCTCGTTGAAAAAAGCCGGCGCCGTTCTTCTAGGCAAGACCAACATGCATGAGTTTGCCTATGGGGTGACTACCGAAAATCTCCATTTCGGCTCCACTCGGAATCCATGGGATCTCCAGCGCATCGCCGGCGGCTCCAGCGGTGGCTCGGCCGCGGCGCTGGCCGCGGGCTTGTGCTACGGAAGCCTCGGGACCGACACCGGCGGGTCGATCCGCATACCGGCTTCGTTGTGCGGAGTAGTGGGATTGAAGCCGGGGCTAGCTCGCGTGAATGCTGAAGATGTGATTCCGCTATCACCGACGCTCGATTTCGTGGGACCGCTGGCGCGCAGCGTGGTAGATGCGGCCTTGTTGCTCCAGCCCATTTTTGTTAAGTCGAAAAGCGAACCGGACGTGTTGCCAGCCAAGAAATCCACATTGCGGCCAGCTTCCTTGGGAATACCCAGGGAGTTTTTTCTAGAAGTCGTCGATCCGGAAGTGCAATCCGCCTTTCAGAGTGCCATCAATGTACTTGAAAAATGCGGTGCCCGGATTCAGGAAATCTCGATACCCCAGCTGGCCGAAACCGAAGAAGCCGGAAACGTCATCGCCTGGGCGGAGGCGACCATGTACCACCAAGAGGCCGGTTGGTATCCGGGGCATGCCCGTGAATATAGCGAGGACGTGTACAAGCGATTAGAGATGGGCGAGAAGGTGAGCGCGGTGAGTTATCTGAAGGCGCGGGCACTGCGGGAGAAATTCAAGGAACAGTTGTTGGAAGTCTTCGCGTCGAATGACTTGGATGCGCTGATGGTACCGACTACGCCAATGGTCGCCCCACGAATCGGCGAAGATTCCGTGAGCATTCAAGGCAAGACTTACCCGACGCGGGCGCTTCTCTTGCGATTGAATCGGCCCGCGAACCTTGCGGGCGTTCCGGCAATTTCCGTGCCGTGTGGTTTGACGAATAGCGGTTTACCAGTCGGGCTTCAATTCATCGCGGAATGGACGGAGGAACCGCTGCTGCTCGAAGTCGCGCGCGATTTTGAACGGGAATGCGGTTTCAGCGCGAGGCCTGACCTAGCGGGGATCGCGTGATCCCGGCGGCACCGTGTCGGTGGCGATGGCTTTGGGCCGGCGCATGATCCATGAGCCAATCAAATAGCCCAGCGTTCCGGTGAGAACGCCGGCGAGAACGTCCGCACAATAGTGGTACCTCCCCCAGATCGTAGAAAAGCACATTCCCACATACAACGGAAGAAGCGCCCAGAACAGCCAGCGCCGGAATTTCCAAGCGGCCCACAGAGCAGCCGTTGCACCGGTGACATGCGCGGAAGGAAAGGCAGCGCCGCGGACGCGTCCGTAGTGCTCTATGAAACTCATCATCGCGGTGAAAGGACCGCCATGGAGCGGGCCATTCCACCAACCGGCCATCGCAAACCACGGGCTTTCGATAGGGAAAAACATGGCAACGAAATAACCGATCATGTAGCCCGCCATGGAATAGGTCATGGCGGACCAATAGCCACGCCAGTCTTTGCGAAGGTATAGGAACAGGCCCACGATCAGCAGATACGCGAAGTAGGTGAAATAGAAAAGTTGCATCACGTCGTTGCGGAAGGGAGTCGCGAATGGTTCCAACCCAACGGATGGATGTACGCCCGTGAGCCAATAATCGAAAGCAATCAACTTGGCGTCCTGCCAATGCGGGGTGAACAGCGTCATCAGGTAGGCCAGTTCTTCAAAACAGAAGAGGAAGAAGAGATGCGGATACCAGTGCCGCCAGAAGTGCCAGCAGTCGTAGGAGAACGAGGGCCCTTGCATTAACCTGCGCACCGCGGAACGCGCCTGGACGAGACAAAGACTAACAATGATGGAAGCTACGAGGGCCTGCATGGCAATTAGGCCAAGGGGATGGGCCAGGTTTTCCGCAAAAATGGCAATAAGCACGCTGGTGGTGGCAAGATAACCCAGGGCGAGCCATTCGAACGCGCCGCATGCCGTCCAAGCTTCCGCTAGGGCCTTCTTCCCCACGCGCCACGAACCAGTCGCTTGCGTTTCCGCAGTAGGCGAGGCTGCAAGCGGCGAGCCAAGGGGACGACCGGGCGCCCAAGTGGAATCGATGGATCGTCTCCATTCTCTACTGTTTGCGTCGCTCATGCAGGTCCCCCACGGTGATGGATTGATTCGTTGAGATAGGCGGCTTCGTTTGAAACCACTCGCTTTTGGTGGTGCCAATTCCAGATCGGCCAGTCGTTCTGGTTGGCGATGCTGGCCAGTTCCCTGCTGGGGTTGACCGCATGGGCATGCCCCACGGAGGAAAGGAATTGGCGATCGAGCAAAGAGTTTCCATAGGCGTGGCAGTAACGCAGATCGAGGCGTTCCCGTTTGGCGAACGTCTCGACGGTAGCGGCTTTGGAGCGGCCGTAAATGGAGTGGCCATCAACCTTGCCGGACCAGCGGCCGTGAACCTCGCCGAGACGAGTGGCACAAGCGTGACAGCGAAGCGCGATACTTCGAATTTCCAACTCACATTCCAGGGCCGACGCGGCGAGTTGCGCCAGGGGTTCCAGGGTGCCGCTGACGAGAACGATCCGGTGACCCTGGCGGGCGTGCCAGGCTACACGAACGATTCCCTCTTCGAAGAAACTGATGGACTCCATGTAGCGAAAGACCAGGTCTCGGCTGAGACCCGCCAGGTATTTTTTGTTGTTGTGCTGTAGAGCGAGAATGCCTTTAGGGAGCAAGCGAATCGCCTCCAGGCTCCAGTGAAAATAGTTCGCCAGCGGGATTTTGTGGTCGACGCGCAAGGCAGAGAAGAAACGCCACTCGAGCGACGGTTCGGCCAGTAGCGTACCGTCCAGATCAAAGAAAGCAGCGATGCCCACAGCGGGATGGAGTTCGCTGGTCACGCGGCGTGTTCCTCCGGCCGAGCCTTCGAGGTGGGCAGCTTTCCAGCGAAGAATTTCCAGCCTTCAAGGATCACCGGCAATCCACGGAGCAGGCAGAATCCTGCGGTGGTCCAGGCGAGGAGTTGCGCGCCCGTGCGGATGGCGGTAGGCACGTCGAGGCTGGTGGGACCGAGCAGGGCAACCGGACCGCGGGTGAACGCGAGTTCCAAACCCAGATAGCAGAAGCACAGGCATTTCAGCGTGGCATACAGGCCACGGCTCCAACGGGACGCCACCAACTTGCGAGCCCAAATGGTGTGGAACATGGCGGTTGCGCCCCAGCCGGAGTGACCTGTTTTCAACGCCAAGCTGCGGAGAAAGTCTGTAGCTGCGCCGCGAGCGAAGAAAAGCATGGGGAGCCACAGGGAGACCAAGCCGACCACGGCGAAGTAGGTGAAGTACATGTTCTCGATCATGCGATCGCCGAGAATGTCGATCTGCGCCCCCACAGGCGTGGCCAATTTCCTGGTCCGAGCGATATGCCCGTCCAGTGCGTCGAGGGCAATAGCCGCGACGGTGAGGACGACGGCGAGCAAATTGAGCCTGGCGTTTCGTCCGAACAGCGAAATGGAGATAAATCCGAGGGTGACGCGAAGGAAGGTGATCCTGTTGGGTGTCCAGATCATGGCAGCGTTCTGCCTATCTCCGGGCGAAGTGAAAAGCACGCGCTGTGCCATTACTACCTGCAATAAACGCTTTGATTTGAGACTGGTACAGGCATCGAGCTGTCGGGTGGCTTTTCCGGATGCCAGCGAAATGCGGCAGTTGGAGGAGTTAACCCGCCACTGGCAAGGCCATCCCGGCCGGCGGCGTCTCCTGCCGTGCGCCCCCTGCAGGCTCTGTAACTTATAGGCGGAGGCAACAATCTCAAAACAGAGCGGTTGAATGTCTGCGCGCGCGTACCAGGCGGATATCTTTGTGCGAGAATAGGAAGGAAAAGGACACTCTCGAATGACTACTGACGTCTCGTTGGGTGGCGCATTTATTGCCGGTGTGATCTCGTTTCTATCCCCGTGCGTTCTCCCGCTGGTGCCTGGCTATATTTCGATGCTGTCGGGCATTAGCGTGGAGCAGTTGCGCCGGGGCGAAGGCCCCAAATCCGGACTTTTCAGCTCCGCGCTCGCGTTTGTTATTGGATTTTCGGTGGTGTTCATTTCGTTCGGGGCGTCCGCGAGCGCGGTCGGGGGCTTCCTGCAGTCGCATAAGACTTTGCTAGCCCCGGTGGCTGGAGCGCTGATTTTGCTGTTTGGATTGCACTTGCTTGGCGGCCTGATCAAGATGAACCTGCGGGCGGGGATCATCCTGGGAGCGGTGTTGGTGGCGCTGGGAATCGCCTCGCTGGTTCATGGCGGCCCATTGTTTGCCGGGTTGGGCGCAGTGCACTTTTTCTCGTTGTCGATTATTGGGTTTTTCGGGCCGGTGCTGGCACGCTGGTTAAATCAGGATGTGCGTCTGCGCAGCAAGGACACCAAGCCCGGAATCTTCAGTGGATTCCTGCTGGGGTTTGCATTCGCCTTTGGCTGGACCCCCTGTATCGGGCCGATCCTTTCTGCCGTTCTGGTGCTGGCCGCAGCCAGCAACACCATTGTGCGCGGCATCCTGTTGCTGGCGGTGTATTCCGCGGGACTGGCAATTCCATTTCTGCTTACCGCGTTAGGCATCGGACTATTCATGAAGTTTTATCAGAATTTTCGCAGGCATCTCCATGCCGTGGAGTTGTTCAGTGGTGCTTTGTTGCTGCTCGTGGGCGGACTGGTTTTCTTCAATAAGTTTACTTGGCTGGCGGGAAAGCTGACTTTTTTGAATCGCTTTTCGATGTAGGTAGAATGATTGTAGGTGAAGAGCTATGAAGAAGATTGTGATTATCGTTGGCACCGTGCTGGTTCTGGTCGGCCTGACGATTTACGCGGACCGTGCGACGCGTCTCCCCGCCAAAGCCCAGGAAACGCAATCCGTGGAACCCACCACGGCGATCAGCAAGCCCGAACCCGAGCTAAAATTGAAAGATCTTGATGGAAAGGACCTGGCGCTGGCCGATCTGAAGGGCAAGGTGGTCTTCGTGAATTTCTGGGCCACCTGGTGCGGCCCTTGCCAGGAAGAGATTCCCTCGTTGATCGACATGCAGGATAAATACGCCTCCAAGGGATTCACCGTGCTGGGAATCGCCATGGATGAGGAAGGGAAGAGCATAGTCGCGCCGTTCGTGGCCAAAGAAAAGTACGACGTGAACGGCCAGAAGGTGCTGATCAATTATCCCATCGTGATCGGAACGGATGAAGCGGCGGACAAGTTTGGAGGAATCTTAGGTTATCCAACCAGCTTCCTGATCTCGCGCAGTGGTAAGCAGATCATGAAGTTTCAAGGACCGCCCGACCTCGAAATAATCGAAAAGGCGGTTGCATCTTCAGACTGAGCGGAAAAACGGATGCTCACCGAACAAGAGTTTCAAAAAAAAGCGGACGCCGCGTTTGACGATTTGCGCCGCCGCTTGCTCAGCCTTGGCGACGAATACGACTTCGATGTCGAAGGCGAGAGCGGCAAACTGGAAGTGATTTTTGAGCAACCCGAGCCTGCCAAATTTGTGATCTCGCCAAACACGCCCATTCGCGAAATCTGGATTTCCGCGCTATCCACTAGCTTTAAGCTCGGCTGGTCTGAAGCTCGAAGCGAGTTTGTGCACGAGAAAAGCGGTGAAGATCTTCGCGCGGTGATGAGCCGTGTGATTTCACAGCAACTGGGAACGCAGGTGACGGTGTGAAACGAATCGTTACATCAATTTTGGTGTTGGGTATCGCAGTTTTCTTGATTGGAAAGTCTACGCTCCGCGCGCAGGCGATATCGGGCAAGGATGTGCTCACTCCGACGGCTTACGTTTCTTATGATCCAGTGGCGCGTGGGATGGTCTTTCAGGTGGCGGTGGTGCTGAAAATAAAGCCCGGGTTTCACGTTAATGCGCGCGAGGTGTCTGCGGATTACTTGATTCCCACGGAATTGCGGTCGGAGGTGCCAGCAGGATTCAAGCTCGGCGATGTGATTTATCCCAAGGGCACGCTGCAGACCTTCGCGTTTGCGAAGAACAAGCCCTTGAACGTCTACACCGACGCGGTTACGGTCCGCCTGCCTTTAACCGTTCTGCCCGATGCGCCACTGGGAGCGCAGCACCTGCCGATGAAGCTGCGCTACCAGGCCTGCAGCACCGACATTTGCTTGCCCCCGGTAACCAAGGACGTGGAGGCGACCTTCAATGTCGTGGCTGCGCAGTCCGCGGCGAAACCCGCGAATGCGGGAATATTCGCGAAATAATTCAGGCGCAGCCTGACCGCCCACCATGGTAGCGCCGGCTTCCAGCTGTTCCCGCCGTCGGTCACTGCAACCATCGTTCATCGGCGAAACGCACTTGAGAATTCCTGGCGAATTTAGAACTGCTTCAAGGCTTCGCGGAGCCGCCGTAGGACGCGCTCCTGACCCAACACCACCATGGTATCGAACAGCGGCGGGGCCACCGCTTGTCCGACAATAGCCACGCGGGTGGCGTTGATCAGCAGACCCGCTTTTACGCCGGCATCTTCGGCGACCTTGCGAGCGGCGTGATCGCAAGAATCGTGATTCCATTCTGTTAGAGTTTCCAAAGCGTCGGCCAGATTCTTGAGAAGCGCCGGCACCTTTTCATCTTTCCAGAACTTGGCCTTGGCCGCGGGATCGATCGAGAAGTCCTCGCTGAAAAAGGCGCGTGACCACGTAGAGAAATCCGGCAGCAACCGCACACGTGGGCGGAGCAGATCCACGGTTTTAGAAAACCACACATGTCCCGCCTCAGTGGCCCACTCCTCCTTCCACAATCCATCTCGCTGCAATTGCCGCTGCACCTCGGGAAGCAGCTCCTCGATGGGGAGCTTCTGAAGATATTGCGTGTTGAACCATTCGAGCTTGGCGCGATCGAAAACACCGTTCGTGCGGCTGACACCCTCGAGGGAAAACTTCTCGAGGAGGTCTTTGGTGCGCAGATACTCCTCGTCGCCACCGGGAGCCCATCCGAGTAACGCCAGGAAATTGCGGAAGGCTTCAGGAAGAAAGCCTTCGCGGCGATACATGTTGACGTCGGTGGCGCCGTGGCGCTTGGAAAGGCGCTTCTTGTCCGCGCCGAGAATCAGTGGAACGTGCGCAAAAATTGGAGGCTCCACTCCCAGCGCACGGTAGAGCAGCACCTGTTTTGGCGTGTTGGAGATGTGATCCGCACCACGAATGACGTGCGTGATGTGCATGTCGATGTCGTCGACCACCACGCTCATTTGATACATGGCCTGACCGAAGTCTTCGCCTTCTTTGCCGGAACGGAGAAGAACGAAATCCTCGATTTCATCGTTGGAAAATTCGCTTTCGCCGAAGACGGCGTCGAAGAATTTCGTGGTCCCACCTGTAGGCACTTTGAAACGGATCGCGGGCTTGCTAGTCGGGGAGCACGGCTTGCCATCGCGGCAGGAGCAGCGAACGACGCGACGGACTTGCGATTTCTCCGCGCCTTCTTCGGCATGATCCCCACCAGCGTAGCGCTCGGGAGGGCAATAGCACAGGAAAGCGCTGCCGTTGGCCAGGAGCTTCTGGGCGGCCTCTTGGTAGAGTTGAGTGCGCTGTGATTGGTAGAACGGGCCCTCGTCCCAGTCGACGCCGAGCCATTGCAGGCCGTCCACGATGCCCTGGACGAGTTCGGGCTTGTTGCGTTCCGCGTCGGTGTCCTCAATACGCAGGATCATGGTGCCGTGATTCTTGCGGGCGAAGAGCCAGTTGAACAAGGCCGTGCGCGCTCCGCCGACGTGTAGGTACCCCGTCGGAGACGGCGCAAAGCGCACTCGTACGGTCCCGGCGTGCGCATTGGTTGATGCAGTCATGGTCAGTGGCTTTCCGCGTGTGATTGTGAAAACGCCAGTTTAACGGAACCCGGGCGGGTGCGTCCAATGGCAGGCACCGCCACCGGGATTCATCCGGAGGCAAGGCAAACCTATTCCGGTGCCACTATGCGCAATAGCATGGCCGTGCCCGCTTCGAGTTTCATGTCATCCTTCTCCAAATGCAGCGTGAATTCGCCCACCGGGGCACCTTTGCCCGTGTGCGCAATCTTCACACCCTTCAGGTCGTATACGCCGCACGCGTCGGAGGAAAAAACCCACAACGCCTGCAGACGATCGTCTCCGTTCACCGGCCCGTCGCAACCCAAAGCGGGGTTGGCGTTGACGTGCACCAATACCCCACCGATAACGCCTTTGCCGACTTTTTGCTTGAAGCGACTCCGCACCATTCCGCCGTCGCCATAGCGAATGTCCCCGCCGATTTGCAGGGTGTTTGCCCAACCACTTGGCGTGCCGGCATCGGCCCCGCTGAAGGGGGTCTGCGCAGCACGAACCGCATTGGACGAGGCGATGGCTCGCAAGTACGCAGAAAATGCCAGCGTTTCTTTGCCCGCTTCAAGTTTGTTGAATTTCACGGTGACACTCGCCCCCGAGCCATCCTGGTCTTTCTCGACCGAAACAATCGAGCCTTTTACCTCTGATTTGAGGGGAATCGCTTCGCGTTTCGGCAACGGAACCGTCTGCATAATCTTCGCCGAAATTGCTTGTCCGGGTTGTGCCTCTTTGACGGAGATGGTGTCTCCCAGCCTGATGGGCAGAACCGTACCCACTGGAACGGAGGAAAGATGTTCCACGGGAGCCATCGACGAGAATTCCTTTAATTCGGAACATGGAGTGTGCGCCGAAAGTGCAAACTGCCATGCCGCCCCGAGCACGGTCACGAGGAAGACCGTTGCAGCCAGTTGACCTGACCTGGAACTTGCCTGCAGCGAGACGCACGAACCCCACCACCCACACGGTATAGACATGCCGCCACCCTCCGACGCAAGGAACTTACCTTGAAGCGCACCGTTCACACAAGGCGGATGAGACAGTCTTGCCACCGCTCAAATGCCGCTTCAGGGCCAGCGACCAGGCACCTTCCAGAATTCCCGATTTGGCGCTTCCCCAGCACCTGCTATCTTTTACGCCACCAGTACTGTGGTAGGGTTGCGATGCCATTTTTCTGTGCCTCATAATCGCAAATGATTCGTTGTGTGGTTGGGATGACACGGCGCGGCGGGGAGATGAGCCCACTCGAAGTTTTCGCAACTCGTCTGCTGCGAAACGGTTCACAAGTCCGCGTACGTCGCTGCTAAGCGGTTTTGTGCCCACCCACCGAGGAAAGTCCCAGATTTCCCGATGATCCAGAGCTATATCGCGCTCGGCTTCACCCTGGCCACTGTTCTGGTCGGCATCTTCTTTGCTTTTCTGTATTCATTGAAGAAGCAGTCGTACCTGCTCCCGTGGGCCGCGGGTTGGCTGTTGTATGCTGGCCATTTAATTCCTTTGGCGCTTTCGCACTGGGTCACGCCCACTCCCTTGCTGGCGGCCCTGAGTCCTGGATTGTTCGGGTTTGCCGGAGTTTGTTTCTTCTTGGGAACGCAAGTCTACACTCGGCAGAAGCCATGGACCCCCCTTGCGGTGGGGGTTGCGTTGATTTTGGCGGGGTGGGCTGCCGCCAACGGTGCGCAAGTGCTGCTGGTGTCCGCGGTGTTGCCCGCTTCGCTCATCTACATCTCCGTGGGTTTGCTGTTTTGGAAAGAGAGCCGCTATCACGAGACCCTTGCGGATCGGCTTCTGGCCATTGCTTTCGCGTTCTGGGGGATGCTCACGCTGGCGTTGTTTGCACTGACCGGTCCGCGCCACCTCCTTGGCGATGCGCTCCAGCCAATCACCGTGATTCCGACCTTGTTTGTCTGCATGCTCATGCTCATGGCCAATTACGAGGAAGAGAAGCGTCGGGTCGAGCGTAACATGCTTGCGCTTTCGAACCTGAATCTGGCTGCATCCAGTTTCGTTGGCGGCGAAATCCAGCGGATGCTCGCGCAGGCGTTGGATCGAGTTTTAGGAGTAGTGCGCCTTCCCACGGGCGTCCTGTTTTTGCATCACGGCGATCCAGCGGGTCCGAGCTCCGTAGTCTCCGCGGGAATCTCCGATGAGTTCTGCCGCTCCACGCAAAGTGAAGGGCTCGACGATTACCTGGTGGGCATGGTTTCGCGGCTGGGCGGCTTGATGGGATTCCGCGACTTTCGGGACGACGACCTTTCCGCTTCTGACGAGCCCATCCGCCGATTTCGCGAATTGGCGGTGAAGCATGGACTGCGAAGTGCCGTGGTCATTAGTTTACAAGCTAAGGAACAAGCCTTCGGATTGCTTCTACTGGGCACGCCCGACACTCGGCGATTTACTCCGGCGGAATTGCGTTTGCTCCTGGCGTTGGGACATCAGATCGGCGTTGCTGTCGAAAACAGTTACTTGATTCAACAAACCTCGCGGCGCTCAGAAGAATTGCACATGCTCAACGAGATTGGCCGCGCGCTTAGTTCCACACTCAACAAAGAGGATCTGTTGCGCAAGCTCTGGGAAGAACTGCGGCGGCTGTTTGACGTGGAAAACCTGTACCTGGCCACCTTTGATTCGGTGCGCGATCAAATTCAGTTTGACCTGGAGTTGGTGAACGGCGCGCGCATGCCCAGACGCTCCCGTCCCGCCGGCAACCATCTGACGGAATATATTTTGCGGACACGCCAGCCGGTGTTGATCCGGGACAATTTTGTATCCGAAGTGCGCAAGCTCGGCGTTGAACCGTTGCGCACCACAGGGTCCTTTTGCGGCGTTCCCTTGGTGGCCTATGACCACGCTATCGGCGCGCTCTGCATCTTCTCGGACAATGATCGTGCTTACGACGAAGGACATTTGGAGTTGATGCGGGTTCTGGCCAGCGAGGCGAGTATCGCCATCGAAAATGCGCGCCTCTTCCAGGAAGAGCGGACCAAAGCCAGGCATCTGAGCCTGCTGAACCTCATTTCCAGAGACGCCATTGCCACACTGAACCCTGACGAGATTCTCGCAAAGATCGCTGGACAACTGGAGCATGGTCTTTCCTACGACCACATCGGAATCGCCATCCTCGAGTACACCACCCGAGAGCTGATCATTTCTGCGGAAAGTGGCAAGCGGCGCGGCGCCCTAGGCCGACGCATTCCCCTGGATACAGGATTGATCGGGCAGGTGGCGCGGACCGGAAAGAGTGCGAGTTACCGCGCCTCCGTGCACGCGCAAAGCACTCCTCTCCCGGTGATGGCGGATTCCTGTACCGCCATGGCCTTGCCCATTTTTTACGGTGATCATCTCCACGGCGTTCTGTATGTCGAGACACTGGATCGCGCCGATTTTTCCGACGAGGAATCGTTGCTCTTGCAAACGCTGGCTGATCTGATCGCCGGGGCGTTTCACAATGCACAGACGTTCCAGCGAGCCCAGGAGCAGGCCATCACCGACGGATTAACGGGCGTGAAGACGCACCGCTTCTTCATGGAAGCGCTCTCGTCGGAATGGAAGCGCTCCTCACGCGCTGGACGTTCCTTTGCTCTTGTGCTCATGGACCTGGACCGCTTCAAGTTCGTAAACGATTTTTATGGCCACCTGGAAGGCGACCTCGTGCTGCAACGCGTCGGTCAAATCCTGGAAACCAACTGCCGCCGGTCGGATGTAGTGGCCCGTTACGGCGGCGACGAATTTGTGATCTTGATGCCGGAAACGACCATGGAACAGTCCCGCCAGCTTTCCTCCAAGCTGCGCGGTTGGATTGCATCGGATCCCTTACTCCGGGAAAAGAACATCAGTGCCAGTTTCGGGATTGCTTCCTATCCCTTGCATGGATCTGCGCCACAAGAGCTTATTCAAGTCGCCGACGCCTCTATGTACCTTTCAAAGCACCAGGGCGGAAATACCGTCTCCACCGCCGAGCACATCGATCCCAACGAGGCTCGCCGCTGGAAGCGTGATGTGCTGGAAGCCTATCTGGGGGTAACCTTAAAACGGCTGTTTGCGACTGGCCCCCAGGCCTTCGAAGAGATTTATCAGCGCCTGAGACAATTCTCTGACTCACTGCCAGTAACAGAAAATGATGAAGCCCAGATTGCGGAGGGTCCGCTGTCGCTGCCGCAATCCATACTGGATACGGTGACCTCGTTGGCTTATGCCGTGGACGCAAAAGACCAATACACCCAGGGTCATTCGCAAAAAGTCTCCGCTTATGCCGCTGTTTTGGCAGAAGCCCTTGGGATGGGTGAGAGTGAAGTCGAGGAGATCCGCCTCGGGGCCGTTTTGCACGACGTCGGCAAAGTGGGAATCCCCGAGCCCATCCTGAACAAAAGTGGTCCGTTGAATCCTGAAGAATGGGAAACCATGAAGACGCACGTCAATTTCGGGGGCAGATTGCTGGAACCGCTTGAGCCGCTAGCGCGCATCCGGCAGATGGTCCTGCACCACCATGAATTCTTCGACGGCTCCGGGTACCCGGAATCGCTTGCCGGAAGAGATATTCCTGTGGGCGCACGCATCATCACTATCGCCGATTCCTACGACACCATCACCAGCGACCGCAGCTACAAAAAAGGACGCACCGCCGACGAGGCGCTCGCCGAAATCGAGCGATGCGCCAACACCCAGTTCGATCCGGAACTGGTTGTCGCGTTCGTACGGGCCATGCGGCAACTGCCCAATCCCATCATCGAAGCCAATTCCCTCCTGACCCGCAATTCCTGAGTCCACCAACTCTGCTACAGTGAAGCGACGGGACTCTCCCGCGCAGGGGAAAATCCATGCACACGGCAACAGTGAAGTGGACGGGCGGCCAGAAATTTGTAGCGAGTGACCCCTCGGGGCATCAAGTCGCGTTTGATTCGGATCGTGGCACCGATACGGCGTCGGGGCCGATGGATATGGTGCTGATGGCCCTCGGGGTCTGCACCGCCACGGATATCGTGATTATCCTCGAGAAAAAGCGCCAGAAACTCCAATCGCTAGAGGTACTCTGCTCCGGGGAACGTGCCGCTGACCCGCCCAGAGTGTGGGTGAAACTGGAGGTGCTGTTTCGAATCCGTGGCCAGGTGCAGGAGGCTGCCTTAACGCACGCAATCGCATTGACGAAGGGGAAATATTGCTCCGTGGCGGCCATGCTGAACAAAACCGCCCAAATCTCGTGGCGGCACGAAATCCTGCCGGGCACTTGAGGGCAATTGAAGCAATTGACTGTTTGCTTGTTTCGGTCGAAGGCCTTCGCTTACAATTTACGTTTGGTTTCTGGGGTTGTGCTTCCCAAGGAGAAACATGTCTCGCCGCATTTCCGCCAAAATTACGGGTGTAGCCGGGTATGTGCCGCCCCGCGTCTTGACCAACGCCGACCTGGAAAAAATGGTGGATACCACCAACGAATGGATCATGGAGCGCGTTGGCATTCGGGAACGCCACCTGGCCGATAAGGGCGTTGCGGCGAGCGACCTGGCGGTGGAAGCCGTTAAAAAACTGCAAGCAGCGCATCCCTTTGACCTCCAGCAGGTGGATCTGATTGTCGTTGGCACCGTGACACCCGACATGATGTATCCCTCCACCGCCTGCCTCGTGCAACACAAGTTGGGAATTGAGAATACTTGGGGATTCGATGTGTCCGCCGGCTGTTCTGGATTTCTCTATGCGCTCAACGCCGGCGTGAAGTTCGTGGAATCGGCCCAGTACAAGAAAGTCCTCGTCATCGGATCGGACGTCAACTCTTCCATGACCGATTATACCGATCGCGCGGTGTGCATCATCTTCGGTGATGGCGCCGGCGCTGTGCTCCTGGAACCCGCGCATGACGGCGAACCGGGAATCATCGACCATGTCGCGCAGGTGGAAGGCGTTGGCGGCCAGTTCTTGTATATGCCTGGTGGGGGCAGCTTGCATCCCGCTTCACACGAAACCATCAATCAGAAGATGCATTACATCCACCAGGATGGAAAGAATGTCTTCAAGTACGCCGTGAAAAAAATGGCAGAAATGACCGAGCGCATCCTGGAAAAGAACGGCATGACCGGGCGGGATGTGGATTGCTTCATCGCGCACCAGGCGAACCGGCGCATCATCACCGCAACGGCAGAGCGTCTCGGAATGCCGCTTGATAAAGTGATTATCAATATCGAACAATTTGGCAACACTACCGCCGGCACCATTCCGCTGGCGATGCAAACGGCTCTCGAGGAGAAGAAACTGAAGAAGGGCGATACCGTTTTATTGGCGGCCGTCGGCGCGGGATTCACATCCGGGGCGACGCTCCTGCGCTGGGCCTATTGAGAGTCTTTACGAACACGCCCCCCGTCATTCCGAGCGTAGTCTTCACAGCGAGGAATCCCTCTTTTGGGTAGGTCATTTGGATCACAGAAAAATAATGGGCGGAGGGTTTAGTTCCGCCCCACATCGATCCACCCTCTGAGAGCTTCTTAGCTTGGAATGACCAGTTGTTGGCCCACCTTGATATTGTTGGGGTCGGTCAGTTTGTCCTTGTTGGCGTCAAAGATTTTCATGTATTCGTTGGCGTTGCCGTAAAACTGCTTGGCAATCTTAGAAAGCGAATCGCCGGCGGCTACGGTGTAGGTTTTCTCCACTGGTTGGGCGGGCGCAAGCGATGGATCTACCGTCACATTAAGCGTTAGATCACTGTAGGTGGGATCGACAAGCTTGGCCTGGTCCCAGATCTTGTTCTTGATCGCTTCGCTTCCGCACGCTCCCTCAATGTACAGCTTGTTATCCTGAATATGCACATGGGACAAGCGCACACCAGACTGGTTGATGGCATTTAAGACGGACCCGTACTTCAATTTCAGTTGCTCAAGATCAGCCATGAGGTTCCTCTCTAGAAGGTATCGGGCGGGGCACAAGCATAGCACTGAGCGGCAAACGGAAAATGAGAATATTTCGGTGAAGGATAGCGGCTAGGAAGCTTGCTAGCAGGAGCGCATGGAGGCAGCTTGCGCGAAATTGGCCTGCAGCCGGCGGCCCACCTGAACCGCGGCGTAACGCGCGCACAAGACTCGTTCGTGTTCACTCCAACTTACCAACGCCGGAGCGATTTGACCAAAGGTTTCTGAGATCTTTCCCACAAGTTTGAAATAAGACGGCACCAAACCGAGCCCGCCACCTTGATGTTCCAGCTCCGGCGTTAACGTAAGCAGGCTGGCGATTTTGACGAAGTCCGCGCCGCACAGATCCGCTTCTCGAACTTGCGCTGCCTCCAGGATGTCGCCGGGGATCGGCTGAGAGGCCACGCCGGCAAACACGGCTCGCCAGTAGTACAGCGCGAACTGTGCCAGCGCCACAATCGAGATAGCGAATAGCATTCCGGAGAACATCCCTCAGCCTCCAGTAGTGAGCATACCTGCCCTGCTTACATTTCCCAATAGCTCGAGGGTACTAGCGGAATAGGCCGCGCTGCAGCCATTGCTATTCCGGGCGCTGGGCATTATGCTGCCAGCCTCGCTATGGAGATAAATCCATGAAATTACGTGTGTTAGCATCAGCTAGGGTCTTGTTGGCATTGCTCGCGTTCGTGATTCTCCCGCGCTCCTTACCGTCTGCTCCCGGCGACGGACTACCGACCGCAATCCTGGCCGTGCTTGCCAATCAGAAAGACGCGTGGAACCGCGGCAATGTCTCGGAATTTATGAAGGGCTATTGGAATTCGCCTGAACTCACATTTGCGGGAACCAGTGGCATCACTCGCGGATGGCAACCGGTGCTGGATCGTTACCGCAAGAACTATCCGGACCAACAAGCCATGGGCCACCTGGATTTTTCCGATGTGGAAGTACGTTCCCTTGGGACTGACGCTGCCCTGGTCCTCGGCCGTTGGCATCTCACGCGCGAATCCGGCGAACTGGGCGGGGTGTTCACCTTGGTGTTTCAGCGCTTCCCGGATGGCTGGAAGATCATCCACGACCACACAAGCGCCGACGCCAAAAGAACCCAATGATCCGGTTTAGTCTCAAGACCAAGCCATTGCCGGCGTTTCTGAAGTCGCTCCCGTCGGGTGCCCCAGGGTCGGTTTTTGAGACCTGGTCTTGGGGGTTCTATGCTTGGCGGGTGGCTGACAGATTGGCGGGGGGAAAGGCTTTGGGGCGCCGAACTCTTTGGGTTTTCTTGGGCCTGCTCTTCTGCGTCAACGAATCCATCGCGATCAACCGCTCTCCCCGTGTCGCGACCAACCGCTCCCACACCGCACTATAAGATTTCCACGATTTCCTCGTAGCGCTTGAACGGCGGAATCAAGTAGGCTCCCGCCATCTCCGTGCGTGCCCACCTCAGCATTTCCCGCGCAACGTCGAATCCGCGATCTCGCGCCGATGCGCCGGCGGCTTCCATAGACTTCAGGAGCGGCTCGGGAATTACAATGCCGGGAACTTCATTATTCAAGCGCAGCGCTTGCTTGTAGCTGTTCAGCGGCCAAACTCCAATTAACACGGGGATGGCTGGCTTTCCCCCGAGCTTTTTCAGGAACGCATGCCAATGTTCGGGATCGAACAAAGGCTGCGTCATCGCGAAGTGCGCCCCGGCTTCGACTTTTGCGTGAAACCGTGCAATTTCGCTGTCCAAATCATCAGCCATGGGATTGAGTGCGACGCCGATGGTGAAGTTTGTTTGACCGCCGAGGGTCTTGCCGGCCCAGTCCGTGCCTTGGTTTAGCCGATGCAGAATCTTTGTCAGCCCCACGGAATCGACTTCGTACACCCCACTGGTTTCCGGATAATCACCGACGGATGGCGGGTCGCCGGTAATACCGAGCACGTTGCGCACGCCGCCGACCGTCCAGGCGCCAAGCAACATAGCCTGCAAACCAATAATGTTTTGATCGCGGGTGGTTAGATGCGGAATGGTTTCCACCCCGCGCGCTTCCAGTGCCCCCGCCACAATCAGCGCGTCCATTCCCACGCGAGCCATCGCCCCGCTGTTGATGTCGATCGCATCCACCTTGTGCGACGACATGACGCGGTCGACCTGTTCGAAAATGCGATCGAGCGAAATCCCCTTCGGGGGATCGATCTCCACGCTGACCACGAATTCTTTCTTCTGCAGTTTTTTCCAGAGCTTGCTTTCCGGCTCGCGTTCCTGGATTGCGGGTGCGGGCTGCGCCTTGGCCACAACCGCCGCCTTGGCCTGAGTTGGCCCGGGCCGCAGAGATTTCACGGCCTCCGCCATGGCCCGAATGTGAGCGGGAGTCGTGCCGCAGCAGCCGCCCAGAATCCGAATGCCCAGGGCCGCGGCCTCGCGTGCAAATTCCGCAAAGTAAGCCGGAGACGACTTCGGATATACGATGCGGTCGCCTTCTCGTTTGGGGAACCCCGCGTTTGGCATGCCGCTAACATTGCCGTTACCCGCGTTCACCAGCTCCTGCAAGATCGGCAGCAGCGATTGCGGACCCAAAGTGCAATTCGCGCCGATGGCCTGGACGTTTTTGTCCTTGAGCATCGATGCCGCAACTAATGGCGATATGTCGCCGTAAATTGTGCCTTCTTCGGAATAGGTAAGCTGCGCGACGATGGGCAGCGCAGAGAAAGAGCGAATGGCGTCGATGGCCAGCAACAGCTCCTCAATGTAGCCGAAGGTTTCCAGAACGAACAGGTCGACCCCGCGTTCCTCCAACGCCAGCGCCTGCTCGTGAAAAACAGAAAGGATCTCATCAGGCTCGGGATGCCGCGCTTGAACGCCAATGCCTAAGGGGCCCAGGGAGCCCGCGATCAGCACTTCGCGCGCGGCGGATTCGCGCGCTTCGCGGGCGATTTTTACTCCGCGACCGTTCAGCCGCTGAACGTCATCCCCCAGCCCGAGCGGCGCCAGTTTGAAGCGGTTGGCCCCAAACGTATTGGTTTCAATAATTTGCGCTCCGGCATCGATGTACGCCTGGTGCACGCGAAAAACGGCTTCCGGCTCGGTGGTGTTCAGCTCGTCGAAGCAGCGCACCGGGCCCACCGTCTCATGGAGCATCGAACCCATCGCGCCATCGGCGATGAGGATGGAGTTCCTCAGTCTCTCGTTGAAGTCTTCTATTTTCACTTGGGCGTCCTGTCTTATTCAGTTGCGCGGAAACGCCGCTAGCGCTTCAGTTCCATCAGGCTAGCTACCGTGCTCATCAAATCGTATTTGGTCAGGATTTCGAAGCGAGAATCGTCCATCTCCACAAACACTGCGGGATTTTCATGACTGAGGATGTACGTGATGCGCTCAACGGGAGCGTTTTTGGCCACTCTCGGGAGCGGATTGGACATCACTTCCCGTACCACCAGTTTGCGCAAATCCTTGCCTTGAAGAGCGAGCGTCAGGATCTGGTCCTCATAAACGGTGCCGATCGGTAGATTCTCTTCGAAGATGGGGATCTGCGAAATATCCTGCTCCTGCATGGTTTTGAGGGCGTGAAAAACAGTTTGATACGGCCTGGCAATGACAAGTTCGCGGGCTTTACCCGAACCCTTCTTGGCGTTGACCACTTCGGCGGCGGTGATGGGCACACTCGATTCCACATACCCGCGTTCGCGCATCCACAGGTCGTTGTACACCTTGCTCAGGTAGCGCATACCGGTGTCGGGCATCAGCGCCACCACAAATGCTTCCGGACCCAGTGTTTTCGCAAGGCGAAGTGTCGCCGACAGGCACCCCCCGCCGGACCCTCCCGTGAAAATTCCTTCGCACTTTGCCAACCGCCGCGCGGTTACGAAACACTCCTCGTCGTTCACCTGAATTACGTCATCCAGAATGTTCATGTGCATGGTCGTGGGGAAAAAGTCCTCACCGATGCCTTCCACGACATACGTCCGCGCCTTCGTGACCTTGCCGGTCTTGTGAAAATCGTAGTAGAGCGAACCTTCCGGATCGACGCCCACGATCTGAATCTGGGGATTCTTTTCTTTGAGATACTTTCCGACGCCACTGATCGTCCCGCCCGTTCCCATCCCGCACACAAAGTGGGTGATTTTTCCCTGGGAATCGTCCCAAACCTCCGGGCCAGTCGTCTGATAGTGAGCATCCGGATTGGTTTGATTGTCGTATTGATTCGGATAGTAGGAATTGGGAATTTCTCGGGCCAACTTTTTGGCCACGCTGTAGTAACTGCGCGGATCCTCCGGCTCCACCGCCGTGGGGCAAACAATCACTTCGGCGCCCAGGGCTTTCAGCAGATCCACTTTTTCTTTGGATTGCTTGTCCGTGGTGGTGAAAACGCATTTGTATCCGCGGACTGCCGCAACCAGAGCCAAGCCCATTCCTGTATTGCCGCTGGTGCCCTCGATAATGGTACCGCCGGGCTTCAGCAGCCCTTTCTTCTCGGCATCATCGATCATCGTCACGCCGATGCGGTCTTTCACGGAGCCGCCGGGATTCAGCATTTCCGCTTTTACCCAGACTTGCGGCTTCAGCCCGTGGGCGATGCGGTGCAGACGAATCAGCGGGGTCCGCCCCACGGCTTCCAGGATGTTGTTGCAGCGCATTCTTCTTATCTCTTTGCAGGGTCCGACACGCGATTCGCCCTGTGCGACAGCGTGCTTTTAGTTTAGCATGCGGCCTGTGAGCGCACCGTCGTCACCGGCGCTGCCAGGAGCCAATATGTCACGGCAAAACGTTCCCAGCGGGACCAGATGGGAGCCCATTGTGGGTTATTCCCGCGCGGTCAGGTTCGGAAACCACATCAGCGTGTCGGGCACCACTGCAACGGGTCCCGACGGCAATATTGTTGGCGTCGGTGACGCGTATGCACAAACCGTCCAGACCATTCGAAACATCGAGGCGGCCTTAGCCCGCGCCGGCGCAACCCTCAAGGACGTCGTGCGCACGCGCATGTTCGTGACCAACATCGCGGAGTGGGAACAAATCGGCCGCGCCCACGGAGAGTTTTTCGCCGAGATTCTTCCGGCAACATCGATGGTACAGGTCAGCAAACTCATTTCTCCAGAAATGCTGGTGGAGATCGAAGCGGAGGCCGTGGTCGTCGAATGACTGAAACCAAAGCGCTGTACGACAGCTTCATCGCGGATTATTACGACAGTTCACCCATGGTGACGCGCCGCACCCAGGACGTCGCATTCTACTGCAACGCCGCTAGGCAATATGGCGATCCAATTTTGGAACTGGGTTGTGGCACCGGGCGGATTACTTTGGCCATTGCCGAGGCGGGCTACCGCGTGATCGGGCTCGATATTTCCTCAAAGATGCTGGAGCGCGCGGTGCAAAAACGCGCCCTCTTGCCGACCGAGACCCAGGAACGCATTCATCTCGTGCAGGGGGATATGACCCGCTTCGATCTGGGCGAGACCTTCCGCACCATCGTGATTCCGTTTCGCCCTTTCCAGCACTTGCTGGAAACCGAACAGCAGATTTCCTGCTTGGCTTCCGTTCGCAAGCATCTCGCTCCGGGTGGCCACTTGATGCTGGACTTCTTCCAAACCGACCCCGAGCGAATGCACGACGCCGTTTTCCAAAGGGAATCTTTACTCACCGAGTATGCGCTTCCGGATGGCCGGCACGTCGTGCTGTCCGAGCGCGTGGCTGCGTTTCACCGGGGACAGCAGCGCAACGATGTGGAAATGATCTTCAATGTCACCCATCCCAGCGGAAAACACGAACGGCTGGTGATGGCTTGGACGCTGCGGTACTTCTTCCGCTATGAGGTCGAACATTTGCTGGCACGCTGCGGTTATCGCCTGGTGGCTCTGCACGGCAGTTTTGATGGCGCGCCTCTGCGGGATGATTCGCCGGAAATGATTTTTGTCGCCGCCGTCGGATGACAGTGGGAATGGATCGCTAAAAAGACTCCCGACAGCTCTTACCACTTCACCCGAATCCGGTATTTCAGAACGGATTCTCCGTCGGGTTTCACCGGCACGTTAAATTGCGCCGCAAAGGCTTCGGTCTTCTTCGCTGCATAAGTGGAGTTCAGAATCTCCCAATCGCCGCCTATCGGTTCGTTCACTTCGACGTTCACGAGCACGTCTTTGTGATTCCGTAGCGTGATCTCGAACTCCATCTCGTAAACATTTTGCGCAATTTTCTTGAAGTCCGTCTGCTTGCGCTCGGCGACCACATCGAACGCATTGCCGATTTTCACCGTCACGAACTCATCTTTGGGGGTGTGATCGATGCGGTCCTCGCCGATCAACAGCAGGCCGCCCCTGGAATCCTTCTGGTACACCCGCACGTTGCCAGCGGGCAACGGAATCCCCAAGCCGGCCTTCTCTTGGTTCTTGAATTTGTAAAACACCATAACGGGATCTTTGAGCGGCGAACCGGGATTCTGTGCGTTTCGGTAATAAAAATTCTGTCCGTTGACCACGAACAACTTTTGAACGGGAATGCCACTGCCTTCCAGCAGGGTGATTTGCTTCGTTTCCTTGTCCTCCACGGACGTCCTGCGGGCAAGGGAATACAAATGGTACTCGCTAAAATTTTCTTGCTGAAACTGCGCCTTGGCATTCATCGGCGCCGCCGCCACCACGTCCGCGGCCTTATACCGCATTGGCTCCGGGAGTCGATTCAGGTCGCCCGCCACCAGTTGCAACTTCGCATTGTGGAAAGCCGTGCCGGAATTATTCACGAGTGTGACCCAGCCGTCCAGATCCGCAGCCTTGTCATCGCGGCCCACCGTCAACACATAATCGGCGTTCCAGGAAAGATTATTGGCCAGGTAGGAAGTTTCGATGCTCTGCTTCCGTGCCCCAGAATTCTCCAGGGACATCAGCAGCGTTGGACGGTCGTATAAATTCGCGGGAACTTCCGGGAACCGATAACTTTCCCCGTATACCCCGGTAACGATGTCGTTGCCAATTTTCCAGACCGGCCCATTATTGTTGGCGAGCAGCGTGGCTTTGATCTCTTCACGCTTGGTGGTGCCGTTGTCCATGTACGAGCGAACCAAGGTGACCTCTTTGCCGACATACTTGTTCAGCAATTTGTTGGGTTCCAGCAGGTCATATTCGTAGTTCTGTTCCAGTACGCCCACCTTGTCAGGCTCGGTCGTCGAGCGGAAATGAACCGTGGCTGGGTTGACGGTAGCCGCGATATCCATGAATTTCAGCCGGAAATTGCCGCTGGGCAATTGCAATTGGCGAACGTCGCGGATCAGCGCGATGTTCGAGTTGTACACCGTTAGCGCCAAATCGGTCTGATCGTTCAAAGAGGTCGATTGGTCGTTGCCGCTTGCGGCGACTTTCTCTGGTGCGTTCGATCTTCGCCCCGCCTTGTACGACGGCACGAACGCCACCGCTCCGGCCAGGGCCATCACCGCGCCCGTTGCGAGCCACCGCAATACCCGGTTCTTCTTGTTTAGCGAAGTCTTCATGAAAGCTCCTCAATCAGAATTTGCCATCGTGGTTAGAACGGGACTGCGGAAAATTCTTGCGTGCTGCCTACTCGTCGGCCGAGCGAATCCACGTGGCGCCACCATCCGTGGTTTGGTAACTCTGGCGATGGGGAACATCCCAGATCGTCGCGTGCAACGAATCGGTTGCGTGGATTCCTCCCATATCGCCGGAAATCGGGGAAGCCAGCCGTTTCCAGCGCTTCCCGCCGTCGTTGGTAAGCAGCACCGTGCCCGATTTTCCAATCACCCAGCAAACTTTGTCGGAAGTCGCCGACCCCGCGGTCAGGTCCGCGGTTACACCACTGTCCTGTAGCTTCCAGCTTTTGCCGCGATCGGTGCTGCGTTCAATGCGGCCCGCTGCACCTAGCCGCCATGCCTGTCCTTCACCGGGAGCCACTACATAACGTGGATCGCCGGAAGCCAACCGTACAAGGTCAAGGCTGTCTCTCGCCTGGTTCGCCGAGAGCTCGGCGGAAATTTCGGATGAAGCAGCAGTCATGGCAGCAGGGGACGGCGGCGCTCCCGCTTCGCGCTTTGCAGCACGGGGACTTTCAGGTTTGGCCGCCGCGAGCCTATCTTGCGCCGTGGAATCGGATGCCACTTGAGCAGGTGCACTGCTTGGCATAGGCACGGGTGCGTCTGCCGAGCGGCCTTTTTCCACATAACCGGCGGCGAACGGCGGCGCTTCTTTTTCGAATTTCTCATTGGCTGCGGAAGGCGCCGAATCTTTCTTCCTGATTGCTTCCTGACCCGCCGGAGGAGGCGACGGCGCCACCGCCGCACTAGGCACAGCAGCTGACGAAACGGCCGATGGGCTGGTCGGAGCAGCAGGCGCGTTTTGCCGCGTCTCCGGCGCCACTTTTTTTCCGACGGCCGCTTCGTTCCGCAGTCTGCTGACCGCGTCAGACGACGCGGCCGGTGGCGCAGCCGTGCGGTTCTGGGCGATTTGCAGTTCGTTGCGTTCCTCCACTCGCTGCGTGCGCATTTCCCGCGTACCGATCCACACGATCACGCTCGCAGCGATGGCCCCGATAGGTACCAGCCAACGCCAGCGAGGCCCACTTCGCAGCGTACGCACTTGACCAGCTACAGGTAGGGACCTGCTCCGCGCCGAAACCGGTTCACGAACCTCATCAATATTGCTCCGGGTCGCAAATACAGCGGCGGGCGGCGCTTGCCCTACGATGGCCGGAATCTCTTCGTGTTGCCAGTCCTCCACCGGCACGTCTTCGGTTTGGGCCACAAGCGACAGGATCTCCTGGCAGCGTTGGCACTCCGCCACGTGCTTTTTCCATTGCGTCATTTCCTGCAGTGAAAGCGCCCCGGCTTGATACGCCGCAAGCGTTTCCGCATCGGGACAAGCAGACTCGGAAGAGACGTGGCGCAAGCGCCGCGCGAGGGCGCGTTCGAATTGCTGATCCCGCTCGTCACTCGCCATAGCGCGCTCCTTTCTTAGAATGCTTCCGGAATCGTTTCTTGCAAAGGATCACGACGATTCCTTCCGCCCACGCTCCGTTTTGCCAGCCACCCTCTCCGGGAAGATTTGCCGGAAATCGATGAGCGCATCTTCCGCGGCATATTGGAAACAGAGAGCGATCTCCGCGTCTTTCATCGGCGGCAAACCGTCTGACGGCCGACCCGAACGCAGACAATCCTCCGCCGCGGCTCGCAACTCGCGCCGAATTCGCTCCAGGTTGCGCGAAGCGCTGGATTCGTGCTCGCCAAACACGCGGCCGATTTCCGCGAGGGTCTTCTCGCGAGCATAGTAAAGCTCCAGCCTTTTGCGGTCGGATTGCTCCAATTGGCTCAGGCAATGCGTCAGCGCGAGCAAGAACCGTTGCAAATACTGCGCGCGATGAGGATCGACGGAGGGCGGGGTGACCATCTGGGTCCCCACCGGATGAATCTCTTCGCCATCTTCCCCTTCCAGGCACGACCAACGACGGCTCTTTCGAATCACGTCCACGTGGCGCTGCGCCAGCACCGTGCGCAGCCAGGTCTTCAGCGAGCTGCGCCCGTGAAAGTAACGGAACAGCGAAGCCTCGCCGCGCTTGCCGTCCATTAGGCCAAACAAGTCCGCGAACAGCGAATCAGCGAGCTCGTGCGCATCGGCTCCTGACCTGCTGCCTTTCGTGATCGCACCTGCGGCAGCTCGCAGGTAACTTCGATAGCTGCTGACGAAGCACTCCCAAGCACGTTCCGAGCCTTCCATGCAAGCGGCTGCGAGCACCAGGTCGTCTAGGTGCAAGCTATTGAGGTACGCCTCTAGTTTTTCGCTGGTAGCATTCTCTTCGGAGAAGCGCTTGGCAATGCTCCGTTCGAGCGCCTTCGAGAATTGCAAACGAGTCAGTTGCCAGTGCCCCGCCTGCGACTCGGTATATAAAGAATCGAGGCGCGAGCCCAGACCCCGGAGCAAACCACCCAGGTCAGGGCGACAGCTAGGGGCCGGATCGTGTGCCACAGGTGAACCTAAGGCTCTTCCTTACTTTCCTTATTTCTATACCTTACGGGATATTGGACGCAACCAACGTCTTCTCCGTGCCTCGCATCCTAGCAGTCACCCCCCTGGTGGAGCACCCGGTGCATAAATCGACAGGTCAGCCCCCACGGACTTGCGGTATCCTAGGGGTTGTTGCGCTCTCCGCCCCGCGACGAAATCGGCCTTGGCGGGTTTGTTCCGGTAAGCTTTCCGATCTAATGTGTGCACTCGCGTGGTCATTAGCGAGTTCGCGTCGTTAGTACGAAAGTCCTATTCGGGGGTCTTTCGAGAGTAAGTACGCTCGTACTGGCACCGAAACCCTCCGAGTCTGCAAAATCCTGATTCCAAGAATCAGGGCTCCGGGAGAATCTTTGCTATGAGGCGGCTAGCGGATGACCACAATGATCGCTGATCCACCACGCAGGACGTCACTCGGCGTTGGCTTCAACGCCAATCGGCGGCCTGCAAATACCGAAGCTTGGAAGCAGCAAATCGGCAGCAAGCCCATCCCTGCCCGGCTCGCGTTGCTACCCGAACAGAAACCGAACTGGGGGCGCGTAGGTGCAAGCGCCATTCTCCAAATCTCCGTTCTGGCGTTTTTCGTTTTAGTGCCCCTGCTCTATCCCGAGGGCATGAAGACTGCCCTCCATTTTTATTCCACCACTCCGTTGGCCGCGCCCATGACCGAAATTCCGGTCGCTCCGCCTCCTGCCCCAACCAAAGTCAAGACCCCAGCGCCAAAGGTGGAAGCCAAACCAGAAGTTCCTGTGGAACCTCCAAAACTGAATCCGCAGCAGCCGCACATTTTTGCCAATTTGGCTACGCCCAAAGCGGTCCAGCCTAAAGTCGAAAAATTGGAGGTCAAAGCGCCGGACGTAAAACCGGCTTTCGAGGACGTCAAGATCGACGCCAAGGAAAATGGTCCGAAGCGCCCGAAAGAAGATGTGAAAGTGGACAACCTCTCTACTGGCAGCGCCGCACCCGCAACCGTGAAAGCGCCGATCGATAAAGTCCAAACGGGCGGCTTTGGTGATCCCAATGGTATTGCCGGGAAAGGCGATCCCAAGCATGCCACCAACGTGAATCGCTTGGGGTCACCTGCATTGCCTGGTGGCGAAGGTTATGGCAACGGCACCGGTGGCAAAGAAGGAATCCGCGGCACCGTGGCCAGCACCGGATTTGGGAACGGGGTTGCCAATCCTCCCTCCGGCGGTGGCGCCAAGAAGACCGTCGCAGCTGGCGGCTTCGCCTCCACCGACACGACCACCGAAGCTCCGAAGAAAAAGACAGGTCCGGCTGGACCAGCCGACGCGGCGCCGGAGATTTTGGACAAGCCTAGGCCAGAATATACCGCGGAAGGACGCAGTTTGAAGATCGAAGGGGACGTTCGCCTGGAGGTTGTATTCCTCGCGAACGGCACCATCCAGATGAATCGAGTGGTCAGCCCCCTGGGCCATGGCCTGGATGAAGCCGCGATCCGAGCTGCACAACAAATCAAATTCAAGCCGGCAAAGCGCCAAGGTGAGCCGGTAGATTACCCGGCCGTAATCCGAATCGAATTCCGGCTGGCCTACTGAGGGAGAAATATCATGCGAACGTTTTCGAAATCTATTCTCACGTTGCTGGTCGCGGCATGTGCCAGCGCTCCGCTGATTGCCAACACTCCGCCAGCGCCTGCTGCGGACCAGCCGCGCACCATGGATCAAGCTCTCGATCGGGTAATCAGCAACGAGCAGCACCTGTACGGCCAGATGCGCAATTTCTCGCCGTTGGTGGAAACCTATATTCAGAATCTCAAGCCGGATAAAGACCTCGGCGAGGTTCCCGCCGGCGACAAGTACTTCCTCGGCCGCGCCAACTTCCAGAAGGGCGTTAACCTGGTTCCGCTCACCGACACCTCCAGCAAGGGCCGCAAAGTCGTCGGCTCCATCGGCAACTTCTTCAGCTTTGCCATGCAGTTCCTGCCCGATGGCTTCCTGCAGATGATCTTTATCGATACCAACGGGTTCGATAAGCAGCACTATAAGTTTGATTATGTGCGGCGCGAATTCCTGGGCGAAGTTCGTTGCCTGGTCTTTGACGTCACTCCCGCCGAAAAGAACGGCAAGGGGCGCTTTCTGGGCCGCATCTGGGTAGAGGATCAGGATTTCCACATCGTGCGTTTCAACGGTGCCTACGAAGGTAACGGGCACTCCAGTTGGTACTTCCATTTTGATAGCTGGCGCACCAACGTTCAGCCTGGTATGTGGCTGCCAACCTTCGTTTATAGCGAAGAAAAGGACTTGCACTACGCCCTCAGCAAGAAGCTCGATTTCAAAGCCCAGACTCGTTTGTGGGGCTACAACCTGGGCAATTCGTCGAAGGAAGAGGAACTCAGCAAAATCCTGGTGGAGACGCCCGTTACCGACGACACCAAGACGAACAACGACTTGAACCCCATTCAGGCGCAGCGCTCTTGGGACCGTCAAGCCGAGGACAATATTTCCGACCGCCTCGAACGCATCGGCTTAATGGCGCCCAAAGGTGAAGTGGACAAGGTTCTGGAAACCGTCGTCAATAACCTCGAAGTCACCAACAACATCGATCTCGACCCCGAAGTGCGCTGCCGGGTGTTGATGACCTCCACGCTCGAATCCTTTACCTTGGGTCACACCATCGTGCTCAGCCGTGGTTTAATCGACGTCCTGCCCGATGAAGCCAGCTTGGCCACCATGCTGGCCCACGAGCTGGGCCACGTGGTCCTCGGCCACCGGCTGGATTCCAACTACGCCTTCTTCGACCAACTACTCGTCGACGACAAGGATACCTTCCGCCACTTTGGCTTCCAACGCACCCCCGAAGAGGAAGCTGCGGCGAACGCCAAGGCTATCCAGATTTTGAATAACTCGCCCTACAAAAATCAGTTGGGCAATGCGGGACTGTTCCTGCAGGCACTGCAGACCCGCCAGAAGGAGATTCCGAACTTGATCAGCGGTCACCTGGGCAATCGTGTTCCTGACATTGCTGAACTGAAGTCCACTACGCCCGTTGACCCTAAACAAAACGCACAGAAGATCGCGGCTCTGCCGCTCGGCGGCCGAGTCAAGATCGATCCTTGGAACGATAAACTCGAATTGATCAAGAGCAAGCCGGTGGGAACGGTGGCGGAACGCGAGAAGATGCCCTTTGAAGTAACGCCGTTCATGCCATACCTGACCCGATACGGAAGCGATACGAAACCGGTCGCGGCCAGCACCGCTACGCCTCAGCAGGACGTCAAACCGGGTGAACCACCCGATCCGGCGAAACCCTGAAACTTATTTTGATCTCCCCACAAAGGCCCCCGAACTTCGGGGGCTTTTGCTTGTACGCCGATTCCGGCGAGCCCGTAGCTAGTTCGAAGACAGTGACTTCATGAACCGGTAGCCGAACTCCACCCCATCGTAAAAATCCTGCACACCTACACGCTCATCACGGCCATGCGAGCGGTCGTCTTCCATGTCGAAAAACATGCACGCGATTCCGAACGTCGGAATCCCCGCAATTCGTAGATATTTGCCGTCTGTAGCTCCCGTCGACATCGTCGGAACCACCTGCATTCCCGACCACATGGTTGCCAATGTCCGCTCAAGAGCCTTGGTGAGCTCCGGCACGAGGGAGGAAGGCGGCACCGCCACAATCGGAATCAACTTGCCGTCGGAGGTTTTCTCCGGCACTACGGTGATCTTAACGTTGGAATCCGCCACTACACGTTCCAGCGTGCGGCGCACTTGCTCCGGATCATCCCCGGGGAAAATCCGACAATTCACGTTGGCTCGCGCCGTTTGCGGCAGCGCATTTGGCGCGTGTCCCGCCGAAAGCATCGTGGCTACGCAAGTGGTGCGCAGCAGGGAATTGTAGTAAGGAATAGCCGAGAGATGCTGAATCGCCGCTGCGTTCGGTGGTTCTTGTGCCGCTCCTCCGAGATCTGCGGCGAGCGGGTCAGACGTGAAGGTGGCCGACTGAGAAAAATAACTGCGGGTGATTTCGTTGATTTTTACCGGAAATGAAAATTTCTCCAGCCTGCCGAGCGCCGCCGCCAGTTCATAAATGGCATTATCCGGCCCCGGAATCGAACTGTGGCCACCCGGGTTTGTGGTTTCAAACTGATAGTCGGCGTAAACCTTTTCGCTGGCCTGCAGACCGGCCAAAACACGTTGGCCCTTCAGCCGTTCGAATTCGCCGCCATCCAGATTGATGCAGTACTCCGCGTCAATCCAATCCTTGTGCTCCTTGAGCAGCCAATCGACGCCGTTCGAATCGCCGGTCTCTTCATCCGCGGTAAGCGCCACGATCAAGTCGCGATCTGGCCGATAGCCTTCCCTCTTTAAGCGCAGGAAAGCCATCACTAGGATCGCGTCACCGGCTTTCATGTCCCGCGTGCCGCGTCCGTAGAAGTTTCCATCCTGCTCGATGAACTGGAAAGGGTCCATGCTCCAATCTTCGCGTCGCGCCTCCACAACGTCCAAGTGGCCAATGAAGAGGACGGGTGGTTTTTGGTCTGTGCCGCGGAAGCGAACCACCAGGTTCTTCTTTCGCTGGTCCGGACCCGCCACGATCACGTCCTTCTCCGGAAAACCAGCATCGACTAAACGCTTCGCCATGGCTTGCGATGCTTTGGTAACACTGCCGGCGGATTCAGTCGTATTGGTCTCAACCAGTTGCTTGAAAATGGCCCGCGCTTCTTGATCTACCGCATTTGCCTGCGTATGGTTTTGTGCCGGCGCGCCGGTCGACCACAGCAGGGCGCCCGTGATCAGCAGCATTACTGAAACTACTCGATTCATCCGTTCTCCTGACTGATTTCAGCCTAAACGCAGCCTGCCACATCGTCAAATCGCCTCCGCTGCATGGGTTGCTGCGGGCTCCGGAGTTGCATAGACTGGTGAGGCTTCCATTAGGGGGGAATTTCCATGTTGCATAGGAATCGCCGTGCGCTGACGCTCCTGGCAGCTTGCGCTCTCTTCATCACCGGGAGCGCCGTTGGTGGCGTGGCTACCCAGCGCGCCGCGGTAAACAGGTTCGGCCAGCCAAAGACCGTGATCCACGTCGTTGCCTACAAGTTTCGCCCGACAACCTCGCTGAATGATCAGCAGCAGGCCATCGCCGGAATCAAGGATATGGCCTCTAAGATTCCCGGGATCAAAAACATCTGGCTGAAAACCGAGCGAAACCAGATTCGCGACTTCGACGGCGTTTATGTAATCGAATTTACCAGCCCCGAAGCCGCAGCCGATTACGCCGAAAACCCCATCCACGACGCCTGGCGCAAGAAATGGGAACAACTGCGCGAGAATAGCCTGTCGTTCCAGGTATCCAACTAGACCTTACTCGCACACCGTCCGGAACCCCTAGCTCACCTAGCGACGAATTCACGGGCTGATTCGAAAATAGAGATTTGCTGCCGCTCTCGCTCACCAGAAAGAGCCGATCATTTGCTACCGTCTGCTCCAGGTGGGGCTTCCTGTGTCGTTCCGTCAGCACAAAATAACGCTCGTCTGAGTTCCACAAGATTTGAAAATGAGCGTCATCTATAAATACGGGCGCGCTACCTGGGGAGTAGGATCCATATTCCAGGTTGTTTTTTCGGCCGTTCCACAGCAACACACTTTTCCCGGTGTAGAAATATACTGACGAAAAGTCATAGTAAGCTCCGTTTGATATCAGCTTTCCTGGCGGAGCATTCATCAACGCATTTGCCAATGGACGCGATGAGAGGTAAGGATCAAAGACCACCATCGCCACCCGGCTTGCGTGAATGAACAGCACCATCATCATGGCGATCCCCAGGTACGCCCGCCATCCTCGCAGCAGCCAACAGGCCAGCGTTCCCAATACAAATGCCAATCCGGCCATCGCTAAAGGCATTCGCAGATAAGCGAACGACCGGATCGTCAGGTCACCCATATGTCCGAGCGACAAGCTGTAAGTCCCCGGTCTCTGCTGCAGCGCTTCTGAGATGTCGCCGGGTACGGGCACATTGCGCACCACAAACAACAGCGCTCCAGTTGCTATGGCACACAGTGCGGTAATCGCGCCCAGCACCCGAGTTCCCCACTTCGTCCACGAGCATTCGGCAGCGATCGCGCCACCCAGCAGCAGGGCCATGGCCGGATAAATCGGCATGGAATAGTACTCCTGGGTGGTCGAAAAGGTGAAGAATACAAGTAGAAATCCAATCCAGCACAGTGCCAGCAGGCGGGTCTTTCCGGCCCGATCGACAGGGCGGAAATTCTGCCGCACGACGGCTGGGAAATATACGCTCCATGGAAACAACCACACGAGATGAAGCGCCCAAAAGGCGAAGCGCGGAACCGTGTTGTAATCCCGCGGATAACGCATATTCAAGAAGCGCAGAACGTGCTCATTCATGAAATAGAACCAGAAGAATCCGTGGTACTCGCCTGGCCCACTATGCATCGTGAAATTGAAATAGGGTGGCATGCGCAGCGTGGCCAGAATATGCCACGGGGCGGCGACCAATAGCAGGATTGCAGCGCCGGAATAGACATGCAGCCGTTTCCACAGTTCCCGCGAAAAGAGCTGGCGCGTCAAAACCAAGTACACGAAAACTCCGCCGCCAAACACCACCAGCGCGATTAAGCCTTTCAGCATTATTCCCGTGCCAAGACTCGCGGCGAGCACCGCCCCCCACACCCTTGTTTGTCTTTCCTCTGCGTCCGTGGCTCGCTGAAATGCCCAATAGGCAAGGCACGTGGTCAGGGTCAACATCACATCCGGTATTAAGATACGCGTGAACAAAAACAGCCCGACACATGTGGCCAGCGCCGACCCGGCGTAATATCCGGCCCTGGCCTGGAATGCCCAGCGGCCGTAGCGATACGTGATGTACACCAGGAGGACCGCCGCCAATGCCACAGGAATCCGTGCCGCCCAATCATGGACGCCGAACACACGATAGGAAATCGCAATCATCCAATAAATCAGGGGGGATTTTTCCAGATACGGAACACCATCCAGGCGAGCGATCACCCAATCGCCACTGTTTAGCATGTTTCGGGCAATTTGCGCTTGAACCGCGTCCACGTCATCCATCAAAGACGGCGGCGAGATAATGCAACCGAAGAAGATCGCGGCAGCGATTAAGATTAGGACAGAACTTGCTTCGAAACGCTTTCGGGCATCCGAAGGGGCAGCGTCATTGCGCATGAGGTTTGAATGTTCCACTGCTTGATCCAAAGAAATAAAATCATCAGGCCCCACAACTGGTAACCTAGATTGGCCCGGCGCTCGAAATGAGCGCGCTTGACTGCCTCGATACCATCGAGCCGGAACAGCCCGGTGTCTTTGATTGCATCTGCGTTTAACGTGTCTTCCAGAATCGCACGTAGCGGGCCCCGGAGCCAATCGTGCGTCGGGATATCCAGTCCGGTCTTCCGGCGCCGGATCACGCTTTGCGGCAGCTTGGAACTCATCAGTCGTTTCAACACCACTTTCAGGCTGCGGCCGCTGACTTTGAAGTGGTCGGGTAGCGACGCCGCAAATTCGAAAATACGATGGTCCAAATAGGGCGGTCGTACTTCCAGAGAATGGGCCATGCTCATACGATCCACTTTCTGGAGCAAATCGTCGGCCAGATAATATCTTTGGTCAAACGCCAAAAAACGGTTGAGGCTTCCGTCGGAATTCGGCCCAGGCAAGTCTCTTTCGAAGAGATCCAGAATGCTCACGTCCGCTTTTGTGCGCAACAACAACTGGTCTTGCTGGCTTCTCGAGAAGGAGCCGTTCCAGTAAGTGTGTGCCTCATCGGGGGGCAGTAATGAGCCTTCGAAAAAGCGCTTCAGCTTGTACTCAAAGCTGATTTTATCGTCGGAGACCGGCCAGTGTTTCACCGCGCCTGACAGTGAGCGTCGCGCGAACTCCGGTAGCAGCCTTACGTAACGCGCAAGGTGGTCGGCCTGGTAGGTAACGTAGCCGCCAAAAAGCTCGTCCGCGCCCTCCCCACTGAGAGCCACGGTCGCGTGTTGCCGCGTGAGCTTTGACAAGAACCAGATCGGTACCGCGCCCGCATCGGCAAACGGCTCATCCGAATAGTAGGCCAGTTCCTCGATGGCGGATGGCAAATCAAGCGAAGGATTCAGGTCCAATTCGTAGTGTTCGGTTTGATAGCGCTCGACAAATTCACGGATATAACTAGTTTCGTCAAAGCTGCGGCCGTGAAATGCAATCGAAAAAGTTTTGACGCGCTGCGTGCTTTCCTGGGCTGCGAAATGTAGCAGTGAAGAAGAATCGATTCCACCACTCAGCCACAGGCCCACGGGCACATCGGAAAGTAGATGTTCTCTGATCGAATCCGTCAACAGGGAATCGAGAGCAGCTTCCGCATCAGGGAAAGTCCAGTGTTTATTTTGCGAGTGGCTTAGCTTCCAATATTGCTGTTCCCGCACGGTTCCGTCCTGCCATTCCAGCAGGAAACCGGGACGCAACTTTTGTATTCCTTCCACTAAGGTGAAGGGACCCGGCACATAATTCAGTGCCAGATAGTAGTGGAGAGCGCTCAAGTCAAGCTGGCGCGGGATTTCGGGATGAACCAGGATGGCCTTTAGCTCTGAACCGAAATAGAGGTCCCGACCGTTGCGATAGAAATATAAGGGCTTGATCCCGATACGATCACGAACCAGAACGAGGCGCCGCAGGCCCTCCTGCCAGAAAGCGGCAGCGAACATTCCGCGAAGCCGGGAGAAGCACCCTACATCCCACTGCAGAAAGGCCTTCAGTAGAACTTCGGTATCGCTCTGGGTGGAAAAACAATGACCAAGTTTCTGCAGTTCCACCCGCAATTCGCGGTAGTTATAGATTTCACCGTTATACACGAGAACCGTTTTGCCGTCCTCGCTGATAAACGGTTGCGATCCCGTGGTCAGATCGATAATCTTGAGCCGAACAGCGCCCAGCGATACACATGGCGATTCAAACGTGCCCTGCTGATCGGGACCTCGATGAATCAAACAGCTGGTGGCATCTCGAATTGCAGAACCTTCAAAGGCCCGGCCAATGTGGGTATAACCTGATATACCACACACAACTCACATTCCCCCATTTATGCCCGTAAGCAACGCGGCTTCGGACATCCTCAATCTGTCGGCTTAGAAGCGAAATAAGTCGAGACAGGTTGCCTGCAAGATCGACGCGAATAACCACCATAGATCGTGCGATTCGTATCTGATCACAGGTCGTACTAGTCTTAGCATAGTAACCCCGGTTTAGCCATCTTTGCGATATCGATTTTCAGGGTGGTTGCGAATGCACCTCTAAAAGCAAAAAGGGAGGAGTCTTGCGACCCTCCCTTTTGCGTGTCTTCTCTCTCAAGATCACGAATATCTAAAACATTATCGGTTACTGGGCTGGAGTGGCAGCGCTCGCGGCGGTAGCGGTACCCGCCGATTTCGGAGTGGACAGATAACCGGTGACCTGGTTTTTGCCAACATCGAACACAACGAGCTCGTAAGGGGCATAACGCGCTGTGCCCTTTACGTAGAACTGCACTGGTTCCCCAGCGGTCTTATCCTTTTTCTCAATGGACTTGTCATCGGCCAGAACTGTCACCGTGTACTTGGAGCGCTTCTGATCCGCCTTGTTCAGCGAAATCTGAACAGGACCCACGCGCTGAGGAGTCTTGGACTTCTGCAAGGTGAATTCGTAGTAGTTGCGATCACCCTTGCGCTTGAGTTCTTCCAAGTCATCGTGGTTGCGTGCGATGAGGCCGCTCATCACACCCATGTCGCCGGTAGCCCGTTCCAGTTTGGACTTGGTGTCTTCCAAATCATTTTTCACACCGGTGACATCCCCGCCTAGCTTGGTAACATCATCGGAGCTGGCTTTCGTGGCGAGTTGAGAATTGACGTTGGTTTCAAGGCCTGAGAGCTTTTTGTTGTACGCAGCCACCGAGGCTTTGGACTGCTGGCGAGCTTTCTGCAGATCTTCTTGGGTGACGTTTAACTTGTCCGTGACGACGCGGAGATCACTCTGAAGCTGTTGGTTCTGCTCGTCTTCTTTGGCCAGTCGCTGAGACAGCTGATCGTTTTGCTGCTTCAGCGAGGCTTGGATGGACTGCTCCACAGCCTTGGATTGGTTTAAAGCGCTCCACCCCAGACCAACACCAACCAGCGATATCCCGCCGAGAGCGGCGATAGCTAGACCCACCCATCGGGGGGTGGCGCTGCTCTGTATGCTGCCTTCCTGAAACTCACTCATGGACATCATCTCCTTTGGGCTAATGTTTGCCCCTGGTGCTGTGGAAAACGGCATCTTGGCAACCAAAGTGGCGGCCAGGTATGAGTGGCGGCAACACAAACGGAACGAAAGACTTGCAGAGGAAACAAAGGGGACAGCAGCGCGGTATTATAGGTACTAGTACTAGTAACTTTTACTGTCTACAGCGTTTCAGCGTAAATTTTGCAGGATTTTGACCATGGTGCCTGAGAGGATTTACGAAAAGGAAAAAGGCGCGAGGTCCTGTTTTGACCCGCGCCGTACACTGCTGACAACTCTAAGTTTAAGTGGATTTGGTTATGCGGCTTGTGAATTCGTAACGACTTTTGTGGGGCCGAAGTACCGGTCGAGGGTACTCGTTGCGGCCTCTAAAACCAAGCGACAATCGGAACAAGTGGTCAGATGATGCTCGATCTCGGCCTGCACCGGAGGAGACAGCTTTCCCTCTAAATACATGCAAATCAAGTGAATAGTGTCCCTGCAGCTCATTTCCCATCTCCCCCAAGTCCCCGCGTCAAACAGAAACCAGGCCGCAATGCATAGTGCATTTCAGGAGCCAAACGTAGGTTCCTCCGCAGCTCCCGTAAACCTTTTGTACCCGCTGCGTTACTTCATCGTCTGAACAGCGGTCGCTCTTGGCCAACGCCAGGACTAGAAAAGATTACCACTGCATGAACGTTCCATGCGTCGCGCGTACAAATTTGATGCGCTCACCGGAAAGGAGCTATGACCATGTGCTTTAACGTCGCAATACGATCCTCGAGCGGAGGATGCGTACTGAAGAGCGAAGTCAGGGTTCCTTGCCCGAAGAAGGGTTTCACGATGCACAAGGAGGATGTGCTGGGAGAAATGGCGGAGGTCGGGATGCGCTTGTTGTAGGCCCCCAGCTTCTCCAAAGCACTGATCAGCCCTTGCGTGTGCCCTACCATGCGCACGCCGGTTTCATCGGCGGCATATTCGCGGGTTCGCGAGAGAAAGAGTTGGAGCAGCAGAGCCGCGAATGGCGCCAGGAAGACCATGAGGAGAGCCGAGAAGCCGCCGCCCCCGCGATCGTCATCACGGCTGCCGCCATAACCGCCAAACAGCATTGCCCATCGGCCCATCTGCGCCATGTAGGTGACCGCGCCGGCAATCGTTGCGGCAATCGAGCTGGTCAGAATGTCGTAATTGCGAACGTGGGAAAGCTCGTGGGCGATTACCCCTTCTAGTTCATCGTCATTCATAATTTGCAGCAAACCCTGGGTGACCGCCACCGATGCGTGATTAGGACTGCGTCCAGTGGCGAAGGCGTTCGGGGCCGCATCGGGAACAACGTACAGTTTTGGCACGGGGATGTTGGCCTTGGCAGCCAGGCGCTCCATCACCTGGTAAAGGCGTGGAAGCTGCTCGCGGGTAACCGGCTGAGCGCCGCTGGTTTTGAGAGCAATCTTGTCGGAGAAAAAGTAAGAGGCGAAGTTCATCACCACAGCGATGAGCAAGGCTATCTCCATGCCGCCTCGGCCGCCGATAGCGCCGCCAGCCACCACTAGGACGACACTGAGCAGAATCAGAATGGCGCCGGTACGAAGAATCTTCATAAGAAATGACCTTTCTAGCGGTGCAATGCAGTGAAGGCAGGCCGGAGACCGTCAAGCCAGGGTCTCCGACGCGCATTTACTCATCCCCAGTTATTTCACCGCCGCCGCCGCCGGTTTTTTCTGCGGCACGCGCTCAAAGCGCATCACGTCCTTCTTGCCGTCGCGATCGACTTTGATGTGATCCCCGGGCAGAACGGCTCCCTCCAGGATTTGCAGCGCCAGCGGATCCTGGATCAAACGCTGGATGGTACGCCGCAACGGCCGCGCGCCAAACGACGGATCGTAGCCTTCGCTGAGCAACAAGCCGTTCGCGGCGGGCGTAAGCTCCAGGGTAATCTGGCGCTCAGCCAACAATTTTTCCACGCTCTGGAGCATCAAGCTGACAATGCGTTCCAACTGGGCCTTGCCCAGAGGATTGAAGATCACGATTTCGTCGATACGGTTGATGAACTCCGGACGGAATGCCTGACGCAGCGCCTCCATCGCTTCTTTTCGCGCCAACTCGGGATCTTTGCTGGCCAGTTCGTAGATCGCGGTCGAGCCAACGTTGCTGGTCATGATCAAAACGGTATTGCGGAAATCGACGGTGCGGCCTTTCCCGTCCGTCAAGCGCCCGTCTTCCAAAATCTGCAAGAGCACATTGAACACGTCAGGGTGGGCCTTTTCGATTTCATCGAACAGCACTACCGAATACGGGTGACGCCGCACTTGCTCGGTAAGTTGCCCACCCTCTTCGTAACCCACGTAGCCCGGAGGCGCACCGATGAGTCGCGACACCGTGTGCTTCTCCATATATTCGGACATGTCAATACGGATCATGAGCCTCTCGTCGTCGAATAAAAATTCGGCG
Source organism: Candidatus Acidiferrales bacterium (assembly GCA_963776365.1). Taxonomy (GTDB): domain Bacteria; phylum Acidobacteriota; class Terriglobia; order Acidiferrales; family UBA7541; genus Acidiferrum. Next base: position 135,280 of record CAVZMQ010000018.1, on the reverse strand, counting down.
AGAGCGCGGGCTAGTTCGGTTTTGCCCACGCCGGTAGGGCCAAGAAAGATAAACGAGCCAATGGGCCGCTTGGAATCGGACAAGCCCGCACGGCTGCGGCGAACCGCGTGGGACACTCGCGCGAGTGCGTCATCCTGGCCGACCACCCGTTGCCGCAGACGCTCTTCCATGTGTACCAGTTTCTGGGCTTCGCCTTCCAGCAAGCGGCCCACCGGAATCCCGGTCCACTTGCTGACCAGCTTCGCGATATCCTCTTCGTCCACTTCTTCCTTGAGCATGCGGGCGCCTGTTTGCATGGAGGCGAAGCGCTCCTGCGCCTGTTGCGCCTCGCGTTCGGCTTGCACGATTTTTCCATAGCGGATCTCGGCAACTTTGGCGAGATCGCCAGCCCGCTCGTAGCGATCGGCTTCCGCCTTGAGCTGTTCAATCTGCTCTTTCAGACTGCGAATCTTGGAGATGGCTTCCTTTTCCGCTTGCCAGCGGGTTTTCCGGGCACTGGAATCCTCTCGAAGCTTCGCCAATTCCTTTTCGATTTGGGCGCGGCGTTCGACGGAATGTGCGTCGGTCTCCTTGAGCAGCGCCTGGCGCTCAATTTCGAGCTGCAAAATGCGGCGCTCGATTTCATCGATCTCCGTAGGCAATGAATCGATTTGCATGCGTAGACTGGCGGCGGCCTCGTCGATGAGGTCGATGGCTTTGTCTGGCAGAAAACGATCGGAGATGTAGCGATGAGAGAGTGTCGCCGCGGCAATGATGGCGGCATCCTTGATGCGCACGCCGTGGTGCACTTCGTAGCGATCTTTCAATCCGCGAAGAATCGCGATGGTGTCTTCGACCGTCGGTTCCTCGACCAAGACCGGTTGGAAGCGGCGTTCCAGAGCGGGATCTTTCTCGATATATTTTTTATATTCGTTCAGGGTGGTGGCCCCGATGGCACGCAACTCCCCTCTGGCCAAAGCAGGCTTGAGCATGTTGGAAGCGTCCATGGAGCCTTCGGCGGCGCCCGCACCCACCAACGTGTGCAATTCGTCGATGAACAGGATGATTTGACCTTCGGCCTCGGAGATCTCTTTCAGAACAGCCTTGAGGCGATCTTCAAACTCGCCGCGGAATTTCGCGCCGGCCACCAGAGCAGCCAAATCCAGGGCCACCAGCCTTTTTGTTTTCAAAACGTCCGGAACGTCGCCGGATACGATGCGTTGCGCAAGACCTTCCACAATGGCGGTCTTTCCGACGCCCGGCTCGCCGATCAGCACCGGATTATTTTTGGTGCGGCGCGCCAAGATTTGCATCACGCGACGAATCTCTTCATCGCGCCCGATCACCGGATCGAGCTTGGAGCGGCGGGCCAGGTCGGTGAGGTCGCGCGCATATTTCTCCAAGGCCGCGTAGGTAGTTTCGGGATTCTGGGAAGTGACCCGCTGGCTGCCGCGTACACCGGCCAGAGCCTGGAGGATGGCTTCATGGGAGGCGCCATGTTTCTTCAGGAGTTTTCCCGCGGGATCGCGGTCTGCCGCCGCAATAGCGAGGAAGAGATGCTCGGTCGAAACATACTCATCCTTGAACTTTGCGGCCTCGTCGAATGAATTTTCCAAAACGTCGTTCAAGGCACGGCCGAGATGCTGCTGCGCGAAACCCTGCACCTTCGGAAGGCGAGCAATCTCGCGGTCAATATCCTGGCTGAGCGCTTCGGCGCGGATTCCCAGTCGAGCGAGTAAGGGCGGCACGACTCCATCCTGCTGTTGAACCAGCGCTGCCAACAGATGGACAGGTTCGACGGCCTGATTTTCGTGCTGAGCGGCAATCTCCTGCGCCCGTTGCAGCGCTTCCTGGGCTTTCACGGTCATTTTGTCGAATCGCAACATATGTCCTCTCTTGCACCGACGGTTGCAGAAAAGGGGCTGGCCCGAGAGCCAGCCCCCTATGCTACCCCAAGGCGGCCATTCCGGCCGCCCGCCATGCGCGACTTACTTGGTGGCGGCTGCAGCGGCCGCGGTGGGTTGGTTCTCGACGCGAACCTTGATCTGCTTTGGCTTGGCTTCTTCCCGCTTGGGGATATTCAACGTCAGGACGCCATTCTTATAATCCGCCTGGATGGCTTCGGCGTTCACGGTGTTGGACAGTGAGAAGCTGCGGTTGAACGAACCATAGGTACGTTCCACACGCAGATAGTTGTTCTCGTTCACCGATTTCTCGAACTTGCGTTCGCCGCGGATGGTCAGAATGTTGTTCTCCACGCGAATGTCCAACTCCTCCGGTTGGATGTCCGGGAGATCGGCCTTGACGACCAAATTGTGCTCGGTCTCGAAGATGTCGACGGCCGGGGCCCAAGGCGTCAGATTGGCCTCATCCGAGGAACGATCGAAGGTCTCATGGAAGAGGCGATTGATCTGCTCCTGGAGAGAGGAAGTCGCGCGGAAGGGCGGAAATTGAGCGAGAGTAGTTCTCATAAGTGGATATCCTCCATAAGTGATATCTACAGCATAATAAAATATGAGTGTTATGATGTCAAGTATTTTATTGTCGATTCAATAGTCATTATAAGTCTATTTATAATAATTAGTTACATCTGTTTAGCTTGTTCTGAATAAGGTCCGTACATCGCGACTTCCTTCGTATCTATGGGCGCTTTTTGGTATATTTTTAGAGCGCATGCGGGTAGACGAGTTCAACTACGAGTGGCCGGCTGAATTGATCGCGCAACGACCGCTGGCCCAGCGGGATGCTTCGCGAATGCTGCTACTCCATCGCAGCACTGGAGAGTTTGCTGATCGCGCATTTATGCAACTGCCCGAAATCCTGCGCGGCGACGAGCTCCTGGTGTTTAACAACACACGCGTGTTGCCCGCGCGACTGTTGGGCCGTCGTGCAGGGATGCACGCGCAGAACCCTTCGCGGAAAACGAAGCGAGAACATCTGTCCGGGACCGTGGAAGTGTTTTTGACCCGACCAGTCGGCGAAGATTTATGGGAAGCGCTGGTCCGACCCGGCCGGAAAATGCAAACCGGCGAGCGAGTGATCTTCGGCGCCGGAGAACTGGAAGGAGAAATTGTGTTTCGCGGCGAGCTAGGCCTGCGGCGGATTCAATTTCACAGCCACAATGCAGGAGGTGTGCAGGCGAACATCGAAAAACTCGGACACGTGCCACTGCCACCGTATATCGACAGATCGGATGAAGAGTCAGATAAGGAGCGGTACCAGACGGTGTTCGCCAGGCGATCTGGGGCCGTGGCGGCGCCCACCGCAGGCCTGCACTTTACGGCGGAAACGCTGGAGAAGATCCGCGCGCGTGGCTGCGATGCCTGCGAAATTACTCTCAACGTTGGCCTGGGCACGTTCCAACCCATCCACACGGAAATTCTGGAAGAGCATAAGATGCACTCCGAGAGCTACGAGATTTCGGAAGAGGCGGCCCAAAAAATCCGCGCAGCAAAACGGGACAAACGGCCCATTCTGGCGGTAGGGACCACCGCAGTGAGGGCCCTAGAAGATGCAGCGGCGCGCAGTCTCGCGAGGGGCACTACCGAACTACTTTCGGCAGGTCCGGAGGAAGCGGAATTATTTATCGTTCCCGGTCACACATTCCGGGTTGTGGATATGCTTTTGACCAACTTCCATCTGCCAAAATCGACACTGCTGGCGTTGGTGTGCGCCTTTGCCAGCCGCGACCAGGTGTTGACGGCGTACCGTCACGCGGTGGCATCGCGATACCGTTTTTACAGCTATGGCGATTGCATGCTGATCTGTTGAGGAGCCAACTCGGTGGGGCGGGCTGGAGCTACTGCGGCCGGAACTTATAATTTCACGCAATCACAAGAAAACAAGGGAGACTAAAGAAGGAGAGCCTCCCTCGCCGTTGGTGGATCGCGTCCACGAAGGATCCCTTATTGAGGCAGCACGAATACGTTTTTCTTTCCTTGGAACCGGAGTTCGATTACCTTGCCGTCCGCGTTAGAAACCACGCCGTTGTACTCGGATTTGGCGTCTCTGTCTTCCCAGCGGCCTTCCGCTTCGGCAATCATTTTATTTCCGTTGAGAACGGTTAGGTGGTTGCCATCGATCAAAAACCGGTAGTCACCGGCCTTGACCTCGGTCTGTCCTACTTTGACGTTGTGGGTAATGGGCAGGGTGGTGGACATGGGTTTCGCGAAGACCGGCACGGCCACGGCCAAGCTACCAGCAAGCACCAGATTCGCAAGGAGCGATTGTTTTTTCATGTGAGTCAATTTCCTTTCCACGTTCGAGTCAACCGGAAGCGTGTTGCCTGGAAGGAAGAGTTGACACACAGATAGGAGAAGAGTAGCCTCACGTGCGAGGCACTTCTTTTTCCTGGTCACGAGCCGGAACAACTGAGTGTCAATGACCCCGCGGCTGCCACCGCGGGGTTTTTCGTTGCGAAGCTCTGTCCATCCTGCTACAGCCCGAATGCCGGCTGCACTGGTATAGACGAAAAGGACTAGCCAGATGTTTCGCGGGGGAGTGCACTTTTTTGCGTCATTTTTACATGTTTTTACATTTTCACATTTCCGAACTCCTCCGAAATGTTTACACGATTGCGCCGTGCATCACATTTCTTATTCATCTATACTCTTTGAGCGCGGTCCGGAAGCAGGATGCGAACCCTAGTCCTAAGTGATCTCCACGCCAATTTGGCCGCTCTAGAAACTTCGCTGAAAGCAGCGGAGGGAAAATGGGAGCGAGTGGTGTGTCTAGGCGACGTGGTGGGCTACGGTCCTGACCCGAACGAAGTGACTTCCCGCATACGGGAATTGGGCGCAATCACAATTCGCGGCAATCACGACAAAGCGGTGGCGGAATTAATGCCCACCGACGATTTCAATCCTGTGGCCAAAATGGCGGTGGAATGGACACGCGCGCAGCTTTCCAATGAAAACCTGGATTGGCTTGCGGCCCTGCCGCAGGGTCCGCTGGAAGCAGAAGGACTGATGTTGGTTCACGGCGCATTTCAGGACGAAGATGAGTATGTGTTTACGCCATCGCAAGCTTTAGAAGGTCTCCTGGATTCCAGCGCGCAAATCACCTTCTACGGGCACACGCATCATCAGGGTGGTTTCGCGTACATGGATTCGCAATTGGAAGTGCTGCAGCTCCATCCACGAAATAACGAACTGCATTGCGCGCTGCAGGTGGAAAAGGACAAACGCTATTTGTTGAACCCCGGCTCGATCGGGCAGCCCCGCGACGGGGATTCGCGCGCCAGCTTCGCGATCGCAGATCTGGATCATCACGCGATCGAATTCTGGCGCATAGCTTATGATATTGGCACGGTGCAGCAGCGCATGCGGTCGGCAAGACTGCCGGAACCCCTGGCGCACCGGCTGACGTTGGGACGGTAGCGCCGCGGCCCCCGACAAAGCGAGTTTCTCCATGCAGCAAACATTTGAAGATCCGGAAATCAACGGCAGCAAACCAAAAACCTCCACTTTCACGATAGCGATGGGCGCGGTTGTGGCGCTGGCAATACTGGCGAGCTTGTGGTTCTTGTTTGAGCCGCTGCAAAGCCGGAGAGCAACGTCGCCGCAGGAACAAACGAGCGTAATGAATGCGGTGGAGCAGGAGTACACCAAGAAAATTGAAATCAGCAATATCGCCATGAGCCGCGCGGAGAATTTCCTGCACCAGGAAGTCACAACTTTAGCCGGAGAACTTTACAATGGGGGCGCCGAATCGGTTGCCAGCGCCACGCTAACGGCGGAATTTTCAGATGACATGAACCAGATTGTTCTACGGGAAACACGCAGGGTGCTGGCGAGTTCCGCAGCACCGCTGCATCCCGGAGAACGGCGAGCCTTTGAAATCTCCTTCGAACACATCCCGGCTTCTTGGAACATGCAGGCACCTACCGTGCGCGTCACCCACCTACAATTGTCGCCGCCCAAGAAATAGCGAACGTTAATTATGTAGTTAGTGGGAGACGAACTGTGTGCCAGCCTGGAGGATTGGGTCGCTCATCGAACTGCGAGACAGCCATGGGCGCGAGGATTGTCGATCTGGCGCCGGAAGCGGTTGGTGCGCCTGCGATTCCTTAAGAGCAGGAAGTTGTGTTGCGCTATTTCGGCTTGCCATTCGCTCGATGGCAGGAGGGATCGATTCTGTTTTGGAGCGGCTCAGGTTGGAAGGAATTATCCGTAGCCACAGAAAGGGAGTTAAAGAGACTCCAAAACTTGCGGAGGTTTCGCAATCCGTTGACGGACTCTCTACCACACCCACTCTATCGCGCTCTGCCGGAACCCTGGATGCAATTCCTGGTAATGAAGGATGCGCGCCGAATCGATGCAATGCTGGATCCGAACATCGATGAACAGGTGATTGCAAAATGGGGTGGCCCACACGGACTGTTAGATTTGCTGGCAGTGACCAGAACGAAGCGGCTTGCCATCATTGCATGGAAAGCCATGGAAAATCCGCAGTTACCTTTGCAGGCGGCGTTACTGGAAGCGAATTCCTGACCACCAGGCGCAGGGGGATCTGAAGCGCTACGGCGATCTCACGCAGATGGAATGGCAACCTGCGCCGGGTCGCGCCGGCACTGCGGTTCCATCCCTCGACAGAGACGGTGTTGAGCTTTTTGTCTCCTGAGAGCGCAATGGTACGCGTCGGCTTAGCAGAAAACGGGCGAACAGGATTGCGGGTGGTAATGCGCTGCTCACAATGAGCGTGGATTTCGTCGTTCGATTCACGGTAGAATTCTCGATGTCCCCGGTTAGGAACTCATGAGTTTTTCATTGAATGTTAGGCAGGCTGACGGTGTTTCGCTCATCGATTTGACCGGACGGCTCACCTCGTTCGAATCGAGAGCGTTCCGTCAGATGATTCAGATGCTGCTGACACGCAACCAGACCAATATCGTTTTGAATCTAACCGCCCTCGACTATCTGGATAGTTCGGGCATTGGGGAACTGGCGCGCAGTTACATGAGCGTGGTGAAAAAAGGGGGCGCCATGAAGGTCGTGGGTCTCGCTCCCAAGGTCGAAGAGGTTCTGAAGGTCACGCAGCTTTACCACGTCTTTCCGGAGTTTCCTGACGAAGCATCCGCGCTGGGGAGTTTTTCCGCACCGCCGAATGAACGTAACACCATCGCCTAAACACAATTTTCGCGTGTGATGCTGGCACGAGCGGAAGCGCATTGTAAGTGCGCTGCGCTTTCGCCCAAGCGGTGAGCTAAGAAAGCTGCCCTAAAAGGAGAGAAGCAGCTAGGGTGTGGACCCTAGCTGCCTCCCGGGGTGTGTCCTCGAAGTGGTTGTTATTAGTTTAGATGCATGACAACAAAAAAGGTTTCTTCAAAGTGAGGTAAACCGATTGATTATTGGATTTTTCGCGAGCTTATGCGGCCACAAAGCTAAGTTTCAGTAAAATAGATATTTACGCCAGCGCTCATCTCTGTGCCCGATGAGCCGCATCAATTGTCTCGATGTATGCAGCGTAAACGGGCGCGGGCGACGTGCGAGCTTTAGTCCAGCTTCTTCCGGTGTACGGTCCCCTTTGTTGTTATTGCAGCGGTAGCAGCAGGCTACCAGATTTTCCCAGGAGGAACGTCCGCCGCGAGACCGAGGAATTACATGATCCAATGTAAGTTCCGAACTCGGGAAAATCTTGCCGCAGAACTGGCAGGTATTGCGGTCACGGAGAAGAATGTTCTTGCGAGAAAGAGCGCGGCTCTGCTGGGGAATGTGGCGGTAGGCCAGCAGGCGAATTACCGAGGGAACTTTGTGAGAGTGCGCGGAGGAATGAACTTCGGCGCTATGCAGCTCTTCTGCTTGTGCCACGCCCTTTAGAAGCAGCACCATGGCGCGGCGCACCGCGGTTACATTGATTGGTTCATAGGTGGCGTTCAGAACCAAAACCGGTTCTTGCATCAGGGAGGCGCGAGAGGGAATTAACGAAGTGTGGCGGCCGATGTTCCCCGAAGCGCTGGACGCAACCAGTCCGACCGCTTGGGGGGAATGTCGCCCCCGGTGTTCTATCGCCTCTGGTCGTCTTGCGTTCATCGCCCGTCCCTTCCGGCTACGGGTGTCGGCCGAAGGAGGTTAACAAATGGCTGGCGCTACAGTCAGCCCAATGACCGATTTAGGGCCTGCCTCCCGTGGGAACACGCATCCAACATCGCTCCTGTCGCCATTACATCATCTAGCAGCAGAATCCGTAAATTGTCAACCCGACGGGTCCCACGCATAGCAAAAGCGCCACGTACCGCCTCCCAACGCTCCTCGCTCCGCAGCACGGGGGCCTTTCCGGGCGCGGCCGACGGCGCATCAGCAGCACCGGCTGGTACGGCAACCGAAGGAGCTTGGCGAGCGGTTGACCCAGCAAATCCACCTGCTTGAAGCCGCGTTCTCTATTGCGTTGGCGATGGAGAGGAACGGGCACGATAGCGGCGGCTAAGCGGCCCTGCTCCCATTGAACTACGTCGACTAGGCGCATGGCGAACCTAGTGGTTCGCAGAGGGCAGGCGGCGCGCATCGGCCAGAACTTCGTCGCACAAGCGACAACCACCCGGAAAACACATGCAAGTGACTGCTCCGGCGAGAGTTTGCGCAAGTCGCCCCACGGCGGAGCGCGCCGAAAACGCAGGCATAGAGTCAAACCATTCCCATGCCTATTATAACAAAATTACCTATTTTTAGGGTAATGACGCCACTACAGAAGGCCTTGTTCCATCTTTTCCTGGCAAGAGATACAGTGCTTGGCCCACGGCACCGCCTCCAGTCGCTTCTGCTGCATCTCTTCGTGGCAGATGGCGCAATTCCCGTATTCATTTCCGCGGATGCGCTTCAGGGCCTCGTCAATCATGTTCAGGATGTTGCGGTCGCTGCTCGTTTGACCAAACAAAAACTCCTTGGTATACGAATTCGCGGCCTTATCCGCCAGATCCACCGTTGGATCGTCATCGGCCTGGCGACCTTCTTCCTCCGTGCGGGTAATGGTCTTGACCAGTTCGTCCCGGCGGGTTAGCAGTTTCTTCTTGTAGTAGTCCAAACGCTTCTTGTCCATTATGAGTCCTCCCCCAGATGGCTCCAGGGGCCACCTAAAAACTCCGTAGTGTAGACCGACTCCGGGAAAGAGTCAAGCTGCACGGTTCTTTTTTGTGTGTTACAGCGATCTTCTGATGCACGAAATTTCTTCGTGCGTGGCCTTGACAATCATCAGAAGCTGCAAGATACCGCGGCGGCCAACGTCGTCGATTGGATGAGACCCAGGCGTAGGTCGTCTCATAGCAAGGTGGTTACCCCAAAACACGAAATAACTCGTTAGATATAGAGGTTGAGCACGAACCGGTTGGCGCGTGGTAACGGACTCTTGTGACGCGCATCACAAGCTTTGCCTCCCCGCCGTGAGATATTTTGCTTAAGTCTACGGATAGAGGATTCAGCAAGCTCACCGCGAATCTATCCCAACAGAAAGGAGTTTCTCATGTTTAAAAAGAGCATGATCCTGCTGGGTATGCTAGTGGTGGCTACAAGTTTATGCCTGGCGCAGAATCAGAGCGATCAAAAACCTGTCGTCAAGCAAACCGCCATTAAGCCGACGAGCGCGGCGTCGGGTAAGCAAATGTACACCGCATATTGCGCGCCGTGCCACGGCATCGATGGAAAAGGAAATGGTCCGGCGGCCAGTGCGATGAAGGCGCCACCCACCGATTTGACGCAGTTGGCACGGAAGCATGATGGCCAGTACCCGGCGAACCGCGTGGCGAGCGTGTTGAAGTTCGGGGGCGGTCCCGGAGCACACGGATCGGCCGAAATGCCGGTATGGGGGCCTTTGCTTCAGTCTCTGAACAAATTCGACGATACCGTGGTGCAACAGAGGGTCAGTAACATCGTCAGCTATATCGAGACGCTTCAGGTCAAATAGCCGGTCTGATAATTCGCCAAAACGCAAGGCAGGAAGCGCGGGCTTGCTGCCTTTGTCATATTATGGGCCGGTCAGAAACGCGGAGTCGAAAGCCGCTTCTTTCATAAGCCATGTATTACTAGCCACTTACACCTGTCTCATCGAGTTCCAGGAACGATAAAGAACAAAATCGCGTGCCCAGCGTCTACTACGTGACAGGGGTACTGCGCGTAACCGTGGTGGTCTGTCAGGCACGGCAGCATAAAACCAGCGCGTACCCACTTGGGTCGGTTGGCCCGTCGCGTTCGAAAAGGAGATGTACGATGAAGAGGACTACCATAATCACGTTGGCCCTGGCGCTGTTCCTCGTAGCTTCCATGCAGGCAACCGAGAAGCGCGCTACGGTGCAAGCGCAAACTCTCGCATCGGAAGACAAAACGGCTCCGAGTTACGATATGAAAGCGCAAGCGCTTATCGACCTGCAAGGGATGCAAAAGAAGTACGACCAATTGGCGGAAGCGATCCCTGCCGAAAAATTCACGTGGAGACCGGAAGCCGGCGCACGCTCGGTAAGTGAGTTGTTTCTGCACGTCGCCGGGGCCAACTATGGCATTCCCACGATGATGACCGGCACCGAGCCCGCTTCGGGCTATCAGCGAGAGGGGTTCGAAAAATCCACCACGGACAAGGCGAAGATCATCGAGCAATTAAACAAGTCGTTCGCTTATGCCATGGCCGCGGTGCAAAAGATGTCGAACGCGGACTTCGCAAAGGCCGAGAAAAAGCTAGGACCGGATGCAAATGATGGCGATGTGATCTATATCCTGGTGACGCATAACCACGAGCATCTTGGTCAATCCATCGCTTACGCCAGGATGAACGGCATTACTCCCCCGTGGACTGAAGAAGCGCAAAAGAAAGCCGCCAAGCCCGCCGCAGATTAAGATTTCTTCTCTGCGTGTGGCGAGGAAGGGCCAAGACTAAACGGCGCTTCTTTTGACGAACAACGGTATTGCCGACATAATTGGCCTAGTTTCGAGCCAGCCAGTCGTCTGATTATGCCGGTTAGAGCCACGATTCAGCTTGGCACAAAAGCACAGATGGGCCCGAAGGCCGCGATACTCGCAGCCGCGCTCTGGTGTATTTTCGTTTTTGTCTCCGGTCATTCCAGCGCAGGCGAGAGTCGCGACGTTCTGCGGGTTGTTGCAGACATCCCGCTGCCCGGCCCGGCGGTGCGTTTCGACTACCAGAGCCTGAACTCCGCGGCCGAGCGGCTATACATCGCGCACATGAACGCCGATCAACTGGTGGTGTTCGACACGAGGAAGCGGGAAGTGGTCTCGAACCTGGATGGATTTCACCGCGTGCACGGGGTATTGGCGGTTCCGGAGTTGGGGAAGATTTTTGCTTCGATAACGGGCGATCACCAAGTCGCTGTCGTTGATCAGGCAAGCCTGAAGACAATTGCTAAGGTGGGGGAGATCAAATATCCCGACGGCTTGGCCTATGCACCGACGGTTCAACAGTTGTTCGTTTCCGATGAGCATGGCAACGCCGAGGCGGTCATCGATACGACCACCAACACCCTGGTGACGAGCATTGCTTTGGGGGGTGGCGCGGGCAACAGCGTGTACGATAGTGCAGCCGACCGCGTGTATGTGGCGGTACACGACAAGAACGAGTTGGTGACCATCGACCCGCTGCGCTTGAAGATAACCGCGCGCACTCCTCTCATTTGGCTGGATGATCCTCACGGTATCGCGTTGGATGTTGAGAACCGGCTCGCCTTTGTGGCCGGCGAAAGCAATAACAAGTTAGTGGTCGTGGACTTGAAGACGATGCAGATCGGTCCTCCGTTTTCGGTTGGGAGAGGTCCGGATGTCCTGGCGTTTGATCCCGGAACAAAGCGTTTGTATGTGGCTGCCGAATCGGGTCAAGTCAGAATTTTTCGCGAAGCGAATCGCACTTTGGAACAAGTAGGGGAGCTTCGTCTGCTGCACGCGCACACGGTGGCAGTGGACCCAAGAACACACCTGATGTACTTTCCACTGGAGAACCTCGACGGCCAGCCGGTCTTGAGAATCATGGAGTGGATTGAACAGGATAGGTAGATTGCGGTGAAAATTCGCGGTTCTACGCGATATGCACAGCTTCCACAGGCGTGTGGAAAGGTATGCGAAAAAAATCTTTCTACAGCACTTGACATAGCAAAAGGTTATAGTAAGATTACAAATGGTTCGGGACTTCCCGAAAGTGTCGAGCCGTGCAGGGGATTCACAGTCGGGTCTGAAGTAATCCAAGGTACAGATCCTATAGTGAGGCGCCTTATTAGCACAGGATAGATACGCTGAGCATCGCGCAAGATCACTCCTATTGAGTGATTGTGCCCGGCGCTCAGCGCCGGGTTTCGTATTTTACGGGCAGCTTTTTTCGGGATACCGCGGAAAGCTGCCCAGGTCCTCCGAAAGGAGGACGCTTCAGCGCAAGCTGGGGCCCCTGACGGACTCAGGGTCAACGATCTTTGACAACAGTAAGGCTGGCAATTTCATGCCGATAACTCTGGGCCGATTACGGTCTGCCTGGGGGAGTGATGGCATGATTTATTACAAGTTCTGCTCGAGTATGTTGAGCAGTACTGTGGATTTACAAGGCGAACTCAGTCAAGCACCTGGGGATTACAGAGTCGACAGTCCCGGCGCCGCGTAAGCGGACCAAGGAATAATGGATCTGTAAAAGACAGGGCGAACGAACTGGTGGAAAGCCGCGGTATAGCCACTGCGGCGAGCTTCGAATGCAGCGCCGATCTCCAGATCGGTATCTGCGCGAAGCACCCTGGGAAACGACGTATTGAGTGAGTTTTATGATTAAGCTACTAAGGGCGTACGGTGGATGCCTTGGCGCTAGAAGGCGATGAAGGACGTGGCAAGCTGCGATAAGCCTCGGGGAGCCGCAAGCAGGCTTTGATCCGGGGATTTCCGAATGGGGAAACCCGGCGGGATGAACTCCCGCTACAGCCGGCTGAATATATAGGCCGGTATGAGCTAACTCAGGGAAGTGAACCATCTCAGTACCTGAAGGAAAATAAATCACAGAGATTCCGAAAGTAGCGGCGAGCGAAATCGGAAAAGCCCAAACCCATGTGTTTACACATGGGGGTTGTAGGACCGCATAAGTAGAGTTACCAATCCGGACATTACGCGAACCCGATGGAAAGCGGGACCATAGCGTGTGACAGTCACGTAGCGGAAAGTGGACCGGACTCGAAGCGGCATCCTGAGTACCACGAGACACGAGAAATCTCGTGGGAAACTGGGGAGACCACTCTCCAAGGCTAAATACTCTCTAGCGACCGATAGTGAACCAGTACCGTGAGGGAAAGGCGAAAAGCACCCCTGCGAGGGGAGTGAAATAGAACCTGAAACCGTATGCTTACAAGCAGTCGGAGGGCCATGCACAGACTTCGGTCTGTGAAAGCCTGACGGCGTGCCTCTTGCTTAATGAGCCGGCTAGTTATTCTTACGTGCAAGGTTAAGCGCAAGCGAGCCGTAGCGAAAGCGAGTCCGAATAGGGCGACAAGTACGTAGGAATAGACGCGAAGCGGGATGATCTACCCTTGGCCAGGTTGAAGGTCGCTTAACCGCGACTGGAGGACCGAACCGGTGTGAGTTGAAAATCGCTCGGATGAGCTGAGGGTAGGGGTGAAAGGCTAATCAAATTCCGTGATAGCTCGTTCTCCCCGAAATGTCTTTAGGGACAGCCTTGCATGAATTGCCACGGTGGTAGAGCACTGAATGGACTAGGGACCAACTCAGGTTACCGAATCCAATCAAACTACGAATGCCGTGGACAACTATGCGGGAGTGAGACTACGAGGGATAAGCTTCGTGGTCAAAAGGGAAACAGCCCAGATCGCCAGCTAAGGTCCCTAACTATGTGCTAAGTGGGAAAGGAAGTGTATTCGCTCGGACAGCCAGGAGGTTGGCTTAGAAGCAGCCATCCTTTAAAGAAAGCGTAACAGCTCACTGGTCAAGCGGATATGCACCAACAATCCAACGGGGCTCAAGCACATGACCGAAGCTGCGAAATTACACGAAAGTGTACTTGGTAGGGGAGCATTGCGTGGTGAGCAAAGGTAGACTGAAAAGACTACTGAATGCCACACAAGAGACCCTGCCGGCATAAGTAGCGATAAACACGATGAGAACTCGTGTCGCCGAAAGTCTAAGGTTTCCTGAGGAAGGTTAATCCGCTCAGGGTTAGGCGGGTCCTAAGGTGAGGCCGAAAGGCGTAACTGATGGATAACAGGTCAACATTCCTGTCCCGCCTGGTGACGTTTGACGATGGGGTGACGCAGAAGGATAAAGGGAGCCACCTGATGGATGGTGGTTGCTCAGCGTAAGCCGGTTCCCACTGGCAAATCCGTGGGGACATCAACGGTGAGGCTGGGGACGAGGCCGTTAGGCCGCAAAGTTCCTGATTTCACGCTGCCAGGAAAAACCTCTAAGGAGTCATCCAGGTGCCCGTACCACAAACCGACACAGGTAGACGAGGTGAATATCCACAGGCGCTCGAGAGAACGCTTGCTCAGGAACTAGGCACATTAGCCCCGTAACTTCGGGAGAAGGGGCGCCATCGCAAGATGGCCGCAGTGAATCGCGCTCTGCAACTGTTTAACAAAAACACAGCTCTCTGCAAAGTCGAATACGACGTATAGGGGGTGACACCTGCCCGGTGCCGGAAGGTTAAAGCAAGGGCTTAGCCGCAAGGCGAAGGCCTGAACTGAAGCCCCGGTGAACGGCGGCCGTAACTATAACGGTCCTAAGGTAGCGAAATTCCTTGTCGGGTAAGTTCCGACCTGCACGAATGGTGGAATGATAGAGCGACTGTCTTGGCAAGCGGCTCGGCGAATTTGTGGTTCCGGTGAAGACGCCGGATGCCCGCATCTAGACGGAAAGACCCCGTGCACCTTAACTGCACTCTGGTCATGAGTAACGGTCCGATCTGCGTAGCATAGGTAGGAGCCTGTGAACTTCTGGTTTCGGCTGGGAGGGAGGCATCAGTGAAATACTACCCTGATTGAACTGTCGCTCTAACCTACCACCCGTGACGGGTGGGGAGACACGGCCAGACGGGTAGTTTGACTGGGGCGGTCGCCTCCTAAACTGTAACGGAGGCGCTCAAAGATCGGCTCAGGTGGATTGGAAACCCACTGTGGAGTGCAAGAGCATAAGCCGGTTTGACTGTGAGACCTACAAGTCGAGCAGGAACGAAAGTTGGATCTAGTGATCCGGTGGTCCCGCGTGGAAGGGCCATCGCTCAACGGATAAAAGGTACGCCGGGGATAACAGGCTGATCTAAGCCAAGAGTTCACATCGACGCTTAGGTTTGGCACCTCGATGTCGGCTCATCGCATCCTGGGGCTGTAGAAGGTCCCAAGGGTTAGGCTGTTCGCCTATTAAAGCGGTACGTGAGCTGGGTTCAGAACGTCGCGAGACAGTTCGGTCCCTATCTGGTGTGGGCGCAGGAAACTTGCGAGGAGTTGTCCCTAGTACGAGAGGACCGGGATGAACAGACCCCTTGTGTACGAGCTGTCACGCCAGTGGCACCGCTCGGTAGCGAAGTCTGGAAGAGATAATTGCTGAATGCATCTAAGCAAGAAGCTCGCCTCAAGATAAGGTTTCCCAAGGCAACAAAGCCTATGAAGGACAGTCGCAGACTACGACTTTGATAGGCGGGAGGTGTAAGCGTGGTAACACGTTCAGCTGACCCGTACTAATCGTCCGTTCGGCTTAATCATAAAACTTACTCAAGCCGTCGTTGAGTAGGGTTCACAAGCAACCCTTGTGGATTCACAGTATGTTCGGCAGCGAGCCGAACTTGTATACGCCAGCCAAAACTGTTGTCGCCAGCCAGGCGTGTCGTGGCCGGTCTTTAGACTGGCCATCTCCCGCCTCCGCTGCAAAATAGAAGGAGACGATTTCGAAGTTCAACTGCCTTTTTGGTTTTGCTGAAAGCTGAAAACGAATGGCGGTGAACTTTCTCGAGTTTCCGGTGGTCATACCGCGAGGGTCACACCCGTTCCCATCCCGAACACGGAAGTTAAGCCTCGCCGGGCCGATGATACTGCACGGGTAACTGTGTGGGAACGTAGGTCGCCGCCGGGATAAATTGCAAAGGCCTTGGTCTATGGATCAAGGCCTTTTTTTTGCGGGTTCGTATTTCGGATGCAACGCCGCTGCTCATCAGCTTCCTTCGAACGGCACACCATGGTCTACCCATTTTATTTGTCCACAGCCTGCCATTCCGCTACCATCATCTTTCTAATTTCCTATGACCATCACATTGCTGCATGTAGGCCGCGCTTTTAGTTCCGGAACTGAGCTTCGTGATGTTGGTATCCTGATCCGTGATGGCGTGATCGAATCGGTCGCTCCTCGCAGTTCCATGATGGTTCCCGCCGGGGCCCAGGAGAACGTTGCGACCGACAAAATAGCTGCCCCAGGTTTTATCGATGTACATATTCACGGCGCTGGGGGCCACGATGTGATGGAGGGCACGGAAGAGGCCCTCCACGCGGTGGCCTCAAAAATTGCCTCCCATGGAACCACCGCTTTCGTGGCCACCACGGTCACCGCCGATCCCGAAGCGATCTGCAAAAGCAGCGAAGGCATTGCTCGTTACATCGTTCAGCAGCACGGCAACTCCCGCCCCGATGCCGAAATCCTGGGAATTCATTTCGAAGGTCCGTTCATCAGCCCGTTACGACGCGGCGTTCATCCTCCCGAGTGGATCAAGCTGCCTTCTTCAGAATTGCTGGACAAATTCATTGTCGCAGCGCAAGGGAATGCGCTGATCCTGACCATTGCCCCCGAACTCTTGGGCGCGATGCCCTGCATCGACGCCGCCCGGAAGGCCGGGATGATCGTCGGCATCGGGCACACGGATGCCACGTACGAACAGGCGCGTGCCGCTTTGGCTCGCGGAGCTCATCATGCCATTCACACGTACAATGCCATGCGGCCGTTCTCCCACCGCGACGCGGGCGTAATCGGGGCGGTGCTCACTTCCCCGGAGATTTCTGCCGAGCTTATTGCGGACGGCGTGCACGTGGACGAAACCGCCATGCGTATTTTATTGCAAGCGAAAGGCGCCACTGGCGTGATCCTTATCAGTGATGGAATCTCCGCTACGGGCATGCCCGACGGCAAGTACATTCTCGGTGGATTCGAAATTACCGTAAGTGCAGGCGTTTGCCGTAACGCGGAAGGCAAACTGGCGGGAAGCACCCTCACACTGGACCGGGCGCTCCGCAACATCGTGCGTCTCGGCTCCTCTGTCGGGGACGCGCTGCAAATGCTCACCTACAATCCCGCGAAATTACTGGGAATCGAGCATAAAAAAGGTGTGCTGCGTGCGAATGCGGATGCTGATGTGATCCTGCTGAATGAAGCACTCGAAGTAACCCAGGTATTTACGCGCGGGCTGCCCGTTTGATCGGCACTGAATCCCGTCTATCGGTTCAGCGGAATATTTAATTCCTCGGCCAGCTTATGCGCGTTGAAAGGACTGCACGCGAAATAGCGATCGCCTACCTTCAACGTAGGCACTCGGCGCCTCCCGTGATTCGCACGGAGAACAATGTCCTCCGCTTGGGGATCTTGCTCGATATTCACTTCCTGGAATTTCACTCCCCGCTCTTTCAGAAATGACTTAGCCCGCCAGCAATCAGGGCACCAGCCAGTGGTGTAAATCGTGATTGTTTCCATGGATTGGAACAATCCCTAATGAGTTTCGACGGGAACGCCGCGGTGCTTTCTAGCGACCTGAATGCGAATCACCGCGCGCTGCAGCGCGATGGTCGCGCGATCCCAGTCGATGTTTGTATCCTTGGAAGCAAGCCGCTGCTCTGCTCGCGCTTGGGCCGCTTGCGCGCGCGCCAAATCGATTTCTTCCGCGCGCTCCGCCGTTTCTGCCAGCAAAGTTACGCGCTCCGGCAATATCTCTGCGAACCCCCGGAGTACGGCCAGCAGAATGGGCTGGCTGGAAGTCGTCGTGCGGTAGCTTAGCTCCCCGATACCCAATTCCGTGATCAGCGGGGCGTGCCCAGGCAAAATGCCCAACGCTCCATCCAGCCCCGGGATTGTCGCTTCCACGACGGTTTCCTGCAGCAATTGCCGCTCTGGCGTCACCACAATCAATTCGAGCGACTCGGGAAGCATCGTTCTTACACACCCGCCTTCATCTTTTCCGCCTTCTCCAACACTTCTTCAATGGTACCGACCATGTAAAACGCCTGCTCCGGAATCTCGTCGTACTTTCCTTCGACGATTTCTTTGAAGCTGCGCACGGTGTCTTCGATCTTCACGTACTTGCCTTCCAGGCCGGTGAACTGCGCGGCAACGAACATGGGTTGCGAGAGAAACCGCTCGATTCGCCGCGCTCGCGCCACGGTGCGCTTGTCCTCATCGGATAGTTCTTCGATACCTAGAATCGCGATAATGTCTTGCAGATCCTTATACCGCTGCAGGATGGACTTTACTCCGCGCGCCACGCTGTAGTGCTCTTGCCCGACCACGCGCGCATCCAGGATTCGCGAACTGCTAGCCAGCGGATCGACCGCCGGGTAGATGCCGCGCTCCACGATCTGGCGGCTCAGGTTGGTGGTGGCGTCCAGGTGCGTGAACGTCGCCGCAGGCGCGGGGTCGGTGTAGTCGTCGGCGGGCACGTAAATCGCCTGCACTGACGTAATCGATCCTGTCTTTGTTGAGGTAATGCGCTCCTGCAACTCCCCAATTTCCGTGTTCAGATTCGGTTGGTAGCCTACGGCAGAGGGCATCCGTCCCAGCAAAGCCGAAACTTCGGACCCTGCTTGCACAAACCGGAAAATATTATCGATGAACAGCAATACGTCCAGGTGCTCCTCATCGCGGAAGTACTCCGCGACCGTCAGACCGGTGAGGCCCACTCGAAGGCGCGCGCCAGGCGGCTCGGTCATCTGCCCGTAGATCAGCGCCGCGCGAGACTTGTCCGGGTTGCCCGGAACAATGACTTCCGACTCCTGGAACTCCTGGTACAAGTCGTTGCCTTCGCGCGTGCGTTCCCCCACTCCCGCGAAGACCGACACCCCACCGTGTTTCAAGGCCACGTTGTGGATCAGTTCCTGAATCAAAACCGTTTTTCCTACGCCGGCGCCGCCGAACAGTCCGATTTTTCCGCCCTTCAAGAAAGGCTGAATCAGGTCGACCACCTTGATTCCGGTTTCGAACATCTCCAACGTGGTGGATTGATCGTCCAAAGCGGGCGACGGCCGATGGATTGGATAGTGTGTGCTGGTGTTGACGGGGCCCAATCCATCCACCGGCTTCCCCAGCACGTTGAGCACCCGCCCCAGCGTGGCTCGGCCTACCGGTACTTCGATCGGGTTGCCCGTGTCATAGGCCTTCATGCCACGGACCATTCCTTCGGTCGGCTCCATGGCCACCGTGCGCACGCGCCCCTCGCCAAGGTGCTGCTGCACTTCGGCCGTTACATCGATGGGTTCCGGGACGTTGTAGCCTTCGCTGGTAATGCGCACGGCGTTGTAAATCGAGGGCAGGTGCCCGGCCTCAAACTGGATGTCCAGCACCGGCCCGATCACCTGTACCACGTGCCCCACCGCTGCGTATTTCTCTGCCATAATCACTCCTCTAATTCCGAAACGGGCGCTTCCTACTCACCGTCGATTCACGGAAACTCTTAATCTTCACCATTCACCACTCACTACTTACCCTTCACCACTCACGCTGTACTCGAAGCGCCGCTCACAATCTCAATGATTTCCTTGGTAATTGCCGCTTGCCGGACCTTGTTCATGTGCAGCGTCAACGCTTCGATCACGTCACCCGCATTTTTCGTGGCTGCTTCCATGGCCGTCATGCGCGCGGCGTGCTCCGCGGCTGAAGATTCCAAAAGCGCGCGAAGCACCTGGGTTTCCACATAGCGCGGCAGCAAGCGATTCAGAATCTGGTTCGCCGGCTGTTCGTAGATGTAGTCGATTTGATCCGTGGCCGCTGGTTCTTTGGTTTCGCCGGGAGATTCGATTTTCTCCACCGGCAGAAGCTTTTCGGTGATCAGATTTGGCGCAATGACATTCTTGAATTCGCTAAACACGGCATACACCGCATCCACTTTATCTTCTGCGTACAGCGACGAAACTAGGTTGGCGATTTCCCGGGCTACCCCAAAGTCCACGCGGGCCAGCACATTCACATACTCTCCCGCAAGCTCCGCGCCGGCCTTGCGGAAGGCGTCGCGCGCCTTCTTCCCCACGGGAATCACCACGATCTTTTTGCCCTGCCGGCTTTTGATGAACTTCACGGCCTCCCGCAAAATATTTGCATTGAACGCCCCGGCCAGGCCCCGTTCCCCGGCCAGCACGAGCACCAGGATGCGTTCCTCGGGCCGCTTGGCCAGCAAGGGATGTTGCGGGGCTTCGATTCGCGCCATCGTGGAGCGCAGTACCCGTGCCAGTTCTGTGGCGTACGGCCGGGCCGCCAAGGCCGCCTCTTGTGCCCGGCGCAGGCGTGCCGCGGAGACGAACTTCATCGCACGCGTAATTTGTTGCGTGTTCTTCACTGAGCGAATCCGCCGCCGAAAATCGAGTAGGGTAGGCATGAATTCCTGTTATCCGGCGGCGCTAGGGAGCGGCCACGCCGATGCTTGCCGTAAAGCGGTCCTTGAACGCGTCGATCGCCGATTTGATGTTTGCCTTGATGCCGTCATCCAGCGCTTTCTTTTGCGCGATCTCTTTCAGCACACCCGCGTAACTTGTTTCTGCAAACTGCAGAAACTCTTTCTCGAAGCGGCGCACTTCATTCACGGGAACCGAATCCAGCGCGCCGCTGGTGGCCACGTACAACGCCAGAACCTGTTTCTCCACGGACAGCGGAGCGTATTGATCCTGTTTTAGAACTTCTGTCAGGCGCTGCCCGCGTGCCAGCTGTGCTTGCGTCACTTTATCGAGTTGGTCAGACCCAAACTGGGCAAACGCCGCCAGTTCGCGGTATTGCGCCATGTCCAGGCGTAGCGTACCCGCCACCTGGCGCATGGCCTTGATCTGCGCATTTCCTCCCACGCGGCTCACGGAAATACCCACGTTGATGGCCGGCCGAATACCCGCATTGAACAGGTCCGCCTCCAGATAAATCTGGCCGTCGGTAATGGAAATCACGTTGGTCGGGATGTACGCCGAAACGTCGCCAGCCTGCGTCTCAATCACCGGAAGCGCGGTTAGCGAACCGGCCCCGAGCTTGTCGTTCAGTTTCGCGGCCCGCTCCAGCAAACGGGAGTGCAGGTAGAATACGTCGCCCGGGAATGCCTCACGCCCCGGTGGCCGGCGCAGCAACAGCGAAATCTCACGGTAAGCCTGCGCGTGTTTGGAAAGGTCGTCGTAGAACGCCACGGCATGCCGCTTCGTGTCGCGGAAATATTCGCCCATCGCGCAGGCAGCGTAAGGCGCAATGTACTGCAGCGAGGCCGGCTCAGCCGCGGAAGACGCCACCACGATGGTGTAATCCATAGCGCCGGCATCCGTCAGAGTTTTGATCACCTGCGCAATCGTGGAACGCTTCTGCCCGATCGCGCAGTAGATGCAAATCATGTCGCTGCCCTTCTGGTTGATAATGGTGTCCAGAATGACGGCAGTTTTTCCGGTTTGGCGGTCGCCAATGATCAGCTCGCGCTGGCCTCGGCCAATGGGAATCATGGAGTCGATGGCTTTAATACCGGTCTGCAGCGGCTCGCGCACCGGCTGGCGATCCAGAACACCCGGAGCAAGCCGTTCCAGGGGGATGCGCTGCTTGGCCTGAATCGGGCCCTTATCGTCTTCCGGCTCGCCCAGCGGATTGACCACCCGGCCAACCATTTCCTCGCCTACCGGCACCGACATGATCGTGTTGGTGCGCCGTACCGTGTCGCCCTCTTTCAATTCCGAGGACTCGCCGAGAAGCACCACGCCCACTTCCTCTTCTTCCAGGTTCAGCGCGATGCCGAAAACGTCGTGAGGGAAAGCCAACATTTCCCCATACATCGCCTTTTGTAACCCGTGAACCCGGGCGATGCCATCGCCCACGCTGATCACCGAGCCGACTTCATCGACTTCCACGGTCTGCTCGTAATTCGCAATTTGCTCACGCAGAATCTTGCTGATTTCGTCCGCTTTGATTTGTGCCATACCTGCTCCGTTCCCGAATGCCTATTCCGCGGCCAACCGCGCGCGCAACCGCTCCAACCGGTTTCGTACCGAACCGTCGTAAATGGTGTCCCCGATCCTTACAACGGCGCCGCCCAGCAGTTCTGGCTGCAGGGAGTATCGGGCCTGGATTTTCTTGCCTGACAGCCGCTCCAAGGTTTGTACCAATGCCGATCTTTGCCCGGCACTCAACGCCATCGCGGACGTCACTTCGGCTTCCGCTATTCCCTGCCGCTGCCGCAACACCAGTTCGAACGTGTCCACCATCTCGGGCAACAGATGCGTGCGCTGATTGTCGGCCATCACGAACAGGAAGTTGCGGATGATCTTGCTTCCGCCCAGGCGCGCCAGCAGCTTCTCGATAACCCCGTGTTTGTCTTCCCTGGAGACCGCCGGGCTGGTGAGGAAATTTCTCAACTCCGCGGATTCGTCATAAGTAGCCCGGAAATCCTCCAGTTGCTTGCGGGCAGGCTCGGCCGCTCCTTGTTCCAGGACGATATCCGCCAAGGCGGTTGCATATTGCAGGCTGGCGGACTTCAATTTGGTCTCCCTTGGAGATTCTGCACGAAGCTGCTGATCATCGATTCCTGTATGGCCGGCGTCATTTGCTGCGCCACCAACGATTCGGCACGGTCCACCGCCAATTTCGCAGCCAGCGCTTTCAATTCCACCCGCGCCGCGCGTTCCGCCGCTTCGATCTCCGCTTTGGCCGCTACGCTCACCTTTTCGATGTCGACTTTCATCCTGCCGCGCAGCCGTTCCAGTTCCGCCGCGGCATCCTTTTGCGCCTGCTCCCGGAATTGCGCCACCTCATGCTCCAGACTCGTCAGCTTCTCCACCGCTTCCTTCAATTGCCGTTCCGCTTCCAGCTTGGCTGCCGCGGCTTTGCTGATGGCCGCGCTGATTTTATCCGCATTGCGCCGGACATAGGGTGGCAGCACCTTCTGCAACAGCCAAACAGCAAGACCCGCGACGATCAGGAAGTGCACCCACTGAAAAATAATGCCGGTAGGATGGTCCGCAGGTCCCGCGCCTTCCTGTTCCGCCGCACGCATCGCCATCGCGAAAAGCAGGACAACACCTGCTGCACTCAACATCCGGCCAATTTTTTGATTTCGCGTCATGGCGCTTCTCTCGAACTGCCGCCCGTTCCGGGCAGAACCTGCAGGGCCCGCCGGGTAATCTCAGACGCCAACTGCGAAGCAATCGTTTCGATCTCTTTTTTCGCCAGTTCCAATTCCGCGGTTACGCGGTTTTTGGCGTTTCCCACTTCCGCCGACGCCTTGGCGCGCGCTTCTTTGATTGCGGCGGCACGCTGATCCAGCAGTTTCTTGCGCTCCGCTTCCTGCTCCGCGTACACCTTGGCTTTCGCCTGGCGCAGCGCTTCTTCGTACTGCCGGATCTTTTCCGCGGCGGCTGCCTGTGCGGCTTCGGCCGACTTCTGCGCGCCCAAAGTCCGCGCTTGGCGTTCCGCCATTACCGCCAAAATGGGTTTGAAGAACAACGCGCGAAGAACAAAATAGAAAACGATGACAATGAGCGCTACGGGCACAGCCCGGAGGAACAGTTCGCCAATTTGGTGAACCAGAGAAGGCATTGGATTGTTTCGCCTAAAGTTTCAGGTGGGCAGCCACGCCGTCCTCCGACCCGGTAGGAGCGTACGGTGGGCCTGATGCTGCCTCACGGAAGCACTATTTATACCATTCGCTGGAACTCTCCGTCAACGCAAGCACCCGATGCCAGCACGCGATGCCATGGCACTCGCATCCTCTCGATAATGTGCGCTTTTGTAGGGACCGCCTTCCGAGGCGGTCCACTCTCCGCTTGTGTGAAGCAGCCGAACTTTAGATCGTCCATCCGACCGCTTTCCGTCATTGCTCCTTTGGCGCTAAACTAGGAAGGTTCCGCGTTCGCGGATGAGAGCGTCCCGGTTCATTGGGTTGCGCCCGGCGCCGTTGCGGCCCACACGCTTAAGGAGAGATGCTCATGGCAACCGATGTGGTCATGCCCCAGATGGGCGAAAGCATTTTTGAAGGCACCATCACCAAGTGGCTGAAGAAACCCGGCGACAAGGTCGAGCGCGACGAACCCCTCTTTGAAATTTCCACCGACAAAGTCGACGCGGAGATTCCTTCGCCTTCCGCCGGCGTCCTGAAGGAAATCAGGATACCCGAAGGCCAGACGGTGCCCATTCAGACCGTCGTCGCCGTCATCGATGGCGCCGGGGCGCCTGCCGCCGCTGCCCCCGCCAACGCGACTTCCACCGCCGCGCCGAAGTCCGCCGCATCCCCTGCCGCGGAAGCAGCTCCCACGCCGGCTAAGGCCGCTGCTCCACTAGCCCCCAAGCCTGCCACTTCCGCGCCTTCCACCGCGCCTGCTCCACAATCGCCGGCTGCGCCTGCCGTAGCGGTTGGAAGCGGCACCGAACGCATTCACTCCTCACCCCTTGTCCGCCGACTGGCCAAGGAACACGGCATCGACCTGGCTTCCCTCGAAGGCACCGGCGCCGCGGGCCGCATCACCAAAGAGGACATCGAATCCGCCATCGCCGCGCAGTCCGGGCCAACCTCCGCTCCCTCGCCATCCGCAGCCCCGCGGCCCACGTCGCCATCCTCGTCTCCAGCGGCGGCTCCTTCAGGCCCGGCGGTGCACGGTGGTCAATATGTTCCCTCTCTTCAGCTCGGCGTTCCGCGCGAACGCATCTATTTCGGCAGCTACGAGGTCCAGCCGCTCAGCGTAATGCGCCAGAAGATCGCCGAGCACATGGTCGCCTCCAAACACGTTTCCCCGCACGTCTATTCCGTCGACGAAATCGACATGAGCAAAATCGCCGCACTGCGCGCCAAGTCCAAAGACGACTTCGAAAAGCGTTACGAAACCAAGCTCACCTTCATGCCCTTCTTCGTCAAAGCCGCCGTGGCGGGCTTGCGTGCCTATCCCACGCTGAACGCTTCGCTCGACGGCACCAACATCGTGCTGCACAAGGAAGTCAACATCGGCATCGCCGTGGCCCTTGACTGGGGCCTGATCGTTCCCATCATCAAGAACGCCGATGAGAAAAATTTTCTGGGCATCCAACGCAACCTGAACGACCTGGCCGAGCGCGCCCGCTCCAAGAAACTCAAGCCCGAGGAAGTGCAGGAAGGCACCTTCTCCATCACCAATCCCGGAGTCTTCGGCGGCCTGTTCGGACTGCCGGTTATCAGCCAGCCCAACGTCGGTATCCTCGGCCTGGGCGCCATCGAAAAGCGCCCGGTGGTCATCAACGATTCCATCGCCATCCGCTCCATGTGCTACGTCACGCTCAGCTACGACCACCGCGTCGTCGATGGTGCCATCGCCCACCAGTTCCTCCACAAGGTCAAGGAAACCCTGGAAAACTGGTCCGAGCCCCTCATCTAGCAACTATGGCTAAGAACTTCTGCGGGCGTGCCCTCGGATCATCTGAAGTGGCTCAGCGGCACGATCGCTCTCAAGAACCTGCGAGCAGTTCGCTGTCGCTCCTATGAGCGACCGAGCATGGCCTCGAGTTCTTCGGGCACATCCACCACGCTGACCGGCGCCGTCGGCAGCCCCAACCGCCTTGCCAATCTTGTACCCAGCAGCTCATTCGCCAGCACCCTGCGGTGCTGCAGGTTATTTTGAAACTTCAGCACATAATAGTTATCGTCCGAGCACCTCATCAGGTACGATTGCGCGCCCCCGCGCATGCGCCGTATCTGCTCGATGGCCCGTAACATAAATTATCCTGTCGGCGCTTACTTTTATCGGTGCCGCCGTTACTCCCGCCCTGCCGGGCATTCCTGTTCTGGCACGGTTCTCCTTTCTGCCTGCTCTCCTCGCGCTCCTCCGTCCATCCCGGACGCGGAACAAAAAAGGGCCCCTCGATTCCTCCGAGGGGCCCGCGATACATTTTGCCGCAAGCGACTAGCGGCGGCGCTTCTTCCCCGCCTTCTTGGCCGCTTTCTTGGCTTTGGGCTTGGCCTTCGCCTTCTTCGTGGCCTTTTTCGCTGGCTTCTTGGCCGCTTTCTTGGCTGCCGGCGCCGTGGTCTTCTTGACCGCCGCCTTGGGTGCAGGACGCGCCGCTGGCTCTTCTCCGCCTTCTTCGGCGGCCTCGTCTTCTACGGCCAGAATCTCTTCCTCTTCTTCTTCCACTATACCTTCACCGCCCGGCTCGTCGTCTTCCTCCAGCCGCGACAGCTCATCATCGTCTTCGAACTGATCCTTCTCGAAATCCATGCTCTCCTCCCCTGGGGGCTCCGCGAAGCCGCAATCTCTCTGTGTCCACACCTTGCTACAGCCGGAGACGACCGCACTCCGTCCTTGCGCTTTGTTATCCCACTCCAACGTACCTTGTCAAGCGTTCTGCTCACTACTCCGACGCCGGGAGCAAAAAAATTTTCCAACAATGGGCAGCAGCGCTACTGTTTCGTCTGTGTCGTCGCGTTGGCCTTCTTTTTCGGACTCCGCCCCATGGTGTGGTGCACCGCCCTGGTTTCCGGCACCCCTCCCCCCACCGTGTAGATCCGCAGGATCATGCCTCGGCTCACGTGCCCGCTCTTCAGTCCATTCCACTTCTGCACTTGCTCGAAAGTTACGCTGAACTGGTCGGCAATCCCGCCCAGGGTATCCCCTTTCTTTACACGGTAGTGCACCAGCCGCGGCTTGGACTCCTCGAGCGGCCTCGCCGCCGGGATAATTAGCTTCTGCCCAGCCTCCAGTGGCACGCCCCGTTCCAGTCCATTAGCATCTGCGATCGCCGCCGCGGTTACATGATAAGTCTTGGCAATGGACGTCAGCGTCTCCCCCGGTTCCACCCGGTGCCGCCTCCAGCTCACCCACTTATCCGCCGGAATGTCCGCAATCTCCGCCGAGAACTTCTCGGAGGTGCCCACCGGTAGGTGCAGTACAAAGTCCGGATCGTCCGGCGTAATCATCCGCAGCAGAGACGGGTTCAGCGTCCGCAGCGTGGCCACGTCCACGTCAATGGTCTCCGCCACCAGCCGCAGGTCGATCGGCTGCCCGGGCTTCACCGTATCCGTGGGCACCGGGTCCTCCGCGTCCACGGAAATTCCGTAATGCGCCGCGTCCTTGGCGATCAGCGTCAATGCCAGGATAATCGGCACATAATTCTTCGTTTCGTTCGGCAGCACGTTGCGCTTGTACAGTTCCCAGAAATCCGCGTAACCGGTGCGTTCTATGCCTTTCTGCACGTTGCCGGGCCCGCAATTGTACGCCGCCATCGCCAAATACCAGTCGCCATAGATCCCGTACAAGTCCCGCAGGTGCTGCGCCGCCGCCCGCGTAGCCTTTTCCGGGTCCAGTCGCTCGTCCACCCACCAGCTGCGCTTCAATCCGTACTCGTTCCCGCGCCACTGCACGAACTGCCAAATCCCGCGTGCCCCCGCACGCGACAGCGCCAGCGGCTGGAAGGCGCTCTCCGCCTGCGCCAGGTACACCAGGTCCTGCGGCACGCCCTCTTCCTTCAGAATCCGCGAAATCATCTCCTGGTACTTGCCCTTGCGCCGCAACCCATTTTCCACGATGGCCTTGCCCCGCGGCGTCTGAAAGAAGTTCAGGTACGACACCACTACATCATTCACCGTCAGCGGCAGGTCGTGCGTCACGTTCTTGGCTACATCCTCGGCGCGTTCTTTCAGCTTCGGATCCACTGGAAAGGTCATTTCCGCCACTTCATCGATGGCAGCCGGCACCGCCGGCGCTTCCGTGAAGCCGTCCCCCGCGCGGAACGCCTGCAGCTCGTAGGTGTAAACTTTGTCGGTTACCTGCTCGAATAGTTCCTTCAACTTCGGATCGCTGTTCGGGTCGTACCCGCTTTCCAGCATCCAATCCACCGCGTCGTCGAAGTCCCGCCGTGCGGCCACCAGATGTCCGGCCTTATAATTCGTTTCGCCGGAAGCGAACTTCGCCTTCACTTGTTCGATCAAGTAGGGGATTCCACCGGGAGCTGGTGGCAGCAGCGACACAAATTCATCGGGAGCCATCTTCCGCAGCGGCAATTCCTGCACCGCGGCGACTTCCGGCTGTTTTTGCAGCTGCACGGGGCTCAGCGACGGCACCTTGGCCTGCACCGACTTCTTCCCCGCATCGTCGCACCCGCACAACCACACCACCGCTAGCAGGCCGCAGCCCAGCACCGCCCACCGCTTCGCACTTTGGCGCATCGCTCTATGGTAAGAAGCCTATCCACCCCGGTCAACGCTTTACCGCCCCAAGTTCCAAATCCCGCACTAGCGTTTGGAGTACGGCGGCTTGCCGCCGCTTTACAACTTCTACAACGCCACCCAAGCCTGGTGCAGGCTAATTGCCGGCCCGGGATAGTGTCGTTGCCTCTTCAGGAGCTTCACTTCGAGCATGAGGGAGCTGCCTTCCAAACTTCAATACCCCATCTTCCAACCTGCTGAGTCTCATGGTCAGCATGTCCAGCAAATAATTCTGCCGGATAATCCACGGCTTTCTTCCTCCCTGTTTCGGAATGTTTGCCGCCGCCCTCAGGATGTACCCGGAATTCAGTTCGAGCAAAGGCTTGGCGTCCAACGATGCCGAATCGCACAGCGGTGTGCAGGTGCGATAGCCCTTCCTCTCCATATGCTTCAGCAGCCGGCAAACAAAAATCGACGCCAAATCGGCGCGCAGCGTCCACGATGCGTTCGTATAGCCCACGCAGAACGCGAAGTTCGGCACGTTACCCAGCAGCGCGCCCTTATATACGAACGACTGCCCCGGCGCCACTGCCTTTCCATCCACCGTCAGTCCCACCCCGCCCAGCGCCAGCATCTGCAAGCCCGTCGCGGACACAATAATGTCCGCCTGCAATTTCTCGCCGGATCGCAGCTCGATCCCGTCCTCCGTAAACGTAGCGATCTCGCCAGTCACCACCGAGGCCCGCCCCGCACGGATGGCCTCGAACAAATCCGCGTCGGGCACCAGGCACAGCCGCTGGTCCCACGGCCGGTAGCGCGGCTTGAAGTGCTTGTCCACAGCGTAGCCTTGCGGCAGACTCTTCGCCGCCCCTTGTCGCAGCAGCCCACGCATCACGTCGGGCGCGCGCCGGCTCAGCTGATAAATCCCCAAGCTCATCAAAATATTCTTCCACCGCATGATGCGATGCGCCGCGCCCCCGGGCAGAACCCGCTGCAGCACATTGGCGATGGGATCGCGCGTCGGCAAGCTCAGGATGTAGCTCGGCGAGCGTTGCAGCATGGTCACATGCTTGGCCTTTCCGGCCATTGCGGGAACCAGCGTCACCGCCGTCGCGCCGCTGCCGATCACCACCACGTTCTTCCCCGCGTAGTCCAACTGCTCCGGCCAGTGCTGCGGGTGCACCAGTTCCCCGCGAAAACGCTCGGTCCCAGGAAAACTCGGTGCGTAGCCGGAATCGTAGCGATAATACCCGGTGCAGCCGTACAGGAAGTCGCAGCGGTATTGAACGCGCTTCCCGCTGGCTCCGTCCTCCACCTCGACGCGCCAGCGCGCCTCCTCCGAGGACCACGCGGCCGCACGCACCCGCTGCTGAAAACGGATGTGGTGGTCGATCCCGAACTCTTGTGCTGTCTCGCGCACATAGTTCAAAATCGCCGGCCCATCGGCGATGAACTTCGCGCCCTTCCACGGCCGGAACGGGTATCCCAGCGTGAACATGTCGGAGTCCGAGCGCACCCCAGGGTAGCGGAACAGGTCCCAGGTGCCGCCCAGCTCTGCCCGCCCCTCCAAAATCACGTAGCGTTTGCCTGGACACCGCGTCTGCAAGCGATAACCCGCCCCGATGCCGGACAGCCCGGCGCCGATAATCACCACGTCGAAGTGCTCGATGGACATATCTGGACGTATCGTCATTCCGTTGCGAATCCCGATTGTGTCACGAAAAAATCTGGTCAACCCTTGCCCAATTATGCTCGAAACAGCGTGGCGGCGGCCTTTAGGCCGGCATCAGGAGGATAAGCCTCGACCGCAGATGCCCGCCGAGGAACATGCTACGAGGACTTCCTCTGCGACCTCAAGTCTTGCTTTGCTTCTCGTGACTCGCCACTCGCCACCATCCAAAAACTGGGTACTGTAGACTCTCAACTAGGTTATAGCTAGCCGGACCGCTTGCGGCTGGCTCGCCGGGGCTTCGGCTTGCTCTTGCCCTTGACATTGAGCGCCACTGCCGCGCGGATGAGCTCCTTCAAGGCCGCCGCATCGATCTTGTCGCCTTCGTGGATGTCGATGGCCCGTCTCCTATTCCCGTCGAGGCTGGAGTTGAATAGACCTGAAGGGTCCTGCAACGCCGCTCCCTTGGCAAAGGTCATCTTGACGACGTTCTTGTACGTCTCGCCGGTGCAGACGATGCCGGCGTGGGAAAAGACGGGAGTTCCCATCCACTTCCACTCTTCGAGGATCTCCGGGTCTGCCTTGTGGACGATATCGCGCACTCTCGCTAGCATCTTGCCGCGCCAGTCTCCGAGTTCCTTGATCTTTTGGTCGACTAATGCGGAGGCAGGTTCCATGGATAACTCCCATTTTCGGACATATATAGCTGCACCGGCAAGTATTAGGCCGATCTTTTCGAAATAAGTCGCCGAACGACATGGCCTTTCCACATCCAAAGTCCCGAAAGAACAATTACGGGCACGAAAACTAACCGGGTAGGCCGCGCGTAGTTTGGAATTTGATCAAACGGACTGTAAATGTAACCGATTATGGGAATGGCAAAGACGATGTGAATCCAGCGAATGATCGAGCGCTTGGCGGCTTCTTTCAGGATTGTTGCGATCTCCTCGATTCACGACTTTTGAGCCGCCTGCGGCGGCCAGTTGGGCGCGTCAATACCGAACTGCTTGGCGTACTCCGCGTTCAGTCGCTGCCAGCCGCCGAACTTCATGGCCTCGGGGCCGACGATGCGGCCGATGGGAGTTCCGCTGAGATGGTGATCCAGAACATCGAAACAAATGTGCCACCCGGCAGCCCCCATGGAGATGAAGCGATGACCGATGTTGGTCCACAACGTCAAACGCGTGCCGCCGCCGAAAGCTTCGAGCTTCCATCGCATATCGAAGCCACCCCAGTTGTACTCAAGCATCTCGGGAGCGTCGGCTCGCTTCACAGTTGTTTCCGTAACGCGCGGCGCGGCCGCTCCCACCGCGGTGAGTTTTACCGTGGTTCCAGCCATACCCAGGCTCCCATCGGCGTCGAAGGGAGCCCACTCGCGCAGATGCGCCGGATCGGTAAGTGCTTGCCAGACTTTTTCCGGCGCGTGCCGCAGCTCTCGGACGAGAATGAGCGTCCAGTTATCTCCGTCCTTTCGGACTTGCGCCCCACTAGCCGGACCCGGCCGGTACTGTTCGCGATCGGTCACCTTCTGCTCCTTAGCTTGAATGGCGTGCCAGTATGCAAAACTTAGACTGTTAACGAGCCACGGAATCCCCTAGCCGCATCGTAAGATTCCGCACCGTTGTGATACACGATGCCGTAGCGGCGATCACAAAAGAGGGCGCCGCCAAGTTTTCTGATGTCGGAAGGCCTGTTCACCCAGCTGGACGTTCTCTTATCAAAATTCCCAAGCTTTTGCAGCTCTCGATATTGTTCCTCCGTCAAGAGCTCAATGCCCATGGCAGCGGCCATATCCGTCGCGTTACCTTTTGGCTTGTGTTCTTTTCTTGCGGCCCGCGTTTCACGGTCATAATAAAGACTTCTACGGCCCTTAGAACTTTCCGCTGAACAATCATAAAAAAAATGTATTCGCTCGTTTTTATCTTCACCAATAACACCCGGTTCCCGCCGGTTCTTTCCATTTCATCGAGCGACCACAGTTTTTCAGCAATAGCTTGTGACAACACCGCTCTATCGCTAATCATATTTTTGTATTGCCTCTGTTGAATCGGCGGCCGACCACGCGGCCCCCTTCTTCTGCTTAGTGGGAATGGCGCGCCAGCTGCGTGAGCTGAATGAGGTTGCCGCAGGTGTCGTTCAGCATCGCAATGGTCGAGGTGGTCACGTCGGTGGGCGGCATAGTGAACGCCGCGCCGCGCCCCTTGATCCGCTCGTAGTCGCCCTTGACGTCGTCGGTAAAAAACATGGCCGCGGGCTGGCCCTGTTGAAACAGCGCCAGCTGATACGCTGTGGCCGCGGGGTTGTTGTTCAGCGCCAGCTGCAGCTCCGTGCCGTCCGGCTCCTCGGGCGAGGCCACGGTCAGCCAACGATAGGGGCCCTGGCTGAAATCGGTCTTCTTGGCAAAGCCCAGCACCTCGGTATAGAAGCGCAGGGCCTTGTCCTGGTCGTCCACGTATATGCTGGTCACTTTGATTTTCATTTCGTTTCTCCTGTGCGCCGGCTAAGCCGGGGAGGTGTAGTGAATGCAAAAGTCATACGAGTGGGAAGTAGCGACCCACATCGGCCCGAGTCACGCGGAGCTGTTCGCAAGAGCAGCGTCGAAGCGTTGACAGGGGAACGTGCGGCCGGGTATTCAGCCGCGAAAGAGAATTACTCCGGGATGCCGACGCTGTAGGAGAAAGCGGAAGGCAACATCGGGTACGCCGAACTCGCGAGGCGTGCCAGAGTCCCGCGCGCCCAGAGACCCCGTGCACGAGAAAACGCGGCTGCTGGAATTTGGTCCGTTTGCGATCAACAACCGGCAAAGGCGTGGAGAAGGGAAGCCCGAGACATTCAACTTTCTCTTCTTCACGCATATCTGCGTGAAGAAGAGGAGCAACGGAATGCACACGGCGCTGCGGCAAACGATCCGTAAAAGACTGCAAGCGAAGCTGAACGAGGTGAAAGCCAAGCTTCAGCGGCGCATGCATGAATCCATCCCGGAGTTGGGCAAGTGGCTGCAAGCAGTGGTGCGTGGACACGTCCGCTACTATGGAGTACCCATGAATCGACGGGCGCTGGTTCTCTTTCGGTTCCAAGTGGGACGCCTGTGGTATCGCGCGCTGCCGCGTCGTAGCCAGAATGGGCGCATCCGGTGGGACCGCATGCGGCGTCTCATCCATCGCTGGCGGCCTTTGCCTACCGTCTGTCATCCCTATCCTCTGCGACGCATGGGCGTCCTCACCTAAGACAAGAGCCGGATGCGGTCGTGCCGCCGGTCCGGATCCGCGGAGGGGGTTGCGAGCAATCATGATCCCTACTCCGACTTTTCATGTTCGCGGCTTGCGCCCCGTCGCCTTCTCCTTGGTCTTCCTTTTCGTCGGTGCCGACTCTTCCATGCGGTCGAGGTGGCGTTCGAGAGCATCCACGTGTGCGGACCAGAACCGGCGGAACTGGGCGAGCCAGGTATCTACCTCCTGAAATGGTTCAGGCTTCAGCCGGTAGAGACGGCGCTGTGCGTCCACCCTGGATTCCACGAAACCAGCGTCGCGCAGCACCCGCAGGTGCTTTGACACCGTCGGCTGCGGCATTCCCAGCCGACGCTCGATCTCTCCTACCGACTGTTGGGACGAGACCAGCAGGCTCAAGATCGCGCGGCGGTTCGGCTCCGCAAGGATTTCGAATACAGATTCCATGCCTTCATATACTCTACGGAGCATATGCGTGTCAAGGTATATTTAGACATTTGGCTGACTCGAGGAAGCGGTCTTCATACCATGTTCTTGCTCATGTACCAAAACCATCCGTCGCTTCCAACGGACGCCTGGGTTGTAAAGTCCGTCGCGTTTTTTTGGAGGGATTTCGTGGGGGAGTTGCGACGTGTCGATCAGTACGGTCTTTGGCGTGATCTGTGACGTGCGCGCCAACCAAGGATGATGACGGAAGCAGTCACCAGCGAAACGAGCCCTACCCCAAGCCGGCCAAGAAATGCGCCTTGCGAGGGCGCCCGTTGCAAAGACACGATGCCAAGAACGAACCAAAGGAGCCCCAGCACCAAGATGGCAATGGCTTGAGGTGTAGGTAAGTGTTTCACGGCGCGCTCCGGTGTTTTGCAGGTTACTACGCGAATTTTAGAACTCCGTAAAATCCCGCATCGAGTCCATGTGCGCGGTAACTTTCCTTTGCAGGAAGTGCAGGTTCCAACTGGCGAAGTGGGACTGCCGGTAAGGCACGGGCAGGCGGCGGATCGCGGAACTTGTGGTGTAAAAGTCGCGCCGGATCTTCATGATGCGCCGGACGAGGTCGCCGGGGGAAAAGCGCAGCGGCTGGAAGTGGCAAGACAGCCCCGGCCAGCGCTCCATGTTGGCCTCGTCGATCAGCCGGCCTTCGTCCTTGAATTTCTGGTGGAGGGCGGTGCCGCGCAGGGGGACGAGAATATTGAAATAGGCGGTCTGCGCCTTGTATTCGTGAAGAAGGCGGAGTGTGGAGTCAAACACGGTCTCATCGTCGGCATCCGATCCGAAAACGAAGTTGAGGGAATAGCTGATGGCGCGTTTCGTCAGGTTCTTGATCATGTGGCCGTATTCCGAAGCCTTGTTGAAGTTCTTGTGCATGGTTGCCAGGGTGTGCTGATTGATGCTTTCGATGCCGGTGTTGACGTGCAGCAGCCCGGACTTGGCGGCTAGGTCCATGAATTTTTCGTCGAGGCAATAATGGGAGGAGAACAACGTGGACCAGCGGATCTTCAGGGGGATCAGAGCTTCCATGAGCTCCATGGCGCGGTCGACGTTGCCGGCAAACTGGCTGGCGGCGAAAAAGATGTGTTTGCTGCCGCAGCGTTTTACGTCCTCAACGACTTCGGCTGCGGGGCGGTAGCGGTAGCCATAATCGCCGTTCAACCTGCGCTCGGCGCAGAAATCGCAGACGTAGGGACAGCCGCGTGAGTACTGAATGACGTACGGGCGGTAGAAGACGTACTTCTTGGGGTCGAGGAGGTCCCAGCGCGGCGCGGGCATCCCCGCCAGGCTCGCCACCGTGTCTCTGCGGTAGAACTTCTTGAGCCTGCCGGCCGCGGCATCCTCCAGCATTCTGGGAAAGACTTCCTCCGCCTCGCCGATACAGACGGCATCGGCGTGTTCGGCGACCTCGTCCGCATAGAAGGTGGCGTGCGGGCCGCCCATGAGGACGGGGATGCCTCTGCGCCGGAACTTTTCGGCGATTTCGTAACCGCGCAAGGACGTTACCGTCCTGATGGTGATGGCCACGACGTCGACGTGGGCGTTGAAATCGATGTCCTCGGTCGCGTCATCGACCAGCGTGATCTTCCAGTCTTGCGGTGCGAGCGCGGCCAAGTAAGGAATGACCGCGCCAACGAGCTTTCTCTTCCTTAACTTGTAGGGTTCGAGGCGGCCACGAAAGCGATAGCCGGTTGCCTGGGCGATGAGGAGCTTGGGCATGATCAAAACTTCAATTTAGGCCGAGGGGATGAACCCGCGTCTGTGTTCCCAGTCACATGCCCTCGCTCACGTGAACAAGGCCGAGTCTTCCCAGCCGTCTCCAACAACAGCGGGTTCTTCGGTCCTTTTTCTTTCCTTTTCGCCGCGCCCGCTTTTCGTCCCTCTTGCGGTCTCTTCTGCGAAACTGATAACTCCCAACTGTCGGCTGCGAACTGCCCCTCTCCGTTAACTCCCCGCGTCCTTTGTGCCTCTGTGGTGCGTCTTTCTTCTTGCAGTTTCTTTTCTCCGAAACTGATGCCGCGCAACTGCCAACTGTCAATGCAGTTTCCCGTCCCACTCCAATCATTCCCGCACCTGCGCAAGCAGGGGGTGGGAGGGCATTTCCCCGCGCGCTTCATCTCCCCCGCGATTCCGTCCGTTTTGTACAAGATATTACTATATATATAGAGTAAATTACGAACGCCGATATTCGGTTTGCGCGCTTCCCCGCCGTTTTTGCAGCTGTCGCCGCCTTCTCGCGCTGCGCTACACTGGGGCCGTTGCGCCGCTCCGCGCTCTCAGGAGAAACTCTCGAGCTATGAGACGCTTGCCCGTCCTTCTTATAATCCTGCTTTGTCTGTCCTTCACTGCCGCCGCTCAGAACAAACCAGCTCCCCCTATGCGCGAACTGGATTGGGACACTTATGTGGATAAAGTGCAGGGCGCGTGGATGGGCAAGATGATTGGGGTCACCTTTGGGCAGCCATGGGAATTTGAATATTTAGGTGTGCCCATCGGGTTCGACATCACCGACTGGACGCTTTCGCCCACGCGCATGAAGGATTACCGCGCGCGGTCCACTAATAAGGCCGACTACGACGAGCCCATCATTCACGAGGCGGACAGCCGGCAGATCCACATGAATCGCGTATTCGTGGAAACGTCGGAAAAAGACCATCCCAGTTTCGGCGCGCCGGATAACGACGACATCTACATCAATCTTCTGTTCCTGTATTGCCTGCGGCGCTATGGCATCAACGTGGATCCGGTGACCGTGGCGCACGAATGGGACGCCAAGATTCGCCAGGTGTGGCACGCCAACGATGCCGGCTTGGCCAACATCCGCAAAGGCATTCTTCCGCCGCTTTCCGGTAACCCGCGTTACAACCTGCACGCCGACGACATCGATTTCCAGATCGAGTCCGACGTATTTGGGATGATTTCGCCGGGCATGCCGCAAGTGTCCAATCGTTTCGACGATCGCATGGGGCACATCATGAATTACGGGGATGGCGTGTACGGCGGCATGTTCATTTCCGCCATGTATACGCAGGCGTTTTTCGCGAAGAATATCCGCGAAGTGGTGGAAAACGGATTGCAGGCGATTCCGGGGCAGAGCCTGTACGCGCAATTGATCCGCGACGTGATTAAGTGGCACGACGAAAATCCCAATGATTGGCTAAAGACCTGGCACCTAGTGCAAGCGAAGTGGGGCGAAGTGGATCACTGTCCGGACGGCTACAAGCAGCCGTTTAACATTGATGCGAAGCTGAACGGCGGGTACGTGGCGATCGGGCTGCTCTACGGCAACGGCGATTTCTACAAGACGATGAACTTCGCCACGCGCTGCGGGCAAGACGCGGACTGCAATCCCGCCAACGCGGCGGGTATTCTAGGAACGCTGCTCGGCGCCCACGCGATCCCCGCGGAATACCGCGAACCACTGCACAACACTTACTGGAACAAAACGCTGGCGGGCCTGCCCGATTCGTATGAAATCGACGCGGTCTCGCGAGACACCGCGCTCGTGGGACTCCACGTGATTCTGGCGAATGGCGGCGAAGCGTTCACCAGGAACGACAAGTTGATTTTGCGCATTCCGGTGCAACCGCCGGTGGCCCCGGAAAAGCTGGAACAGATCCAGTGGAATGGCGACAAACCGGTGTTGGACGGGAAACCGTAGGGGCGCGGCGGAATCCAAGAGAGATTTCTCGCTGCGCTCGAAATGACCGGTTTGGTCCTAAGGATTGTGGTGGGGGATGGCGGGGCCGGGCTGCGGCACTCCCTGCAAACAAAAGCAAAAGGGCGGAGCGAAAAACGCTTGACCAGGGAGAAGTGTGCGGATATTGAACCAAATGGTTAGCTATTATTCGGAGCTCGACTCCACCAGCTGGATATTCGTACCGGCGGACGATGGCGGATGGCAGTGCGCGACCCGCGCGAGAACGAGGTGCATTGGGGCCAAGGAGAGTACGTGGAAGTGAAGGCTCCGGAGAAGATCGTGTTTACGTGGTCGTGGAGGGAAAAAAACACGGGTAAAGCACGAGCGAAAGTGTCGGAAAAGTGTCCCGTCTCAGAAGTAACCGTGGAGTTGTTCGAACCAGGCAAGGACACGGAGCTTGTTCTGACACATTGCCATCGCAGAAACAGCGCGACGACCACGAACGCGGCGGGACCGGCGGTCTGGACGAGTTAGAAAAAAGGTTGTGACGGATTTCGAGAGCCACGGGGAAACTTGCGGTGATTCTTGCATCTTCTAAAGGGAGGAACGACATGAAGCGCATGATTCTTGGAGTGCTTGTTGCGTTCGCGATGGTCTCGGGCCACGCGGTGGTCGCGCAGGAAAGGCCACACGGAACGCGATCGACGCCGGCGTTTGATCAGTTGAAATCGCTGGCGGGGGAGTGGGAAGGAAAGAACGGCACGAAAGTGACGTACAAAGTGGTGTCCAACGGAAGCGTGGTGATGGAGGATCTACAACCGGCGAAGGAATCAGACATGGTCACGATGTACACGCTGGACGGGGACCGCATCGTGGTGACGCACTACTGTTCGATGGGGAACCAGCCCACGATGCAAACGGCGCCGGTTTCCGCGGCGACAGGCAAGTACGATTTCTCGTTCGTGCGTGTGTCGGGTACCCAGACTCCCGACGAAGCACACATGGCTTCGTTGACCATGGCGCTGGCGGACAAAGATCATTTGACGCAGACGTGGACTTTCGATGACCACGGCAAGTCCATGGTGGAGACGTTTAGTTATACGCGAGTGAAGTAGGGAAGCGGCTCACCAGCGCGCTGTTGCTGTTAGATCGCGGGGCGATGCACCACTTTGCGGACCGCGAGACCGAACATGAGGCGGGTGATGCCGGTCATCAAAAGGTTCACACCGACCAGCGTGCCGATAGCCCACACGGTGCTGGAGGGCCAGTGGAACCAGATCAAAGCGCCCAAAGCCAAGGTGATGATGCCGTTGAGGAGCAGCCAGCCGGACGCGCCGTCGCCCTTCAGGCGGAAGTAGGAAATCACTTCGATGACGCCTTCGGCGAGAATGATGCCGGCCAGAAGCAGGGTCAGCGTGGCCGTGCCCATGATCGTGTGAGTGAGAAAATAAAAACCCCCGATGGCATAGAGAATGCCAATGAGCACCTGGAAGATGACCTGCTTGGCGCCGCCACCTTTGAACGCCGCAATGAAGTGAAACACCGCGCCGATTACCAGCAGCCAGCCCACCAGCAGAGTGACCCCGAGGCCGGCGACGCCCGGCTCGATGATGGCGAAAATCCCCAATACAATGAACAGCACCGCCGCGGCTATGTACCAGCCGGTTATTTTTTTTGCCACACCCAACGGGCCTTGCAATCCTTGCGCCGGATTCGCTGTAGCCATTACCCACCTCCACCTAATTTGTTGTGTTGTTTAGGCCGTCTCATGACGGTTGGGCGGCCCTTCAGATAGAACCGCGCCCATTCTACTCTCGATTCGGCGCACGCTGGCAAGGAATCTTTCGGGGCAGCACGAGCGGGAACCGCTCCTGTGCTCGCGATGTCTATTGCCGCTCTTGCTCGGAATAGACTTCGATCCAGTGGGTGCGGAACCTTGGGCGTATGGTTTTGCCATCGACGGTGAGATAGACCTCTTTGGATGCGAGCCTGGGAATGTGGCAGTCAATGCAATTGTGGGTGATGGTTTCGCCAACCTTTATGTGCGCAAGGGATTGTTGAACCTGATGGCAGCGCAAACAGTGTTGGGACATGGCCGCCAGGCCCGGCTCTTTCTGGTGCACGTCGTGGCAAGTGGAGCAGTTTAGATTGTCGGACATTTCATAGCAGCGGCTCTTTACCAGCAGTTTTCCCTGTTTCCCGTGAACGTCGACATCGTTGGCCGAATCAATGGGTCCTAAGTCGATGTACTCGCTGAGCGGCTGGCCCGGAACGTAGGAGAACGCGGGCACGAGTTTACGTTCTCCCTGGCCGCCGGGGCACTGCGCGCGGATATCGGACTGGCGCGCGGGAGAGAGTTTTGCGGGATTGACAATTTGAGCCGCAAGGCCGCTCTTGTTGCGAGAACTGTAGCTTTCCGCGGGGGCGCGTCCGGGGATAGTTTTCGCAGGAGATTCCTAACTGGTAGTTGGTGGTGTTGTAGATGTTGATTTCCGGGTCGGGAAATTCGGCCGCGAAATAGGCGGAATGACATTCGAGGCATCGGGGTGCGAGCGTTCCCGTGTGGCCCATGGCGTTCTATGCACTAGCTCTGACGCGGGAATGCTGTGGCCCGTTTCACAGTAAGAAGGCACGGTGCCGACGGTGTCCCGGTGCATCCCCTGGCCCGATT
The DNA here is from genome assembly GCA_963776365.1 of Candidatus Acidiferrales bacterium. Classification (GTDB taxonomy): domain Bacteria; phylum Acidobacteriota; class Terriglobia; order Acidiferrales; family UBA7541; genus Acidiferrum. Next base: position 95,339 of record CAVZMQ010000018.1, on the reverse strand, counting down.
GCGGGGAGTTTCCACGGTGCTCTTGGCAGAAGCCAACTTCACCGAGAGCCGTTCCGGCAACTTTTTGTGCATCGCCATTCCAACTCCGCGCCAGAAGAAGGTCCCTGGAGTTAGCCGAAACGGCAGCTCTGTGTCATATGCAATGTGTTGGTCTCTGTGTGTGGAAGGCGCAAGGAAGAGAGTTTGTGCGGGGGCGTGTACTGGGCGCGCGCACGGGGTAAGCAGCAGCTAGGTCAGCGGTTTCCGGCGCATGTCCAGGCAGTGAGGGCTCCTAGTTCGCAAGGCCCGAGGCCCGCAGGCGCTGACCACGATGTAGTGCAGGCTTAGGAGGGCCTCTTGCGGCGATTTGGAGTTGCTGTCGAGGCGAGCCGCTTACTCATGGGGATCCGCGATGGGAGTGGGGTGGAGTGGCGACAAGTCCAGGGGGCCCGGGCGAGCTCGTGATGTAAGTCATTGTGGGGAAGGGCGCTGCGTTGTTTCACAGCGCATTCACAATGCTGTCATATCTGTGTTACCACTTCTTTTCGCGCCCTTGTCACAATACAGCCATTCTCTATGAGTCACGAGGTGGCACAACCTGAACATGCCTATCGTAATCCGGCGCGCTACGGTAAACTTCTACCGATGCGATCGCCCGCCCGAGAGCTGTACATGAAGCGCATTCTGATTATTGAGGACGATCGCGATATCGTGGAGCTCGTCCGTTATAACCTTGCCAATGAAGGGTTTCAGGTCGCTGCGGCATTTGACGGCAGCAGCGGCTTGGCCACCATCAAGAAGACTCCTCCAGACTTGCTTTTGCTCGACCTGATGCTGCCCAAGATGTCGGGGCTCGAGATTTGCCGGGAGATTCGCAAAGAGGAGTCGCTCAATCGGTTGCCGGTACTCATGTTGACGGCTCGTGGGGATGAAGCGGACCGCGTGGTGGGGCTCGAGATGGGCGCGGACGATTACGTAACCAAGCCGTTTAGCCCGCGCGAACTGATCGCCCGGGTGAAAGCACTGTTGCGTCGGGCGGAGCCTCCTGCGGACGCGCCGCGGATTTTGGAGATTGGGAAACTGGCCATTGATCCGGCGTCCTATCGTGTGAGCCACAGTGGGAAGCCGGTGCCCCTGAGCACGCTGGAATTTCGGCTGTTGTATTACCTTGCATCACGCCCGAACCGCGTGTTTACGCGGGATCAACTCCTCGATGCTGTGTGGGGTACGGACCGCTTCGTAACGCCCCGCAGCGTGGATGTGTATGTGCGGCGGCTGCGGGAGAAAATCGAAGCGGATCCGGAAAACCCTCTGCACTTGAAAACGGTGCGCGGTGCAGGATACTTATTCGAGACCCGTGCCACGTAAACTATTCGGAAGACTGGCGCTAACGTTTCTGGCGCTTTTGCTGAGCGTTTTGCTCGCGGTGGATTTTCTTGCCGAGCGAGCGCTGCGCAACAGCTATGAAAATGAGGGCTTCCAGCAATTGAAGTCACTGGCACGGGTCATGCAGTTGCATCCGATTCCGCTGACTTCCAATCCACAAACCCCGGAAGAACTGGCTGAGCTGAATACCTGGGTGGCCGCAAACGCTTCCAGCGGTGTGCGCATCACGGTCATAGCTGCAGATGGCCATGTGCTGGCGGATTCGCAAAGCGAGGCGGCCACGATGGAATCGCATGCGGGTCGCCCGGAAGTTATGGAGGCGTTGAATAGTGGGGAAGGGCGCGCGAGCCGCGACAGTGTCTCGGTGCGCGCGCAACTGTTGTACTACGCGGTGCGCCAAGACCTACCCGGCGGCAAGCCGGTAGTCTTAAGGCTGGCGCTGCCGATTGCGGGATTTGGCGCGCAATTGTGGAGTTTCCGGCGGAATCTATGGCTGTGGTCATTGCTTATTTTCCTGTTCGCGGGCGCGCTGGCGATGCTGATGTCGCGGTCGTACACGAATCGGATCGAGCGGTTGAGAGAATTCTCGCGACGGGTGGCTGAAGGGGATTTTCGGCCACTCTCTTCGGACCGGTCCGGCGATTCGCTGGAGGCGCTGGGCACTTCGATGAACCAGACCGCCGCGCGGCTGGACCGCACGATTCGAACGCTTACGGAAGAGCGCAATTTATCGGCGGCCATTCTGGGTTCCATGGTGGAAGGAGTTGCGGTGGTGAACGCCGGCGAACGGCTAGCCTTTGCGAACCCCGGGTTTGCGGCGATTTTGGGACTGGACGTTCCTCCGGTTGCGGGAAGTTCTCTGCTGGAAGTGATTCGACAAACCGAATTGGTCGCGGCCGTGAGGCGGGTGCTCGCGGGAGAACCGCGGGTGGAATCGGAGATCGTGACCGGGACGCTGCGGCAACATTATTTTGCGGCCACCGTAGCATCGGTGAGAGCGGGGGAGACCTCCGGCGCGGTGATCGTGCTGCACGACATCACGGATTTGAGGAGGCTGGAGCGCATCCGACGAGATTTTGTGGCGAATGTATCGCACGAATTCCGCACGCCGTTGACAGCGATTCAGGGATTCGCGGAAACGCTGATCGGCGGCGCCATCGACGATCCCCAGAATCGCGGGCGTTTCCTGGCGATCATCCTGGAGCATTCACGCCGTCTGGCACGCTTGACCGAGGATCTGCTGCGTTTGTCGCAAATGGATGCGGAACAATTGGAACTGGAGATACGAGCGGTAAGCGTTCCACAGTTGATCGAATCGTGCTATGAAACAGCGCAACGGCGCGCGGCGGAGAAGAACCTGTCGCTGTCATTAGATCTCCCGTCTCATTTGCCGGAGATCGCCGCGGACCACCGGCGGCTGCAGGAAGTGCTGCAAAATCTGCTGGACAATGCGATTCAATACACGCTTCCGGGTGGAAAGATTGTGTTGCGTGCCGAGAACCGTGGCGACGAAGTGATCTTTACGGTAGCCGATACGGGGATCGGGATTCCACAAGCGGACCAACCGCGCATCTTCGAGCGGTTTTATCGCGTGGACGTAGCGCGTTCCCGGGAGGCGGGGGGAACGGGTTTGGGGCTTTCCATTTCCAAGCACCTGGTAGAAGCGCAAGGCGGAAGAATCTGGGTGGAAAGCGAAGTAGGCCTCGGCTCCAAGTTCCATTTTGCGGTTCCGGTGTTCGACCCGGAGCGAGCGACTACGCGTAGTTCTTTAGGGAGTGCGCTGCGGGCCTTGCGGGGGAGCACCTCCGCGGGTGCTTAGGTCGGTAATTTCCACTTATTTACCTGCTTGTTAACGAGTTGTAACAATTCCGTTGGATTCTGTGTATGCGTGCGCCCGTGTGCGGCGCGGAGGACTGAATGGCCACTTCTCCCGGCTTGACGGAAGCGGTTCTTTACGACGTGCTGGTGAACTACCTGGTGTCCATGGCACGCGTCGTGGAGAGCGCCATGAACCGTGCGCTGGACGCCATCATCGGTTTCGATAACCCTAAGACCGCTGGATTACCCGGAGAAGTGTTTTTGTTCGAGCCGCGCATCAACGAAATGGAAATCATGATCGACGAGCACGCGATCCGGTTGCTGCGGCGGGGCGGCTTCAGCGATGACGAACTGCGATTGATCGTGGCGGCGCTGAAGATCACGAATGACCTGGAACGAATCGGCGATATAGCTGTGAATCTGGCGGAACGGGTGATCTCGCTGCGCGACGCCCCGGACGCGAAAATGCCGGAACAATTGATGCCGATGGTCGAGGCGGTGCGCTCGATGGTAAGCCGCAGCCTGGGCGCGCTGATTTTCCGCAACGCGGACTTGGCGGCACAAGTGCTAGAAAGCGACGACGTAGTGGATCAGTATCGCGACCAGATTTTCGAGACCCTGCTGCAGAACATGACACAGAACGTGACCCTGGTGACTCCCGGGATGCAATTCGTTTTGGCCACGCGGCATCTGGAGCGCATCGCCGATCACGCCACGAACATCGCCGAAGACATTATTTTCTGGGTTCGCGGGCTGGATGTACGGCATGGCCGGGGGCTGATGGTACGAACCGAGGAACAGGAAACACCATCGAGAAAGGGGGGTAAGGAGGTAACCAAGAATTCATATGACCTTCATTCTCAAGTGACTCCGGGCTGCGAGACTCACCACGTTTGATCTTCACTCCAAGTCCTACCTCGGGGACCGGCGCACCCCTGGCACCGGTCCCCTTCTCCTCCCTTCCGAGGTTGGTTCTAAATGAAACACCGCACGGGCATCCCCTTGACCGGGGAATTGAGTCAAACTATTGTTAATTGGATGGGGAGAAGCGCAGTGCCCAGATGTGACCAACAGGCTAGCCGGCGTAACGTGTGGCAGTGGTGTGTGCCGGCGCTATTGGTTGTGCTGCTGCTGTATAACCCATTCCTCGCGCTGACCATGCACTCGGACGGACTCGCCTACCAGGCACAGGCACGCCACCGCAGCACGGTGGGGTCATCGGAACTCCAGCATTACTCTCCGGTGCAAGGGGATAACGCACAGGTCGAAGTAACCGTAGAAGCGATTTTCTTTGGACGAATCGTGGAAAATGCCGAGAAGCGATTCCACTTTGTGCCAAACGACCCATTGCCGCAGCGGCCGGAGCTAGACACAACCGTTTGGTTCCGTCCTCCTCCCGCGGCGTAATATTCACAAATCCAGGCCCGAAGAATTAGAGTCCCGGTGTAAGTCGGTCTGATGTTGCTTTGCAGTAGAGGCCACAACGGTGAAATCTCATTCGTAGTGAAACGAAGATTATGGAATTGGTGTCTTAAGGACCAGCATGACAGATAAAAAGAAAACCGTAATCGCGGGAGCGGTGATCGTAATTATGCTTTTGGCCTGGGTGACGTTGCGGCGCGCCAAAACAGAAGCGGACGATGACAACCACCCAGTGACCTCGGGGGAACCGGTCGCGGCCATGGTGAAGGTTACCCGGGAAACGTTGGGGTCGCCACTAACGCTAGCGGGAGCCTTCAAGCCGTTTCAAGACGTGGATGTGCACGCGAAAGTAGCCGGATACATAAAAACAATTTATGTGGATGTAGGATCGCGCGTGAAGCAAGGGCAGACCCTCGCGGTATTGGAAGTACCCGAGTTACAGGCAGAGTTGTCCGGGGCGGACGCGTCGGTACGACGAGCGAAACAGGAAATTCGGCGCGCACAAGGCGATGTAGAAAGGGCGAAATCCTCTCACGCGGCAGTCCACGCGATGTATCAACGTCTCAAGCAAGCGTCGGAGCAGAAACAAGGTTTGGTGGCGCAGCAAGAAGTCGATGATGCGCAAGCGAAGGATTTAGAGTCAGAGGCGCAAGTGTCCAGTTCAGAGGCGGCGCTGGATGCGGCGCAGCAGTCGCTGGAAGTGGCGCAGGCGAATCAGGAGCAATATAGCGCGCTGTCAGACTACACGCGGATCGTCGCGCCGTTTACCGGCGTGGTCACGGTTCGCTATGCGGATACGGGGGCATTGATCGCGGCAGGGACATCCTCCAGCACGCCCATGCCGGTGGTGCGAATCGCGCAAATATCGGTGCTTCGGCTGGTGTTGCCGATTCCCGAGTCGATCGCCGGGGATATCCGGCTTGGGGATGCAATAAAGGTCAACGTACAGGCGTTGAACCGCGATTATGTTGGAAAAGTAGCGCGATTTGCGGATTCGCTGGATCCTCAGACACGCACGATGGAAACGGAAATAGATTTTCAAAATCCCAACGGAGAATTGTTGCCCGGGATGTACGTACAGGCGATTATCCCGCCGCTGAAGCAGAAAGACATGCTGACGGTGCCGCTGGAGGGAGTGGAAATCGGAAACAACGGAACCGAAGGGACTGTCTTGGTTGTAAATTCGCAAAATATTCTGGAAGAACGCAAGGTGCAAGTCGGAATGCAGGGGAGCACGCGCGTTGAGATTCGATCGGGTTTGCGCGAAGGAGAACGCGTCGTTGTGGGCAGCCGCAACGAGTTTCGGAGCGGGATGAAGGTCATCCCAAAGGAAATCAATGTGAGTCAGCCGGGCATGGCGGAGAAGCAGTAATGCCCAAGTTTGCCCTGGCCTATCCCTATTTCATCATCATGATTTGCCTGGTGGTGGCGGTCGTGGGTGTGACCACGGTGGCGCGCATGCCCGTGGATCTGTTTCCACAGATCAATATTCCGGTCGTGGTGGTGGCCACGTTTTATGCCGGCATGCCGCCGCAGCAGATTGAAGCGGATATCACCAATACCTTCGAACGCTTTTTCACCCTGGCGAGCAATTACGACCATTCCGAATCGCGCTCGCTCACGGGTGTGAGCCTGATCAAAATCTATTTCCAGCCAGGAACCGACGCCAATTCCGCGCTGAGCAACATTGCAACCTTGGCGATGGCGGATCTGAGACGCCTGCCGCCCGGAACGCTGCCCCCAGTGGTACTGAAGTTCGACGCCTCCAGCCTGCCGGTTTGCCTGGTCACCCTGAAAGGCCAAGGATTGAACGAGACGCAATTGAAGGATCTGGCGCAGTTCCAGGTCCGCAATCAAATCGCCAGTGTGCCTGGGGCGTCCGTACCACAACCCTTCGGAGGAACTTACCGGCAAATTCAGGTGTATGTGGATCCGGTGAAGCTGGAAGCACACGAGTTGAGTCTGATGGACGTGGTGCATGCGGTTAACGATTCGAACTTGATTTTGCCCGCAGGTGACGTTCGCATAGGAAATCGAGACTACAACATCTACGCCAACAGTCAGGTAGCCACGCCGAGCGACGTCAATCAAATTCCGCTCAAGTCCGTAGGTCTTGGATCGGTCCTGGTAGCCGATGTAGGTAAGGCCGAAGATGCCGGGGCGATTCAGACCAATATTGTGCGCATCGACGGACAAAGGTCCGTGTACATCCCGGTCCTGAAACAAGGGGGCGGCAGCAATACCATCGCGATTGTCAATGGCGTGAAGGAAGCAACGAAACACCTGGTCGATATACCGGAGGTGTTGAAAACGGCGGTGGTCTTTGATCAGTCCGTCTTCGTGAAGACGGCGTTAAAGAACCTGTTGAAAGAGGGAGGGATCGGACTTGTCCTGACCGCATTGATGATCCTTTTGTTTTTGGGAAGTCCGCGGGCGACCTTTGCGGTTTTGTTGTCGATTCCTCTGTCGGCCTTAGCTTGCTTCCTGGTGATCAACGGAATGGGTGGATCAATCAACACCATGCTGCTTGGCGGGTTGGCGCTGGCATTTTCGCGATTGATCGACAACTCCGTGGTGGTGTTGGAGAACATTTTCCGGTTCATGGAGCAAGGTACAGCGCCACGGGAGGCAGCCGAGCGAGGTGGAACGGAGATCGCTCTCGCGGTGCTGGCGGCGACCTGCACGACTTCGATTGTGTTTTTTCCGGTGACCCTGTTTTACGGAGTGAGCCGTTATCTATTCACGGATTTGGCACTCGGAGTGGTGTTGTCGATTTTCGCGTCCTATGTTTTCGCGCTGACCGTAGTGCCGTTGTACTGCGCGCAATTCATCCGCATTGAACCGCACGGGGAAGCGGGGCCGGAGCACGCCAAAGGAATGTTGTCGAAGGTGGTGTATCACTTCAATCGATACTTCCAAAAGCTGTTGGACTACTACGGGACCAAGGTAAAGCGGACTCTTGAGAGGCCTGGATGGACGACCGCATACCTCCTGGGAGGAATCGTGTTGGCGGTGGGGCTGGTTTTTCCGTTTGTGGGAAAGGCCTATTTCCCACGGACGGATCCGGGACAATTCGTAATTAACGTGAAGGCGCCAACTGGAACCAGGTTGGAATTGACCGATAAATACATCGCCCAGGTCGAAAATGTAATTCGATCAATAATCCCGAAAAGCGATCTTCAAATGATCGTGTCCAATATTGGAATCACTCCGGACTTGTCTGCGATTTACACCACCAACTCGGGAATGCACACGGCATTCGTTCAGGTGAACCTCTCCGAAGACCACAAGGTGGGCAGCTACGCATACATGGAACGGGTGCGCAGAAAATTAGCGGATGAACTGCCGCAGTTGAGCATTTATCTGCAGGCCGGCGGCTTGGTGGACTCAGTGGTGAACCAGGGCTTGCCAGCGCCGCTGGACATTCAAGTGAGTGATAACGACTTGGCGGAAGGCTACGGCATTGCCAGGAACATCGCGCTCCAGTTGAAACGATCAAAGCGGGTGAACGATGTTTTGATTCCCCAGGATATCGATTATCCGGGGTTGGAATTGACGATCGACCGTCAACAAGCGAGTTTGCTCGGATTGAGTCCGAAGGATGTAGTGGACAACGTGATCACCGCGCTGACATCCGATGGCATGATCGCGCCGAGCTACTGGATTGATCCCCAGAGCGGGAACAATTACATGCTGACGGTGCAGTATTTCAACGACAAGATCGCTTCTATGACTATGTCGGATTTCCGGAATATTCCTCTGCGTGCCGCCACATCGGCGAGATATACTCCGCTGCAATCAGTGGCAAAAATCGAGCCGATTAACACGCCAACGGAAGTAGATCACTATCAAATCCGCCGAGTCATCGATGTTTTTGTGATGCCCAAGAAAGAAGACCTGAGCGGTGTCGACAAGGAAGTGAAGCAATTGCTGGCTGGTCTTTCCCTGACAAAGAACGCGCGAGTGCGTGTGCAAGGAGCAGTAATGGGCATGAATCAGTCCTTCACGCGCTTCGCGGTTGGATTGCTGCTCGCGGTTGTGCTGGTGTACCTGATTTTAATGGCGCAATTCCGCTCGTTCATCGACCCATTCATCATTTTGACAGCGATTCCGCCGGGATTGGCGGGAGCAGTGGTGTTTCTGTGGATGACCGGGACGACGCTGAACATCATGTCGCTGATGGGAGTGATCATGATGACCGGCATCGTGGTGTCTAACAGCATTCTGATCGTGGAATTTTCGGGAATATTGCAAGAAAGAGGAATGCAGATCAAGGAAGCGGTCGTGGAATCGTGCAAAGTGCGCTTGCGGCCGATCCTGATGACCTCACTCGCAACGCTGCTTGCTTTATTGCCGATGGCCTTGGGCGTAGAAGCGGGCAGCGAGCAGTATGCCCCGTTGGCGCGGGCGATGATCGGGGGACTCGCAGTGTCAGTGGTGTTGACGGTGTTCCTGGTGCCTGCGATCTACCTGGTGATTCACGGGAGAAAACCGGCGGCAGAGGTGGCGCCGTGAGATTCGATATGGTGCCGAACAGAGATGCCGCAACGCGAAGTGAAATTGAGGCAAGAGGATTCGTGGGCAACGATCGCGTGAGGCTAACGCAGACGAGTGCGAAACGATTGGGAGGCGGCGGTGCCTAAGTTTGCCCTGGCCTATCCCTATTTCATCATCATGATTTGCCTGGTGGTGGCGGTCGTGGGTGTGACCACGGTGGCGCGCATGCCCGTGGATCTGTTTCCACAGATCAATATTCCGGTCGTGGTGGTGGCCACGTTTTATGCCGGCATGCCGCCGCAGCAGATTGAAGCGGATATCACCAATACCTTCGAACGCTTTTTCACCCTGGCGAGCAATTACGACCATTCCGAATCGCGCTCGCTCACGGGTGTGAGCCTGATCAAAATCTATTTCCAGCCAGGAACCGACGCCAATTCCGCGCTGAGCAACATTGCAACCTTGGCGATGGCGGATCTGAGACGCCTGCCGCCCGGAACGCTGCCCCCAGTGGTACTGAAGTTCGACGCCTCCAGCCTGCCGGTTTGCCTGGTCACCCTGAAAGGCCAAGGATTGAACGAGACGCAATTGAAGGATCTGGCGCAGTTCCAAGTGAGAAATCAAGTGGCAAACGTGGCCGGAGCTTCCGTACCGCAGCCGTTTGGAGGAACGTACCGGCAAATCCAGGTATTTGTCGATCCCATGAAATTGGAGGCGCACCAACTCAGCCTGATGGACGTGGTCACAGCTATCAACCGTTCGAATCTGATTTTGCCAGCCGGAGATGTGCGGGTCGGCAATCGGGATTACAACATTTATGCCAATAGCCAGGTACCCAAGGCAGAGGAGATCAATCAAGTACCGCTAAAGAGCGTGGGACTGGGTTCGGTGTTGGTTGCCGATGTAGGCAAGGCCGAAGATGCCGGAGCGATTCAGACCAATATCGTGAGGATCGACGGCCAACGGTCCGTTTATATACCGATTCTGAAGCAGGGAGGCGGCAGTAACACCATCGCGATCGTGAATGGTGTTAAGGCCGCGATAAAGGACCTGGTGGACGTTCCCGCTTCGTTGAAGGCCGCCGTGGTATTCGACCAATCTATTTTCGTGAAGGTGGCCCTGAAGAACCTGTTGAAGGAAGGCGGAATCGGGCTGGTGCTGACGGGGCTGATGATCCTGCTATTCCTGGGAAGCCCGCGAGCAACGTTCGCGGTGCTGCTGTCGATTCCGCTGTCGGCGTTGACGTGTTTTCTGCTGATGAACGGGATGGGCGGGTCGATCAATACCATGCTGCTGGGTGGTTTAGCCTTGGCGTTCTCGCGATTGATCGACGACTCGGTAGTGGTCCTGGAGAACATCTTCCGGTTTATGGAAAACGGTGCTGGGCCGCACGAAGCGGCGGAAAAGGGGGGAATGGAAGTGGCGCTGGCGGTTTTAGCGGCGACTTCGACAACCTCCATTGTGTTTTTCCCGGTAACGTTTTTCTATGGAGTGAGCAAGTATTTATTCACGGATCTGGCGCTGGGGGTGGTGCTCTCGATCTTTGCGTCGTACATATTCGCGATGACCGTTGTGCCCCTGTACTGCGCGAAGTTCATACGGGTTGAGCCGCACGCTCACGGACACGTGCATGGAGAAGACGCCGAGCAGGAGGCGCGTTCGAGAAAGGGATGGCTTGCGAATGTCGTCAATCGGTTCAATCAATTGTTCAGGCGACTGCTCGATTACTATGACAAGCTGGTGCAACGCGCTTTGGAGAGGCCGGGAAGAACGGCATTGCTGATTCTAACGGGCATCGCGGGGGTGATTGCACTGTTGTTCCCGTTTGTAGGGCAGGCGTATTTCCCGCGAACGGATCCTGGACAATTCGTAATCAACCTGAAGATGCCGACCGGGACGCGCCTGGAAGTTTCGGATAAGTACGTGGGCCGCGTGGAGCAAGATATCCGCTCGGTCATACCAAAGAACGAATTACAGATGATCGTGTCGAACATCGGGATCACGCCGGACCTTTCCGCAATCTATACGACGAATTCAGCGATGCACACGGCGTTCGTGCAAGTGAACCTGACGGAAGACCACAAAGTGGGAAGCTACGAATATATGGAACGCGTGAGAAGCAAGTTGGCCAACGATCTGCCGCAAGTGAGCGCGTATTTTCAAGCGGGAGGGTTGGTGGACTCGGTGGTGAACCAGGGGTTACCGGCCCCGTTGGATATCCAGGTGAGCGATAACAATCTGGCTGAGGGATACGGAATCGCGAGGAATATCGCGCTAAAACTGAAAGGGTCGAAGCGGGTAAGCGATGTGCTGATTCCGCAAGATATCGATTATCCGGGGCTGGAACTGAATATCGACCGCCGGCAAGCCAGCCTGTTGGGATTGACTCCGAAAAACGTGGTGGACAACGTGATCACAGCATTAACTTCAAACGGCATGATCGCGCCGAGTTACTGGATTGATCCCAAGAGCGGAAACAACTACATGCTGACCGTTCAATATTTCAACAAGAAGATCGAGTCCATGACCATGGCGGATTTCCGCAATATACCGCTGCGTGCGGCTGATTCCTCGAAATACACACCGCTGCAATCGGTGGCGCAGATCGAACCGATCAATACGCCGACGGAGGTGGATCATTACCAAATCCGGCGGGTCATCGACGTTTATGTCATGCCCAGCAGCGAAGATCTGAGCAAAGTGAGCGCGGAGGTAAATCAGATCTTAAAAGGGTTAACGCTGCCCAAGAACGCCCTGGTGCGAGTCCAAGGAGCAGTGGTGGGCATGAAGGAGTCATTCTTGCGATTCGGACTAGGGTTGGTGCTTTCGATCATGCTGGTGTACCTCATCCTGATGGCGCAGTTCCGCTCTTTTATCGATCCGTTCATTATTTTGACCGCGATACCGCCTGGACTGGCCGGAGTGGTGCTCTTGTTGTGGATGACTCACACCACGCTAAACATCATGTCGCTGATGGGCGTGATCATGATGACTGGCATTGTGGTGTCCAACAGCATTCTGATCGTGGAATTTTCGGGAATTCTGCACGAACGCGGAATGGGGTTGAAGGAAGCAACCATCGAAGCATGCAAAGTGCGTTTGCGGCCGATTCTGATGACCTCGTTAGCCACGTTGCTGGGCCTGTTGCCGATGGCATTGGGGATCGAAGAAGGCAGCGAGCAGTACGCGCCGCTGGCGCGCGCAGTGATCGGAGGACTGGGAGTGTCCGTGGTGGTAACGGTGTTCCTGGTGCCGGCGGTGTATCTGGTGATTCACGGGCGGAGAACAGCAAACACGGCGGAGGTGCCGTCGTGAAAGCGGTGATGAGAATAAATGTGGCGTTGCTGGGCCTACTGTGGCTAGCGGTTCTGGCCCCAGCGCAGACCGCGCCGCCGGCTACGATGTCAGCCAACGGCCAGTCTGGAGCAGGCAACTCCCAACCGTTGACCTTGGAGCAAGCGGAAGCTACCGGACTCAAGAATAATCCTCAGATTACGGTAGGCAAACTGCAGGCGTTACAGGCCCACGAGTATGTGCGGGAGACGCGCTCGGCGTATTTTCCGCAGATCGGAGTGAACCTCACCGGAGTCGGCTCCGACCCTGGTGGCAGATTGTCCGCAGGCTATATTACCGATGGGAGAATCTTCCCGCGCCTAGCCGGGGGAATCACGGCGAGTCAGTTGATCACGGATTTTGGGCGCACGCAAAACCTGGTGGCGAACTCGCAGTATCAGGCAAAAGCGGCCGACGAGAACGCGGTAGCTACGCGGCAGCAGATCATTCTAGTGGTGGACCAATCGTTTTATGCCGCGCTCGAGAATAGAGCGCTTTTGCAAGTGGCTGAAGAGACGGTAAAGGCGCGGCAGTTGTTGGTCGACCAAGTGCAGGCGCTGACGAACGCGAAATTGAAGTCAGACGTGGACTTGGCGTTCGCCAAGGTGGATTTTGCCCGGGCGAATCTGTTGTTGTTGGACGCGCAAGACAACTACCAAGCGTCGCTGTCCACGTTGTCGGCAATTCTGGGATACCCGGACCGGCAGGAATTTACGCCCGTGGGGCCTGGGGTGATGGTCACGCCCCCCGCGCCTGACGCTGCGCCGCTGATCCAGCAGGCGCTGGATCTTCGGCCGGAAGTGCGGTCGTTGCGAGATGAAGTGGAGGCGGCAGAAAAATTCGCGCGCGCAGAACATGATTTGTGGTGGCCTACGGTGCAAGGGATGGGCGTGGTGGGAGGAGCGCCGGTGCGCGATCCGAACATTACCAGTTGGTACGGCGGAGCCGGGGTGAATGTGAGCATCCCGGTGTTCAACGGATTCCTGTTCAACGCGCGAGCAAAGAGCGCGGACCTGGCGACGCAGGCGCAGCAGAAGAGACTGCAGGACTTGCAGAACAACGTGGCAAGAGATGTGCGGAATAGTTGGCTGCAAAGTCAGAATGCGTACCAAAGATTATCGGTGACGCAGCAGCTGCGCGAGGAAGCGAATTTAGCATTGGAGCTGGCGCAAGCGAGGTACAAGCTTGGATTAGGAACCATCGTGGAATTCAGTCAGGCCGAGTTGCAAAAGACAGACGCCGATATTCAGGACACCGATGCACATTATCGTTACGTAGTGAGCCAAATTGAGCTCGCCTATCAGATGGGATTAACTCGCTAAGGCAGCGCTCACATATAAGAACCAGGACATCGCTGGTTGATACGCACTAGCACCCGCCGGAAATCACCGAGTGGAAATAATAGGTAACCAGAAAACTGAAAAAAGAGTTTGCAAAATAAGCGCCGTAATCGGTAATTGCATGAAAACGCGTGAGTTAGGCTTGGCTAGCCCGTATTTGTTACAGATTATTAATACGCAATTGATATAAGCGTAAGAGTCCGCCTCTACCTTCTGGACCGGGGTGTTGTGGTATTTCCCAAGGTCGAACGGTCCGAAATATCTTCTGAATAAGAGAGAGGCAATGAAAAAACTTGCAGCACTAAGTCTGTCGCTGTTCCTATCGTTAGGAACGGCGTTTGCTGACTCACCGAAAGATTCACCAAAAGACTCACCGAAAACAGCCGACGCGCAACCGGCGAAGAGTTCGACGGCGGCGAAGCCGGCACCAGCCAAGACCAACGCGGAAATCGCAGCGGAGATGGAGGAGTTGCGCCAAGCGATGCAGGCGCAGCAGGAACAACTTCAGCTGTTGAAGGAAGAACTGGCAAAGCGGGATCGGCAAATCGAAGAAGCACGGGAAGCCGCCGCGGCCGCGAATTCACGAGCAACGGAAGCGACCGTGAAGGCCAGCGAAGCCGCGGCCACGTCAGCGGAAGTGAAGACAACAACGTCCGAGCTGAACACGTCCGTGGCGAACCTGGCGGCAAGCAACGCGGCGGCAGCTAGTGCAGGAAGCAAAGCTGCGGCAGATCCGGTGAACACCGCGGGTGGCCAGGGAGGTGAAGAAAAAGGGCCGATGAGCATCCGGTTCAAGGGAATCACCATCACGCCGGGTGGATTCATCGCGGCAGAAACGGTGAACCGCCAGCGCGCGTTGAGCGATGACATCAACACCCAGTTCAACTCGATTCCGTATGGCGGAAATTCCGTGGGCAAGCTGTCGGAGCTGAACATGACGGCTCGGCAGTCCAGACTTTCGCTGCTAGCGGACGCCAAGGTGGGAGACACCAAAGTGACCGGCTATTACGAAGCGGACTGGTTGGGAACAGGCGTCACCTCGAACAACCGGCAGAGCAATTCGTATGTATTCCGCCAGCGCCAAATATGGGGACGTGCGGCATTTCGCGAATGGTTGGTCGTTCACGGGCGGGCAGATGTGGAGCCTGGCGACGGAAACGCGAAAACTAATCACCAACAACACGGAATGGACTCCGGCAGTGATCGACCCACAGTACGTGGTGGGCTTCAACTGGGAGCGTCAATACGGAGCGCGGGTAGTGAAGAACTTCGGCGATAAGTTCGCGTTCGGCGTGTCGGCGGAAAATCCCGAAACGACGGGGGTCGGTGGGCGCGGGTTCAGCACCTACACGAACACGTCGGCGACGGGAAGCGTGACCACCTACCAAAACTCGTTTGTGTTTGCCCCCGGGGCTGGCGGCGGACTGCAGAACTTCTCCGACACGACCGGGTATTCTCTGAATAAGTATCCGGACTTCATAGTGAAGGCCGTGGCGGAGCCTGGCTTTGGCCACTTCGAAGTGTTCGGCATCGTCAGCACCATGCAAAACCGGGTGTTCCCCTGCGCGGTTGTGGGAACTACGGCCAAAAACTTCCCCACAACCAACCCACCGACGGTGCTGGGCTGCGGACCAAGTACTTCGACTGAGTCCGAGTGTCGCAGGCGCCTACAACGATCAACGCACGGGAGGAGCCATCGGAGCCAGCGCGGCCGCGTCGCTGTTCAGCAAGAAGGTTGACCTCGGGATAAAGGTCGCTGTACGGAGACGGGACCAACCGTTACGCCTCTGGCCAACTTCCAGAGGTTACCCTTCGCCCAGATGGGTCGATGGCCTTGATTCACGGGGCCAACTGGTTGGGCAGAATCGAAATGCACGCGACACCGAAGCTCGATCTCTACGCTTACGTAGGTGGCGAATATGCCGCCCGCGCAGCCTACTCGGGCTACCAGTCGGTCAAAGTGACGAACACGCCGGCGATTCCGGGCTGCGGAGCGGTAGGGCAGCAGCCATGCCCCGGAGGCGGAATCCAGCCTAATTATCCAGCGCTGACCACCACCTCGCATCACTCTGAACGGGATTGGCGGGTATGGCTCGCCGTCCGCAACAACACGGGCTGTTCCCTTGAGGCGTTTCCGACCAGCACGGGTCGCACCGGCGGTCTAGGCACGAACTGCGCCGGCGATACCCGCTACTTGGCGGAGAGTACGATTGGCTTCTGGTACAAGTTCTACCAGGGCGAAAAGGGTCGCGTGCAGTTTGGCATGCAGTACTCCTACTTCTACAAGACTGCTTGGTCAGGTAGCGGTGGGGTGACTGGCGCCGTGCCAGGGCTCGCACCGCACGCCGTGGACAACATGGTGTGGACGTCGTTCCGCTACTATCTGCCTTAGGATGTTTCGAAGGAACGGGCCGAGGGCGGCTCGAAGGGAGCCGCCCTTTTTTTGGCGGAACTCGGTCGTTGGCAAGTTAAAGCGCAATAAAGACTTAGCCCAATAAAGAAGGTGTGTTTTTCCGATTTTTAACAGAGTCACGACCAGATGTAACAATTCTGTAATCAAGACGAATCAGACTGGCCTGCTCTAGAGCTAAACACGCAAAGAAGGTCGAGGGAGAATTCGATGAGACGCACCGGCTTGATGCTCGTTGCTGTGCTTGCACTCGGAGTGCTAGTTTGGGGACAGAATAAGCTTTCGATTACTGGGGCAGGTGCGACATTTCCCTATCCTATGTATTCGAAATGGTTTGACGAGTACCACAAGAAGTTTCCAAATATGGAGATCAATTACCAATCGATTGGGTCCGGCGGAGGTATAAAGCAGGTTACCGAAGGCACAGTGGATTTCGGAGCCACCGACGGGCCGATGAACGACGATCAATTGAAGGCCTATCAAGACAAACATGGATTTCCGATTCTGCACTTTCCGACGGTGCTTGGGGCAGATGTGCCGACCTACAATATTCCGGGCGTGAATGCAGACCTAAATTTCACACCAGAGGCCCTTGCGGGAATTTTCCTTGGAAAAGTTACGAAGTGGAATGACCCGGCAATCACGGGCGCCAACAAGGGTGTGAATCTGCCTGCAAACGACATTGTCGTAATTCATCGCTCGGACGGAAGTGGGACAACGTATATCTGGACGGACTACCTCTCAAAGATAAGCGAGGAATGGAAGGACAAGGTCGGAAAAGGCACCTCTGTGAACTGGCCCGTCGGACTGGGCGGCAAGGGCAACGAAGGGGTCGCTGGTTTGGTCAAGCAAACGCCTAACTCTTTCGGCTACGTGGAACTTATCTACGCGATCCAGAATCACATGCCGTATGGCGACGTAAAGAATTCGTCGGGCACGTTCATTAAGGCGGACCTGGCTAGCGTGACGGCGGCGGCGGCGGGCGCGGCGAAGGACATGCCGGCGGACTTCCGGGTGTCCATCACGAACGCTCCTGGAAAGACGGCCTATCCTATCTCCAGCTTTACCTGGCTGTTAGTCCCGTCGAAGATCCCCGATGCAGGAAAGCGGGATGCGATCAAGGGGTTTCTGAAGTGGATGCTGAACGAGGGACAGAACTACGCCGAAGCGCTGTCCTACGCGAAACTTCCGAAGGAAGTGGTCGCGCAGGAAATAAAGCAAATCGGCAGCGTTCAATAGAAACCGAAAAGAAACGTGGCGACAGCGAATCCAACCATGCAGAGCGCGGGCCCGGTAGCGGGTTCGCGCTCATTTCTATCCAAGCTGCGGGAAGGCGACGAAATTGCGCGGCTGATTACTTTCTTATTTGCGGCTTCTGTAGTGTTAATCACGATTCTGTTGGTGTACGAGCTGTGGATCGGTTCGGTGCTGCCACGCCACAAGTTCGGGCTGCGGTTCTTGGTGACGCAGGTCTGGGACCCGGTGATGGACGATTTCGGAGCGCTGCCGTTCATCTACGGGACATTGGTGACCTCGGTGGTGGCATTGATCATCGCGGTGCCGCTAGGTATTGGCGCATCGATATTTCTGGCGGAGTTGGCGCCGCCGCGCATCTCGGATACATTACAATTCTTCATCGACCTGTTAGCGGCCGTACCCAGCGTAATCTATGGGTTGCTGGGTGTGTTCATTGTAGTTCCGCTGATGCGCACGGTAATCTACCCAGCATTGAATAAGCCATTCGGCTATCTTCCCATTTTTAAGGGGCCGTCGTATGGAGTGGGGTTCCTGACAGCCGGAATCGTGCTGGCGATCATGGTGATACCCTATATCATCTCGGTGTCTCGCGAGGTGTTGCTATCGGTGCCGAGGGATCAGCGGGAAGCGGCACTGGCGGTGGGCTCGACGCGTTGGGAGTCCACCTGGAAAGTGGTGGTGCCGTTCGCGAAAACGGGCATCATGGGTTCCATTTTTCTGGCGCTGGCGCGGGCGCTCGGGGAGACCATGGCGGTGACCATGGTCGTGGGAAACGTTCCGAAGATCAGCACGTCGTTGTTTGCGCCGGGATATTCGATTGCCGCGGTCATCGCCAACGAATTCACGGAGGCCACCGGTGATTTGTATCTGCAAGCGTTGATCGAACTGGGACTAGTGCTGTTCCTGCTGACGTTCATCTTGAATGGACTGGCGCGATTGCTGATCGTAGTGACCGCACAAAAAGGAAGTGGAAGAGGTAACCAATGAATGCGGCGCGACTCCGCTGGCGGAAATTCGTCAGCAATTTCATGCTGACGATGACTGGTGTGTGCGCGGTAGTGTCGGTGGCGATTCTCTTCTTTATTTTAGGTTATCTGGTGTTTAACGGCGGGACCTCTATCAATTGGGCATTCTTCACACAACTGCCCAAGCCGGTCGGAGAAGTGGGCGGGGGCATGGCGAACGCTATAGTGGGGAGCGCGAAACTGCTGCTGGCCGCGTCGCTGATCGGAGTCCCGATTGGTTTTCTGGGTGGGATTTACCTGGCGGAGTTCAGCGGGCCGTCAGTCGCTTCGGTGGTGCGGTACGCGGCGGACCTGCTAAATGGTGTACCCTCGATCGTGATCGGAATATTCGCGTACAGCTTGGTCGTGTTACCCTTCAAGCATTTCTCGACGTTGGCGGGTGCATTCGCGCTGGGGTTGATGATGGTCCCGATCACGCTGCGGAGCACGGAAGAGTTTTTGGGAGCGGTGCCGCGGATGTTGCGCGAGGGCGCGATGGCCCTGGGAGCGAGCAAATGGAGAACAATTTCGTCAGTGATCGTTCCAGCGGCGTATCGGGGAGTACTTACCGCGATACTGCTGGCACTAGCGCGGGTGGCGGGGGAAACGGCGCCGCTGCTGTTCACCGCATTCGGGAACCGATTCTGGAGCCAGGGGTGGAGCCAGCCAACGGCGTCGCTACCGGTAGTGATCTACAACTACGCAGTGTCACCGTACGAGGACTGGCATCGCCAGGCGTGGGCGGCGGGGTTGGTGCTGCTCGGGTTGATTCTGATCATCAACATACTGGCCCGGACGATCCTGTCGCGGGGCATAGCGGTACCGAGGGGGTAGTAATGCAAGGGTCGCCCAATCCGGGGCTGTCTGTAAACATCAAGGCACCGACCGGCCCGGCAGGCAAGGAACACGCCGCACCGTCCGCGATGCGGATGACCATTTCGAAAGTGAATTTTTTCTACGGTCCGAAGCAGATCCTCTTTGACATTTCGATGGGGATTGCCGACAAGCGGGTGACGGCGTTGATTGGACCGTCGGGGTGCGGAAAGTCCACGCTGCTGCGTACGCTGAACCGCATGCATGAAACGGTCAACAGTTCCCGGCTGGAGGGGCAAATCCTGTTGGATCAGCAGAACATCATGGCGCAAGACGTGACCTCATTGCGCCGGCGGGTGGGCATGGTGTTCCAGCGGCCGAATCCGTTTCCCAAGTCGATTTTCGAAAACGTGGCGTACGGCCCGCGGATTAACGGATTCCAGGGACCCATCGCAGATGTCGTGGAGAAGAGCTTACGGAACGCGGCGCTGTGGGAGGAAGTAAAGGACCACCTGCATAAATCCGCGTACGAGCTCTCCGGAGGGCAACAGCAGCGGTTGTGCATCGCCCGGGCGCTGGCGGTTGATCCCGAAGTTCTGCTGCTGGATGAACCGTGTTCGGCACTGGATCCGATCAGCACCGCGAAAATCGAGGAGCTGCTGGTGGAGCTGAAGAACATCACGACGGTGACGATCGTCACGCACAACATGCAGCAGGCCGCGCGCGTGAGCGACTTTACGGCGTTTCTGCTCACGGGGCAATTGATCGAGTTCAACCCGACTCCGCAATTATTTACGACGCCGGGAGATCATCGAACGGAAGCGTATATCACCGGACGCTTTGGGTGAGGGAATGGCGATTTTCGTTTCATCGGACCTGGACAGAAACTAAGAAGCGCATGGGAAGGCTTTCATGGAACGTCACTTCGAAAAGGACCTGAACGAACTGAAAGAGCGGCTGCTGTGGATGGGCAGCCTGGCGGAACGAGCGGTACACCAAGCGGTGCACGCCGTGTTGGATTCCGATGAGCAGCTGGCGAAGCGTGTTCTGGACGAAGAAGACGCCATCAACGAACTGCAACTGGAAATCGATGACCGCGTAGTGCAACTGCTGGCTCTGCACCAGCTGATGGCCGTGGACTTGCGGTTTGTTCTGGCGGTTTCGCGGATTAACAATGATCTGGAGAGGATCGGGGATCAAGCGGTGAACGTGGCGCAGGGAGCGCTGCGAATCCTGCGCCACCCGCGAGTCAAGCCATACGTAGACTTGCCGCGCATGACGGAACTGGTAGAAGAACAGGTGCGCAACGCGCTGAATGCGGTGGTGCGCCGTGATGTGGAGTTGGCGCAAAAGGTGATGGCCAGCGACGACCAGGTAGATCACTACCGCGACCAGATATTTCGCGAGCTGCTAACGTACATGATGGGCGATTCGAGCTTGGTGTTTCCCGCGTTCGAATTGATCCTTGTGGCGAAGAACCTGGAGCGCATCGGTGACCACGCTACGAATATTGCCGAGGATGTGATTTACATCGTCCAAGGACTGGACATTCGGCACCCGTCGATCGATCGGCGGTGAGTGCGGAGTGCGCGACAGAAACGACGGGCCGCTAAGAATCGGGGAGAGATTTCTCACTTCGCGACTCGGTTCGAAATGACATGCCGCCTTTCTAGCGTTACAGAAGGATGGCAGGGCTAATGGTTGGGCCTGCACGGTCGATTCCACAACAACATAGCTACGATCAGGGCGCCCATGAGGGAAATGGCATCGCCCAGCCAACGATCTGGTGTTCGCGTAAAACGGACGCGAACTTCGGAAGATCCCGCCCCGATGGGAATGACCATCTGGTTGAAATCGTCCATGCGTTGAGGAGCGATTGGATTGCCGTTGACGGTAATGCGCCAAGCGGGGTAATTCAAAACGCGTAAGGCCAAGCGCACCGGGGAACCAGTCTCCACGTGAATCTGCTTTTGCTCGGCAGTCCAGCGCTGCACCTGGACGTTGGCCTGCGGAGCGGAGCCTTCCAGCGAATCCACTGGAAGAATTTTGGTGAGAGGAGCGTTGTGGGGGAGATCGGCGTGGTCATCGCCCAGTGGGTCATATTCGTCGGTGCCATCGAATCCCTGGCCGGTTACGAGAGCGTCGCGCATCGTGGGCATTTCATCTTCATCCCACCAGGTGTTCTGCACTTGGAAGCGCGCGAGTGGAAGAGTGAAAGCTAGAATGGCCACAAACCAAAGCCAGCCATGGCGCCGTTCCATGGCCATGGCAAGGAAACAGCATGCAATCAGGGCAATGATGGACATCCAGCGCCAGGGGAATTGCACGAAGCGCAGCTTGGGCAAGTATGTCCATAAAACAGAAGAAACGCGGAGAGAGAGAAAGGTGGCTGCCGAGCCGAGCAGCAGCAGGGCGGGAACCACGCCGCGATTACCGTTGAGGGCTTTTGCAGACGAGGCCAAACGGCGCGAGGCCAGCGCGGTCAGGGCCAGAAGCAAGATCAGCGCAAGCGCGCAAATAGAAGCAATCCAATTGAACCAGGTGTGTTCGGGATCAGCGATGAGAGTAAAGAGGAAATTTTGAGAAGGAAGCAGGCCGCTGGAAAGAGCCTGGCCAATGTTGACCCAGCGCTGTTGGTAGGCCGCGGGCACGATATAAAACGCGGCCAAGCCCAGCCCTAAAGCCAACGAAGCGGCACCGCGAAGAAGCGGACGCCAGGAGCGTTGCGAAAAGGCGGCCCAGACGAACAGCAGGGCCATGGAATAGCTGGCGATGACACCGGCGGGAGCGTTGGAAAGCCAAACGGCTGCGAATAGAATCGCCCAGACCGCTGCCGAGCGGCGCTTTGCAGTGTTGTCCTGATAGAGAAAATTACAGAGGCGAAGAGCCGCCAGGAGAAGCACGGGAAAAAACGCGCACGCCAATTGTTCCGCGAAATCGCTGCGAATATAGGTAATCAGGAGCGCATTGGGATTGATGACGTAGAAGGCGGCGCCGAGAACGGCAGCGCGCTGCGTGGTGAGATCGCGGAGAAGAAGGTAGGCAGAGAGGCCGGCAAGCGTTTGTACCAGGATGATGAAGACGATGGGCACGGCAGGATCCGGGAGGATCAGGGTTAAGGCGGCACCGAGAATCCAAGAGAGCGGTGGATAGAAGATGAAACGAGGCTCACCGAATCCCTGGTTGGTCCAGGCAGCCCAGCGAGGAAAGAGAATGCCCTGTTTCCACTGGGAGGCGACATCGAACCAGGAGGCGGCATGAAATTCGAAATCGTGGCCGGAGGCGGTGCCGAACCAGAAGAACGGCAAAACGATGGCCACGGAGAGCAAAAAAGAAAATGCCAGAGGCCATAGCCAACCGGGAAGCCGGTTTAATTTCAGGCGAGCGGAACATGTAAACGAATCTGTCATCAAACGTTCATAGAATTGTAACCGGAGAAGGCGGATGCGGGCGAATGCCGTGGAATTCGCGCGCTGCCGGCAGGAATTGAGCGATAATACGGGCACTCATGAGCGAAACCATAACCGCAACGGCAACCGAGCCGATTATCGAGGCGCGTAAACTAGAAAAGTTTTACCCGCAACCGGATGGAAACCGGATTCAGGTGATTTCTCCAACAGACATTGCGATCTATCCGGGACAGATTATTGCATTGCTGGGACCATCGGGATGCGGAAAATCGACGATGCTGCGCATGCTGACGGGATTGTCTCCGGCTTCGGGGGGAAGTGTGTACTGGCACGGGCAGCCAGTAAAGGACGAGTCGCCGAATGTGTCGATTGTGTTTCAGAGTTTCGCGCTATTTCCATGGCTGACGGTGATTGAGAATGTAGAAGCGCCACTGGAGGCTCGGGGGTTGGCGGAATTTGAAAGACACAAGCGAGCTTTGC
The DNA here is from genome assembly GCA_963776365.1 of Candidatus Acidiferrales bacterium. Lineage (GTDB taxonomy): Bacteria > Acidobacteriota > Terriglobia > Acidiferrales > UBA7541 > Acidiferrum. The sequence goes on along the minus strand of CAVZMQ010000018.1, from coordinate 72,190 downwards.
GAATCATCGATGCCGTCGGGTTGGACGGATTTGAATCTGCCTATCCCAAAGAACTTTCGGGCGGGATGAAGCAGCGCGTGGGAGTGGCGAGAGCGCTGGTGGTGGAGCCGGAAGTGCTGTTCATGGACGAGCCGTTCTCGGCGTTGGATGTGCTTACCGCGGAGGCATTGCGCGGAGAGCTGCTGGAGCTTTGGCAGGGGAAGAAAATTCCCACACGGGCAATTTTTATCGTGACGCACAATATCGAGGAAGCGGTGATTCTGGCGGACCGTATCATCGTGTTAGGGCGGAACCCAGCGCACATCCATGCGGAGTTTAATGTGAATCTGGCCCATCCGCGGGACCACAAGGATCCGCGATTTGTGGAACTGGTGGATTTGATCTATCGGGCGCTGACCCGGCAGGATCACGCGGGTCCCACTCCGACGGGCGCGCCGGGCACGGAAGGAATCACCCGCAAGACACAAATCATGTTGCCGCACACGAGGCCGGGCGGACTGGCGGGGTTGATGGAGATACTGGTGGATCAGGGTGGCCGCGCGGATTTACATGTGTTGGCGGATGAATTGAGCCTGGAAGTGGACGCATTGCTGCCGAGCGTGGATACGGCGGTGCTACTGGGGATGCTCAAATTGGAAGAGGGAGACGCGATCATCACGCCGGACGGACAGGCGTTCGCGCAGGGAGACATTCAAGAGCGAAAAGCGATTTTTCGCCGGGCGGCCTTGGCACATATTCCGCTACTTCGACAAATGGAACAGTCGTTGAAAGCGAAGGCGGACCGCACGCTGCCTGCGGAGTTTTTCCAGGATTTGCTGGATGAACATTTCAGCGAAGACGAAGCGAGGCGGCAACTGGAAACGGCGATCCAGTGGGGCCGCTACGCGGAGCTATTCGATTACGACGCTGCCAGCGGTAAGTTAACGTTAACGGAAACCTGAAGACCCCGTGCCCTCTCCACTTCCGTTGTCTGAGCAACAAGGACCGATACCGCCTGCGCTGAAAAGGCCGATTGGCGCGCGGTGGGGATACGCATTCTTAATCGATATTGCCGTGTTCGCCGCGGTATTGGGAGTAGTATTCGGGGTGTATTCGATCGGGCGGTCGTGGCTGGGGCCGGTAAGGGTCGAGTCGGAGATATCGCAGGATCCGCGGAGTTTGTGGGCGTACGCGCTGTATTCGTTGGTGCGGATTCTTGTGGCGTACGCGATCAGCCTGGTGTTCGCGCTGGCGTATGGATATGCCGCGGCAAAGTCGAAGCGCGCAGAAATTGTATTAATTCCGCTGCTGGATATTCTGCAATCCATTCCCGTTCTGAGTTTTCTTCCCGGGGTGATGCTGGCGATGGTGGCGTTGTTCCCGAGTCGGCAGCTCGGCGTAGAGCTGGGGTCCATCATTCTGATTTTTACCGGGCAGGTGTGGAACATCGCGTTCAGTTTTTATTCATCGCTAAAGACGATACCGCGCGATTTGCGGGAGGCGGCGATCATTTACCGCTTCAGCCGCTGGCAGCGGTTTACGGAACTGGACTTGCCGTTCAGCACGATTGGGCTGGTGTGGAATTCGATGATGTCCGTGGCGGGTGGGTGGTTTTTCCTGATGGCGTGCGAGATGTTCGTTTTGGGAGACAAGGATTTTCGATTGCCTGGGCTAGGCTCGTTTTTACAGACCGCGGCGAGCAGTGGAAACACCCGGGCGATGTTGTGGGGATTGGCGATGATGGTAGCGGTGATTGTGCTGATGGACCAGTTGATCTGGAGACCGGTGATCGCGTGGGCCGACAAGTTCAAATTCGAACAGGTGGAGAGCAGCGGGACAGCAGAGAATTCGATTCTAAATTTTATCCGCAAAGAGTCTTTTTTGATTCGGGGATACCGGCGCTTGCTACACCCGGTCATGAATTGGTTAACACTGCAGTTTGCGAGTGGCGCGAAACGGGCTGCAGCGACATTTTCCTCAGAAAGATCGAAGCAGCCGCGGCGATGGCTGGGCTGGATTTTCGCGGTGATTGGCGTGGGATTCCTAGTCTATGCAGTGTACCGAACCGTGGGAGTGCTGACTTCCTTGAGCCGGGAGGAATATTTTCTGCTGTTGCGGAGCGCGGGGCTGACCTTTCTGCGGGTGAATCTGGCGCTGATTATCGGTGCGCTGTGGACCATCCCGGTGGGAGTGGCGATAGGGTTTAGCCCGCGTTTTGCGCGGCTGGCACAACCGCTGGTGCAATTGGCGGCGTCGATTCCGGCGACGGCGTTGTTTCCGGTGCTGTTGCTGGTGCTGATTCGACTGCGCGGCGGGGTGGAAATCGCGGCGATGGCGCTAATGCTACTGGGCACACAGTGGTACATCCTGTTCAATGTAATTGCCGGGGCGATGGCGATTCCCACGGATTTGAAAGAGGCGGCCAAGGTCTTCCGGTTCAGCGAACTGGACCGCTGGCGACACTTGATTCTGCCGGGAATTTTTCCTTATCTGGTGACCGGGCTGGTGACGGCGTCGGGCGGAGCGTGGAACGCCAGTATCATCGCGGAGTATTTTCATTTCCAGGGGCACGTGGTGGAGGCGCCGGGATTGGGAAGCACCATCAGCCAGGCCAGCGACAGCGGACATTTTGAAGTGCTGCTGGCGGCGACGCTGATTATGGCGACGGTGGTGGTGCTGATTAATCGACTGGTGTGGCGGCGGATGTACCGGCTGGCGTCGACCCGGTTCAAGCTGGAGACGTAACTTATAGCGCGAGGTCACGGAGCCCGGGGCGCGGGCTTAGCGTTTTTGTAGATCACTCCTTGTTTCATCACAAAAAAAACATGCTCGGTTTGGCGGATATTCTGGAGCGGATTGCCCGGAACGGCGACGATATCCGCGAGTTTGTTGGGTTCGAGAGTGCCGACTTTGTCGGAGATGCCGAGGAGGTCTGCGTCGGCGGAGGTGCCGGCTTTGAGAGCAGCAGCAGGCTTCATGCCCAGATCGACCATTTGGTGGAACTCTTCGGCGTTGCGGCCGTGCGGGTAGACGGCGGCGTCTGTGCCGAGCCCGATTTTGATGTCCTTGCCGAGGGCGCGCTGAAATGTGCCATGCATAGCATTGATGGCGGCATGGGCTTTGGCGGCAATGGCGGGGGGCATATAAATGTGGCGATCGAATTTTTCCTGGAGGCCTTGGGCCGCCATGAGGGTAGGAACCAGATAGGTGCCACGTTGCTTCATCATGTCGAGGGCTTCGTCGTCGAGGAAGCTGCCGTGTTCGATGGAATCGATGCCGGCACGGATGGCGCGTTTGGCAGCTTCTGCGCCATGACAGTGCGCGGCGGTTTTGCGATGAAGGGAGTGCGCTTCATCGACGATGGCGTTTAGCTCTTCCTGCGTGAGTTGGGGCGTGTCGACATCGTCGGTGGGAGAGAGCACACCGCCTGAAGCGCAAACCTTAATCATGTCTGCGCCGTATTTGTGGTCGAGGCGCACGGCGTAGCGGGCCTGATCGGCGCCGTTGATCACACCCTGTAGCGGACCTGCCTCGTGTCCAAAGATGCCCTGACGAAAACCGGCTTCCTCATCGCAGTGCCCGCCGGTGGAACCGATCGCGTGAACAGTGACCAGCATGCGAGGACCGGGAACATCGCCGTGAGCGATAGCATTGCGGAGGCCGACGTCCAGATAATCGTGGGAGCCCACATCGCGCACGGTGGTGAAGCCGGCCATGAGTGTGACGCGCGCATTAACGCTGGCATCGAGGGCTTGTTCCGCGATGGTTTTTTGCAGACCTTCGAGTTCTTCCTGGTTGTAATCGTCGGAATAAGGAAAGGTGAGATGGGTGTGCGCATCAATGAAACCGGGAAGAAGGGTGGCATCCCCCAAATCGATGATCTCGGCTCCCAGCGGGATGGCCGCGGCGGGACCGACCGCGACGATGGTATCGGCGGTGATGACGACAAGGCCGGGAGTAACTAATGTGTCGCTGCGGCCATCGAACAGAGCAGCAGCCTTCAGAACGTACGTTTTGTTGGCTGGCTTTTGAACTTGCCCATAAATCCGCGCCCCGAACATTACGATCAGAAGAAGTAGAAAGAGGAAACGTGTGCGCATAGACCCTTTCGATAGAGAGGGAAGTTTGAGTCGATGGGAGACTCTAGCGTGACTGCCGGAAAAGTCAAGGCGTGCGGGGAAGCTCTGTGAGTGTACCGGCGATACGAATAAGTAAAGGCAATTCGGCTCCGGTGCGCGCGGTTGGCGATTACGTTTTGTATTGGATGATTGCCAGCCGGCGGCTGCGGTACAACTTCGCGCTGGACCGGGCAGTGGAGCATTGCCGCGAGCTGGGTAAGCCGCTGGTGGTATTCGAAGCGCTGCGTGTGGGGTACAAGTGGGCGAGCGACCGGCTGCACCGATTCGTGCTTGATGGAATAGCGGCGAATGAGCAGTACTGCCGGGAGCGCGGGATTCGGTATCTGGCGTACGTCGAACCGCAACAAGGCGCGGGTAAGGGATTGCTACGTGCGCTGGCAGAAGATGCTTGTGTGGTGGTGACGGACGAATTTCCGTGTTTCTTTCTGCCGAGGATGGTGAAGAGCGCGGCCAAGCAGCTGGATGTGTTGCTAGAAGAAGTGGATTCGAATGGGTTGTTGCCGCTGCGGGGCACACGTCAGGTGGCGCAGCGGGCGTTTGATTTTCGGCGGCACCTGCAGGAGGAGTTGCCAAAATATTTGCATGAATTTCCGCATGCGGAGCGGCTGAGCAGGGCGAAGTTGGCGGATGCACCGGAAATGCCGAAGAAAGTACTGGCAAAATGGCCGATGGCGAAACCCGAACTGCTTGCCGGAGATAGGGAGGCGCTGGCGGAGTTGGGGATCGACCATGCGGTGGAGCCCGTGAAGCTTCGCGGAGGCCAGGAGGAAGCGCGCCGGCAAATGCAAACATTTTTGGAAGAAAAGCTGGAATGGTATGGCGAGGAGAGAAATGAGCCGGAAAAGGACGTAAGCAGCGGGCTGTCGCCGTATTTGCACTTCGGGCATATCTCGGTGCACGAGATATTTGCAGAACTGGCAAAACAGGAGAAATGGAAACCCGAGAAGCTAGCGGTAAAGAATCATGGCAGCCGGGAGGGCTGGTGGAACATGAGTCCGGCGGCGGAGAGTTTCCTGGACGAGCTGGTCACCTGGAGGGAAGTGGGTTACAACTTCGCGGCGCACCGTGCGGACTATGATAAGTACGAATCGTTGCCAGGGTGGGCGCAAGAGACGTTGAGCAAGCACGCCAAGGACGAGCGCAAAGCCATTTACAGATTGGAAGAGCTTGAGGGGGCGCGGACACACGATGCGCTTTGGAACGCAGCGCAAACGCAGCTGGCGCGAGAAGGCCGAATCCATAATTACCTGCGAATGCTGTGGGGGAAGAAAATACTGGAATGGTCGCGCCGCCCGCAGGAAGCGGCGAAAATCATGATTCACTTAAACAACAAGTACGCCGTGGACGGGAGGAATCCCAATTCTTACAGTGGGATTTTTTGGGTACTGGGGCGCTTCGACCGGCCATGGGGACCGGAGCGGCCGGTGTATGGGACGATCCGGTATATGAGTTCGGAGAATACGGCGAGAAAGGTATCGGTGGAGAATTACATTCGAAAGTACAGCGGGAAGGAGCGGGCGCAACCGCGATTGAGCTTCCCAGACGAATGAGCGAGCTTTTTAAATATCGCAGCCGTATGCCCGCTTCGGCGGACGAGGTGTATCGAGTACACGCGGAAGCGGGCGCGCTGGAACGATTGACACCGCCGTGGGAGAAGGCGCGAGTGGTCGGGACACCAGGAGATATGGAGACGCCAGGGTCGCGGACGACGCTACGCGTATCCGTCGGACCGCTTTCACAGGATTGGATTGCAGAGCATACCGCCTGCGAGCCGGGAAGAATGTTTCGGGACGTGATGGTGTCTGGGCCATTCCGGCGATGGGAGCACACACATGTATTTGAAGCAGAGAGCGCGGATGCAAGTTGGCTGGAGGATCGCGTGGAATATGAGTTTCCGCTGGGATGGTTGGGAAGGCTTGTCGGGGGAAGTTATACGCGGCGACGGCTGCAACGAATGTTCGCCTGGCGGCACAAGACCACGGTTGAGATACTGCAGGCGCGAAAGAGGAAAGATTGAAACGGCAGCGCAAGTGGACCAAGCGATTCTCGACGGGAGCCGGACGCAAAGCGCGACGACCCTGTCAAAGGAAACTCTGGCCACCATAAGCCGAGCCATCCCAGGCTCCAGACTTGCGCTCACGCGGGGCTTACCGCAGGATATGGGGTGCAATCCAAAGCAATCAGGTCACCAATGATCTATTGAGGGATGTCTGCCTTATGCCTGCTGGTCCAGACGTGCTGATTATCGGCGGAGGCCTTGCGGGTCTTTGTTGCGCACGAGCACTTCAGGAAAATGGCGTTGGGTTCCAAATGATTGAAGAATCAGACGCCATTGGAGGCCGGGTGCACACGGATGAAGTGAATGGATTCTTGCTGGATCGTGGGTTCCAAGTGCTGTTGACGGCGTTTCCGGAAGCGAAGGGGATGCTGGATTATGGGCGCCTGGAGCTTAAGACGTTCACACCGGGAGCATTGTCCTGGTACGCGGGACGCATGAACAGGCTGGTAGATCCATGGCGAACTCCGGGAGCATGGAAAGAGGCGCTGCAATCGGAATTTGGAACGCTGGGTGACAAATTGCGAATGGCGCGGCTGCGGAGCCGGTTGAAGAGTGCTTCGATCGAAAAGATTTTCGCGGGGCCGGACCGTTCGACAAAGGCGGCATTGGAGGCCGCCCGTTTTTCGCAGCAGATGATCCACCGGTTTTTCCGGCCAATCCTTGGGGGAATTTTTCTGGACGGCGAACTGAAATCATCGAGCCGCATGTACGAATTCGTGTTCAAAATGATGTCCGAAGGGGACGTGGCCGTGCCTGCACGCGGGATGGGAACGATTCCCGCGCAACTTGCGGAGAAGCTACCAGAGAATGCGGTACGGCTGAACACGCGCGTGGACGAACTGCACGAAAATGATGTCAAGTTGGCGGGTGGGGAGATTCTGCGGGCGAAGGCGATTGTGGTGGCAGCCGACGGACCTTCCGCGGCGCATCTGATTGGCGAAGTAGAGCCGTCTTCGCGAAGTGTGACGTGTTTTTATTATTCGGCGGAAGAAGCGCCGATGAAGGAACGAATGCTGGTGCTAAATGGCGACGGAGCGGGACCAGTCAATAATTTCGCGGTGATCTCGAATGTGGCGCCGAGCTACGCGCCCGCGGGGAAACACCTGATATCCGCGACGGTGCTCGGAAAACACAAGCTGACCGAAGCGCAGTTGAGCGGGTTTATCATCGCGCAGATGAAGAATTGGTTCGGGAAAGTAGCAAGCACGTGGCAGTTTTTGCGTGGGTACTACGTGAGCCACGCGCAGCCGCAGCAATATCCAGGAGCGCTGGATCCGCCGGAACGCCCCGTACGGGTGCGGCCAGGGGTATACGTTTGCGGCGATCACCGCGATAATGCGTCGATCCAGGGAGCGATGCGCAGTGGGCGGCGCGCCGCGGAAGCGGTGGTCAAGGATTTGTCTAGATAAGGCGGAAGGAAGCAGGCCAAAGCCATGTGGAATCAGACATGTCCGCTTTGTTTTGTGCGCGTGCCTCGAAAACTGGTACTGACGCGCGGAGACGATCTGGTGTGTCCATCGTGTCACGCGCCGCTGGAGATTTCGCGGGCGAGCCGGGTGCTGGGGTCGGCAGCAGGATTGCTGGCGGGCTACCTGGGAGCCCAAGCCATTCCGTTGAGTGCCATGGGAGGATGGTCTTTGCAGCTGGTGGGAGCGCTCTTTGGGTACGGGATTGGGGCAGCGCTGGTGCTCTTTTTTATTTCTGACGTTGTGGTACAACCGAGGGCAGTGGTGCGTGATTTTCCACAATCTCACAAGTAACAGAACATCGGTACTATTGAAGTTGCCATGAGGCGCTCGGAGACTCGCAGGGTGGCGAGATATTCAGAATTCCTGGGCCGACCCGTAACCGTGCGCTATCGTGTAGGGGAAGTCCTCCTTTCTGCCACGGGCACGTTCTCAGCCGATTCCGGGCGATCAATTTTTCTGGAACAGCACCTGGAACAACGGGGAACGCGCAACTACTTCCGGTGGGAAATTCCCTATCCCTACATTTATCGGATCGAAGAGCACGCGGATCGAAACGCTGCTGACATCGGGTCCAGCCCTTCGAGGCTCAGGGCAAGCCATGCTGGACTCCTAGGAAGAGAAGAGGCATCTGAAGCCGCTTTTTCGCCATTTCCTATTACTAACGTGACGAAGCCCCTGGATTAAGACGAACTGAACTGCCAGTTCAAAGAATCGGCTAAACTTAACCCCGAAAAAGCGGCGCTCGCGCGATGAGATCTTGCCGGGATGGGGTCCAGCCCTTCGAAGCTGAGGCCAAGCCCTTCGGACCTCAGGGCAAGCAGTGCTAGACCGCTACGAAGAGGGATGCATCAAAAGAGAAAAATTTGCAAGCTGAGGAGGAATCGTGAGCACTGTGGCGGGATCGCGAAAAATAGGATTGATTGGATTGGGACTGATGGGCCGGCCTATGGGCATGAACCTGTTGAAAGCGGGTCATACGCTTACGGTTTGGAACCGCACGCCGGCACGAGCCGACGAGTTGGTAAAGGCGGGAGCGGCACTGGCAAAGACGCCAAAGGAAGTGGCCGCCGCGAGTGATGTGCTGTTGACGATCGTGAGCGATCCGCCGGCATTGGAATCGGTGCTGTGGGGAGAAAATGGGGCGCTGGATGGACTGAAGCGCGGGAGTATTTATCTTGACTCGAGCACCGTGTCTCCCGCGCTGGAAAAGAAAATCGCCACAGCTTGCGAGAAGCGCGGAGTACGTTTTCTGGATGCCCCGGTAACGGGAGGGGACTGGGGCGCGCGCGAGGGGAATTTGGTGTTCATGATCGGCGGGGACCCAGGGACATTCAAGGAAGTCGAGCCGATCCTGCAAGTAATGGGTAAGAGATTTTTTCATCTTGGGCCGACTGGTGCGGGGCAGACCATCAAGTTGGCGATGAATGCGATCCTGGCGCTGCAGGTGGGAGCGGTGGCGGAGGCAATTGGACTGGTGACGAAGGCGGGGCTGAAAGGCGAGCAACTGTTCGAGGTGTTGCAGGCCAGCATGGCGCGGTCAGGGCTGTTGGACTTGAAGACGCCGCTGATGCTGAAGGGAGAGTACCAACCGAGCTTTCCGTTGCGGCTGATGCACAAAGATATGGGCCTGGCGTTGGACTTGGCAAATCAAATCGGCGTGGCGATGCCGACCACGGCGGCAGCGCGGGAAGTGTACAACTATGTGAAAGGCGAAGCGAACGAGGATCTGGACTACTCCGCCGTGATGCGGTTTTGGAAGAAGTAGAGCGCGCTCACTTCAACGGGCGCGGCGGAAAAAAGCCGATGGGCAAATCGCGAGACGTACGCAGGCCGGATTGCGCGTCCAGAATGGCGGGAATGGAGTTGACGGCCACGGAAGCAGTGGCAATGTCACCGTGGGAACCGCCGGGTATCGTTAGACGGATGTTCGGATGACCTTGAAGTTCGACAGTGTCGGCGGGATCCTCGGCACCCACATACATCTGTAGCTCCATGTAGACGAGCTCTTTGCCCTCGGAAAGACCGCGCGCGATCTGGTGAACACCTGCAGCTTGTCCCGGTTCTACGGTGAGAAATTCGGTTTGGACGCGGTCGGTAGCGACTTTGGGCTGGATGGATTCGGTGATTTCGTCGACGCGCAGGCCCAGGCTGTCCGCGACCATGGCGACGGATTCGGGAAGGCCGACGTGCTTAATGGTGCCTTCCTTAACTTTGGCGCGAAATTCTTCAACCGACAGGCCGGCACCAATTTTCTTCTGGAGGGGAAGACGACGTTTGGAGGCGTCCACGACGCGCAGCGCTGTGACGTGATCGATGCGTTGAGAAACGCCGGCAAGGGTGATGACGAGCTTGTCCATGACGAACCCGGGATTTACACCGGTGCCAACCAGGGCCACGCCGGAATCCTTCGCGGCTTTATCGAGTTGATCGGCGAGCTGCGGGTGAGTGCGATAGGGGTAAGAAAGCTCTTCGCAGGTGGAGACGACGCAAGAACCGACGTCGAGACAGGCGAGCAATTGATCCATGACTTTGGGCAGAGAGGATGAAGTGGTGTGCATGACCAGATCGGCGGACTGATCCAAGACACCCTTCGCGTCGCCAGACACCTTCACGCCCCAAGGGCCGTCGGAAGCACCGACCACTTCGGCGAGGTCCTTGCCGATCTTGGCGGGATCCAAATCGATAGCGCCGACGATATCAACGGAGTCTTTTTCTCTGAGCAATTTCACGATGGAAGCGCCAATCGGCCCGATTCCGTATTGAATGACACGAATTTTCTTTTTCACGGATGTCTCCCATCAATTTAGTAGAGAGCCTACAGCGCGGAAATTCGCTCGGAGCGAACTATCAAGCGTACTGGATTTCGACGGAGCAGGCAATGGATTCGGGAGCGACGGATTGTTGCCGCCGGGGTATGGGCAACGCATAATGGGGGCTGCCGCGAGCCAGGCGGGGGAGGACTTGATGCGCGCAGAAAAATTGAACGATGCGGACATTGAGAAAAACCTACACACGGTAAAGGGCTGGAAACTGGAAAAGGGCAAGCTGCACAAGGAGTTTGAATGCAAAGACTTCGTCACCGCGTTTGGTAGGATGACGCAAGTGGCTTTGGTGGCCGAATGGATGAACCATCATCCGGAGTGGTTCAACGTTTGGAATAGAGTGGTGATCGACCTTAACACGCACAGCGTGCAGGGAATCAGCAATCTGGATTTTCAACTCGCCGAGAAGATCAATGAAATTTTTGGCAGCTAGAACGGTCAGCCGGAAAAAATGATCGGGCCGCATCGGACGGAGAGCCGCTTCCGCGGCTGGTCTGTTGCTGGACTGCGTTGGGTGGGGGCGCTGGCAGTCCTGGGAATTCTCATACATTTTCTACCCTGGGACCTATTGAGTGGAGCGATCCGGCGGGTACCGGTTTCGCGTTTCTTGGCTATTCTCGTTGGGTATTTGCTGGCCCATGGCGTGGGAATTGCGAAATGGCGAATGGTGGTGAACGCCGCGGGGGCGAACTTGGATTTACCGACGAGCATGCAGTGCTACACCGGGGGCCTGTTCGCGACACTTTTTTTGCCGTCCATCATAGGCGGGGACGTGGTGCGGCTGGCTGTAGGTCTTCGACAGAGTCCAAATCCCGCGGCGGTTCTTGCCGGCAATGTGGTGGATCGGTTTTTGGACATGATGGCGCAAGCGGGGCTGGTGCTGCTCGGAATCGTGCTACAGCCCAGCTCGGTGCCTGCATCGCTTACGCCGGAGGCACGCAAAGGGAGTTTGATTCTCGCAGTTGTGTTGTCCTGTGTGGTTGTATTGAGTCTGCTGCTGCATAGGCCGCTCTTGAGTGGGCGATCGGTGAGCTTTCGCCGAAGGCTTGCGCGATTGCGGCGGGCGCTGCGGATGGGGTCGCGTAAACCATACATATTGCTGTTCGGCTGGATGATGGGGACGGCGATTCAATCCACGTTTCTGATGTTGACGGTTGGGGTGGCGATTTCCTGCGGTTTATATCTACCGCTTCGCGTGTGGTTCTTTGCGTGGCCGCTGGCGAAATTGGCGGCACTACTCCCATTGACGCAGGGAGGAATCGGAGTGCGGGAGGCCGCCTTGGTGGGACTGTTGTCCCCATTTGGTGCACCTGCATCGCTGGTCTTGGCAGCGGGCCTGGTGTGGGAAGGCGTGGCGATCGTGGGTGCACTCATTGCGGGGCTCACGGCCTTCACGTTGCGTCGAAACGAAAGACATCAGAAAAGCGCCTAAATAACTGACCACGTGTGCGACAGGCTCTTGACAGCCAGCACGTAGCCGTTAACAATATAGTTATCTTACCATAATTACTACTTAGTAGTAGCACATACAATTTAAGGGTATTCGGAACCGACGGGGCCGCTTCGCTTTTTGCCCCACTCGTATTACCTGCAAAAGCCCTACAACCCGACCTCTCCGGCGAGAGCCATCCGAAGGATTCTGGATGGCTCGCCGGAAATGGAGTCGTGCGACCCTAACGGTAAGAAATCATGGAGAATGTGATACTTAGGCGACCTACCCGAATCATAAATTGGACCGTTACCGAGGATTGAAATTACGGCTTGATGAACAGAATTCCAATTGACAGGAGCGGCACGGGGTGCTAAAAAAATCAGCAAAGACAAGTCTCTATCGGTGCGTCTCTGAAATCGGCAGCGCAATGCAACCGGCCAAGGAGGCTGGAGGTCCGGCTTTCCGTGCTGAACCTTAGACCGCGGAGAACTTGTTAGCAACACCCCACCCCACCCCGGGAGGCGGAAACGACGCGTTTTCGCCTCCTTTTTTTGTTTCCATCGATTAGAGCGATTCCACCGAGCGAGATAAGCTTCTGAACTGGATTGTACTTCTGGACATTTTTCCTAAATCCATGCGGAATACACTTCGCAACGACGGCGCGACGCAGAAGCGTAAGCTCAGGGCGAACTGAAAGCCGTGCCCTGACGAAGGGTTAGGTTGCCGCATAGACTCTGAAGCAATGGCTTGCAAAAGGCAGGCGGCGTAAAGCCCCTACAAGTGGATTTGTCGTTGAGCGGCAAGACGGAATGATCGAGGAGGAATGCCGGCAAACGGAGAACAAAGATACGGGATGGCCGATCTAAAGTTCAACCACTACACGAGTCGGTTGGGAGTATTGGGGATCATCGAAGAAATGAACAGTAGCGTTCCTTTGTTGGAGATGAAGAATGTCTCGGTGGTGCGCGGTGAAAACGTGGCGCTGGACGGGGTGTCGCTGCGGATTGAGTCAGGAGAACATGTGTGCATTCTAGGCCCCAATGGGTGCGGGAAATCCACGTTGATTCGGACCATCACACGAGAAAATTACCCGCTGGCGCGGGAAGATTCAACGATGCGCATTTTGGGACAGAGCTTATGGAATGTGGCGGAGCTGCGCAGTTCGCTGGGAATCGTTTCACCGGATTTTCTGTCTGCCTGCACCAGCGATGCGAGCGGACTGGATGTTGTCCTGTCTGGATTTTTCAGCAGCACGAGGTTATTTCCGCATCATGGGCCGCAGGCAGAGCAGCTTGAGAAGGCGGAGGTGGCCTTGCAAAGGCTGGGCATTGCGCAGCTGGCGAAAAGGCCGGTGGCAGAGATGTCGTCTGGGGAGGCCAAACGCACGCTGATAGCGCGTGCGCTCGTGCATGATCCCAAGACGCTGTTGTTTGACGAACCGGGGAACGCGTTGGACATTGGAGGGCAGGTGGAATTGCGTGAGATCATGCGCGAACTGGCGAAGAGCGGGCTGGGTATCTTGCTGGTGACCCACCACATCTCTGAGATTATTCCGGAGATCGAGAGGGTAGTGTTGCTGCGGCAAGGGCGCGTGCTGGAGGACGGACTAAAAGAGGAGGTCCTGACCAGCGAGAAGCTGAGCGCGTTGTTTGGCGTACCCGTGAAGCTATTCCGTGAGGACGGGTATTTTCACCTGCACGCTTAGACAGCGTGGGCTTGGCCGGCGATGTTTTCGGCAATGGGCGCGGCGATGGGCACCTTGAACATCTCGTGCTGGTAAGCCTTCACCATCAAAAGAACCCAAAGCACCAGACCGATAAGGCTAATGACCAACCCGATCATGCCCAAAACTCCCCAGCCAACCAAGCCACCACTGATCATTCCACCCATAAACATCAAGCCAATCCGAATGATTGTGAGGCCCCCGAAGACGACGATGGATTGAGCCGCGTGAAATTTCACGAACGGGCGCTTGTCAATCAACAAGAAGATAATGCCAGTAACCCAGCCCAAGACGTAACAAAGCAGACCAGCCACATTTTCCTGAAGCCCTTCGGACGAAGGAGCTGCAGGGGCTGCCGCAGGAGTGACCACCGCCGATTGATTGGCGCCGCACTTAGGGCAAAAAGTTGCCGTACCGATTTCCTGACCACACGCTTTGCAGAATGCCATGGATAAGCCTCCGAGGAGTACACACTGCGGGGGAGGGTAGCAGAGCCGCGAAATAGGTGCAACGAAATTTCAAAACGCCAGAGACCGCGCGAGACACCGCTCCGCTGGCTAGGGAAGTGGATTCGAATCGCGCTCAGGCTTGCGGGTAATTTTCGGCCGCGGCGGCAGCGGTGGGGTAGAGTTCGAGTACTTTATGGAGCTGGGTAAGGCGGATGCTGGCTTCGATCATGCCGGTGCATCCGGCGAGCCGTAAGTAACCACCGGAACTTTTCAGGCGGGAGAAGCACCGGACAATCGAGCCGATGGCGGCGCTATCGATGTGGGTTACATCCGAGAGATCGAAGATTACGAAATTCTCCTTAGCGCCGATGAGCGTTTCGGTTTCCTGCTCCACGCGGCGGCAGTCCGGTCCGGAGTGAATACTGCCCTTCATCTGAAGAACGGTGACGCCCTGCTTGGGAGTGGATTTAACAAGGTGAAGAATCACAGTGATGAGCTCCGTAAATTTGAAAGATGCCAGCAAGAATAAGTCATGAACAAGATGAGGGCTCTTCGCCCTCATAAGGGAATTGGCGGATCAGGCGGGTGCAATCGCCGAGCGCGTTGAAGAGTGTGTGGCCCCAACCGCAGGGGATAAACGAAGCGGTCTTTTGATTCACAGCTTTATCGGCCTCGGCGAAGAAGCGCAATCGCTGGCCAGGGGGAGGAGCGGCAAATTCCTTTACCGTGATGCGGAAGACGACGTCGCCGGTGGGCTGCTGTTTGACGAGGGAGAAATAGTGAAGCTGGGCGAGCTGCTCCGCCGGATTTTCCTGAATATAAATCCAGTCTGTCATCCACAAACTCCTGGCCTTGTGACCCTGAACCGGTGGCAAGGAACCAAAGTAGGGGCATGGTAGGCCAGCAGGGACGGTATGTCAACGCGAGGCGGGCGAGGCGGGAAGCGGAATGCGAGTGGGCGAAAACTCTGCCTGACGCGCCATTCTCAAAAGCGGCGGCAAGCCGCCGCACTCCATAAAGAGCTTAAGAGCTGGGAGTGGTGGCGAAGGCCAAGGTGATCAGTGTTTTTTGCTCAAGTTCGTGGGCCTTGGCCGAGCCGGTGGCCGGGCTGGCGCTGGCAGAACGTTTCACGGTGCGCACGCGCAGATTTTTGGCTTGGGCGATGCGCTCCAGGCGGGGAAGCACGTAGAAAAGGGCGCCCATGTTGGCCGGCTCTTCCTGGACCCACACAATTTCGCGAGCATTTGGATGCGCGGCAATAGCGGCGGCAATCTCGTCTTTCGGAAGTGGGTACAGCTGATCGAGGAAAAAGATCGCGGTTGTGGTGTCTTTGCGGCGACGGCGGTCCGCGCGGAGTTCGTGGCCGACCTTTCCGCTGGCGATGAGGATGCTTTGCGCGTCGGTAACTTCGCGATCGGGAACGAGGGTAAGGAAGCGCGGGCGTTCGAATTCTTCGATGGGGGAGGTGGCGTCCGGATGACGCAGCATGCTCTTGGGGGTGAAAACGACGAGTGGTTTGCGCCAGAGGCGGCGAGCCTGGCGACGGAGCAAGTGGAAATACTGCGCAGCGGTGGAAGGCTGGCAGATATTCATGTTGCCTTCGGCGGCGAGCTGCATGAAGCGCTCGATGCGCGCGCTGGAATGTTCGGGCCCTTGGCCTTCGTACCCGTGGGGAAGAAGAAGCACGAGGCCGGTGGGCAAACCCCATTTGTCTTCGCTGGCGCTGATGAACTGGTCGATGATGACCTGCGCGCCGTTCACAAAATCGCCGAATTGCGCTTCCCAAAGGACGAGGCCTTCAGGGTAATCGCGGGAGAAACCGTACTCGAAACCAAGGCAAGCTGCTTCCGAGAGCGAAGAATTGTAGATTTCGCAGAAGGCCTGATTGGGAGTAAGGTGCGCGAGGGGAAGATATTCCTGCTCGGTCTTGTTGTCGACGAGCACGGCATGACGCTGGTTGAAGGTGCCGCGCTGAGAATCCTGTCCCGTGAGGCGCACCGGATTACCTTCGAGCACGAGAGAACCATAGGCCAGGAGTTCTGCGAAGCCATAGTCGAAAGGCCGCTTGCCTTGCCCCATCTCGGAGCGCTGCGCCAGCAGTTTCACGATTTTGGGATGAACATTGAATCCCGGTGGCGTGCGGACCAAGCCGGCGGTAATCTCGGCAATTTTTTCGCGGGAGAGCCCGGTGTCCACTTCAAAGGCCGGATTGTATTTGCCGTAGTTATAGGGCGACCAGTAGTCCGGCAGCTTGCGAAGGTGAGGGATTTTGGTGAGCTTGGCGGCTTTACGCTGCTCGTCTTCGTATTCTTTCTTAACGGCATCGGCGATGGGTTGGGCGTTGATGCCGGTTTGTTCGGCATAAATCTTCCAAAGCGGCTGATGGTTCTTGATGCGGTCGTAGAGCAGAGGCTGCGTGATGGTGGGATCGTCCACTTCGCTGTGGCCGTGGCGACGATAGCCGACGAGGTCAATGACCACATCGGACTGAAATTGGGCGCGATATTCAGCAGCGATGCGCCCTATACCCACCACAGCATCGGGGTCTTCGGCGTTGACGTGGAAGATGGGTACGCTCTGGCGGCGGGCGATACTGGAAGCGTAGCGCGAGGAATGTTCCTGGACCGGGCGTGTAGTAAAGCCGATCAGGTTGTTGACGATGATGTGGATGGAGCCGCCCACGGTGTAAGCGGCGAGATCGGCGAGATTGAGAGTTTCCGCCCAGATGCCCTGGCCGGCAAAGGCCGCGTCGCCATGCATCACGATTCCCCAAACCTTGTTGAGAATTGCCGGAGAACGGTCAATTACCGCACCGTGAACGCCGTGGCGGGTCTGCTTGGCACGGGCGCGGCCCATAGCGACGGGATCGACCGCTTCCAGGTGGCTGGGATTGGAAACCAAGTGAACGTTGATCTGCTTGCCGGAGGACGTGGTGTATGCGCCGGTGGCCCCAACGTGATATTTCACGTCGCCCGCGCCGAGAACGCTGCGAGGATCGACATCCTCGAAGCCCGCGACCACGTCGTGGACCGGCTTGCAAGCGATGTGTGCCATCACGTTCAGACGGCCACGATGGCTCATAGCCATGACGGAGTCGATTGCGCCCAAATCGCCGGCGGAGTCGAGGAGGGAGTCGAGCAGCGGGATCAGCGAGGTGTTGCCTTCCAGAGAGAAGCGCTTGCTGCCGAGATAGCGGCTCTGGAGGATTTGCTCGAAAAGATCAGCGCGAACGAGACGATCGAGAATCTTTTGCTGATTGACTTCGAATTCGGGGCCTTCGATACGTTCGGCGATCCAACTGCGGCGTTCAGGTTCGGGGATGTGGAGGAACTCGACGCCGGTATTGCCGCAGTAAAGGCGGCGGGCTTCGTCAGCGTATTCGCCGGTGAGGCCGTCGAGATCGGGACATTTGAGGGGCGCGAAATAGCCGAGGGGGTCCAGGGTGGCTTCATAAAAGCCCCAGCGGCGGAACAGGTAGAAGATGCGTTCGCGTTCGGCATGTCCGGTGCCATTGGAGGTGACGGATTTCTTCGCGGGTTTCGCGGACTTTTCAGGAGCGAGTGTCACACGGTTCGGCATAGGTCGCGTCTACAGACCTACTATTTTGCCACAAGCGGCCAGCAGAGTCAGATTTGGCCTCAGAAGGCCGTCCCCACAGAGGGCGGCGAAGGATCGGGCTACTTTGCAGCGGCCTTTAGGGATTGCAGGCGATCCTTGCTGATCTTGAGGACCATGCCGGCGTTGCGGTCGGCCACTTCGCTGACTTTATATTCTGCGGCTGAACCGAGGACTTGGGCGACTTCGGAGGGAGTGAGTTTGTAGTCGTTCATCAGCCAGTCGGCCATGTTGGAAGTGGCGTCGCGGAATGCGCCATCGAGGGAGCCGTCCAAGCCCATAGCGATGATGTGGGTGGCGGATTCGACGCGCGGACCAGGAATGTGTTTGCCGGAAATAAGGTCGACGGTGAAGGTCACGTCCATGGAGGTTTCGAGAGCATTGCCGGTAAGTTCGCCATCGCCCTGGGCGGCGTGTCCATCACCGACGTAAAGGAATGCGCCCGGGACCCGCACGGGAAGATAGACGATGGCATCCTCGGCAATCTCGTTGAAATCCATGTTGCCACCCCAATTGCCGGAATCGCCGGTGCCCGGAGGCGCACCTGCGAGGCCGGGAGCAACGGCCACGCAACCCATCATTGGCTTGAGCGGCACCGAATAGTGCGTGAGATGCTCGGCGGGCTTATCGGGAGTCGCAATTCCTTGCTGCGTGTCGAGGTGCCAACGAATGGGCTTGCCGCCATCTTTCATTTTAACCGCAAGACCACTGTCGAGCCCGCGATCAACGACGGCGTCATCACTTACGGCCCAATCGCGATTGAGGCGAACGCGAACGAGATGAATGACCAGCGTATCGCCAGGTTGCGCCGACTCGACGAAGAATGGTCCGGTTTCGGGGTTGCCACCTAGGACACGGGGGACCCCTTTTTCGTCGGTGCCGCCGGCGTCGACGGTGGTGGTGTGGACGGTATCGCCGGGCGCGATCGTGAGGACGGGCTTATTGTGCGGCGAGAACTGGCGATAAAAGGTCGTGGGAGTGAACTCGTGCGTCTTGGGAGTTCCTGCCGGACGCGGCTTGGCAAGATTTGCGGTGAACGGGACGGTCGCGGGATGCGTCGGGGTTGGTGCCATCAATCCAAATGACAGTGCCGGCCATGCTGCCAGCCTCGAAGGTAGCAGTGCCTTCCTCGGAGCCGCCCTGGTCGTCTTTGGCCAGGAAGTGGAGGGAGTTGCCGGTTACGGAGCCTTCGAGCTTGTCGCCATCGAAATTGCCGGTGAGCTTGTCCTGTTGCTGGGTCAGCTCCATGGTGGCGTTGACCGGTGTTCCTAAATATTCCGCGCTGATGATCCAGCGGCCGGTGAGAGGGCCGGTGGGCTGTGCTGATGAGGCTTGGCCGCCTTGCGCTTGGGCTCCAGCGACAGCGAAAACTCCGGCGAGCAGAATCGTCAGCAGACGTAAGCGGTGCATAGTGGCTCCTCGGAAGCGGTTGTGTGGACGAGATGAGATACGCACGGTTAGGAAGCTTAGTTCAAGGGAGGACGAAGGGGAATGACGGAGTGCTGCATGAGGGAACAGAGAATGGAAGAGAAGCCCAAGATGCCGGCCTAAAGGCACGGCGCTACTGGGTAAAGGGAGAGGGTTTTGAATTGTGCGGACCTGGGGTCCGGCGTTGCTGAATCCCTACAGGTGCCGCACCGTGATGGGACGTGGATGGTGAGTTCTCGGCTAAAATCTAATGATTCCGGGAAGTGTTGCTTGTCGAGTACACTAGAGATTCGGGGGCTGGGGCCTCCGCATCGAAGGAACTAGCCAAGCGTGACTAGGGGAGAGAATGCCTGTACCTGTATCGCAAGCCTGGACGGTGGCAAGCTACGTCCTGAAGCAAAAAATTAAGGGACGCAAACAGTACCCGTTGGTGCTGATGCTGGAACCGCTGTACCGGTGCAACTTGGCATGTGCTGGCTGCGGGAAGATCCAATACCCCGCACACGTGCTGAAGCGCGAAGTAAGCCCGGAAGAGTGCTTTAAGGCAGTGGACGAGTGTGGGACGCCGATGGTGTCAATTCCAGGCGGCGAGCCGTTGATGCATTCACAGATTGAGAAGATTGTGGAAGGGCTGGTAGCGCGCAAGAAATACATTTATTTGTGTACGAACGCGCTACTACTGAAAGAAAAACTGCACCTGTTCACGCCCAGCAAGTACCTAACGTTTTCCGTGCATCTGGATGGGCAAAAGGAACACCATGATTTTTCCGTGTGCCGCGAGGGCGGCTACGAACTAGCCGTGGAGGGTATACGAGAAGCGCTGAAGCGTGGCTTCCGAGTGACCACGAATACCACTCTATTTGACGGCGCTGACCCGAATAGTGTGCGAGCGTTTTTCGACGAGATGATGGAATTGGGCGTAGAAGGAATGATGCTTTCGCCCGGCTACTCCTACGATAAGGCGCCGGACCAGAAGCACTTTTTGGGGCGAGCGCGGACGCGGCGACTTTTCCGCGCGATTCTGTCAAACCGTAAGCCGTCGTGGCAATTTAACCAATCGATGTTGTTTTTGGAATTTCTAATGGGAAAGCGCGACTTCAAGTGCACACCTTGGGGAATGCCGACCTACTCCATATTTGGGTGGCAGAAGCCCTGCTACCTGCTCCAGGACGGATACGCGGATACGTTCCAAGAGCTGATGGAGACCACGGATTGGGAAAATTACGGGACGGAGTCGGGTAATCCAAAATGTGCGAATTGCATGGTACACAGCGGATATGAGGCTTCGGGCGTGGATCATACGTTTAGTTCGCTGAAGGGTTTGCTGGAAACGGCGAAAGCCACGATTTTTACGCGCAATGAGGATGAAGGAGCGCTGCAGTTGCTGAATGAGCCGGTGAAACCGGTGCATTCATATAATCCGTTGGTGCAAATCAAGGGCAAATCCAACAATCTTGAGGAGACACGCGCGTGACCGGGCCACGCCACGCCGATCGTCCGGAGCATGTGTTGAATCCCGATGAGTTAGAAGTGGCGCCGGGAGTAACGCACGAAACCTTGCAGGGTTGGGTTCCGGAGCTTGCGAGCGAGGAAGACCTTCGGGAGGCGCTTGAGAAAGCATTCGATTATCGCGGAGATATTTCCGTGACACGGAAAGACGGGTCCAAAATCGAGGGATACATATTCGATCGGGTCATGGGCCAGAGCCTGTGTGAGTCATTTGTGCGAGTGCTGCCGAAGGACTCCAACCAAAGGGTCAAAATTTGTTACGCTGAGATTGCCGCGCTCGCATTCACGGGTCGAGACACGGCGGCAGGAAAAAGCTGGGAAGCTTGGGTCGGCAAGTATTGGCAAAAGAGGGAACAAGGCGGAGAAAGTCTGAGCCTGGAGCCGGAATCGCTGGAAGAGCCGTAGTGGTGTCAGGCGTGTGTAGAAAGTACCCGAAAACCGAGTAACTATCTCAAAATCAAGCGAGTACAGGAAAGGCTGCAGTTTGGTGGCACGGCACATCCCTGTGGACAATAAGCCCTTATCTGTGATAGTGTTAGGTATAGCGTTTGTTGCTCTTGTACTACCTTTTGACTCGTTCAGGGGGCTGCGAGAACAAACTCGCAGCCCTTTTTTTGGTCGGGGCTAGAGGCAATCCTGAGGCTCGGGAGATTGAGCTGAGGGGCCAAGAGAGGCAAAGCAATTCAATCTCGAGGTTCAGAAGTGAAGGAACAAGGAACAGTGAAGTGGTTCAATGCTTCGAAGGGTTACGGGTTCATCCAACGGCAGACGGGAGAAGACGTTTTCGTACATTTCTCCGCAATTCAGATGGATGGTTACAAATCGCTGAATGAAGGTCAGGCCGTTGAGTTCGAGGTCAAGAAGGGCCCGAAGGGCCTTCAGGCAGAGAACGTTACAAGCCTCTAGCCTGTGAAAATCGGGAGGTCCTCGAGGGGTCGGGGACCTTCCCCAGTCAGGACAGAAAGAAGAACACGAGACAAGTCGCGAGAGGTTCCAAGGAGGCAGTTGTGCAAGTAATGCAGGAAGGGCAGACCATCAAGCATGATTTATTCGGCCTAGGGATCGTAACCGCATCCGATCAGGAACGCACCGCCGTGGATTTCGATGATCATGGGCCGAAATTGTTCGTGACGAGCATGTTGTCCGCAGAGTTGATCGGTGAAGCGCCAGCCACCCCGCCCAAGACCAAGCGCCGCCGCAAAGCTTCGACCGCCGCAAAAGCCGCCAAGAAAGCCGCCGCCGCCGCGAAGTAATCTCCGAATTAGGCAGTAAAACCCCTTTAAAAAGCGCCAGAAATGGCCGGGGGTGTGTCTGGCCAGCCAGCCACAGCTCCCATCATCGTTGTTCAAGACATAACTGGCGGATTGGCGTCAGCGCTTGCGGGTTGTTGTTTGTCCCCTCGTTTCGGCCAACCTAAACTGTCTTACCAGAAGTGAGGATCCGGGGGCCTAACGTCCAGAAAGATTGAGAGGCTAGAGATGATCGGCGTACGAATACGGACCCTTTGCGCATGGAGTTTGCTTCTTTTCGGCTTTTGTGGCGGAGCCGGTAAATTGCCGGCACAAACGCCGGGGCTCACTGACAAGGACATCGCGATCGGCTCTTGCGCGGCGATCGACGGTCCGTCCAGTTTTCTTGGACGGGAGACGGTAGTTGGAGCCGAAACGTACTTCGAACTGGTAAATGAGGAAGGTGGGGTGAATGGCCGCAAGATCCACCTGTTTTCTTTTGACGACAGTTACGATCCGTCGAAAGCGCAAGCTTGTTGGGACAAGTTGATGGCGCAAAAGGTCTTTGCCTTAGGGTTTTTCGTCGGCACGCCCACGGCGATGAAATATGTGCCACTGGCGGAGTCGAAGGAGATACCGCTGGTCGGATTATTCACCGGAGCGCAGGCGCTGTACACACCGATGAGGCGATGGGTGATCAACGTCCGAGCGTCCTATTTCGACGAAACACGCGAACAGGTTGAAGGTCTGTGGGATACGCTGCATTACCGAAAGATTGCGGTGATCTATCCGGACGACGCCTTCGGAAGCGCGGTGCTGCAGGGAGTGGAGACCGCGTTGAAAGCAAAAGGGGCGGCAACCGCGGCGACAGCATCGTATGCGCGGCAAACGAATCAGGTGAGTGATGCGATCGACAAGGTGCGGGCGGCGAATCCGCAAGCGGTCGTGGTGGTGGGTCCGTCGAACACGGTAACGCCGATCCTGAAACAGGCTCATGCCAAAGGATGGAAGCCGTTGTTCCTGACGGTGTCGTTTGTGGGTACCGACGATTTGATTCAAGATGCGGGAGCAGATGCCGAAGGGACAGTGATCACGCAAGTCGTGCCACCTTACTACTTGACGGATTTGAAGACGGTAGCGCTGTACCGGCGGTCGCTGCAGAAATACATGCCAAGCGCGCGGCCCAACTTTGTGAGTCTCGAAGGTTTCGTAGATGCCATGGTGTTGGTGGCGGGCCTGAAGCGAGCGGGCAAGGAACCCACGCGCGAGGGATTAATCCACGAAATCGAGTCCATGCACGGAGTAGATATGGGGCTGGGGCAGGAATTGAAGCTGAACTATTCGGTGAAGTCACACAAAGGGTTTGACCATGTGATTCCGACGATTGTGCGAGGGGGCCGAGCGGTGCCGTTCACCGATTGGTCAGTTGTCGAGCAGAAATGACACGCCGCACCTCCTAAGGAAAAAAGAAGAATCGAAGAAAGATTTCTCGCTGCGCTCGAAATGACAGCTCTTTTGTATCAGCATTGCTGGACCCCAGCTTGGCGAATTCATCGTATTGCTGAGGCCTGTGGCGCCCCGTAGCGCCTGGTTTTTCACCGGTGCGTACCCGGGGCGCAGGAATCCTGCGCCCTACGAAGAAAGCGCCTTGCCCTAAGAAAAGGCACGGATCCTATTCGGCCACGCTAGCGGATGGCGGATTCGGCTTGATCGAACGCGTGATAGGAGGAGCGTACCAGCGGGCCGGATTCGACGTGCTTAAAACCCATCTGTTCTCCAAGCTGCTTGTACTCGGCGAATTCCTGAGGATGAACAAAGCGGACGACGGGAAGATGTTCGCCGGTGGGCTGTAGATATTGGCCCAGGGTCAGAATATCGATTCCTTGGGCGGCGAGATCCTGCATGGTGGCCAGCACTTCGTTTTTATCTTCGCCCAACCCAAGCATCATTCCCGTCTTTGTGGGTACGTCAGGATGAGTCTGCTTGGAGCGACGCAGTAGTTCTAGTGAGCGCTCGTAGAGTGCGCCTTTGCGGACCTGGCGATATAAACGGGGGACGGTTTCGGTGTTGTGGTTGAGGATGTCGGGCTTGACGGCGAGGACGGTGTCGAGGGCGCTCCAATCACCGCGGAAATCGGGGATCAGAACTTCAACTTTGCATCCAGGAAGACGCCGCCGAATCTCTTGGATGGTTTGGGCAAAGATGCGAGCGCCGCCGTCGGGCTGATCGTCGCGATTCACACTGGTGACGACGGCGTAACGAAGGCCCATGCGGGCCGCCGCCTCCGCCACCCGAAAGGGTTCTTCATCATCGGGAGGACCGATGGGTTTTCCTGAGGGCACGGCGCAGAAGCCGCAGGCCCGAGTGCAAATGTCACCGAGGATCATAAATGTGGCGGTGCCATGTTCCCAGCACTCGCCCATGTTAGGGCACCGTGCTGATTCGCAAACGGTGTGTAAATCCAGTGTGCGCATGATGCGCTTGAGATTCTGGTAGCGATCACCGCCAAAGAATTTGACACGGAGCCAATCGGGGCGCGGATGAGCCTGTACCGAAGGGACCGGGTTAGAAATGATATTAAAGGGCGAGGCCATATAGAGGTGACACCTCTATTTTACGTGGGAATGCCAAAGCCGACAAACACGGAAGGCAGGGGTAGCGTGCGTGCTACAGCGGCTGGCGGGAGGAGCGCACAAAATCTCGCAGCGTCGTGACGTTAGGGCCGTAGGCACCAATGCGCCCGGCATCGACTGGCAAGCCGAGGCTCTCCGCCAAATCCAGATCCACGCCCGCATCGTCTAGTTCGGAGAGGCTGAAGCCCGCAGCGGGCTGAACACGATTCATGCCTGCGGGATAAACGGGGCGAGGCGGCCGATGACGCTGCCAGGGCCGGCGGGCCAGCTCGTAAAATTGCTTCCAGTCGCGTTTGTGCCAAGTCTGCATTTCCGTAAGTCTTCGCCCTTCTTAGATGCGAAAGAAGTGCATCAAGGTTCGCTGGTGCAGCGGGCCGAATCCAATCTGCCGCACAAAGTAAAGTGCGAACTGTACTCCTTATAGACTCCAGGCTGTAGGGCGCGAAGAAAATTCTTCGCCTGGTGTTTCAAACACGTCAACCGGTGAGATGTTTCGGTCACTTTTGAATATCGGAGCGAAGTGCCGAGACGGCAGCGCCTGCAAAGAGAGGCAACGCGATCGGCGCCAATTCTTCAGTTCGGCGGGATAGTACATAGAAGCGAGGAATCACACCAGTTAAATTTCTGAAGGCTGTGAAAAACACCGGTGTCGCCGTGAGGAAGTCACCACGCAGCGGCGTAAAGCCGCAGAAGGCGGCGCCTGCCAAGGCCAATCGTGAAAAACGGGATTAGGCACACCCAGAGCTGGCCTGGTTTCTGCTGGTTAAAACTGTGCTTCGAACGCATGCCCACAGGCCCGAAGCACGGAGAGGAGATGAGAAGAAAGGCGCGCTTACCAGCGGTTGCCGCGATCGCCACGGTCGCCGCGATCCCCACGATCGCCGCCCCGTCCACCACCGCCGCCCCGTCCACCGCGGTCGCCGCCTCTACCGCCGCCACCACCACCGCCGTAGCCACCACGTCCACCGCCGCCGCCCGAGCGTTCCGTCTGGGGACGCGCTTCGTTGACAACAAGGTTCCGGCCGCCAAAGTTCTGACCGTTGAGACTGGTTACCGCGCGATCCGCCTCTTCATCGTTAGCGATTTCGATGAAAGCGAATCCGCGGGATTGGCCTGTGAAGCGATCGCGAATCAAGCTGATCGCCGAAGGGCTGATTCCCAACTGTCCAAACCATTCCTGCAATTGCTCTTCTGATGCACTGAAAGGGAGATTACCGACGTAAAGCTTCTTCACCTGCGAACTCCTTCTGTCCGGAACCTAAAACAACGAGTTGCGGAGCGCACTGAGAAACCTCGTCCGCCGGGAAAGGCAAACCGGGAGGAGTGCCGAGGAGGGCAGAGGAGGCCAGTGGTCCCGTGAATGGTCTCGAAAAAAGACTAGTTTTGCAACCAATATTGTGGACAAAAGAGGTGTCGGGGAGTACCGGAACCGCCGGGCGCACTTAACAAGGTTACGACGGAAGCGAAAGGTACAGCGCGGTTCCCGGCGAGCTACATGCTTCCCCGTAGAGGCCGTCGCTCAGGTGCGGTAACTGGCGTTGATGCGCACATATTCGGCGGTGAAGTCGCAAGTCCAATACCGGGCGGAAGCACGGCCCGCGTGCAGATGGATCACGATGTGGACCTCTTTTTCCAGCAGGCGGTTGCTGGCAGCTCGTTCGTTGAAGTCGAGCGGTTGGCCGCGGCGAAGAACGGGGATGCCGGCCATGTGAATGTCCACGCGATCGGGATCGAACTTTACGCCGGCACGACCAGCAGCGGCAAAGATGCGGCCCCAATTCGGGTCTCCTCCTGCGAAAGCAGTTTTCACCAGAGGAGAAGTGGCGATCGTTTGTCCGATGCGCCGCGCGGCGGACTCGGTTTTGGCACCACGGACTTCGATTTCGATGACACGTTGCGCACCCTCACCATCGGCGACAATCTGCAATGCGAGCGAATGGCAAACTTCCTCAAGCGCCCTGGAAAAAGCACGATGCGCCGAGGAACCCAATCGAATCGCGGGAGCGCCGGCGGCCCCATTGGCAAGCACGAGCAGCGTGTCGTTGGTGGAGGTGTCGCCGTCAATGCTGATGGCGTTAAAAGTGCGGGTGGTCACATCGCGCAGAGCCTTTTGCAGCACAGAGGGCGAGATGCTGGCGTCGGTGGCCACGAAGGCGAGAGTTGTGGCCATATTGGGATGAATCATGCCAGCGCCCTTGGAGCAGCCCACCAGATGTATACGCTTGCCTCCCATGCGGAAGGAAGCGCTGGCAGTTTTGGGGCGAGTGTCCGTGGTACAGATCGCGAGCGAGAGTTCGGCAAACGAGCGAGCGGAGGAGCGACGATTCCTGGTGATGCCGGGGAGAGCGCGAAGGATTTTTTCTACGGGAAGCGGAACGCCGATGACGCCTGTGGAGCAGACCAAAATTTCTTCCGGTTTACAGCGGAGATGACGAGCAGTTTCCTCAACGGTTCTGATCGAGGCAGCGTGGCCGGCGGTACCGGTAGCGCAGTTCGCGTTGCCGGCGTTGATGATGACCGCGCGCATGCGCCCTTTCGAGGCATGCAGGTGGGCTTTAGAAACAGTGACGGGAGCCGCGACCACCAGATTTTGCGTAAACACGGCAGCAGCGGAAGCCGGCATATCGCTAGAGAGCAGAGCCAAATCGAGAGCGCCGGTTTTCTTCAAGCCACAGGCGGTGGCCGCGAAACGAAAACCACGAGGGAGTGCAGCTTCAGAAGGAGCTTGTTTCATGGGCGGCGGATCCGCGGGACGGACGCGCAATTCACGGAAGGGACCTCCGATCCTCCGCATGATAGGAGGTAGATTCAACGATGTAGACGAGAGCGCCGACGCTCATGATTGTTTCTCCAGTTGGGCGAGATTTTGCTCAAGCTCGGTGATGGCAGTGCGAACGGAACCTTCGGAGGTCCCTCCAGGAACGGCCTTGGAGGCAATGGCATTGTCGACGGACAGGCTGGGCAAGAAATCCTCTCCGAAGGAGGGAGAGATCTTGCGAAAATCTTGCGGCGAAAGCTGGAACCACGGCTTGTTTTGTTTTTCTGCTTCGCGCAGGACCTGGCCGACAAGATCATGAGCTTGGCGAAAAGGTATGCCGCGACGGACGAGGTAGTCGGCAGCATCGGTGGCCAGGAGAGCCGGATTGGCAGCTGCGGCGCGCAGACGGTCTTCGCGGAACTTTGTTTGGGTGAGAGCGCCGGTAGCGACGGCGAGCATATCGTTGATTTGGTCGTGAGCGGCGAAGAGGGCTTCCTTGTCTTCCTGAAGGTCGCGCTGGTAGCTGGTAGGCAGACCTTTGAGTGTGGTGAACAGGGCGAAGAGGGCGCTGGTGATTCGGCCGGTCTTGCCGCGCAGTAGCTCCCAAGAATCGGGATTTTTCTTTTGGGGCATCAGGCTGCTGCCGGTGGAGTATTCGTCAGGAAGTATGGCGTAAGAAAATTCCTGGGAAGCAAACAGGACAAAATCTTCGGCGAGACGGGAAAGATGTGTGGCTATGCCGGAAAGCGCGAAAAGATAGTCGAGAGCAAAGTCCCGATCGCTGACGGCGTCGAGACTGTTTGGAGTAATGCGAGAGAAGCTGAGGTCGTGAGCCACCGCATGGCGATCGATGGCGAAGGCGCAGCCGGCGAGCGCGCCCGAACCCATGGGACAAGCGTCGGCGGAGGCGGAAGCGTGTTGCAGGCGAGCGATATCGCGCGAAAAGGCCTGCGCGTGGGCCATCAAGAAATGAGACAGGAGAATGGGCTGGGCGTGCTGCATGTGGGTCATGCCCGCCATGGGCGTCTTTAGATTCGCTTTTGCCTGGACGGCGAATGCGTTTATGAGCGCAAGCAAAGCTGCGCGAATGTCCGCGGCAGCATCGATGACGAAGAGCCGAAAATCCGTGGCCACGAGTTCGTTACGACTGCGGCCGGTATGTAGCTTCCATCCCACGGGTCCAAGTTCTTCGACCAACGCTTTTTCGACGAAATGGTGAACGTCCTCGGCGTTCGAAGAGGCCAGCCAAACAGGATCCGCTTCGGCGCGTTCGGCGATTTTGTCGAGAGCGGCTAGTGTCTGGCGGACCTCCGATTCAGCAAGGATGCCGACACGCTGCAACGCTTTGGCCCAGGCGCGATCGACCGCGATTTCGTAAGGAAGCAGGCGGCAATCGAAGGCGAAGGAGTTCTGGAACGCGTCGAAGAGCGCGTCAGGCGCCTTGTCGAAGCGACCTCCCCAGAGCCGATCATCTTTCCGTTCGGTCATGGAAGTCATGAGTCGTCGGTTCTCAGTTTTCAGTTCACAAAAGTTACAGAACGTTAAAACCACGGTTACCGTCGGTTGAGATCCGTCGTCGCGCAAAAGGCGCGCTCCTCAGGATGACAACTCCCGAGACTTACACCGCCTGTCGAGATGGGTGCAGCTGTGTTACTCAAGGCAAACCATGCTGCGCCCCTTTGCGGACATTACGCCTTGGAGCTTTCGGCTCTGGCCTTCGGTCGCACCGTTACCGGTAAGGCGAACAAATTGATGAAGCCCTCCGCGTCCTTGGGATTGTAACGACCCATGGAGAAGCTGGCGAGGTCGGCGCGATAGAGGGAGTAGGGCGAGAGGCGCTTGGTGACATGGAGTGTGCCCCTCCAGAGTTTGAGGCCGACGGAGCCGGTGACGTGCTGTTGGGCGATGTTGAAGAAGCCGTCCAGCGCCTCGCGAAGGGCTGAGAACCACAGACCGTTATAAACGAGTTCGGCATAGCGGACCGCGAGAGCCTGGGCAAAATGCGCGGTTTCGCGGTCGACCGTAAGGCGTTCGAGTTCGCGGTGGGCGGTGATGAGCAGGGTGCCCCCGGGCGTCTCGTACGCGCCGCGAGACTTCATGCCGACGAGACGATTTTCGACGAGATCGGTGCGGCCGATGCCGTGCTTTGCGGCGATGTCGTTTAGCGTGTTGAGAAGATCGATGGGGCCGAGTTTCTTGCCGTTCACGGAGATGGGATTGCCGGATTCAAAGCCGATCTCGACCTCCTCGGCCTTGTCGGGGGCTTGCTCCGGGGAAACAATCCATTGCCACATAGCCTCGTTCGGAGCGTTTGCAGGATCCTCGAGCTCGCCACCTTCGTGGCTGAGGTGCCAAATGTTGCGGTCGCGGCTGTAGATATTCTTTTTGCTTTGCTCGACGGGCACCTTGTGCTTCTGGGCGTAGGCGATCGCGTCTTCGCGCGAATCGATGGCCCACTCGCGCCAAGGCGCGATGATTTGGAGGTGCGGAGCAATGGCTTTGTAGGCCAGTTCGAAGCGGACCTGATCGTTGCCTTTACCGGTGCAGCCATGGCACAGACCGTCAGCGCCAAGTTCCAGCGCGAGTTCGGCCTGACGCTTGGCGATCACCGGACGCGCCATGGAGGTCCCCAACAAATAGGTATGCTCGTAGACGGCCCCCGCGCGAAGAGTGGGCCAAATGTAATCGCGAATGAACTCCTCTCGCAGGTCTTCGATTTGCGCGGAGGAGGCACCGGTGGTGAGGGCTTTCTTGCGGGCGGCTTCCAGATCTTCCTGCTGGCCTACGTCGCCGATCATGGCGATGACTTCGCAGCCGTAGTTTTCCTTCAGCCAGGGAATAATGATAGACGTATCGAGTCCACCGGAATACGCCAAAACGACTTTCTTGGGTTTGTGTACAGTTTGATTCACTTCGTTCTCTCTCCTCGGTAAGCCAAAAAGATTAGGTGTAGAGCGAGTGCAGGATCGCTTTCTGCACGTACATACGATTTTCCGATTGCTGCAGAACCACGGAATAGGGGGCGTCGAGAACTTCGTCGGTTACTTCCGCGCCACGATGTGCCGGAAGGCAGTGCATGAAGACGGCGCCATTGGCCGCGTGCTCCATGAGTTTGCGATTGACCTGGTAAGCCTTGAAGACCTGGCGGCGGACTTTCTCTTCGGCCTCAAAGCCCATGCTGGTCCATGAATCGGTATAGACGGCCTGGCAGCCATGGACCGCTTCTTGCGGATCGGTGAACAGCTCGATCTTGGCGTGGGTTTCTTTCGCGACGCGCTTCGCATCTGCGATCACATCGGCATCTGGGGCATAGTTCGCCGGAGTGGCGACGCGGATTTGCACGCCCAGGCGAGCGCCGAGGTATAGAAGCGAATGACAAACGTTGTTGCCATCGCCGACGTAGGCGAGTTTAAGGCCGTTCAGGGAGCCAAATTTTTCTTCGAGCGTGTAGAAATCGGCCAGGGCCTGGCAGGGATGGAATTTGTCAGACAGCGCATTCACCACGGGAATGTTGATATTGGAGGCCATTTCTTCGAGAACGCGCTGCTCGTAAACGCGGGCAACGATGCCTTGC
The DNA here is from genome assembly GCA_963776365.1 of Candidatus Acidiferrales bacterium. GTDB lineage: Bacteria > Acidobacteriota > Terriglobia > Acidiferrales > UBA7541 > Acidiferrum. The sequence goes on along the minus strand of CAVZMQ010000018.1, from coordinate 41,372 downwards.
ACCCATTGTTCGAGATTGTGGGCGACATCGGGGATAGACTCGCGCTCGCCGAGGCGGGCTTGGGTGTGATCCAGGAAGACCACAAAGCCGCCCATACTTTGAATACCGACTTCGAAGGTGACGCGAGTGCGCAGCGAGGGCTTCTCGAAGATTAGCGCGATGTGCTTGTTACGCAGGACCGACGCGTAACGGGAAGGCCGCGCCTTAATGTCCGCGGTGCGATGCAAGAGGTCGCGCGTTTCCGCAGGACCCCATTCCGCGCCGGTGAGCAGATCCTTGGCGAGCGGGATAGTGAGCGATGCAGACGAAGCAGTCATTAGTTCTTCTCCATAAGGCAAAAGCCTAGACAAATGCCGGAGACGCGAATTCGGGGGGTAAAGAAGCCCGAAGGACACGCGTGCCTGGCAAACTTGAAATGGCATTCTTGTCGGAAGCGACGGTAAATAGCTGCGGATCCAGAATAGCTGCCGCGGAATCGCCGCCGACAATATGAACTTCTTCTACGCCGCCCTCTAAGGCGCGCTTGGCAGCTTCCAGTTTCAACACCATGCCCCCGGAAACCACGCGAGCTTGCACCAGATTTTCAACCTGCTCGCAGGAAATGGCGGAGATGACATTTTCGCCATGCAGGACACCGGCGACGTCGGTGAGATAAATCAAATGATCGGCGTTGATGAATTCAGCGCAGGCTGCGGCCATGTGATCCGCGTTGATGTTGTAGAGTTCGCCGTCGGGACCCTGGCCGAGGCAAGCCGCGACCGGAAGCAGTTTCTCGCGCCAGAGCGACTCTAGGAACGGGACGTTCACACCGGTGAGATAGCCGACGAAACCGAGGCTGCCCTCCTCGTCATTGTGAACCACAGGCGAGGCCAAAAAAGAAGCGGCATCGGCGGCGGAGATTCCGACAGCAGGCTGGCCTGCCGCAGTGAGGGAGGCGGCCAAACGCTTATTCAGGAGACCGCCGAAGACCATGACCGCGGCATCGCGGGTTTCACGATCGGTGACGCGGAGACCGGCTACGAACTCACTTTCGATGCCCATGCGCTTCAGGAGCGCGGTAAAAAGACGGCCACCGCCATGGATCACGAGAATTTCATGGCCGTGGCGAGCGAGACCGGCGACATGGAGCGAGAGAGACGCGACTTGATCCTGGTCTTCGAGCAAGGCTCCGGCGAATTTGATGACGATCCTCATAGCAGTCCTGTTTGCTCCTGAATACCCAACATAAGGTTGAGATTTTGAACGGCCTGACCCGCGGCGCCTTTGCCGAGATTGTCCAGGCAGGAAACGACGATGAGACGCTGGCCGTCAGCGTCGAGAGCGAAACCGATATCGCAGAAGTTGGTGTTGGTTACGTGCTGCAATTCCGGCAATTTGCCGGCAGCCCAGATACGAACCATGGGTTTCGCCGCAAAATATTCGCGAAAGAGCTTTTCGATGGCCTCGGGCGTCTGTTTGGAGGCCAGCGAGACATAGATGGTGGAGAGAATGCCGCGCGCCACGGGCAGAAGGTGGGTGGTGAAGATCACCTGCGATGCGGGCAAGCCCGTATGTTCCAGGATTTCCGGCGTGTGCCGGTGCGAAAAGAGATTGTAGGCGCGGAAGTTCTCGTCGACTTCGACAAAGTGCAAGTCGCGGCGAGGGTCTTTGCCAGCACCGCTGGCGCCGGATTTGCAATCGCAGATTACATTCTGAGTGCGGGAAAGCAAGCCGGCTTGCGCGAGAGGCCGCAGCGCAAGAATCACGCTGGTGGCATAGCAGCCGGGATTGGCAACGAGCGTGGCGCTGCGAATTTGATCGGCGTACAACTCCGGCATGCCGTAAACCGCTTCGGGCATGCGGGAGGCGTGCGGAGTAGGAAGCTTGTACCAGTGCATGAAGGTTTCGGGCGAAGAAAAGCGGAACGCGCCGCTCAGATCGATGACACGGAGACCTGCATCAAGAAGCATGGGCGCGAGGTCCGCCGAGACTTCGTGGGGAGTTGCCAGGAACGCGGTGCCGGCCGCACTGGAGATGATGGCGTCGAGAGCCAGCGGACGCAAAGGTGCTTCGCCGCGCCCGCGGAGCTGCGGGAAAAGCTGCGAAAGGCACTGCAAGCCATTGGTCTCGCGAACGTAGAAAGTGCTGGCGGTAACCGCCGGATGATGGAGCAGCCGCGAGGCCAGCTCAAAACCGGTGTAGCCAGTGACACCAATCACAGCGATGTTGCGAGGGTCCTTCATTTTACGTGGGACTCGATGGCCTTTTGGAGGGATTCCCGGCTTTTGCGATTAGAAGTAATGATGAGCACGGTGTCATCACCTGCGATGGTACCGGCGATTTCATGAAATTTGGCGGCATCCAGAGCGGCAGCGAGCGGTTGTGCGCCGCTGGGAGGCGTCTTGAGCACGAGAAGGTTTTCCGCGGGGCGAATGTCGAGCAGGAATTCGCGAAGCGCGCGGGTCAGGGGCGGGACGGAGGCGGACTCATCCGGAATGCCCTGAGTGGCGCGATAACCTTCCCTCGTCTTTACCAGTTGCAATTCGTGAAGGTCGCGGGACAGCGTGGCCTGCGTAACGCGCATGCGTTGCTGCGCAAGGCGGCGGCGAAGATCTTCCTGATTGGAGATCCGCTCGGAAGAGACCAAGCGAAGGATCTGGCCGTGGCGAAATGTTTTGGTTGCGCTCATTCCATTCACTTATACATCTAACTGTATATTTATACATTTTGCATGCATGGAGTGTCAATCATTTTTGAAAAGTTGTTTAACGATTTCACAAAGGACCGCGCGGTGAGAAAGCTCGCGGTCGCACAAAGAGGCCACCCCAAACCTGTGGGATTGCGCTGCGGGTGTCGGTTCCGAGCCGTCGTTTCGTAGTGGAGCATTAGCTGCAGGCAAATCCGTAGCGGAAAGGCCGGCGGCGTAAAGCCGCCTCCACAGGAGAAATATGTGTTTGCCCCGAGGTACGGAGCTGCTTTGTTCGTCTGACCGGAAGGACAGGGGCGCTGCACAATAGGGCGCAAAGGTACTGATGATGGCTAGCTTTTCCAGCCTGGGGATGTTACCTATCAACAATCACCGGTTCTCGCCTATGACCGAACTGTGTCACATCTCCGGGTGCAAGCACGATGTGCCGGCCGCCCTGGCCGAGCACAAGCTCTGCGTTCTGCACTTCACATTATCGCTGGAAGCAGGTTGCGCGGAAATGCGGCGGGAAACAGCGCTGGGGAATACGGCGCACGAGCGTCAGCGAGAAATCATGAGGTTTATCACGGAAAACGGTGAACGGCTGGCGCGCGTTGCCACCAGCGGGCTGCACCTGACCGATGATCTGAAGGCGCGGGTGCTGAGTACATTTTTGACCCTGATGAATCTGAGAGAAAACCTGGACCGAGCGGCGATGCGCACACCGCCGGGGCGCAGCGGTATCCTGCGGTAGTCCTGATTTCAAGTTCCAATGTATTTAGCGTACAGCGAGCGAGCGACAGCAGGGTCTTTGGTGCCCTTGAGTATGGCGCGACCGTCGGTGAATACGGTCATTTCGTAAGGCGGAATTAGAAATCGCAGCAAGAAGCCATTCTGGCGCACATCCGAAACGGAAGAAGCCAGCCGCTGCTGAAGAGCTTTAAGGTCCAAGGAACGGTTGCGCTCGTGGATTTGCACCGAATCGCGCCCGCACATCGTGATGTGCGGCTGAACTTCGCCCGCGAGATAAGAGAATTGGTGTTGAACGCAAACGGGGCATTGTGGGTTGCGCTCGGGATGGATCGATTGGAATCGTCCGCTCCATACGTCGCAAGAAAACAAGCGCCCGTGTAAAGCCGCGTCGCGGCACGAAAGCAGCTTTACAGCTTCGGCAACTTCCAAGGAGGCGATTAAATTCACGATGGGTCCGAGGACGCCGACGGTGTCGCAGGTTTCCTCCAAGGCGCCCGAGGGCCAGTCGAGCAGACAAGCGAGGCAGGCGGTTTTGCCGGGAAGAATGGTGAAGGTGACGCCATAGCTGGCGACGGCGGCAGCGTAGATCCAAGGGCTACCGGACTTGATGGCGAAATCATTGATCAGGAAGCGCGTCTCGAAATTGTCGGTTCCGTCGAGGATAAGCGAAAAGCCGGACAGCAACTCCTGAGCGTTGCGCGGGGTTAGGTCCGCTATGAGCCCCTCCACCTGAACGTCGGAATTGATGGAGCGAAGGGTCCTTTCGGCGGCGACGGCTTTTGGGAGGGCTTCGCGGGCGTCTGCTTCGGTGAAGAGGGATTGTCTTTGAAGATTCGAAACCTCGACAAAATCGCGGTCCAGAATGCGGAGGCGTGCCATCCCCGATCGGACCAGAAGGTTTGCCGCCGCCGCGCCGATCGCGCCGCAGCCGACCAGAACGGCACTGGAGGCGCGCAGTCGCTCCTGGCCCTCACGGCCCAGGGGTTGAAACAGGATCTGGCGCGAATATTTCTGGTCGAGAGGGTGAATCACGTAAAATAAGGTCCCAGCATTGGAATCCCTCTCATAATAGCGCTAAAGGCAACCGAGGAAGCAACGCCCGTATGCTACCCTTCGTCTGATTAATGAAACGAATGAACTTACGGTGGGCCGATGGTTTGCGAATGTTCCTGCTCCTGATGTCCCTGTTGGGAGGGAGGGGCGTGTGTGCGCAGGCAACATCGGCAAGGAAGCTCGTACCTACGCTGCCGCCGGGGCCGGTGCGGGAAATTCGAATCGTGGAGGAAGGCGGAAAGGTGCTTTCTACCAGCCCGCGCGGAATCGCGGTAAAGATCGGCGAGCCGGTGAGCCGGGACGAGGTCGCCACCAGCATCCGAACGCTTTATAAAACCGGCGACTATGCGGAATTGCAAGCGGTCGCGACACCGGTGGCAGACGGTGTGCGGCTGGATTTTGTAGTCCGCGAGAACCTGTACATCAATCGCGTTGTGGTTCAGGGATTGAAGCCACCGCCGTCGGAGGCGTTGGCCAGCGGCGCGCTGCAATTGTCGCTGGGGCAGACGTACCGGGCAGGACTTTTGGAGGAAGCGGTCACCGGCCTGAAGGAAGCCCTGCGGGAAGACGGGCTGTACCAGGCAAAGGTGACGGTGAGACAGGAACCTCATCCCGAAACACATCAACTGGATTTGTTCATTCAGGTTAATCCGGGACCGCGAGTAAGACTTTCCAACTTAGATTTACAAAACAACACCGAGTACAGCAACGCAGTACTTCTGAAATTGTTCAAATTGAAGCCGGGCAGCGAACTGACCATTGCGCGCGGCCAGTCGGCGGTCGGCCGGATACGGAAATTTCTGGAAAAGAAGGGCCATCTCAGCCAACGCGTGTCACTGAGGCGAGGCGAATATGAGGATGCCAGGAATTCCGTACCACTGACGCTGGATGTCAACGCCGGACCGATAGAGCAAGTCACGGTGGTGGGCGCGAAATTCTCCAAAGGCACGTTAAAGAAGTTGATTCCCATTTACCAGGAGGCGTCCGTCGATCCGGACTTATTGGAAGAGGGCAAACGGAATCTTCGCGAACGACTGGAACGCGAAGGCTATTTCGACGCCAAAGTAGATTATGCGGTGAGCGAAGGGGCGTCGAAGAGCGGCAACGCCGATCTCAAAGTAAAGCAGGAGACGATTACCTACAAAGTGGACCGTGGAGTTCGTTACAAGCGGCTCAGAATCGAAATAACGGGCAATCATTACTTCAGCAAAGACATGTTGCTGAACCGGCTTTCCATCGTGCCCAACTCTCTTTTTGTGAGGCCCAGGTTCAGCCAACGATTGTTGGATTCCGACGTACTCTCGATGAAGAACCTGTACGCGGCAAACGGATTTCTGGAAGCGTCGGTGACTGCGCCCACAACCTCCGAGCAAAAGGGAGGAGAACTGCTGGTGCAATTCAAAATCACCGAAGGAAAGCAGACGCTGGTATCCAGCCTGCACTTGGAAGGAATGAGCGCAATATCCGAGGAAGAACTACGAGGAGTGATTGGCTCGCTGCCCGGACAGCCATACTCAGAGATCAGCATCGCGAGCGATCGCGACAACATCCTGGCGCTGTACTTCAATCAGGGATTTCCGAACGCGACCTTTTCGTGGACCGCAGTACCCGATACGTCCAAGGAGAAGGAAGCGGAGGAGGGAAAGCCGCGAGCTGTCGCGGACGGGGGCACCCTAGAGCGGGCGGAGCCGATGAAGTTGATTTACAAAGTGGAAGAAGGATCGCAGGTGATCTTGCGACAGGTCCTTTTGAGCGGCTATGTGCATACGCGCCCGTGGGTGATTCAGCGGCAGGTAAAGTTAAAAGAAGGCGAACCGTTGCGGGAAAGCGATGTCGTGGAGTCTCAGCAGAAACTTTATAACTTAGGGGTTTTTAATCGGGTCACGGTGGATTCCCAGAATGCCAGCGGCACGGATCCGGATAAGAACGTTGTGGTGTTAGTAGAAGAGGCGAAGCGCTACACCATTGCGTATGGAGGCGGTTTCGAGGCACAGCGACTTGCCAGCACCACTGATCCGACGGGAGGGCAGCTGGAAGCTTCTCCGCGAGGAATTCTGGAGATATCGAAAGAGAATCTGACCGGCCGCGCGGATTCCATCAGCTTTAAATTGCGGGGGAGCTTTATCCAAGGCCGAGCGCTGTTGGCATACACGTCGCCGGAAACGTTCAATAGTGACAAGCTAAGCCTGCAGGCCACGGCGTTCGTGGAGAAGACGCAAGACATCAATACTTTTACGCAGACAAGATATGAAGGAAACCTGCAAATAACGGACCGGCTCACGTCGCGGTCGTCGCTGCTGATACGCTACGCCTTCCGAAAAGTGACCTTAAGTAATCTAAATGTTCCGGAAGAGGAAGTGCCATTGTTCTACCAGCCGACGCTGGTTTCTGAATTTGCGACGTCGTGGTTCCGCGATACGCGAGATAACCCGGCGGACGCCAGCAAAGGATCGTTCAATACGGCGGATTTCAGCGTGGCGGGAACCGGGCTGGGATCGAGCGCGAGCTTCTTCCGGATGCTGGCGCAGAATTCCACGTATCACAAAATTTCTCGCAATTGGAGCTTCGCGCGGTCGGTTCGCCTGGGGATTCTTGTGCCGTACGCGTCCACGGTGTCGCTGAGTTTCCCGGCGCAAACAGGCACACCTTCTCCTCAGTTGATTCCTTTGCCGGAGCGCCTGTTTGCCGGTGGAGGAACATCGTTGCGTGGATTCGCGCTGAATCAGGCCGGGCCACGCGACGCGCTTACCGGGTTTCCGGTGGGTGGCCAGGCGATGCTTATTCTGAATCAGGAATTACGGTTTCCGTTGCGATTTCCAATCATTGGATCGCAGATTGGCGGAGCTTTGTTCTATGACGGCGGGAACGTGTACAGCCGGTTGAGCCGAATCACCTTGCGGTGGTCTTCGCCGGAGCCGATTTTCAAGATGGCGTATCCGGGCATAGCTCCCGGGCGATTCAATCCGACAACCTGCGTGTACAACTGCACCAATGAGCTGAATTATTTTTCGAACACCGTCGGGTTCGGCCTGCGCTATGCGACGCCGGTTGGACCGATCCGGGTTGACCTTGGATACGAACTGAACCGGCCGGAATTCGTGATTCCTTGCAGGGATAATGTTCCGTTGTGCCAACAGGGAGCGCGACTGCCAAAGTTGCAAATATTCTTTAACTTGGGATCGAGTTTTTGATGCGATTCTGGCGACCAATCGCGTGCGCGGCCATTTGTATCAGCACCGCGATGGCCAGCACGCTGGCGCAGGAAGTAGTCGACCGCATCGTGGCACGCGTGGATAACGACATTATTCTGCTGAGCGACTTACAGGAACTGGCGCGATACCAGAGTTTCCTGGACGAAAAAACGCAGAGCGAAGCGGAGCTACTTGACCATTTGATTGACCAGTGGATTGTCCGGAATGAAGCCAGGGCGGCGCTGTTCCCGCAACCGTCCGACGAAGAGGTGCAGCGAAGCCTGGAGCGACTGCAGCGTTCTTTTTCGTCGCCCGAAGCTTTTGAAGAGCGGGAAAGGCAAGCGGGGCTGACAGACGCGGATGTGATCCGCATGCTGAAGCTGCAACTTTATTTGAGTAATTATCTGGATTCGCGGTTCCGTGCCGCGATTCAGGTCGACGAAAACGCCATTGAAGATTTTTATAAGACGCGGGTAGTGCCACGCGCACAAGCGCGCGGGCAAACGCCACCGACGCTGGAGGCGGCGCGCGGGTTTATCCAGGAAGCGCTGGTGCAACGGGCCATCAACGTGCAGGCGGACCGGTGGTTGAAGGAGAGCCGGAGCCGAGTACAAGTAGAGAAATTTCTGGACGAGAATTCAAAATGACCAAGGAATCGCGCTGGCGAAAAATTCTGTGGGTGGAACACCTGCTCTGGGTGCTGGGAACCTGGCTGGTGCTGCTGATGGCGCTGGCGATCATTGCAGTAGGTAGCGGTCTGGCAAATCCGCTGCTGCGCAGAATCATGATTAATCGGGTGCAATCGCTTACCGGAACGCGTGTGGAGATTCGAACCGTATCGGTAGAATGGTTTTCGCTGAATGTAACGATCAACGGCTTAGTGGTGCACGGAAAGGAACCGGTAGATACGGCACCGCTGCTCAGCGCGGAGCAGATCAAGGTGGGGTTACGTGTAGATTCGTTCTGGGGAAGGCGAGTGGGGCTGAACGACCTGGTGCTGGAGCAGCCGCGGTTGCACGTGCGGGTGGAAAGGGACGGCACGAATAACCTACCTACGGTGCAGTCTAAATCGAAGGGACCAGAATTGGACCGGTTGCTGGACTTGCGTGTGCATCACGTGGAGGTCAAGGACGGCTGGATTCTGTATAACAACGTGAAATCGCTCATTGGGGTCGAGGGCGGCGAGCTGGGGTTGACGGTGGATTTGGGAGGCACGCAAGAAAAGCCTATATATTTCGGCAATTTGGATTGGCAGTCGATCGAACTGGCGCGACGCCGGGATGTGCCGGTGCCCGCGAATGTGGCCGCAAAATTCACTTTGAGCCAAGATGCATTTGCCGTGGAACAGGCGGTCATTGATGTAGGAAGGTCGCATGTGGATTTACAGGCGGAAACAAAAAATCTGGTCACGCCACAATGGACGTACAAATACCGGGCGTGGCTGGATCTACTGGACGTTCGAGAAACATTCCGAACGCCGGAAGTGCCGTTGGGCCGAATCGATTTGCGCGGCGAGGGCACCATTGAAAATGGCGCGGTGCTGGGGAAGGGCAGTTTTGCCGGCGATAACATCACACTAGGTTTCCTGGATTTTCATTCGGCCAACCTGAGCAGCCGGTCCAGCTACACATTGGAACCGAAACAAGTAGTGCTGCCCGACTTTGCGGCCTATGCGCTGGGTGGCAGCGTGAAAGGGCGCATCACCATGCGCTACGAGGGGCTGCAGTTCCGCGCGGACACAAAGCTACAGAATATTCGGCTGGCCGCGGTAACCCCTGCCATCGATCATCAAGGATTTCCGATCGACCAATTGCATTGGGACTCCGTGATTTCTGCGGATACCGTGGAGACCTGGCAGGAGAGCTTTCGGGATTTCGACGTGGCCGGAACCATGCGTTGGGATGCTCCGCAGGAAGTGGCCGAAGGACACATGCCGGTCACGGGCAACTGGAAGTTACGTTATCGGGATCGCACCAACGAGTTGGAAATTTCACAAGGCGATTTTGAAACGCCGACGTCCCGCGGTTCCTTTAGCGGATTGCTGGCCCCAAAAAATACAGCAATGGACGCTCGACTGGAGATCGGGTCGTTGTTGGATTGGGACGATTTCATTCACGCGATTGCCGGGGACAAACCAGGAACGCCAGATGCGGCGGTGCGAATCGGCGGTTCGCTGACATGGAACGGGAAGATCAGCGGCCCTTCCGAGGGCCCAGAAATTCAGGGACATTTCCGTGGCGAGCGGGTTCGCTATGCGGATCTTCACCTCGATACCATTGACGGAGACTTGAGTTATTCGCCAGACCATCTTGCGATCAGCCGTGGACACGCGGTGAATGGACTGATGCAAGCGGGAATTGACGGGCAGCTGCAACTGACGGATTGGGAGTTCCGGCCAGAGAACCAGTGGTCCAGCGAGCTGAACCTGGAGAACGTTCCGGTGGAAGCGCTGATGCAGCTCGTGAGGGAGAACTATCCGGTGCAAGGATTAATCACCGGGCAATTTCATGGGCGTGGAACGCGAGCGGAACCAATGCTCACCGGCCTTCTGGACATTGCGAACGCCGAGGCGTACACCGTCCCGTTCAATCGATTACGCGGGCAACTTACCGCAACGCCCGATGAAGTTCGGCTGAGCAATGCGGAGCTGAGGTTCTTTGCCCCGGGAACAGAAAAGACCGGCGGCGCAGGAATTGTTACGGGCAACGTGGCGTACCGATTTGCTGACGGATCCTTGACGACGGATCTGGTGGGTGCCTCGTTGCCCCTGGCGAATTTCCGGAGAGTGCGGGCAAACAACCTACCGTTGGCGGGGCAAATCTCCTTCCGATGGAAATCGAGCGGACCGGTGCGCCAGCCCGTGGCCACCGGGAATTTGCGGGTTGTCGACTTGCAGGTAGGATCGGAGGTAATCGGAAGCTTCGAAGGCGACTTGAATATGGATGGAAGCACGGCGCAGCTGAAGTTGAGTTCGGCGATGAGCGAGGGGGCCATCGGGGGCCACATTACGTTGGGGTTGCAGGAGCCGTATGCCGTGGATGGCAAAGTCTCGATCAAGAACATCAATCTGGATCCGTATTTGTTTTCGGCGTTGCACGTACAGAAATTTAACGGCCACGGGACGGCAGACGGAGATATCAGCGTGAAGGGAGAATTGCAGCATCCGGAGGGAGTGATCGTCGACGGAAATTTCACGCGCCTGGTGCTTATGTATGGCGGAGTGCAATTGGAGAATTCTGGGCCCATTCATCTGACGTCTTCGCGCGACAGTTTGAAGATCGACACGGCGGTACTGAAGGGGACGGATACCAACGCGGAATTTACCGGATCGATTCAATTCAGCGGCAGCCGCGCGGTGTCGATGAAATTGAACGGTTCGGTGGATTTGAGGTTGCTGAACGGCTATATCCCGGATGTGAACACGTCCGGCCATGCGGATATAAACGCAACCTTCGATGGAACACTGGACCGGCCGCGAATTGTCGGGAAGGTCACCCTCGCCGGCGTTTCCGCGCGGTCGGCGGACTTTCCCACGGGGCTCAGTAATCTGAAGGGCGACCTAGTGTTTGACGCCAACCGGCTGTTTTTCGAGAACCTGACAGGCGAAGCAGGCGGAGGAATTCTTTCGCTGACGGGAAGCGTAAATTACTCGGACAAGCCACTGCGCTATGACATTACCGCGAAAACGGATCGCTTGCGGATTCGATATCCGGAGGGGATGAGCTGGCTGTTGGGCGGGTCTTTGCGCCTGGCGGGAACGATGGACGGGGGCTATTTAACTGGAAAGGTGTTGATCCAGCGGGTGACGCTAAACCAAGGCCTGGAATCGGCGAGCATTCTGACGTCCAGCACAAGTCCGGGAGGGCCAAGCGGTTCGAGTTTTCTGAGGAACCTGCAATTCGACGTGGAGGCGACTTCTACGCCGGACTCGCGCATGGAGTGGCCGGGCGCGCACCTGGAAGCGGACGCGAGCCTGCGTGTACGAGGTACCGCGGAGCACCCCATCTTGTTGGGCCACATTCACGTGATTTCGGGAGAGCTATATTTTCACGACAGCAAGTACCAGGTGAATCGCGGCGACTTGAATTTTGCCAATCCGTTCCGGCTGGACCCGGTGATCAGCTTCGAAGCGACCACGACCATCCAGCAATATGAAATCACCCTGAATTTCAGCGGCCAAGCGAGCAAGATGAGCCTGTCTTACCGCTCCGATCCACCGTTGCCGCCGACGGATATCATCAGCCTGTTAGCGATGGGGCAGACGAGCACGGAAGTGGCCACACGCACGGGTGGAGTGACGCAGTCTGGATCGACCGGGGCATCCGCGCTGCTGTCGGAGGCCATATCCAGCCAACTGGGTGGGCGGGTGGAGCGGCTATTTGGGATCACACGTTTCCGAGTGGATCCTGGGTTGGCGGGTTTGGGCACAAGCGGCTCGGGACAGAACGCGGCGGCGCGTGTGACCGTGGAGCAGCAGGTAACCAGGAATCTCACGGTGACTTATGTATCGAACGTAAGTTCGACGCAACAGCAGGTGATTCAGGTGGAATATAACGTGACGCGGAGCATTTCGGTGGTGGCCTTGCGCGATCAGAACGGCACGTTTGGTATCGATATCAAGTTTAAGAAGCGTTTGCCCTAAAGCTGCCGCTGGAATGTGCCGCACTCAGGGTTGGTCGTCGGTTTGCTGCTGGGCGGTTTGTTGTGTTGAATCCTGCTGCTGAGCGCGACGCTGCTGCAAGGGACGGCGTTGGCCGTTCGCAGTGAGATGGGCGTTCTGACCGATGCCGGGATTCTCCTGCTTCACCTGTAGCAGTGCGTCCTTGACGGCCTTGGCGGCTTCGGCACGAGTGGTTTCTTGAATTTCCCGGAAGATTTTAGGGCTTTCGGCAGCTACCTTTTGACCGAGGGGTGAACCGTAGAACTGCAACAAGCCCTTAATCTCATCATCGGTATAGTGCTTGTCGTAGAGAGCAACGAGTTGCTCGTTGACGCGATTCAGGTCGTAGCGCTTCTCATACTCATTGATCGTGGCGTTGACAAAATCCTGACCCTTTTCATTATTAGGGACGGAGGAGAGAAGCTTGTCACGATATTGCTCGGCGGTTTGGCGGACGGAGTCCTGAATCTGATCCCGGGCGCCGACGAGTTCCAGCAGGGCGCGAATGTCAGCCTCCTTCGCCGGATCGATGGCCGTGCCCGCTTTCGAACTGGCCTGTTGGTTGGAGGAAGACTGTGAAGCGGCAACCGCACCAGGTGACCCACCCTGGATGGCGACAAAGAACATACCGACATAAATAGCAATGAGTGCAAGAGCCGCTTTCACGACACCCCTCCAGCCCGAAGTAAAGTGAACGGAGCGAACGGGCCGATCCATCCACAAACAATTTTAGAAAGCGGTTTGCGGCAGCGCGCCTGCTCGGGGGTACAGTCTTGCCGGGTCGGTCACTGCTCGGAAGGGCAGCGGGAAAAGCGCGTTGTGGGGCGCGCGGGAAGACGGGACTGGTTCTGGAGGCGGGCTTCACGATAAATTGAGGAGTGAATCTCCTGCAACATTGGACGATGCCGTGCCCGATGATCCGTACATGGAACAACGCGCTGAGATGGTCGCGACGCAGCTTTGCAAGCGTGGTGTGAAGCAGGAACGAGTGCTGCGGGCGATGGAGACTGTTCCGCGGCACGAGTTTGTTCCGGAGCAATACAAAAATCTTGCGTACACCGATGAACCACTCGGAATCGGGGATGGCCAGACGATATCGCAGCCGTACATTGTTGCGGCGATGACGGAAGCGTTGCGGTTAACGGGAGAAGAGAAAGTTCTTGATGTAGGAACGGGTTGCGGATATCAAGCTGCGGTTCTTGCTTTACTGGCTCGGGAAGTCCACAGCATCGAATATCGGGCGGATCTGGCGCGCAATGCGGCAGAGAGATTGCGGAGGCTCGGATACAGCAACGTGCAGGTTCATCGTGGGGACGGCTCTTTGGGGTTAAAGGAGTTTGCACCATATGATGCCATCCTGGTAGCTGCGGCGGCACCGCGAATGCCGGAACCGTTGCTGCAACAGTTGAGCGAAGTGGGGCGTGTGATCGCACCCATTGGCGCGGAGGACCATCAACACCTGGTATTGGTGACGCGGCGTGGGATGGAATTCGTGACGCAACAACGCGAAGGCTGCCGATTTGTGCCATTGCTTGGACGCTTCGGGTGGAAGGACTGGGAACTTCTGTGAGCGCGACACCAGAACTCTCCATTGTGATTCCATCGTTCAACGAAGAAGCGAGACTACCCGCGACACTGGCGAAGATCGCCAGCTACATCCGGGAAAGGCGCCCGAACACAGAAGTGCTGGTGGTGGACGACGGGTCGCAGGACCGCACCGCAGCGGTTGCGGAGTCATGGAGAGAGCAGCTTCCACAATTGCGGGTGCTGTCCAATGGAATGAATCGCGGCAAAGGCTTCAGTGTGCGGCATGGGTCGCTGGACGCGCGCGGGGAAGTGGTTTTGTTTACCGACGCCGATTTATCCGCTCCCATAGAAGAGGCAGAAAAACTGCTCGCGGCTCTGCAATCGCATGACATCGCCATCGGGAGCCGCGCCGTCGACCGGAACTTGATCGAGGTGCACGAATCGCTATTTCGAGAGTTTGCGGGGATTATTTTTAACCGCATCGTGCGGACGATCTTGCGTTTGCCGTTTGTGGATACCCAGTGTGGATTCAAGGCGTTCCGGCGAGAGCGCTGCCGGATCATCTTTGAGCAGCAGACGATTGAGCGGTTCGGATTCGACCCAGAACTACTATACCTGGCGCGTCACCACGGATTGTCGACCATTGAAGTGCCGGTGCGCTGGGCGCACTCGCCGGCCACGAAGGTGAGCATGATGAGGGACAGCGTACAAATGTTCCTGGATGTATTTGTGATCCGGTGGAATAGGTTAATGGGGAGATACCGGAAAGGCGGGGCGGTTTACTTTGTGTTATAAAGTACTTGACATAAGTTCAGCTTTCCCGTATTTTTGCGCAGATGCCTACCTTGGGTTCAAACCGCGTCGTCCGACGGGAGCCGATCCCTATCGATGCTCGCGCCGCGGACCATCTACGTTACATCCGGGAAACCATGGAGTCCGCGGCGGAATTCACGGCTGTGCCCGGTTGGGGCGGCGTAACCATGGGGATGACCGCACTGGGGGCAGCGTTGCTGGCTGCGAGACAGTCGACGGCCCGGGCGTGGGTGGCGATCTGGCTTGCCGAAGCGTTTGTTGCCGTGGCAATTGCAGCGCCGGCCGCGGCTACCAAGGCGCGGCGAGCGAATTCCTCGCTCTTTTCAGGACCCGGGCGAAAGTTTGTTTTGAGTTTTGCGCCGCCCATCGTGGTTGGCGGTCTGCTCACGCTGGCACTTTTTCAACTGGGGGTATTCGCGGCGCTCCCCGGGGTCTGGTTGCTGTTGTATGGCACGGCGATCGTCACTGGAGGGGCATTTTCCGTGCGAGCCGTGCCGATCATGGGACTCTGTTTAATGGCCCTGGGTGCGGCCGCTCTTTTCGCTCCCGCCTCGTGGGGTAATTTATTCATGGCCGGGGGTTTTGGCATGATTCAGATCGCCTTTGGATTCTGGATTGCACTGCGTTATGGAGGGTGAGGCGTATTTTCGAGGTTGAAAGGAATATGGCGAAATCGTCTACAGTCCGGCAGGAAAGGTTTTCGCGGGAAGACGGGTCGAACCCGGTCCGTTCGGCCAGCCCGCAACCGGTATCGGAAAGCCTGGACCGGCTGATTCATGAGCGCATCCGGCTAGGAATCGTCAGCGCGCTGGCGGTGAACCGTTCACTGACTTTCAATGAGCTCAAGGGCCTGTTGAAGACCACGGATGGCAACCTGAGTGTCCACGCCCGGAAACTGGAAGAGGCCGATTACATCGTCTGCACGAAATCGTTCGACGGGCGACTACCGAAGACGGAGTACCGCTTGACGGCCGCAGGCCGGAAAGCGCTGGAACGCTATCTGGACCATATGGAGGCGCTGATCCGGGCGACGCGCGAGCGGTAAATTTTTTTGTCGTTTAGCTTTGTAAAACAAAGTACATTGTTTCAATGTACCGGCGGAGAAATGAGTGGGCTCATGTTTTCGACTCTTTTGCAGCAATCATCGGAAATTGCCACGGGACCTGGGCATCGTCTGCACGTAGCGATGATCTGCGACGGCAATGGACGGTGGGCATCCTCGCGGGGACTTCCGCGTTCCGCTGGGCATAAGGCGGGTGCGGAAGCGGCCCGGAGCATCATTCGAAGCGCGCCGCACTTGGGGATACGGACACTCACGCTTTTTACGCTTTCTTCAGCCAATTGGAAGCGCCCGACGGCGGAGGTGAAGTCGATCCTGTCGATTTTGGAAAAGTACTTGGAGGCTGAGACCGAACACTGCCTCGACGAGGGCATACGCTTGAGTATCATCGGGCGGCGGGACCGGCTCGCCCCGAGATTGCGGGAAATGGTTTTGCAGTCGGAAGCGCTTACCTCGAAAGGGACCAGGCTGCACCTGCGTTTAGCGGTGGATTATTCCTCGCGCCATTCGCTGTTGCAGGTAGCGAGCAAGTTTTATAAGGCGACGAGCCTGTCAACCGAGACGTTCAGCGACATTCTGGCGGAGGTACAGCGGGGAGGGTCAACGGATGTGGACCTGCTGATCCGCACCGGTGGGGAACAGCGACTGTCTGATTTTTTGTTGTGGGAGTGCGCGTTTGCGGAATTTGTGTTCCTGGACAAGCGTTGGCCAGACTTTACTCCGGTTGATCTGAGGAATGCCATCAGGGAATTTCAGACGCGAGAAAGAACGCGGGGCGCGATTCCCCAAGAACGCGCAAGTTAGTGAGAGCCGCAGGCCCGTAAGCCCTTGAAATTAAAATGTTTTGTTCTGACTAGGATCACTCAGCCTACCCCTGACATCTGGCTACCCTTCGTCGTCTATACCACAGGAGAAGGTAATGGGAACTGTGGGACTTACGCTCGGATGGGAAGATAGAATCTCATCGGCGTCGGGCGAGGGGGGGCGGCGAGTGGAACCTTCAGAAATCGCAGCCAGGCAAAACCGCGACGACAGCGCCCTCTCGGAGGATGCTGCTTTGGCAGCCGGGTGTGCCGCGGGGGATTTGCTCGCTTACGAGCGGTTGTATCGATTGCAGGGAGTGCGGATGAAGAACCTGGCGCGCAATCTGCTGGGCTCGCCAGCGGATGCCGAAGACGCGGTGCAGGACACTTTCCTGAAGATCCAGCGGGGAATCGGCAGCTTTCGAGGGCAATCGGCGTTCGTGACCTGGGCTTTCCGCATACTGGTGAACACCTGCCACGACCTGCGGCGCAGCCGGATTCGCCGCAAGGAGCACTGGCAGCAGGACGACTCGAATGAGGAGAGGCCGGCATTGGAGCCGCGTGCTCCTGGCGCGCACCCTTCCTTGCGAATGGCGCTGGAGCGGGCACTGGCGGAATTGACGCAGCACCAGCGCGAAGTGTTCTGGTTATATGAAGTAGAAGGATTCCGGCACGCAGAGATTGCCACGATGCTGGAAATCAGCGAAACCGCTTCGAAGAATACGCTTTTTCAGGCGAAAAAGAATCTGCGGAGCATGCTGGCGCCTCCTCGCGGGGCGGAAGCAGGTGCGCAATGAATATTTCCTGCAACGATCGCGAGGGCATCTTCCTGGATGGATCAGCGGAAGAATGGACAGCGTTGGAGCAGCACGCCGTGGACTGCCCGACCTGTGCTGAAGAGCTTCGCGCCTGGAAGGCATTGAGCCACGCGGCAGAGGAACTGCGGGAGTATCGGGAGGACCTTGGGTTATGGGCAAAGATTGAGGCTTCGCTCAAGGAGCAGGAACAGAAACGTGCGCCAGCACAAGGGTTTTGGGAAAAGTTGGGTTTTGGAAGCGACGTATCTTTGGGGTGGCGTACGGCGCTGGCAGGAGCATTGGTTGTGGCGCTGGCGGTGGCTGGAGGTTACCTTGTCCGGCGGCCGAAGGTGAGCGATCCCGGGCAAAGCCGGTTGCTGAAGAGTTCCGCGTTGGCCGAAGTGGAGCGAACGGAGCGCGACTACATGAAGGCGATTGATCAGCTAGCGGCGGAAGCGAAGCCGGAACTGGATTCACCGGCGACACCGTTGATAGCGAGTTACAAAGAGAAGTTGATGGTGCTGGATAGCGCGATTGATGAGCTGCGCACCGAAACGGGCCGGAACCCTTCAAACGCGCATTTACGTTATGAATTGCTGGCGATGTATCAGGAGAAGCAGCAAACGCTGCAGGAAGTGTTGGAGACGAAGTGATGAATTACCGCGGCGGGTCATTGTGCACACGGAGGTTGGAAGCTGCTTTGATATTTGGCTGCCTTGCGGTGCTGCCGGTTGCGGCTAAAGAACCGGGACAGAGCACGGCTACCAAGCAGTTCCAAAAGACGCTAACGCTCGGAGCCAACCAGACCGTCAGCCTCACTCACAAATACGGAGACGTACGCATTCATGGAGAGAGTGGCCGCGAGGTGAAAATATCCGCAAACATCCGCGTTCAGGCGCATTCGCAAGCCGAAGCGGATCGCTATGCCGACCAGGTGAGGGTTGATGTGTCGCAGGATTCCCAAGGGGTGCGGATTCAGACCGTTTATCCCAGCGAGGATTCGAAGTTCTTCGTAGTTCGAGTAGGTGGTCCGTCGTTTTCCGTGGACTATGACATCACGGTGCCTACGGATGCGAAGTTGTGGATGAAAAATAGCTTCGGAAATGTACAGGTGCAGGGGGTGCAGGGTTGGGCGGACCTGGAGAACAGTCATGGCCAGTTAAAATTCCAGAATGGAGGCGCAACGAAGCTGACCAACTCTTTTGGGGAGGTGCAAGCAATTGGGGCGGATGGAAACGTCAGCGTGATCAACAACAATGGGGCGGTGACGGTTTCGTCGGTCAAGGGAACGCTAGACGTCAAGGATCGTTTTGCTTCGATTACGGTAAGCAATGTTTCCGGGGCGACCAGCGTTTCCGGAGGCAATGGACCAGTGGAGGTGACCGACGCGGGCGCTTCCAAGGTTAACAACTCATTTGGGGCGGTGACCGCACGAAATATCCATGGCGATTTGGTGGTCAACAACAATAATGGGGCGATTGAAGCGGAAACGGTGAGCGGGGGCGCGCAATTGAATGGGAGTTTCGGCGCCATCAATTTCGAAAATATCTCGGGTTATGTGAAATGTACCTCGTCGAATGGGCGGGTAAGCGGCAAGAAAACGGGAAGCGAAGTGTACGTAAAAACGACGTTTGGAGAGGTGTCATTGGAAGAAATTGGAGGGGGAGTAGAGATAGAAGATTCGAATGGCGGAATCAACGTCCGGGAGATAAAGGGCAAAGCGAGCTTCAACACTTCCTTCGGAGCGATCGAAGCGAGCGGACTGCCCAAGGGCGTGAGAGCCACTACCGGGAACGGGCGAATCGCATTGAGCGATGTGGCAGGCGACGCCTATGCGAAGACCAGTTTCGGCTCCGTGGACGTTCGCCGGGTGAATGGGAATCTGACGATCGAGAACGCAAACGGCCCGGTGACGGCGAGCGGGGTGCGGGGAGATGCCGCTGCGAGAACGAGTTTTGGGTCCGTCACGTTGGACGATATCGCAGGTTCCATCACGGTGGACAATCAGAATGGCACGGTGACAGTTTCCGCGGCGCGCACTTCCCCGGGATGCAAGAACGTATCGCTAAAGACGTCTTTTGCGCCGATGCAGGTGCGGTTGCCCGCCGATGCCGGGTACCAGGTAAACGCGCGAACCTCGTTTGGTCATATCTCAAGCGATTTGCCAGTGACCGCTACGGGGACGCTGGGCGGGGATTCGTTGAACGGGAGAATTGGGAATGGCGGGTGCGCGCTTTCACTGACGAACTCGAACGGGAATATAGAAATCCTAAAGCTCTCCAAGTAGGAGAGAATCACGGGAGCGAGGCGGACGGGTCAGGGGTTTTGCGGCGTTCGCGATCCATGGCGAAGGCCTTTCGCAAAATGCGAGTGGCAGTCTCGGTAAGGCCAAAGTTTTCCAACTCGTTTTCCCGAGCAAAGATGACATCAGTTACATCGCTCCCTGCCTGCGCTTCGCCAGCGATGCGTTCGCAGAGATAATCGACGATGACGTAATGAAAGCGAGGGCCGCGGGGGTCGCTGCTCCCGGGTGCCAGCTCTCCGGGAAAGATGCGGTCAAACACCTCGATGACATCGAGGACGCGAACTTGTAATCCGGTTTCTTCCAATAATTCGCGAGCCACACCCGCTTGCAAGGACTCTCCAATTTCCAGGGTCCCGCCAGGGATCGACCAGTGACCGCGCAAGGGCTCAGAGCCGCGCTTAATAAGAAGAGCCCGGCCATCTTCAATGATTACGCCGCCGATGCCTACAACGGGTCGCTCCGGATATTCGCGCGCCACGCCCTATGGTTCTTTCACCCAAGTTGTGGGTACACTGGATATGAGGCGGGGAGGGTCCACGTGGACTTTCCGCGCCGGGGTATATAATACGCCGGATGGTAAGCCCGCAGGGAAAGCGGGTTGGCCAGGCAAGTCCAAAGTGGAGGACGGACCGTGCTGCGCTGCCCAGAATGTTCAGCCGAAATAGACGTCGACGAGGACGAAGTTGAGGAAGGAGAAATCCTCAGCTGTCCAGAATGTGAAACCGAACTGGAAGTGTCGCAGACGCATCCGGTAGCGTTGAATCCCATCTCGGATGAACTCGAAGAAGAAGATGATGATGAGGACCTGGAAGAAGAAGAGGACGAAGAAGAGTTCGACGAGGACGGCGACCTGCTAGACGAGGAAGAAGACGACGAGGACGACGAAGACGAGTAGTGCGCGTGCCAAAGCGCGAAGCATCCTCTGACCTGCTTATACCATCTGAAGTGAGGGGAATCTTTTCCAAAGCAAGCATCCCGGCATGAGACTACGAATTTCAGCTTTGTTTGCCGTGATGCTATTTGCGTGTACGCGTGTTCCGGCGCAAGAACAACCAGCACCTGCGCCGCCAAGCAACCCTGCGAGCAATGTTCCGCCAGCCTCAGCGGAGAAGAGTTCGTTGAGCAAGTCGAACAGTAAAGCGATCCCAAGCTTTCTGATCCTGGGAACGGTGTTCAACGAGAATGCCCTTTCCTTTCCCGGGGTCGAGGTGCGCATACGACGGAGCGGCGAGAAGAAGTTTCTATGGGAAGTGTACACGAATTCACGAGGGGAGTTCGCGGTGAGAGTGCCACCCGGTTCCGAGTATGAAGTGGTGACGCACGTGAAGAAATACGCGGACCAAAGTGTGAGTGTGGACAGCAAAGTCGACGTGCAGCAGCGGCTATCGATCAAGCTGGAACCGCGCGGGCAAGGGAAAACGGGAGCAAAACCGTGAAAACGAGCCGGGGGATCTTATGGCTATGTGCATTCCTGTTCGTCGCGGGTGTGCCGACTTTGGCTCAATCCAAGAAAGAGACGCAACTCCGGACGGTCCAAGGGTTGGTGAGCGATAAGTCCGACAAGCCGATCCTGAATGGAGTGGTGTTTCTGAAGAATTTGCGTACAAACGCGGTAATCAGTCATTTCACCGATGGCGAAGGCAATTATCGTTTTACGGGACTGGACCCCAATATCGAATATGAAATTTCGGCGGAATTTGACGGGCAAAAATCGGCAGTGCGGTCAGTATCCCCACTGGACAGCCGAAAAGAGATTACGTTGAACCTTAAAGTGGATCGAAAGAAGAGTTAATAGAATTCTCTCGCCAGAGGATGAGGTGTCGTTCTTTTGTTGGCGCCGACAAATATCAGGACCACAGAAAATCGCCAAGGGTTCACTCTGCTTTCACGGCAATCCGGCAACTTGAGTCCAAGGGAGAAAGTTATTTTGCTGCGCTTACTGAAGGCCTGGGGCGTGGCACTGCTACTGTCGCTATTAGCCGTGACCGCATCGCCCGCACAGGAGCGGCCGGATACCCCGCAACCTCAATCAGCGGCCTCTGAGCAGCAGAAGCAGGAGGAAAAAGAGAGGGAAAAACCGGTGGTAGACCCCCACGACAAAGAAGCAAATGACGAAGTGCCGAAGCGGATTTTCTGGATCATACCGAATTTCATGACCTACAACGACCAACCGGAAAACCAGGGGCCGTTGACGACCAAGGAGAAATTTGACATCGCGTGGCACCAGTTTTGGGACGTGAGCGCGCACTTCGGAAATCTGGTTCAGGCGAGTATTTCCCAGGCAGCGAATGCACTACCGCACTACGGTCAAGGTTGGGGCGCGTTTGGGGAACGGTACGCGGCGCAAGAGGGCGATCAGTTTACCGGGAGCATGCTGATCTATGGAGTTCTGCCAACGGTTTTGCACCAAGATCCGCGGTACTTCCGAAAAGGCCGGGGATCCACGTGGTCACGAATCGGTTACGCGGCGAGTCGAGTGGTTATCGCGCGAACCGATTCCGGGAATCCCACGGTAAATGCATCGCAGTTGGTCGGACAGTTCGGGCAGGCGTCGCTTTCTCTGTTGTATTACCCAAAGCAGGATCGCAATTTCACGGGAGTGATCTCGGGCTGGTGCATCAATCAAGGCTACAATATTGGGTGGAACCAACTGAAGGAGTTTACGCCGGATCTGGGAGCGTTCATAAAGCGGCACTCCAAGAAGAAAAATAAAACGTCGCAGGTGCAGGATTCCCGTTCGCCATTTAGTCAAAGTGATTAGCGTTTCTGCGGGCGCGAAGCGCGGAGCACGCGGATGGCCTTGGGTAATACCGCAATCTCTACCGGCGTGATGCCCAGAAGTTCTCCGTCACCGTGGAACCAATAAGGCGGATCGGTTTCGATCCTGGCACACGCGACAGCGAAACGCCGGATTCGATTCGTTCGCAATTCTCCCCGAAAGACAAGGCCAGGCAATATCCTGAATATGTCCATGACGCCGAGGTTTTCAAGGACAACAACATCCAGCTCGCCATCATCAATCCTTGCGTGGGTTGCGAGGTAAAGCCCGCCCCCATAGCTCGGCGTGTTAAGTACCCCAACCAGCAGGACAGCAGCGCTGGCAGATTCGAATTCGCTGGAATTGTTTGTGATGCGCACAAACATGGGGCGAAACGTGAACCAGGCCCGAAGGGCGCCGAGGATGTAACGGGTGCGCCCTCGAATATTGCGATAAGAGCTGTTGGCGTAACGAACCGCCTCAGTATCCAAGCCGACTCCTCCTCCTCCCGTGTAGAGTCGCTCGTTGCCGTCAGCCGTGCGAACCTGAACGGCGTCAAGGAAGGCAGTTTCACCGTCCAAGAGTACCGCGGCGGCTTGAATCGGATCCGAAGGAAGACCGAGAGCTGCAGCAAGGTCATTCCCACCGCCGGCAGGAATGATGCTCAAGATAATTTCCGGATACTGCGCTGTGGCATTGACGACTACGTGAAACGTGCCGTCACCTCCGAGGACAAAGATGCGCGGGCAACCCGATTGCGCTGCGGAACGAGCTTTTGTGGCGAGATCTTGCGGACTTTCGGTAACGCAGAAAACGGCATTCCAAGCGCGACGTTTGGCAAACTCCCGTAGATGGGGTAGAACGGCTTGCGCCTGACCGCCTCCGGCGGCCGGATTCACGAGAACCAAGTCGGTCGGAGGGTACTGCGCGTAATCGGGAGAATCGGGAGATTCCACAAGACCGACATGCTGACGGAGGCTGGCCCAACTGTCAATTCAAGGGTGGAACCGCGAAGCCTTGAAGCGCGACCAATAGAACGCGGCGGGTTTGCATATACTGGATTGGGGCAAATCTCGATTGCAGTTAAGATGTAGATTTCTACGAGGGCAAGATGATCTACAAGGGCTTCGATTTGGACGGGCGAGTTGCCGTGGTAGTGGGAGGAACGTCTGGGATTGGCCGAACCATTGCGCGTGGACTGGCCGAGGCCGGAGCAAACGTAATACCCACGGGCCGGCGTACGGAGATGGTCGACGCGACGGCGAAAGAAGTTGAGGTGCTGGGCCGGCGATCGCTACGCGTATGTTCGGATGTAACGGACCGCCCGTCGTTGGAGCAGTTGTTGGAGCGAGTAGTCAGTGAATTTAGCAAGGTGGATATTCTGGTGAATGCCGCCGGACGCACAAAGCGAACGCCATTCCTGGAGGTTGCCGAAAGCGAATGGAAAGATATTCTGGAGACCAACCTGACGGGTGCCTATCGCGTTAGCCAGATATTTGGGCGGCACATGGTTGAACGAAGATACGGGCGAATCATCAACATCGCCTCGTTGGCGTCTTTCGTTGCACTCACAGAAGTGGCTGCCTACAACGCTAGCAAATCAGGGTTGGCGGCATTAACGCGTACGCTCGCGATTGAATGGGCGAAATATGGAATTTGCGTCAACGCCATTGCGCCGGGAGTGTTCCGGACGGCACTCAATGAAAAGATACTAGAGGGGCCCAGAGGGCAGGAATTTCTGATGCGGACACCCATGGGCCGTTTTGGCAGGGTGGAAGAGCTGGTGGGGAGTGCCGTCTACCTGGCTTCGGACGCGGCGAGCTTTGTCACCGGTACGATTCTGCAGGTGGACGGAGGCTTCTTGGCCAGCGGTGTGAATCAATAGGGTGCCGCCAGTTCGACAAGTTTCTCTGTGTGCATTGGCGATCTTCGCAGTTCGACGTGAATGCGGGCATATTGATCGTGCTTGAGCGTTAGGGACTCCTAGAGTATCTTCGAATCGATTCGCTATTGAGACGAAGTGGGGGAATTGCTATGGCTACACAAGCGCAGGTTGGCAGCGAGAAAATGATTTTCCGGAACACGAATTCGCATGTGGGGCGGAAGGTTAGTGTTTCGCCTACGAATAGCACGATGCAGCGGTTGAATTACGGACGAATCATTTTGAATGCAACGGAGCGGGTCGCGAGATTCTCTACGGGACCGCGGGAAACCGGTCTAATCTGCGTGTCCGGAGAAGGTCTGGTATCGGTTGAGGGTAAGGTGATTCCGCTGGGTCGCTTTGACGCGGTATACATTCCGCGGGATTCGGATGTAGAGGTGAGCACAAACGCTACGGTGGACATTGCGGAGTTTTCAGCGGAGGTGGCGAAACATTACCCGCTGCAGGTGGTGAGTGCCGCGACGGCTGCCAACGATCCGGGATTGAGATTTACCGCTGGGAAAGCGAGCAATACCCGACAAGTTCAGACGCTGCTGGGGAAGAACATTGAGGCTGGACGATTGATTATCGGAGTCACCCAATCGGAACCGGGAAATTGGACGAGTTGGCCACCACACGAGCACGCCAAGATGCTGGAAGAAATTTACGTGTATTTCGATATGCCAAGCCCGGCGTATGGAATTCAGTTGGTGTATCAGAATACACAAGAGCCAGAGATTGTGACGGTGGTGCGAGATGGGGACGCAGTGATGATTCCTGCCGGTTATCATCCCAATGTCGCCGTACCGGGCTACCCGATTACGTTCTTGTGGGCCATGGCGGCACATCGCGAAGTCGAGGACCGTCAATACGGGATTGTGAACATGCAACCTGGGTTTGATCAAGCGCCATCGGGACTGGAAGCCGGCCGATCGAAATAAGTACCTGCGTCTTGTAACCAAATTCAGGGAGAAACGAACCGCACTCGCACTACCCTATGGCACCAAGCTCCGACATCGCTGCTGTCGACCAGTGGAAGGCGGGAACGAGGTTATTTGCCGGAAAATTTCGTTGGGTAATCTGCGCCGTCTTGTTCATCGGCATCAGCAAAAACTACATGGACCGGCAGGTGTTGGGTGTCTTGAAGACCACCCTGCAACACGATCTGGGCTGGAACGAGATCGACTACAGCAATCTGGTGTCGGTGTTTCAGGCGGCCTATGCTGTGGGGCTGCTGGTGGTCGGGCGCTTCATTGACCGGGTAGGTACCCGCTTGGGGTATGGTTTGGCCATGGTGTTTTGGAGCTTTGCCTCCATGGCACACGCGTTGTGCGGATCATTGCTTAGTTTTGAAATCGCGCGCGGCGCATTGGGGCTGGGAGAATCCGGAGCATTTCCCGCGAGCATTAAGACCGTGACCGAATGGTTTCCGCAGAAGGAACGGGCGCTGGCGACGGGAATCTTCAACGCGGGATCAAATGTGGGCGCGATCATCACGCCGATTCTGGTTCCGTGGATTACCATTCACTATGGATGGCGGTGGGCTTTCGTAATCACGGGGGGAATCGGATTTCTGTGGTTTGTCTTGTGGATGGCGATGTACAAGAAGCCCGAGGAACATCCACGGTGTACCGCGGGCGAGTTGGAATACATTCGTGCCGATAAGCAGACGGCGACGGTCCGGGTGGGTTGGGCGCACCTTTTGGGGCATCGGCAAACGTGGGCCTTTGTGATTACCAAATTTCTGACGGACCCGATCTGGTGGTTTTATCTGTTCTGGGTGCCGGGATTTTTTCAGGAGCAACACGGGCTAAACTTGGCGCAGATCGGATTGCCGCTTGTGGTGATCTACCTGATTTCTGATTTCGGCAGTGTTGCCGGGGGATGGTTATCGTCGAGCATGATCCATCGCGGCTATTCCGTGAACGTGGCGCGTAAGGTGACGATGTTGATCTGCGCGATTTGTGTGGTACCCATTGTGTACGCGTATCGCACGCAAGGAGTGTGGGCCACAACGCTATTGATTGGACTTGCCGCTGCGGCTCACCAGGGGTTTTCGGCAAATTTATTCACGACCGCCTCGGATTTGTTTCCAAGCCAGGCGGTAGGCTCCGTCGTAGGGATCGGGGGAATGGCTGGGGCCGTGGGAGGGATGCTGATTGCCGGGGTGGTGGGGCACGTACTGCAAGCGACGGGAAGCTACTTTGTTCCTTTTCTGATTGCGGGGATGGCCTACCTGCTTGCGCTAGCCCTGCTGCACTTGATCCTTCCCCGCTTGCAACCT
Source organism: Candidatus Acidiferrales bacterium (assembly GCA_963776365.1). Taxonomy (GTDB): domain Bacteria; phylum Acidobacteriota; class Terriglobia; order Acidiferrales; family UBA7541; genus Acidiferrum. Next base: position 14,782 of record CAVZMQ010000018.1, on the reverse strand, counting down.
GTGCATTGGGTGTAACCAAGATTTGGCATAGAAAAGATTCGCCGCGGGAGACACAGATGACGCTGGAGATTCGGCCCAAAGGGGAATGCCGCTGGGATTTGGTAAGCCTCGGTGAAGTGATGCTGAGAATGGATCCCGGAGAAAAGCGGATCTGGACGACGCGAAGCTTTGATATTTACGAAGGGGGCGGCGAATACAACGTGGCGCGCGGGTTGAAACGCTGCTTCGGCCTGGATACCGCGATCGTGACTGTTTTCGCCGACAATCCGGTGGGGCGGCTTTTGCAGGATTTGATTAACCAAGGGGGAGTGGATCAATCCCTCGTGCGTTGGGTGCCGTATGACGGAGTCGGGCGCAGCGCGCGGAATGGACTCAACTTTACCGAGCGAGGCTTTGGGGTCCGAGCCGCTTTGGGTTGTTCAGATCGCGGGCATACCGCCATTTCTCAGCTCAAACCCGGTGAAGTGGATTGGGCGAGAATTTTTGGAGCGACGGGAGCGCGGTGGTTTCACACCGGCGGCATTTTTTGCGCTTTGTCCACCACAACGGCGGAGGTAGCCATGGAAGCGATGCAAGTGGCCCGGAAACATGGCGTGGTGGTTTCCTATGATTTGAATTACCGGGAATCGCTGTGGAAGGCCAATGGCGGACAGGCACGGGCGCAGGAAGTGAACCGCAAACTTGCGCCCTATGTGGATGTGATGATCGGGAATGAAGAGGATTTTTCGGCGGCGCTGGGATTTGAAGTTCCAGGAATGGACAAAAACATGACCAGTTTCGCCGTGGATGGATTCAAGACGATGATCGGAAGTGTCGTGAAGGAGTACCCGTTTCAGGTGGTGGCTACCACGCTGCGAAAAGCGAAGACCGCGACACGAAATGATTGGGGTGCCATCTGCTACAGCGGCGGTACGTTTTATCAAGCCACGGAACGCGAGAACCTGGAAATCCTGGACCGTGTGGGAGGCGGGGATTCGTTTGCGTCGGGGTTGATTTATGGCTTTCTGTCGGGGAAAGATGCGCAATGGGCAGTAGAATGCGGCGCAGCGCATGGCGCGTTGGCAATGACGACGCCAGGGGACACCTCCATGGCGACGCTGGCAGAAGTGACTCGACTAATGAAGGGCGCTGGGGCGCGAATCGAGCGATGACCGGTGGCCGGATGGCTGTCCCGCGAAGCAGTTGTTTATTGTGAGGAACCATGAGCCAGGCATCCGCAGCGCGTAAAACGTCCAGAGCCATCAACATTCAAGATCTTCGAAGGATGGCACAGCGACGGCTGCCAGGCGTCGTGTTCGATTATCTTGATGGAGGAGCGGAGGACGAGGTCACGTTGCGGGAAAACTGCCGCGTTTTCTGCGACCTGACGTTTCGCCCGCGCCACGCCGTTTCTTTTCCGCAATGCAATTTGCGCACAAGGGTATTTGGCTGCGATCTGGCGCTGCCGTTTCTGCTCGCGCCGGTTGGATATAGTCGACTAATGCATCCGGGGGGCGAAATTGCGGCCGCGCGAGCGGCGGGTGCCGCGGGCACGGGTTATATCCTGTCGACCATCTCGGGGCACGCACTCGAAAAGGTAAAAGCAGCGTCAACGGGACCGGTGTGTTATCAGCTTTATCTGATGGGAGGGCGTGAAGCGGCGGAAGGGGCAATTCAACGCGCGCGTGCCGCCGGTTTTGCCGCACTGGCCGTCACGATTGACACGCCGGTGGCGGGATTGCGCGAACGTGATTTCCGGAACGGGATGAAAGAGATACTCGGCAACAGTTGGTTTGACAAGCTGCCTTATGTGGCGCAAACGTTTTCTCGTCCCGGATGGGTGGCCAGCTTTCTTGCAGACGGCGGCGTGCCGCGACTGGCAAATGTGGTGGTGCCAGGAGAAGGTGCGATGTCGTTGACGGATGTGGCGTCGGCGTTGGCCAAATCGGTGGTGACGTGGGCAGATTTTAAGTGGATTCGCGAAGCTTGGGGAGGTCCGATCATCGCAAAAAGCGTGCTGACGGGAGACGATGCAAGGCGCGCGATTGACCACGGCGCTGACGCGGTTGTGGTATCGAACCACGGAGGACGCCAACTCGATTGCGTTTCGCCTACACTGAAGGCTCTGCCCGAGGTGGTGAAAGCCGTGAACGGGCAAGTGGACGTGCTTCTGGACGGCGGAGTACGGCGGGGGAGCGACATTGTGAAGGCGCTTTGTCTTGGTGCCCGCGCAGTGCTTGTCGGCCGGGCCTACGCGTATGGCCTTGCCGCGGCAGGCGAAGCTGGCGTGACGCGCGCCATAGAGATACTGACGGCAGACCTCCAGCGAACGTTGACATTATTGGGTTGCCCGTCGGTCGGGGAGCTGGACCGGTCGTTTATCGAGGTGCCCGGCAGTTGGCGGGTGGCCTGACGCTTCTTATGGTGCCGACGGGGGGAATCGAACCCACGTACTAAGTAACTTACTTATTTTATTGGCGCTCTAGACGCTACAAACGCGCTTGACGTAATCGTACAAAATCTCGTACAAAAAATCGCGTCAATGTGAATGCATCAATCGAGGTGACCTCCTCCGCCCACGACGTGGGGGCATGCCAAATGACCGCCGTTTACTCGGATTTTGTACTTAAAATTAGTCAGGTTGGGCAACGACACAACGGGTACCGAGCTAGGATTGCCGTCATTAATTTTTGTTCTGCAACCGTCCGTTAACGGACACCCCTGTGTGAATTGCACTTCGAACTTATTGTGCTGTCCATCCCAAACAATCACATCGCCCGGACATACCACAACAGTCTCCTGAGTTGGGTCCATACCGTCGTGAGCGGTAAGGCTCGACGCCAGCATTTGTCGTAACGAACAGAACAGTTCAGTAGAAACGAGTTATACTGACGTCCCACTTCCTCTGCCGTATCTCAAGGCGGAGTTCCCATTATGATTGGCTTCGAATCCGAAGATGTTTATGTGCGCAGGCTGTGAGAGCGCTTGCAGACGATGGGCGACGCAGAACTGATTGAGTTCGGAAAATACGCCAGAAGTTTGGCGGGGATTCGAGTCTCGGGATTGCCGGACCCGTACGCGATTCAACTGCGGGAGGCGCGAGCGGAGTGGAGACGACGCTACCCCAAACAATCCTAGTAGCCATAGCCAACAGATTAAATGTATGTTTACTTGCTGTGGCAAGCAGAAATCGCGACTTGGAGCCCTCGGTGGACGACGTCACCGGTCTTGTTGCCGAAATTCGGGCGTTTCGCCCTTTCCTTCCCGCGAGGGAATTCGAGACGAGTCTGCGCTTCTACAAGGCGATTGGTTTCGAAGCCCATCTGCTCGGGGAGACTCTCGCTGAACTAAGCCTCGGGACTCACGCCTTCCTACTCCAAGGCTACTACGTTAAGGAATGGGCCGAAAACACTGTGATGCATGTCCTCGTCGAGGATGTCGACGCGTGGTGGCGACATATCGATTCACTTGCCCTGCCGCGTCAATTCGACGTTTCGCCCCCGGCGCCGCCCCGGGTCGAGCCGTGGGGCCTCACCGTGGCCTACGTATTCGACCCGTCGGGGGTGCTGTGGCACTTTGCGCAAGCGACCCCAGAATCAGTCAGAGGGACCTACTCTGCGCTTTGACGCCAAATATCGACGTAGGAACCGCATGCAGGAATACTGCCCGTGTGGATCTGTGCGGGGGGCGTTGGGTAACCGACGTCCCTACCGCGACACTAACTGTGAGTTACGCTTCGCTCCTCGCTTGAACTAAGCTGCTGTTAACCTTTACCCGCTCCGATTCGTTTCTGAACCGGAGGCAATCGTATGGATCCTATGGTTCAGGGCCAGGCGAAGGGTTGGGCTCTTATGGGGGTAATGGTGTGGTCGGCCATCTCTGTTTTCTACATAATCGCGACGACGATGCGGCGCAAGCAGCAGAACGAAATGCAGCGGCACATGTTGGAGAAATTTGCCTCGGCAAAGGATTTTGCGGAGTTTGTGCAATCCCCGGTGGGACAGAAATACATTATGAGCTTTTCCGATGTGACCACCAGCCCGACCAACGCGATCCTGGGATCGGTCCGCACCGGCGTGGTGCTAGTGTTTGCGGGCGCAGGTATTGCCGCTACTGTTTCGGCCGCACATAATGCCTATCTCTGGGGTGCCTCTTCGGTTGAAGGTAAAGAGGTAAAAAACAACCCAGTTTTCCTGCTTCATTTACTCACTCAAAGTCCTGCTGCCAACTGCTGTGGAAATCTTTCCCTCAAAATCTCTCGTGCTGACTCACTATAAGGAGTTGACGCGACTCTATACGGTCTTTGATGAGCGGATTTCTAAGGAGCTGCTGCAGATTTCGTTTTGGGACTGAGAGGCACTCGAGCCAGAATCGTTGTTCCGCGCTCCGATTGCGAATCAATGAAGAGCTTCCCATTCACAAGTTTGAGGCGTTCCCTGATACTTGTAAGACCGAGCCCATTCCCTCTTGTGGCATCTTCAGGATCGAAGCCAATCCCTGAATCGCGTACCGTCAGTTCCACCTCACTCGGCCCACCGCTCAGCGACACGTGGAAGTGCCTGGAGCCACTGTGTTTGATCGCATTCTGGAGAGCCTCTTGCAAAACCCGGAATAAACAAAGGGAGATCTCCCTTGGAAGATCCCTTGGAATGCTCTCGGAGTGAAAAGCGATTTTCACACCTAGGCGGTCTGAAAGCTCCCTGCAGAAACCTCCTGCTGCCGAGGGGAGCCCTAGATATTCCAGCTTTGAAGAATGCAGGCGGTGCGAGAGAGCCTGAACATCGGTCCCAAGACCCTCCGTCTCTTTGCTCGCCTCGGTGATCGCGTGGCGGATTTCATCCACCGAAGCGGGAGGACTTTCCTGAAGAACCTGCAGTTTCAACGCCAGCAGTGCAAGCCGCTGACTGATGTCATCGTGAAGCTCTCTGGCAAGCCGGGTGCGTTCTTCCTCCTGCGCCTCAATTAGTCTGCGACTCACAGTGGAAAGAACCTCCTCTGCTCGTTTGCGCTCCGTAATGTCCGCAGCTACGGAAACAACACAGGGCTCACCACCAACTTCAATCAATTCGCCTGAAACGAGGGCGGTCCGCGTCTCGCCTTCCTTCCTGCGAAGACAAACCTCCAAATTTCGCACACTACCGTTGGTCCGAAGTCGTTTTAAAAACGTGGCCCTTTGATCGGCATCTACCCAAAGATCGAAGTCCTCCGGCGTTCGGCCCATGACTTCATCGCGGGTCCAGCCAAATTGCTCTTCAAACGACGCGTTAACATCGATGAATCGAGAATCGCTCGTCCTACTTATAGTGACCACGAGGGGGCTGTGAAGGAATGCCTTGGAAAACTTTTCTTCCGATGTTCTAAGTTCCGCTTCTATTTCCCTTCTTCGTGCTCGTTGCCAGAACAGACCAAAAATTAGCATTGATTGGACGACGATTATCGCGACAGCAGCAAGAAAATATTTGCGGCCCCGCTCCCAGAGAGTTGGCTCCCGGTATAAGACTAAGGTGCCGGGCGGCAAGGCCGAGTCGGGAACATGCCATCGTTGGAGTGCTCGCCAGTCCACCATGGCCCTAACATCGCTGTTGTGCACTACGGGAATGTTGTCCGGGCGCTCACCTAGCAGGATCCGAGAGGCGATGTCCGCCGTCAAAGCAGCGTTCTTCTGTTCATCTGCGTATGCACCCCCAATGCATCCAAGGTCCAAGCAAATATATTCCCACGCCGAATAAGTCGGCAAAATCTGCGAGATCCCACTGATAAGTTCGCGGCTTCCAAACTCCGACCGGTATGGCATTAACGTCGTATGAAGCAGGGCTACGGTGTGGGGAGGCAGTGCCGCCACTTTCTGAAGCATTTCACGATTTGGATCTCCCATGATGATGTCGACCGCTTCAATATTTCGACGCAAAAGTTCGGAGTGTATTTCCACAACCCAGCCCCAGTCCGGCCCTGCAATGACGGCTACTCGTTTCGTATCTGGATGCAGCCTAAGGGCGAGATCGATGGTTTGCCGGATGCCTATAGCAAATGACGCGCCGGGCACCCCCGGCCAACCCTTCAACTCCCAGCCCGTCTTGATGCCGACGCCCGTATACATAATCGGAACGCCCGGAAACATCTTGTCTCGGTACTGCATTGCAAAGTCGACGGCTTGGGGATAAACCGCAATAATGAGGTCTAGGTCCATCCATCCATAAGTCTGTCGGAAAGTCTCCGCCTGATTGTCCTCATAAGCCTTGTATATCTTGGGGTCTAAGTTCGTAGTCAAATATGTTTCGTAGAAGGTGATCGGACCCTGAACCCGAGGCCGTATTTCAGCTTCAATTAAATCCAGCAATTGGCGATTGTCGCGTCGATCGGAACCAAAAAGCACCAGTACATTCTTCCTCTTGACCGGCTTTCCGGCTTTCTGTTCTGTTGTTTTGGAGGGAACAGCAAGAAGACAAAACAGAACGGCCACAACCAGACAGAACTGCGAGTCTTTTCGCGCATTTCGGCGCGTCCAAGTTACTCTCCCTGTCATATGGCTGTGACCCCTATTCCGGGATGTCCAGGGACAGTGAGTACGACATCAAGGCGACGGCGATGCACAAGCACGTTGAATCTAAACGCTGCGACATGCCTCGCATTGTGGTCGCCACAGCGGATGCGCATCTGGTGCTTGCCTCTACGTTTCAGGTTATCTTCGCGGACAGCCTCATACAGCGACGCAGTTACTGGCGAGGGCGGCCCAACCACGCCGACCGTGTTGAGCCATGCTTTCTGCACCTGCTCCAGGGGAACATCTTCGCCGCTTATATAGCGGTCGACCGATTTCTGGAATAGCGAGTTGCCCATTTCCATAACGATGTCGTCCACGCGGTCGGCAAACTCAGGAGTAGCCACAAGTGAGCGCAACCATGCATATTCCTGTTTGTTCCCGTGGAACTCTCCGACCATCACAATGTCGTGAGTCTCAAAAGCACCAACCACGGCGGCGTTCGCCTTTTCCAGCTTAGCGCCACCTTGGGCATCGGAGGGAGAGCCAAAAGCAAGGAAGCTAGTTCCAAGAAGTAGGATGTGGATGTGGCTGAGTTTCATTGCAATCTCCAAAGTCCACAGAGGCTAAATCCGCGCGTCCGAGCGATTCGCCTCGCTCAGAGATTACGGACATGAAAAATGGACATCCCGGTCAGAAGTCCGAAAGGTATTATGTATGATGTCGGCGGCTCACAGATTGGGGCAAGAGAGGAGAACCGGTGCCTTTGGAAATAACACAGCGTGAAACGAATGGAATCTGTCTTCTGACACTCAAAGGCCGTCTTGTGCTCGGACAAGAGAGCAACGGGCTTCGTACAACGATGGACAGTCTTCTCTCGTCGGGCGTCACAAGAATTGTCATTGGTCTTGAGCAAGTCAACTATGTTGACAGCGCTGGGCTCGGTTCGCTGATTGAAATACATCGGAAGACAAAAGCGAAGGGCGGGCGGCTTATGCTCACGAATCTCGGCCCCAAATTGAGGCAAGCGTTGGAACTCGTCGGACTCCTGGCAATATTTGAAACTTGTGCAACCGAAGCCGACGCTTTGGCAAGTTTCTGAGCCCATTACGATATGGGGTACTAGCCTCCACACTCTTCCGGTAAGAATTCATGCACCCTAGCGCACCAGCGAGCATGGAAGGGCCGATTTTGGTCGCAAGTCTTTTACTTTCAGCACGGGCTCCGGCTCTTTTCATAGCGGCTCATGCGCCGGTGGACTGTCAGAACTACCAGTTACATCAGGCGACGAATATGGGTAGTCTGCCGCGCAAGTCATAGTCGTCATGCGCTCTGCCGGAGACCGCATTGCGCTCACGGCCCAATTAACTACTCTTCGAGTGAGTACCGCCTATGCCCTGCAAGTCGTGCGGGTCTGTCAACCTGAAGAAATTCAGTGCGGAGATGGGCATCCATTTTCCCGAACTGAAAGATATTGACAAGTCCGTCGTGTGGGTGTTCCCCGCGGTCATTGTCTGCTTGGATTGTGGAACCGCGGAATTTGCCGTTCCTGAAGCTGAACTGCGGCAACTCGCAAAGGGAGACGCCGCTGCGGCGGGTTAACCTAGAATTGAGTTTTACTTCTCACTGAGAATAAACGGCTGAATGTTCCGCACAGATGCTCTGGAAAACGTGCTCGTCTTCCTCGCCGTGAAAGCTGCTCAAGTCGTACCCACAGAGGATATCCACCCCAAAGGTTTTGCCTACCTCGTCCCAGAGTTGTTCAACCCGAATCGCGGCGTCCGCCTTACCTTCCGCCCACAAGACAGGTGAACATTCTCCGCAAGCCACAACGCCGTGAGGCTGTTGCCTCGCCGCTTTGGCTGCTGACTCAATGAGACCACCTACAACCCGGAAAAATCGAGTCGAGTCAAGCATATCATTGGCCATGAATGTGGAGAGCGTTTTGTGAACATCCAACTGAATGTAAGTCCCCTGCTGCGTGGCGGCATCAACATCTAAGCCTTGTGACTTCAATCTCGAAACAAGACCGTCCCGGTGCAACTCGGTAATGACAACGATAGCCGCGCGCCCGGACTTGAGGGCTGCAGCGATGAAGCGAGCAAATGTGTCTAGAAGAAGTGCATCATCGGAATAGAATTGAACCTCGTGGCGGTGGGCGGCTCTCTCCACTGAGGTGTCGGTGAACTCGCTGTCTTTTAAGCTGCTACCGACGAACTGCTTACCCAAAAGAGCCGCATCCACGGCAGGCAGTAGTTCGCGTCGAGCGTCGGTCTTACGAACGTAACCCAACGCGCCCGTACCCAAGGCTGCCCGGACGATGTCGAGGTCGTTGTGCTGACTTAGGAAGACAATCTTGGAGCCGGGGGAGAGTTGTCGTATCCGCCAGGCGGCTTCGATTCCATTCAACTTGGGGAGACCGATGTCCAGCAGAATTAAGTCCGGCTTCAGGTCTTCGGCCTTCTGGACGGCTTCTGGACCATCCGACGCTTCAGCGATGACCTGGCATCCAGGTCGCGCCTGAAGCAGCAAGCGGACTTGCCGTCGCCAATCTGCATAATCATCACTTATGAGAATTCGGATTGACGACAACTGTTGCCCTACCTTTGGGACGCAATATAATGTCTCTTTATCACCTTATTCTTTCAAGAACACCACCTGTGCAAAAAAGTTGAGCAATTACCCTTGGCCTGTTGCCAAGTCGTTCACATCTCTAAAGGAATCTCTCAGCAAGCTACAGATAGCGAGCGCCATCATGGACGGCGAGGTCATTTGCATTGACCGGAACGGCGTCAGCCAGTTCAACGCGCTCTTCTCCCGCAAGGGCCGACCGGTCTTTTACGCCTTCGATTTGATGTGGCACGACGACGAGGACGTACGGAAGACGCCGCTCATCGAGCGGAAGAAACGCTTACGGGAACTGGGCCTCAATAGCGGTTGCAAATTATTAATCTATGCCCAGCACATCGAGAAATCGACAATAAAACATTGGCTGGAAATTGGTGCCGGCGGGGGGAATCGAACCCACGGCCTAGGGATTATGAGACCCTCGCTCTACCACTGAGCTACGCCGGCACTGGGCAATTTTCCATCGTACGGACGAAGGGATAATCGTGTCAAGGAGGCTGGGGAGGCTGGCGAGCTGGAGAGGCCGGAGAGAAGCAGGGGCCACCTGAATTTAGCGCATTTGTGTGCCGCAGCTAGTACTTTAGTACCAGCGAAGTAGGACCCTCGTACTGTTGTTGCTGTGAGTTTCAAGCCGCTACCCTACTGCTGTTCGAAGCCATCTGTCTAATCGCCATGCGAATGTAAGGCGAAAGGAGGTGGCGTATTAGTATTAACAGCTTCTTAACAGGTTCATAGTGTGCCCCACTTGACACTATCCGCAATAAGGATAGAGTGTCTCCGAACGTTTGTATCCTCGGAGGCACAATGTCACGGAAACTTGGGGCAGTTGTTCTTGTAATGGGAATCCTCGCTTGCTCAATGGGTTTGAGGACAGCCTTGAGCAGTCATCAGTCGAGTAGTGCGGTACTGGTAGCGAATGGGCCGGATCAGGTTCCGCCGATGCCCGATCCGCCACCACCACCGAGACACTAACCTGGTCTAGCCGGGAGAAGCGTTCCGGAAGGGGCCAGGCAAGTAAGGATCAATGTCTGGTTCCGTAGCATCATTCATCTGGTATTTTGGAACGGCCCTAGAGCTGGCCTTTGTGGTGTGTTCAATCGCGCGGAAATCGTTCACCCGCTACATCTTTCTTAATCTATATTTTCTTCTGACGGTAGGATCGAGCTTGGCGCGGCAATTTACGCTAGGTAGATTTGGGCTGCGCTCAGACGAGTACCGATACGCCTATTTCTATACGGATGCGTTACTTACACTGGCGCTCTACGTGGCCCTGATTAGCCTTTACTCCCACGTCTTCGGTGAACTCCGCATCGGCAAGTATCTTCGAGTGACGGCGGTGCTGCTGTTGTTGGGCACGGCGTTGTTCTCGTATGGGGTGGTGGCGCAATCCACGGATCGCTTATCCACCAAGTTCGCCTACGAGCTTTCGCAGAATCTCTATTTCGTTGGGCTGGTGCTAACCTACATTTTGTGGGGAGCGGTCCTAAAGCTGCGAGAAACGCGGACACGCCTGGTTCAATTCGTCCTGTCGCTGGGGCTGTATTTCAGCGCTTATGCAGCCAGTTACGCGCTCTTGAATTTAGAAAACAAGTATTCGATTGTATATGTTGTTGCACCGGTTCTGGGGTGTTTTCTTCCGCTCTCCTGGACGTTCACCATGTGGCGTCATTCTGACGACACGCGGCTGGTACCGGCGCAACTCGTGGCGGTTCCGCGATGATGCCAGCCCTGATTTTCGTGATTTCCCTGGCCACGTTGCTGATGTTTTTTGTGTCGTATTGCCGGTCGCTGATGGCTTCCTCGTCGCGCCATGCTCTTTCCAAGGAAGTGCGCGATGTTACGGGGATAACCGCCTCGGCGTGCGGCCAGGACTTTGCAAAGATCATGCAACTGTTGCGGCTGTGTCCCGAACGGCCGGAAGACCGCACGGGTCTTCAGGCGGTTGGCCTTTACTTCGGAATCCTGGGTTTGCTTGAGAAGTTGCTGGCTCGCTTGATGCCGAAGGTGGGCTTCTGGGCTGAACAGGAGCGCGCGGGCTGTGCTAATTTTGCGGTAGTGCTGCTCGACCGGCGAATCGCCTTCAGCCGTGAGATCCTGGCGCAACAGGGCGAGTTCTGAGGTTGTCACTGCTACTGTCGCTTACGCGTCTTTCACCCCAATTGCAGGTTTCCTGACGAGCTTCGTGGTGCTAATCTGAGGGTGCTCCTCCTCACCGGAGTGAGAGCGTCCGCAGCGCAAAAACACCGGTGAATACAATCTGCTCGCAGTGTGGCTCCGTTCTCGCCTCTGGCGAGGACGCATGTAGTTTCTGTTACTCCTCGGAGTTTCGCCAAGTCTCCCGAGAAAACACGCTTAGGACTAATGACGTTGAAGACCGCGCCGATGCGGCCGAATGGCAGGGTGAACTGAACCAGCGTCTGCAATCCTATCGGGCTCGCCGACGAAAGACTGGCGCGCACGAGGGGCAAACTGCGCTTCCGTTCGAAACGGAGGCACCTTCCCTCCGCAGCGAAGTCGCCCTGGAGGTTGAGGATCGTCTTCTGCCGCAGCGAAGTTCGGAACCGGACGACTTCGCGTTCACCATCGCGATTGGCAGGGTGGCGCAGCGCGAACCAGCGGATCCGCGACTGCTGATTGACGTAACCGTTCCGCCAGAAGGGGAAAGCGCGGAAGCACAAACTGAGCCAGAGCCCCTGCGTTGTGCAGACAACGGCCAAGTTCCCATGGCGACCTTGGACGATCGGCGGCGCGCCTTATTCGTGGACGCGGCGTGCTTAGCGTTTGCTTATGGAGGGTTCCTGGCACTGTTCGGGTCGCTTGGTGGCCATTTCACATTGAGCAAACTAAGTGCCACCGTCTGTTTCTTTACGTTTGCGTTTGTGTACGCGCAATACTTCGGATTGTTCACCGTGTTTGGCGGCAGCACCCCGGGAATGTTGGTGTCCGGAATACAGGTGGCCAGTTCCACTGGCGATTTGCCCACGCCTAGACAGTACATGCTGCGAGCCGTGGGGTACCTGCTCTCCGCAGGCACCTGTTTTTTAGGATTTCTCTGGGTGCTGTGGGATGAAGACGGCCTAACGTGGCATGATCGTCTCTCTAACACGTATCTGGCATACATCGAGAAGGTCGGCGACGAGGAGGTTTCTCACCCTATCGCCGCACGTTGAGGCGGAGACGCGAGGGCTTGCAGTGGTTCAATCGCTTTCGGGCCTTTTTACGACTTTCTCATCGGACGCGATCTTACCGTCGCGAATGAAAATGACGCGATGGGCATGCTGGGCGATATCCATTTCGTGGGTAACTAAAATGATGGTGTTGCCTTGGCGATGAAGATTTGCAAACAACCCCATGATCTCTTCACCGGTCTTCGAATCCAAATTTCCCGTGGGCTCGTCGGCTAATACGATGGACGGGTCGTTGACCAAGGCCCGGGCAATGGCCACGCGCTGCCTCTGACCGCCGGAGAGTTCGTTGGGCTTATGGTTCATCCGCGCGGTTAAGTCGACGCGTTGCAAGGCGAGCTTGGCCTTCTCCACGCGCTCTTCAGCGGGAGTGCCGTTGTAGATGAGGGGAAGCTCGACGTTATGGAGGGCGGTGGCACGAGGCAGCAAATTGAAAGTCTGAAAGACAAAGCCGATTTCGCGATTACGGATATAAGCGAGTTCATCGTCGTCAAGATCGCTGACCAGTCGGCCAGCCAGCCAATAACGCCCCGAACTGGGCGAGTCCAGGCATCCGATAAGATTCATTAGGGTAGATTTGCCCGATCCCGAGGGCCCCATGATTGCCACATATTCGCCTTTGTGGATCTCCAGGTCCACGCCTTGGAGGGCATGCACCAACTCAGCACCCATTTCATAGGTTTTTGTGAGACCTTCGGTGCGAATGGCCACACCGGAATCAACAAGATCTTGGCGATAAGATTCGGGTGTTGTCGTTTCCACGGGCATGTGCTCTCCCTAATGATCTCTTACGTTATTGCGAATCGTCAGACTTTTTGGGCGCAGAATTATCTACCTTCACTATTGCCTCAGGTTTCAGGGTGCGCAACGCTTTGTAACTACCGATTACAATCTCATCGCCAGCTTGAAGTCCCTTGGTGACCTCGATGTCTGTAACTCCAGAGATTCCTGTTTCGACAGGGCGGAAAATCGCCTTTTTTCCGTTAACGACAAAAACTCCCTGGACCTCATCTTTTTTCGGGTCCCCGGCCGCCGGAGGGGGAGGCGCGGCCAAGGTGACATTGCCATCTTTCTTTGCATTCTTGGCTGCCTCTTCGAGGTCCTTGCGTGACCGGACGGCGAGCGCCTGAATCGGAATGGCCACCACATTTTTGCGCTCGGCGGTCTTGATTTTGGCGGTTGTGGACAAGCCGGGCCGAAGATTTTCCGGCGGATTTTCGAGAGTTACGACTACCTTGAAGTCTTTCGCTTCCTGATTGCTCGTGGTAGTTTGCGTAGTAGCCAGTCCGGAAGTGCGCAGGACCGCTTGAGAACCAATTTCGGTTACCTTGCCCTTAAAGACTTTCCCAGGGACGGCATCGATGGTGACGTCCGCATCTTGTCCGATCTTTACGTTGACGATATCGGTCTCGTCCACTTTCACTTCCGCGGTCACCACGGACATGTCCGACAGGGTCATCAAGAAACTGCCGGTGGCGTTCTGAATACCGGGTACGACGTACTCACCCATGCGAACAGGAAGATAGCTGACGATTCCGTTGATGGGGGAAAAGTAAGTGGTCTTTGACAATACATCTTTGGTATGGACCAGCACCGCTTGGCCCTGAGCAAGCTGTGAACGTACCTCGTCGAGTTGCGCTTTTTGCGCCAGCATTCGCGCCCTCGACGCATCCACGGTGGCCACCGCTGCATCATAGGCGGTTTTTCTTTGATCGTAATCCTGCTTGGGAATTAGCCCGTCCTTGTACAAGCCTTGGCCGCGTTCAAAGTCGAGCTTGGCCTTTTCCAGATTGGCTTCTTGCATCACTAAATCGGATTGTGTGGCCTTGTAGCTGGCTTCGGCAGCCTGCACACCCGATTCGCTGGAATTGATGGCAGCGGATTGCGCCTGAACGTCAGCGCTGGCTTGCACATTGTCTTGCAGGAGCAACTTGTCGCCCTTCTTGATGTGGTCGCCCTCTTTGACCAGGATGTCTGTGATGCGCCCAAAGCCTTGAGCGGTGATGTTTGTGTAGGTTGTGGGTTTAACCTCGCCAGAGGCTGTGACCTGGGAAACCAACGAATCTGCTTTGGAGACCTTGGCGGTCTGTACCGTGGTTACACCCTTATTTGCTTGGTTGATGCTAAACCAGACAATACCGCCTATGAGAGCGGCGGAGCCAAGACCGATTCCGACCTTCTGCCACGTCTTCATGCTCGTCCTTTCGCTGTTCCGCGACGGACCACCCGCGCGGGGGGACACTGCAAACAGGTATGCATTGGCGCCTATATTTAATACGACCTACTGTGGCCAAATGTTTCGCAGGTGGGTACCAACTCGTGCGCGACTGGGCTGGACCTGCTGAGCCTGTGCATACCTTGGGTTCGCCTGTCTTGCTTACAAGCACCTCTATTGTAGGTCCAAAAATTAGGGAAAAAAAGAGGCATCCCGTTCACCGAATATTGAAATTCGAGCTTCACCAAGGATTTAGACGTGCAAGGGGTGATTTTGGCCGGGCTCGGCGGCATAAAA
>CAVZMQ010000017.1:0-14471 GCA_963776365.1 Candidatus Acidiferrales bacterium | reverse complement strand
TTTGTGGCGGTGTTGTAATAGCGTTCTGAAACACAGCGGCCGCCGCGAGCCTTAGCAATCTCGCGCAACTGGCCAATCGTTCCGCGCCGCACACCAGCACACTCGGGACACCAAGTTCCTTTTCGAATGCTTGACGGCACAGCACTCCACCGATGCCCATTTGCGCATTTCCACAGAAGCGGCACACCGCAGTTTACGTAGAGGGCTGACACACATTTGCCTCCTCTACTTCCAGCGAGCGCCTTCATTTGCGAGATATCCAACTTCTGCATGGGCCTCGTTTCGACTGCGAGCAAGCACTTGCATGCTCTCGATCGAATCTCTTTCGTGGAATCTTCGTCCTCCAATCGTAGCACTCCGGATACGAAGTCCCTCGCTTCCGCGTTCCTACTTCCAGACGCACCTATTTTGTCGAGGCTAGGATCTTTGCCATATTGGTTGTGTCATCACTACCATCTTGATCTTTTCTTATCTCGTCGTCGCATTCGGTAGGACTCTCCAGCGAACTCACCGTTAGCTTCTTCTTGCGAAAGCTCATAAACACTTGGTTAGCCGCCAACCGGTAGAGCCACGAAGAAAAGGCCGATTCGCCGCGGAACGTGTGTATTTTCCGAAAGAGCTTTATGAAGACATCTTGCGTGAAGGCTTCTGCTTCCGCCGGATCACGCGTCAGGCGCAGACAGACTGCATATACGCGCGGGGAGTGAAGCCGATAGATATGCTCAAAGGCTTTCGAGTCGCCCTGCTGCGCCAAGCGAATCATTTCGTCCGACGAAGGACCTCGGGATTTCAGAAACCTCCTTTGTCCCGTTTTCGTGCCGGGACCCAACCTTCTACTATTTGAGAAATCCTCTGTCTTGCTCGAAGAATCCCCCGGAAAGCTAGACTTTCCACGGATGTCTAACGGGTTGGCGGGGCCCCTAAGGGCGCAGTGTTCGTGAAGCATGGTGATCCTCTACTTCCCTACAGTCACTTGGCATACACGTAGGCTGCTGCAAGGAGTTGCGGCAGTTCTCAAAACTCAGCGGTTAAGCGAACTGCTCAAACTAACCTTGCTGACGCGAGTCCCCACTTTCCACCCGCTGCGTCTCCGGAGATTTGCGCATTTCGCGCACCACGAACCCCGCTTAACCTTTCCTGGTGACGCCCGCCATCGGTGGCCGAGCGCGCGTTCCCATCGGAGCGGGGTGTCCTTATTAATGTAGCGCTCCGATAGACACTTGCCGCCCTGCTGTCCCGTCAGCGAGTGAAACTCGTCGAGAGTCAATTTTTGGTTTCTGGCGCAAACTGGACACCAAGAACCCCTTCTGACGGATACAGGGACTGCACGCCAGCAGTGTCCTTTCTCGCATTGCCATAGCAGCTTGCTCTTCGAGCCGATGTATTCACTTGAAAGGCAATGGCCGCCACGCCATTGCGCCAGCTTCTCCATTCTCTCGATGGAGTCTCTTATGCCGAACTTGCGCCGCAGGTTGTAGCATTCCAGGCACCAGGTTCCGCGCTTCCGTTTGCCTCCTTTCACGTTCGTCGGCGTCGCTTTCCACCGGTGTCGCCGCTTACATTCCCACAGCAGTGGTTCGCGACTGTTGATGTACGTGGTGGAGAGACATTTTCCTCCGCGTCTTCGCGCAAGCCGCTGCATCGTTTTGAGCTCAAGGCTCTGGTTGTGGACGCAATACGGACACCACTTACCGCTCCGAACGGATGCGGGAGTGGCTGTCCATTGATGGCCCGCCGCGCACTTCCAGCGTAGATGCGTGTCGACATTGACATACTCGGTCGACAAACAGCGGCCCCCGGGCTGCGGCAATCGATGTCACCTCATGCAAGGATAAGCGAGCCACATGGGCGCAGTGTGGGCACCATTGTCCCGTCTTTACTGACCCGGGAGCCGCCTCCCATTCGTGTCCGGCGGCGCACCTCCAGCGCAGCTTCGTATGATTGTTCAAATACTGATCGGCTACGCACTTCCCTCCGCGACTCGCAGCCAATGCCTGCATTTCATGGAGGGTAAGCCGTTTTCTATGCGCACAAACCGGACACCAACTACCTTTGATCACATTCGTGGGCATTGCGTTCCACTCATGTCCGTGCCGGCACCTCCACCGCAATGGAATTCTGGAACTGATGTACCGGCTCGAAATGCACTTCCCGCCTCGCCGCTCCGCGAGCCTGCGCATCTCGAGAAGAGTCGACTTGCGCATGGCAGAGATGACCACGACGCACCCATCTGAAGACGTGGGAGCACAGCGCCTCGCGATAAAACGGCCTTACCTGCGAGGCGTGCCTCCCGCTGCTGATCGTTAGAAGTGAAACCCCAATTCGACCGTTTCCGTCCGTGGCGTCACATAATGCGTGCCGCTGAACGTGGAAATGAAGTTGTACAGCGCCTGTTTGTCCGTGAGGTTGATAACCGTAAAGCGCAAGCTCCACTTGTAGCGGTCACCGTTGAACAGATTGTCATGGCCGACGGCAATGTCGAACAAGTTCCGCGACTGGATGCGTTGCGGATTCTTGTCGTCATTCTCTGTTCCCGGTGCTGGAATGGATACATACTTGGCGCCATACTGCGTCGCCGGGCAGAGGTTCGCGCCGAATGACGAACTGATTGGGGTCGTTTGGGTCGCATATACATTCCCGCAGAACAGTCCTGCCTGGAACTGTTGGTCCGGCGTTAGTCCGGATGTATCGACGAGATTATTCGGGTTATCCGGGCCCGGCTGGCTCGAGCAAGACTCGCCTCCGAAACATGGCGCCGGTCCGGCTACCAGTCCGCTATCGTAGCGCCAGTTAAATCCGATCCATGGCGCGCGTTTCCAAGGTTGATATTGTAGGTGGGTGGTTTGGTTGAAGTGTTCATCATGGTCAATTCGAAATACTGACCCGGCTCCCGGCGCGGATGGCGTTGCACCAATACCACTGACCTGCGGCGTGAAGAACCGTGCTGCAACGCTGGACATAACCACATACGCGGTTAACCCGTGATAATTAGGCACCGAGGCACGAATCGCATAACCGGGGATTTTCGAGCTGGCCCATTCGATGGGATAGGTGATGGGAGTGTTGCCGAGCACGCTGAAGTCGAAAGCCTTGTGCGTATACTTCCAGATGTACTCGCCGTCGACCACCAGGTACTTTCCGAAAGCCTGCTCCAGACCGGCGTGGAACTCATTGCGGTGTCCCGGGCTCAGCGCCGGTACATTCGACGAGATGCACTGACCACCCGGTACCGAGGACTGGAGGTCGAAAATTACCGGGTCATTGCAACCCGTGCTGGCCAGAATGAGGTTCTCGTTGAACGGTGTCTCCATCGTCCGCGCGTACGAAACGCGCAGCACAGTGTTAGTGGGCTTGAAGTTGTAAGCGATCCCCAGGCGCGGTTCGAGTTGCTGGGCGCTTGAAATGCCGCGATAGATATCAGCACGCAGTCCCAGGTTAAAGCTCCAGTTGTTTACAGTAATGGTGTCCTGCGCGTATAGCGCCGTTTCCTTGATGTTGTCGCTACCCTTAAAGTTGTACGACCCGGGTGTTGTCTGTCCCGCGGGGCAGCCGTCGGAGCTCGGCAGTGGTGCCGTCCGAGTCAAGTCGTAACAGCCAAGTAGGGGTATGAAACCAGGATTCACCGAGCCCCCTACATTGCCTGCGCCACCGCAAGCCATAGGATCGTTCAGGAGAGGTTCGGTGTTGAAGCTTCCGTCGGCGTTCAGGCAAACGGCATTCACGGTCGGATCGACAATGCCGAAATGGTCGTTTTCTGAAAGTGCTGTGTTTTCGAAGGTCACCCCTGCTTTTATATTGTTCTTCCCCTTCACATAGGCCACGCTTGCGCGAATTCCAGCATTCGTTAACGTACGGTACTGACTAACGGTTTCAAACTGGAGATCTGGCGACTGGTCGGCGAAAGGGTCCACGCTCGGGTAGTAGTTGTACCCATCGCGCCGTACGAAAGCGCCGAGTGTGAAGACGGTTTCCGTGTTAATTAAACGCGTCCACGAAGGCGCGATGTTGAATGTCCCGATCTTGGAACGCTGATCCTGAGACCCCACAAGCTGGCCAGTCGGCCCCAGGCCGCCGCAGTTCCCGATTTGTCCCGGAGGGCACACGGGATCTGCTGCGTTAAATGTCCACCCGGTCGCGAATTGCGCATCGTAGGAATTCGGCGTCTGGAACCACGACCGGCTGTACCCAAAATTGATGCTGATGGTGTCCGCGGCCGTCGGCTTATAGTCGACGCGGTCGAAGAAGTTTTCTTCGTTGCCTTTGTCATGGAAGACATTGAATTCGGGTCCATCCAGGAAGCGTCCGGTGTTTAGGCCATTCGCGGAAATATAATTGCCCCATTTGTCATTCCCGTAACCGAGATTGAACCCTCCGTTTACAGTTCCAAATGCCCCGTAGGAAGCCGTGACCGCTCCGTGTGGCTCCTTCTCACCTAGGCCCGACTGCGTGGTCACCACAATCACCAAGCTCGTCTTGCCTCCAAATTCCGCCGGAGGCGCGCCGGATATTACTTCAAGAGATTGGATTGAATCAGCAGGAATCTGATTTGAAAACACTTTGCTCTGCTGATCCGTGATCGGCTGGCCGTCTACGGAAAAGGAGTTCGACGCGTGATCGCCAAGACCGTGGAACAATCCATTCGAATCCGCCGCCACGCCCGGAGTCGTGAGTGTCACCAGCGAGCTCACCTCGGAGGACGCGCTTTCTAGCGGAACGTTCTTGAACAGGTCCCGGTCCACGTCGGTATGAAAGGTGGAATCGTTCTCGACCAAATCCCCACCGTTCGATTCCACTCTCACCGTCGTCGCTTCCGTTCCAATCTTTAAAGCAATCTGGACGTTCACCGGGACCAACGCACGGACCTCCACATCCTGAACGAAGGGGGCAAACCCTGTGGCCGTCACCGTCATGTGGTAGCCATTAAACGGAACGTTCGTGAAGCGGAAAAATCCGTCCGCAGCGGTGTTCGTGGAGCGCGTGTAACCGCTGACCGGATCGGAAATCTCCACCACGGCTTTCGTGATCGCGGCCCCAGACGGGTCCTTGACCGCACCTTCGATCGATCCGGAATTCCCACCCTGTGCGAAAGCGCCTAGAGCAAACAGAAATAGAGAGAGCACGAGAACGACATAGCTTCGAAGACCGTAATACATTCTTCCTCCAAGCCCCATGGGAGCGATTTAGTTGAGCGTTGGTAGGCCCGCTAGAAAAGAAGCGGTCGCGCGGCCTTGGGGGCCGATGCTAGATTCTTGGAGTAAACCTGGATTTAGAGCAGGACATCTATTGGAGGCGCGCGAGCGGGGGAACCGAAGGAGAAGCCTTCCTCGGGAAGGAATACAGTCGGTTGCTCGACCGGTCCGGTAGGTACCAGGGCTGCGAACAGCACACATACCGTTGCCGTCGCCACGATGCCAGTGTGTGCAATTTGGCACAATTGGCAAGCCGCTTGTTCCTGTCCATCTGGATGGCTATGGGAAACGGTCTGAACGAGGAAAATGAGGGCGACAATGGCCAGGGCAATACCCAGCGTCCTGACCAATCTCTGCTGAGGTATGATTCTGCTACTCATCCCTACTATGAACCTCATCCCGATTGTTACTTCTAACCGCCCCCATCTTTTTAGTGCGTCGTCTTATGCACAGGCAACGAATGTTACCACTGAAATAATCGGAAGCAAATGCCCTTTGTTTTGCCGTGACCAAAGCTTTACCGCCAAGGGGAGGCGTAACTTGCGTGTCCGGCGCTTCATGAGGGAAGGCGTGACCTCAGTTTGGATTCTGACACCGGCTCGCCAAATGTCCCCTGCGTGACATCTCCTCATTAGCCGGTACCGGATTGACGGACACCAAGCAGATAGTACACTCCTCTGGCCGCGTGGCAACATGGCTTGCCCATCAGTGCCTCCCGTCCTCACGGACACAATGCCAGGTAGCCACACAGAGCTGACTCAGCGGCATCCGCCCTCAACGCAGCGCTGGCAGTGGACGCTGAAAGTTGCCTTTTTGCTTTGCAAACCAAGGCATAACGACTGCGGCAAGGAAGATGTACAGCTCAGGATCAGGATACCCGTCTCCCACTGGCAGTTCCCGCGGCGGAGTTATGGAAACTTCTGGTCGTATACGCGCTGCACATCCTGATCGGGCACCCCGACATCATACATAATACCTTTCGGACTTCTGACCGAGATGTCCATTTTTCATGTCCGTAATCTCTGAGCGAGGCGAGGCGAATCGCTCGGACGCGCGAGGGACGGGCAGGGGCGACTCAATGAATGCCGCCATCGGAATCCTTCGCAGCCTGTTCAAGCCTGTTCGCTCCGCGTTGACTTGTCATTCGTCGCAACCTAATATGACCGGCACGTGTTACAAACCGACGCGCTCATCGGCCAGACCATCTCGCACTACCGCATCATCGAGAAACTCGGCGGTGGGGGTATGGGAGTGGTCTATAAGGCAGAAGACACCCGACTCCATCGCGCTGTCGGCTTGAAATTCCTGCCAGCGGAAATGCTGCACGACTCCGCTGCTCTAGAGCGCTTTCGCCGTGAAGCACAGGCCGCTTCGGCTTTAAATCATCCAAACATCTGCACTATTTACGACATCGGCGAGCAAGACGGCCAGCAATTCATTGCGATGGAGTTTCTCGACGGCGCAACGTTGAAACACCGCATTTCTGGCAAGCCTCTTCCATTCGAGGAGATGCTGGAACTCGCAATTCAAATTGCAGACGCACTAAGGGCAGCACATGCGCAAGGCATCATTCATCGGGACATCAAGCCAGCAAATCTTTTCGTGACCAAACTGGGCAATGCCAAAATTCTTGATTTCGGTCTGGCAAAGTTTGCTCCTGTCGCTGAGGGCGGTCTCTCTGCAATGCCTACGGCAAGCAAAGATTTTTTGCTCACAAGTCCCGGTAGTGCAGTCGGCACGATGGCGTATATGTCCCCGGAGCAGGCGCGTGGCGAAGAACTGGATGCACGAACGGATTTGTTCTCGTTTGGCGCAGTACTCTATGAGATGGCGACGGGAAGGATGGTCTTCCCCGGAAATAGTGCCGCTGTCACCTATGAGGCGATTCTAAATCGCACGCCTGTCCCGGCATCGCAGATTAATCAAGCACTCCCATCAAAGCTAGACGAAATCATTGGCAAGGCGCTTGAAAAGGACCGCAAGCTTCGTTACCAAAACGCTGCCGACATTCGAACGGATTTGCAGCGGCTGAAGCGCGATACAGATTCGGCAAGAGTACCAGCAGCTTCGGGTGAAGTAGTCAGGGACAACTTTGTTCCGTCCAAGCGCGGGAGAATCAGTGGAACAGTGATTGCCCCTGCTTTCATGGTGCTTTTGGCGCTTGCCGCTGGCAGTTACTTCTATTTTCATCGCACGCCGAAACTCACTGACAAAGACACCATCGTCCTAGCGGACTTCACGAACTCGACGGGCGACCCTGTCTTTGACGGTACGCTGCGGCAGGGACTCTCTGTACAACTGGAACAATCACCCTTCCTGAGCATTATCCCTGACCAGCAAATCCAGCAGACCCTGAAGATGATGGACCAGAAGCCGGACGCAAAGCTCACGCCGGAGATTGCGCGGGAACTCTGCCAGCGAACGGCGAGCGCCGCAGTCCTCGACGGTTCGATAGCGCAGATTGGCACGCAGTACCTTCTGACCCTCAAGGCGGTCAACTGCGCCAGTGGCGAATCGCTGGCGAGCACGGAAGCTCAGGCCAGTGACAAGAACCACGTGCTGGATGCTCTGGGAAAGACCGCTTCGGAAATTCGGAAGAAACTGGGCGAGTCGCTGAGCACCGTGCAGAAGTTTGATATCCCACTTGAACAGGCCACTACTCCGTCACTGGAAGCCCTTCAAGCCTTCAGCTCCGGCGATGAGGTTTTGAACACCACAGGTGCGGCCGCAGCAATTCCGTTTTTTATACGCGCCATCGAACTAGACCCGAATTTTGCACTCGCCTACGCGTATTTGGGCCGAATGTATGGAGATATTGGGGAAACTGTCGCTGCTGCGGACTACACTCGCAAGGCGTACGAGCTTCGCGAACGGGCCAGTGAGCGCGAAAAATATTTCATCACCGCTTCCTTCCATATGGTCGTAACAGGAAACATGGAGAAGGCCGAGCAAACCTGTAAGCTTTGGGCCAAGGCTTATCCCCGCGCGGAGATGCCGCGTGATTTCTTGGGCGGGTTAATTTATCCGGTCTTAGGAGAATATGAAAAAGGGCTTGAAATGGGCAAAGAGGCAGTCCGTTGGAATCCTAACGCTCCTATCGCTTATTCCGTCGTCGGGTACAACTTCATTGCTCTAAACCGTCCGAACGAGACGAAAGCAAACTACCAGCAAGCTTTCAAACGCAAACTAGACCACCCTTTTTTTCACATTGACTTGTACAGCGTCGCCTTTATGCAGAACGACCCTGACGCGATGGCGCAGCAGATAGCATGGTCCGTAGGAAAGTCAGGAGTGGAGGACGGATTCCTCGCCATGGAAGCCGACACGGCTGCCTATTCCGGCCGTCTCAGACAAGCACGGGAATTTACGCGCTTGGCAATCGATTCCGCGCAACGCGCAGGTGAAAAAGAGACCGCTGCTACGTACTTGGCCATGTCCGGTGTGCGCGAAGTCTTGTTCGGCAACGCAGAAGAGGCGCGACGGCGAGCCACTACAGCCATCAAAGGCTCCGAAGGCCGCGATGTCCAATATGGCGCCGCGCTTGCCCTGTTATACGCGGACGACGATTCACAATCGCAAGCGATAGCTGACAGTTTGGAAAAGAAGTTTCCCGAAGGCACCCTTGTGCAGTTCAATTATCGTCCTGCCCTCCGGGCGAATCTTGCGCTCAACAAACGAAAGGCCCTTGAGGCCATAGATATTCTTAGAGCTAACACTCCGTATGAATTAGGAATGTCCGGTAACTACTACTGGACAGCCATGTATCCTGTTTTCGTGCGCGGGGAAGCGTATTTGGCCGCACATCAAGGTTCCGCCGCTGCCGCCGAATTCCAGAAAATTCTCGACCATCGCGGAATTGTGCTCAATGAACCCATCGCAGCACTCGCTCATCTCCAAATGGGCAGAGCGTATGCCATGCAAGGCGACACCGCCAAAGCCAAGGCGGCTTATCAGGATTTCCTGACGCTGTGGAAGGACGCCGACCCGGATATTCCCATTTTCATCGCTGCCAAGGCGGAATACGCGAAGCTGCAATAGTTATCCGACTTTGTGTCCGACAAGCCTGTTTGCTGCGCGTTGACTTGTCATTCGTCGCAACCTAACATGAGCGGCACATGTCACAAACCGACGTGCTCATTGGCCAGACCATCTCGCACTACCGCATTCTGGAGAGACTCGGCGGGGGCGGTATGGGCGTGGTCTATAAGGCAGAGGACACCCGTCTTGGCCGCTTTGTAGCGCTCAAGTTTCTCCCTGATGTCTTAGCCCAAGACCACCAAGCTTTGGAACGATTTCGCCGTGAAGCCAGAGCAGCTTCAGCATCAAACCACCCTAACATCTGCACGATTTACGACATCGGCGAAGAAAACCATAAGGCCTTCATCGCCATGGAGTATCTGGAAGGCAAGACCCTGAAGCACGTCATCTCGGGTAGGGCTATGGAGCTGGAACAATTGCTCGGCATCGCCATAGAGGTTGCTGACGCCTTGGACGCAGCCCATACCAAAGGAATCGTTCACCGTGACATCAAGCCTGCGAACATTTTTGCCACGGAACGAGGGCACGCCAAGATTCTAGATTTTGGTCTTGCCAAGGTAAGTTCCTCAAAGAGCGCGGCAGAGAACGCGAACACCCTCTCAACCAATGGCGTGGATTTGGAGCACCTAACGAGTCCCGGCAGCACCTTGGGGACGGTTGCGTACATGTCCCCGGAGCAAGTTCGGGCCAAGGATTTCCGCCATTTGCAAGATCAATCTGCGACGTTTTTTGAAAGAAAGGGAAAAGTCATAGCTTTCTCACGCCGGCACCGGTTCGAAGCCTACTTGGATAAGGTATTTGATTTCTCTTCTCACGTTGGGGCTTTGCCGGACGGGCGCGTCTATCCCTACCATTCCGGGAAGAAGATCTTTGACGCCGTGTTTCTCGGAGCGGCTTGTCAGTTTCCTGCGGTGCATCGCATTGAGACGGAATGCCAACGGGGCGGCGTGCTGTCGAAACGGATTGGCCCGCTGAGTGAGAATGCCATCGGGTACGCGTTGGAACGCTACGATTCCCGGGCGGTATTCCAGCTAGGCTGCGCTGTGGCCCGCCAATTAAAGCGCAACGGGGTCTTCCGCTCGGCTTGGACCAGGGGCCTAGTGGTGGCGGCTGTGGACGGGATCGAAATCTGCAGTTCCTTCGTGCGCTTCTGCGATCACTGCATGGAGCGGAAGGTCACCCATCTGGTGGAGGGAGAACCGCGCGAAGAGATGCAGTACTATCACCGCATCTGTGCGGTGGCCGTAGTGAGTTCGGCCTTTCCCATTCCTCTGGGGATTCGTTTTCAGAAGAACGGGGAGGACGAAGTGGCCTGTAGTCTGGACTTACTGCGTGAGCTGAGGGCAGAGTTGGGAAGCCGGTTCCTGGATCTTTTGGTAGCCGATGCGCTGTATCTGCAGGCGCCGTTTGTGAACGCGATCGAAGAACTGGGTTTGGACTGGGTCATCACTCTGAAAAAGAATCAGCCGGAATTGCTGGCGGAATCTGAGCGGCTCATCTCCTCCGTCGTCGCCGAGAAAATGGACGAACATCCGGAGTTGCAGCTTTGGCACGCGCCGGAGGTCTACTGGCCGGTAGCCGAACGCACCGTTCGGGTGGTCAAAACCGTACGCCAGCAACCGGTGAAACATTTGCGCGTTCAGCGGGACGAGCAAGGAGAGAAGCGCGCGGCGAAAGAAACCGTCCTCGAGCTGAGCACGAATTTCTACGCCAGCAATCTGGAGCTCGGTTCGGTCCCCCCGGTGTTTATCCATCAATTAGGTCGCAGCCGTTGGATCATTGACACCACCGTGTTCCAAACCATGACCACGGACGCACATCTGAAGCGTCCCTCGGTGCACCAGGATCGGGCTAAGGCGCTGCTCGTGCTCACCATGATTCGTGTCCTAGCCTATACCCTGACACTGGCGTTCTTTTTCCGCCAAGTGCGCAGCCACTTCCGAAACGGCTCACTCGGTTTTTGCGATCTGGCGCAAAAGCTGGCCGATTGGTTCGTTGTTCTGCAAGCGGACTCCAGCTGAAGCCACGCACAAAATAAAACCCTGCGCGTCCTGGGTGGTCGCCGGGATTTCCTTCCTCCGAACCCTTCGAGCAGCTCTTTTGCCACCCGTCAGAGCTCCTTTTTCTCGCGCAAATCCTCCAGCCCCTCTCCAAAGGCCACAACCCACACTAAAATCAGTTCGTTAAACTGCCCTTGCAGGTGACTTTGCGAAATGGCTGAGTACCAGATAAGCGGTCTTTGATTGAGTTGGACTATCCCGTCCAATTGATTTCATAACAATGCTGATTCCCTCGACCCGAATAGAGCGCCGAATTCTGCACCGGCATGACCCGCTCAACTACTTCTTATCCAGATACTTGCCGGGAACATCGTCCTGCGGCCCCTCATGTGAGCGAACTTCCCCCTCGTCAGCGTCCCCGGCGTCTTCCACGCCCTTCACCGCATCGGCCTCGAACGCGTTTCCTTGTTCGAGCAACTCGTCCACACTCTCCGAATCCGCACCTTGGACGTTGGACAATCCCTGCAAATCTCCCGATTGTTCGCCCGCCCGCGCTCCCAGTCGCTCCAGTGCGAATGCCACCGTATCCACGCTTTGGCTTTTCCTCCGAACCCGCTTCTTAAGTGCGCCTGCCGTTTTCCCGCCGGTTGTCTTCTTGCCGCCGACCTTCGTTTTCACGCCCGCCTTTTTTGGCGCTGCCTTCTTCTTCGCCAACTTCTTCTTAGCCGCCCTCTTCATCGGAGCCACGTTCTTGCCCGCAGTTCTCTTCGACTTCGTCTGCTTCTTGGTCTTCTTTTTGGTAGCCATACGCGAAGTCTACCACCGGTTGGTCATCCCTAGACATCTTGAGAGGCGAAAGACATCTTGAGGGGCGAAAGTCGTCGCCCACCTGCACAAACTTCTGTTGGTCTATAGGCAGGTTGAGCTGGGCATTTCCGAATTTGCCCTGGAGCTGGGCTGCGGGAAGGCCACACCAGACAGAGCGGAACTGGACGAGACCGAGAAGCCTAAAGACCCCATCTCCCTTAGAGGGAAGCTGGCATGCGAGGAGCATTGGACGCTTTAGGCAAAGACTCAAAGCGATAGCAGTCCGCAAAATGGACACGATAGACCGGAAAAGTCCGACAGGTAGAAAAGCAAAGAGCAGACAGAGTGTAAGTCTGTGAGAGCAGATATGCTCACCTATTTCTTGCGGGCCGCATGGTCGGATGTCTCAATCCCAGTTGGCACGGAGGGTGGAGATGCCAACAGTGGGACCTAAAATTAAATACTCTAGTACGACTAAACGCGGGTATTGTCCGGAATTGGACAGATTAGCGACGGGCTGTAATCGCATTCTCCTAGAATGAAGAAGAGCGAACTCAGGCCCAAACAAGTATCCTCGGTCCCTTGTCCCACGTGTGGTGCCGCCGCCTGGGAGCGCTGTGAACTGCATTCAGGTGCTCCGCGCTCACAACCACATGTTGAGCGGAAGTTTGCCGCCATTGAGGCCACCGGGAGGAAATGAATGTACTCTGGCCAGCGGCGCTATTTCTTTGCAAGCTCGCCCTTGAAATGACTCTCAATGTCTTCGTGACTCAGCGGGTTGTTGGCTTTAACTAATACGATGGAATAAACGACCTCATTCCGTTCAATCTGCGCGGTGATAAATGCCCCGTCTTCCGGCAGTTCTTGGTAAATGAATTTAACCTTTCTGCCATCTTCAAGTTTCTTGACCCACTCTTCGTCTCGCATGTTCGTGGCTCCTCAGGCGAGGTCAGCGTGTCGTAAGTATACGTTGCTGGCGCGAGAAATTGCGGGTCGGGCATGAGAAGTCGGGTACTCAAAGACCGGGATAGCCCTGTTGGGTAGCGATTGCCGGACAGGTCCGATTTGAGCGTTCTACGACTGATACCGACGGTGTTCAAAATTGAGTAGTTTCGCTGCTGGTTGTTATCGCATCCTGTAAATTGGGCACAGAGGTGCAATATGCAGGAAGACATAAAACCACGGTTAGTGCGTCTGGATGATTTTGTGGCCGAAATTTTGGAAGCAAAAGCTGACAAGATGCCACCATGGGCAAAATCTCAAGCTGACATCTGGCGCGATGTTGCGACGGACTTGCGGGCATCTGAGAGCAAGAAGATTGTGCGGGTCTGCGAAGAACCGGAACCGAAGTCAGACTCGGCCTCTACGGGTTGATGAAGTGCGGCCACAGCAGCTTCTCCGCGCAAACTGAGGTTATGAGCTTCAAACCCTATCGCAAAAAGATTGGCCCGCTCTGCTCGGTGGCGGTGAAGTTGGGCCAGACTGCGGTATACGCGCCAGAGAATGAGCTGTGGGGCGTTGTCACTTGCGATGAGTGCAGAGCGAAGTTCGTTATCGGCCCACATCGGATTCAAGGTTCTAGAATTGGGGAACAAGACTGTGCAAATAGGCTTGAAGCCCTGCTCAGTGAAGACCACAAGCAGAGCAGACCACACACAGACAGCTATGAAATTCCTGATTGAGAAGATTGTGGCGAGGTTGTGGCAAGAATCCTGACTTCACTGCCAGAACTGGCATCACTGACAATTTTCTGTCGAACAGAAACAGCAACCTTACGTGTTTGCGACGCACCACGGTTTGGACCACCCGTTCACAGGCCGGTTCCCCTTCCCTCGCCGTCCGCGCCCATCGTCCAACGCGGAGCTTAACCACCGATTATTTAGCTTTTATTGCGTTCGCGATTTCTTCCTCAGACGGTACGATTCCCGACCAGTTATCACCTTCAATGTCATCCACCTGGGATATTTCGGAATGGGTATACTCCAAGCCGCCGTCATCTTTCCACGTCAGGTTAGTCTCCTCTTGCGTCGCAAACTCCAACGCTTGGGCCTCGGATTCCGCTTTCACGAGTGTGTACTGCTCATGTATGTAGAAATGGTAGATATACACCTTGAACACTTTCATCGTTTCATCTCCTTGTGCCCGTCGTCGGACATGCTGACGATTCGGAGCTTTCCCTCTCCCGACCGCAATCTTTAACCGGGATGCCCGATTCGGCCCGTGGAAGTCACCCACGGTCTGGACAGCTTCTCATTCAAGGCCGCCAGTCCCTTCTGTCCCTCGGGTGAACATCTTGAGGTTCTGTTGTCTTTGTCTTCCACGCTTTACGCGTGTCCGGAGCGTGTGGTTGAGTGTCCAATTGGTCCTGACAGCGTCCAACTAGCGTCCAAAACCGACCATTTTCTGGGGTATTTTCAGCGACTCAGCCGCATAAAGC
>CAVZMQ010000016.1:0-72274 GCA_963776365.1 Candidatus Acidiferrales bacterium | reverse complement strand
AGCAGGTGGCACTGCCACGGCCCCAGGTCCACGAACAGACCGGGATCGGCCAGCACGTCACCATTCCGGTCGAACACGCTGTCCCGGAGGCAGTCGGTGAGGCGCCAGCCGTGGCCGGGCACGTCCGCCCAGGGCAGCGGAATCTGCCCTTGCGCGGGCTGATCGGAGGGTTGACGACCACGACGTGCCGGTTGCCGTCCCCGTCCCCGCCCCAGGACCAGGCGACAAGGTGGCGGCAGGACTGGTTGTCGGGCCAGCCGCTCGCCTCGAGCAGCCGCCACTCCCCTGCTCGCACGGGGCCGGCTGCGCGGGCCCCGGCCGCGCGGGACCCGGCCGCGCGGGGCCGCCGGCGATGACCGCCAGCAAGCGCCGGTACCAGTCGGCGAGCCCGGGATCGAGTGCCTCGTCCGGGCGCCGGGAGAGGAAAACCGGGGGCCGCACGCGGCGGCCCTCGAACTGCCCCTTGTGCCACAGGGTGGCGCCCGGGAGCGTGGCGATGGCCACCGCCGCGGCCCGCTCGGCGTCCACCGGAAGCAGCGTGGCGATGCGTGGCTCGTCGTGGTTTTCCAGGAAGCGGACGAGGCCCGACTGGTAGGCCAGGCCGGCGCGCAGGTGATCGCGGATGCCGGCCACGTCCCCGGCGACGATCCGGTCGTAGAGCCGCTTGTCGTAGCAGAAGCCGAAGCCCTGCTGCTGAAGCTCCCACTCCATGTCCCAGTAGGCTTCGGCGACCAGTACGGTCGCCGGGTGCTGCCGGCGCAGGCCGCCCAGGACCGACGGCCAGAACTCCTCGGCCGGTTCGGGGCGGCCGGCCACCCCAGGTCCTGGCGAAGACCTGATTGGTCATCAGCATGGCCATGTCGCAGCGCATCCCGTCGCACTGCCCGGCGATGTCCTGCAGGGTCGCCACCGTCGCCGCGCGCAGGGCAGGCGAGAACGAGTTGAGCTGCACCACATCGGGCCAGGGCGGAAAGTACGGATCGCGGCCGTGCGCCAGGACATGCTCACCGTCCGCACCCAGCCGGCCGGATCGGCTTCGATGTCGGACTCGCTGCCCCGCACGAACAGCTCCGGGTGGCTCGTCACCCAGGGATGGTCCGGCGCGACGTGGTTGGGCACGTAGTCCAGTAGCAGCCGGATGCCGCGTGCCGCCAGCACCGCGCGCGCCGCGGCCAGCGCCTCCGGGCCGCCGAACGAGGCGTCGACAACGTACCGGCGCACGCAGTAGGGCGACCCGATCACGTCGTCGGGCCGCAGATCGGGCAGCGTGTCCCGGAACGACGCCTGCAGCCCGGCGTTGGCGTTCGCCAGCGCGAGGCCGGCCGGGCTCCGTTCCCACACCCCCATCAGCCAGACGGCGTCATGCCGGCCGGTGTGATGCCGTCCCAGGCGGCGGGCGGCACGTCGGCCAGGGTCACCCGCCGCCCGGCGGCCCGCGACAGCTCGCCGAGCCAGATCGCGGTGTTGACCTCGTAGATGACCGGCTGGTCCGGCCATCCGGTCATCGGGGCGCCTTCGTTCGCCATCTGCCATCCCACCTGTTCTCGGATCGGGTCCGGGGCGTCACAGGATGCCGGTCGCGCGGCCCTGTGCGACGGCGTCATGCCTGGTGGACACGCCCAGCTTGCGGTAGATCGCCTGAACGTGGGTCTTGATCGTGTTCGCCGACAGGTGCAGCTCCTGCCCGATCTCGCGCAACGAGAGCGGGCTCTGGAGCTGGCGCAGCACCGCCACCTCGCGCTCGGTAAGCGGGTCATCTAGCGATGCGATCCGGCGGCCCGCGGCCTGCCGTTCCAGCCGTTCCAGCCGGGCCTTCAGGGCCTCCGGGGGGTCCGCCAGCGAAATCACCATCAGCCGCTGCTGGTCGAGCAGCGCCGCGGCGCCGGAACGGTCCCCCAGGGCCAGCAGCACCTGTGCCAGGCTCACGATGGCCTCCACCGTGGCCCACGGGCTGATCCCCGGCACCCCGTCGCGGAACTCGACCGCATGCTGAAGCTCGCTGCGGGCCTCGGCGAGCTGGCCCCGCGCCGCGTACACCGCGCCGGCGGCCAGGTAGGCCAGGGCGCTGACCTGCGTCTCGATGAGACCGCCGCGGGCGCCGAGGCCAAGGGCCGCCCGGGCGAGCTCCCGGGCTCGCGCCAGCTGGCCCAGGTCGACGGCCACCAGCGACAGCACCGACAGGGCGAGCATGCGCACCAGCGGGATCGCTGGCTCGCTGGAGATGGCCTGCTCCAGCGGGCCCTCCGCCAGCCCCGGCTCACCGGACAGATAGCGGCTGAAGCCAAACGCCACCCGGGCCAGGGCATACCAGGGCGTCGCCGGGTCAACCTCCAGCTCGACGGCCAGGGCCGCCGAGTCACGCATCACCCGGTAGCCCTCGAACCCAAAGAGGCCCCGCAGCATCGCGACCGAGGATTTCAGTGATCGCATGCCGTCGGGCAGCGGCTCCGCCCGCTCGGCTGCTTCCATGACCGGGGTACACCGCCGGACGACTTCCCGATCGCCGGCCAGCGCGCCGCCCACGCCGCGCAGTGCGCAGCGACCGGATCGGCGCCGAGTGCGCCGTCATCGACCGAGCCGATCCAGCTGCGAAGCGTCACCAGCCGCCCGGAATCGACGTAGGCGTACCAGTGGCTGGCCATAAGGCCGGTGAGCCCCCGCATCATCACCGCTGGCGAGCGCGTGCTCGATCGCCTGATCCACCGACCCCCACTGCCGAGTGCCAGGCGCTCGCGCGCTCGTGCAGGACGGGAACGACCTGCCGGAACTCTCAACCCAGGAAACTGCGGAAGCACTGGGTATCTCCATAACTGCGGTCAAGTCAAGATTGTTGAGGGCACGCCTCAAGCTCAGGGAAAAGCTGCATCGCCATTTCCGTCAAGGAGCCCCAAATTGAATTGCAGATGCCTCATCCACGAATTGTCAAACTACATCGATGAAGATCTCGATCCGGTCTTGAAACAGGAACTTGAACGGCATCTGGAGCATTGCGAAGATTGCGCGATGATCGTGGATCAGACAAAGAAGACCATCCAGATTCTTTGTGGTTCCCAACCTGTCGTCTCCACGCGAAATTGCACGAGAAGACAAGCCAAAAGCCAACTTGACTTGTGCATCCAGTAAGCGCTTAGATCCCCGGCACGTTCTTTCCAGTTTCTTGCCATAGTTGTTTCCACAACAATTCTGCTATCATCCCTCATCTTCCCCGGCGGCGGTTTTTGCGCCCGTCTTCGCCCGCCGAGGCCCACACTACGCCGATACCTGGAGGCTCCTTATGTCCTGGGTTCCCCTCGTTTCCGATGAGCAAGCCAGTCCTGAGGTGAAGCGAATCTACGACTACATTCGCCAGCGATGGAGCTTTGTGCCCAACTATTTCCGAGCCTTGGGCCATGACGCGCAATTGTTGCAGGACCAGACGAATCTCTACACTAATGCCATGTTCGACGACCGCGGACTGCCTAGGTTGGTCAAAGAACAACTCGCCATTGTGGTGAGCGGACTGAATGTCTCCACATATTGTTTGCCGGCCCACTTGGAAATTCTCGGCAGGCTGGGCATGGACAAGGCCATTGGTCGCAAACTGGCGCTGGACTATCCCAGCGCGCCCGTAGAGCCCAAAGTTATGGAGCTGTTCCGCTTTGCCGACAAGTTGACCCGCAATCCAGGGGAGATGGAAAAGCCGGATGTGGACCGCTTGCGGGAGGCCGGTTGGAGCGAAGCAGCCATTTTCGACGCGGTGCTCGTCACGTCGCTTTACGCGTGCGCCAACCGCTTCTCCGCAGGCCTCGGCCTCATCGCAGACTTTTAGTTCCTGCACACGCCGAACGAGCAGCCCTTATCAAAAACGAAGTACCAATCGTGATGCATGTGTACTACACCCCTCCAAAACTGGACATCTGCTGAGTATAAGATAGGGGCCTCCGAAGAGGGGGCAACGCGGGTCGCAAAGAGCAAGTAAGACGTAGTGCAGAAGAGAAGCGGTGAACACCGGACTCTCAGGATATCTCCAGGACATATCTCTCGGTCCGCGTCGCGAAGTTCCTCGCTAGACACTCGAACGTTGGCGAAGGTTCGACTATTCTTTCTTAATTAAGACTCCTCAGCAGCCGGCCGAACGTATAGCTGTTCGCAACCTCGCCAAGCATCAAAAGACGAGATTCTTCTTTGCGTTGCAACACCAGAAGTGTTTCGTCGTC
This sequence comes from Candidatus Acidiferrales bacterium, assembly GCA_963776365.1. Taxonomy (GTDB): domain Bacteria; phylum Acidobacteriota; class Terriglobia; order Acidiferrales; family UBA7541; genus Acidiferrum. The sequence goes on along the minus strand of CAVZMQ010000016.1, from coordinate 68,078 downwards.
ATTGCGAATTTTGCCCCGAAACAACTCCAGTCTTTGAAGCAGGTCTTCTCCCAGCGCTCTCGGAGAGTCCACTGGAGCCCGGTGTGCCCATTCCAGAAGTTGTTTTCGTCCCAGCTCCTGCCCCGTCTCGTTCCCCGCTTCGGTAATGCCGTCTGTGTAGAGCACGAGAAGATCGGATGGTTTCAACGTTACAACCGTTTGACTATATTCGGTCCCGGGAATCAACCCAACAGGCAAGCCCGAGACCTTGTTGGCTTCCGTTCCCTCCTCAAGCCAGCCCCAGGCTCGCTGAGCAGCGTGATACCAGAGCGGAGGCATATGCCCTGCGTTGCTGAACGCCAGCCGGCCCATGACTCGATGAAAACTCAAGACGATTGCCGTGGCATATTTATTATTGCCGCCTTGGCGGAACGCATCATTGACCCCTCGCATGAAATCTGACTGGTCCCACGTGTTAATGTTTTTGTGCATTAGCTTGTGCAACGTCTGAGTCACGGCATCCACTTCACTACCATGACCACTCACGTCGGCAAGGGCCACGCGGGAGATCAAGTCGTAATCGCAAACGGACATACAGTGAAGGTCTCCTCCGCCTTCTCCCTCGTTGAGGGGAACCGAGGCTACCCATGCGATCAGGCTCGGCAGCTTTACCGTGCGAATGACCTTTCGATTGCCGCCCCAAACCTCAGTGCAGGCCAAAGCATGAGGTTTCTCTGATTCATCGTACATTGAAGCTCCTCTAAGGCGAATAAAGCGAATGCCTACATTCTGGGCGCCCATGGTCTGCTTCCGATCACGCTTTCACATCCGGCGCGATGGCTGTCCAAACCCACTACAGCTTCGACCGTTATCCGGTTCTCGCTTACGTTGTTTCGCCTTATACCGGTGTCGGTGCGTAGGAGTGCCCGGGGCGCGGGAAGTTACAGAATTTTCTCCTACCCGCCCGATGTCGGCGCCAGTTTACAACTGCCGCCGACATCAAAACATTTTTGAAACCAATAGCTCTTATGTTGATCTCATCATTTATGACCACCACAAAACAGCAGAACAACTCGGGAGACGTTACGACTCCTAAGCGATGGCTGTGGCCGGATACCCTGGACGCATTGACCGCCGCGCCCGAGCATCATCGGCTCGTCTTTGAAAACGAGCATGTTCGCGTCCTGGAAGTTCGGATTGGAGCAGGTGAAATCGTGCCGTTACACACGCACCGCTGGCCGGGTGTGCTGTATTTGCAGAGCTGGAGCGAGCATGTCCGTCGGGATGATTCCGGCAAAGTAATCTTCGACTCCCGAGAAGCCGTGTCTCCGCCCAGAATTCCTTCGGCAGTGTGGTGTGAACCGTTGTCGCCGCACTCGGTAGAAAACGTAGGAGCCAACGAACTTTTGGTACTCAGTATCGAATTAAAGGACGATGCCGCTCGCCCAAGCCCAACCTAACGGTCTGAAATCAGTGATCTCAGGGCTTGCCCGAATGCACCCTCTGCGTCGCGAAATAGAAGCGCGTGTGACCCCGTACACCTATTTCCTGCTCGTAAGTAGACGTATCCCGTGTCATCCCTCCAATGACGATGCCTCTCTATCCAAGCAGGATGGGCAGCAGCAGACCTAGGCTTAGAACGAAAAACCATAATGCTGGAGCTGGCGTTCCAGCAGGGCGCATTCGCTTTTGCTCTCGCAGGGCAGTTTTTGGATCGAGGAGCAACCAGCGCAGATGGCGACGCTCCAGCAGGAGAAAGATGGCCGCCGTTACAGCACCATAAATAAGGTGGCCCACCAAAGATGGTAGGAGCGCGGACGCCGCGCTTGATCTCCAATCGGTCTCTCCGGTAATAGCGATGGGCAGCAGAGTCATCGGTCCGAGGTACCACCAAATCAGTCCAAAGAGGCATCCCCACGGCACTCCTACGCTCAAGCTTGATCCTTCATTCCGAAAGAGCAGGCCATAGGTGGCACCGATCACAGCGCTCACCATGAGATGGATGACTAGGCCTTGAAACCCGAGAAATCTGGTGCCCAGACCGGCGACCGTGGACAACGTTCCCGTCGCCAGCAGGACCGGACTCGCCACTATGCCGCCAGCCAGGCCCGCAAACGCGCCCCATCCGAGTGAACGTAGCACGTGCAAACCGGGGCCTTCCGGCTCGCGATTGAGCGGGTCAGACTGCACAAAAAGTTTCAGCCACACTCGGTCGATGGCCGCGTAGATCACCCCAAGAATCAAGCCGTAAATGATGTGCCCAACGAGGGAGCCAAACAATGCGGTGCCCTGGTCCGCTGACCAATCAAGCCCGCTTCCGCTCCAGAGGGGGAAAACCGTCAAGGGGCCGAAGAACCACCAGAACATTCCGAACCCCAGGCCCCAGCCCATGCTGGAACCGAGACCTCGCACATCTGTCTGGAACAACAATCCGAAAGCCGCTCCAATCACCAGCGCGACTAAGGAATGGGCCGCGACCATTTCCGCGTGCGAGCCAAGCTGCTGGAAACCGCCGAGCAGGGGATAGAATCCGCCTTCGTACATCCAACGGCTAAAAACCAGTCCGCTCAAGGTGCCGGCAACTCCACCGACGACAATTGCGCGACCCCACCGGAATTTCCGTCTCGCTGAACGCCGCCGTGTCGCGCCCAGAATACCGAGCGTGAGACCGACGGGCATTCCGAGTAAAACGACATATGCCACGAGTTCCGAAAAACGCGCTCGCGCGTCCATTAGCATGGCAGCGGAACGGGGTGTCCCTCTCAGCAATGGAATGAGACCTGCCGGAATCAGCAGCCAAACAAGCGACGCAAACCCTAGGCCCCAGATTAAACCCGCACCCGGACTGTCTGCCAGTTCGCCAAAGCCCCACCAGAAGAAAAATCCGAAGGTTGTTCCGATGAGAAGGGCATAAGGCAGAGATGTTTCAAGTTGCGTGCGGCCGAGCGCCGCACAGGCTGCCCCCACGCCAATTCCTAACAGGAGTTCGAGCCACCGTGAGCGTTTCAAGTTCAGGGTGGCGTGTATTTTCTCTGAAAAGTTTGACGATAACATTTGAAGCTCCCTACTTCAGATCAATTGTTTGCACAATATCGCGCGGAAAGAACAGTTCAACGCTCCAATCAAACAAAACGCGTATTTTTCGCTCCAGACCCGGCAGCTTCGCTAAGTAGATTCCCCGCCACATCAGCCAAGCAAGTAGCCCGGAAAAACGCAACGACCTGATTCGGGCAAATGGCACTGTAAGTTCCGCACAGGCCGTTTGATGGCCGATGACGCAGAGGGCTCCGAGTGAATCGAAGTGGAATCCTTTCAATGGCCGCCCAGCCAGGTCGGCCGCCAAATTTCTGGCAAGTGCTTGCGCTTCGCGAAGCGCGAACTGCGCCGTAGGTGGACAAGGATTGCCCGATTTCGCGTCGGTCACGGCCGCGCAATCTCCCAGCGCCCATAGGCCGGGTGGCCCCGGGATCGCGAGATTTGCGTTGACCCGCACTGCGCCGCGCTTGTCCTTTTCAACGTTGAGCGATTTAACGAGTGTGCTCGGCGCGGTTCCTGCGGTCCAAACCAGAGTGTTGGCGGGGATCTCCCCGTCGTTGAGAACAACGATTCCCGGCTTTGCGTCGGCCAAACGCGCATTGAGCCGGAATTCCACTCCGCGTTCGGTCATTTTCTCTTGCGCGTAGTGCGCCAACGATTCGCTCAATTCAGGGAGGATCCGGTCCCTGGAATGCACCAGCAGAACGCGCACTTCTTTGGGACTAAGATTTGGGTAGTCCGCCAAGATGCCGTGAGCAAAGTCATTGAGCGCGCCTGCCAGTTCCACGCCCGCGAATCCGCCACCCGCGATCACGAAGGTGAGAAGCGGCGCGCGAAGTGAGGGATCGGGCTCTCGATCCGCAAGCTCGAACATCTCGATAACATGGTTGCGGATTCGGATGGCATCCAGGAGGCTCTTGAAGTTGAACGCCAACCTCTCTACGTTCGCCATTCCGAGGTAGTTCGAGACGGAACCCAACGCGAGAACGAGATGGTCGTAGGCGATAACACGGGATTCGCGAGTACCGTCGGTAGACGCGATGCCCTCCAGGAGAACACAACGGTTCTCCAAGTCGATTCCCGTGGTTCGGGCGCGAACGAACTCTGTCCGATGCAAACTGCTGCGGAGTGGGGTGCTGATGTGGCTTGGTTCCAGGCTGCTGCCAGCCACTTCGGCTAGCATCGGAGTGAACAGCAGTGCGTTGGTTTCGCTTACGAGCGTGATGTGCGTCGAGACATCTTTCTCCAACTCATTTTCCAAGCACTGAGCCGTCTTCATCCCAGCGAACCCTCCGCCTAAAATCACGATCCGTCGAACGGGAGAGAGGATCGCATCACGCCCTTCCACTTCGGGTCCCCATATGGTGCCGGCCCAATCAGACAGCCCTTGGATGATGATGGCAAGCACCGCTCCGTAGAACACCCATCCGACCAGTGCAGGAAAATGCTCCCGCATCTGTTCCGCACTCCACTCGGGCATCTGGCCACCAAACACAGGCAGAGCAATCACGCTGACAAGAGCCCACAGGGGCACACCGAGCGCGGCGCCGGTCATGAGGTTGTCCGCATATGCCCGTCGCGTCGGCCACAAGCTCAAGGCGTAAAATGCGCCCAACACGGTTCCTAGCAGCACTCCCAAAACCGGACGGCCCAGCGTGAATACCAAGGCCGCGCTGGACAACGCGCCGGCAATAATTCCAATTGTTGCTCGTCGAATATATGGGTTCACGTCATTACCATCCGGGAGTGCCAATTACCATGTCGTTGCTGAACACGGGACGCCCACTCGAGAACTGGACAATGTTACCGGGTCATTCGCTTACTGTTCCTGCCGCACCCATGAGAGCCGGTACGGATGCTTCCGAGTAATCTGCAGGAAGTGTCAGCTGAGACGAAGCTCGCAGAAAACAGAAGGCAAACGAACCCATCATGAACCTGCTGCCGCTGTTGATTGTGCGGGTTCGATTGCTGCGACGCTACAATAAACCTTGATGGCGTCTTTGGTCTCAGTGAGCAAACGAATCATTTCCGCGTAGTTCTCCAAGCCTTTGACTTCGTGAGTGAGTAGTTTTTTTAAACAGCCGGGCCACTGGAGTTGGGCAGTGGAGAGATCTTTGACGCCGGATTCGAAATATTCGCGGTTAGCGTTGACGCTGCCGAAGGCGACCTTATTGCCAAGAACAAAGCCGAGGTTAGTCTTATCGGCGGGAATGTCAATCTGGCGGGAGCCGCCGGTCACGCTGACCATGGCTAGGACGCCGTTTTTCGCGAGAACGCTCATCGCCTCAAAAACCAACGGGGAATAGCCGGTACCCTCAAGAATAAGGTCGAACGGTCCATATTTGGAGGAAGCATCAGTCAGAGAGAGCGCTTTGGTGCTGATGTAGCGCGCTCCGAGTTCTTCAATGAGGCTACTGTTTAGCGTCGGAGGCATGGTATTGCCAAACGTCGTGACGTCGAGGCCTCGCAAACGAAGAACGAGCGTGGCTAACAATCCCAGCGTGCCGGACCCCATCACCGCTGCGCGCTTAGGGCGCCACACGCGCAGGCGCTCTTGAATGCGGTATGCCTGTTCAATAGCTTTTTGTGCCACACTCATGGGCTCCATCAAAACGCCCACCTCCTGCAACCCTTCGGGCACACGAATGATGTACTCGGGCTCATCGACAACGTATTCGGTCAGAAAGCCATGGCGCAGGTTAATGCCGCGCTCAAAATAGGTGTCATCCGTGGTCATATCGTACGTACCGATTTGGTCATAAACGCTGCTACCAGGTCGACGAACCGTGAGAGAGACGTAATCGCCCGCCTTGAATTCGGATACGTTCGGGCCGACGGCTTCGACGCGACCGAAACTCTCATGTCCGACAATGAGGTAGTCGTCTCCCTCGGGAGCAGCGCCATATTCCGCGGAGTTGATTTCTTTGTCGGTGCCGTCCACCCCCACGCGCAGAATCTTGACGAGCACGCCGCGGCCGTTGGGCACGTCGCAAGCAGCCGGCTTGGGAACTTCTCGCAGATGGATAGTATTCGGCTTGCCAGGAATGACGGCGACCGCCTTTATAAGGTCTCTGGACTGGCTAGTCCGTGTGGTCTTGTGTTCATTCAACGCTTGCATTTTTTCTCTCCTTGATTTCTTCGTGATTCGGAAATTGCCTCGGTCACATTCCTTCGCCACTCTGCTCGATCAGTTTGGACACGAGTGCAGTCCAACCGGTCTGGTGACTGGCACCGATTCCTGCGCCGTTATCGCCGTGAAAATACTCGTGGAAGTAGATGAGGTCGCGCCAGTGAGGGTCGTTCTGGAATTTGTCTAAGCCGCCGTAGACCGGCCTGGTGCCGTCTCTAGAGCGAAGAAAAATTCGCGAGAGACGCCGAGAAATCTCGGCAGCGGCTTCCCAAAGGGTGACCTGCGTGCCCGAACCGGTTGGCAACTCCACTTTCAGACGGTCGCCATAGAAGTAGTGAAATTTTTGCAGCGCTTCGAGCAATAAGAAATTAATCGGGAACCATACCGGTCCCCGCCAGTTGGAATTCCCACCGAACAGGCCGGTACTCGACTCGGCCGGTTCATAATCGACCCTATGTTCCGTGCCGTTCGCAGGAAGAACGTATGGATGATCTTTGTGAAACTTGGAAACGGCGCGAATGCCGTACGGAGAGAGGAATTCCGATTCGCTCAACAAATAACGAGCGACGCTTTCAAGCTTGCTCCGACTCACAAGCGAAAGCAGCGAGCGCACACTTTTCCCGTCGTTCTGGTAAGTCTCGATGTGCCCCGGAACTTCCGCGTGATTATCGATGAACCACTGCATGCGGCGTTTAAAACCGGGCAAACGATCAATCACGTCTTGCTCGAGGGTTTCCACTGCAAGCAGGGGAATCAGGCCGACGAGGGAGCGAACCTTCAGATAGTGGCGCTCGCCGTTGGGAAGATGAAGCACGTCGTAATAGAACCCATCTTTGGTGTCCCAGAGTTCAATGCCTTCGCCACCACGGTCGTTCATCGCGTGGGCGATATGGACGAAGTGTTCGAAGAACTTGCTGGCGACGCTTTCATAGGCCGGATTCTCGCGAGAGAGTTCCAGCGCAATGGCCAGCATGTTGAGGCAATACATGCCCATCCAACTGGTCCCATCGGATTGCTCAAGGTGGCCGCCAGTTGGCAGTGGCGCGGATCTGTCGAATACTCCGATATTGTCCAGACCGAGGAAGCCGCCTTGAAAAATGTTCATGCCTTCGGCATCTTTGCGGTTCACCCACCACGTGAAATTCAACAGAAGCTTGTGAAAGGCGCATTCGAGGAAATTGCGATCAGCTTTCCCGCGCACGCGCTTCTCGATTTTGTAAACACGCCAAGCAGCCCAAGCGTGAACGGGCGGGTTCACATCTCCAAAAGCCCACTCGTACGCTGGCAATTGACCGTTCGGATGCATGTACCATTCGCGCAGCAGCAAGGTGAGTTGCTCCTTGGCGAAATCCGGATCGATTTGCACGAGCGGGATACAGTGAAACGCCAAATCCCACGCGGCGTACCACGGATATTCCCACTTGTCCGGCATGGAAATGATGTCGGCGTTGTAAAGATTAGACCACTCGTGATTGCGGCCTTTTTTTCGACTCTCTGGTGGAGGCGGCCCGGCAGCAGGATCTCCATCGAGCCACGTGCGCACATCGAAGTGGTAGAACTGTTTAGACCACAACAATCCAGCAAAGGCCTGGCGTTGCACGTTGCGAGCATCTTCGGACAGGCCCCTCGGCACACGCTGCGCATAAAATTCGTCAGCTTCGGCACGACGCATAGAAACGACGGATTCGAAGGACCGGCCGAGAAGCTCGGTCTTGGGTGTCTCAGCGAGAACGAGCCGCGGAGCAGACATGCGAACCACTTTCGGCTGCTGGTCTGTGAGTCGCAGCTGCAACGTCGTTGAAGCTCCGGGAGCAATGCGCAAGCGGTAGAGTGCGGACGCTTTCGTGCCGGTTTTTGCGGGATTAACGGCGTCGCGCTTCCCGGCAACTACGTAGTCGTTGATGCCGTCTTTGACGTAGGGCGAAGGATTCGGAGAGCCAAAAAGGCGCTCGGCATTGGTTTCGTTTTCGGTAAAAAGCAGTTCGGGTTCCCCTTCGCATAGCAGCCAGCGCTTCCCGTGGGTCTTGTGATCGACTTCAATCACCGCGGCACCAGGAATGCCGTATTCCTTCGGGATGGCGAGATGGCCAGCAGAGGTGAGCGAGGGCCGATAGGGATCCTTTCCCCAGGACCAAGTGTTCCGGAACCAGATCGTCGGAAGTAGCGATAGGGTGGCTTCGACTGGACCTCGGTTAGCGACCGCAATTCTGATCAGGACGTCTTCGCAGCTGGCCTTGGCATATTCTGTGAAAACGTCGAAATAGTGGTCGCCTTCAAACACGCCGGTGTCGAGGAGTTCGTATTCGAGATCGTACCGACCGCGGCGGCGATTTTCCTCGACCAGCGCACGATAAGGAAATTCCTGCTGCGGATATTTGTACAGCGCCTTCATGTATGAGTGCGTCGGTGTGGAATCAAGGTAGAAGTAATACTCCTTGACGTCTTCGCCGTGGTTCCCCTCGTTGCCTGTCAGACCGAATAACCGCTCCTTGAGAATGGGATCGCGGCCGTTCCACATCGCGAGAGCGAAGCAGATCAGTTGGTGACGGTCGGAAATGCCGGCGATGCCGTCTTCGCCCCAACGATAGGCGCGGGAGCGGGCATGATCGTGCGGGAAATAATCCCAAGCTGTTCCGCCGGGGCTGTAATCCTCGCGAACGGTACCCCACTGGCGCTCAGACAGGTAAGGGCCCCAGCGTTTCCAGTGCACCTGTCGTTCACGCGATTCCTGAAGCCGCTTTTCTTCTGCGTTCATCGTATGCCGTCCACTTAAGAAATCATTGAGCGCTAATTTCGATAGGGTGACCATCAGGGTCGCGAATCTGAAATGCCTTCCGGAACTCCAGGTTGCTCATGTGATTCACAACCACTTCGGAAGATACAAAATTCGTTTTCGCAGCGAACAACTCACGGGCCGCTGCGTCGGCATTGTCGGTAATCAGAACTGTGGCTCGATGGACAAGATCATTGGCGTGTTCGTCAGCGGGAAATCGCCGACCGTCTCGTGGGCTGAGATATTCGAGAAGTTCGATGCCGGGACCGGCAGGAGCACGGAGTGCGGTGATTCGCAGATGCGCCCCAAATACATTGTTCAAGTGCTCCTGCTCGGTGCCATAGTTTTCGCTCTCCCCTGCTACCCGGAAACCGAGAAGGTCGCGGTAGAACTTGAGACTAGATTCCGTGTCCGAGACAGCGATCGCGGTGTGATCGATGCCCAGAAACAATCGCTCCGATGGCTGGTGCCATTTGGCGTTGCCCTTGTCTGGGGGAAATTCGAGGATTTCGAGCGGATGATCGTCCGGGTCCTTGAAATAGAAGGCGCGAATGCCCGCCGCGTTCTTGTTCCAATCGGGCAGGCGCTGCGGAGCGGAGGAGGCGTGCTCGACTTTGTTCTGCCGAAGGATAGAGTACGCTCTGTCCATATCGCTGACGATGATAGCGACATGCTGGAACCAAAGATCGTTGCTGTGCGAATCTGTGGGAATGGCGCGTCCACGGGGAGCGAGGAATTGTTCGAGCTCGATGGATTCGTCGCCGAGCCGCATGCGGACCAAGCGTACCCGGGCGCCAAAGATACCGAAAAGTTGCTCGACATCGTTACCGTAAATTTCGGTGTCGGAGACCTTCTCGAATGTCAGCACACGCACGTAGAAGTCGATGGAACGGTCCATGTCGATAACCGTCATCTGAATCGGACCAACCGCCTGGATATGGATGACAGAGAAACTCGCCCTCGGCGCCGCGGATTGCGCCAATCCTGGCAGCCCCGAAGCAAACCACAGCGCCGTCGCGAGGAACAAGGCCGAGAGAGTTCTACGAGGCATGTTGCACTCCTTCAAGCGGCGCCGGAGTGGCGGCCTTCTTCGAGCCGGTGGTGACCCCAAGGCGCTGTTTCAAATGGTCTCCGACGCGCAGTGCATTCGCCATGATCGTGAGTGCAGGATTCACGGCGGCGCTGGATGGAAAGAAGCTGCCGTCCACGACATAAAGATTATCGAGATCGTGAGCCTTACAATGGACGTCCAGGGCAGACGTCTTGGGGTCGTGGCCGAAACGGATGGTGCCGTTCTGGTGGGCGACACCCGCGAGGGGTATCTGATCACCGAGGAACAGGTTGCGTGCGAAAAGTCCCTGATGGCACTCGTGACCGTGCACCGTGCATGCCGTCTGCTGGTTCAGGAGTTGCTTGAGTTTGGCGATCAAACGTCGATGAGGTTCCTGGTTGTTTGGAGTGTATTGCAGCACAATCTGCCCGTTCTGATCGAGAGTCACGCGGTTATTGGGATCGGGCAAATCCTCAGACGTCAGCCAGAAGCTGAGCGCGTGCTTGGCCATTAAATCCAGAGTCCATCCTGGGGCAATTGCGGGAGCCCCGGCGGAGAGCGCCACGCCATCCAACTTCGCTACGAATGAGAAATGGCCCATCGGGTATTCCCATTCCTTCGAAGCGAAGTAAAAGTCATTCACAGCAAGAGTTTTTTGATAGAGCGTCGGATTGGAACACTTCGATAGCGCGAGCATTACGGAATTGACGTGGCCCATGTAGTGGCGGCCAACAACATCGGAACTGTTCGCCAGGCCGCGTGGATGTTTGTCGTTCGCCGAGCGCAAAAGGAGAGCCGCGGAGTTGATGGCGCCGCAGGAAACAACAACCAAATCCGCTGACAAGGCAACAGTGTTGCTGTCCTGCCGGACGATAACGCGCGAGACTTCGCGGCCGGACGCGCTCGTTTCCAGGCGCTCGACGTACGAATTCGTCATCAGAGAGACATTCGGAAAGCGCAGGGCTGGATCAACGCAGATCACTTGGGCATCGGATTTCGCGTCGACAAGACAGGGATAACCATCGCAGGTGTCGCAGCGGATGCATTTGCTCGCCGTGGGATTTATCTCGTCGATCTGCAGGCCCAGGGGCGTATGGAAAGGTTTCAGCCCCTGTCGCGCGAAATCTTCGCTGAGCTGCTGGATTCTCGGCTCGTGACTAATGGGCGGATGCGGGTAGGGACCGCTGGAGGCCGGTTCCGTTGGATCTTCACCACGCCAGCCGTGCACATGATAAAGGAGTTCGGCTTGCAAGTAGTAAGGCTCAAGATTCCCGTAGGAAATGGGCCAGGACGGAGAAAGCCCGTCGTAGTGACGGATCTCGCCGAAATCTTGCTGGCGAAGACGAAACAGTGCGGCTCCATAGAATTTGGTGTTCCCGCCAACGTAGTAGTTCGTGTGAGGATGAAGCGGATCGCCGTTTTTGTCTCGCCACTCTTCCTTGGTTTGATACCTCGCCTCGACGTTTACGGCGTGAGAATCCCAGTTTGCTTTCTCGCGGCGCACATAATTCCCACGCTCGAGAATCAAGATTTTCTTGCCCGTGGAAGCTAGCGAGTAGGCCAGCGTGCCCCCACCAGCGCCCGAGCCGATGATGATGATGTCGTAGTGTTGTTCGGCGTTCATGATGTTGTCCATCTCCGCATCCGTCTGTTTTGTTAGGAACCCAAAAGCAATTCAACTCCCTCGCAGCTCCGCATAATGGCAGCGGAAGATGCAGCGCTGGCGATTATTGTGGTGATACTTCGCGCAGTAGACGGCATGCGTGGAACATAGCCGCAGGTATAGCTCCGCGGCGATTAACATCCCGACAGGGGGAGCTGTGAAATAAATCCAAAGCGCTTGAAAGGCATGCGCCGGAACCGCAGAGCCGAATGTCCGTGCCGGATTCATGCTCATTCCGGAGAATGGCGCTTCGAACGTAATGTAGGTGGCGACCAAGGCTGCGGCGAAGTACGGTGTGAACGCAGAGAGGCGGGCACTATTCGAGACGCTCAGCACCGTAAAGGCCAGCAGAAACGAAATGACGAGCTCAGCGACGAAAGCGCCGGGAACACCGGAGCGCCCAGGAATCGTGGCGGCAAAGTTCACATTGGGGTGCGCCAAAGCGGGTCCGAGAATAAACAGCGACAAAATAACTCCAGTGAGGCCGCCGACGAATTGAAAGAACATATAGAAGAGTGCATCCCAGGTTTGGAGTTTCCCGAGACGAAAGAACATCAGTGTAGTGGCGGGATTCATGTGCGCACCGGATCGCTTGCCCCACGGCGTGTGGATCAGCAGCAGCAGCGTGAATCCCATCGCAATACCGGTTAGGGCCATGCGGAGAAATGGACTGGGAAAGAACTGGCGTGCCGGGGAGGCTGGATGCTGTAACAGCGCAGTGAAGAAACAAGCCGACACCATGAACAAACCCAGCTCCGCGGACTCCATCAGGTATTCCGGCCAGTGGCGGTGAAAGGCGACCAACCCGGTTAGGCGAACGTTTGTGGGAGCGATTGCCGACTTGGTGTTCGCGGCAAGTGGAGCCAGAGGCTGGTTCGTCGGGAGAGTCTGACTGGGGTTCATGTCGCATGGGATACGAAAAACTGGAAAAGGTGTCAAGAAAAGCGGTGCTCGGGTGATGAAAACAGCAGCAAAACAGTTGCGTCCTTTCGAGAAGTGTCGCATCCGATGCTTAGACGATTATTCCTTTAGACCTGGTCCCAAACAGTGCCTAAAAAGGTTTGGCTGGTCGAAGCTATGCGGCCGGCTATGGATAGGGGAAAGCTCGACACGATGGGAGCGCTCAATCCATCTCTACAGACGTCCGAATCGGAACTTGTGAAACGAGCTTGCCAAGGAGATAAAGAAGCCTTCTACCTGCTTGTGCAACCCTGCGAAAGGGCGCTTTTCTCTTCCGCGGTGGCGATTCTGAATAACCCTGCCGACGCGGAAGAGGCCGCGCAGGAAGCCGTCCTGAAAGCCTTCACAAACATCCACCGATTCCGCGGTGAGTCTAAATTCTCCACCTGGATCACGCAAATCTCCATAAACGAAGCGCGTCTGAGGGTCAGGAAAGATCGAAAGTATCTCTACGAGTCGGTGGATGAGCCGGAGAATGGCGAAGATGGGGATTACTACCCAAGGGACTTTGCGGATTGGCGGGAAATCCCATCGGAGACTCTCCAACGTAAAGAGCTGCGCGACGCTCTCCAGCGGGCGCTTGCGTCACTGCCCCCGAAATACCGCGAGGTCTTGATTTTGCGGGATGTCCAGCATCTCAGCATCCAAGAAACTGCCCAGCTTTTGGGGATTGGCGCCGGGAACGTCAAGACTCGGCTCTTGCGGGCACGACTGCAAATGAGAGACGCCCTGGCGCCGGGGATCGACGGCTCGTGGGCTTCTGGGCGGCAAGAATACACCAAAGTAAGGGCTTGGTAGGTATTGGTGATTGGGTTGAATCTTTTATCGTTCATGGGTATCGAATGAGGGTGATCGAGATCAGCTGCCTGGAGGTCTGGAAAGAGATCTCCAGCTTTATCGACAATGACGTGGAGCCCGAGCTTCGCGAGCGTATGGAGGGGCATTTCAAAGTTTGCGCTCACTGCACAGCGATCCTCGACGGAACACGGAACGTCGTAAAGCTGGTGGCTGACGGTGTGGAATACCGGATGCCCGAAGGGTTCAGCCGCCGGCTGTACGACAAGATTCGAGACAAGTAGCCCTAACGCCCCGCCAGCAGGATAGCATGCTTCGAAGACTCGTCAGATTAGTGCACTGTAGCTTCTTCTGTCATAAACCACCGACTGACGCTGGAACCGATCTGCTCGGGAACGTCCGGGTTATTAAGGAAGAAGCAAATTCTCCAAGACCCATCCGGCTCGTGGGTCCATTGCTCGAAATACCTTTCGCGCTTGCGCAGAGAGGACCCGCCGGCTTTGGGCGTCAAAATCCATTCATGCCAACCATAATCGCGAGCTGTGTCACCGTGAATCACCATATCGATGATGATCACGTTGAGTCTTACCTTGTACTGGCTAAACAGCTGCTCGGCACGCTGCCGGAGAACGGTTCTGGCCTCAGAACCGTATTTGCTAGGCTCGCCGTATGACATATCTGTGAACCCGCCTGGCGCAAAAACGGACAGCAGCTTATCGACGTCGCCTTCCTCATAAGCTTCGCGATACAGCGTTTTTCCAAGATTGATGGCGTATTTGTCGTCCATGAAGACCCACTCCGATGTCTCGTCTCGAGGCATGGGATGCAGATGACATCGCCAAAGACGCAGGAATTTTGTTTACGCCAACCCAATATGTGACTAGGGCCGGGCGGAAATCGCGGCTGCTTCACTCGAAGAAGAGTTCGTCGCCATCCTTAAGGATCTTCCCGTGGACCCGCAAGTACTGTCCCACACGACCCAGAAAAGCAGCCTCAGCGAGCGGCACTTGACCAGGGCCTGTAAGCAGAAGCGTGGCATGATAAAGGAGCACGTCGCGGGGATTGACTTACGGGGCGAGGCAAATCGACAACGTGGTGGAATCCAGCAGTTTCGCACGGCGAACCATCGACATAACGCGTGGAAATCAACCGCGAGTTCAGAACAAGTTCCGTGTAGCTGACCGTGGCTGCATCGGGACGGTGAACGCAAATGGAATACGGCCCGGAGAACGGACGATGCGATCGGTGGAGCTCCGCAAGCCAATCGCGTCCCTCGGGGTCTCTCCCAGAAGCTGCTGCCATACACGTCGAGTGCCGGTGCTCTTCGGCTTGTGCATCAAAAAGACTTGAAGAGAACCAGTGTTTGCGCGCCCAAGGGAACCTGGAATCGCCGATCCGGCGCCCATCCCAGCGCCACTCCAAGATCGCTTTCTCTTCAGGCTCAACGGCAATTAATCGAAACGGAAGCATACCCTTGAGCCTATCGGGTGCGAGGACCGATTGGGCGAATCGAAAGTCAGAGTCGAAAATCATTTGGGGGATGAGTTCGCCGCGCGACCTTTCTTTTGGGCCGACCAAGTGGGAGCCCGAGGGATGCCAATTCAACAGAGCGAACAGTAGGCCGCAATGGTTGACCGCGATCCAAGTGCCTCCGGAGGATTCGGGGGGATAGACCGCCCCTATGCCATTACGTTCGAAGTATGTCGGAACGTCGGCACGCGGACGGCAACGCTGTTCATCGCGATTCATTCCGACGGCGTACCCGTCATGGAGCGGGACAAAAGAAAGGGTGCACATGGTTCAGTCCGCCAGGGGGAAACCACAGGCCTGGGACGTGTATTCCCTCCAATCGCGCCAAACGGCGTAAGGGGAAGCGGGCTGGAAACCGCGACGGCGATTGGCCGCGCCGATGGCATAGACGATGCGCCACTGGCGAAACAAGGTGGCGTAAGCAGACCAGAGCGAATTGCGTGAATCGTAGATGTTGGTCACCTCGGAGGCCGCGCCATTTAGCTCGATGATCTGGAAGTTTGGCTGGCTGCTTGGGCCTTTCGCCCTGCCCACTTCCGCGTCTATGGAGATCGGGAGCGGGCCTTGACCTTCCTTGAGCCGCTCGGGAAACAGATTCATTCCCACGGCATTGGCACCTTAACCGAAATCTTCGATGGCGACCCGCCGTTCACACCGAGGGGATGCATCGCGCAAGCCTGGACGGTGGCCGAGACTCTGAGGGCTTGGTTGGCTCTCCAACCTGAATGACGGCATATTTGCGGGCAAGCGAGCGTCAAAATGGGCACCTGCAACCCCAAATTCTTGAATCTTGAGTCATCCTGTCACATCCAATTCCCAGATGGGGAGTGTGGCTGGGTGCTAACATTCGATTCATGCTACCTTTTTGGCGCGGACATCAGAGCAAAGAAAGGCCTAACTGAACCTCTGTGAATGCTCCCAATGCACGCCCCTTACCGTCATCAGTGGTGCGGGACGACGAGTCCACGCTGGTGGCTGCCGCGAAGGATGGGGAGACCGCAGCCTTCGAAGAACTCGTAACGCGCTACGAAAGAAAAATCTTCCGCTTAACGCGTAACATCACGGGGAACCAGGAAGATGCCGAGGACGCAATGCAGGATGCCTTTCTGAAAGCATATGAGCATCTGGTAAGTTTCAAGGGCGAGTCACGTTTTTACACTTGGTTGGTGCGAATCGCGGTGAATGAAGCTTTGATGAACCTGCGACGTCGCCAACCGGGCGAATTTTCCCTCGATGAAGAAGTGCCGGGCAGTGAGGACCTGATGCCACGCGAACTCGACGACTGGGGACCCAACCCCGAACAGTGCTGCCAGCAGTCCGAGCTTCAGAAGATCCTGGATGATGCTATCGAGAGACTCGAACCAGATTTTCGAATCGTTTTTGTCCTCCGGGACGTCGAGGAATTATCGACAGAAGAGGCTGCCAAGCTTCTGGGGTTATCTCTGACGGCGACGAAATCGCGGCTCCTCCGGGCGCGGCTGAAATTGCGGCAGAGGCTGAATCGATTCTTTGGCCAAGGTGGCGCCAATTGAACTGCAAGGGCGTCATTCGCGAACTGTCGAACTACATCGATGGTGATCTGGATCCTGTGTTGAAGCAGGAGCTGGAGCGTCACCTGGAGCATTGCGAAGACTGCACGATGATCGTGGACCAGACCAGGAAGACGATCCAAATCTTCTCCGGTGCCGAGCCTGTGCAATTGCCCGCCGATGTAAAGTCGAGACTTCATGCTGCCCTTCACAAAAAACTTCCGGGACACTCTGTGTAGATTCGCAAGGCCATCCCAGACAACGCTCGTCGCCTTCTGTTCCAATGTGATTGCCCATCTATCTGCTATCCTTTGTGCACTTCACCGGCGTCCGTTCTGAGCCGCCCTCAAAACTGCCGAGTCGGCCAACAAGTAATGCACGGAGATTCCTTTGTCTGTGGTACCGCTGACGACCGAAGCGCTGGGCCGCGATCCTCAGCTGCTACAGGATCAGGTAAATATGTTCTCCCATGTGATGTTTCAGGATGAGGGCCGCGCGTTGCCACACATTGTGCGAGAGCCGATCGCTCTCGTTGTCAGCGGGATTAATCTTTCGAATTACTGTCTCGCAGCCCACCTCGAAATCCTAGGCCGGCTGGGAATTGACAAGAAATCTCGCGCAAGCTAGCGCTTGACTACACGACCGCGCCTGTCGAGCCAAATGTCATGGCACTTTTCCGATTCGCCGACAAGCTCTCCCGAAGACCAGCCGACGTGGACAAATCTGACGTTGATCAGCTCCGGGAGCAGGGCTGGAACGACGACGCAATTCTCGAGGCCGCCCTGATAGAGTCTCTGTATGCCTGTGCCAACCGATTCGCTGCAGGAATCGGCCTTGTTGCCGATTTTTGCGCCTGAGCTCTCCGGTCGCATGGAAACTGTGGGGCCCTCAAGCTGATTTCATTCCGTATACGAAAGCATCGAATAGCTTTCTCTCCGGAGCGTGCGCGATCAGGCCGTGACTGAATTCGCTTGCTTCACCCGAGTGGAGCGCTGGAAAAATGACAATGCAGTATCGAGCGAGATCCTGCCCGCACCAAAAACTAGCACGATCAGAGCGACGACGAGAAACGCAAACGGAGCAGCAGCAACAAACTTGTCCGGATCGGAAAAGAAAGAGAGCAGTGCCTCGCGGTCCCCGATTACGTAAGCCATTGCTAGGTTAACGGTGAGAACGAGGCCTGTCATTCTGGAAAACAGGCCCAAAGCGAGGAAGATCCCGCCGAAGAACTCGACGCAAGCAATGAAGACTGCCGTTTGCGCAGGCATCGGCAAACCAAGGCTGGCGAAAAACTCCGTGACATTGCCCAAGTGATGGAGCTTGCCCCAGCCGTTCTGAGCTAGTTGCCATCCCCAATAGAGGCGCACCAATAGGAGGAATGGGGACTGCAGGTAAGAGACTAAAGCGAAGAATTGGTCATGCAACCGGGTAACTCTAGCGACTAGTTTGCTCATGGTTTAGATGTCCTTCCTGTCCTGGGCTTGCCCCTGATCCTGCGCGCTGAAGGAAGTTCTTAGCGAGGGAAGCAAGGTCGAAGCCCGGACCGCCGCACTGGTTCCGGCAAGCAATCCCGCTAACGCCGCCCCAGCAAGCAAGGCCTTTGTCGTCTTCGTCATTTGAATAATCTCCTATCGATCAGAATGTGGTGCGAACACCCATCCGAGCGCCCTTTCCGCCTTGGGCATCGCGAATCTCGCTGCCGATTTAACCAAGTTGCCTTTTTACTGCGATATCGAAGCTGCCATGAACGTCCTGACAAAGGTGCTCCGTACAGTAGATGAGAGTCGCGAACCTGACAAAAGTTTCTACGATCTCAGAGACGGATTGGATTCGAGATCCTGGAATGGCGTGGCCGCAGAGGAGGAGAACGACGGGTCCAGTTTCTTGTCTCGACGGATCAACAAAATGCAAAAAATCACTCCGACTACGGAAATGAAGGTCAATTCAGTAAGATACATGCATAGGCCAGGTAAGCTAGTTTTGATGCTGGACATCAAGCCGCCTTGAATGGAATCGCCAGCGCCATGAGCAAGCGCAGCGGGCCAAAAGCTTTGCGTGCGCATTGTTAGCCAACCCATAAAAAATGATGCCGCCACGAGCAGAAGTGGAGAGAGGATGAACGCGCCTAATACAGGGTGCTCCGGATAGTTGTAGCCCGCCAGAAGCAAAGGCAAATGCCAGAACGACCACAAGAGCCCTAGAACAATAATTCCCCTGGACAATCCGAAACGCTCGATCAGTCTTCCTTGAAGGTAACCGCGCCATCCAAGCTCTTCACCGGCGCCTAAAATCATCGCGACCAATGAATATGCGGTTGCCGTCATGGCGATGTTGCACACGAACAGTGGCCAACTCTGAGTTCCTCGGCCCAATAGCCAGCGCCCGGCCAACACCTGTACACCAGAAGGTGAAAACTCGAACCAGGCAGACCGTCCCCAACCCATCCAGCTGAAGACCGCAATCATGCCAAGCGAAACTAACGTGGGGATCAGTATGCAGTAGGGAGCGAAAGTGAACGCACGCCAATTTGCCTTCCACAGGACTTGCTCCCGAACCGACCGGTAGAATGCCATTAACAAAAGAACACCAAGTGCCGGCGTAATCATTGCGACGATGAGCCAGGGCGTGATCGCCCCATTTTCGAGATCGCCATGGACAGCGCGAATCCCACCGAGTTGCAAGACCCAACTAGCGACAAACATGCCAATGCAATAAACAATCGTTATGTGCTGCTTGGTCACTTTCCACAATCTCCTTTTGGTTCAAAACTGTCTGTTTTGATGGGTCCACCCTGTGCTTCGATTTTGAATACGAACGAGGCCGCAAAAAGACGCAATGGAATTGCTTCAGCCAGCCCGAGAGTGATTTTGGAAGTTTTGCTGTGCGAGGGCTCAGCGCTTAGAAACACATGAGGCGACGAGAAATTCGCAAAACTAATGCCCATTCCTTCCCGGCCCGACCGGAAAGAAATGGGCGCTCGTTTCTTTGGTCCTTACTTTGAGTCGGACATGCCGGCCTGCTGGCTGGCTTGATTCTGTTCCAGTTCCAGGGCAGTCCGCTTTCCACTGATGTAGATGACCGTGAGCCTCCTGGAACCATCCGATTCCGGTGCGCTCCCGTAAGCGTCGTCATGACTCGGCGTGGGCTGCTCGCTTACGTGAGCGGGGAAAGTGGCCACGGTCTGCTTTCCCTGCAGAAGAGTCACTTGGACCGTCGGTCCGGTGCCAGTCCATTCCAGGGTGTAATTGCCGGGACTGAGAGGCTTGCCGTCAACGATGGTCTTGTCTTTTAAACGAAGTTTCCCCTTATTGGCATCCCCTGCGAATGCGACGGAAGAAAACACAAGTGCCGATCCGATAAGAAGGATTGAAACTTTCGAGAATTTCATGAACAGCTCCTTTAATGTTTCCGCGGCCACGCTCTGCAGGACACAACACTCGCCGCGCGCGGAAGAGATTTTATTCGCCTTATTAGTAAGTGAGAGAACGAGGAGAGGCAAAAGTTTCAAAAGCCTAAAAGAAACTACTCGTCACAAAGGGTCCTGCTAGTGGGCGATTTGAGCGGATTTCGTTTACAGCCCAAGCCCATCGCCATCCCGGTAAGGGCTTACGGAATTAAGCGGCCGTCACCTTTGGCGCTGTCGAGGTCTCAGCCGCAGCCGCTTTCCCTGGTGCCGGTGCTGCTGGCTGCAAACCGTGTTAAGGCAGGTCAAGGAAGAGATCAAGGCACCTTGCACCCGAAGTTTGCCGGGTCGTTCGTGCTGCCCACGCCGTTGTACTTCGCGACTGCTGGATAGGGACAGATTGGCCGTGTCATGTTTACATGGTTGTTACTAACACGCGACGCAGTCAATCGGTCGGGTGCGATTCCGGACTCGCGCCAACGCTCTAGCGCGGCCATCCAGTTCACTTGGTTGGGTCCCGGCCCGCCTCCGCAATGCGCCATACCGGGTACCATGAAGAGCCGCAGCCAATCCTGCTGCGACGATCCCATCCTTGCCAACACACTTTCATAATATTTGATAGTGTTCAGAGGAGAGATCGCCCCTCCGGATCCGCCATCGTTCCAGCCATGATAGATGAGCAGTTTCCCGCCGTGAGCCCGAAAAGCGGAAAGATCCGGATTCACGGCGTCGATGAAACCGGCTTTCTTCTCGATCAAGGAAGTATCGCGGTCCAGGTCGAACGTGCGCCAATCCCACGCGGGGTTTTCGTGGGCTACGAACCTGAACATGCCAACGTCGATCGATCCAGGTTCAGGGTTCGCCGCTGTCAACATGTCCCAGCCTGCTTCGCCGCCAGGAACCAGTCCGGGGTAAATCAATTCCCCCGCCCTTCGCGTTGCCGGGGCGTACCCCATCTTCACCGCCTCTATCTGTTTCGCCGTCAGGCAATCGTCCCGGTCGGCACCCCGGCACAAAAGTGTTGCAGGATCGAACTGGCATTGGCGTGGGTCCGTCAGCAGGCCGTCAGTCACTCCGTCGATTGCGTCGCATGCGGCGAGCACGGCGCGATTGAGGAGCACGAGTTTGGCGGGAGGAACAACACTCGCTGGGCTTTGGAGGACCTTCGCTTCCACTGCAATCCGCCAGGCACTAAGATCGGTCTGATCATTCGCTGGAGCGCCGGCGATAATGCCATCGAAGTCTTCCGGGTAGCGCTGAGCCTCCATCAGGCCCTGTCGTCCACCAGTGGAGCAACCCGTGAAGTATGAGAACCGTGGCGGGCGACCGTAGAGCGCCGCAATGATGGCTTTCGATTTCACCGCCATCTCGTGGACGGCACGGTAGGCGAAATCGTTGATTTTTTCCGGATGCCCGATCGCAAATGATGCATTTGCTTCTGCGTGTCCAGTGTCGGTCGACGCCGTTGCGTAACCCTCCCGCAGCGCCGCGGCCAGCCAGTCGTAGGTGATGGTTCCCGCCAAGCCGCCGTTGCCGACGGCCTCGAACTTTCCGTTCCAATCATCAACCGGCAGCCAGACCTCAATCTTGATGTTAGAGTCCGACGAGGGAGTGAGCGTAGCTGCCACACGACAAAATGTCGGCAGCTGGCTGAATTGTGGCGTCGCACCGCCCGTGCCAGGCAGAGCGAAAGTTCTAGCCGGAACCACCTGGGCGAGGGTAATCGAAGTGTTCGGGAGTGCTAAAGATGACAGGGTCTCGCACGCAGTCGCGGACGTGAGGCCGTGTCCGTGCGTTGTCAGTGCGAAGAGGAGCACACACAATCCACCAATTGCCATCTTCATTGCACGTTCCTCCGAAGTTCCGACGCGAGGGCAATGAGACAAAACCCACAGCAAGAGCGGGAACCCGAGATAAATCGCATCTCGCTGAGGCTTGATCGTACACAGAATACGACGAATTTTATACGGCCCTGGGTTAGTCGGGTTACTGGAAAAGTGGAGGCTAGCACCTACTTCACCGGCAACCTTCGGCATCCATCTTCAGAAGATGTGCTTATTTTCCGGGCGCTGTGACCTCATTTTCCCTCGCCACGGAACTGTCCTGGCTTCAAAGCCGAAGCACGAGGCCCCAACGGAGGCGGTGGGGTGTATGCTGTCTGTGGGGCGAAAAGACAAAATCGGAATCGTAAATCATGGGAGTGGATCATGCGCAGTTTTAGCTCGGGTCGGAGATCTAGCTGCCTCAAGGGAGCGCTACTCGCCCTCGTTCTGAGTGCTCCGATTTCCCTGCTTGCGCAAAGCGCGTCCCCACCGCAATCGCAGCCGGCACAATCGCCCTCCGCGCCGCCGCCCGCAACCCAATCGCAATCCCAGGACACGCCTGCTTGCTCCGACGCTCCTCCCATCTTGAAACGAGGCAAACAGCCGGATCTGCCTCCCTGTCCTGACCCGCCGCCCGCGTCGGCCCCCGCGGACTCCACACACACGCGTTCGCAGAATCCCTCCGCACCCTTAATCGAAAGGGCCAGAGAAGCGGCATTCGAGTTTTCACAGAATCTTCCCAACTTTATTTGTAAAGAGGTCATGGCCCGCTACATGCAGCGCGGCCGCGACGAAACGCCCCTGGACGTCGTTTCGGCCGAAATTATTTACGATCATGCCAAGGAAACTTATCGCAACGTAAAGATCGATGACCGCCCCACCGACAGGAACCTGGAGGAAATCAGTGGCTCCTGGTCCACGGGAGAATTTGCATCCACCCTCCTGGGCCTTTTTTCCCCCGATACGAACGCCCGCTTCCGGTCCGGCGGGGTTACTTCCATTTCAGGTTTCTCCGCCCAGGTTTACGACTTCGACGTGCCAAGGGCAAATTCGCGCTGGACGGTGCACGCTGAGTCCCAGACTCTGGTTCCCGCTTACAAAGGCTCGGTATGGGTCGATCCCAGCACCGCGCGCGTCCTGCGCATCGAGATGCAGGCCCGCAACCTACCATCAGACTTCCCGATGGATACCATCGAATCCGCGGTCGATTATTCCTACGTGATGATTGGCGGCAAATCGTTTCTGCTTCCCGTCCATGCGGAAAGCTTAGGATGTCCCCGAGGCGCCGGTAGCTGCAGCCACAACATCATCGACTTCCGCAACTACCACGAATTCAGAGTCGACGTGAAGATTGGTAATGTGCAACGTCCCTGAAGGAACTGTCACGGCAGAGGCCGCGGGTGCAAGTCCCAGTCGCAAAAGCCTGACGATCAACTCCTTATAGTGAGTCAGCACGAGAGATTTTGAGGGAAAGATTTTCACAGCAGTTGGCAGCAGTTGGCGCTGTGGAAATCTCGTGTTCGCAACGGCAGTTGAAATTTTCTGCTGGCTTCGTAGGATTGTGCCAGTAGAAAAGAGAGGCGTCCCGCTGCTACGAGTATCAACTCCTAACAACACGATGTTTTAAATCAGAGTCTCGAGCAGCGGGATGCGCTTTGCCCCAAAACGAACGCTTTGTCAATCCGGGTCAGCTAGGAGGACTGCGAAGCGAAGTAGTACAGTTCTTGATTATGCGTGGACTTTTCCTTCTCGACCAAGTGCTACGCGATCTCCGATATTCGATCCGCAGCATCCGCAAGGACCTTCGGTTTACATTGGTGGCTGTGTTTGCCCTGGCATTGGGAATTGGCACGAGCACCGTGGTGTTCAGCATTTTCTACAATTTGATGTTCAACGCGGTGGCAGCGCGGGATGCGCAGCGGCTGGTGGTGCCGGTGATGCAGAACCCGGCGACACCTGAATTTACCAGCCAGCTCTGGATCAGCTGGGCCGACGTGAAAGACCTCAGCGAACACAATCAAGTTTTTGAAAGCGTCGTTGGCTCGCACAGCGGCATTGCGCGGGTGCAGTACGGCACGAGAAGCTATCAATTTGAAAATGGCCACGTCTCGCCGGATGCATTTGAGTTTTATGGCGTGCCACCTCTGCTCGGCCGAGGCATGGTTGCCAGTGATGGCAAGCCGGACGCGCCACTCGTTTTTGTAATGAGTTTTCCCGCCTGGAAAGGGCAATTCGGCGCTGATCCCGGGATTGTCGGAAAGAGCTTCGTCATTGAGGGTGATCCGGCCACGCTCGTTGGCATAATGCCCGAACGTTTCCACGGATTCGGGGCGACGCAAGAAATCTGGACGCCGGTAGGCGAGGCCCTGGCTGCGTCGGAGACTAAAAACCGAATTCATGTGAACGTGCTCGCGCGTATGAAGCGCGGAATAAGCTTTGCGGCCGCCTCGGCGGAGCTGGATCTGCTGACCCACCGGCTCGCCGCGCAGCAGCCTGACAACGACGACTATCCGAAGAAGTTCACGGCGAGCGTAGTGTCGGCAAAGGACTTTTTGATGGGTCCTTCCGGAGCAGCCACCGTTTTCAAAACGAAGATCGATTTGAAAAGCATTCTCTACAATCTGCTGGCCGCCGTTCTCGTTTTGCTTTTGATCGCCTGCGCCAACGTAGCGAATTTGCTGCTTACACGCGCGACTGTGCGAGAGAAAGAGTTAGCCGTGCGCTCCGCCCTGGGAGCCTCACGTTGGCAATTGATGCGCCCGCTTCTGCTGGAGAGTCTGATTTTAGCTTTGGGCGCGTGCGCGGCGGGTTGTCTGCTGGCATGGATGGCCATGAAAACCGTCGATGCTGCGATTCATCAGAAAGCCTGGCAAGGCATGAGCGGCGAAGCGGTCATCGGGCTGAACATGCCGGTCTTGCTTTTTGCCGCGGGCATTACTTTGCTGACTACCCTGATCTGCGGATTAGCGCCCGCGTTGCGCTCCACTCGCCATAACCTGCAACCCCAGATCGTGGGAAGCGGAACATTCGGCGATGGCGGCGGATTCCGCCACGGAAACCTGCGCGCTACGCTCGTGATAGGCCAGGTCGCCCTTTCCATGGTGCTGTTGATTGGAGCGGGTTTGATGATCCGCAGTCTGTACCAGCTGACGCATGTGGAGCTCGGCTTCAATGCCAAGAATATTCTGGTGGCCGGATTCGCGCCCAGTCGAAATGGAGCTCAGCAAGCGGATCGCGCATTGATGATCACTCCTGAAGGTCGCGCGCGTTTTCAAAGAGTTCTGGAAAAAATTCGAGAGGTGCCGGGTGTCGCCAGAGTTGCGGTGAACAATACTTTTCCTGGTTACGGCCCCTCAGCAGGACCCAGAGTGGGAGTGCCGGGTGCTAAGCAAGAAGTGGAAGCCGGGCTCGATGAATGCGACGAGAATTGTCTGAGCACGCTTGAGATGCGACTGCTCAGCGGCCGGTGGCTTTCGCACGACGAAGTGCAAACCAGACAGCTTTCGGCGGTCATTAACGAAACCCTGGCGCGCGCTTTGTTCAGCGGCACAAACCCGGTGGGCCAAAAGTTTGAGGTGCGAGGTTTCAAACAGCGATTCAAATACTCTAGCGCCGATCTCCCTGACAACGCCGTCTTCGAAATTGTCGGCATTGTGCGCGACATAAAGAATGCGGGCCCTCAGAGTCCAGTAGTGCCCATGGCGTTTATCCCGCCGATGATCACGGGCGATTTTCTCGTCCAGATACGCACAAACGTGGCGCCGGCTTCGCTGATGCTCGAGGTCCAGGAGGCGGTGTGGTCTGGGGATCGGGGCGAAGTGTTTTGGGTATTTGGCCCTTTGTCGGATTTTTACGACCAGCATACCTATGCTCTGCCGGAATTCGCCGTGAGCTTGTCGGGGCCATTGGCGGGGATTGCGTTGCTTCTGGTAGTGATTGGCGTGTTCAGCGTGATGGCGTATACCGTATCGCTGCAAACACGGGAGATTGGCGTGCGCATGGCATTGGGCGCGCAGCAGCGGCGGATTTTGCAGATGGTGCTGGGGCGCGGGATTGTATTGATTGGCGCCGGGATTGCAATTGGGCTCTCGGCGAGCTATGGATTGACACGATTCTTGGCCAGCCAGATTTGGGGCGTCTCAGCAACCGACCCTTGGGCGTTCGGGGCAGTGGTCGTGCTAATGGCAGGAGTAGGATCGTTGGCGTGCTATTTACCGGCGAGGCGGGCAACCCGCGTCGACCCGTTGGTCGCGCTGAAATACGAGTAGGTCCTGTGAAACGTTCTAACGGCATTACCGGAAATCAGGTGGATCCCGGCAGAGGTTACATTCTGCTTATTCTGTAACCTTTTCCCCTCATCGCCTCACGGAAACAAACGACTTGAAGCTGCCTGAAATTAGGGTGGCTTTCTTGTTTTGTAACATTTGGGCAATACGTTCGACGCTGGAAGTGGTGGGCACGCAGCGGGGTCCGGGAATCCTGGGCGCACGAATCGTTCACGTGGCCAGTTGATTGCCCCGAGAATTTCGCTTTCGCAGCAGCAACACTAACCCGAGCCCGAGCAGCATGATAGAGTTTTGCGCATGTCGTCGATGGCGGCCCTTTCTCAAAATGAACTTTGAAACGCTCTTCCGCGAGAGAAAGAGGTAGTTATGGGTGAAGAAGAACTCTCAATCCGGTTGCTCCGCACAGAACAGCAGTTAAGACACGCCAAACAGGCAATACTTTTGCTTGTTGTCGTCGTGCTTGCTCTGTGCATTTGGCAGGGCTGGGCGCTTCACCACATTGCCAACCCCGAGACGCTAACACTGCGTAGACTTAACATCGTGGATGAGCGAGGTGTTGCTCGCGTAATTCTAGCCGCCCCAGCACCGGATCCGGTGGTCTTAGGGAAGCAGCATCGCAGAGATGGTCCGGTTTCGGGATTGATCATTGTGGATGCCACGGGAACGGAGAGAGGTGGCTACGTAACGAGCGATGGTGGTTACGCGAACGCATTGCTGACATTGGATGGGCAGGGTCTGCAGACGGTGCTTCTCCTAGCTGAGCCAGACGGGAGCACCCTTTTCCGAATCTGGAACAAGGACAAAGGCTCTCTGATGATGGGAGCGGCCGATAATCCCTATCTCAACATACGTCAGCATGGAAACCTCGTCTTTAGTGCTCCGGCAAATAACCCTCAGAGTCTTGATAGAAGGCCAATGTTTAGATGAGTGCCGCCTCGCGTTTAGTAAGGATACCGGTACCGGGTCCCACTTCGGCGATAACGTTAATCAGGACTTGGCCTTCAAGTAGGTCCCTCTTCGTTGACTTGCGATCAGCTCAGCACCTAATATGACCACCTGATGCCGGATTCCTCATCCTCATCCCTGATTGACCAAACAATTTCGCATTACCGCGTCACCGAAGAGCTCGGTGGCGGAGGCATGGGTGTTGTCTATAAAGCGGAGGACATGCGGCTCCATCGCCCCGTAGGTTTGAAATCCGTCCCGGGTTGTGTTAATCAGGTCGCCGGCATGCAGACCGTCATCTTCGGCATCCAGGAATTCGGCGCTGGCCTCGCCTATGATTTTCTCGGCGGTGAAGAAACCATGAGCGCGCGTGTCCACGCCAAAGAGGGATGGTTCCTTGACCACACGGCCGCGAACCCTGACGGCGAGCCCGGGGGACGGCTGCCGCGCATTCGCCACGATGTAAAACTCGGTTACTTCGCCCACGCCTTCAATCTTTTCGGCGAACGAATGCTTTTCCCCAGGTACGTCCTCAGCGGTGCACTCGACATCGTTGACGACGACTTTGAGGTTGCTTTTGGGCAGGGCTTTGTGGCCTGCCCAAAAACGTATGAATAGTAGAAATCCCAGTTTCACGGAAAGATTCTGCCTGATCGAGGCTGGTGGTGATGGGTGCTCGGTACAATTGGCTTCCCCCAATCCGCATCCTTTGCCAGTCTCCAGAATTTTGGAGAGATGCAGTCCTTGCAGGGGCAAGACCTACCTCGAGCTGCCATTCCCAAGGAGTGTCTTCTAATAGCTCTTGATGAAAACTAATTTATAGGAGAGACAAATGATTATCGAGGACGCCCTAAAGCAGAATATTTATCAACAAATCTTGCAAGCAGCTAATAGAAGACTCGAACAAGCAATCCCTGGCTCGGAAGGTGCGTACGCTCATCTGTCCTTAGGCGGAGTTTTGAATTTATTGTTCTTCCTGAGAGGCGAGTGGGGTTCGATTGGAGATTTTGTGACCACGCACAAGGCCCTTCGAGCGCTTGTCGGTGATGATTTGCTGTGGGCCGACCCTCAGAAATCATCAGCCGCTCCCGCCGAATTGATCCAGTAGCGACGGGGTCGTTTGTTGCTTGACCATCTCAAGAATTCGTCCACGAACAAGTCTCGATACGCAATCCACGGCGGTCGATCAACGCAGTCCGGTTCTATTCAATGTTGTCGCGCTTGGAGAGATTGTGGCTTCCACATAATATCTGAACATTCTTTGGGTCTTTGGAAGAACCACCCTTCGAGTAAGGGATGATGTGGTCGAAATGAAGTCCGGAGGTCGTTCCACACTTTGCGCAACGGCCCCGATCGCGCTTCCACACTTCCAGCTTCACCCAGCTTGGTATGAGCCGATCATCTTCCAGCGTAGCTGGAACGATTCTCGGCTGATCCTGATCGTCGGTGCCAGCAACTCTGAGCTTGAACTTGAAAACCTTGCGGCCCCCCGATCGCTCAGTCCAGCAATCAATTAGCTCAAACGAACCGTTGTATGTCCAAATGCCAGAACGTATTTTCTCGTAGACCCGGACTCTCTTCGGTGGCGCGATTCCTTCTTTATATTTCCGTGCAGCTTCAGCAAAAAGCCCATTCTGGGTCAAGGAGCCACCCGGATTACGCTCCGGCTGATCGACCTGTTTTGGGTGGGGACCGTTTATAGTATTGGCAAGATCATGTCCTTCATAAATCAACACCCGCCCGTCATCCTCCACTCGATCGGCGTACGGCGCGCCAGGACGGATGCTCATCAGGATAGTGCTCTCCGCCTCTCGCAAGCGGAAGTTCATACCACGTTGCAGATTCACACCAGTTGCCGAACACATCTCCATGTAGGAAATGACTTCGCCGGGTTGGAAACCGAGAGGCAAGACGAATAGATTATACGACCGTCATCTATGAAACGCGTTGCCTGTTGCCACAGATTGCAAATTTAGGGCTAACATTGTCGCACCACCATGAAATACGAAGAACTGATCGACTTCCTTGAACACAAGATGAGCATGAGCCATGTATACCAACCTCTCTTAGTCAGGGCGTTGGTTGACGTCGGAGGAGCAGCGACTCTGCGCCAGTTGACGCAAGTCTTTCTGTCGCAGGACGAGAGCCAGCTTCTCTATTATGAGAAACGGATTAAGGAAATGCCGCTGAAGGTTCTGAAACGCCATGGTGTGGTGGCGTCTGATGGCCAACTTGTTTCCCTAAGCACAGGCGACCTCACGCTCGAACAGAAGGCCCACATACGGATGCTCTGTGAACATCGTCTTCAATCGTTCGTGCAAAGGCGCGGGATCGGAATATGGGACTACCGACTCTTTGACGAAGAACCCATTCCTGATAGTCTGCGCTATCTCATTTTGAAAGCTGCTGGAGGACGCTGTCAGTTATGTGGGATTGCAGCCAAAGAACGTCCACTCGATGTTGATCACATCATCCCTCGCTCTCGCGGCGGGAAGGCAGAATTGGCTAACCTTCAGGCTCTTTGCAGTAAGTGCAATCGCTCAAAGCGAAATCAAGACGACACCGATTTCAGGCCATGGCCACTTCCCTCCGCAGATGCGACTTGTGTGTTTTGCCAATCCGCAATCGTCTCGGAGGCCGTCGAGAAAAACGGCTCTGTGTTTGCGATTCACGCAACCGCTGGGACTTCCCGTGTTGCGCATGGTCCCCATTGCTTGCATGCCGTCGCCACTACCCCGGCAGGTCGGATGGAATTTGTTCGCTCGTACAATTCCATTCGCTTCGGCCTTCCCTCGACTCGTGGCGGGTCGGCTCCTGCATTAACGGTTTCGGGGCCTGCTCGGCGTTCACTTACGTTACGGCCTGCACGCTCGCCAAGTCGCCTAGCGACTCTCTGCACCAGAGGCTTCAGCAGTCTCGTTGCCTCCACTGCTGCTCTGATTGCTACCGGGTGGAGCGAACCAGTTCCCGGGCGGGTATACCCCCGCTGTGGACCAGCGCCTTCACGGCGCACACGAGTGACGCATTTACTACTGATTTAACTAGCTGCGTAAAGACTTGGCCTAAATCGCTTTGTCGGTACTTTGGATAATTCCACCCTTCATCCCGGTGATACACTCACACACGTAAGCTGGCAGGCAGCCGTCAACTCGGTTACTCCGGTTCTATGCGTGATCCCGCCGCCGATTCAACCAACTTGCCCTCAGGAAGGCTTCTCCTGGCAATCGCACGGAGAAGGGTAACCCGCTATTGCTGTGCTCGGGTCCAACTCGGATCGGGATCGAACTCGGTCATTGCGGCTGCTGTCTGCGTTGTAGCGCTCCCCAAATCCTTCTGCAGAAGCACGCCGTCTCGGTTGATGATGAATGTCATCACGCCGGAGTTGCGGTATTCAGCGGGATAGGCGACGAAGGCGAAGCCGCCGGTCATCTTTCCATCGACGACGTAGTCCTTCGCGCCACCCGGCGCGTGACTGCCTTGTCGAGTAAGCATGTGGAAGTAGTAGCCATGGAACGGCACATGCGAATCCGGCTTGAGGCTATATCCCTCGTTGGTGGCAAACGCCGCCAGCGGACCGAGCGGACTTTTGGGCTGACCTTCCGGCGACTCCCAGTACAAACCGTTCTGCTTGCCGGTGTCACTGATGAACTTCGTAGCGAACTGGTGGGTGCTTCCGTCTTCGTGGCGCTCTGAGTAGTACTCAGACTGAGCGTCAGCCAGCGCCATACAAACGTCCATGATAGCCAGTTCGTTACGGCCGATACGGCGGGCCAGAATCTCTTCCCTTCCCGCGGCCGCGTCGAAGTACCACTGTCCCGCGGCATTCTTCTTTAGCGGGATCGGAAGAGGAAAATTGTCTGCTCCGACTAGGAGGATTTGCGATTCGTCAGGCATCTTGCGCCAGCGATGCATCACGGCGTAGGCGGCCACGAATCGGCCGGCGGTGTCCTTGTCCTGCACGGGATCGCCGGAAAGAATGATGTCTTTCGAGTCCGGACCGAAAACGGCGAGTATGGTATTTGGATCGCCCGACTTTGCCGCAGCCAAAAGCCCGTTACCCGCGTCGTCGGGTGAAGCAAACACTTGGTACGAAGGCTTAGCGGCCTTGTGGCATCCGACAAAAAGAATGAGTATGGCCAGAAGAACGAGGCGACTCGTAATAGCGATCGTGCGTGTTGCTCGCGACATACCGATTCCCCCAAAACTTGGACTATAAGCAGCTTCACCAACACATCAGATTTCAGCTTGTTTGCCGCCGCCCCGTCAGTGTTAGTTTCATCTGCGACCACCCCAGCCACCGCTGCGTCCCATGCTGGACGAACCACGAGCGCTCTCAGACCTGGAATTCCATCCGCCGCCTCCACTACTCATGGCCGACGACCCTCCGCTCTTTTCCTGCCCGCCCCAGCCGCTGGAACTCGATTTGTTGTAACTGGACGTGTTCGAGCTTCCGCTCTTCTGGCTCCAACCGCTGCCGGTATTGCTGTAGGTCTTGCCGTCTTCCGTCGCATACTTGTTGCCATTTGCGCTTTCGCCCACGGCGGCGCTGTTGCCGTTCTTGCCCGTCGCGCCATAAGCCTCGGCACCACTCGAGCTGTGCATCTGCCCAGTGGTTCCGTTAGCGTTCGTTTGATGCTGGCTGTTTACGGTGGTGCCGTTTTTCGAAGCTGTCGAGCTTCCCCAGCTCCCATTGGCATTGGAGCCTTGCTCCGTCGCACCGGACGCACCGGTTTTTGGGTTGTAAGCTTGAGCGGCGCTCTGGCTGCCGTAACCGTTTGAGACTGTACCGCCACGCGCGTAAGTCCCGGTGGACGGGTTGTAGCCGTTACTATAGTGCGCGGAGCCGTTGGGACCATAGGCAGAGCCACTGGAGCCGTAATACCCGCCATGCCATGCGCTGTTTCCGTAATATGCTCCGCCGTGATAGACCACCGTAGTGGTTCCGTGCCAGCCACAATTCCAACTGCTATATCCCCAAGCGCAGCAGCCGCCGGCCATCATGGCGCCGACTGCAATGCCAACTCCAAACGCCACGACTGCGGTCGCAGCGACGGGAGGCGCGACGTATGCAGGAGTCACGTAAGGATAGCCATAGACCACAGCGGGGTTGTACATGGGAACGTAAACCACCTGCGGGTTTACCGGTTGAATCACGATCACTTGCGGCGACTGTTGCACGACTGCGAGTTGCGGTCCTGATTTCAAGTTGCCGGCAGCCAATGCTTTCGCACGCAACACTTGAACTGCCGCCATCACGTCGGCTGACTGCGTGTGATACGCCTCTCCCAGCGATGAAGTCCAAGTAAGGTTGGCCGCCAGGTTACCGAGCACAGAGGGAAATTGTGTAAGCGCCTTCACGGCGGGATCCCACGGTTGCCCATCGACGGCCTGCATCAGGTTTGATCCGGTCAGATAGCTGTGCTGCTGAAGCCAGCTGGCAGCGTCAGCAACCTGATCCGGATAGGTCGCAGCTGCAAGGACCTGCGCTACCAGGGAGTCTGGATAGAGGGCGATGGGCGCCACAAGTTGTTGCAACTCATCCGCAGTTAGCGGCACGCCTTGTCCCGAATACCCCGATTGACCCGTTTGAGCTCCGGCTTCGGATGGCGTAGTGCCAATGAGTAGCAGAACGGATAGCATCGTTGACAAAAGCTGCTTCGTGAAGGTCGCGATCATTTTCTTCTCTCCTTCCAAGCAGCCTTGCCGGACAACGTGACAAACCTCTGTTCCGGCAGATCGGCCGCTTGCGACAAAAGGTAATGCGAGTGCTCTCTTACATGCTCTCGACCGCCGGTTAGGTCTGATGCTTTCACTGGCGGCCACCGATTGCCATTGTCAGAAATGATAAGCTATTGGACGTCCCAAAGCGATATGGTCCGATTCAATCCCAAGCCGGCAAATCCGAGTAACCGGCAGTATTGAGAGATTTCTGACCTCACTAATTGGACTGAGTGCCTGATAGCGCCGAAACGGGACAAGTGGTAGGTTGTCGGTGCGTTTTGCGTGGGTTTTCAGCTCACTCTTCGCGAGCCTCGCTTGGACCAAGGTAGAGGGAGAGTCTGTGAGGATAGGACTTGTCCCGACGCACTTTTCGGACGATTCGTCACCTCCACCACAACAATCTCGAACCGGCAGATCATCGGCGGCCAGAGCGCTGGCGGTTATCCGGTCACGCTCGGACATCGGGCACACACACGCCTATCTGGTTCAGAAACGCTAGTGATTAATCGGACGCGCGTTTCGCCGAGACGTAAAACTGGGCAGGATTCTCCGCGCGCGTTTGATTAATCCGTTTGAAGGTGGCCGCTGGCGTTTGCGGTGGATGCGGGCTAATGGCTGGAGTCGAACTAACGGCTATGGGAATTGAATCTTTTTTCGTTTGCAGGTTATTAATTTAGCTTGACTTAGGAAAATAAGAGAAAAGCGAAAATCGCTGATTTCAATATGTTAGAAGGCCACAGATTATGGGGATTCTTGAACATCAAGGAAGAGAGGCTATTTCCCAGAACGTTTCTGGCTAGTTCCTGTCCTGAATAAATATTGACAATACCACCGGAACGGTGCTGTAATGAGGCATGTTCGCCCCGGCGACCGCTCTTTCCCTTGACCAAACGCAAAAGCAGCTGTTGGAATCGCTGCTCCGAGCTGGGAGCACCCCGCAAAGGGTGGCCCGGAAATGCGAAGTCGTTCTGCTTGCTTCCGAGGGGCTTTCCAACAATGCCATTGCGCAGCAGATCGGATTGTCCCGTCCCACGGTGATTGCGACGCGAGCAACCTTTGCACGCGGTGGGGTGGAGGCTATTCGTCAGAAGCAAAAACGAAAACGTTCGCGGCGGGTACTAACGTCCGCCTTGGAACAGAAGATTCTGGATACGACCTTAAAGACGAGGCCTCCCGATGCGACGCATTGGAGCGTGCGGACCCTGGCCCGGCATCTGGGTGTGTCTCGCACGTTGGTGCACGGGGTATGGCAGCGTCACGAAGTGCAACCTCACCGGGTAGAGAAGTTCAAGTTGTCCAACGATCCACAGTTCGAAGAGAAGGTGCGGGACGTGGTGGGCTTATATCTGAACCCGCCGGACCGGGCTTTGGTGTTATGCGTGGATGAGAAGAGCCAAATTCAGGCCCTGGACCGGACGGCCCCGATCCTGCCGTTGCGGCCCGGTTTGCCGGAGCGGCAAACCCACATAAGAGACTAGTTTCCTAGCCTAGTTCGCGACCAGGCGCCAGTAATTTGATGAGCGCGAACAGCATTCATACAAGTATTTGATGGTTCAGTTCTGAAGTCAACGTGATTCTATTTTCTTGAACGAAAGCGAGTCTAAAACTCCAGTCGCAATTGAAACGCGATCATGCGTGGCGTGCTGTCACCGCCCAAACCAACTCCCAGCAAGCCTGTTGGCGGAGAAGTCGTGTAAGTAAGCGCACCAAACCCAGTCTGGGTAGAAGTTTTTCCCGGAATGCCAGCCAGTACTATGCTCG
The DNA here is from genome assembly GCA_963776365.1 of Candidatus Acidiferrales bacterium. GTDB lineage: Bacteria > Acidobacteriota > Terriglobia > Acidiferrales > UBA7541 > Acidiferrum. The sequence goes on along the minus strand of CAVZMQ010000016.1, from coordinate 33,693 downwards.
GGAGGCCAAAATTTGGATGATTGAATACGTTGAAAAACTGGGTGTCAAATCGCAATTTCAATCGTTCGTTCAAGGGAAATGACTTCGTCAGGTAGAAGTCACTCCACGTGAAATTGGGACCGCGTAGTACGTTACGACCGAGGTTCCCGAATTGACAGTTCTTGAGGCTGTTGCCTCCGTAGCATAAACCGGTACTCGGGTCCACGGTCGAGACAAAGGCATCAGGATTAAGCCACTGAACCGTGCCTGGTTGCGTGACACCTGGAATGGATTTGTGTTCGTAGAGCGGTACGCCGGGAACAACACTCGCGAATTGGGGTCCACTTCCGTTCACGATGCCATTTCCATTTGCTGAGTACGGTGTGCTTAGGACGGAGAATGGAATTCCGCTATGCCAAAACACGGTTCCTGACACCTGCCAGCCGTTCAGTGCATAGCCAAGAAGGCGATTTTGGACCTTAAACGGAAATTGATAGACATACTGAGCATTGAGATTATTCCGGATGTCGTAGTCACAAGGACCGTAGTCCCGCGCCAAGTCTCCCGGAAGGGGAGACAGTATCCCCCCGGCCGAGAACTGCAAGAATCCGCCGTTTGAGACGGTGTCCATGCAACGACTCCAGGTGTAATTGATTTGTCCCATCAGTCCGTGTCCCATGCGCTTCGTTGCTGACAGTTGTAAACCGTCGTAGTGACTATTAGCGCCAGTAGACAATTGTGTGACTGCCCCGAATCGTGGATCGGTCGGCTGTTCATAAGGAAACGGCGAAAAACAACCCTCACATACCGTTTGATAACCGTTCACTTGCGTTAGATACGGCTGGTTTACTGCGCGGGTGCCAACGTATTGCGCTTGGAAGCTTGCTGTCGTTCCAAACTGATGTTCCAGGCCAAGACTCCATTCCATGAAGTATGGTGCGCGCAGTTCTCCGTCGGGCACCGCCGTGATGGCGACCGGAGGAAGACAGGTCGCAGGATTCGCCTGGGTAGACGCACAAGAAAGCTGCCCCTGAGAAAACCCGGAACTGAAGGTTTGATTGGCGGCCACGGTTGCATCAATCGCGCTGTCGGGAATACCTGGAGCAATTGCCGTGCCTCCCACTGTTCCAAGCAGTCCGCCCTGGAAAGTCTTGACGTATGGTGGATTGAAGCCAATCACATCGGCAATGCTACCGGGCAAAATATCGCTGAAGAGTCCGAAGCCAGCCCGAAGCACGGACGTCGGCTCAAATTGCCACGCGATCGCAGTTCGCGGTTGAAGAATTGCCAGCGGCGTCGAAGAAAACACGTTTCCGAGACCCGTTTGAATTGTTGTGTTTAGCGGCTGATTCACATCATGTGAAATGGAATCGAAGGAACCACGAAGACGAGCGATTTCCCCGTGAGGATTTGAAGGGTTGGAATTGAAGGTATCTCGAATGCCAAATGTCCACGTCAGATTCTTGGTCAATTTCCATGTGTCCTGGGCATACAAGTCCAGATTCAGGAAGTTGAAAGGTTGATTCGCGGAGGTGGGAAACGTCTCTGTCGCCGTCGAGGCTACTCCATAAATGAACTGCGGCAAGGTGGTGTAGGTCACGGTCGGAACAACGCCTTCACCAAAGTCATAGTCATTCAGACGAAGGATCCGTGTGTTGGTGCCAAATCGTAACTCGTGGGCACCATGGCTCCAAGCGAGGTTGTCGTTGATAAAGAATCGGGAAGCGCGTCTCCCCTGAACCCATGTGTTGTTCAGGCCTCCGACTGTGGTGAACGGGGCATTTGCACCACTGCCCTGCAAAACGATGGGAAAGGCTGAAAGAGTTTTCTGAAAATCTGCTGGCCCGAATAGGCTTTCGTACCAAGAAAACGCAGGGTTGAAATAGTTCACAAGATTTTGGGAAAAGACGTGGGTATATCCCGCCGCAAACGAGTAAAGGGGCTGAGGGGAAAGAGCGTTGAACAATGGGTTGATGGGATCTGTATAGGCAGCTTGGAGGCCAGTGTCAGCTTGAAAGCGGTACCAAGTGGTGTTTTTCTCATCGAGGTTGTAATCGATCCTAACGGTTTGGACCTGCTCATGATCATCGCTTGAATGGGAGATGCTCTGGCGATTGGCGCATCCGTTTCCATCATTCGTAATTGAGGGCGCACCTCCGCCGACATCGAACGGACAGCCAAGTACCGCAAGAGGCGTACCGCTGGTATTTCCGTAGAGCGAAAACATCTTCTGATAGAACGGCACCGACTGCGGGGATGGTTGGTAGACTGACCCGGTGACGGAATCCGTTCCACCCAAAGGCAGTTGCTGCAAGACGTAATTCTGGAACGCCGGAGTTGGGACGGTAGTGGCCGTGACAATTGGTAATGCGATGCGAACCCACTCGCTATCGAAAAAGAAAAACAGCTTGTCGTGGACAATCGGCCCTCCCAAACTACCCCCGAAGTGGTTCACCGTTGATCGCGGTTTGTGGTTTCCAGGAGTGGAATTCGTATAGTAGTTGGCCGCATTGAACTTCGAACCATTCCACAACTCATACAGGTTGCCGTGAAATCTGTTCGAACCGGATTTTGTAACATAGTTGACCTGGGATGCGCCGTACCGCCCCTGGTCGACTGCATAGGAAAGCGTGTTGACTGTTACTTCCGATACTGAGTTCAATCCTAGGACGAGATTAGTCGACAGTCCGCTGTTCAGATTCGTCAGCGGATCATTCGTTTCCAAGCCGTCGACGATATAGCCGTTTGAGAGAGCGGGCAGGCCATTGAACTCCACATTGCCATACCCGTTCGTACCGCCGACGAAGTCATTGCCGCTGCCTGCTGTGTTGACAAGCGCACCAGCGGCAAACTGAAGGGGATAGGTTAAATCACCACCGGGATTGGGAAGATCTTCTAGCGCGTGTGCATTGAGAGTCGTGGATGTATTCGCATTCTCCAGGTTGAGGATCGGGGCTTGGCTAGTTATCGTAACGGTCTGATTTGACTGTGCGATCTTAAGGCTGAAATCGACAGTTTGCTTCTGGCCGAGGGTGGAGGAGACGGCATCATTCTGCTGTGGTTCGAAGCCTTCGGCTTCCACCTTCACCGAGTAAGGTCCGGGCTTTAGCTGTGGAAAGTTGAAGCGCCCCGAGTCATCGGTGCTCGCGCTTCGTCTCAGACCAGTGTCCTTATTCGTTACCGTGACTTTGGCGTTGGGAACCGGAGCGCCGCTTGCATCGCTAACTTGGCCGATGATCGCACTGGTAGTTTCACCTTGCGGCAGTGCCTTTGACGGGCAGAATAGCGCAACACTCACCAGAAGAAGACTTGGGAGAATAGCGCGCGGCATGAGCGAGATGCCCACTTTCTTGATTTGTCTTGATCTGAGAGCAATCGCCCACGGACCAAATGTCGCAGCCTCAGTGTGACAGCGACAACTTAGAGTGTATATTAAACATAGTTAATCTGCTAGGTAAAGCATAGTTTATTTATAAAGGACTCCTGCGTTTCCACAGAAAGTGATGGGCCACACTTGTCGGTGCTCTCGCAGGCGAACTGGCACACAATGAAATTGAGTGGTGATAAAGTATAGTCAGATATAGATTTTCGTGGGCGTCATGATGATCACCATTTCCAAGGAGAATTATCTCAAGGCCATTGCAGAGGCCGAGGCGGAAGGCAATACCGTGATCTCGGCGCTCCTTGCTCATTGGCTTTCCGTAACACCACCCGCAGTAACCGCGGCTCTCAAGCGACTTCGGAGAGATGGTCTGGTCAACATTAATAAGAGCGGGCGCATTCAGCTGACCTCCGAAGGACGGAACGTCGCAGAGCAAACCATTCTTCGCCATCACCTGATCGAGCGCATGCTCTCAGAGATTTTCGGCATGTGCTGGGTCGAAGTTCACGAGGAAGCGGAGCGTCTCGAGCATGCTGTCTCTCCTGCATTTGAGAAGAAACTCGTCAAAGTGCTGGGACATAAAGAAACCTGTCCTCATGGGAATGGTCTGGCCGTTATGAATCCCGAACAGCGGCGACGGAAGGGCCAGCGCTTACTCAGCAATGCCGAGGCGGGCCTGACATACCGTGTGTTCAGCGTGTACGAAAGGGATCGCAAGCTATTGGAATTCCTGGAAGAAAGAGGAATCCGTCCAGGCACTCACGTGAAAGTGGAATCCCGGAACTACGATGGGACCGCCATTCTTAAGGTTGAAGGAAAGCGCGTCGCTCTGGGTTCTCCGGCGGCCGAGAAGATTTGGGTAGGACCAGAACGCTAACCGAACTCTTATTAATCTCAGTTAATAAAATCTGATATACTGCGCTTTATTTCGCAGGAATGCGTCAGTATGTCCCCGGCACAAAACGGAAAAGGGTGTCAAGGGGCAGTGGAATACTGTGAGGGAACCGCTTATGGGAGCAGGACCTCCGTCTAGGCCAACGCCACAAGCCGTCACCCAAGAAGATGTCGTAATAACCCACGAGGACGTGGATCGTGCACACGACCGTGTCCGAGTTTCGGCGGCGCGCGCCCAGCGCGGTACCTTCTCCAAGTTCCGCCTATTGTGGTTGCTCGTCGGACCTGGAATTCTCGTGATGCTTGGAGAGAACGACGGCCCTAGTATGATTTCTTACGCTGCGACGGGCGCACGGTTTGGAATTGGGTTCTTCATTCCCTTCGTCATTCTGACGTTTTGTATGGCGATCGTCGTACAAGAGATGACTATGCGTCTGGGTTCCGCCACTCATCGCGGTCATGCGGAATTGATCTTTGTCCGCTTCGGACCGTTTTGGGGCTGGTTCTCCATGATCGACCTGAGCATCGGCAATTTCCTGACGCTGATCACCGAGTTTATTGCAATCCGAGCCGGCCTGGGATTTTTTGGTATTCCTCCATGGGCTGCGGTTGGCAGTGCACTTGTGTTTTTGTGCTTGGCCGTTATGATGCACCGTTATTGGACATTCGAACGAACCCTGCTCGCTATTGCCGCTTTCAACCTAGTCTTCGTTCCCGTTGCCCTGCTCACTCACCCGAATTGGCACTCTGTCGGTCATGCACTCATTACCTGGAAGCCGCTCCCTGGCGGTTTGAGCCAAGACACTTTGATCATCGTGCTGGCTGACATTGGTGCAACTGTGACCCCGTGGATGCTTTTCTTTCAACAGAGCGCAACAGTCGACAAAGGACTTACCCGAAAAGACATCCATCTTGGTCGTTTCGATACGGTAGTGGGGGCGGCTTTGGCCGCGATAGCCGCAGTCGCAACTATCCTTGCAACCGCCCCCTTATTCGCCCACCACATGACTGCCGAGAACTTCCAGGGTGCTGAATTTGCGCAAGCACTGCAGCCGCTGATCGGACGATTCGGCGCGGCATTGTTCGCCCTGGGTATCGTTGAGGCTGGGATGGTTGCGGCTGTCACTATTTCCATTTCGTCGGCCTATGCGTTCGGCGAGGTGGCTCGCAGGCCTCATAGCCTAAACCTGCCAGTGACGCAAGGTAAGGCTTTCTACTCCGTGTTGTTCCTTTGCGCGGCAACTGCTGGAGCAATCGTCTTAATCCCTGGGCTTCCGCTCGTCTATGTGGTTCTACTGGTCAACGTGGTCGCAGTGCTGGCGATGCCACCGGCGCTTGTATTCCTCTTTATGCTTGCGAACGACCGCGAAGTCATGGGCGACCTGGTGAGTCCGAGGTGGGCGAACATACTCGCTACCGGCGTCGTTGTCTTTCTGACACTTGCTGGTCTGCTCTTCGGCATCAGTGTGATTGCGCCGAATGCCTTCGCGTTTCTTAGCGGGAAGTAGGAGGAAACGTAGGATGCCTTCAAGAGACAAAGGACATAGTGCTATCACCTCCGCCGATCAAGAATTGGTGCTGTCGTCACTCGAGCCGGAACAACTAGCCAGACTGAAAAAGCACTTTATTCCCAGGCGTCACCTGAGGGGGCTTGAGAAATTCGTGATGTGGTCTCTTCGAATCTATCTGCTGTTCATGATGGTGGTAGTGCTATACCAAGTGTGGGCCGGTCTACGCTAAGCTCGAGAGCTGCGAGCGCTTTCACTCGCGGGCGAATAGCCCTTCTGAGACTGCTCGGGCCACGAACACATGTACTCTGTTCTGGGAAATGTGAGATAAGCTTGCCTACCCGCAGAGACATCCTCGGTAAAGCACTGCTGTCTACAGAATCCCAGCCGATCAGCAGACGTTCAGAAAACCTTTCAGCAGATCAGCTTGGAAGTGATTGATATCTCGGGGCAACTCAGGTCCATGCAGCCCTTGCACTCAGCAGCTGCATCCACTCTGCTTTGCTCGGCTCCTCCCCAGAAATCTTTTGATATTCCGTCGAAGATTCCTCAAAAAGGCGTCTTGTCGGTGGTGCTAGCCGAGGCTAACTCGCGACTTTCACCGCAACCCGCAGTCGGCGGTCCCGAATTCGAACTTGTCGTGCTTTCACGGGCGTCGTATCTTTGCGAACCTCACTGGTTGGCGGCACGTTGACGCGTCCACTTGCTTCTTCTACCGATATGGGCGCAGGTCGGACACCACGACCCTTGCTTTATTTTCTCTGGCAAGGCCTTCCACTCATGCCCATCTGCGCATCGCCACTTAAGAACGGAGCGCTCATTTACATACGTCTCAGACAAGCACATTCCGCCTCTGTTTGCCGCAAGCTCCTGAAAAAGTGGAAAGCCAAGCCGCCGGTTACGTGCACACACCGGACACCAAGTGCCCTGGACGATGCAGGATGGCGTCGCTTGCCAGCCATGTCCCAACCCACATTTCCACATCAATTTGGATTTGCTACCAAGATACTCTGTGGACAAGCACGTGCCCCCACGCACGTTCGCCAAATTTCTCATTGCCGTTATGCTGAGTCTCTCATGAAATCTTCGTCGCTCGTTGTAACACTGCCTGCACCAACTCCCTTTCCTTCGAGCTCCAGGCTTCACATTAGCAGCACACGCTTTCCAGTGATGTCCGTGTCTGCATACCCACAAGAGAGGAGTACTTGCGTTCTTGTAGCTGGTCGATAGACACTTCCCACCACGTTCTCTTGCAATTTGACGCATTTCTTCTAAGCTCAAAGTTTGGTTGTGAGCACAGACCGGACACCAGTTTCCAGCTCGGATCGAGTGTGCCCTCGCCATCCATTCATGGCCGGACGCACATTCCCACCCGAGAGGACGTGACGAATTCACATAAGTGATCGATAGACATCGGCCGTCCTTCTGCGCCGCGATTCGCTGCAAAACGGCTAAGGTCAGTGGCGCAACTCGGGCGCAGACCGGACACCAATGGCCTTTCTTAACCTGGAGCGGGGTGGCGCTCCATTCGTGGCCTGCTGAACAGCTCCACTTTAGTTTTGTGGCGGTGTTGTAATAGCGTTCTGAAACACAGCGGCCGCCGCGAGCCTTAGCAATCTCGCGCAACTGGCCAATCGTTCCGCGCCGCACACCAGCACACTCGGGACACCAAGTTCCTTTTCGAATGCTTGACGGCACAGCACTCCACCGATGCCCATTTGCGCATTTCCACAGAAGCGGCACACCGCAGTTTACGTAGAGGGCTGACACACATTTGCCTCCTCTACTTCCAGCGAGCGCCTTCATTTGCGAGATATCCAACTTCTGCATGGGCCTCGTTTCGACTGCGAGCAAGCACTTGCATGCTCTCGATCGAATCTCTTTCGTGGAATCTTCGCCTCAAGTTGTAGCACTCCGGATACGAAGTCCCTCGCTTCCGCGTTCCTACTTCCAGACGCACCTATTTTGTCGAGGCTAGGATCTTTGCCATATTGGTTGTGTCATCACTACCATCTTGATCTTTTCTTATCTCGTCGTCGCATTCGGTAGGACTCTCCAGCGAACTCACCGTTAGCTTCTTCTTGCGAAAGCTCATAAACACTTGGTTAGCCGCCAACCGGTAGAGCCACGAAGAAAAGGCCGATTCGCCGCGGAACGTGTGTATTTTCCGAAAGAGCTTTATGAAGACATCTTGCGTGAAGTCTTCTGCTTCCGCCGGATCACGCGTCAGGCGCAGACAGACTGCATATACGCGCGGGGAGTGAAGCCGATAGATATGCTCAAAGGCTTTCGAGTCGCCCTGCTGCGCCAAGCGAATCATTTCGTCCGACGAAGGACCTCGGGATTTCAGAAACCTCCTTTGTCCCGTTTTCGTGCCGGGACCCAACCTTCTACTATTTGAGAAATCCTCTGTCTTGCTCGAAGAATCCCCCGGAAAGCTAGACTTTCCACGGATGTCTAACGGGTTGGCGGGGCCCCTAAGGGCGCAGTGTTCGTGAAGCATGGTGATCCTCTACTTCCCTACAGTCACTTGGCATACACCGTGGGCTGCTGCAAGGAGTTGCGGCAGTTCTCAAAACTCAGCGGTTAAGCGAACTGCTCAAACTAACCTTGCTGACGCGAGTCCCCACTTTCCACCCGCTGCGTCTCCGGAGATTTGCGCATTTCGCGCACCACGAACCCCGCTTAACCTTTCCTGGTGACGCCCGCCATCGGTGGCCGAGCGCGCATTCCCATCGGAGCGGGGTGTCCTTATTAATGTAGCGCTCCGATAGACACTTGCCGCCCTGCTGTCCCGTCAGCGAGTGAAACTCGTCGAGAGTCAATTTTTGGTTTCTGGCGCAAACTGGACACCAAGAACCCCTTCTGACGGATACAGGGACTGCACGCCAGCAGTGTCCTTTCTCGCATTGCCATAGCAGCTTGCTCTTCGAGCCGATGTATTCACTTGAAAGGCAATGGCCGCCACGCCATTGCGCCAGCTTCTCCATTCTCTCGATGGAGTCTCTTATGCCGAACTTGCGCCGCAGGTTGTAGCATTCCAGGCACCAGGTTCCGCGCTTCCGTTTGCCTCCTTTCACGTTCGTCGGCGTCGCTTTCCACCGGTGTCGCCGCTTACATTCCCACAGCAGTGGTTCGCGACTGTTGATGTACGTGGTGGAGAGACATTTTCCTCCGCGTCTTCTGCGCAAGCCGCTGCATCGTTTTGAGCTCAAGGCTCTGGTTGTGGACGCAATACGGACACCACTTACCGCTCCGAACGGATGCGGGAGTGGCTGTCCATTGATGGCCCGCCGCGCACTTCCAGCGTAGATGCGTGTCGACATTGACATACTCGGTCGACAAACAGCGGCCCCCTCGGGCTGCGGCAATCGATGTCACCTCATGCAAGGATAAGCGAGCCACATGGGCGCAGTGTGGGCACCATTGTCCCGTCTTTACTGACCCGGGAGCCGCCTCCCATTCGTGTCCGGCGGCGCACCTCCAGCGCAGCTTCGTATGATTGTTCAAATACTGATCGGCTACGCACTTCCCTCCGCGACTCGCAGCCAATGCCTGCATTTCATGGAGGGTAAGCCGTTTTCTATGCGCACAAACCGGACACCAACTACCTTTGATCACATTCGTGGGCATTGCGTTCCACTCATGTCCGTGCCGGCACCTCCACCGCAATGGAATTCTGGAACTGATGTACCGGCTCGAAATGCACTTCCCGCCTCGCCGCTCCGCGAGCCTGCGCATCTCGAGAAGAGTCGACTTGCGCATGGCAGAGATGACCACGACGCACCCATCTGAAGACGTGGGAGCAGAGCGCCTCGCGATAAAACGGCCTTACCTGCGAGGCGTGCCTCCCGCTGCTGATTGTTAGAAGTGAAACCCCAATTCGACCGTTTCCGTCCGTGGCGTCACATAATGCGTGCCGCTGAACGTGGAAATGAAGTTGTACAGCGCCTGTTTGTCCGTGAGGTTGATAACCGTAAAGCGCAAGCTCCACTTGTAGCGGTCACCGTTGAACAGATTGTCATGGCCGACGGCAATGTCGAACAAGTTCCGCGACTGGATGCGTTGCGGATTCTTGTCGTCATTCTCTGTTCCCGGTGCTGGAATGGATACATACTTGGCGCCATACTGCGTCGCCGGGCAGAGGTTCGCGCCGAATGACGAACTGATTGGGGTCGTTTGGGTCGCATATACATTCCCGCAGAACAGTCCTGCCTGGAACTGTTGGTCCGGCGTTAGTCCGGATGTATCGACGAGATTATTCGGGTTATCCGGGCCCGGCTGGCTCGAGCAAGACTCGCCTCCGAAACATGGCGCCGGTCCGGCTACCAGTCCGCTATCGTAGCGCCAGTTAAATCCGATCCATGGCGCGCGTTTCCAAGGTTGATATTGTAGGTGGGTGGTTTGGTTGAAGTGTTCATCATGGTCAATTCGAAATACTGACCCGGCTCCCGGCGCGGATGGCGTTGCACCAATACCACTGACCTGCGGCGTAAAGAACCGTGCTGCAACGCTGGACATAACCACATACGCGGTTAACCCGTGATAATTAGGCACCGAGGCACGAATCGCATAACCGGGGATTTTCGAGCTGGCCCATTCGATGGGATAGGTGATGGGAGTGTTGCCGAGCACGCTGAAGTCGAAAGCCTTGTGCGTATACTTCCAGATGTACTCGCCGTCGACCACCAGGTACTTTCCGAAAGCCTGCTCCAGACCGGCGTGGAACTCATTGCGGTGTCCCGGGCTCAGCGCCGGTACATTCGACGAGATGCACTGACCACCCGGTACCGAGGACTGGAGGTCGAAAATTACCGGGTCATTGCAACCCGTGCTGGCCAGAATGAGGTTCTCGTTGAACGGCGTCTCCATCGTCCGCGCGTACGAAACGCGCAGCACAGTGTTAGTGGGCTTGAAGTTGTAAGCGATCCCCAGGCGCGGTTCGAGTTGCTGGGCGCTTGAAATGCCGCGATAGATATCAGCACGCAGTCCCAGGTTAAAGCTCCAGTTGTTTACAGTAATGGTGTCCTGCGCGTATAGCGCCGTTTCCTTGATGTTGTCGCTACCCTTAAAGTTGTACGACCCGGGTGTTGTCTGTCCCGCGGGGCAGCCGTCGGAGCTCGGCAGTGGTGCCGTCCGAGTCAAGTCGTAACAGCCAAGTAGGGGTATGAAACCAGGATTCACCGAGCCCCCTACATTGCCTGCGCCACCGCAAGCCATAGGATCGTTCAGGAGAGGTTCGGTGTTGAAGCTTCCGTCGGCGTTCAGGCAAACGGCATTCACCGTCGGATCGACAATGCCGAAATGGTCGTTTTCTGAAAGTGCTGTGTTTTCGAAGGTCACCCCTGCTTTTATATTGTTCTTCCCCTTCACATAGGCCACGCTTGCGCGAATTCCAGCATTCGTTAACGTACGGTACTGACTAACGGTTTCAAACTGGAGATCTGGCGACTGGTCGGCGAAAGGGTCCGCGCTCGGGTAGTAGTTGTACCCATCGCGCCGTACGAAAGCGCCGAGTGTGAAGACGGTTTCCGTGTTGATTAAACGCGTCCACGAAGGCGCGATGTTGAATGTCCCGATCTTGGAACGCTGATCCTGAGACCCCACAAGCTGGCCAGTCGGCCCCAGGCCGCCGCAGTTCCCGATTTGTCCCGCAGGGCACACGGGATCTGCTGCGTTAAATGTCCACCCGGTCGCGAATTGCGCATCGTAGGAATTCGGCGTCTGGAACCACGACCGGCTGTACCCAAAATTGATGCTGATGGTGTCCGCGGCCGTCGGCTTATAGTCGACGCGGTCGAAGAAGTTTTCTTCGTTGCCTTTGTCATGGAAGACATTGAATTCGGGTCCATCCAGGAAGCGTCCGGTGTTTAGGCCATTCGCGGAAATATAATTGCCCCATTTGTCATTCCCGTAACCGAGATTGAACCCTCCGTTTACAGTTCCAAATGCCCCGTAGGAAGCCGTGACCGCTCCGTGTGGCTCCTTCTCACCTAGGCCCGACTGCGTGGTCACCACAATCACCAAGCTCGTCTTGCCTCCAAATTCCGCCGGAGGCGCGCCGGATATTACTTCAAGAGATTGGATTGAATCAGCAGGAATCTGATTTGAAAACACTTTGCTCTGCTGATCCGTGATCGGCTGGCCGTCTACGGAAAAGGAGTTCGACGCGTGATCGCCAAGACCGTGGAACAATCCATTCGAATCCGCCGCCACGCCCGGAGTCGTGAGTGTCACCAGCGAGCTCACCTCGGAGGACGCGCTTTCTAGCGGAACGTTCTTGAACAGGTCCCGGTCCACGTCGGTATGAAAGGTGGAATCGTTCTCGACCAAATCCCCACCGTTCGATTCCACTCTCACCGTCGTCGCTTCCGTTCCAATCTTTAAAGCAATCTGGACGTTCACCGGGACCAACGCACGGACCTCCACATCCTGAACGAAGGGGGCAAACCCTGTGGCCGTCACCGTCATGTGGTAGCCATTAAACGGAACGTTCGTGAAGCGGAAAGATCCGTCCGCAGCGGTGTTCGTGGAGCGCGTGTAACCGCTGACCGGATCGGAAATCTCCACCACGGCTTTCGTGATCGCGGCCCCAGACGGGTCCTTGACCGCACCTTCGATCGATCCGGAATTCCCACCCTGTGCGAAAGCGCCTCGAGCAAACAGAAATAGAGAGAGCACGAGAACGACATAGCTTCGAAGACCGTAATACATTCTTCCTCCAAGCCCCATGGGAGCGATTTAGTTGAGCGTTGGTAGGCCCGCTAGAAAAGAAGCGGTCGCGCGGCCTTGGGGGCCGACGCTAGATTCTTGGAGTAAACCTGGATTTAGAGCAGGACATCTATTGGAGGCGCGCGAGCGGGGGAACCGAAGGAGAAGCCTTCCTCGGGAAGGAATACAGTCGGTTGCTCGACCGGTCCGGTAGGTACCAGGGCTGCGAACAGCACACATACCGTTGCCGTCGCCACGATGCCAGTGTGTGCAATTTGGCACAATTGGCAAGCCGCTTGTTCCTGTCCATCTGGATGGCTATGGGAAACGGTCTGAACGAGGAAAATGAGGGCGACAATGGCCAGGGCAATACCCAGCGTCCTGACCAATCTCTGCTGAGGTATGATTCTGCTACTCATCCCTACTATGAACCTCATCCCGATTGTTACTTCTAACCGCCCCCATCTTTTTAGTGCGTCGTCTTATGCACAGGCAACGAATGTTACCACTGAAATAATCGGGAGCAAATGCCCTTTGTTTTGCCGTGACCAAAGCTTTACCGCCAAGGGGAGGCGTAACTTGCGTGTCCGGCGCTTCATGAGGGAAGGCGTGACCTCAGTTTGGATTCTGACACCGGTTCGCCAAATGTCCCCTGCGTGACATCTCCTCATTAGCCGGTACCGGATTGACGGACATCAAGCAGATAGTACACTCCTCAGGCCGCGTGGCAACATGGCTTGCCCATCAGTGCCTCCCGTCCCTCACGGACACAATGCCAGGTAGCCACACAGAGCTGACTCAGCGGCATCCGCCCTCAACGCAGCGCTGGCAGTGGACGCTGAAAGTTGCCTTTTTGCTTTGCAAACCAAGGCATAACGACTGCGGCAAGGAAGATGTACAGCTCAGGATCAGGATACCCGTCTCCCACTGGCAGTTCCCGCGGCGGAGTTATGGAAACTTCTGGTCGTATACCGCGCTGCACATCCTGATCGGGCACCCCGACATCATACATAATACCTTTCGGACTTCTGACCGAGATGTCCATTTTTCATGTCCGTAATCTCTGAGCGAGGCGAGGCGAATCGCTCGGACGCGCGAGGGACGGGCAGGGGCGACTCAATGAATGCCGCCATCGGAATCCTTCGCAGCCTGTTCGCTCCGCGTTGACTTGTCATTCGTCGCAACCTAATATGACCGGCACGTGTTACAAACCGACGCGCTCATCGGCCAGACCATCTCGCACTACCGCATCATCGAGAAACTCGGCGGTGGGGGTATGGGAGTGGTCTATAAGGCAGAAGACACCCGACTCCATCGCGCTGTCGGCTTGAAATTCCTGCCAGCGGAAATGCTGCACGACTCCGCTGCTCTAGAGCGCTTTCGCCGTGAAGCACAGGCCGCTTCGGCTTTAAATCATCCAAACATCTGCACTATTTACGACATCGGCGAGCAAGACGGCCAGCAATTCATTGCGATGGAGTTTCTCGACGGCGCAACGTTGAAACACCGCATTTCTGGCAAGCCTCTTCCATTCGAGGAGATGCTGGAACTCGCAATTCAAATTGCAGACGCACTAAGGGCAGCACATGCGCAAGGCATCATTCATCGGGACATCAAGCCAGCAAATCTTTTCATGACCAAACTGGGCAATGCCAAAATTCTTGATTTCGGTCTGGCAAAGTTTGCTCCTGTCGCTGAGGGCGGTCTCTCTGCAATGCCTACGGCAAGCAAAGATTTTTTGCTCACAAGTCCCGGTAGTGCAGTCGGCACGATGGCGTATATGTCCCCGGAGCAGGCGCGTGGCGAAGAACTGGATGCACGAACGGATTTGTTCTCGTTTGGCGCAGTACTCTATGAGATGGCGACGGGAAGGATGGTCTTCCCCGGAAATAGTGCCGCTGTCACCTATGAGGCGATTCTAAATCGCACGCCTGTCCCGGCATCGCAGATTAATCAAGCACTCCCATCAAAGCTAGACGAAATCATTGGCAAGGCGCTTGAAAAGGACCGCAAGCTTCGTTACCAAAACGCTGCCGATATTCGAACGGATTTGCAGCGGCTGAAGCGCGATACAGATTCGGCAAGAGTACCAGCAGCTTCGGGTGAAGTAGTCAGGGACAACTTTGTTCCGTCCAAGCGAGGGAGAATCAGTGGAACAGTGATTGCCCCTGCTTTCATGGTGCTTTTGGCGCTTGCCGCTGGCAGTTACTTCTATTTTCATCGCACGCCGAAACTCACTGACAAAGACACCATCGTCCTAGCGGACTTCACGAACTCGACGGGCGACCCTGTCTTTGACGGTACGCTGCGGCAGGGACTCTCTGTACAACTGGAACAATCACCCTTCCTGAGCATTATCCCTGACCAGCAAATCCAGCAGACCCTGAAGATGATGGACCAGAAGCCGGACGCAAAGCTCACGCCGGAGATTGCGCGGGAACTCTGCCAGCGAACGGCGAGCGCCGCAGTCCTCGACGGTTCGATAGCGCAGATTGGCACGCAGTACCTTCTGACCCTCAAGGCGGTCAACTGCGCCAGTGGCGAATCGCTGGCGAGCACGGAAGCTCAGGCCAGTGACAAGAACCACGTGCTGGATGCTCTGGGAAAGACCGCTTCGGAAATTCGGAAGAAACTGGGCGAGTCGCTGAGCACCGTGCAGAAGTTTGATATCCCACTTGAACAGGCCACTACTCCGTCACTGGAAGCCCTTCAAGCCTTCAGCTCCGGCGATGAGGTTTTGAACACCACAGGTGCGGCCGCAGCAATTCCGTTTTTTATACGCGCCATCGAACTAGACCCGAATTTTGCACTCGCCTACGCGTATTTGGGCCGAATGTATGGAGATATTGGGGAAACTGTCGCTGCTGCGGACTACACTCGCAAGGCGTACGAGCTTCGCGAACGGGCCAGTGAGCGCGAAAAGTATTTCATCACCGCTTCCTTCCATATGGTCGTAACAGGAAACATGGAGAAGGCCGAGCAAACCTGTAAGCTTTGGGCCAAGGCTTATCCCCGCGCGGAGATGCCGCGTGATTTCTTGGGCGGGTTAATTTATCCGGTCTTAGGAGAATATGAAAAAGGGCTTGAAATGGGCAAAGAGGCAGTCCGTTGGAATCCTAACGCTCCTATCGCTTATTCCGTCGTCGGGTACAACTTCATTGCTCTAAACCGTCCGAACGAGACGAAAGCAAACTACCAGCAAGCTTTCAAGCGCAAACTAGACCACCCTTTTTTTCACATTGACTTGTACAGCGTCGCCTTTATGCAGAACGACCCGGACGCGATGGCGCAGCAGATAGCATGGTCCGTAGGAAAGTCAGGAGTGGAGGACGGATTTCTGGCCATGGAAGCCGACACGGCTGCCTATTCCGGCCGTCTCAGACAAGCACGGGAATTTACGCGCTTGGCAATCGATTCCGCGCAACGCGCAGGTGAAAAAGAGACCGCTGCTACGTACTTGGCCATGTCCGGTGTGCGCGAAGTCTTGTTCGGCAACGCAGAAGAGGCGCGACGGCGAGCCACTACAGCCATCAAAGGCTCCGAAGGCCGCGATGTCCAATATGGCGCCGCGCTTGCCCTGTTATACGCGGACGACGATTCACAATCGCAAGCGATAGCTGACAGTTTGGAAAAGAAGTTTCCCGAAGGCACCCTTGTGCAGTTCAATTATCGTCCTGCCCTCCGGGCGAATCTTGCGCTCAACAAACGAAAGGCCCTTGAGGCCATAGATATTCTTAGAGCTAACACTCCGTATGAATTAGGAATGTCCGGTAACTACTACTGGACAGCCATGTATCCTGTTTTCTTGCGCGGGGAAGCGTATTTGGCCGCACATCAAGGTTCCGCCGCTGCCGCCGAATTCCAGAAAATTCTCGACCATCGCGGAATTGTGCTCAATGAACCCATCGCAGCACTCGCTCATCTCCAAATCGGCAGAGCGTATGCCATGCAAGGCGACACCGCCAAAGCCAAGGCGGCTTATCAGGATTTCCTGACGCTGTGGAAGGACGCCGACCCGGATATTCCCATTTTCATCGCTGCCAAGGCGGAATACGCGAAGCTGCAATAGTTATCCGACTTTGTGTCCGACAAGCCTGTTTGCTGCGCGTTAACTTGTCATTCGTCGCAACCTAACATGAGCGGCACATGTCACAAACCGACGTGCTCATTGGCCAGACCATCTCGCACTACCGCATTCTGGAGAGACTCGGCGGGGGCGGTATGGGCGTGGTCTATAAGGCAGAGGACACCCGTCTTGGCCGCTTTGTAGCGCTCAAGTTTCTCCCTGATGTCTTAGCCCAAGACCACCAAGCTTTGGAACGATTTCGCCGTGAAGCCAGAGCAGCTTCAGCATCAAACCACCCTAACATCTGCACGATTTACGACATCGGCGAAGAAAACCATAAGGCCTTCATCGCCATGGAGTATCTGGAAGGCAAGACCCTGAAGCACGTCATCTCGGGTCGGGCTATGGAGCTGGAACAATTGCTCGGCATCGCCATAGAGGTTACTGACGCCTTGGACGCAGCCCATACCAAAGGAATCGTTCACCGTGACATCAAGCCTGCGAACATTTTTGTCACGGAACGAGGGCACGCCAAGATTCTAGATTTTGGTCTTGCCAAGGTAAGTTCCTCAAAGAGCGCGGCAGAGAACGCGAACACCCTCTCAACCAATGGCGTGGATTTGGAGCACCTAACGAGTCCCGGCAGCACCTTGGGGACGGTTGCGTACATGTCCCCGGAGCAAGTTCGGGCCAAGGATTTGGATGCGCGGACAGACCTGTTTTCCTTCGGTGTCGTACTTTATGAAATGGCAACAGGTGCTCTGCCGTTCCGGGGAGAGAGTTCCGGGGTCATCTTCAACTCCATTCTTGAACGAACGCCCGTGCCGCCCGTTCGACTAAATCCTGACCTTCCTCTGAAACTTGAAGAAATCATCAACAAGGCCTTGGAGAAAGACCGGAATCTTCGTTACCAGCACGCTTCGGAAATGCGTGCAGACCTGAAGCGCCTGGGACGGGATACAGATTCGGGCCGAGTTTTGTCATCGGGAAGCCGGGCGATTCACGAGCTCGCTGAGGAGCCTGCACCTCGCTCGGTTGCGACCACTCAGCCGTCAGTTGGCCTTGCACGAAAGCAGTACATGGTTCTGGCCGTTTGCGTCGCACTACTGGCAGCAGCCTTTGCGGCGTATCACTTTTGGTTCCGCTCGAACACTCCGAGCGGCCCCGCAAAGATTACGCAAATCAGCAAGTGGAACAAACCGATGGACAGAGCGAGGCTTTCTCCCGACGGCCACGCCGTGGCGTTTGATTCACCGGTAGGCGGCATCGCGCAAGTGTTCCTCATGCTCACTTCTGGTGGCGAGCCCCTTCAACTCACGAATGACGAAGGCGACTAGTCTGTGGACAATTTTTCGCCCGACGGGAAAGAAATCTATTACGAGAGGTCATCTGTGGTCTGGGCGGTGCCGACGCTTGGTGGGGCTCCCCGTCGTGTGGTGTCCGGCTCCTTTGTAGTCCCCTCGCCGGACGGCGCATTCGTTTATTACATTAAGACTGCTGATGGCGAGAAGATTTTTCGGGCGGACAAAACCGGATTGAACGAAGAACCGGTGCACAACTTCGAGGGCCGTGGCCTGTCCTTCCTACCGCTTCTGGTGTTTCCTGGCGGCAACGACCTGCTTGTTGCTAGCTATAAAGTGGAATGGACGACTTTCCGTTTTCACCGAATAAACTTGACCAGCCATGAAGCGGTTGATTTAGGTGAGATTTCCGGGAACCCGCTTGAGGTCGTGTGGGCCGAGCCGGGGAAAACCGTGCTATTCCCCCGGACAGAGAACGGGCTGACGAACATTTGGAATTGCAGCTTGAGGGACCGGAGTCTGACGCAAGTTACGTTCGGAACGGGGCCAGACCACTCGCCCATGCCAAATTCGGGAGGAAAAGGGATGTACTTTGTGAGCGGCAAACCATCCGGATTCCTGACAGTTTACGACGTTCATTCAAAGAAATCGATGGACATCGTGGCCGGGGAGACAACTGCGCCAAGTATCTCGCGGGATGGAAAGCGAGTGGCGTACATCACGTACCCCACACACGAGAGGAGCGAACTCTGGGTATCGGACAACGACGGGAATCACAAGGTGAAAATCGTCGCCGGAGATTCTCTGGTTACGGGTAGTTGGGCACGTGACAGTTTTCACCTGTCCTTTCAAGAGCCGGGAGTTGAGGCAGGGGACAAAGTCTGCATTGTCGGGGCTGATGGCGGCGGCCTTCGGCAACTCGACCCAATGCCCCCCTGCACGCCCTACAGTTCCGTATGGAGCCCTGACCAGAAATCCGTTTACGTGACCGGCAGGGAGAAGGCGAGTGCGGTACGAACCGTTTCCGTATGGAGAGTCAACACGGACGGGTCGAAGCCAGAGAAGCTCGTAGAAAACTGCGGCGTAGTTACCGACATCGACCCCGAAGGGCAATACCTGCTTGGCTCTCTCGAAGGAGAAAGCGCTGGAATCTACCAGGTCTCCGTATCCGATAGGAAATGTACCTTACTGCTCCTCGGCGTACTAACGGGAGTTGTTACTTTTGCTCGCGACGGCAAGTCGTTTTTGTACGCGGTTGCTTCTCGCGGTGAAGTTACGATTTACCGTCAGCGTTGGAGTAGCGGTAAAAGTATCGGGACATCACAGGTTGCGTTGAAGGTCCCCTTTGCATTTCCCCGGGATTATGATAACGGTAACGCCTACGATTTCTCCGGGGACCTCTCCACCATCGTCTATTCGCGCCCCGGCGGTCACGCCGACCTCTATCTTCTGAGCCAGAAATATGTCCTAATTGACTAACGCGATTGGCTCTACAAGCGATATAACCAATACCCTGAAATCTGGCGGTACGCGCGGTACGCGCATGGTCAGGGAGAAATGAAAGCCATCGCGTGGTACACCCCTCTGCCCTTCGTCACGTGCGCGGTCTTCACACTCTTGTGCGCCCGCCTAAATCTCCACTCGTACAGCGCGACTCTCAAACTGGCGCTCGCTATTTGGCTTGTCGGGCCTTTGCCACTACTCATCGCCAATGCGTTGTTCATCAAACTGCACTCCGCAATCACTGCGTCTTATTCCCTCGGATGGTTGGTGAAACTGGTGGTGGCAGCCGTGGCCGTGACTCTGATTCTGCGTTAGCTCGTGTCGCTCGCAACCGGCATGAGATGAATGCGATGTACTTCCCTCCACGTTGACTAGCCTGTGGGTGCGACCTAAGATTGCGCCAAGTCTCTTCCCATGATTGGCCAGACCATCTCGCATTACCGCATCGTCGAAAAACTCGGGGGCGGAGGCATGGGTGTCGTCTATAAAGCGGAGGACACAAGACTTCATCGTGCGGTGGCCCTAAAATTCCTGCCTGCCGAGATGCTCCACGACTCCGCTGCTCTGGAACGCTTCCGCCGCGAAGCACAAGCGGCATCGGCCCTAAATCACCCGAACATTTGCACGATTTACGACATCGGCGAGCAAGACGGCCAGCAATTCATTGCAATGGAGTTCCTTGACGGCGAAACCCTGAAGCATCGCATCCATGGAAAGCCACTTCCCTTTGAAGAGATGCTGGAACTGGCGATTCAAATTGCCGATGCGCTTAGAGCGGCACACGCACAGGGCATCATTCACCGAGACATCAAGCCAGCAAACATATTTGTGAGCAAAATAGGCAACGCCAAAATTCTCGATTTCGGTCTGGCGAAGTTTTCTCCTGTCGCCGAAGGTGGTGTCTCTACGATGCCGACGGCAACGGAAGATTTTGTGCTCACAAGCCCCGGCGCGACAATGGGCACCATCGCTTATATGTCTCCGGAGCAGGCACGGGGCGAAGAACTAGATGCACGGACGGACTTGTTCTCGTTTGGGGCCGTTCTCTATGAGATGGCAACAGGCCGCATGGCTTTTCCGGGAAATAGTGCTGCAGTCATCTACGAAGCGATTCTGAATCGTGCTCCTATCCCTGTGACGCAAGCCAATACTGTCCTGCCGCCGGAACTGGAGCGCATCGTGAACAAGACACTGGAAAAGGACCGCAAGCTGCGCTACCAGAGTGCAACAGACATTCGCACTGACTTGCAGCGACTAAGACGAGACACAGAGTCGGCACGGCTTCCAGTAGCAAGCAGCACATCGGCTGGCGGGGGAGTGCGGCGAGGAATCTATTGGAAAGTGGTTGTTCCAGTTGCACTTTTGATTGCCGCACTTGCTGCTGGCAGTTACTTCTATCTCCACCGCACGCAGAAGCTCACGGATAAGGACACCATTGTTCTTGGGGACTTTACCAACACGACTGGCGATGCGGTGTTCGACCAGACGCTAAAGACGGGGCTCAACGTCTCCCTGCGCCAATCGCCTTTTCTCAATGTGCTCTCCGAGAGCCAAGTCGCGAAGACCTTGCAACAGATGACCCGGCTGGCCAACACAAAACTCACTCCCGAGGTGGCCCGCGAGCTTTGCCAGCGAGCGGGCAGCACGGCCTACATTGCCGGGGCGATAGGCAGTCTGGGCAAGGAATATGTACTAGGTCTCAAGGCTGTGAATTGCCGGGACGGAGACACGCTGGCACAGGAGCAGGTTACGGCCGCGTCCAAGGAGGAGGTGCTAAACGTGCTGGGCGAGGCGGCGTCGAAGCTGCGCGGTGAACTGGGCGAATCGTTGGCTACAGTGCAGAAGTTTGATATTCCGCTCGCAGAGGCCACCACGCCTTCGCTGGAAGCTCTGAAAGCTTACAGCCTCGGATTGGCACAATACTCAAAAGGTGACCCAGATAGCGCGATTCCTCTATTCCAACAAGCCATTGAGCTGGACCCGGAATTCGCTACCGCCTATGCCGCCCTCGGCAGGGCGCATCAGAATCGCGGTGAAGCGATATTGGCCGAAGAGGCCATCCGTAGGGCCTACGCCTTGCGCAACCGGGCGAGCGAGAGGGAGAAGTTTGACCTCACCGCCGTCTACCATCAGTTCGCAACCGGGGACATTGAGCAGGCTATCCGAAGCTGCCAACTCTGGAAGCAAACCTATCCCCGCGACTTCGTACCCCACCGCATCTTGGGATTTGAGTATGCCACTCTTGGGCGATGGGAGGAATCGACGGAGGAATTCGAGGAAGCTAACCACCTTGACCCAAGCCAGTATCTGCCATATGCCGGTCTCATGCAGGACTATATGGCTTTGAATCGCTTGGCGGATGCCCATGCAATCTACCAACAGGCACAGGCCCGCAATCTAGGTTCCGGCCTCGATGGCTACCGCTACGCGCTTGCCTTCGTTGAGGGCGACACGGGAATGATGACCAAGATTGCCCAATCACGGCCTAACTTCGAAGATACGGCGGCGGATACTGAAGCCTATTTTGGGCACCTAAGGAAAAGCCGAGAGCTATCGCGGAGTGCTGACGACACAGCCTTGAGGGCAGGAGCAAAGGAACGGGCCGCCTACGTTACTGCGAATGCTGCCTTGCGGGAGGTGCTGTTTGGCAATGCGGCCACGGCACGACAAAACGCCACCGCTGTGCTAAGCCGGTCTGCGGGAGCCTCCGGACATTCGGAGAGCGGGTGGTCGGCTTCATGGTCGGGGGCCCTTTCGCTGGCGCTCGTCGGGGACTCGGCGCAAGCCGGAATGCTAGCGGATGGATTCGCGGCAGGCCACCCGGTTGACACCGTTATAAAAAACCTTTGGTTGCCAGAGATTCGCTCCGTCATCGAGCTAAACAAGGGCAACGCGACGCAGGCTGTGAATGAATTGGCACTAGCCGAGGCATTGGAGCTGAGCTGGGTCGAGCCGCGCCTCATGCCCGCCTACCTCCGCGGTCAAGCATATCTCATGGCACACCGTGGTCCAGAAGCCGCGAGGGAGTTCCAGAAAATCCTTAACCACCGTGGGGTTGTATTTAACTCGCCCATCGGAGCACTCGCGCATCTCCAAATCGCCCGCGCCTATGCCATGCAGGGTGACACCGCCAAAGCCAAGGCAGCCTATCAGGATTTCCTCACGCTTTGGAAAGACGCCGACCCTGACATTCCAATCCTCGCCGCTGCGAAAGCCGAGTACGCGAAGCTGAAATAGCTATCCCACAATTGTCTACCTCCAAAGGCTGTCGTAAGATGCACGTCCAGTGACCGATTCTTCAACCATAATCGGCAGCACGATTTCACATTACCGCATCCTTGAAAAACTTGGCGGCGGCGGTATGGGCGTTGTGTACAAAGCCGAGGACACCGAGCTGGCCGCTTCGTTGCCCTGAAATTCCTTCCCGACGACCTTGCGAGAGACGCGCAAGCAGTCGAACGATTCCGTCGCGAAGCCCGGGCTGCTTCCGCACTGAACCATCCGAATATTTGCACCATCTACGAAATCGGCGAACAGGACGGCAAACGCTTTATTGCCATGGAGTTTCTGGACGGCGTGACGATGAAGCACCGCATCAAGGGAAAGCCCGTCGAGACAGAAGTTCTGCTCCCCCTCGCGATTGAAATCGCCGACGCCCTCGACGCTGCTCACGCCGAAGGCATTATTCATCGCGACATCAAGCCTGCCAATATTCTCGTGACCAAGCGCGGACACGCGAAGATTCTCGATTTCGGTCTGGCGAAGGTCAAGTTTACGGGAGCCAACGCTTCTGGAGCGACGCTCACAGGGGAAATGACCGAGGGCGTGAGTGCGGAACATCTGACCAGTCCGGGTTCGACGCTTGGCACAGTCGCGTACATCTCGCCCGAGCAGGTGCGTGCGAAGGAATTGGATGCCCGGAGCGACCTGTTCTCGTTTGGAGCCGTCCTCTATGAAATGGCCACCGGGCAGTTGCCCTTTCGTGGGGACAGTACCGCAACCATCTTTGAAGCAATCCTGAACCGTGCGCCAGTTCCTGCCGCGCGACTAAATCCCGACCTGCCGACAGATTTGGAGAGAATTATCAATCGGGCGCTTGAGAAGGACCGAGAGCTGCGCTATCAGCACGCGTCGGAAATGCGCTCCGAACTGAAGCGCCTGAAGCGGGATACGGATTCGGGGCGAATCTCGTCATCGGTGAGCCGCGCGGTTCAGGAACTTACTGCAGAACCTGCAACGCCCTCGGTCGCGGTGGCTCAGCCGTCAGCGGGACTTGCATGGAAGCGGTTCATTGTTTTGGCCGTTTGCGTCGCACTCCTGGCAGCAGCCTTTGCGGCGTATCACTTTTGGCCTCGCACGGACACTCCGAGCGGCCCCGCAAAGATTACACAAATCAGCCAGTGGAACAAACCGATGAACAACGCGAGGCTATCTCCCGACGGCCACGCCGTGGCGTTCACCTCACCGGTAAGTGGCATTGCGCAAGTGTTCCTCATGCTCACTTCTGGTGGAGAGCCTCTTCAGCTCACAAATAACGAGGGCGACAAGGATGTGGACAATTTCTCGCCCGACGGCAAAGAGGTCTATTACTCGAGGTATCTCGGCCGCGACGAGGTTTGGGCCGTGCCTGCGCTCGGAGGTAATCCCCACCGTGTGGTGTCTGGCCACAATATGGTTCCCTCGCCGGATGGGGCTTCAATCTATTATCGGAAGTCGGACAGTCCCGGAATCTATCGCGCAGAAAAATCCGGGCTGAACGAGGAACTAGTATACAACCCAGAGGGCAGTGGCCTGCTATTCGCCCCGCTCCTGCTATTCCCCGGCGGCGACGACCTGCTTGCTGCCGGTGTTCCATTTAACTTTGAGGCTAAATTCCATTTTTTCAGAGTAAACGTCACCAGCCACAAGGCGATGGATTTGGGCGAGGTGTCCGGGAATTACGACGTCGGGTGGGGGACACACGACGTCGCGTGGGCGGAGCCAGGGAAAACCATGCTGTTGTCCGGGACCGTAAACGGGCTGACGAACATCTGGAATTACAACTTGAACGACCGGAGTCTGACGCAGATTACCTTCGGAACGGGACCGGACTTCTCCCCGATGCCAGACCCAGGGGGAAAAGGGATTTACTATGTGAATGGGCAGTCCTCCGGGTCCCTGACCGCGTACCATGTGCAATCAAAGGAATCCAAGGACATCCTGTCCGAGGACGCAACTGGGCCCAGCATCTCACCCGATGGGAAGCGTGTGCTGTACCTCACGCTCGCCGCAGGTAAAAGGCACGAACTATGGGTGGCAGACATCGACGGGGGCAATAAAGTGAAAATCGCCACCGGAGAAAACATGGGGTACGGGCGTTTTGCGCCTGACAATTTTCACTTGGCTTTTTGCGAGCACGCGGCGGGAACCGGTGTAGGTGACAAAGCATACCTCGTCGGGGCTGATGGCAGCGGTCTTCGTCAACTCCCACGGACGGCAAATACTATCTGGAGTTTGGTATGGAGCCCTGACCAGAGGACTATCTACGTGACTGGCCCGGATAATGCGGGTTCGATGCCGACCGTTTGGAAATGGAGTGCGGACGGCTCGAACCCAGAGAAGTTCGTGGATAACTGTGGTATGGGTGTAGTTTCCGATGCTGACCCCAGCGGACATTACTTGCTATTTGTCGTTTTGAATGGCGAGAAGACTGGAATCTACGAGGTCTCCACGTCCGACAGGAAATGCACCGTATTGCTTCCCGGCGTGGTAACGTTCGGCGCAAAATTTGCACACGATGGCAAGTCGTTCTTGTATGCGGTTGCCACTCGCGGTGAGGTCCCGATTTACCGCCAGCCATGGAAAGACGGTAAAACCATCGGCTCTCCCCAGGTCGCGTTGAAGGTCCCTTTTGCTTTTCCCCTGGAATATGGCGGCGGTAGTTCCTACGCCTTTTCCTTGGACCTTTCCACCATCGTCTATGCGCGTCCCGGCGGTCACGCCGACCTCTATCTCCTTAGCCAAAAATGATTCCCCAGTTTCCGACTTCAGATGGCCGAGTGGCGCGCGCTTACGCCATGAAGGCGACACCGGCAAAGCCAAGGCGGCCTATCAGGATTTTCTCACGCTGTGGAAAGACGCCGACCCAGACATTCCCATCCTCATTGCTGCGAAAGCGGAATACGCGAAGCTGAAGTAACCTTAAGTACCAGATAAGCGGTCTTTGATTGAGTTGGACTATCCCGTCCAATTGATTTCATAACAATGCTGATTCCCTCGACCCGAATAGAGCGCCGAATTCTGCACCGGCATGACCCGCTCAACTACTTCTTATCCAGATACTTGCCGGGAACATCGTCCTGCGGCCCCTCATGTGAGCGAACTTCCCCCTCGTCAGCGTCCCCGGCGTCTTCCACGCCCTTCACCGCATCGGCCTCGAACGCGTTTCCTTGTTCGAGCAACTCGTCCACACTCTCCGAATCCGCACCTTGGACGTTGGACAATCCCTGCAAATCTCCCGATTGTTCGCCCGCCCGCGCTCCCAGTCGCTCCAGTGCGAATGCCACCGTATCCACGCTTTGGCTTTTCCTCCGAACCCGCTTCTTAAGTGCGCCTGCCGTTTTCCCGCCGGTTGTCTTCTTGCCGCCGACCTTCGTTTTCACGCCCGCCTTTTTTGGCGCTGCCTTCTTCTTCGCCAACTTCTTCTTAGCCGCCCTCTTCATCGGAGCCACGTTCTTGCCCGCAGTTCTCTTCGACTTCGTCTGCTTCTTGGTCTTCTTTTTGGTAGCCATACGCGAAGTCTACCACCGGTTGGTCATCCCTAGACATCTTGAGAGGCGAAAGACATCTTGAGGGGCGAAAGTCGTCGCCCACCTGCACAAACTTCTGTTGGTCTATAGGCAGGTTGAGCTGGGCATTTCCGAATTTGCCCTGGAGCTGGACCAGAAGTTTGTCGTCCGCGAGCTTGTCTTGCGCCCGAATGGACGCTGGGCTGCGGGAAGGCCACACCAGACAGAGCGGAACTGGACGAGACCGAGAAGCCTAAAGACCCCATCTCCCTTAGAGGGAAGCTGGCATGCGAGGAGCATTGGACGCTTTAGGCAAAGACTCAAAGCGATAGCAGTCCGCAAAATGGACACGATAGACCGGAAAAGTCCGACAGGTAGAAAAGCAAAGAGCAGACAGAGTGTAAGTCTGTGAGAGCAGATATGCTCACCTATTTCTTGCGGGCCGCATGGTCGGATGTCTCAATCCCAGTTGGCACGGAGGGTGGAGATGCCAACAGTGGGACCTAAAATTAAATACTCTAGTACGACTAAACGCGGGTATTGTCCGGAATTGGACAGATTAGCGACGGGCTGTAATCGCATTCTCCTAGAATGAAGAAGAGCGAACTCAGGCCCAAACAAGCATCCTCGGTCCCTTGTCCCACGTGTGGTGCCGCCGCCTGGGAGCGCTGTGAACTGCATTCAGGTGCTCCGCGCTCACAACCACATGTTGAGCGGAAGTTTGCCGCCATTGAGGCCACCGGGAGGAAATGAATGTACTCTGGCCAGCGGCGCTATTTCTTTGCAAGCTCGCCCTTGAAATGACTCTCAATGTCTTCGTGACTCAGCGGGTTGTTGGCTTTAACTAATACGATGGAATAAACGACCTCATTCCGTTCAATCTGCGCGGTGATAAATGCCCCGTCTTCCGGCAGTTCTTGGTAAATGAATTTAACCTTTCTGCCATCTTCAAGTTTCTTGACCCACTCTTCGTCTCGCATGTTCGTGGCTCCTCAGGCGAGGTCAGCGTGTCGTAAGTATACGTTGCTGGCGCGAGAAATTGCGGGTCGGGCATGAGAAGTCGGGTACTCAAAGACCGGGATAGCCCTGTTGGGTAGCGATTGCCGGACAGGTCCGATTTGAGCGTTCTACGACTGATACCGACGGTGTTCAAAATTGAGTAGTTTCGCTGCTGGTTGTTATCGCATCCTGTAAATTGGGCACGAGGTGCAATATGCAGGAAGACATAAAACCACGGTTGGTGCGTCTGGATGATTTTGTGGCCGAAATTTTGGAAGCAAAAGCTGACAAGATGCCACCATGGGCAAAATCTCAAGCTGACATCTGGCGCGATGTTGCGACGGACTTGCGGGCATCTGAGAGCAAGAAGATTGTGCGGGTCTGCGAAGAACCGGAACCGAAGTCAGACTCGGCCTCTACGGGTTGATGAAGTGCGGCCACAGCAGCTTCTCCGCGCAAACTGAGGTTATGAGCTTCAAACCCTATCGCAAAAAGATTGGCCCGCTCTGCTCGGTGGCGGTGAAGTTGGGCCAGACTGCGGTATACGCGCCAGAGAATGAGCTGTGGGGCGTTGTCACTTGCGATGAGTGCAGAGCGAAGTTCGTTATCGGCCCACATCGGATTCACGGTTCTAGAATTGGGGAACAAGACTGTGCAAATAGGCTTGAAGCCCTGCTCAGTGAAGACCACAAGCAGAGCAGACCACACACAGACAGCTATGAAATTCCTGATTGAGAAGATTGTGGCGAGGTTGTGGCAAGAATCCTGACTTCACTGCCAGAACTGGCATCACTGACAATTTTCTGTCGAACAGAAACAGCAACCTTACGTGTTTGCGACGCACCACGGTTTGGACCACCCGTTCACAGGCCGGTTCCCCTTCCCTCGCCGTCCGCGCCCATCGTCCAACGCGGAGCTTAACCACCGATTATTTAGCTTTTATTGCGTTCGCGATTTCTTCCTCAGACGGTACGATTCCCGACCAGTTATCACCTTCAATGTCATCCACCTGGGATATTTCGGAATGGGTATACTCCAAGCCGCCGTCATCTTTCCACGTCAGGTTAGTCTCCTCTTGCGTCGCAAACTCCAACGCTTGGGCCTCGGATTCCGCTTTCACGAGTGTGTACTGCTCATGTATGTAGAAATGGTAGATATACACCTTGAACACTTTCATCGTTTCATCTCCTTGTGCCCGTCGTCGGACATGCTGACGATTCGGAGCTTTCCCTCTCCCGACCGCAATCTTTAACCGGGATGCCCGATTCGGCCCGTGGAAGTCACCCACGGTCTGGACAGCTTCTCATTCAAGGCCGCCAGTTCCCTTCTGTCCCTCGGGTGAACATCTTGAGGTTCTGTTGTCTTTGTCTTCCACGCTTTACGCGTGTCCGGAGCGTGTGGTTGAGCGTCCAATTGGTCCTGACAGCGTCCAACTATACAGACGCGCATAAATAAAGGGACATACTGATTACAAAAAAGATTGCAAATAGGGCCGGATGAGTTCCGGATAGGATTGCATCTCACCGAACACGCGACTCAGCGTGCCGGTCAATTCCTTCTCGTCCGGAAAGTATCGATTGTGAGTTCCTGTTTGGCGCGTATGTCTCCACAATCGCTCGTTGGATTCAACTCCGGTGAGTAGGGCGGCAGTTGATGAACCTCTAGCCAGTGGCGATTGGCATCGAACCAAGCCCATACGTCGCGCGTCTTTGTGGTACGTCGCATTATCCTGAATGAGCATGGCTCCCTGCCGTCGATAGCTGCGAGCCAGTTGTTCCAGGAAAGCGAAGTACGTGGAAGCGTTGAAGACGGTGTCCTGCCGGTAATGGAAGCGAGCCTTCCACAATTCAATAGCCCCAAAAATCTTCACGCTCTTGCGCTGTCCGGTCACGGGAACTTCCGGGGGACAACCAATCCGGCTCCAGGTGGCGTGCAGGGTAGAATCTTGGCGAAAGCTGGCTTCGTCGCTGAAGATCAACGCCCAGTTTTGCCGCTGCGCTTTTTTTTAAGGCTGGGATAGGTGTACCGCTGCCAGCGATCTTGCTGGTCAACGTTGGCCCGGGCCAGCACGCGACGTGGGCGCTGCACGGAGAAGCCCGAACGATGGAGCAACTTGCGCACGTGGCCCGGATGATAATGGATGCCGAATTCCTCCTCGATGACCCAGGCGATCATGGGAGAAGTCCAGATGCCCGTATCCAAGCCGTAAGCTACCGGGCCGCTTTCGAGAATGCCGTCGAGCTGTTTCCGTTGCGACGATGTCAGCTCCCATGGCCGGCCTGAACGATGCCCTTCGAGCAGTCCTTCCACGCCGAAAGTTTGATAACGTGCTAACCACTCCGAGACCCTCGAACGTGGAGACCTCGAGTAGATGGGCCAGCTCACCGCTGGTACGTCCTTCCGAGTTCAGCACCACTGCCTGCAATCGCTTGGCAACCCGGTAGGCTCCGTCCCGTTCTGCTTGCTTGCGCAAATGGATTAATCGCTTATACGCCTTCGGATGTAAGTGCAGGATACGCGGAACCATGGCACCTCCTTCAAGGAGTATGCCAGATGTTCCTACCTTATGTCCTGTTAATTATGCGCGGCTGTATAGCGTCCAAAACCGACCATTTTCTGGGGTATTTTCAGCGACTCAGCCGCATAAAGGCAATCGAGTCATCAGGGTTTATGGAGCGGGCGATGGGAATCGAACCCACGTCCGAAGCTTGGGAAGCTAGGAACAGAAAAATGAAAACGCCTGAATTGGCGGCACTTAGCAGATTCGCAATGCCTCTTAATTGGAAAATGAAACCATGGAGTGACACGCACGCAAGCACACGCTCATCTTTCGCTCTGATGCCCCGGAATCTCGTGCCAATTTGATGTCGGATTACTCAGCGCGGCGAGCGACTTACGTTGGCGCGGAGCCAGCGGGCAAACGAGGCCTCGTCAATCGTTCCGGCCGCAAGGCCCAGAACGGCTTGCGTGGCATCTTCTTCAGAAGCTGTAAAACGATGGCCATTTAGTTCGAGGAAGAGTACACCCACAACAAAACCAGTTCGTTTGTTCCCGTCGACAAAAGGATGATTGCGGACTATTCCCACCGTATAAGCGGCCGCCATGTCTATGGTGTCAGGAGCGTCGCCATACGCATGGAGTTGCTGAGGACGAGCAAGAGCGGACTGAAGGAGCCCGACGTTCCGGACGCCGGCAGCACCACCATCGAGCGCCAGAAGCCGATCATGGAGCGCGAGAGCATCACGCTCGTCAATCCAGACGGGCTCTCTCACTTGGCGAGCGAATGGAGGGTGTTGCGATAGCGGTCAATGATGTTACCTGCCTTCTTCATTTTTCTATCGAAGGCAGGATCGTAGGGCGTCAGTTGATAGACACCATTCGGCCCCTCGATCAGAAAAAGGCGATCGCCCTCATCCGCGTGCAGCCGGCTGACGGCTTCCTTTGGCAGGACTACGCCCAGTGAGTTCCCGATCTTACGAACCTTGAGTTCCAACATGCCTCTCACCTCCTCGCACGCCTCGTGTTATAACAATTGTATCAACTAGAATCTACAATTGCAATGTGAGGAAGGAGTCGATTAGCTGCCGTCTGTGCCCCCGAAGATCTATCCGTTGAAGCACAATATACTTGTTGGGTAAATTTGATTCCAATTGATTTATGGAAGTTGTGCGTTTTCCAATGAGCGGCGATGGGAATCGAACCCACGTCTGATCCCGCAATTCTATAAAAAACCTGCTGATTCGCTTGCCCTTACACACACGTTCTCCTTGGTTAGGTACGGTCTCGGTCCTGTTTTTGCACCCAAGTTGCACCCAAGTTGTTGTAGACCTCGGCCTGAAATGCAGAGGAGCAGAAGAGCACTATCATCGCTCCATCAACAGCTTCTGAACGGTTGCCGGCCATGCAAACTGGTGATGCTAACCAGCGGTCAGCCGCGACTAAAATAACTAAAGCGGATGTGTTAGTCGCGGATATAACCGTGATGAATACCTTGTAGGATCGCACATTAGGCAAGCCAAAGCAGGATGTAAGTGTTCTGGCGGCCTGCTGCACACTCGTACGCGAGATCCGTTCCGGGCTTCACTGCCGAAGTTAGAAGCGCTCGCACGGCCCTACGATGAAGTCATCGCGCATTACTCCCCGCCTGTCCCAGGCTGATAATACTTTGATACTGCGAGCGTGGCGAAGGTCGCATTTATGGCAAACCTATCAACATGCACCCCCTACGGCTTGCCTCCTTCGGGTTGCTTGGGTTCTGCTTCGGTTGGTGCAGCATCTTTCTTGGGCGGGTTTAGACTGCCGAGATTTAAGCCGTTACCCACAGTCGTGATACTGCCGTCAGGAATGAGTTTTCCCAGATTTGAGATCAGCGGAGCCAGATCCTGAACTTTTCCTTCGGCATTGCCGATATTCAGACCGTTGCCAATGATGACCACTTTGCGGTCCAGAATAGCCTGAAGCAGTTGACGCACGAGGGAGGGCTTTTCTTGCGGTTCGGGCAAGAGCTCGACCCGCACGTCGTCGCCTTCCACGACCAGAAATCCGAGCGGAACCTTGGTCGAGCTCATGCCGCCACCTGATGCGATGTTGGCATCGCCGCCAATAAGCTGAAAATTCAACGAAACAAAGGGAATGATAGCCGTTCCCCCTGCGCGAATGGGCTCGCCCACCAACGAACTCGATCTTAATTGAGAAACGAGCTTGTCATACTCGCCCAGCGGCCTATCTACGGGCATTTGGGCACAGCAAGAAATTCCCAACAGCAGGAGTGCTGCGAATAGGAATGTGGATTTTGATTTCATCCAACTTCGACGCTAACGCTAATCAGGGCCTAGCACTTTGAATCCAGCCGTGACAGCATGTCTCCACCAATGAGCGTTCGAGATTCCCGTTTCGTGTTTGCAGTTTTGTTTCTTGAAGTCGTAGAACATCCGACCCGGAATCAGCCGTCGCCTAAAGATCCAGGAGGTATTGATGAAAGCATTGATCTTTCGCGAGACCGGTGAACCGAAGAGCGTATTGAAACTGGCAGAGATCCCTACTCCGCCTTTGGCCCCTGGCGAAGCGCTCGTCCGAGTGCTGCTGAGCCC
Source organism: Candidatus Acidiferrales bacterium (assembly GCA_963776365.1). Lineage (GTDB taxonomy): Bacteria > Acidobacteriota > Terriglobia > Acidiferrales > UBA7541 > Acidiferrum. Next base: position 1,493 of record CAVZMQ010000016.1, on the reverse strand, counting down.
GATCAACCCATCGGATCTGCACATGGTGCGAGGGCGCTATGGCTATCAGCCGGAATTGCCAGCCAGCCCGGGCATTGAAGGCGTGGGGATTGTGGAGGCTGTAGGTCCGGGCGTGCAAGGTCCGACTGTTGGAACTCGCGTAGTTTTCGTTGACACGTGGAACACCTGGCGCGAGCAGATCGTGTGCCCAGTGGACAGACTCGTACCCGTTCCAGACGGCCTGGACGATCCGGCCGCCGCCACTTCCTACACCAATCCTTTGACTGCATGGGCATTGACGAGATCAAGTCACAATCTCAAGGAGGGCGACTGGCTCCTACAGACGGCGGCTGCATCCAGCGTCGGGAAGTTGGTGCTTCAATTGGCGCAGCAGTATCGATTCAAGACAATCAACGTCATCCGGCGGCGCGAGCAGGAAACAATCATACGCAACCTCGGAGGCAATGAGGTAATCTGCACAGCCGACGAGGATCTCAGGGCACGCCTGCAGGAATTGACCGCGGGCAAGGGCATTGAACGAGCGATTGACTGCGTTGCCGGGGAACTTGGCGCTGAGATTGCCCGCAACCTCGCTCCCGCTGGAACCATGCTTGTGTATGGAGCCCTTTCCAGTCATCGGCAGACGGACCCCGCGAAATTCACCATGCCGCTCTTCGCTCCGCGTTTGATTTATTCGACAGCGACGGTTCGCGGGTGGTGGCTTCCGCGTTGGGTGAGTTCCCAGCCGCTCGCCGAAGTGCGGGCAGCGACGAGCGATCTCCTCACCATGTTGTCGAACGGAGCCCTTACGCCGCCAGCGATTGTGCGGTATTCATTTAAGGACTTCCAAGAGGCAGTACGCCTAGCCGATGGTGAGGCAGGACAGCAAAAGGTCTTGCTGGACTTCTCCGTGCCCGATTAGTCGGGGTTCTTCACAGTACCTGCCCACCACGAAAAGTACTGATTCGTATTTGGGAGGTAAGCCGTAATCAGGCACTGGAAACAATGAAACGGTTCTTCCGCGGATACCCGGCTCATGATGCGCCTGCATCTCTCGCCGCGGCGCTCCGGGCTTCGATGGCTTTGACCGAATTTACAAACGCCTTTTCCAAGACGCTCTTGCCGATGGTCCCGAGCACTAAGCCAAGCACCCATCCCTTGAGGTTCTTGCCGTCGCGTACGACGACCACGTCGATGTCGGTCGTGCCGTTCGGCTGCGCGTGAAGGTGTAGGTGTGGCCGGACGCGCCTCCCCACGTGTTGGAGTCGGTCGTCGTGAGGACGACGCGGTTCGGATCTGACCAGTCGTAGTGCAGGCGTTCCCAGATGCCTCCCGAGCCTTCCGTGACGTCGGCTTCTGATCGGCCGAGGTGATGCACCTTCAGATACTCGTCGGCGCTGTTGCCAAAGAGCTTCGAGCGGCCAGGCCCGAAGTCGGTGAGCCCGGCGACGTACTGCTCGGGCGTCGAGGTGGTTGTCTGGTGGAGATGGATCGTGGACATGCGTGCTCCTACT
>CAVZMQ010000015.1:0-95590 GCA_963776365.1 Candidatus Acidiferrales bacterium | reverse complement strand
CGATACGTTGCGAGTTTCGCGAGCTTTAAGCTGGAACTTAAATTTGGCTTGCCGTCCTGGGAGTCCGGAAAGTACAAAAACTGTGTCGAGCCAGTACGCCGCAAATGCCCATCGAAGAAATGCGACGCAAGCTTCTGGCAGTCGGAATCAAACTCGCTCGCAAATGGATTACCTACTATCGCGACAGAGCGCGTCTCCTTCTGAACCGAGAACGCCTTTTGGGGCGCGACGCCGGGAATTCTCGGCGCTGAAGCAAAAGGGCCCGAAAGATCCATCCAACGGAATGTTGAGCATGAAATTTGTAATACATAATAATATCGGTTATTGTTCTGGCATTATGAGCAAGAATGAGAAAACTATCAGTTTCCGTGCCGTCGCAGAAAAGATCGATGCTCTTGATTCTCTGGCCGCTGCGCAGGACCGTCCGCGCAGCTACCTCATCAATGAGGCGATCACCAACTACATCGAACTGCACGCCTACCAGGACGCGTTGGTTCGCCAAGGGCTGAAAGAGATGCGGAATGGCCGTGTCGTAAGCCATGAGGAAGTCTTAAAGCGGCTCAAGAGGACGGGACGCGCACGTCCATGATCGAGTGGACGGAGCAGGCGATCCGGCAATTGGATCAGGCTCACGACTATATAGCCCTCTCCAACAGTGAGGAGGTTGCCACACGGGTCACGATGCAGATCGTCGGTAGTGTTCAACAGCTCGGTGCCTTCCTCATGTCGGGCAGGGCTGGCCGGGTTCCCGGTACCCGAGAGCTGGTCATTTCGAAGACGCCTTTCATCGCCGCATATGCCATCGAGAACGCCCGCATCGTAATCCTAGCCGTCTACCACAGCGCACGGCAGGGTTGCCAGCAAGACCACGCGCCATCGCAACATTAATTACAATGACAGAGGCCTCGACCTTAGCCATTATCACCTAGATTTGTGATCGAAGCTCGGGCTAAGTGACTTCGTGCTTCCCTGCCCCACACTCTGTATTCCATGCGGATCTCAAACGGGTGTATTCCTCACCCGTAAGTAACCATTCCAGTGACTTGTTGAATTCTCGACTGATAGCGAGCAGAACCTCCGCTCCAATTTCTCCTTGGCCGTGCTCTACAATTGACAAATCCCTGGCTGACTGAGAAGCCCTCGAAACGGCTGGCCTGATGCTGGGAACAGACAAGTCGCGGGGTTATTGCCTGGAGATGATCTGCGCGGATTTTCTTGCGGGAGAGAGTATCCTAGACCATGGGACTTGAATTTATGGAGAAACTTCGGCAGAAGCGACCGCGATTAGAACTCAAACTTGAAGACTACAACATACTTCGCCGCAGAGTGTTTGAACGAGATCGCTGGCAATGTCAAAATTGTGGCTCTTCGAAGGGCTTGCACGTACACCATCTAGCAAAGCGGAGTAAATGCCCTCCCCTTACTGCAGGTTCAGTTGCACGAGCGTTCATCCGATAGTCAAAGTGTTTGCGACGCGTTTGAACTGCTTTCCTATGTGCGCCGAAAAAGCCGATGACGCCGCGCTGACACTGCCGATCTCGCTTCCGCTATGGAAGTCATGGGCACCATGCATGGTGATGTTCTGCGGCGGCGTACTACCAAGGAAGAAGAGCGTAACCCAAAGCTGGGCGGTGTTCTGCTCCGTCGTTCCGCAGCTGACGCGCTTCACGCTGGAGTAGTTCGCAACGTGTCTGCCATTCTCGAGGACTTTGCCGCCTTCAATCTGCCAGCGCATGCCGGGGTCGTCGATGTTATCCAGGCAATCTCGATGCAAGGTGTAGGTAAGCGTTGAAGACGGACCTGCTGCAAACGTCAGGTGGAACGGTGCTGTGAGCCCGCCACTGCCGCCAGGAACGAAAAAGTCCATGAATGTGCCGCTGGGATAATTGAAGCGCATCACGTTGGCAGCGTTTTGAGTTGCGACGTAGAGATTGTTATCGGGACCAAACGCAACTCCAAATGGGTAGTAGAGGTCGCTGCCAGTGTTGGCGAAGAAATCGATGAACGCTCCGGTCGTCGGGTTGTAGCGTCGGACGCCAAGATTCCCTCCGAAGGTGCCGCCAGAGATGTAGAGGTTTCCGTCCGGGCCAAACGCCATGGCCGATGGCGTATATAAACCGCCGGAGCCGATTGGGCTACCAGCAGGCATCAGCAGGCCGAAAGAGGCCATGGTTGTGAGATCGAATGTTTCGACCGTGGCGGCGTTGTAGTAGAGCACATAAAGGCGGTTGTTTGCGGGGTTGACCTTGACGTCGCGCGGACTGGAGTTGGGCAATGAGGGTACGAAGTTACCGGTGCTCAGGCCCGTGGCGGCATCGAAGCGCGCGACACCCTGAGGTGGATTGCTGCTAGTTACGTAAAGCACGCCTTGGTGAATGGTCAGCCCCGCGGGACCTGCAAGGTTGCTCGACGCAAACACATCCATGAACGCGCCGGTGGCGCCGTTGTAGCGCTTCACTTGGTTCGTCTGGCCATCTGAGACGAGCAGGTTACCGTCGATACCGACAACGAGGCCAAGCGGGTCGCCCAGGGCGCCGCCGGACGCGGCCACCTTGACGAAGGCACCAGTTGTCGCGTTGTACTCCAGAACGGAATGGTTCGATTGGCTGGTAACTAAGAGGCCTTCTGCCATGGTTTTTTTCCACTCCTTGTCTCCGCGGGCGACCGATGCATAAGGCGGAATATGTTTTCAGGCTGCAAAACCAGGCGAGATTGTACACCCAGTTCGCCCTGCGAGCACGGCGGACATCTCCAAGTGCAGGTGACTCAGCAGCATTGCGATCGCCGAGGTTGGGATCGGCAACGTGGTGTATGCCAGGGTAAGGAGCTCTGTAGAAACGCGAGGCCCACACAGAGGGCGCAAAAATGTCGAATGCGTGAGCACTTACCGCGAGAGAGGAGGCGCTATTGCCTCCGTTTCGGGTCCCGGTGATAAGCCTTCCACATGTCGTCAATGAAGCTGGGCTGCGAAACCTGGCCCTGTAGCCAGTGCACCGTTTGTTTCTGGCGAAGAAAATCCTCGGTGTAATCAAAGCTGGTTTGTTGTTTGATTTTCACGACAGCGTCTGCGTCGTCCTCGGTCATCCAACGATAAACATAGTCGAAAAATGCGGGATGATTCCAGATGTTTTCGGCTTTCAATAAATGCATGGCGAGAGCTTCGCCAACCCAAGACGTGGAGGTGCAGCAACGGCGATAGGCCTCGCCGAGTTGCTCGCCTGGAGGCGTGAGAATCTGCCAATCGCGCGGCTGCAACTGCTCGTACGGACCATTCAAGCCCGGACTCAGCGGGGTGCCATCCGGGTGAACGCCTAAATGGCCGCCGTAAATGGCCGTAGCTCCTTGCCAAGCGTGTTGATATGTGCCGGCCGGCGGCAGGTCTTTGATGTACATGGTTTGCATGTCTTCGCCGAACCTGTCCGGATAATTTGCCGAGACGTTTTTCATACCGGCATCGTTGAGCAGAACGCCGGCGAAAATGATCGGAAATTTCCTGCCGCTGCGGTGGCCGCCAAGGGCAGGCCAACCATAACCGGCTTGCAGGCAGCCATACAGGTCGATTCCATACTGAACGAGGTAGTTGGTGAGCTTGACTTTTTCCGCAGAGGGAAAATTCAGCATCAGAAGGAGGCCCGCGTAGGAGTCGGCGAAGGCGAGATGCTGGCCATAGCTGGGCATGTAATCGGCGGGTGCATCGAACAGGAAAGGATTCGTATCGATCCACGGCCTCCGGAAAAGCGTTTCATACCGAGCTAAGGAGGGTGTCTCTGGGGGGTTCGGCGGTGCGACCGAAGGCAGAAGTTGCCGCTGCAAGCTGCCGGCGCGATAAATAGTTTGATGGCGATCGCAGTAAGAGGGTCGGAATGCATCGTTTGGGGGCGCATCAGAAACTACCGTGAGCACCGAGGCGGAGGCGACGGGACTGGCGCTTTTGTCGGAAGCGCGCATCACTTCTGGTACAGAGTGAATGGCGGGCAGGCTGACGGTTGACACCAGCGAGTCACCCGGCTCCAAACGGAGTGGAGGATAAGCGCGTAGAGTGGAGTCGAACCACCAGGATTGGTTATCGCCGTCATTTAAGCGGGAATCGAAGCCACTTTTGCCATTGCGCGTGGGCAGGTTCTTTACGGAGCCGTTGAGGTAGGGCGCAGACGTCGTAGGCTGAGGAGAGATGGAAGTGACCGTGACTGGCCCAACCACGTAGTAATCTCCATTCACGAATTGACCAACGAATGCAGGTACGCTGAACGTCCAGGTGATTCCATCCTTAGTAATAGAAGTTTCGCTGCCGGCGGAGCTGGGAGCCGACGGAGAGTTGCCGTTGTCGTGTGCAGGCGGGATGGAATGCGCAGCAAAATTGGAGAGCGTGGCCAGGAACACGAAGCAGAATAGAAGCTTCAGTGATAAATGGCGGCGGCCCAGTGCGTCATTCATTGTGTTGAGAGTTTGCAGATCCAGCGTGGTGCGGGTGCGAAATGTATGTGGATGCATGAGCCAATTTCGCCTCAAGTACTGCCGGAGCTTACTTCATTTCCGTGGAAGCCACACAGATCTCTTGGGCACTGTTGCCGGTACTCGAGCCGGATGAGGTGTCTGTACCACATCTCATGAGTCAAGGCTTGACCATAGCCCGCGTAGTGGAGTTGAGATTGCCAACTGTAGCGAGATTTGCTGAGGAAGGGACCCCGGGGAGTCTGTGGCACGGGAAGCGGGGGGACGGCCCCTGCAAAAGGCCCCCCGCGGAGGTTGGTTATACCCGCGGACCCACCAGCGGTGGGTCCGATTGCCATCGCCCACGCTGCATATATGGCCAGAACGGGCAATACTTTCCTTAAAGTCTGCATTTATTTGCTGCGTGTGCAGTACCTGGTGTCGGCAAGTCTGTTCTTTTCGGCGTGGTGAGGTTGGCAACGTTCGTGCCGTCAACAGCCGGGGTTCCAGCCAGGCTTGTCGTCCTCCTCCGGACACGGCGAAGAGGTGAAAAATGCGAAAAACTATATGGATAGTCGCTTTACTATTTGCGGCATCGTTCGCGCAACCAGTATTCGCGGACGGAACATACATCATTACTTTCACCACATCCGGCACACCCGACGCCACCGGGTCCTTCACGTATACTGCGGGGGTCTTTTCGGGATTCGACGTGACTTGGAATGGCTCCACGTTCGATTTCACTACCGCGGCGAATGACGAAGCCACCACCACTATCGTTGGATGCCCTTCCGCGGGTTTTTTCGCATACCTCAGCGCCGCCGGCTGCGGGGAATCTCCCTCTTGGGGGGCTGACGCCCTCGAACCTGTTACCACCTTCGGCTTCAACGCCTCTCCATTCACTGGCGATTGTTGCGCCGTAGCCGCCCCCCCCGGGCCGGGCAGGATCTACACGTCGGTCGACGGATCCTTTACCATCTCACCCGCTACGGCCATGCCCGAGCCGAGTTCAGTCTCCTTCGCGCTGCTCGGTGTCGGATTAGTGTTTGTGATACGGAAACGTATAGGTCAGCGGCTTCCACAGGCCAGTTGAACGCCAACGCACGCTCACATCGCGCACACGGCTGAGCGTCCGCTGCTTCGAGCGCCGCACGTATTGCCCAATGCGAGGCAGGCAACGCCGGTGAAGCCTTGCTTGGTAATTGCAAACCCGGGCTACAATGACCTGTTTAGGTGAAACAGAGACGAGCAATGGAGGGATGCAACCATGCTGCGGGATAGCCTTGGGGCTCATCGAGACGATGAACGGCGCGAGGACTACCTTCTTGCGCTGCCCAAACCTGCATCGGATCGGTAAACCCTGATGGATTGAAAATCCCCACCCCGAAGGGCGGAATACCCACCAACGGAGAGCGCCCTCTTTCCATTTCAGGCTGAACCAACACACTAGCAATTGGCTGGCCCCTGGATCAAGCACCGATTCTGTCGGGTAAGGACAGCGCTGGCATCCTTCTGAAAGACATTCCTCGTACTTGAGTCGGAAGACGGCAACAAAGAGCTTTAGACTTTAGTACTACCTGCTCTGGTACTTAGTAAGAGGATTTTGATTGCCAGCAAAAGCGGATGGTCGTACATTGCTAGCACCTGCCCCGGACAGTCCCGCAGCTGTCCGCAAATTGCGAAGCCAGAAAACAACTATGTACGAACACGTCTTTCAATATTTTGGACTGCGGGAGAATCCTTTCCACGTTTCTCCGGATCCCCGATTTTTCTTCTCGACCAAGGCGCACAGTTCGGCTCTGACCGAGTTGACCATGGGTATTGACTCCCGTCAGGGCTTCCTGGTGCTGACGGGGGAGGCCGGGACTGGAAAGACGATTCTGCTTCACCGACTTTTGACATGGTTGCAAGCCCGGGGACAATCAAGCTGTTATATCTTTCAATCGCAATTGAGCCCATTGGAGCTGTTTGAGGCGGTCCTGAATGATTTCGGAGTTCCTTGCGAATCGCGGCGTGTGACCGATTTGCTGTCCGCATTGAACGAATGGTTGGTGCGGCGGCACGCCCTGGGCGATTCGCCAGTGGTTATCATCGACGAGGCGCAAGCCATTTCAGTGCGAACGCTGGATCGGCTCCGGATGCTTCTGAATCTAGAAACACCAGGGAGCAAGCTGCTGCAAGTTATTTTGGCAGGACAACCGGAATTGGAAGAGAAGCTACGTCGGCCGGAATTGCGGCAATTGCACCAGCGAGTAATGTTCCGGTGCAGCCTGGCATCTCTGTCGTTCGAAGAGACTGCGGAGTATATAAAATCGCGTCTGGTAAGGAGCGGGGTTCGCGATACTAGTATGTTTCCCGAGGAGAGCATGGCTGCCGTGCATATCTATGGGCAAGGCGTCCCGCGCGTCATCAATTTGCTGTGCGAGCACGCGTTGCTCGCCGCCTACACAGAAAATGAGGCCGAAATTACCCCGGAAATCATCAGCCGCGTGGCGACCGTTTTCGACTTAGGCTCCAACGCGAGCACACTCGTGGAGTTGCCCCGTTATGGGGAACTGTCCCCGGAACCTACCCAGGAACGACCTAAGCACCATTCTCTGAAAAGCGCCGCGTTGGCGGAGTACATAGAACAGACGACTTTTGCGCCAAGAAGAATCGAAGAAACCGAAATGAAGTTGGAACCGCGACCAGAGCCGGTTCTGCCGCTGCAGGTTCCGATTGCGCTTTCAGTAGTCGCGGGAGCGACCCCCGCAGGAAGCGGGTCGCCGAAAATCACGGCGAATGTACCTCAGCCCCACGTACCTTTTGAAGTGCTTCCAGAGCTACCGAGGCAAGAGCGAAAGGTGACGGCGGTCGGGCCGACGCCGTCCTCTGTTCCGCCGCCAACGGCATCTAAGCCGGCGGCCATGAATGGCAGTGATGCCGGACTGGGTAGCCTATTTGTGAATTATGGAAAGGGAGTACGAGACTCCTTCGTGCGAGACTGGACACAGTTCTTGCGAAGCTACACGCAAACCAAGAAGGTGTCGAGCCCGGATTCCTGACGCTATTTGTGTCAGATGTCCCAGATATTGACGGTTGTCACCCTGATCAGTTCTGGGCTAGCATATGGCCTCTCTGAACCTCCGCCGGAGGTGTTCTATGCTGACAAACCACGAAACGCCACTGCAGAAATTTTGGCAATGGTGGAAACGTCAGTGGGTGGGAAGCGTTCCCGAGGACATCGGACTTTGTGAGTTTGATTGCCGTAAAGAACAGTGCCTGACGCAAGACTGGGCTGGCTGCGAGCGACGACTCTCCCGGGCCGCAGGTGAACTCATGCCCAAGTCGATTAGCACCGACGCAGCGCACACCCGATCTCCTAGCTCTAATTCGCGGTGATCCAGCGATACTAAGAGTCAGCCTAAGGCTAGGGGCCGGGTCGTGCCCCTCTGTAGGGACCGGGCGTCGTAATATCCAAGGTAAGGATGTTAGACGCTGTGGAGAGTCTTCGTACTTAATCGTGCGAGAACTCCCTCTAGCATCTGGGAGATGAACTTCGATCGAAGCAAGAGAGCACCTAAAAACGCACCAAGGGTGTTGGTTATAATGTCCGTGATCCCGGAAGCCCGCTGCGGGATGGAAGCCTGCATCAGTTCGATGGAAAAACTGAGCAAAGCGCCAAGTAGGGTGGTGTAGAGCAGGGCGCGTCCGAATCGGCCAGAACCCGACAGCAGCGCGCAGATAGCAAATCCAAACGGCATGAAGCCAACGACATTTCGCAGGACATCCGAGAGGTAATCCCAGCTGGGATCAAACTCGCGCCAGGGTGGAGCTAGAAAAGAGTGATGGGGTACCTCATAGATTGGGGAATGAACAGGTCTTTGTGGCCGCTGCCGCGGTCATGAACGATGTTTCCGGCGCGCTCGTCAAAGAGGTATTTTGAGGTGGCATCATTCGAAACAAGAGTAGTCCCCCGCTGGCCCTCGATCCACTCACGGTAACTTCGGTTCACCTCCTGCGCTGTGAGTTCGCGTGAGTAGAGAGATAATCCATGAACTTCCCCGGGCCAGGCGTCGGGCTGAATGGTGGAGGATCCGAGAACTATCTGGCCAACAACGTCCTGGTAGGAGATCTGGAAATGCGGGAAGAACTTTTTCAGGGCACCATCGAAATAGGCGGAAGTACCCTTTTGGCCTGAAGTGATAGTGATGAGTACCCGTTGGTTCTTTCTCAGGCCATCATCGACGTCCACGTTGATTCGAGTGGGTGCGGCGCGGTCGCGGCACATCACGGTTGATGATCAGGCCGACGAGATATTGCCGTAGCAGAAATCGATGGGGATTTCCCGGCACATAAATATTGAACATGGTGCCGACGGCAGTTGTCTGGGCAGGTTTAATCCAGACTTCCAGACTACATGGTGTGCTGGTGGGAGCCTCGCGAGAATCGGCCGTCCCTTCACTGTTCGACGGCTCCGCCATCTGAGGCGGACTGAAAACTACTCCTTGTTGGCGAAAAACTATCCCGTTGCCCTGCTGGAGCCAGAAGACGCGATTGGGGGGAAAAGCGTCGAACGGCCAGAGGGTGCAAATAAGGATGTCAGAAGTGACGATCGCACAGAGCCATATAAGGATTTTCGCGCTGGGGTTATTGACGTGCCTGGAAGTGGTGGAATATCCCACGGCGTCCTCTGGAACAAATAAGTAGAGTATTCGGAACCAATAAATAGCGCGATACGTGGACGTTTGACTACGGGACGTACAACTTTACGACTGCCGGAAGCTACCAGCTCAAGTTCACGGTGACAGGGAAAAATTCGGCTAGCCGCAATCTCTCACAGCTTGGCAGAAGAGGAATAAATGTTGTTCGAATCGGAAGTTGTGAGATAGTTTTGCAAGCTGAGGTTGTTTAGCTTTTCCTTTTTTCACTGCGCCAACTAAGAAATGAGAATGCGCAGCGAGGCGGAACGCTCAGGGCTTAAGACCAAAAACATCGATTTCGCCCAATGGCGATCCGCTCCCCTGGGTTGTGTCGGCGCCACGAGTACCTATATATACCCTTCCATTTGCGACCGTAGGTACCGTGAATTTCACGGCGTTACCGGCGGCGTTTCCGGAGCTTGAGCTGTTCCAAAGTTCGTTGGCAAGATTGTTGGCATCGAAAGCGTGCAAAACCGCCGGACCGGCAGCAGCAGAGCCGTTGTCACCCGTCCCGTATGAGTGAGAATCGATGGTCCATACAATGCCGTTGCTGGTTCCGTTCGAAGAAATCGAAGGAGTGGAACCGGGCCAACTGAAAGAGGTGCTGGTGACAGAAATAGGTGAGGTATTAAAGCTGCTTGTCGCCGAGTTGAGAGAGAATGCTTTCCCGGACGTGCCGGCTCCAAAGAAATAAAGCGTATTGTTCCAGAAAGCGGGTGTGGAGAACGACGACCCACCCGGGGTCAATGACTGAACGATTTGGTTGTTATCGGAGGCGTGATTATGCCCCATATTGGTGCGATCTACCACGTACAGCACGCCTTGTTTTCCGCCGCCGATGAGCAACTGCGGGTGAGGACCGCTGTTGTTGACGAGCACGGCAGCCCCGCCCGAACCAACATCCGAATCATTACCATCCAGATTCATTTGATTGTAGGGGGTAAACCAGTCGACTACAGACAGACCGGAGGAAGTTCCTAGCTTTAGGGCGCTGTCGCCAAATGCGGTTGTGCCGTCCCAAATACCGTTCCCGGTAAGCACGTAGAGGTTATTGCTGGTGTCGGCCGCAGGCGCTCCTCCGGACATCCAGATGCCAGCGCGGCAATAGGACAAGCCTTCGGCCGCTTTTGGCGAAGTATTAAATACAGTCGCTAAAGCCAAATTGCTGGTGTTGTAACCGACGATCCAACCGTGATAAGGATCGTTGTCGCCGTGCGAGGCCCAGCTGATGTACACCACGCCGTTAACCAAGGCCAAGCCCGGCCGTTGGTTCTCGGTCTTAGCATTGAACGTAACCGTCGAGCCGCCCTCGCAGTCCCCTGACACCGAGACAGAACTACTAGTGATGTCCACGGGACTATTTGCCGCTTCTGACCCATCCGCAAGCTTCAGAGCGTGGAGCCGTTGATGATAGGTGGAGGAGGCGTCTTTCGTCTTGGTCACCAGATAAATGGTCATCGACGACGAATCAATCCCCGGGGTACCGAGGATGCCGATATCCGGATAAATGTCTTCGGTATTCACGTCAGAGTAGTGACCGTAGGTTTCGCCGGCGGGGATTAGAGTTTTGTTCCAGTAGGTGACGCACGGGCTGGCGTCCGCGTCGAAAACGTAAACGGAATCCCGCATGGTGGCAGCCACAATGACGTTATGCGTCCCGCCACCAATTGCGACGTTAGCGACCCAAAGAGGCTGCGCGTAGACGGCTCCATCCACGGCGCAAGTGAAGAGCTTGCCGAACGTGGTCGTATTGACGTTGGAAGTGGACAGCGCGTACTCCTGTGTATTGGCACCGTCGCGGGCCAAATCATTGTGGTGGGTGTAAACGCCGGTGAGGTCGGTAACATGGACAGCCACGGTCGCAGTAACCGCTGTGTCGGTGACGCTGGTCGCGGTTATTGTGTAGGCGCCTCCGTTGGAAGGCGCAGTGTAGGTTACCGGTGTACCGTTCAAGCTCGTAGAAGAAGAGAAGCTGCCCGCCGTAGCGGACCACTTGACGCCGGCGCTGTCATTTGTTGTTGCAGTAAGGGACAGGGTCTGCGTGACCGCAACTTCGGCATGCTTTGGAGTAACCGCCACGGTAATCGAGCCAGTGGAAACTGTGAAACTGACCGCATTGCTGGATTTTCCGCCGACGGTGACGACCACGTTGCCGGTAGTGGCGCCGGCCGGGACTGTGGCGGCGATGCTCGTAGCGCTCCAGGCAATTACGGTAGCAGTAAGACCGTTAAAAGTAACTGTACTGCTGCCCTGAGTAGCTCCGAAATTTGTGCCGGTAATTGTGACCGAGGTGCCCACCGCGCCGCTCGTCGGATTCAAACTGGTGATCGCAGGAGCCGTAGCAGAAACGGTGAATGCGACACCATTGCTCGATTGACCGCCTACAGTCACTACAACATTGCCCGTGGTCGTGCCCGTGGGAACAACGACGACGATACTTGTCGCGCTCCAACTGGTCACGGTGGCGGCTGTGCCGTTGAACTTGACGGTGCTGCTGCCCTGCGTAGCTCCGAAATTTGTGCCGGTAATTGTGACCGAGGCGCCCACCGCGCCGCTCGTCGGATTCAAACTGGTGATCGCAGGAGCCGTAACAGAAACGGTGAATGCAACACCATTGCTCGATTGACCGCCTACAGTCACTACAACATTGCCCGTGGTCGTGCCCGTGGGAACAACGACGACGATACTTGTCGCGCTCCAACTGGTCACGGTGGCGGCTGTGCCGTTGAACTTGACGGTGCTGCTGCCCTGCGTAGCTCCGAAATTTGTGCCGGTAATTGTGACCGAGGTGCCCACCGCGCCGCTCGTCGGATTCAAACTGGTGATCGCAGGAGCCGTAACAGAAACGGTGAATGCAACACCATTGCTCGATTGACCGCCTACAGTCACTACAACATTGCCCGTGGTCGTGCCCGTGGGAACAACGACGACGATACTTGTCGCGCTCCAACTGGTCACGGTGGCGGCTGTGCCGTTGAACTTGACGGTGCTGCTGCCCTGCGTAGCTCCGAAATTTGTGCCGGTAATTGTGACCGAGGTGCCCACCGCGCCGCTCGTCGGATTCAAACTGGTGATCGCAGGAGCCGTAACAGAAACGGTGAATGCAACACCATTGCTCGATTGACCGCCTACAGTCACTACAACATTGCCCGTGGTCGTGCCCGTGGGAACAACGACGACGATACTTGTCGCGCTCCAACTGGTCACGGTGGCGGCTGTGCCGTTGAACTTGACGGTGCTGCTGCCCTGCGTAGCTCCGAAATTTGTGCCGGTAATTGTGACCGAGGTGCCCACCGCGCCGCTCGTCGGATTCAAACTGGTGATCGCAGGAGCCGTAACAGAAACGGTGAATGCGACACCATTGCTCGATTGACCGCCCACAGTCACTACAACATTGCCCGTGGTCGTGCCCGTGGGAACAACGACGACGATACTTGTCGCGCTCCAACTGGTCACGGTGGCGGCTGTGCCGTTGAACTTGACGGTGCTGCTGCCCTGCGTAGCTCCGAAATTTGTGCCGGTAATTGTGACCGAGGCGCCCACCGCGCCGCTCGTCGGATTCAAACTGGTGATCGCAGGAGCCGTAACAGAAACGGTGAATGCGACACCATTGCTCGATTGACCGCCTACAGTCACTACAACATTGCCCGTGGTCGTGCCCGTGGGAACAACGACGACGATACTTGTCGCGCTCCAACTGGTCACGGTGGCGGCTGTGCCGTTGAACTTGACGGTGCTGCTGCCCTGCGTAGCTCCGAAATTTGTGCCGGTAATTGTGACCGAGGTGCCCACCGCGCCGCTCGTCGGATTCAAACTGGTGATCGCAGGAGCCGTAACAGAAACGGTGAATGCAACACCATTGCTCGATTGACCGCCTACAGTCACTACAACATTGCCCGTGGTCGTGCCCGTGGGAACAACGACGACGATACTTGTCGCGCTCCAACTGGTCACGGTGGCGGCTGTGCCGTTGAACTTGACGGTGCTGCTGCCCTGCGTAGCTCCGAAATTTGTGCCGGTAATTGTGACCGAGGTGCCCACCGCGCCGCTCGTCGGATTCAAACTGGTGATCGCAGGAGCCGTAACAGAAACGGTGAATGCGACACCATTGCTCGATTGACCGCCTACAGTCACTACAACATTGCCCGTGGTCGTGCCCGTGGGAACAACGACGACGATACTTGTCGCGCTCCAACTGGTCACGGTGGCGGCTGTGCCGTTGAACTTGACGGTGCTGCTGCCCTGCGTAGCTCCGAAATTTGTGCCGGTAATTGTGACCGAGGTGCCCACCGCGCCGCTCGTCGGATTCAAACTGGTGATCGCAGGAGCCGTAACAGAAACAGTGAACGCCACACCGTTACTGGTCTGACCGTTCACAGTCACGACGACGTTGCCGGTGGTAGCGCCCACCGGGACTGTGGCAGTGATGCTCGTCGCGGTCCACGCCGTTACTGTGGTCGTAGCAGTGCCATTGAAGGTGACGGTGCTCGTGCCCTGAGTAGCGCCGAAGCTGGCGCCAGCAATCGTGACCGCAGTTCCCACCGCACCGCTCGCAGGATTCAAACTGGTGATCGTGGGAGTAGCAGAAACTGTGAACGGCATGCCATTACTGGCAACCCCCCCCACAGTCACAATGATGTGACCGGTGCTTGCGCCGGTGGGGACGGTAGCTACAATGCTGGTGGCGCTCCAACTGGTGACGGCTGCTGCTGTGCCAGCGAACGTAACCGTGCTGGTTCCCTGCGTTGCTCCGAAATTCGTGCCCATGATGGCGACGGACGATCCGATCGCGCCGGAGGTGGGGCTGACAGCGGAAATCGTAGGGGTCTCCGGGGTCTGGTTGTTGCCGCTTGAGGACTGCGAGCAACCAGACAGGATCAGCAAGAAGAGGGTCAGGGACAGAGCCGCGCCTACTTCACAAAATTTTGTGAACGCATTTTTCTCGCTCAAAGCTTTCCTCGCACGAGCAACCGGAGGGCGCGGCTGTAGAGTTGTCCCAAATTGACTAGGTGCCCTAGGATTCTATCAAAAGCAGAGTACTAATCGAGATGGTACGAAAGGTCTGGGAGACCTATTAAGAACTGGGTAGAAGGCGAGACTATTTCGGCTCCCGAGTAAGGATCAGGCGACTGCATCATTCCAAAACTATCAACAAGGTCCTCGTGTCATCGAAGAAAACGGTATAGCCATTCAGGATGGCAATCCACAGCATCAAGTAGACCGCAAGCCCGAAGTATAAGAACTTGAGTGTTTGTGGGGTCGGTGACTCGCGGTAATTTTTCATGTAGCAGAGGTCCGAACTAGCTACGAATTGGTACCACCTCGAGAGCTAAGAACCGTGAAACATCATATCCCGGCCGTGCGCAATCTCGACGACCCACGAGGCATTCTCAGCAAATGCGACCAATTTTCTGGGCGTTCACTACCGACTTTTCCATAGCGCCTTTCCGGAACTGGTCACGAATTGCGTTCGATCTCTTCCGCCACAGGTGGGCTGAAAAATCTTTGTACGATGCAGGGCAGGACTAGTAGGGCACCAAGAAAAGTGCCTAAGGTGTTGGTGATGATGTCGGTGATCCCTGACGCCCGCTGAGGGATGTACGCCTGCATGAGTTCAATGGAAAAACTGAGCAAGGCCCCGAGTAAAGTTGCATAAAGAATCGCGCGAGAATACCGTTGCGTGCACAGGAGTAATGCACACATCAGAAACCCGAAAGGTATGAAACCTGCGATGTTTCGCAACACATCCCAAACGTAGTCCCAAGTCGGATCAAATTCGCGCCACGGAGAAGTCAAAAAAAGAGTGATGAGGCACCTCATAGCATTAGCGGCTTTGGTACCTACTTAGCGGATTTTGATTGCCAGCGAAAGGCAGATGGTCGTACATTGCTAGGCACCCGCCCCGGACAGTCCCGCAGCTGTCCGTTAACCGCGAAGCCAAAACCAACTATGTACGAACACGTGTTTCAATTTTTTGGGCTGCGGGAGAATCCGTTTCACGTTTCTCCGGACCCGCGATTTTTTTTCTCGACCAGAGCGTATAGCACTGCGCTGACGGAACTCACGATGGGGATCGATACCCACCAAGGTTTCCTGGTGCTTACAGGGGTTCCGGGACGGGCAAGACGATCCTGCTGCACCGACTGCTGACCTGGTTGCAAGCACGAGGTCAATCGAGCTGTTACATCTTCCAATCACAACTGAATCCGCTTGAGCTGTTCGAAGCGATTTTGCATGATTTTGGGGTGCCGTGCGAATCGCGGCGGGTCAGCGATGTTCTGTCAGCTCTTAACGAATGGTTGGTCAGACGGCATGCGCTGGGAGATTCGCCAGTTGTAATCATTGACGAGGCTCAAGCGATATCGCTGCGTACCCTGGACCGGCTACGGATGCTACTGAATTTAGAGACGCCCGGGAGCAAGCTGTTGCAAGTGGTTTTGGCCGGACAGCCGGAGTTGGACGAGAAGTTGCGCCGGCCGGAACTGCGGCAACTGCATCAGCGAGTGATGTTCCGTTGCAGTTTGGCGTCTCTCTCAATGGAGGAGACGTCGGAATACATCAAGTCGCGCCTGGCCCGAGCGGGTTTGCGCAGTAGCGCCGTGTTTACGGAAGACTTAGCTGCTGTTCATCTGTACGCACAAGGCACACCCCGAGTGATCAATCTATTGTGTGAACACGCGCTTATCGCGGGATACAGCGACGGCGAACCGGTGATCACTCCGGAAACCATTCGACATGTGGCCACAATTTTCGATTTAAAGGCCTATTCAGCGATAGCAAGCACGCCCGAAGAGTTGCCCGCCTATGGAGAATTAATTCCGGCGCCGCCGCAAAAACCAAGACGTCATTCGCTGAAGAGCGCCGCCTTGGCAGAGTTCATCGAGCAGGCAAATGCCGCTCCAAGACTGACCGAATTAACGGAGATAGCATTTGAGCCTCGGCCAGTGCCGGTTGTGCCACTCGAGGTGCCAGTCGCGCTTGCTGCGGTGGCAGCACCAGCCGAAACGCCAAAGGGAATATCACAACCGGTGAAGACTGCCCCTCAGGTGTCACCCGAACCATTCTTCCAGCCCCGTCAACCAGAACCCAAGGTGCAGGGCAGTCCGCAGCCAGCTATGCCGACTGTGCTTGACGATTCACCTACGAACGGAAAACATTCAGGAGTGGCTAACCGGGTTGTTATTGTAGTTACGGCCGCGGAGTGAAAGATTCCTTCGTGCAAGATTGGAAGCAGTTTGTGCGAAGCTATGCGCAAACAAAAAAGGTGTCAGATTCCGGATCTTGAGGCTTGCTCACGGGTTGGTTTTCTACGCGTTTTCTCGAATAATTGGACTCGGTATGCCTGGGCATCACTCTCCTTGCCGTTTAGACCTTTCGTTGGCTAGTCACAGACGAGGCGCTCAATTCCATATCCACCATAGCAAGTAGTCCGGATCAGGCTCGTGTGACCGAACTCCTTTGCGCTCGAAACCAATCCAGGGGAAAGCCCTGACACGAGGGACGCTTCGACCCAGCCGGTCCAAAAGATCCACAGCGGTTGGCTCGACGAGAGGTGCAGGACGCCAGCAGCCTTGTTCATCTGGGGAAGCACTTCACCGGACTTAAAACTCCACAAATAGTTTTCCGGCACAACCACTCGATAACCGCCGAGCCATTCAACTGTTGGCCGCCCATGCAAGGCATCCAACTGCGGATCATTTTTCGCGAGATAGTATTCAAGTTCTGCACGGGTCGAGTAGTCTACAAAGAGAGTTGAACCGGCAGGGATATCGCGATGAATATCTCGTACCGCCTCTCTCATATCGTTTTTTCGGAGGATTTGTATGTTATTGTCAGGTACTGCTCGCATAACCCATAGAGGCGCTGCAACGATAAGTCCCGCTAACAGCATCGATACCGCAGCACGGCGGTCTAGCCAACCGAGAGAAGCCGCAATACCAGCCGCTAGAAACGGTAATAGATAGGCCTGGTGGCGAGATCCGGCAAAAGGAAAGACGCTCAATACTCCAGCTGCGAACCCCACAACGAACGGGGATGCTATCAACACGGCGCGGACCTTGCTCGATTTGGTCCTGCCCAGTACGATCGCCGCTAGCCCAGCGGCGAAAAGAAGAAGGGGTAGGAGCGAGAGTCGATTCATTCCAATTGCGTGACCAAAGGTCCGCGATACCATTCTCCCTACGAATCCAAACGCGGTCTCTTGCCCTGGCTGGTAGTAGTAACGCCGGAGATAATCAGTCGCCCCAGTCGGAGCGATCAGTGTGCGAATCTGCGAAAAATATAGAAATGCCAGCACCGCCGAAAGAACGAAATGAGACCCTGCGAAGGTGAACACTACGCGCCGAGGTGCGCTCATTGATACAAACCGAATCACCGTGTAGGCGCCAATCGCCGCAATCACAACGAGCGCAATGTAGTGCGTCAGCAGGGCACCGAGAAGAAAAAAACCTTGAGCGAGCGTCCAGCGAGCCGACCGCTCGCTGAACATGCGCTCTGTGGCATAGAGAGCAGCACACACAAAGAAAAGCAGAACCCCATATTGGCGAACTTCGCTGGCAGCAGAGATAGTCATGGGAGAGAAAGCCATAAACAGGAGTCCGGAAAGTGCAAAGATTTCTCCAAAGCTTCGCCGCAGCCATGCGAAGGTGATCCATAACGCCGCAGCCACGCTAATAAGGCTCGGCAGCCTAAGAGCAAATTCGGTTCGACCAAAAAAAAGAATCCCGTGAAGAATCAAAATGAACAACGGTGGGTGAGTTACTGCAAGAGATGCTTCGTAAGCTCCCGACCAGCTATTTGATCTTGCCGCTGAGAAATGTACCGCCTCATCCGGATTCAGGTAGCAGCTAAAAATGTAAAAGAGTGAGATTGCACAACTCCCCACCGCAATCCCGAGTGCCATAAGCCGGTAATGTAGAACAAACCAAGTTTCGATTCGATCGAGCAATGCCCCAAAGGTTTTTTTTCCAGAG
Organism: Candidatus Acidiferrales bacterium; assembly: GCA_963776365.1. GTDB lineage: Bacteria > Acidobacteriota > Terriglobia > Acidiferrales > UBA7541 > Acidiferrum. Next base: position 77,505 of record CAVZMQ010000015.1, on the reverse strand, counting down.
TTTTGGCGCGGATACCCTTGCCCGAGTTTGGTAGGCAAAGGATGTGAGCTTAGTGGAACTCGCGTCGTCGCGGTTGAACCCAAATCTCCCCCTCATTGGGTCGGGAGGGGGGAACAACCCAAAACGTATCAGAGCGCATATTTGACCTATACTTTGGTACCTTAGTTTCGTCAGATACGTCAATGGCTTTTATCTTGTAGGTGAACTTCACGAATTCGCTGAGCGAGAAGGCACGAGACGCCGGGCGACCGCCTGAAGCACGGATATCGCCGATTTTAGTTGCACAAGCAAAGCCCCAAGGGTCGTCCCTAAAGTATTGGTGATGATGTCGGTGATTCCAGACGCCCGCTGGGGGATGTACGCCTGCATAAGCTCAATGGAAAAACTGAGCAGAGCCCCGAGTAGAGTCGCATAGAGAATTGCGCGAGAATACCGTTGCGTGCACAGGAGTAATGCACACATCAGAAACCCGAAAGGTATGAAACCTGCGATGTTTCGCAACACATCCCAAACGTAGTCCCAAGTCAGATCAAATTCGCGCCACGGAGAAGTCAAAAAAGAGTGATGAGGCACCTCATAGGCCTTGGGAATGAAGAGATCCTTATGATTCGGGCCCAGATCATGCACGATGTCTCCACCACGCTCTGTGAAAAAATATTTGAATACGGCGTCCGTGGCAGGCAACTGGTCCCGTCGCGGGTCCTCTATCCACCGGCGATAGCTGTACGCGACTTCTTCTGCCGTCAACTCGCGAGAATAGAGCGCCAGCCCGTGGACGTCCCCAGCCCAAGCATCAGGCTGAACGGCAGAGGACCCAAGAACAATTTGTCCGGTCAGATCTTCGTATGCGATTCGAAAATGGGGATAGTTTTTTTTGAGACTACCGTCGAAATAGACGGTAGTGCTCTTTGGACCGGAAGTGATGGTGAGAAACGAAACGCGCTTTTCCTGTAAGCCGGTGTTTACGTCGATTTTCACCCGCACTGACTTCCTGTGCGGCACAGCGACGTCATGACTGATAATTAGCCCGACTAGGTACTGACGGATCATAAAACGATACGGATTGGCAGGGTCATAAATATCGAGAATCGTGAAAACGGAATTGGTTTGGGCTGGAACGAACCACAGTTCGAGAGTGCACGGAGCGTCGCCCGAGGGCGCAGATGTCGCAAGCGGCTGGCTGAGGACAACGCCGCGTTGGCGAAAGCGAATCCCGTTGCTTTGTTCGAGCCAGGAAACGCGATTCGGCGGAAACGCATCGAAGGGCCAAAGTGTGCATACAAGAATTCCTAAAGTGACAAACAACGTGAGGTAGAAAAGCAGTTTCATTCTGATGATCGGTTTTCTGGGAGGCGTGGACATTCCTACAAGGTTCCCCTAGTGCCGAGGACTAGGGTATCCGGAACCGAGAAAATGCGCCACGCACGGTGGACCGCAGGTATTTACAAATTATCTGACGGGGGAGCTAGTCAACTCTTTGCGCCAGGGACCGGCGTACTACGGATGGAGTTTGTGACCGGCGAATCGCAAAGTATCGGACTAGGAATTGTCAGGCGGAACGCTCAGGGCTTAAGACCAAAAACATCGATTTCGCCCAATGGCGATCCGCTCCCCTGGGTTGTGTCGGCGCCACGAGTACCTATATATACCCTTCCATTTGCGACCGTAGGTACCGTGAATTTCACGGCGTTACCGGCGGCGTTTCCGGGGCTTGAGCTGTTCCAAAGTTCGTTGGCAAGATTGTTGGCATCGAAAGCGTGCAAAACCGCCGGACCGGCAGCAGCAGAGCCGTTGTCACCCGTCCCGTATGAGTGAGAATCGATGGTCCATACAATGCCGTTGCTGGTTCCGTTCGAAGAAATCGAAGGAGTGGAACCGGGCCAACTGAAAGAGGTGCTGGTGACAGAAATAGGTGAGGCATTAAAGTTGCTTTTCGCCGAGTTGAGAGAGAATGCTTTCCCGGACGTGCCGGCTCCAAAGAAATAAAGCGTATTGTTCCAGAAAGCGGGTGTGGAGAACGACGACCCACCCGGGGTCAATGACTGAACGATTTGGTTGTTATCGGAGGCGTGATTATGCCCCATATTGGTGCGATCTACCACGTACAGCACGCCTTGTTTTCCGCCGCCGATGAGCAACTGCGGGTGAGGACCGCTGTTGTTGACGAGCACGGCAGCCCCGCCCGAACCAACATCCGAATCATTACCATCCAGATTCATTTGATTGTAGGGGGTAAACCAGTCGACTACAGACAGACCGGAGGAAGTTCCTAGCTTTAGGGCGCTGTCGCCAAATGCGGTTGTGCCGTCCCAAATACCGTTCCCGGTAAGCACGTAGAGGTTATTGCTGGTGTCGGCCGCAGGCGCTCCTCCGGACATCCAGATGCCAGCGCGGCAATAGGACAAGCCTTCGGCCGCGTTTGGCGAAGCATTAAATACAGTCGCTAAAGCCAAATTGCTGGTCTTGTAACCTACGATCCAACCGTGATAAGGATCGTTGTCGCCGTGCGAGGCCCAGCTGATGTACACCACGCCGTTAACCAAGGCCAAGCCCGGCCGTTGGTTCTCGGTCTTAGCATTGAACGTAACCGTCGAGCCGCCCTCGCAGTCCCCTGACACCGAGACAGAACTACTAGTGATGTCCACGGGACTATTTGCCGCTTCTGACCCATCCGCAAGCTTCAGAGCGTGGAGCCGTTGATGATAGGTGGAGGAGGCGTCTTTCGTCTTGGTTACCAGATAAATGGTCATCGACGACGAATCAATCCCCGGGGTACCGAGGATGCCGATATCCGGATAAATGTCTTCGGTATTCACGTCAGAGTAGTGACCGTAGGTTTCGCCGGCGGGGATTAGAGTTTTGTTCCAGTAGGTGACGCACGGGCTGGCGTCCGCGTCGAAAACGTAAACGGAATCCCGCATGGTGGCAGCCACAATGACGTTATGCGTCCCGCCACCAATTGCGACGTTTGCCACCCATAGCGGCTGTGCGTAGACGGCACCGTCCACTGGCGCAAGAGAACAATTTTCCAAACGTTGCCGTGCTCACCGTCGAGGTGGACAGCGCGTATTCCTGGGAGTTGACGCCGTCGCGAGACTAATCGTTGTGATAGGTGTAAACCCGGCAGGTCGGTAACTGACCAGCCTACGGTCGCACTGACCGCTGTGTCGGTGTCGCTGGTCGCGGTTATTGTGTAGGCGCCCGCGTTGAAGGCGCAGTGTAGGTTACCGGTTACCCCCTCAAGCTCGTGAAGAAGAGAAGCTCCCGCCGTAGCGGACCACTTGACGCCGGCACTGTCGTTTGTGGCTGCAGTGAGGGCAGCGCCTGCGTGACCGTCAACTTCAGCATGCTTTGGGTTACGGTTACGGTAATCGACGAAATCGTAAATGCAACGCCGTTGCTCGCTTGACCTCCCACCGTTACTACCACGCTCCCGGACGTCGCGCCACTCGGAACCGTCAGCTGCGATGCTCGTTGCGCTCCAGTTGGTAATACTCGCGGTTATACCGTTAAACATGACGCTGCTCGAGCCTTGTGTTGATCCGAAATTCGTTCCCGTGATAAGGACAGACGTACCCACCGGCCCGGAGTTCGGTGACAAACTCGTGATGCTGGGCGCCCCGCTTCCTCCTCCGCCCGCCGCGGCTTTGAAGCCAACAAGGAAGCCGACATAATCCGCGCTGGCAGAGAAGTTCATCGTTGCCGAGTACGACCTGGCCGAAGTGACATCCTTAGTCTTCGGCCAGCGGATAGCCGTCGATCGAGAACGTTCGCGGTGTGAATCCTGATCCTGCCGTGTTCGACACGTTGTTGTCGGAATGGAAGAATCCGAAGAGAAGATCACTGGCGTTCGTGGTCGTCAAGGTTCCACTTGTGCCGGTCACGGAGGTGCCCGTACTTGGAGTAGCGGAGCGCGTCCAATGGCGACGAAGGATCCAGCCCGGAGTATTCGTAGACGCGTACTTCCATATATTTGCTGCCACTGAGCGTCACTGTCGCGGTGTCCGCACCACCCTTGATGTTCTTGGCGTAATAGAGTCGTTCGACGAAATTGTGAGTCGACCACGTTTGCGGCGACCCAATAAGCGTGTACGGATTGCCTTGCGTATCGCTCACGTTGCTGACGCTTGTCGAATCCAACACGAACAAAGCGAGAACGATCAGGTCTCCCGGGTTCGTGCTCGCCAGGCTGACCGCACAAGAGCTAGCGGTGCAAGCATTCATGTTCCCGCTGATGTACGCAGGAGGCCCCCCTGTGCCGCACGAAGCCGTGGTGAATGTGGCATCCGGCGTGGTCGCCGTGCCTCCCGACCCAACAGAAGTGATTTGGTAGTGGTAGGTGGTATTGCAGGCGAGCGACGAGAGTGACAAGGAGTGACTGGTCACCAGAAGTGGAATCGCTCACGTTCGATCCATAGGAAGCAGTCGTGCCGTAGTCCACGCGGCTGGTGGCCGTCACGTTCGTCGTCCAACTCACCACCGCAGTGGTCGCGGTTACAGGCGAGACCGACACTGCGCTAATGTTGGGTGCGCCGCCTCCGCCACCTGAGGCGGCCTTGAATGCCACCAAGAAGCCGACGTAGTCGGCGCTACCGGAGAAAAGCATCATCGCCGAGTACGACCCGGCCACGCTGACATTTAGGTCTTCAGCCAGAGGATAGCCGTCGATCGCGAACGTTCGCGGCGTGAATCCTGATCCTGCCGTGTTCGACACGTTGTTGTCGGACTGGAAGAATCCGAAGAGAAGATCGCTGGCGTTCGTGGTCGTCAAGGTTCCACTTGTGCCGGTCACAGAGGTGCCCGTACTTGGAGTAGCGGAGGCGTCCAATGGCGACGAAGGATCGAGCCCGGAGTATTCGTAGACGCGTACTTCCATATATTTGCTGCCACTGAGCGTCACTGTCGCGGTGTCCGCACCACCCTTGATGTTCTTGGCGTAATAGAGTCGTTCGACGAAATTGTGAGACGACCACGTTTGCGGCGACCCAATAAGCGTGTACTGATTGCCTTGCGTATCGCTCACGTTGCTGACGCTTGTCGAGTCCAACACGAACAAAGCGAGAACGATCAGGTCGCCCGGATTCGTGCTCGCCAGGGTGACCGCACAGGAGCTTGCGGTGCAGGCATTTGTGTTCCCGCTGATGTACGCAGGAGGCCCCCCTGTGCTGCACGAAGCCGTGGTGAATGTGGCATCCGGCGTGGTCGCCGTGCCTCCCGACCCAACAGAAGTGATTTGATAGTGGTAGGTGGTGTTGCAGGCGAGCGACGAGAGTGCCAAGGAGTGACTGGTCACCAGAGTGGCATCGCTCACGTTCGATCCATAGGAAGCAGTCGTGCCGTAGTCCACGCGGCTGGTGGCCGTCACGTTCGTCGTCCAACTCACCACCGCAGTGGTCGCGGTTACAGGCGACACGGACACTGCGCTAATGTTGGGTGCGCCGCCTCCGCCACCTGAGGCGGCCTTGAATGCCACCAAGAAGCCGACGTAGTCGGCGCTACCGGAGAAAAGCATCATCGCCGAGTACGACCCGGCCACGCTGACATTTAGGTCTTCAGCCAGCGGATAGCCGTCGAGCGCGAACGTTCGCGGCGTGAATCCTGATCCTGCCGTGTTCGACACGTTGTTGTCGGACTGGAAGAATCCGAAGAGAAGATCACTGGCGTTCGTGGTCGTCAAGGTTCCACTTGTGCCGGTCACGGAGGTGCCCGTACTTGGAGTAGCGGAGCCGTCCAATGGCGACGAAGGATCCAGCCCGGAGTATTCGTAAACGCGTACTTCCATATATTTGCTGCCACTGAGCGTCACTGTCGCGGTGTCCGCACCACCCTTGATGTTCTTGGCGTAATAGAGTCGTTCGACGAAATTGTGAGACGACCACGTTTGCGGCGACCCAATAAGCGTGTACGGATTGCCTTGCGTATCGCTCACGTTGCTGACGCTTGTCGAGTCCCACACGAACAAAGCGAGGACGATCAGGTCTCCCGCATTCGTGCTCGCCAGGGTGACCGCACAGGAGCTTGCGGTGCAGGCATTGGCGTTCCCTGTTACGTAGGTCGGAGCTGCGGACAGACTGGCAACCACGAAAAGAAGAGAAAATACGGACGCAAAAGCTAGCTTCGAACTCGCACGCATCGGAGCCCCTCTTAACGACTAGCGTATGAGCTTCCCTCGTACACAACCGGAGGGGGACGGCTGTACTAAATTCCAGTTTCTCGAAGGAAATGCTCGGAGGAGGATTCTACCAGCAACGATTGCGATGATAAACGGTTATGGTGGATTTTTCTGCGACGATACGGGTGAATACCTAGTCGACAGTTTCGGGATGATCCAATCGCCCTATCGGTCGATCATCAATCATCCGCATCCTCAGGGATCACTCAAAACCGGCCAGTCAGGGTCACTTCAAAACCGGCCAACGGTGAAGTCTCGGGACATTGACGTCGACAGGAGCCCTTATAGGCTCTGTCGGCATGAGCAATGCCTTGAGCGAAGAGAAGAAACAACAAGTCATCGCACTGGGAAAGCTCGGATGGTCTTTACGAAAGATCGAGCGAGAAACCGGTGTACGGCGTGAAACCGCAGGCGCTTACCTAAAGGCGGCCGGGATTGCGGTACGGATCCCGCGTGCCTGGGGAAGGCAGGCGCCGGCAAAACCGGCCAACGAAGTGACCCCCGACTTTGTAGGCCATTTATCGCAAAAACCAAGTCCCCCCGCGGGCCGGGTCAGTGCCTGCAAACCCTACCGGGAGCTCATCGAGGAGCAACTGAGCCGTGGACGGAATGCCAAAGCCATCTGGCAGGATCTCGTTACGGACCACGGTTATCCAGGCGACTACCAAACGGTAAAGCGTTTCGTACGCAGACTGGGTGGTTGCAAGCTGCCCCAGGCAGCGGGGATCATCCTCACCGAGCCAGGGGAAGAAGCACAGGTTGATTACGGCAGCGGCCCTCTGGTCCGCGACCCGCAAACGGGCAAGTACCGGAGGACCAGGCTGTTCGTGTTGACCCTAGGATACAGCCGCAAATCGGTCCGCTTGCTAGCGTGGCGTTCGAGTGCGCGCATCTGGGCGGAACTCCATGAGAAGGCCTTGCGCCGACTCGGTGGCTGTCCGAGAATCGTCGTTCTCGACAACTTGAAAGAAGGCGTCCTGGTTCCGGACGTTTACGATCCCACGATTAATCCACTGTTTCGCGATGTGCTCGCCCACTATGGTGTGGTTACTCCTCGTACGCAAAAGATAACTTGGTTGTTGATAGCTACCAGGAGGAATAGGTTGGGACGTTGGCGTTCCACTCGGAACAGGACTCTTTCCTATGTGAGAAATCGGGATGGAGTGGCGAATGGTAATGCTTTGAGTATCGACCAGAATTTCTTTAACCAGCAACCGCAGAATTTGTTGACGTTCACGAACATCCAACGTCTTCGCGCGTGCCTGCAGTTTTTCCCGGAATGCGCTCAGATTTTCAGCAAGCTGCAGGTATTTCACTTCGTCCATTGCTCCGGCCTCGATTGATTGCATTTCTGCTTGCACTGTTTTTGCTCTCTTGTTCAACTCCGGCATTCTTTCACGCAATTGCGACAAACTGAGCAAGCCTTCCTGATAAGCTGAAATCAGTCGTTCGATGTTCTTTCCGAGTCGCACTTGTTCGTGTCTTAGTGTCTCTTGACGTTGCCGTCGAGGATCCGTGTTTCTTATAGCCTCTTTTCGTCGATCTATTTCGGCTTGCAGCAGCTTGTCGTCCTCTAGCAAACGGATGATCTGATTCCATACAAATGGATCCAGGTAATCTTGCCGGATCGGTCGGTTCGTGCACAACGTGCCTTTGAGATGACGGTGAGCATCGGAGCCGATACACCGATAGTAGTACAGCCTTTGTCGGGATGTGCGCCCAGAACAACGATACAGAGCATAGCCACACCGTTGACAGACTAGCATCCCTTGCAACAAGGTCGGCTCTATCGTCCTACGCTGTGCGTGATGCTTGTTTCTCTCCAACTGTTCTTGCGCCAAGGCAAAGGTCTGTTCACTCACCAACGCCGGAACGGGTACGGTAATCCACTCCGATCGAGGACGCTGGTGATTCGCGCTATTGTGATTCGGTACGCCATTCCTCTGGCGCATCGGCCGTGTGATGCGTTGCCGCGGCCGCAGTTCGGTCTTTCCGTAGCAGGCCGTTCCCTGGTACGCCGGATTGTGTAGAATGCCCCATACCGTCGATCGCTCCCATCGTGTTTTCCCTGTTCTAGTTGGAATTCCACGCTGGTTCAACAAGCGCGCAATCGCTCCGATACTGAGCTGTTGTTTGGTATACGTCTCGAATACCGTGCGAACCACGCTGGCTTGGCTTTCCACAACTTCATAGTAAGCGGCTGAAGTGTCCGTCTTCCTCACGTAGCGATAGCCGTACGGAGCTCCGGAGAGTATATTCACCACTCCCTGCTGCGCTTTGTGCCGTTTTCCTCTTCTGCTCCGTTCCGCGATCTGCGCCCGCTCGTATTCTGCAATCATTCCCTGAAACTGCACGACTAATTGATCCTCCGGACTGCCTCCGGAAGGCGACTTCAGAAAAACAATGTCCACTCCACACCGCGCTAATTCTTCCGCTAGCAGCACTTGATAAGCGTACTTACGGCTGAGCCGATCGGGCGAGTAGATCAATACCGTGGTCATCTGCCCTTGTGCCGCCAAGTCACGAAGCGCTTCTAGACCCGGCCGCTGCAAATTCGCACCACTATACCCTTCGTCTTGAAAGACCCAGTCCGGCGGCACCACGTAGCCGTTTGTCTTCGCATATTCCACCAGGGCCGTTGTCTGACTGGCGATGGTATGGTCCTGCTTCTGACGGTCGGAGGAAACCCGTGCATAAATTGCAGCTGGTTTGTTCATTGAATGTCTCCTGCGGCGAATCAAGTTCCACAGATCCAATCGGTCGACGTACGGGAGGTACAAGGACTTCGTAGACTTGCTCGAGTTTTTGCGGGAGCAAACGATCGAAACGATATTCGAATTGAAGCAAGCGGGCGTCGGGTGCAGGACGCCTAGCCACGCCTTCTTCTCTGCGGCAAGGCTGCATGCAATGCCCGGCTCACGATCTCGCTCAATGACAAATCGGTGCGATTCGCAAAAGCGCGCAGGCGCTGAACCAGTTCTCGAGAGAGTTTTACAGTGAAAGCAACCTTGCGATCGCCGACGGGAACCGGCTTTGCCAGGAACTGTGCCTGCTGCAAATAGCGATACGCTTGTCGTGGAGAGATGCCAGCGAGTTTCACCATCCGAGCAACAGCGTCCGGCAAATAATCGAATTGTTGCAGCAGGGTGCGCGCGCGATTGAGGCGCTCGGCTTTTTCCGGTGCAGTAGCTCGCCTCATAAGTCACAACTACACAACCGTATATGACATGCCGCAAGTACCTCTTTGGGCACATCTATCGATACCTCAGCGCGCGCTCAAAACAGAAGTTATCTTTTGCGTCCGAGGAGTAGTGGCCCTGCCTTGCCGGATCCGGGATGCGGATCGCAAAGGGAAAGTAGAGTCAGGGGTCGGCCACGCCAAGAAAACGCCGCTCAAAGGGATGCGTTTCGAGAGCCTGGAGGAAGCGCAAGCGTATTTAGACCGCTGGGAGGAGCGCTGGGCGGACACGCGCATCCATGGCACGACGAAACGACAAGTGGCAGCCATGTTCGCCGAAGAAAAACCGCACTTGCTGCCACTACCTCTGGAACCGTTCCGCTATTACCAATACGGAGAACGCGTGGTGCATCTGGATGGTTGCGTGGAAGTGGAGGCCGCCTACTACAGCTTGCCGCCGGGATGGATCGGGCGGCTGGTCAAAGTGCAATGGGATGAGTTACACGTGCGCATCCTGCATCCGCACACGAGCCAACTTCTTCGTGAGCATCTGCGCCAGAAACGTGGTGGATATCGCATCGAGGAAGAAGATCACCCCAAGAAAATGCCGCTCAGCACAGCGCAACTGTTGCGTCGCGCCGAACATGCGGGAGCCCCCATCGGCAAGTTCTGCCAACTGATCTACCAACAACAAGGAGAGATGGGCATCCGCCGCATCCTCGGGGTGCTTTCCCTGATGAAAAAATACGGGGCCGCGGCAGTCGAAGATGCCTGCGCCACCGCGATGGACATCGGCGTCCATGAATACCGCTTCGTGCGCCGCTATCTGGAACGCCGTCCGCACCCGCAAATGTTTTTACGACAGATTGATCCGTTGATCCGCCAGCTCACCGAGTATCGCGACTTCATCAATCTCAAAACTAAGGAGCAAGCAGAATGAATCTAATCGAGTTGAATCGTGCTTTGCGTCAACTACGCCTCGGTGGTATGGCCGCGGTGTTGGAAACGCGCCTGCAGCAGGCCCAAGCAGAACCCATGGTGCCCATCGACTTCCTCTCCTGTCTGGTGTCTGACGAACTGACTCGTCGCGGCGACCGACTACTGGAACGACGCCGGAAACAAGCACAATTTCGCGATCCGCAGGCGAGCTTCGACAACTTCGATTTCGACTTCAACAAGAAGATGAATCGCAGCTTAGTCTTCGATCTGGCCACCGCAGCGTTCGTCGCTCGTCATGATGATGCGTTATTTTTGGGGCCACCTGGCACCGGCAAAAGTCACTTGGCGCAAGCCATCGGGAAAGCGGTCATCAGCCAAGGCTATCGCGTGATCTACCGTGAGGCGCATGTCCTGCTGGAGGAAATCGCGGAAGCCGCTCTCGACGGGACCCGCAAAGAACTCATGGAAGTGTTGGCCACCGTGCCGCTGCTGATCATCGATGACTTGGGGATGCGCAAGTTAGGGCCCACAGCAGCAGAAGAGCTGCTGGAGATCGTTATGCGCCGCTATCAACGAGCCAGCACCTTGGTGACTTCCAACCGGCCCGTCGAGGACTGGGGAAAACTGCTCGGCGACATCGCGGCTGTCACCGCCATGCTGGACCGCCTCCTGCACCATGGTCATATCCTCAAATGTGGACCACGGAGCTGGAGGACCAAGTCACAGACCGACCCCTCGGCGCCGGAAAAGCCATGACTAGAAACATGGGGGACCTCGAGAAAACGCGGCTGCGGACTTCTGAATGCGTTTTTTGGGGAGCTTTGAGGGAAAAAAACTGATTTACCTTGCTTGGAGAGTTCACGATCGGGTACAACTTCTAACAGTTCCGGGCCACTTCCGTTGGCCGGTTTTGAAATGACCCCAGTTGGCCGCTTTTGAACTGACCCCCGAGGTCCGCATATCGTGTGAACCGGTGTCCGCGCCGCTCCAACTCCCGGTCCAGTTCGTTGAGTGCAATGTTCGATAGCCATAATGCTCTCAAGTATTTGTAAGTAAATCAGTTAATAGGCAGATACTAGTCCTCTCAACGGTCGTCTACGTTGATTCATCTCGCCCTCTATGGCAGGGAAGTGATGCTGATCGCGCCGACGCTGATGTCGGCTTGGTCCGCACCGATGAGGATTGAGCCACGGGTAAGAACACCATCGGCTTCTAGTTGCCAGTCAGGTGGTTCCGAGGTGCCAGATTGCCACACCTTGAAGCTGAAGTGGCTTCCGCCTGAAGTGTTCGAGGTAACCTGGAACTTGAAGACGTATTTCACACCGATGGTAAGCTGGGTAGTGTTCTGCACAAGTGTAGTTTCCGGAGTTTTAGCCGTGTTGGCATAAATGCTCAGGCCGGTGCCGTTATATACAAACCACGCCGGGAAGGGATGCCCAGTGCGCGGCTGGTCGGGCAGGATGACGCCATTGTTGGCCGTTGTGTGACCAGTCCAGCCCACAATCGGGCCCACACCATACGCGGTGCAATCAACGGCGTTCAGGGTAATCTCGACCGTGCCGACGAGGTTGGTCCAGGTGTTCATGTCTCCGAAGTCGATGAGACGGTCGTAGCCGGTCTGCATTGTGCGAGCCTCGTTATTCTGCAGAGCCCAATTGCCATCCACGATCTGCGCTACACTCTGGATGTTGTTTACGGTGGACCAGTCGATGCTGTAGTTCAATGGCCAAGTCTGGCCAGCTACATAGTTTGCGGTGACTGTATGTTGGGTGACGGCACCGTTGTTGTCCGTGGCGGTGAGCTGCACCGTATTCGCTCCCGGCTGCAGGCTCGAGTAGGCGATTTCGGCGTTGAAATCTCCTGGATCAACCAAACGCACCAGATTTTGCCCGATCCATAAGGGCTGTGCGGCCCCTCCATTGAGCGAGTATGTGAGGGAAGCAATTCCGCTAGGTGCAGAAACATTTCCGAGCACATTGATCCAAGTCTGCGGGATACCATTCTGTCCGAACGTTTGGTCGTCGCCATACCAGATGTTGAACACAGGTGCGTTGGGCGGGGCGGGCATGCCGCCATCGGCTGGAGAAATCGGTGCAGCGGTATTGAAGAAGTAATCCACTGCCGCGGTGAACCCGGGAGCGGGATTGCTGCCAAGGGTGGAGTTTCCGGCGATTGGGCCAACGGCGGTGACCGTTATCGGTTGAACGAAGTCAGTGCCAGGATTATAAGTTTTGCCATCGATCGACCACGATTCCGTCCAAGTAGTGCCGGAACGCTTAACTCGCAGCCAGAACGGTGCCCCGCCGCTAGAAATTTGGTTGTTGTACTGAATGGTGGGCGTGCCCGCGATGGTGGTGATCGCCAGCAGTCGCGGCGAGCTGCCATCGGAGAAGACAGCAAAATAGATGAAATTGTTGGCGTCCTGCTGCACGAAGATTCCCTGCTCCTGATAGGCAACGGTGACGGCCGAATCGAACTTTGCCTCCACCTCGAAGTCCACATCGGCCGTCGGCTCCAGCAGGGTGACCCCTTGGTTTGTGTCCCAGATATTGTGAGGGGTAACGCTGGGCACCACCAGCAGCGCATCGGTGCCGCTCATCCTCACGAACCCGCAGCATTGGGCTTGGAAGGTCCACATCGGATTTAGATCGGACCCCGTGAAGTCGTCCGAAATCGGCGCACCAGGCGGAGTGACACTGAAGCTCACGCCATTGCTCGCCACTCCGCCAACCGTGATGACGACATTCCCAGTTGTCGCTCCACTCGGCACTCGCACCGTAATGCTGCTCGCGCTCCAACTCGTCGGCGCGCCAGCCGTCCCATTGAACGTCACCGTACTCGTGCCCTGGATCGCACCAAAGTTCGTTCCGGTAATTGTTACCGCTGTTGCTACAGCGCCGGAAGTCGGATCGAGGCTGGTGATACTCGGCGTGGCGAGAACTGTGAAACTCACTCCGGCGCTGGGCACTCCGCTAACGGTCACAACAACATTGCCGCTGGTTGCTCCGCTGGGCACCAGAACGGTGATGCTGGTGGCGCTCCAGTTGGTAATACTCGCGGTCATACCGTTAAACATGACGGTGCTCGAGCCTTGTGTTGATCCGAAATTCGTCCCCGTGATATGGACAGACGTACCCACCGGCCCGGAGTTCGGTGACAAACTCGTGATGCTGGGCGCTCCGCTTCCTCCTCCGCCCGCCGCGGCTTTGAAGCCAACAAGGAAGCCGACATAATCCGCGCTGGCAGAGAAGTTCATCATCGCCGAGTACGACCCGGCCACGCTGACATTTAGGTCTTCAGCCAGCGGATAGCCGTCGAGCGCCAACGTTCGCGGTGTGAATCCTGATCCTGCCGTGTTCGACACGTTGTTGTCGGAATGAAAGAATCCGAAGAGAAGATCACTGGCGTTCGTGGTCGCCAAGGTTCCACTTGTGCCGGTCACAGAGGTGCCCGTACTTGGAGTAGCGGAGCCGTCCAATGGCGACGAAGGATCCAGCCCGGAGTATTCGTAGACGCGTACTTCCATATATTTGCTGCCACTGAGCGTCACTGTCGCGGTGTCCGCACCACCCTTGATGTTCTTGGCGTAATAGAGTCGTTCGACGAAATTGTGCGTCGACCACGTTTGCGGCGACCCAATAAGCGTGTACGGATTGCCTTGCGTATCGCTCACGTTGCTGACGCTTGTCGAGTTCAACACGAACAAAGCGAGGACGATCAGGTCTCCCGCATTCGTGCTCGCCAGGGTGACCGCACAGGAGCTTGCGGTGCAGGCATTGGTGTTCCCGCTGATGTACGCAGGAGGCCCCCCTGTGCTGCACGAAGCCGTGGTGAATGTGGCATCCGGCGTGGTCGCCGTGCCTCCCGACCCAACCGAAGTGATTTGATAATGGTAGGTGGTGTTGCAGGTGAGCAACGAGAGTGACAAGGAGTGACTGGTCACCGAAGTGGCATCGCTCACGTTCGATCCATAGGAAGCAGTCGTGCCGTAGTCCACGCGGCTGGTGGCCGTCACGTTCGTCGTCCAACTCACCACCGCAGTGGTCGCGGTTACAGGCGACACGGACACTGCGCTAATGTTGGGTGCACCGCCTCCGCCACCTGAGGCGGCCTTGAATGCCACCAAGAAGCCGACGTAGTCGGCGCTACCGGAGAAAAGCATCATCGCCGAGTACGACCCGGCCACGCTGACATTTAGGTCTTCAGCCAGCGGATAGCCGTCGAGCGCCAACGTTCGCGGTGTGAATCCTGATCCTGCCGTGTTCGACACGTTGTTGTCGGAATGAAAGAATCCGAAGAGAAGATCACTGGCGTTCGTGGTCGCCAAGGTTCCACTTGTGCCGGTCACAGAGGTGCCCGTACTTGGAGTAGCGGAGCCGTCCAATGGCGACGAAGGATCCAGCCCGGAGTATTCGTAGACGCGTACTTCCATATATTTGCTGCCACTGAGCGTCACTGTCGCGGTGTCCGCACCACCCTTGATGTTCTTGGCGTAATAGAGTCGTTCGACGAAATTGTGCGTCGACCACGTTTGCGGCGACCCAATAAGCGTGTACGGATTGCCTTGCGTATCGCTCACGTTGCTGACGCTTGTCGAGTTCAACACGAACAAAGCGAGGACGATCAGGTCTCCCGCATTCGTGCTCGCCAGGGTGACCGCACAGGAGCTTGCGGTGCAGGCATTGGTGTTCCCGCTGATGTACGCAGGAGGCCCCCCTGTGCTGCACGAAGCCGTGGTGAATGTGGCATCCGGCGTGGTCGCCGTGCCTCCCGACCCAACCGAAGTGATTTGATAATGGTAGGTGGTGTTGCAGGTGAGCAACGAGAGTGACAAGGAGTGACTGGTCACCGAAGTGGCATCGCTCACGTTCGATCCATAGGAAGCAGTCGTGCCGTAGTCCACGCGGCTGGTGGCCGTCACGTTCGTCGTCCAACTCACCACCGCAGTGGTCGCGGTTACAGGCGACACGGACACTGCGCTAATGTTGGGTGCGCCGCCTCCGCCACCTGAGGCGGCCTTGAATGCCACCAAGAAGCCGACGTAGTCGGCGCTACCGGAGAAAAGCATCATCGCCGAGTACGACCCGGCCACGCTGACATTTAGGTCTTCAGCCAGCGGATAGCCGTCGAGCGCCAACGTTCGCGGTGTGAATCCTGATCCTGCCGTGTTCGACACGTTGTTGTCGGAATGAAAGAATCCGAAGAGAAGATCACTGGCGTTCGTGGTCGTCAAGGTTCCACTTGTGCCGGTCACGGAGGTGCCCGTACTTGGAGTAGCGGAGCCGTCCAATGGCGACGAAGGATCCAGCCCGGAGTATTCGTAGACGCGTACTTCCATATATTTGCTGCCACTGAGCGTCACTGTCGCGGTGTCCGCACCACCCTTGATGTTCTTGGCGTAATAGAGTCGTTCGACGAAATTGTGCGTCGACCACGTTTGCGGCGACCCAATAAGCGTGTACGGATTGCCTTGCGTATCGCTCACGTTGCTGACGCTTGTCGAGTCCCACACGAACAAAGCGAGGACGATCAGGTCTCCCGCATTCGTGCTCGCCAGGGTGACCGCACAGGAGCTTGCGGTGCAGGCATTGGTGTTCCCTGTTACGTAGGTCGGAGCTGCGGACAGACTGGCAACCACGAAAAGAAGAGAAAATACGGACGCAAAAGCTAGCTTCGAACTCGCACGCATCGGAGCTCCCTCTTAACGACTAGCGTATGAGCTTCCCTCGTACACAACCGGAGGGGACGGCTGTACTAAATTCCAGTTTCTCGAAGGACACGCTCGGAGGAGGATTCTACCAGCAACGGAGTACCAATAAACAGGGTATTAAGGAACTTTTCAAGAAGGTTGGCAGCCAGACGATTTCGCCGGCCCGATTGTGAAGCTCCGCCCTGTTTCCAGAGCAAATGGGCCAAACAACGATCGACAGATGTCCCAGAACCCGGTCGGAAGCATCCCTGTCACTTCCGGATGACTAACCTTAGCTGGACCCGCTACAAAATGAGGGATATACACAACCAACAAATTGCCAGAGTTGCATCGTTCGGGATCGCAATCTACTTGCTGCGCGGGCTGCGACCGATAAACGGTTATGTGGATTTTTTGCGACGATACGGGTGAATACCTGGTCGACAGTTTCGGGATGATCCAATCGCCCTATCGGTCGATCATCTAGCGTTTTCATACGCTTGTCGAGTTGGCAAGGCTCTTTGGCTGGTGGTGAGGCGCATAGCATTTATGTTTTGCCCTGTTCGTTTGATGGACATGCTGCGACAACGCCGGCCGCATAAACGACCAAAGCCAAAAAAATCGCCGCCCTTTGCAGGACGGCGATATGGGTTGATAGGTTTCAAAAAACGAAAGTTAGGCGAGAACTTTCTTAAGCAACGTAACGCCTAGAAGAGAAACAACGCTCGCGAGGAGAAGAGTCAAAACGGAGGGCTCAGGAGTATTTGCCCAACTGGTTGTCTTGGGATCTCCATCGTAATCCTTCCCGTTCCACCAATTCCGCCCGCCACCGTCGTTATCCCACTTTGCACCTTTCCAGTCCCAGTCGCCGCCCTTGTCCTGCTGGAAATTCGCAAAGATCAGGGTGTCGCCATGGTTGCCGAATGAGGAGAAGTCGGTGGATACAGCATCACTGTGTTTGTCACAGTGATGCACACCGTCCGCCATCAAACGTGGTGCCGACGTAAACATCGCCAACGCTAAGACTATTAAACTGAGATACAGGTAACGCAAACGCATTATCTAGTATTCTCCCCAAGCTCGTTACCGGAATTGAGGACGCAGGGATACCCCAAGCTCGGAGTCACGAACTCTGGACACTTCAGCGCACGTTGGGGGCCACTCAGTAGGCTCGGACGCGGCCGTAACTGAAGATAAATAAAGCTTTAATCTCTGCGGGAAGGTGATGAACGGCCAGCTAATGCAAAAGTTTGCTCTAATTTGGAAGGTGTGTTCGCCTTTATTGCGAGCGGTCCTCGCAGAACCGTGGAGAAAGGGAATTAGACGGGCCGTAACTCTACCTTCAGGAGCGCCGTTAATCGTGAGTTCGACTCCAGCAATCCCAGACCATTCCCATTTCGACGAAAACTGAACTAAAGCAATTATTTTCAATTATTTATGGCGTCGATGTTCGCGATCGCAACGCCTGGCTTGGCAACGTCGCAGATTCTAACTCTTTTGGCGGGAATCGTGCTATGTAGAATCAACAAAATGTAATTCAATGTGGGGCCGGCAGGTCCCCAAACGGAATGACGGCAGCCTGAATCTGATGAATATGGCCAGAAATCGACTAGTCTAGGAAAAAGCGACTCCGGACCCGACATGTACGAATCGGAAATAAACGTTAATGTTGAACCGACCTCGAGCATGCCCGAAGGGGCCGTTGAGTTTTTTGCAGAGTGCACGTCCAGACTAAGGCACCGAACAGTTCTCCCTTGGGGAGAGCATTGCACCGAGTGCGTTTGGCCCTCGTGTTACACCACGTGCGATTTGTACGAACCGCGAACCGACGGAAAATGCAGGAGATTCACGGACGGAATGGTGCGGATCGATGCTCCCGGCAGCCCCAATGGTTATGTGCTGAAGATCGGTTTCAAGCAATGGGGCAAGCTGTGGACCGTGGGTAACGTGCATCTGTTCACTCCTGAGGAGGCTCGAAGGATTGAGAGTCGAGATCGCCGGATAGGTGGTGCGTTACAACACTTGATCCTGCCGGCTCCGGCAAGAACATTCTTGTCGAGCAAGCGCTACTCCTACAAGAAGCGAGTGGCAGGAAGCCGCAAGCCGGGAGAGCAGCGCCCAACGTCATTTCTGGTGGAATGTTATAACCCGCAGCAAGAAGAAATCCGCTTGTCCTTCACGGTGCGAGGGAACGGAGCGAGCAGCAAAATTCCATACCAGGATTTGCTGGTGGCCAAACCGGGCGCCAATCGTTTTCGAGTTGCCTATGAGGCGATCGATGCTGTCGTTGGGCTGCAGAATTCGTTCCAAGTGGAGTTGATTCCCAACGACGTACCGGACGGCACGACTTTATATTTTGGAATGCTCGATTTTGTTCACGAAGATCGGCCAGCGGAGGAAACAACTTCTAAGGACGGCGAGAAGCCAAGAACGAAGTTGCCCAGAGTGAAATGCGTGGTTTGGGACCTAGACAATACCCTCTGGCAAGGAATTCTGGTGGAAGATGGACCAGAAAAACTCGCCCTGAAAGAGGGGATACGCGAAGTCATTGAGGAACTAGATCGGCGTGGGATCCTTCAGTCGGTCGCAAGTAAGAATAACCACGACGAAGCCATCGAAATTCTGAAGAAGTTCAAAATTGAGGAGTACTTCCTTTTCCCTCAGATTAGCTGGAACCCGAAGAGTCAGGCCGTTTCCAGCATTGCGCAGAAGCTGAACATCGGCATCGACACTTTGCTGTTCGTGGACGATTCGGAGTTCGAACGTGAAGAGATTCGAACAAGTTTTCCCGTGGTGCGAGTTTTTGACGCGCTGGAATTTCAACAACTGCTGAGTTTGGCCGAGTTGAAGGTTCCCGTGACGGAGGAGAGCGCGAATCGCAGGAAGATGTATAAAGTGGAGAACGAACGGCAAACGCTGGTCGAAGGCTTTGGCCAGGACTATATGGCTTTTCTGCGACATTGTCAGATCAAGGTTACCTTGCGACAAATGGACGAAGAAAATATTGAGCGCGTACACGAACTGACGCAGCGCACGAATCAGATGAATTTTTCGGGAAACCGCTACGATCGCGCAAAGCTGTCGGAAATCCTAAAAAATCGTTCTCTCGAAACGTACGTCATTAAATGCGAAGACAAGTTTGGAAGCTACGGAGTTGTAGGCTTTGCCATTATTGATAATCGTGAGCCACGATTGACTGATTTGATGTTCAGTTGCCGTATCCAGTCAAAGCGCGTGGAACATGCATTTTTGTCGTTTGTGGTGGCAAAGTACACGTCCGATGGCAAAGAGTCCTTCTACGCGGATTACCGGAAAACGCCACGCAATGCCCCATCGGGACAAGTGTTCGAGGATATGGGATTCAGGGAGACGGCCATCGTCGAAGGAGTTTCGAAACTGGAAGTGCCGAGAAATTTGGTGGCTCCGCCCGATGGCGTCCTGCAAATTGTCGAGGACGAGGAAGTCGGGATGCAAAAGTAGATATGAGGCTACGAACCGTCCTAGGCGGCGCGCGTCGACAACTGATGAGCGCTGTGGCGCGAAGAGAAGTGCGACTTTCCACCGATCGTCCGCTGATCAGTTTTACCTTCGATGATTTTCCGAAGACGGCGCTCTTCAACGGCGGGGCCATTCTTGCGGCACATGGGCTATGCGGGACTTACTACGCAGCACCCGGGCTTATGGGTAGCAATACCGAAGTAGGTTCCATATTCGATCAGGCTGACCTGCCGCGTTTGCTCGAAACGGGACACGAGCTGGCCAGCCACACTTATTCACATATATCGGCGCGCAAGATGACCCTATCCGCCTATCGCGAAGATGTGCGTAGGGGTGAACTGGAGCTTGCGCGGTTTCTTGGGAAAGCCGAACGCTTGAATTTTTCCTACCCATTCGGGGGAGTGACCGTCGCGGCGAAAAAGCAGGTAGGGCCAACGATGAAGAGCTGTCGCGGAATTTTTCCCGGCCTGGACGGCCCCGTCGTGGACCTGAACCTGCTTCATGCAAACAGTCTCTATGGAGGGGCCGAGCGATTTGTCGCGGCCGAATCGCTGATCAATCAAAACGCACGGCAGAAAAGCTGGCTGATCTTCTACACTCATGATGTGCAGGAAAATCCCAGCCGGTATGGATGCACGCCCTCCTTGTTTGAGGCGGTGGTGCGCAGCGCTATGGATTCCGGGTCGGAAATCCTTACCGTTGAGGACGCGTTGGGGAAGATTGGCCAGCTTTAGCTGCATGCAACGACTTGCTAATTGGAAGCCCAGAGAGACGGTGATTTACCCAGCCGGTCGAGCCCCAGGTAATTGTGAAGGCCCTCTCTCCAGTGCTTGAACACATTCATACCCTCTTTTTTCAGCGCCTGGTTCTCGAGCACGGAATATTTCGGGCGCGGCACCTTGGCGGGAAATTCGTTAGGCCCAGCGACGAGCAAACGAACCGGGGTTTGCGTCGCATCGAAAATCTCACGAGCGAATTCGTGCCAGGAGCAACTGCCCTCGGCCGTGGCGTGGTATAGGCCGTAGTGAGTTGAACGGCTGAGGGCCACGATTTGCTGGGCGATTTCGGCGGTCGGCGTCGGAGTGACAAACTCGCTATCGACGACGCGAACTTCGCCGCGTTCCTTGGCCAGCTTCAACATCAATTCGATGAAGTTGAGACCGCCTTTGGCGCGGCACGGGCTTTTGCCATAAATCGCCGACGTACGCACCACGAAATGCTTGTCGGTGATACAGCGGACAAAATGCTCGCCGGCTAATTTGGAAATTCCGTAGGCATTCAGCGGCCGGGGCGTGTCTTCTTCGACGTAAGGAGATTGCTTTTTGCCGTCGAAGACATAATCGGTGCTGACGTGCGCAAGAACCGCGTGGAGATCACGCGCGACCGCAGCCAGGTTTCTAGCGCCCACCGCGTTGGTGGCAAACGCTTTCTCCGGTTCCATTTCACATTTGTCGACATGGTGCATCGCGGAAGTGTTCACGATGAAATCCGGATGAATTTCCTTTATGGCGGTTGCGACGGAGTCGAGATCAGCAACTTCCAAGTCCGCGTGGGTAAGAGGCGAGACAGCGTCGCCCTTCTCCGTGAAAGCGGCGACGAGGTCGCTGCCCAATTGCCCGTTGGCGCCGATAACCGCGACCTTCATCGTTGAACCGTTCTTTCCATCGCATGCATGTCCACGGCGTTTTCGATGTTCTTGAACATGGCGATGTTGGAGTATTCGGGATTGTCCCAATCGCGGAATTTCTCCATATTGTCGATTAGGTTCATGACGATGGACTTCGGATTATCGGCTGGGTGAAAGCTCAACACTGTTTTTGCTTTCTCCGTGCTTACCTTATAGTTGCGGAAATCCTGGATGTGCTTGATCACCAGGTGGATGGGCGTGCCGAGGCGCTCCTCGATGGTCGATTTCACCAGATCGCCAACCTCGCCTACGGTGTAATTGCCGGAAGCCACGTTGAAGATGCCGGAAATCTTGTGGTTGGCTTCGATGGCGCGAATGTACGCGGTGGCAGCGTCCTGAATACTTAAGAGTGGTCTCCAGATCGAAGGATTGTTGATGGTGATGGCGCGGTCTTTCATGGCGCTTTTGAACATCGTGTTGATGATCAGATCCAGACGCATACGTGGGCTGTAGCCGGAAACGGTTCCTTTGCGAAGTGCGATCACGGAGAAGTTCTCGTCGCCAAGCTGGAGGGCTGCCTGTTCGCCCTGCAGTTTCGAAACGCCATAGGGATAACTGGAGCTAACGACGCGGGTTTCGTCGTACAACTCGTTTTCCGTGTAGCCATACACGGAACAGGAGCTAGCGTAGACATAGCGTTTCACCTTAGCTTTCTTAGCCATATACGCGAGATAAGAAGGCGCGGCGGCGTTGAAGATGAAATTCTTGCTGGGGGAGAATTCTGCCATGGGGTCGTTGGACAGCCCCGCCAGGAAAACAACCTGGTCGTAGGATTCCAGATCTTCCTGGGTAAGGTGGAAGATGTCTTTGCTGAGTACGCCGACTTGGCGGGGCAAGTGATTGCCGAACCAGAACAGGTCCACGACGTCTACTTTATAGCCCCGATCAAGGAGTTTCGGGATCAGCACGGAGCCAATATATCCGGCACCACCGGCGATGAGAAGTTTCACAAGTTCCTCCTTGAAGTTCGTGAGCTACGGTACAGCTTAGTAGCGAAAATTTTCGGACTCCGGTCGAGCCAGCCACTGCGCCAAGGTTTGTGCATTCTTGTCTTTATCAGAAAGCTGAACATCTTGTAAGGGCCACTTGATCCCAATTTCTGGATCATTCCAAAGAACGCCAGATTCGCCTTTGTTATTGTAGAGCCCAGTGCACTTGTACTGAATCTCCGCGACGTCGGAAAGTACGCAAAACCCTCGAGCGAAGCCGGCTGGGGCCCAAACCTGGCGGCGATTCTCCGTGGAAGCTTCTACGCCAAACCATTTGCCCAAGGTGGGCGAGCCTTTGCGAATATCCACGGCCACAATAAACGCATTGCCAACCGTCACGCGCATTAACTTTCCCATAGGAGGCTCCCATTGGAAATGCAGGCCGCGCAGGACGCCCTTTGAAGAACGCGAATGGTTGTCTTGTACAAAATGGGTCGGCAGCCCGTGAGCTTTGAATTGGTCTTCGCGAAACGCTTCCAGGAAAAAACCGCGGCTGTCCTGAAAAATATCTGGAACGATCACGGTAACGTCACGAAAGGTGACTGACTCGATATGGATATCCACGTTGTCGAAGGTTCCTTTTGAAATGATCTCGGTTAGGGCCGCTGCCGCCACAGGCAGGCAACAGCAACCTTGCCGTAGATCGACTTTTATCTTTCAAGCACGCGTCCCACAGGTTCGCATGAGAGTTTTGGCTCTTCGCCTTTTTCGACCAATCGAACTGGGTCAACGCGGAAATTCCATTCAAACACCGCTCGCAGTATCTCCAAACGGTTCTTTACAGATTCCGAAGGACGAACCAGATGGAGGATACCGTAACCGAACCTGCGAATGGTCAGAAACACTAGCATGGCGCGACGGTTCTTGCGCACACCTGGCCTGCCAAAATATTTGTAGAAATAGCGATAGCGCGTGATTTGGCGATCCAGGTGGAATGACAGGGGGAAGCGTTTGGTCGATTGGCCGCCGAGATGAATAATGGTCACATCCGAGTCAAATAGAATGGGGTAGCCCGCGTTCCAAATGCGGCGGCACAGATCGACCTCTTCATAATAATAAAAGAACTGCGGATCGAAACCGCCCAAGCGCTTGAGCAGTTCACCGCGGACCAGGAGGAAACACCCTGACTGCCAGTCTACCTTGCGAGTTGAATCACCGTACCAACCGACATAAGTGCTAGCGAGGAACCAATCGGAAAGACGCCCGAGGGGCTTCAGGTAGAGCGCGGCGATCCATTCTCCGCGCACGGTTGGAAAGGGTCGAGCCGATTCCTGATAGGTGCCGTCGGGATTCAGAACCTTGCAGCCGAATGCGCCGGCTTTGGGGTGCTGATCAGCGAACTGCACGAGCTTGTCTAGAGTACCTTCGTGAATAATCGTGTCTGGATTGAGAATGAGTACATATTCGCCCTGGCTAGCCTGAATTCCGACGTTGTTGGCTTTCGCGAATCGTAAATTAGCTCCATTTTCAATGACGCGGACATCGGGATAATTTCCGCGAATAAATTCGGGAGAGCCATCGGTGGAGCCGTTATCTGAGACAATGATCTCGAACGCCGTGGAATGGGTCCCGGCATAAATGGAGTCAAGGCAATTGCGAATGAGTTTTAGGTCGTTCCAACAAATAATGACAATGGACAGCTTCATCGATGAAACACCACGATCGGTATGTGTCGTTTCGGATAATCGGGGTTGATTCAAGAGCGCATCTTTCAGATCGTTTTCCATCAGAATCGACCAACCTTGACCAGTCGAGGGGCTCAATCGAACAAATTGGTACGAGTGACAGGCACGGCGAATAAAAACGACGGCAACCCGAAGGCCAATCTGATCTATGCACGGATAATCACCTAAATCATTGAATAGGCTAGTCTTACAGAACATACTGGCCTAACTTAAGCAGGAAGAACGAAATGGTCCCTCCTTCCTGTGTGAAAAACATTATCTCTGTGGACCGACCATTTTCTTCGGCTCATTGACCAAATATCGACCTTCCCGCGATTGGCGCCCTGGTCCAATCTCTATTTCCCGCGACGTGGAGTCGTGGGACCAAAGCGGAAGCGAGAGAGCGCCTCACCTAGGTTTTGCAGGAAGGCCTCGGAGTTGTACACGTCCGTCTCTGGCCGCACACTGCCATTTGGCGCGATCGGTTCCACCTGATCGAGTTCGAATTCTCGGGCTACGTCCTCCACTATTCCGGGCTGAATCGGGCGTTGCTGGTCGACGAAACCATTCACGAGCGCGTGCTCGCACAGCAAATTGATGACCCTAGGAATTCCCAAAGAATAGAGATACACGGTATTGAGGGCTTGCGGACTGAAAATGGGCTCCGGACCTGCCCCAGCAGTTTTAAGGCGTTCGAGGACATAAGAGTGCGTCTGCTCATTATTGAGCGGCTGGGTCTTGCACTTCAGCATGATTCTCTGGCGAAGTTGGCGCAACTGCGGAAGCTTGAGTTTTTCTTCGAGTTCTTGCTGACCGGAAAGAACGATCTGAACGAGTTTTTCTGTGGACGTCTCCAAGTTGGTCAAGAGACGAATCTCCTCCAAAACCGGGAAGGTGAGGTTTTGCGCTTCGTCGATGATTAGCACAACTGTCTCGCCGGCGCGATAGCGATCCAGCAGCCACTGGTTCAGTCTCATGAGCTGTTGGCTCTTAGAAGGCGAGGGGCAGGAAATCTCAAACTCGGCGAGGATAAAGTCGAAAAGCTGGTTGGTGTTCATCCGCGAGTTGAAGAGGAATGCAGTGTGAGCTCGCCGCAGATGCAACCAATCCATTAACCGATTGATGATGGTGGTCTTTCCGGTGCCTACTTCGCCAGTCAAGGTGACGAATCCCTTTCGAGTCTGAATCCCATACATCAGGCTCGTCAGCGTTTCCTCGATCTGTTGGGTGAAGACGAGGAATCGAGGGTCGGGATTGACGTTAAACGGGTTGTCTCTCAGGCCGAAGAAGTTCTTGTACATAAGCTCGAATCTCTCCCGGGGCTTAAACGTCTATTTTAGCTGGTAACGCTATCCGCCAACTCAAACAAATCGGGAGGTTCCGGTGGAACCAGTGTGGACCCAGTATTCTACTAATCCAACGTCATCGGACGCATGTGCCATTGCAGGCTTATGTTGATCGAATTCGTTGTGTTCGTGGTCGCGGGAGTACCATACTTGCTTATGTAGCCGGCATACGAAATGCCCAAATACACGTAAGGTCCGAGAGGGCGGCTCACTCCCCCGCTTCCGAACCAATTGTCATAACTCGCTTGGCCCGAACCGTTGAGAGCGGAGTTGTGAGCGTAGCCGAAATTCACGTGCCCATTCCACACACGGCCCAGTCTCCGGCTGGCGGATAGGTTGATCTGATCAAGGTTCGAGCCAACATAAATGCCGCTGCCGCCTGAGAGGCCGTGCACATAGTTCGCAGTGAGCGAGCCGTTACGAGCTCCGTATCTCAAATACGCATTAACAAGAAAGCCCGTTTGCTGAGTCGCGGTCCCGACCGGCACGCGGTACGTGGTGATCTGCGGTCCACCGTTGAGTTGCAGCGCCAGCCGCCCGGTAATCTTTCGGCTGTACGCGAGTGCTACGGTCTGGTTACCATAGGCTTGGTCAAGACCGTCGTAGTGATAGCTCGAAAAGCTGTAAGCGACACCAATATCATCTTTACGGCTCAAAACGTAATTGTATCCGATACTAGCATACGTGGTGTCACTATCAATATCTCCGGGATCACTATAGCGGAGAATCCCGTAAGAGCCTGAGACGGTCACGGAACTTCTTTGTGACAGAGTATAGGTGGCTTGAAGAGTACCCAGGTTACTGTAGACCGGACCAGTAAAAAAAATACTCTGGTTGGGAACAACGGAATTACTCAGGGCTGGGACGGTGGCTCCCAAGGAGCCACCGATGCCGGCCGTACCTAGGTTGGTTCCAGCACCGAAACCAAACGAACCCTGAGGAAGGTAAGAGAACTGGTCGAGAATCTGAAAGGCCCAGCGAGTTGTATGGAAATTTTGCGCCGCTGCCAATTGTTGGAAATTTTGAAACCCTTCCTGAACGCCAGTATATTGCTGGGTGCTGCTAGAGACAGATCCACCACCCGTGTAGTTTAGCGACAAATTCGATCGGCCCCAGGCTTTGACCAAACTAAGATTTCCGAGGAAGAAGTTTTGCGCATACCAGCTAGATGAATCGGAACCGTTGGCCGGAACAGATTGGATCGTCGAACCATATTGAAGGCCTGCCGCCCAATAGCTATGGCGGAGTTCAGGACTCCCTAGGGTCGGATTCTGCACACCCGTCAGTGGCGTAAAATCGGCACGCAGATCCCCCTGATCTTCGTAGTCTTGGGTATTGGGATCGATCACCGGAAAGGGCGCTTGAGCAGCGGGCTTGGGTTCCGATTGGTCGATCGGCGGAGCTTCCTGCTGTTGCGGTTGTGGCTCTTCTTGCGCGCGAACGATGGTTGGGGACAGAGCAAAAATGCAAAACAAGAGAAAACCGGGCGCTGATTGACGGTTCTTCATTATGAGTACATCCTCAGGGCACCACGATAACATCGCCGGGCTGAAGAAGAATGTCTTGTTCGGAGTGATTCCCTTTAATCACCTCTTTATAGTTAAAAAAAAGTTTGATCTGCTTTCCGCCTTGGGATCGCAGGACATAAATTTTGTTTCTGCGGGCGAACGCCGTGAATCCGCCGGTACTCGAGAGAGCCTGCAAAACAGTCATGTTCGGAAGAAGGGACAGAGCCCCAACGTGGGCGACTTCACCAGTGACGAAAACCCTACGGCTGTTGATCTCGGTAACCGTTACGGTGACCTGCGGACCCGTTAAGTATTTCGTCAGGGCCTCCCGGATGTTTCCGGCGAGTTCCATCGCTGTTAAACCGGCGGCCTGTACATCATTCAAAAGAGGTAAGGAAATCTTTCCGTCGGGACGGACAGGGATTGTTCGCGTAATCTCCGGTTCTTTCCATACGTCGATGCGAATGACGTCCTGGGGGCCAATTCTGTAGTCATTGGGGGCAACCGAACCAGAAGGACTGCCAGTCTTAGGCTCGCCGTTCGCGCTTTGTTCCCGCGTCGAAGATCGCTGGGTCGTGCACTGAACACGTGCAACTGGTAGAAGCACGAGCCCCATCAGAATCAAGATTTGGCACCGCATTTTTAGTCTCTCTCCCTTAAGTCTACTGATTCGCGGCTTTTGGGCCGAAACCCAAATCTTATACTCCAATGCGTGCGGAGTAACGGGAATTCCTGACAACAGGTTGCGGCTTGCGAGTCGCTTAAAGGCCGTCGACCCAAATCCCTTTAGGGAAAAAGAGAGGGTATTCCCACCAGGCAAATGAGCAAGCGCGCTTCCATAAGCCATCAAGTACTAGATTAATGCCTGCAACACTTTTTTAAGTATTTTATTATCATAATAATACAATGTACAGAGTCGCGCCGAGCTCACGACACCGAGTGAAGAACCGTCAACAGGTCGTTTCTAAAAGGTAAATGATTACACATAGAAAGAGAAGGTCTCTAGAGCTGGCAGCGCATTCGCCGTTAAGTCTGGAGACACGGATGTTAACGGATGGAAAAAGAGGAGCTATAGACAGGTATGCAGTTGCCTGTTAGACCAGGCTGTGTCCTGTACCACTTAAGGCTGGAGATTCTATTAACTCTTTTTGTTTGTTGTCGCTAAGAAATTTCAATGTTCTTTACGGCAGGGCCAGTACTGGCCCCTCAATTGCTCGATGTAGGTCAGTTTTCTGATTCTTAACGGAGTAAACTTTGCGAAACCTCATAATCGTGGTGTGCGCATTTCTGTGCCTGGCACTGATGGGTTGTGCGAGTTCTGGCAGTGGAACCTCTGGCCGCGGTGGCACCGGAACTAATCTGACCATCACGAGTATCAGTCCTACCTCGGGTCCCGTAGGATCGGTGGTGACGATCACCGGAACGAGTTTTGGTGCGAGTCAGGGCACCAGCGCGGTGACCTTTAATGGCACCGCTTCCACTCCCACCAGTTGGAGTTCGACGAGCATAACTGTCCCTGTGCCCACGGGGGCGACCACCGGCAGTGTTCTCGTCATTATTGGCGCATCCGTCAGCAACCCTGTGGCATTTACAGTATCACCTACGCCGTCCATCACAAGTTTGAGTCAGACCTCTGGAGCTGTCGGAACCTCCGTCACAATTACCGGAACGAATTTTGGTTCGACGCAGGGAACCAGCACCGTTACGTTCAATGGCACCGTAGGTATGCCGACAGCCTGGAGTGCGACCAGCATCACCGTGCCAGTTCCCATCGGTGCCACGACGGGCAACATTGTCGTGACCGTGAGCGGCGTGGCAACTAACGGCGTAAGCTTCACAGTTTTAGCAACCCCAACGATCACCACTTTGAATCCGACCTCCGGTCCCGCATTGACTCCGGTGACCATCACCGGGACAAATTTTGGTGCTGCGCAAGGAACCAGCACTGTCACCTTCAACGGTACTGCCGCTACCCCGACCGCTTGGAGTGCGACCAGCATCACTGTTCCGGTGCCCAGCGGAGCGACCAACGGCAACGTTGTTGTGACCGTTAGCGGAGTGCCCAGCGCCGGAGTGAGTTTCACAGTTCTCGCCACGCCGAGTATCGCCAGCCTCGATCCGACTTCCGGCCCTGTAGCAACAGCGGTAACAATCACCGGAACGAACTTTGGTGCGACCCAGGGCACGAGTACGGTGACGTTCAATGGGACAGCGGGCGCTCCGACGGGGTGGAGCGACACAAGTATCACAGTGCCTGTGCCTAGCGGCGCGACAACTGGGAATGTCGTGATCACGGCTGGCGGAGTGGCGAGCAATGGCGTGGGCTTCACGGTCACTGCGGGTATCACCAGCTTGAGCCCAACATCAGGGCCTGTAGGGACGACCGTTACGATCGCGGGAACGAACTTTGGTGCGACCCAGGGCACGAGTACAGTGACGTTCAAGGGGACAGCGGGCGCGCCGACGAGTTGGAGCGCGACCAGCATTACGGTGCGAGTGCCGAGCGGCGCGACGACTGGGAATGTCGTGATCACGGCTGGCGGAGTGGCGAGCAATGGCGTGGGCTTCAGTGTCACTCCGCCTGGTGCGCCGATTTCGGACGACTTCACGGGGTCCGATCTAAATCCGATGTGGACCTTCCAAGCCCAATGCTGCGGGTTCGTGAGGATGAGCGGCACCGATGCGCTGCTGGTGGTGCCCAGCGTTACCCCTCACAATATCTGGAACACAAACCAAGGGGTCACCCTGCTGGAGCCGACGGCCGATGTGGACTTCGAGGTGGAGGCAAAGTTCGATTCGGCCGTCACCGTTGCCTATCAGGAGCAGGGAATCTTCGTGCAGCAGGACGCCAACAATTTCATCTATTTTGCTGTCTTCTCCGATGGCAGCTCGCCGCGACTGCTGGCGATCACCACCATCGCGGGCACGCCCACCATTCAGTACAACAACCAAATTTCTAGCGGCGGGGCACCGTTCTGGCTGCGAGTTAAGCGTTCCGGCACTACTTGGACGGAATCGTGGTCGATCGATGGCAAAACTTATAATCCTGGCACTGACTTCGTTCAACCGATAACGGTCACCGCCGTTGGCCCAATCGCCGGAAACTCCACCCTTGGCAGCAATCCCGCTCCCGGGTTCACCGCGGCAGTGGATTACTTCTTCAATACCGCTGCACCGGTTTCTCCAGCCGATGGCGGCATGCCCGCCCCGCCCAACGCACCTGTGTTCAACATCTGGTATGGCGACGACCAAACGTTCGGACAGAATGGTATCCCGCAGACTTGGATCAATGTGCTCGGGAATGTTTCTGCACCTAGCGGAATTGCTTCCCTCACATACTCGCTCAATGGAGGGGCCGCACAGCCCTTATGGATCGGGCAAAATCTGGTGCGTTTGGTTGATCCAGGAGATTTCAACGCCGAAATCGCCTACTCGAGCCTGCAGCCGGGAGCGAATACGGTGCAGCTCACCGCCACGGACAACAACGGTGCCGTCACCCAACATACAGTCACCGCAAACTATGTAGCTGGCCAGACTTGGCCATTGAACTACAGCATCGACTGGTCCACCGTAAACAACATCCAGAGTGTAGCGCAGATCGTGGATGGCAATTGGGCTCTGCAGAATAACGAGGCTCGCACAATGCAGACCGGCTACGACCGTCTCATCGACTTCGGAGACATGAACACCTGGACCAACCTCGTCGGCACGGTCGAGATTACCCTGAACGCCGTTGATTGCACCGCGTATGGTGTGGGCCCGATTGTGGGCTGGACTGGTCACACAACGGCCAACAATGGCGTCATCCTGCCCGACCAGCCGCGCACTGGGCATCCCTTCCCGGCGTGGTTTGTATATAACGGCACCGGCCTGAGCATTTATGCCAACACGGCTAAAACTCCGGAAACTAC
The DNA here is from genome assembly GCA_963776365.1 of Candidatus Acidiferrales bacterium. GTDB lineage: Bacteria > Acidobacteriota > Terriglobia > Acidiferrales > UBA7541 > Acidiferrum. The sequence continues at coordinate 46,924 of CAVZMQ010000015.1, read as the reverse complement.
ACTTGTGCAGAACACTACCCAGCTTACCATCGGTGTGAAATACGTCTTCAAGTTCCAGGTTACCTCGAACACTTCAGGCGGAAGCCACTTCAGCTTCAAGGTGTGGCAATCTGGCACCTCGGAACCACCTGACTGGCAACTAGAAGCCGATGGTGTTCTTACCCGTGGCTCAATCCTCATCGGTGCGGACCAAGCCGACATCAGCGTCGGCGCGATCAGCATCACTTCCCTGCCATAGAGGGCGAGATGAATCAGACCGTTGAGAGGACTAGTCACCGCCCCGTCCTATTACCAAATCAGTTGCAAAGGCTGCTTACCTCATCTGGCTATTAACTGATTTACTTACAAATACTTGAGAGCATTATGGCCTCAAGCAAAGCCTAATTGGTCGGGGACCTTTTTTTCTTGGCCTCTCCGTGCGTTCCTTCGTGGTTGTGGTGCAATTTCGGAGCCCTGAAGGAAAATGTTACCACAATGGGGCAAGTGGCTTCTTACGGCAGTGCCTTTTTCGCGCAGTATGGTCCCGAATGGTCGTCTTCTTTATGATCTATCTATATCAAACAAAGCATTTTAGCGTTGATAGCTCAGAAATGGAGCTGGCATCGCTCTTGCAGCTTGATTGGGTGAGGAGAGCTGTCCTGTGGGACTCTTGTGGCGGTAGCGTGTTCAGATGGAGCGAGGGGGATGAAAGATCCTATCGCAAGGGATATTGAAATCACTGGTGACCGATTTCCCTGGTTTGCCTTGCAGGTGCACACAAAACATGAGTTGGGTGTCGCGGATCTCCTCCGTGGTAGAGGGTATGCCCCTTTCGTTCCCCTTTACCAATGCCGGAAACAGTGGTCAGACCGAATCAAAATTATCGACGCGCCACTATTTCCTGGCTATCTGTTTTGCCGCTTGAATATCCAAAACCGATTGCCAGTTCTGATGACGCCCGGAGTAAATCAGATTGTCGGATATAGCAAGACACCGACGCCCGTGGACGAAGCGGAGATTAGCGCCATAAAGGTGTTGATCGCGTCAGGACTGCCGAATCAGCCGTGGCCCTTCCTACGGGCCGGCGACAGAGTGCACATTGAAAGAGGGCCGCTGCACGGGCTAGAGGGGATTCTCCTGGAAGTCCGTGGAACGCACCGACTGGTACTCTCTGTGACATTGTTGCAGAGATCTGTAGCAGTGGAGATTGATCCTGCATTCGTACGATCGATCGAAACAAGCAAAATAGTCTCTTAGAGGAAAGGTCGGCAATGTCGCCCCGAGAAGGACATTGGCACTCGAGTGCAGCTTACTTCACATTTGCGCTAGCTGAAACCTAGTACCGCTCATGAACAGTTTGTTATCTGATTGAAAATAGATATCTTAATACAGTTTTCGGCAGTTACGGTTAGTTCGGACTGTTGGCAGGCAAAGTGCTTATACCAAAGATAAGGTTGGGCTTGTCCCCCACAAACGGCCGCCCCGTAGTGGAGCGTAAGTTACACACTTAAACGTATGGAACGCCGGATGTGCGACTCGGTTAAATCTCAGTCAGAGAGGTTTTGCTAGTGGGGACGATTTCTAACATCATGCAAAGCATCAGCACCAGCCAAGAACGGAGCATGGCTCGCAGTGTATGGCTCGATGCGCACCGCACGCTACTTTCTGAGGGCCATTTTCGTCGGGTGTTGTGGACTGAGAAGAAACGTTCCGAGCGGCTCTCCAAGCATATGATTTTGATGCAGGTCAGCGCTGACTGCAGCTCAGTTCTTACTCAGGTGGGTGTAACCCTGGGTTCCGTGATCCGGGAAACGGACGTCACCGGCTGGCTGGAACCGAATTGCTCCCTCGGTGTGATCTTCACCGAGTTGGGCGATTGCGAGGACGTGCGTCACGCGGAGCGGATTATAAGGGAGCGAATTGCCGGTTTCTTGGCCGCTCAGACTATTAGTGAAGAATCGCGAGTTCAGATCTCCTTCAAGTCCTTTTGCGATGAGTGGACGGAAAAGGCTCCTGCGCCAACCGAACCAAAATCCGCGACTCCACCGGCCAAGCTGATCTTACGGACTTACCCAAACCTAATGAGTCGGCCTGTGGTCGACTCCAGTAACGGCGTGCTTTGATTCGCTGCACGGTAGATCAAAGCTGAGAACGAATTCAGTTGCTTCTAAAGTGGTTCGATACGCAACTGCAGTGCAACCACGGGAGTTGTCTGTGCCCAGAACTCAAGGCACACCACAAGCGAAACACGTTTTGCAGTAACGCCGCGCAGTAACATCTTTGACCCTCAAAATCTAATGGAACAATTACCCAAGCCAGCAAACTCCGCCAGGGCGTCTGATAGCCTAAAGTCTCCGCAGAGAGAAGACCTGCTTCATCTGCCTACGGACGAATTCGTATTCAGAGGAGACCTAAGCCGATTGCTGGATGAAAACTCGTTTCGAGCAATGATTGCTTTGGCACGCAAGCGCAGTGAGCGCTCGCGCAAGGCATGCGCTTTGATTCTTGTATCCGTCGGAGAATACCTAGAGGGGCCGAAGAGACAAAGGCTGCTGGAACGCATTGCCTTCGCGCTCGCGGCATTAACCAGAGACACTGACACGACCGGCTGGTACGAAACCAAGGCCGTCGTCGGGGTTATTTTTACGGATATCGTAGCTGCAGAAAAGCATGCGGTAATCGGCGCAATTCTTTCCCGTGTCAGCGAGACGCTGCAAGATTCACTAACGCAGGAACAGTTCAACCAAATCTCCATTTCGATCCATTGCTATCCTGAAGATTGGCACCATGAAGTTTCGCGGCGTCCCAGCAATCCAACTTTGTATCCAGACCTTGAATCGCGGGACGAGTCGAGGAAACTCTCAATCGTAGTCAAGCGCTTGATGGACATTGTCGGAAGCGCTGCGGCCCTGGTCCTCTCTGCACCACTCTTTCTGGTAATCGCCATCGCCATTAAGCTGAGTTCCAAGGGTCCGGTCTTTTTCCAGCAGCAGCGCGTAGGTCAACACGGAAAGTCATTCGTGATGTTCAAGTTCAGATCCATGCACGCAAACAATGACACATCCGTCCATAAGCAGTGGTTTCACAACTTTCATTCTGGAAAAGCGGAACGCCATCGCACCGGAGACGATAAGGGTAGCGGCACTTATAAATTGCCGAACGATCCACGCGTGACCAAAGTCGGGCGGTTTTTGCGCAGAACAAGTCTCGACGAAGTACCTCAGTTCATCAATGTCCTTAAGGCCGACATGTCTCTTGTCGGTCCGCGCCCACCAATTCCTTACGAAGTGGATGCCTATCAGGCCTGGCAGCGTGGCCGTATCCTCCAGGCCAAGCCAGGGATAACGGGCTTGTGGCAAGTGAGCGGTCGAAGCCGCGTATCCTTTGATGAGATGGTACGCCTGGATCTTCGGTATGCGCGCACGTGGTCCATTTGGCTCGACATAAAAATTCTTCTCAAGACACCAGCGGCCGTTTTCTTCGGTGAGGGAGCATACTAATCCTGGAACATGGGACTGCCGGAACAAGCACAGATGCCCAAGCTTAGTGTCGCGGCGGACTTGGACCCGCGCCTATTGACTCTACCTGGAAGCGCGCATACGACCGGAACGCGAACACCTGCGACGATCAGGCCCCCCCGCCTTGTGGTACAGCGTTTTGACCCTCTGACGGACCCCAGGTGGGAGGTGTTTGTGTCCCGCCATCCGCGTGCCTCCGTTTTTCATTCTTCTGCCTGGCTAAATGCAATCCACCTCACCTACGGTTACTCCGTCGTCGGCTATACCACCACGAATGGTAGCGAGCCACTAACAAACGCTGTCATATTTTGCAGAGTAACAAGCTGGCTCACAGGTCGGCGCCTCGTGTCACTTCCATTTTGTGATCACTGTGAACCGCTGATTGATCGCCAGGAAGACATGGCCGCGATCCTTTCCGCGTTAGAAGAAGAACTACGAGTGGAAAAGTGGAACTATTTAGAACTTCGATCCTTCAGTCCTTTATTGGCGCCCAGTTCTTTATGCCTGACAACCACACAGTACAGTTTTCACGAAATTGATCTAACACCTAGTCTTCCCGATATTTTTGCCAGCTTTCATAAAGACTCCATTCAACGGAAAGTCCGAAGAGCCGAGCGTGAAGGGCTGGGGTATGAAGAAGGCACCTCCGATAAGCTACTTTCTGAGTTTTATAATCTGCTCACAACGACGCGGCGCCGGCACCACGTTCCCCCTCAACCAAAATTGTGGTTTGAGAATTTGCGAGCCTGTTTTAAGGACGCTTTCAAGATTCGGATCGCGCGAAAGGACGGGAAGGCCCTGGCCGGCATGATCACCTTCCGGCACAAGGACACGATCGTTTACAAATATGGAGGCTCCGATTCTCGGTACAACAATCTCGGTCCCATGCATCTTCTGTATTGGAAAACAATTCAAGACGGAAAGGGTTTGGGGCTGAGATTTTTCGATTTAGGGCGTACCGATGCAGGTCAATCGGGCCTGATTACGTTCAAGAATCGGTGGGGAGCCAAGCAGCGCTCACTCACTTATTCGAGGTTTGCTCTTCAAGAATACCCCAGCCATTTATTCGAGCAGGCTCCCTCCAAAGTAGGGGGAACCGCAGCGAGAAAAGTAATCGCTTTTGTTCCGAATCGCGTTTTGTCGTTGATCGGTCGCCTGCTTTACAAACATATCGGATAGACTAGAGAAGCAGATTCGGAGCGAGTGTGGTACCCGATAATCTAAGATATGGTGGGGGAGTTGCATCCACCGTCCTTCATCCGGCGGTAGCGGTAATTATGATCGTCGCCGGACTCCTCATCCTATTTCTGCCGCAAAGAAAGTTTATCGTCCCGTTTCTGCTGGTGGGTATTTTGATACCCCAGGACCAGGTCCTGGTTCTTGGCGGTTTACACTTTCCGGTGTTGCGGGTGCTCATCATCTTCGGGATTGTTCGAATGATCATGATGAAAGCCCAAGGTAAGACCTTGTTCAGTGCTGGGGTGAATAGAATCGACATTCTGTTCATCGTTTTGGCGTTGGCAACTGCGGTTTCTGGTGTTCTGCTCTTCAACAACAGCCAGGCGTTAATCTATCAGGTTGGCGGATTATACAGCGCGTTAGGTGCATACATTCTGCTGCGTTGTGCCATCCGCGACGACGAAGATGCGGTTCAGTCAATCCGCACGCTTGCATTCATTGTCGTATTTCTAGCTGCCGTGATGGCCTGCGAGCAACTGACGAAAGGATGGAATCCGTATTTTTTGTTAGGTGGTGCGCGCGGGGTCTGGTCCATGGAACGTGATGGAGCCGTTCGTTCGATGGGTTCCTTCGCGCAAGCTCTGCTCGCGGGAACATTTGGAGCGGTTTCCGTGCCTCTATTCGCTGGATTATGGATGAAAGAGAACCGCTACCGGATAACAGCGGTGATGGGCATGATTGCTGGTACCATGATGGCGATCGCCTCACACTCGAGTACGTGCCTCTCAGCCTTGATGGGCGGCGTGTTGGCACTCTGCTTGTGGCAGGTGCGCGGGATGATGCGGATAATCCGGTGGAGCATCGTGATTGTGCTTGTGACTCTGCACCTGGTCATGAAAGCTCCGGTCTGGCACCTCATTTCGCGAATAGACCTCTCAGGCGGGTCGACCTCTTGGCACCGCTATTTTCTGATCGACACCTGTATTGGTCACTTCTGGAATTGGTGGCTGATCGGCACCAGGGACAACGCGTCCTGGGGCTGGGGTATGTGGGACACGGCAAACCAGTTCGTTGCGAATGCTTATGATGCCGGGATTCTTGGCGTCATTTGTCTGGTCGCGATTCTCGTTTATGGTTATAAGTACGTCGGTTGGGCTCGGCAAGCCATAACTGGAAAGAAGGAACAGCTGTTCTTGTGGGCGTTAGGTGCTTCGCTCTTTTCATACACCATGGCGTTCATAGGAGTTTCTCTGTGGGATCAGAGTATTCTGGAGTGGTATATGTTGCTGGCAATCATTGGGGCAGTTGCGGTGCCACTGCTCCAAACCGCAGAGATTCCGGCGCCAACGAGCGCAGGCTCGGTAATACCCGCAGCGCCGGACTTTGAGCCAGCTTACGAGGGATGGAGCAGCCGCCGACTGCGCGACCCAAAATTCAAGGCCGAAGAGCGACTCAACCCTGTGTACCGCAAGCGCAGTCGCGAGTTTCATAACCTCTAAAATTCTCGGAAATCTTGATGAACGGTAGCCCGAAGCCTACGAGCAACAGCGGGTACACTCCTGATTATGTCCTCATGACAGCGGCGCACAATGAGGAATCGTATATCGAAAAAACGATTACGAGCGTGCTCGCACAAACGATGCTTCCTAAACAATGGGTCATCGTAAGTGATGGGTCTACGGACAGAACCGATGCGATCGTTGAAAGCTATGCGAAAGAAAACACCCTTATCTCCTTTTCTGAAACTTGAGTCGGCCAGAGGGCCGGAATTTCGGTTCAAAGGGCATGGCTCTGAAGAATGCGTGGAAGGTTCTGGAAAAAGTCCCTTTCAATTTTATTGGTAATGTCGACGCCGATATTGTCTTGACGCCTGAGTACTTCGAGAGTCTGTTCGAGCAGTTCCGAAATGATCCCAAACTGGGCATCGCCGCTGGATTCATTTATGAAAAGAAGGCCGGTGAATTCCGCAATCGTCCAGCAAACCGGACATATTCGGTCCCTCATGCGGCGCAAATCGTTCGGCGCGAGTGCTTCGAAGCCATCGGGGGCTATTCCGTTTTCAAATACGGGGGCGAAGACTGGTATGCGCAACAGTGCGCCAAAATGAATGGTTGGCGGGTGCAGGCCTTTCCTGAATTGAAAGTTCTTCATTACAGGCCGACCGGCGGAGCTTCGAATGCTCTGCGGTCACATTTTCGCGCCGGTCAGTCCGACTACTCTTTCGGCAGCGATCCAGTATTTGAAGTCTTAAATGTGGCGGGCGAATTTTCGAGAAACCTTGGCTACTCGGAGCAGTGACCAGACTGTCGGGCTTTGCCTGGTCGAGTATCACTCGCGAGCACCGATCAGTTTCAGCCGAGTTTATGGATTTTTTGCGTAAAGAACAAAGGGCAAAACTGCTACAACCGCTCGGTTAATGAACACCTCGCTTCTGCTTGGCTGCCATAAACCGGTTCAGCTTAGAGCCCGTTGATAGGCAGCAAGCAGGTGTTGTTTTTCGAGTTCCCAGTTTAAATTACTTTCAATCCTTCGTCGGCCTGCTTCACCCATGTCGCTCCGAAGTTCTTCCGAATCGATAAGCTTTAGAATCTGCTCCGCAAAACCGGTCGTATCTCCATCCCGAACATATAGCCCCGCCTCTCCCGCCGATCGTCTACCCTCCCTGAGGTCATAAAGCACTACCGGCAAGCCGTATGCCATATACTCCAGAATCTTATTCATTGTGGATTTGTCATTCATCGGTGTTGCCGGGTCTGGAGCCACTCCGAGATCCACTGTGGAGAGATACGCGGCGATCGCATCAGCCTGCAGCCACCCGGCAAAAACTACGAATTCTTCAATTTGCAGGCTCTTTGCCATTTGTTTGAGCATTGGCACTTCGGTACCCGCGCCAATCAACACGAACGTTATATCCTGCCGCTGATGTTCCTTTACGATGCAAGCCACCGAGTGGAGCAACAGGTCAACTCCATCCTGAGGTCCCATCACTCCGATGTAGGCAACTGCAAAGGACGGCCGCACTTAACTCCGGTTGCGGGGGCAACCTTGTCGCACTTTCTTGAGATCGGGAACACTTCGCACTACGAAAACTCGCTCGGGCAAGCATATGCCCACGAGAAATGGCCACTTCGCGATAGGATTCGTTGAGTCGCGATGGAAACGTTGCACTACGAAATGTCAGGCGCTCAGCGATGCATAACATTCGATAGAAGATATCTTGACGGTGAAACTTCGCTTCGTACAGTTCTGGATTCAAATCATGATGATCAAAGATGAAACGAACGCCAATAGCCGGTAAACGCAGCTGATCAGAAAGAAAATGTCCGGCGGATTACAAGCCTGCAGAATTCGAAATCTGGTCCTGAGATATACACGGACTGTCAGCCAAAGCGTGGCAACTAGCGCCCAAGAATATTCCAAGGTGTACCCCATGGGGCCTGAGGCATCCTAAATCGGATAACGATAAATCTCGATTGAATCGAGCTCTTCGTAACTCTGATTATAACCTTTCCCTTTCGGGCAAACGATAGACACGCGGTAACCCGCGTCGCGCAATGCCAGAGCTTCCTGCCACACACGGCGATCCACCGGCACCGTAAGGTTTTCCACCAGAATGCAAACACCCAACCGGTTTAGAACTCATGATCCCCAAACGCCAGCAAGCTGGCTGCGAAGGAGCCCTGAGTCGCAGAAATGATAACGTGGGACATAAGCTTGCTGCGGGCAGCCACGTAATTCTAAACATCATCGATGACCGGAATATACCATGCGCCGGGCGGCGGACCGAAGATACTGGTCTCGCATGGCTAGGCGGTAGCGAAAATGCGGCAGAGCAGTGCCGCAAGTAGTTTTCGCGCATCTTCTCTACGCCATGCTGAGACCCAGCTAGTTACGCCTGAGCATGTCACGATAGCCGTAAAGGACCGGAGTGTCAAGGCGATCGCAATCGCCACGATCGCCAGCCATTCTGTCAAGCACCGGAACTTCTTGAACTTCTAGGCTCGAGACCGCCCTTTTCAGTGGCTTCAGAACGCACGATCTGAACAATGTGATCCACAATTCTGACCAAAGCCTCCGGTCGGGCGATTCGCATTTCGGTAGGCTTTGTAGCGACTCACCAGTTTGATTTTCGATTTGACATCAGCCACCGACTCCAGCAGTACCAAACGGCCGTGAGCAGCAAGATAGCTGTCTACAGCACCGATCTTGCCGCGGAAGATGCTGTAGACCGGGACCTCTAGCGCGGCAGCCTCGCGGTTCATCGTGCCACCACCGCTTATGACCAGGTCCGAGAACCAAATCAAGTTCAGCCCGTCGACGGGAAATGATGGAATGATCAGCTTCCCGGAATCACCAGATTCTGCCAATTGTGCTTGAGCTCGGCAGCTTGCCTGGAATTTCGCGGGAGCAACACAACACGAACGTCTCCGACGCCTGCGCATAGGTCCATTACGGCTGAAAATAGACCCTCGGATTCGGGATTGTGATAATGCGCTTCGGTAGCCGGCGGCCTCAAAGTCACTAAGACGACGTTGTCGGGCACTCCCAGTCTTTCCAGAATGGAAGCGTCTGGCTCAAACTGCGGAATGTAGACGTCCTCCTTTAGCCCCGGATACTGCAGCGTCCGTGCTCTTTTCATGTTTGTGCTGGGAATCACCTCTGGAGTGAGGATCCAGTTCGGTTCCAAGAAACCTGTCTCCGTGCAATGTTCGTAGTCGCTCATCAGCACCGTTGGAATTCCTAATGAGAGAGACACGAGAATTTGCGCGCGAGAACCGTGGGACAGCGCCAGGTCTGGACGAGCTCTCCAGGCAAAGGGCAACAACTGTAAGGTTCGCCAACAGGTCCCCAGAACTTTTAGCAGTTTGTTCTTACCATAATGACCGCCCACGACCTTGCAAGGGAGTTGGTGAAACTTGAGTAGGTCGCACACTTGGTACGCATCACGGGCAGTCAATAAGATTCAAATCCGCGGTTTTCAATTCCTGAATGATGGGCTTGAACAGCGGCACGTGCGGCGAGTTGTCCAGATCGATCCAGATTTTCTTGTTTCGCTGAACTGGTTCAGGCTTGAAGAAATGGCGGTGGGTTGCTGGCCGTGTTCGGGCGCGTTCAGCACGTGGATATTTCCCATAGTAGACCAATCAGACATCGGCATTTCATGCATTTCGCGGCCCAATCGGATCGACCACGAACTTGCCCATCAATAACTTACGTATCTTCAGATTCCTACATGAATCAGGAACCAAGATGGCCTTGGGTACGTTTATCGGCCAAGACTGACAGACGGAAAAGATTTTCAACCGATGGTAAGGAGCTTCTCGCTAGACGAGATATCGCCAGTTTTCGAGATACGTGCCCTTGGGTGATTGGGCAAGCATTGAATCACTTGGACTTAGATCGGATTACTCTGAGAGCTCGATATGGTACCGCCCGTGCAATCGATTTGCATAGGAGTGCCGTAGTGTGGGACTTTTAGGGCGGTAGCTTATCGTACAGCACTATATTCAGGATCTCCGAAAAAAACTGAGCTTCTTCTTTCAAAGTGTCCCGATGTCCGGCAACCGAGTTGGTATTCTCTGCTGAACGCTAGGGTCAGGTTTCTGACTTGTCCGAAATCTGGCCTCTCGGGATGTTGTTTGAGCCGCGGTCGGTTGTTACTGTGAACCTGACGGCCGAATCGCGGAGGTGCAGCTTTGGTCAGACACGTGGGTCTTACGGTTTCGGTAACGATGTTGATTCTCTTGCTTTTTTTCTCGAGCACGCCGGCTGCGGCACAGTCAGGTAGAACCTTCTACATCGATTACGCAAGCGGTTCAAACAACAACCCCGGAACTAAACAGCAGCCCTGGAAGAGCCATCCGTACATGAATTGCAGTAGCGGCAGTCACGGTGGATGGTCGCATCAGGCCGGAGACCAATATATCTTCAAGGGTGGGGTGACGTGGCCAGTAGCCTGCTTCACGCTGGTTGTTCGGGCTGGCGGCACATCGACAGCACGAGATTACTACGGTGTAGACCAGACTTGGTATAACGGTGGATCGTGGACGCGCCCACTGTGGGACATGGGCTACAACGCTCCAAGTGCTTCCCACGTGGTTGAGGCTGGCTTGGCAAATAACGCAACATATCCCAATAGCCTAAACTCCTTCTACATCACTTTCGACAACATCGAAATCGCGCACGAACTTTGGAGCTTCATAGATGCAGCAAATCAGGGGAATTGCTTTGAAGGCACCATGCTACTCTTTACGACTTGCGGCGGCAGCGGTTGGAACATAGCAGCAGCGTCCAATTTTATCACCGTGCAGAACATGTACATCCACGACTGCCATGTGAATGACGCCCCAACGACAACGCCAGCGCCAGGAATCGGTGCCATCTTCGGCGGGGCAATTTGCGGGATTGCCGGTGCGACAACTGTAGCCAATAGCGAAATCAGCAACGTTAACGGACAATGGCAGGGCAATTCTGACGAGCACGGTTCTGGCTGCATCTTCTGTGGAGAGTTTAAGGGAAACAAAGTCCATGACCTGAATCATGGGGTCCACAATCTTTTCGGACCAGTGCATGACAACGAGTTCTACCACATTGGTGGATCCAATGTCATGAACAACCAAATCGGAGGTCACGTACACGTAATCTTTTTCGACCCGTTTGGAGGGGACTGCGGAGGATCAGGAACCACCAACAGTTGCCCGGTTTATAACAATGCGATTCACGATGTGTTCACCGGGACAGGGAATTCGTATTACTGTTGCGGGCTGGTGGCTAACGTGCCGTACAATACGGCGGTCTTTAACAATGTCATTTGGAATTTCGCTGGCGACCCGGCCTTTTCAATTTTTCCGCCCTGCGATGCGGGGACTAGCACTCCATGCGATTCTTCCTCTGACATAGGTTATATTTACAACAATACCGTTTACTGTCCGACTACGGGACCGGAGCCTGTCTTGGCCAACGATGCCAAGCCCCCCACCATGTTAGGTACCTTGTACATCCAGAACAATCTTTCAATTCCAGGATAATAGTGGGGGCCCTTATGGCGGGCTCTCCGTCAACACTATGGACCTCCAACAACAATTACACGATGACGCCGACGGAGGCCAATAACAACGGCTTCACTTCCGCGAACAAATTCAAGGGCAGCTCTTCGGACAAGAATGTCGCTGGAAAGGCGCCGAGTCTTTCCTGCGGCGGGAGCCTGGCGGCATTATGTTCTGACACGCAAGGAGCTCCTTGGTATGGTGCCTCCTATATTCCTCGTGAGGGGTCTTGGGATTACGGCGCCTACGTGCTGGCCAGTGGTACGCAGTCCGCGTCGCAGCCTGCTCCGCCCGACGGCCTGACGGTGGTCATTCAATAAAGTCCTTCTTTCGGTCCTCAACTGCCAGGGGTACCGCTCGCGGCGTGGCTCTATCTCCCCGTAGTCGGGAGATGGGAACGTTCAGCAGCATAGTGAAAGCCCGGTCACGTAGCTTTTTTGTCCTCCGGTGGCTCAAGTGGTGCCGAGTATTCTGAAGTTCTAAGCAATAGCGATTTTCGTCGCGATGAATCCAGCATTGGAAATTGCTAAAGTCGCGAACGTTGACCGGTAATTGGATTTTCCGGAAGAAACTTCCTCGTACATTCGGAAACGGACGAATCAACGTCACTTCTCGCTCGGATATCAGACTTCTTGCCCCCGGGTTCCATCTGGGACATGCTGATCTGCTAAACGTTGCATCGCGTTACATCAAAGAAGACTTCTGCGTTTGGGATATTGGTTCGAACGTAGGATTGTTCTCATTCTGTGCGGCCTGGAAGGCAAGCCCACATGGCAGTGTATATTCGTTGAAGCTGATCCGTTCTACGTGGAGCTACAGAACAAAACAGTACGGTCCCTTCCGAAGGGCTATTCGCGCGTGCTTCCCCTGTGTGCCGCGGTAGCCGATAAGGTGGGAATTCTTGATCTGTCGATCCCCAAAAGGGGCCATGCCAGGAATCATCTGGCGATAGTCCCAGGTAACGATGCTGGGGAAGCTGAGGCGCAAAAGCAAGTGGTTTCTGTGACAGCGGACTTCTTGCTAAAATACTGGCCAAAGCCAGATTTTGTCAAAGTTGACATTGAAGGAGCCGAGATTCTCTTCCTACGTGGGGCTACGGAGCTTCTGGAGACAGTGCGACCTCAGTTTTATATCGAGGTTAATCAGTCGAATCAGTGTTTAGCTACCGAAATCTTCCTAGCGTTCAATTATAGACTTTTTACTGTATTGCCAGATGGGTCCGAGGTTCCAACTGAAGTATGTCAGTTCAATTCAATAGCAAAACCTGGTGAGCGGGCTCATGCGAAGACCGCGTGTTGAGTCACCCGATTGTTACACCTGGCGCGGCAGTTCTTCCCCGCTAGCGCCCCCCCTCTGCACCATGGCAATGGCCAGTGTCGTGGCCGCGATCCAGAGGCACGCGCTATCCTTAATTGCTGTTTGCGTTTCGCTCCCTGAGGTCGCGCGTGCGGGCGTGGCCGTACTGTAATGGGAACACCACGGTTAAATGTTCTTCTGATCGTTGCTGGCTGCGATGGCACGGATGTTGGAGAGGCATGGATTTCCTTTCAGTGGGTGAGTCGCATCGCTCAGCGGCACGACGTTACTGTTCTGACCTACCGCAAGCGAGATAAGCCGTCTGCCGGTCCACAGTTGCCAGGGGTGCGGGTCGTGGAGTGGGTCGATCTCCCTGTGGTTGGGAGATGGGAACGTTTCAACAGCATGCTGAAACCCGGTTACGTAAGCTTTTATATTCGTGCGCGCCGGTGGCTCAAGCATCGCCTTCGCTCTGGTGAGACTTTCGATTTGGCGCACCAGATTACGCCAAATGCGCTCCGTTACCCAAGCTTAGCGGCGGGATTCGGCATACCGCTTATATTCGGGCCCGTCGGTGGAAGCATCGAGAATCCGGAAGGCTTTCGTGGCGAACTGGCAAGCGCCCCTTGGTATACGAGGCTTCGACTGCTGGATGAATGGCGGCTGCGGCACGATCCTGTTTTGAGGCACAGCTACGGTAGTGCAAACTGCATCATTTGCGTCGCACCGTACGTCAAGAATCTGCTGAAGGGGTTGCCGGTCCAGGAGTTCGAAATGATGAGTGAGGTTGGTGTGGCCTGTCTCCCGCCGCTGCGGTGTCAATCGAAAGAGCCTGCGAGAGAACTTCGATTGCTGTTTGTTGGCCGTATCGTTCGCTCGAAGGGCGTACGTGATGCTATCCGAGCTGTTGCGGAGCTCAAAGACCTCAATCTCGCGTTTGATGTGGTCGGCAGCGGGGATGACCTAGCTGCTTGCGAGGCCGAGGCGCGGGAGTTAGGTGTCAGCGGGATGGTGAGATTTCACGGGAAAATGCCGCGAAGTGCGGTCGAACCGTTCTACGCAAGAGCGGACGTTTTCGTTTTTCCCAGTTTTCGCGAGCCCAGTGGAATTGCGGTCATCGAAGCGATGAGCCACGGCCTGGCCATGATTGTAGCCGACCGGGGTGGTCCGGGCTTCGTCGTTGATGACGAGTGCGGAATACGTATCCCAGTGGCCGAAACCCAGCAATTCGCTTCCCGGATTGCAGCGGCCATTCGCACGCTGGCTGAATCTCCAGAGCTGATCACAGCGATGGGCGCCGTTGCGAGAGACAAGGTGAGGCGGGAATTTTTGTGGGACGCAAAAGTGGACCGCATGATGGGTCTCTACCATAGAGTGCTGGACAATTCCCACGGGGCACACCAGTACAGTCTTGGACTGAAATGAATGCATGGGAAAGGCAATCTCATAGTGCAGTTTGAGAGAGCACAGAGTTTGGTTTCTATCGCTGAACGCCAGGGGGGAAACAGTTGAAGTGCTGACTTATAAAAAGTCGCATGATGCCGCTGGACACGATAACTTCCTCGGGACTTCCGCATCCCACCGAACGGCAGCAAGCGGTCCAATGTTGCTTGTTCGGACCGCAGGTAAAAGCGGCTGGGATAGAGCAGCGTGCTGCACTGGAGCGCGATCCAGTCCCTGGTCAATAAAGGCGAACGAATTGCCACGCGATTTGTTAGGCAAGGTGATGCACGATTGCGAACCCCAGGTTGTTGTCAGAGCCTCCGATGGATGGTTACTCTGGGTACCATGCCGTGGACATCACGGATCTTAATCGCGGTCCGAAATGCGGAGTGATTGGCTTGTCGAGATGGCGTTCTTGAGGATTGAATGCCGTCTGTTTGAAGGAATTCCGTACGAGTAGGATCACTCGAGAATAGATGCTCACCAGTTCCTGGACACATTGCCCAGTGTGCCTACCGGGGCTCGGGAAGGAAAATACTTTTCATGATAAAGCCAGCAGAACGTGCTCTCCAGCGGGTTCCTATCGCCTATCAATTCGCCCGCAGACTTGTGCGCAGCTATCGTAGCTTCATCGGACCGTACCTTCTGGAGAAGAGCCGGCAAGGCTGAGCCGATCCGCATTGTGATTGGCGCGTCAGGAGTGCATGATCGCAGATGGACGCCGACGCAGGTCGAGTATTTCGACATTACCGAGGAGGGCGACTGGCAGCGCTTTTTCAATCCGGGGAGCGTGACGGCGATGCTGGCCGAACACGTCTGGGAACATCTCACGCCCTCCGACGCGTTGCAAGGTGCCAGACTTTGTCATAAATATCTCAAACCCGGCGGTTACTTGCGAGTGGCTGTTCCGGACGGTTTCCATCCAGACCCCACCTACATCGAGCATGTCAAGCCGGGTGGCACTGGGCCGGGGGCGGATGATCACAAAGTGCTCTACAACTGTGACACCTTCAGAGCTGTTTTCGAAAAGGCCGGATTTCGTGTGCAGCTTCTCGAGCATTTCGACGCTGGCAGCAGTTTTCACTTTGTAGACTGGAATTCAGCGGATGGGATGATTCATAGATCGCGCCGCTTTGACGCTCGCAACAAGGATGGGAAACTTCACTACACCTCGCTAATCATCGATGCTCACAAGGGCTAACGATTAGTGGTGATTCAGGATAAATTAAGAAGAGCTTCAACGTGTCCCGATAGCTTTTCACCCTCCAGGTTGAAGCTCCTTTTTGGACTTTGAGCTCGATTCCCGACCAAGGTAGCCAAATGAGCATGCTCCGTGGGTAGCACTTTTCCGCAGAGCGAATTTGACCGGAATCGACAGTGCTGAGCTTGACGCCGGCTCTCCTGCGCTCGCTAAGGGGTCTTCGCACCGCACGCACCCGAACTGCCCCTGGGCCTCAAATTCAGTTGGATCGCCACGGACTCGAACTCGTTTGTCTTCCGTACAGTGTCATTCCTGAATGGCTTGCACGTTCCTCTCGGTCCGTCTTTGACACACGGGTATCAGTGGTCCTCTGGAACGACTTGATCAGCGGGCTCATATTTGAAGAGGACGGTGCCCGGCCGGCAGCTGCAGCTCGAAATGAAGATCCTCGTCGCCATCGCCAATTTTGGCACGAAGAACGACGGCTATTTGTCACGCGTGCTCGCGGAATACCGGAGCATGCCGTATGACATCGACCTGGTGGTGACGAGCAATATTCCGAAAGACCTGGGCAAAGATGTGGAAGTCTTGTGGGGCTGCCGAGCAAGAATCCCCATTCGCTGCCCTTTGCGCACAAACGCGTTTTCGTCCGAGCGCAAGGACGCCTATGACCTGTTCATCTACACCGAGGACGACATTCTGATCACCCAACGGAATATTGAAGCGTTTTTGCGGGTCGAAAAGATTCTTCCGCGAACGAAATTGTGGGGTTCTTTCCGTTGGGAGCAGTATCCCGACGGCACGAAAGTATTATCCGGAAGCGCATGCGTTTCACCACTGGATGCCCGATTCCCTGAAGACGATCGGCGATCACAACTTTGCGCGATTCACCAACGAGCATTCTGGCTGTTACGCGCTGACGCGCAGCCAATTAGCGCGGGCGATCGCGTCAGGGGGCTTCCTGGTGGCGCCACACGAGTATAAGCACGGGATGCTGGAGTCTGCGGCCACCGACCCCTACATGCAGTGTGGATTGGAAAAGTGGGTGTGCGTGTCGCACTTCGATGAGTTTCTGGTGCCGCATCTGCCGAACAAATACATCGGCTCGTGGCTTGGACTGGACGAAGAGGACTTCAACCGTGAGTTCAACGCGACTGCTGCATTCCCGGCAAAGCGGCGCTGCGAACCAGCCACTGCTGGAAACCGCGACGAAAACCTTTCATTGCGAGTATTCGAAGGATCGTTACGAGCCTTGCCGCAACGATTTGATCGCTATGTTCCCCGAAACCACACGCACCGTACTTTCGATTGGCTGCGGGTGGGGCAAAACGGAAGCGGAACTGGCGAAGCGAGGAATCGAAGTTACGGCGATCCCGCTGGACGCGATGATCGGGGCATGTGCCGAAGCGCGTGGAGTGAACGTGGTCTACGGCACTCTGGAAAATGCGATCGATCAGCTTCGCGGTCGGCAATTTGATGGCGTGCTGATGTCGGGCATCCTGCACCTGTTTCCAAAGCCGGCTGACGCGCTAGCGGCTGCCAGTTCCGTTCTGGCGCAAGATGGCGTTTTAGTAGCCACCCTGCCCGCCTTCCGGCGCCTGCCAAGCCGTTGGGAAAGGCTTCGTCATCCGTCGCGCTACAAGGGCTGGGAGGATTTCCAGCGCTCGGGCATGCACGCGCTCACCAGAAGGCAAGTGCGGAGCTGGTTCCGCGACGCAGGGCTCTCGCTGGAGAGGGTCGCCGCGGCGGTTCCGAAGCGCTGGGAGAGCGTCGCGTGGATCTGTCCCGACGCGCTGGCGGAGGAGTTATTTGCCAGGCAATACACGATGGTGGGGCGGCAAACCAGGAAGATGTCTAAACCCGAACAACAAGCTGCTACGCTACGGAGTCAAGCCGAACCGGAAGTAACCTACGCGTGGATGAAAGGCCAAAACTATGAAGGTTTCTGCGGTTATACCAGCTTATAATCGACGCGACTACATTACGCGCGCCATCGAGAGTGCGATCCGCCAGACCGTTCCGGTCGATGAAATCGTTGTGATCGACGACGGGTCCACGGACGGCACAGCAGAGTTAGTCGAGAGCCGTTACGGCAACACCGTCAGGGTTGTGCGGCAGTCCAATACTGGGGTCTCGGGAGCGCGGCGCCGTGGCATTCTGGAGGCGCGCGGGGAATGGATCGCCTTCCTTGACAGTGATGACGAGTGGACACCTGAGCGGAACGCCGCACTGCTGAAAGCTGCAGAACTTGTGCCTCCGGATGTGGCCTGGATATTCGGCGATATGCACTTTGTGACCGATGACGGCGAGAGTCCGTCTCTCTACGGTGAATATGGCTTTGTTGTGAAGGAATGCCCGCTCGTATTGTCCGACGCACTGAGTGTCCAATATCCGGTGCTCTTTTCCTACTTGCAAGTCAGCTTCATCCGGCGAACTGCCCTGCTTGAGATGAATTGTTTCACCGAGGGCCTGCGAAGCGATGATGACGTACTGGCGGGATTCCAGATTGGTAGTCGCTACAAATTCGCGGCGATTCCAAACATAGTCGGGAAATACTACCGAACCTCGGATCTTGCAAAGACCTCAGTGGTTGTGAATGGGTCTTTTAGCCGTGACTACTATCGTTCAAGGATGCTCGCCTACTCGACGGTAATCGAATCTGGAAGAAGGGAGCCTTGGAATTCGTTGTACGCCGGGCAGGTACGCGGATTATGTATGCGTCTCGATAAAAATGAGCGGTCGACAAGAAAACTGGCGCTCGAGCAATTCCGTTACGGCGGGTATTCGCCGAAAGGGGTCGCGTTCATGTGCTTCGCTTTGATTGGGCGACCCGGGGTACGGCTTTGGAACAACATGGCGGCATTCCGAAGGCAGATCCGGGGTGCGAAGCCAACCGAACAGGGTCCGGTGATTGGGCATCGCCGATATATGCAGACCTTGGTGGACAAACACTGGCGCTGATGGCTCTGACACCTCAAGAAGGGATCTTCGAGAAGAAAATATGCATATTCTCCACGTCGTTGGCGCAAGACCGAATTTCATGAAGGCGGCACCAGTGATGGCCGCGCTTCGCGGGCGGACGGGTGTGATGCAAACACTGGTGCATACCGGTCAGCATTACGACCGCAACATGTCGGACGTGTTCTTCGAACAGCTAGAGATTCCTGCTCCGGATGTGAACTTGGAAGTCGGCTCGGGCTCCCATGCGCAGCAAACCGCCGAAATCATGAGCCGCTTCGAGCCAGTAGTCCTCACCAAGAAGCCAGATTTGGTGCTGGTGTATGGGGACGTGAACTCCACGATGGCGGCGGCGGTGGTGTGTTCCAAGCTTCTGATTCCAGTGGGGCACGTTGAGGCGGGTCTGCGCTCCTTCGACCGCACGATGCCCGAGGAAATCAATCGGCTGATTACGGATCAGCTTGCGGACTGGCTGTTCACACCCTCAGAAGACGGGGATCGTAATCTCGTTCGTGAAGGGATCAAAGCCGAAAAGATTCACCGAGTCGGAAATGTGATGATCGATTCCCTGGTGCGCCTGCTTCCGTCAGCGATGAAATGCGAGAGGAACGGACTACCCGATCAATATGCGCTTGTAACTTTGCACAGACCGTCCAATGTCGACGACGGGA
This sequence comes from Candidatus Acidiferrales bacterium, assembly GCA_963776365.1. Classification (GTDB taxonomy): domain Bacteria; phylum Acidobacteriota; class Terriglobia; order Acidiferrales; family UBA7541; genus Acidiferrum. Next base: position 27,633 of record CAVZMQ010000015.1, on the reverse strand, counting down.
GCGTTCTCCGCAATATCCTGGAGTGCATCGATAATGTCAGCACAGAAATGGGTGTGGTTTTCCCAGTGCACCCTCGTACTCGGCAACGCATGCGCGAGTTCGGTATTAATATGGCGAATCTTCATCTCCTCGAACCTGCGCCCTACGTGGAATTTCTTGCGCTGCAAGCCAGAGCATCCGTGGTCATTACGGATTCCGGGGGCATTCAGGAAGAAACCACCTATCTCGGTGTCCCTTGTTTGACGCTCCGAAGCAACACGGAGCGTCCAATCACCGAAGAGGTTGGAACAAACATTCTCGTTGGAAACGATACGGCCAAGCTTCAATTTGAGTTGTCGAAGATCCTAACGGGGAATGCAAAACGAGGCTCGATTCCTGCATTGTGGGATGGCCACGCGAGTGAGCGCATTGCTGACATAGTCCTCCAAGACAAAACAAGGGCCACACAAGGTAGTGAAGTCCACGCGACGCTCTAGACAGGATCGGGTCCGGTGAGCAATAGAACTCGGTTGATGGCGAACGCGGCGAGCGGGCTGGCGGAGCGCTTCGTAAACCTCTTCGTTCAGGTCTGGCTGTATCAGTATCTGATCAAACGGATCAGCCCGGAGGAATACAGTCTCTATCCGGTAGTCACGGCGCTATTGGTGTTCGTGCCGCCGTTGACCGTGATACTAACCGCGGGAATTGGGCGCTACAGCGTGGAGGCACACACGCAGGGGGATGACCGGCGAGTCACCGAAATCACATCGACGATGTTCCCAGTGCTAGGGGGCACCGCGCTCACATTGTTCGTCCTTTCGCTTGTAATTGCTCGCTATCTCGGATCCATCCTAAAAATAGCACCGCAGAACTTGTTCGAAGGACGCGTGATGGTGCTCCTATTGTTCGCATCCTTTGCGCTCCGTCTAGCTTTGCTTCCATTCTGTGTTGGACTCTACGTCCGCCAGAAGTTTGTTGTGTCCAATGCGCTGACGATGGTGCAAGCCACGATTCGCGTCGTTCTGCTGTTCGCGTTGCTCTTTGGTGCGGGGCCGAAGGTTATCTGGGTGGCGGTGGCTTCAGTAGCAGCCGACATTCCCATTTTGGTGGTTACGACATTCTTGTCCGTACGCGCGTTGCCGGCGCTGAAGTTCCGGTTCGATTGTATTCGCTGGCCACTCTTATCCACGCTGATGGGCTTCGGATTTTGGAACATGATCAGTTCCATCGGAATCCTGATTCGCAAAAGTTCTGATTTGCTGGTGCTCAACCGATTCGCCACTCCGATTGATGTGAACACGTTTCATCTGGCTTCACTTACGGACAATCAAATCGACGCGGCCATGGGAAAGCTGCTCGAGCCCGTGGGACCGCATATGATCGCGATTCAGACAACGGGGGGAGTAGCAGCGCTGCGAAATCTTTATCTCCGTGGAACTCGGTACAGTTTGTGGATTGCCTTGTTGGTGGCCACACCGCTCATCGTCTTCCGGCACCAGATTTGGACCCTTTACCTGGGCTCGCGGTTTGAGTTGTATGCCACAGTGCCCATCGTGATGGTGCTGCTGCTGGCGCGATATTGGATTGAATGCCCGCTATTCTTCATTGGCATGGCTGCTTACGCCGCTAATCGTGTCAAGGAACTCTCGATTTTAGTCATTGGAACCTCGATTTTTAACGTAGGCATAACCATTTATTTCGTCCATTCCCTGCATATGGGAGCGGTAGGATCGGCCCTAGGTACCCTGATTTCCGTGCTTCTCTGGGACCCTATCATGATGTGGAAAATTGGTTTCCAATTGATGGAACTGAAGTTCGCACCTTGGTTAAGAGAGGCTATTGGGAAGGGGATTCTGCCCAGTTTAGTGGCCGGAATATGCGGATTTGCGTGGATTCGGGTGATGCAGGTCGGGACGGTCTCCGATTTGCTATTAGGTACGGCAGGGGTTTCGGCCGTTTACTTGCTCTGTATTCTATTGTTCTGCCTTGATAAAGACGAGTACCAGCAGCTTAAGCGGTTATTCGAGAGGTTTGTTTGGCAACGCACTGAAGAGGTGTTGGCTCCCCCAAACGAGCTCTGACGTCCCTTATGCACCGCGCCCGTCCAGCGGACTGCATCTTACTGAATATAAATGTCTTAATCGATGTGCAGCCAACCCACACCCTTACCGATAGGAGATGAGCATCATGAAGGTCGCGATCCTGGCTGGTGGTAAAGGTACCCGCTTAGCCGAAGAGACCGAGATCAGGCCCAAGCCGATGGTGACGATCGGCGGACGCCCGATTCTCTGGCACATCATGAAGCATTATGCCCATTACGGGCATAAGGAGTTCTTCATTGCCTTGGGGTACAAGAGCGAGGTCATTAAGCGCTATATCGTAGACCATACCTCCCTCCAGGGCGACCTGACGGTCGATCTGGGCACAGGTAACGTCCAGCATGGCGCCAACGGAATGCACGAATTGGACTGGCTCATTCACTTAGTGGAAACGGGAGAAGACACCCAGACCGGGGGCCGGATTAAGCGACTGGCCCGTCATATTGGCAATGAACGTTTCATGCTTACCTGGGGCGACGGTGTTTCGAACGTCGAACTCGATAAGTTGCTGGAGTTCCACAAATCCCACGGAAAACTGGCGACGGTCACTGCGGTTCGACCGCCGGCTCGTTACGGCCGCCTGGACCTAGAGGGTAATCGTGTGGCGCACTTCGCCGAGAAACCGCAATTGAGCGAAGGGTGGATCAACGGAGCCTTTTTCGTCCTTGAACCGCGGGTGTTTGATTACATCGATGGCGACGATACCTCATGGGAGAAGGAACCCTTAGAGCGGCTGGCGCGCGAAGGTGAACTGATGGCGTATTGTCACGGCGACTTTTGGCAGTGCATGGACACTTTGCGAGAGAAGGCACATTCTTGGAAGAACTTTGGGCGCGAGGAAACGCACCCTGGAAAGTGTGGAGGTAAGACGATGCGAGTATTGGTAACAGGGCATAACGGGTACATCGGCTGCGCGCTGGTCCCGATCCTGGTCCGGGCCGGGCACGAAGTCGTGGGGCTGGACAGTTGCTTGTTCGAACACTGCACCCTGGGACCCGAAGTCGACCCAGTTCCGACGATCCGCAAGGACATACGGGATGCAGACGTGAACGATGTCAAGGGCTTCCAAGCCATCATTCACCTGGCGGGCATCTCCAATGACCCTCTCGGTGACTTGAATCCCGACTGCACCTACGAAATCAATTACCGCGCTTCGGTCCGGCTGGCCAAGCTCGCGAAACAGGCGGGAGTGGAACGCTTCCTGTTTTCCTCTTCGTGCAGCAACTACGGAGCCGCCGGCGCCGAGGCCATTCTCACCGAAGAGGCCGCTTTCAATCCGGTGACCGCGTATGGTGAATCGAAAGTTCTTGTCGAAAAAGAAGTTTCGCAGCTGGCTGATCAGCATTTCACGCCCGTTTTCCTGCGCAACGCGACCGCTTACGGATTCTCTGCGCGGCTTCGCGGCGACTTGGTGCTTAACAATCTTGTGGGCTGGGCGCATATCACCGGGATGGTGCGGCTAAAGAGCGATGGTACGCCGTGGCGCCCGATTGTGCACATTGACGATATCTCCGAGGCGTTTCTGGCGTTGATGGAAGCCGACGAAGAACCTGGTGCACAACCAGGCGTTCAATGTGGGCCGCACGGAAGAAAACTATCAGATGCGCGATTTGGCCAACATCGTCATGGAGACAGTGCCAGGCAGCAAGGTCACTTTCGCCGAAGGGGCAGGTCCCGATAAGCGCTGCTATCGCGTCAACTGCGAAAAATCCACAAGCTGATCCCGGCGTTTAAACCGCGCTGGACCGCACGTGAAGGTGCGAAGCAGCTTTATGACGCCTATAAAAAGTACGGGCTCACGCTAGCCGACTTCGAAGGCCCCACATACATGCGCATTCAAACTGTGAAGCGGCTGCAATCGGAAGGCAAGCTGGATGGCGATCTGCGGTGGATGCCGGCGGCGGTTGAAGCTTCCGTGGAGAAAGGGGTTGCTCGGTGAGCGAATCGCGAACCACATGTCGCATTTGTCATTCGTCGGAAATTCGGCCGGTACTTTCGCTGGGCACCACTCCTCTGGCGGACGGCTGCGTCGCAAAGAACAGCTGGGCCATACCGAACCGATGTTTCCGCTCAATGTGGCTTTCTGCCCGCAGTTGCAGCTTGGTGCAACTTCTGGAGACGGTGCCGCCCGAAGAACTGTTCTGCCAAGACTATCCTTACTACTCGTCTTTCTCTCCGGCTTTGCTGCAGCATTCGCGGGACAATGCGCTGGACCTGATTGAATCGCGCAAGCTAAGCGCCGAACAGCCTGGTGATCGAGCTGGCCAGCAACGACGGGTATCTGCTGAAGAACTTCGTTGAGCATGGCATTCCCGTTCTCGGCATCGATCCGGCCGAAGGCCCGGCTCGCGCGGCAGAAAAAATCGGTGTGACTACGATGTGCACGTTCTTTGGCGAGAATCTTGCGCGCGAACTGCAGCCAAGGCAAAGCCGCCGACGTGATCATCGGCAACAATGTGCTTGCGCATGTTGCCGACCTTCACGGCTTCGTCGAGGGCATTCGGACATTTTGCTGAAAGAAGACGGCGTCGCGGTCATCGAGATGCCCTACGTCAAAGATCTTGTCGACCACTGCGAATTCGACACCATCTACCACGAGCATCTCTGCTATTTCTCCGTAACCGCTCTGGACCATCTGTTTCGCATGCATTCCTTGTTTCTCAACAACGTGAAACGCCTTTCGATCCATGGCGGCTCGCTGCGGATTTATGTAGAGAAAAAAGAGAATGTCTCAGCGACTGTCCGCGACATGACTGAAAACGGAGGCAGCGGAAAAGGTCAACCAGCATTGATTACTACCGGGACTTCGCCGCAAGAGTGGAGGTATCCGAACGAACTGCGCCCTTTCTGCAGAGCCTGAAACAGCAAGGCGCGCACATCGCGGCGTACGGCGCGGCCGCCAAGGGCAGCACCTTGATCAACTACAGCGGCATCGGAACGGAACTTGTTGACTTTGTAGTGGACCGCAATACTCACAAGCAAGGATGTACATGCCCGGAAACACATTCCTGTGCTTGCTCCCGACGCTCTTCTCGAACGCATCCCGGACTATGTCTTCTGCTGGCGTGGAACTTTGCCGATGAAATTCTTGCAGCAACAAAAGGAATACCAGCAACGGGGAGGACGCTTCATTATTCCCGTTCCGAACTCCGCGAATTGTCTAATGCCGCTACGTCCCGGTCCCGCTGGCCTTCACCGAACTGAATCGTAGAGGTTGAGATGACCACGGCGGAAGACAAAGATGTCGTGCAAGAGCTGCATCGTCCACCGATCTTGCCGTTCTTCATCGGTTGGACGATCTTCCGGTCAATAGCTGCCTGCTGTTTGACAATCCCGAGGACGCCAAAAATTATCCGAGGGGAGAACTGGTGTCTGGGGTTTTGCCGGCAATGCGGGTTCATCGGCAATCTTCGTTTCAGTTCGCAGCTCGCTCGGTACACCGAAGGGCTACGAGGAACAGCAGTCATTTTCTCCCCGTTTCAATCTATTTGCCGAAACTCTGGCAACCGGCTTGATCGAACGTCACGATCTTCGCAACAAAACCGTAGTGGAGGTTGGTTGTGGTAAAGGCGATTTCCTGGTGATGCTCTGCGATCTGGGCAACAACAAGCGGCATGGGATCGATCCTACCTATGTGCCCGGGCGCCATGACCGTTCGCGTTGACAGCAGGTCACGTTCATCCGTGACTTTTACACCGAACGCTATTCGGAGCACACCGGCGACATGGTGTGCTGCCGTCACGCGCTGGAACACATTTCCGACACATGGAGTTCATGCAGACGGTTCGGCGGGCCCTTGGAGACAAGACCGGGACGAGTGGTCTTCTTCGAATTGCCTGACGTCGAGCGGGTGTTGCACGAATGCGCCTTCTGGGACATCTATTACGAGCACTGCTCTTATTTCAGTCTGGGCTCGCTAGCACGCTTGTTCCGAAGCTGCGGCTTCGAAGTCACCGCTCTCGCCAAGGAATTTGATGGGCAATATCTGCTGATCGAGGCTTTGCCTTCCAACGGGCATCCTTCCGCGCCGCTGAAAGAAGAAGAGAGCGTGGAGGAGTTGTCGAAAGCTGTTGACGACTTTCAGCGCAACTATGACGAAATCGTGAGCCGCTGGAAACACAAGATCCGTAGCATCCGCGAAAACGGTCAGCGTGGAGTGATCTGGGGCTCCAGTTCGAAGTGCGTAGCGTTTCTCAACACCATTGGCATCAAGGACGAAATCGAGTTCGTGGTGGACATTAATACTTACCGCCAGGGCAAATACCTGCCGGGCAGCGGCAAACTCATCGTGCCTCCAAGCTTCCTGAAGGACTATCGTCCGGATGTTGTCATTGCCATGAACCCCATCTACCTCGACGAAATTCGAGCAGACTTGAACAAACTCGGGCTCAATCCCGAGCTTACGGCTGTTTGAGGTTCTGCAGGGACAATGCCATGAACCCAGAGTTAGAAGTAACCGGGGACGGAGTATCAACAACGGCGGAAGCGCTCTGTCCTGCCTGTGGAAGCAGCGAACTGGAGCGCTTCTTCGAGATCGCCGAGTTGCCGACAAATTGTGTGGCTTTGGCGAAAACACAAGAAGCGGCGCTAAACTGCCCGAAAGCGCGAATCGAGCTGGGATTCTGTGTGAAATGTGGTGCGGTGAGTAATCTGGCTTTCGATCCCAGCCGGCTGCACTACGATCCTAGCTACGACAATTCGCTACACTTCTCGCCCACATTCCAGAAATATGCCGACGAAATCGCTCGCCACCTGGTGGAGCGTTATCGCTTGGTGGACAAGAACATCATCGACCTGGGCTGCGGGAACGGTGAGTTTCTCTCGATGATCTGTAGTCTCGGAAACAACCGCGGCGTGGGTTTTGATCCCAGTTTCATCCCCGGCCGAGCAGACATGAATGCCGGCCAAGGTATCAGCATTATTCGCGATTACTACTCCGAACGGTATGCGGCTTACGCGGCCGATTTCGTGATTTGCCGGCACGTATTGGAGCACATTTCCAAACCTCAGCAATTCCTAAGAAGCGTCCGGGCAGCTCTGGCGGGAAAACGGGAAGCAGCCATCTTTTTCGAACTTCCTAACGCTACGTTCATCTTCAAAAACCAGGGAATTTGGGACATTATCTACGAACACTGTTTCTATTACACCTCGGGTGCACTGGCGAGATTGTTTGCGGCCTGTGGCTTTGATGTGTTGAGGGTGTCGGATTCCTTTAATGGCCAGTATTTGTGCCTGGAGGCGCAGATTTCTTCCAGTGAGAAAGGTCAGCTCGGCGATACTGGCGGGGATCTTGAGTCAATGCGCCAGGAAGTGCTGAACTTTGCGGACGAGTACCGCAATTTGTTCAATCATTGGAAACAGATGCTGAGCCGCTTCGCGAGCCAGGGTAAGCGCGTGGCTCTGTGGGGAGCAGGAGCGAAGGGTGCGATGTTCTTGAATGCCTTTGCTAACATGCACTCCCTCGAATACATCGTGGATGTCAACCCGCACAAGTGTGGGCTATACATTCCAGGTACCGCCCAAAAAGTGGTTAGTCCTGAATTCCTGAAGGTGTACAAGCCGGATGTGCTGCTCATTGTGAATCCAAACTATCGCGATGAGGTCGGCCGCCTGGTTGCTTCTTTGGGTTTAACTCCGGACTTGGTCTCCATCTGAAATTTCCAGGTCACTCGAGCACTCGCTTAGGAGGCGAATAATGAATACCGTGTACGTAGATTACAAAGCCACAGACGAGGTTCGGCGGAAACGGCTTTATGAGGGACAGTTGTTCGTGATCTCGCCGAGGCCGTCGACGATCGCCTTGTGCGAATTTGCCAAGAGCATGATCAAGGAAGCGTTTGGCTCCATCGATCCGCTCGAAGCGCAGTACCACATGCCGGTGGAGCAGTACGTGGCCATCGTCACCCCTTTGAAACCGAAGTTCATTCACCATCCGGAGACGAAGAAGTTGCTGCGGGAACTGGTGGCGGATTGCGGGTGCAATCTCACGGAAACTTATATCGATGTGCCGCGCCTGCGCATGGTGACCAGCCACGGCTATCTTACTGCCGGGGTGGGCTATGCGCATCATCCGCATCGCGACACGTGGTATTCCGCTCCGATGGCACAGTTGAACTGGTGGCTGCCCATCTACGACATCGAGTCGGAAAATTCGATGGCTTTCCACCCGGCATATTGGTCTAAGGCCGTCAAGAACGGATCGGCGGAATTCAACTACTACGAGTGGAACAGCGAAGGCCGCAAGAATGCGTCGCAACATATCAAGACGGACACCCGCAAACAGCCAAAGCCGCAAGAGGAAATAGAATTGGAGCCGCAGGTTCGCGTGATTGTCCCCGCGGGTGGAGTTGTGCTGTTCTCAGCGGCACAGATGCACTCTACGGTTCCCAACACCGCGGGACGGGCGCGCTACAGCATCGATTTCCGTACGGCGAACCTCGCGGATCTGCGTGCTGGCGCTGCCGCGCCCAACATCGATTCTCACCCAGTGGGCACTTCGCTGCGAGACTTTGTCCGCGGCACAGACGCGGCCCCGATGCCAGAAGATGTCGTGCAGAAGTACGACAACGCGCCGGCGGCAGAAGGCGTGCTGGTGTATAAGCCGTCGGAAGGGTAGTTGGTCTGACGATTCACGTAGCTCAATATCTTAGTCAGGTACAATTGATTGACGCGCCCACTCCGGTGAAGTCAACAGAGTGATAGCCTAAGGAGTCGTCGTACTACGGCGGCTCCCTCGGTGCGCATGTGCCGCGAACTAGGGGACCAATTGTGGAGCGTACGGAAGGAGTAAGGAAATGGCAGTTCCGCGAGTATCTATAGGTGTGCCGGTTTACAACGGAGAGAAGTATCTCGCGCACACGTTGGACTCGATACTCGGGCAAACGTTTAGGGACTTGGAAGTAGTGGTTTCGGACAATGCCTCCACGGACCGCACGGAGGAGATTTGCCGTGCCTATGCCAGCCGCGACCCGCGCGTCCGGTATATACGCCACGACGTCAACCGTGGCGCGGTCTGGAACCATAACTGTGCGTTCGAGCATTCCAAAGGCGAGTTCTTCAAATGGAACTCCGCAGACGATTACTGCGGCCCCGAATTCCTGGAGCGTTGTGTAGCCGCGTTGGACGCAGATCCCAGCGCGGTCATGGCCGTATCGGAACCAGTAGAGGTGGATGAGCAATGCCGGCCCCTTGCTGTGGGAACCGTTCCTACGCACACGTTGCTGCCAGCCGTACCACCGAACGCGCCTACGCACGTGCGCTTTCGCCAAAATATTCGCCTGGATCACATGTGCCTGACGATCTACGGCCTGATTCGGTCCGATTTCATGCGCCGGGTCGGTCCGATGGGCAGCTATGCAGACTCTGACCGCGTCATGCTGGCGCACTTGTCGCTATACGGCCACTGTATCGTTATTCCAGAGACGCTGCTCTTCAACCGCGATCACGCCGGCCGTTTCAGCCGCAGCTACAACCGTCTTTACGATGGCTGGCGCGAGCGGGCAACGTGGATGGACCCTTCGAATGCCAAGCATTGGGTGTTCCCTTTTTGGACCGAAGTGTTTCAACTGTTCCGCATCGTTCGGCAAACTCCCCTCAAATTGACGGAGCGCGTTCGCTGCTATCGTGAGATTTTTCGCTGGCTTGGATATGAAAGCCACATGCGCCGGTTGTATATCGACGCAACTTACTATCCACGGAAGTGGGTGGTTCGTCGTTTCCCGAAGGCAAAAGTATTCTGGAACCGGCTATGGGGCAAAAGGAATGTCAGCGCGCAAGTCGGAAGGGCTCCTTCGGATCACAAGGTCAGTTCGTAGCAACTCGGTGTGCCTCGTGCCGGAGACCGCTGCGGCGGGTAATCCGCCCACGCGGCCCGGAATGAGACCGGCCAACGAAAAATGAGAGACATGTCAAATCCTGAAGGTCAGCACGGTGCCAGGCGGAGTGTCACAGCAATTCTGTGCACCTTCAACCGTTGCGCAACCTTGGGTGCCACGCTGGAGGGTTTAGTTGCCTCGCAGATGCCTGCGGACATGACCTGGGAAGTCCTGGTTATTGACAACAACTCCACCGACCAGACGCGTGAGGTGGCCGAAGATTTCTGCCGACGGTATCCGCAAATTTTCCGCTATATCTTCGAACCGAAATCAGGCAAATCCTACGCCGCGAACACAGGCGTGAAGAGCGCTCGCGGTGAAGTATTAGCGTTTATCGACGACGATGTAACTGTGGATCCCGCTTGGCTCTACCACATCACCGCTTCGCTTTTTAGCGGTGAATGGGCAGGAGCGGGCGGCCGCACACTTGCCACACGCTCCTTCGTCGCGCCCGCTTGGTACCGGGACGAAGATGATGGAGCCCTCCTCTATGGGCGCTTCGATTTTGGAGATGAGCCCTGTGAACTCGACTGTGCTCCATACGGCGCCAACATGGCATTTCGAAGGGATATGTTTGAACGGTACGGGGGCTTCCGAATTGACCTGGGACCGGGCCCGGATCCAAAAATACCGCGTCCCAACGAAGACACCGAATACGGTCGCCGGCTTATGTTAGCGGGAAGACACCTGAGGTACGAACCGAAAGCGGTCCTATGGCATCCCGTAAACGTGAACCGCCTTGACCAGAAACTCTATTTGGCCTGGTCCTTTGACTACGGGCGCGCCAGCGCGCTGGAGATCAAGAATCGGCCGGTCTTGGGCATCAAACGCGAATATTTCAGCATGCTGAAGCACTTGATCCTGTTGCCATTCGAGATCCTAGCATGGCTGCTTAGCTTCAGCCCCCAAAACCGATTCGCCCACAAGCGTTCGGTGTGGCGTATCGCCGGCCGAATCGTGCAAACCTGGCGCCGCTTATTCACTGTCGACAGGCAAACGAGTAGCCCGATGAACGAGACGGAATCGGATTTGGCTGCAGAACGCCATCGGGCCGAGGTATAGCTCATACTGGTGTCACTTCGTGACCGCTATCCCGATCCATGGGACAATTCAAGTCAGCGTTTCCACCAGACTGGGGTTCTTGCGTGCATAGGGTGGTTCTTACATTTGACGACGGGCCTGACCCGGAGCACACACCACGCCTTCTGGATGTGCTTGCCCAGGAGCGCGTTCAAGCGCTCTTCTTCATTTTGGGACTGCGATTGGAGACGCCGGGGGCGATTGCGATCGTGCGCCGTGCCGCACAGGAAGGCCACCTGATTGGGAACCATAGCTACAGCCATCATCGGTTGAGCGAACTCTCGGCTGGCGAGATCGAACTGGAAATAAAAAAAACGCACGATCTGATTGCCGAATTCGAACCCAAGCGGAGACTGTTTCGTCCACCATTTGGCGCCTGCAACGAAACCGTCAAAGCAGTCGCCAGAAAGTTAGGCTACAGCACAGTATTATGGAACGTGGACACGGCAGACTGGAAAGAGGAAAACAAGCCCTCCGGCTGGGTTGACGTAGCCCTAAGACAAATCCAGAACAGGTACCTTGCAATTTGCCTGTCTCATGATTACGGTCATACTGCGGATCATCTCCAGCAGTTGATACAAAGAACCAAGCAGCTCTCGCGTTCCCAGTTTGTGAGATACGACCAGCGTAAGAACCTGGCATCGATTGTTCGCGGATGGTGGGTTACAGGATCAGCAAGCCCAGAACCAGGAAAACGAACAGAACCTGCTTAGCTGCAATTGGCAAATTTAGATCGGAGATTTTTCTGTTATGAAAGGTGTGGTTCTTGCGGGTGGCAAAGGCTCGCGTCTCTATCCGCTTACACGTGTAACGAACAAGCATCTGTTGCCGGTGTTCGATCGGCCCATGATTTACTACCCCATCCAGTCGCTAGTGGATGCGGGCATCCGCGACATTATCGTTGTCACCGGCGGCCAGAATTCCGGAGACTTCTTGCGGCTGCTTGCCAACGGAAAAGACTTCGAACTTGATCGAATCCATTATACCTACCAGGAGGGCGAAGGCGGCATCGCGGATGCGCTCCGGTTGGCTGAGCCGTTTGTCGAGGGCGAAAAGATTTGCGTCGTACTCGGCGACAACATCATCGAAAACAATTTTATTTCGGCGAAACGAGCGTTCGAACAGCAGGAACGTGGCGCGCACGTCATTCTGAAGGAAGTACCCGATCCGGAACGCTTCGGCTGCCCGGAGATCAGTGATGGCCACATCCTGGGAATCGAAGAAAAACCGCAAAGACCGAAATCCAAGTATGCCGTGACAGGCGTTTATTTCTACGACGCCACCGTCTTCGAGAAAATCGGAAAGACCAAACCGAGTTGGCGGAATGAGCTGGAAATCACCGACGTGAACAATATGTATTTGGCGGAAGAAACGTTGACCCACAGCGTTCTCGACGGCTGGTGGACCGACGCGGGAACCTTTGAATCGCTTCTGCGCGCTACCAACCTTGTCGCCCAGACGGGCGCGAACAAAATTCCGGGCCGCGGTGCGCCGCGACCGTATGCACGCAAGGCCGAATAGCGCGAATTCCTGTACAAAAAGGAGAACCAACGTGAGACTGCTTGTCACCGGCGGTGCGGGATTCATTGGCTCCAATTTCATTCGCCACATCCTGGCAACACGCACGGATGTGGAGGTGGTGAATTTCGACCATCTCACGTATGCCGGCAATCCCGAGAACCTTGCCGACATCGCTTCCGACCAACGCTATCAGTTTGTGCATGGGGACATTTCCGACCGTGAGATCGTGAACGAAATTCTGTCCGCTGTCCGATTCGATGCCTTGGTGAATTTTGCGGCGGAGACGCATGTGGACCGCAGCATCGAAGATGCTTCGCCATTTCTACAGACCAATATCCTAGGTACCCATTGCTTGCTCGAGGCGGCACGCCGCACGCGATTGCAGCGCTTCGTTCAAATCAGCACCGACGAGGTTTATGGCAGTGCTCCTGCAGGCGAAACTTTCACTGAGCAGACTCCTTTGGATCCGCGCAGCCCATACGCCGCCAGTAAGGCTGCTGCCGACCACTTTGTCTCCGCATACGCAAACACGTACGGTGTTTCGGCGCTCATTCTGCGCTGTACCAACAACTACGGACCATTCCAGTTTCCGGAAAAGCTGATTCCGTTGATGATCGCGAATGCGCAAGAGGACAAGGCGCTGCCCGTTTATGGTGACGGACTGCAGGAGCGCGATTGGCTATTCGTCGAGGATTATTGCCGGGCCATTGCTCTGGCGTTGGAAAAAGGCGAGGCCGGCTCGATCTACAACGTTTCCGCCGGCGACCCGCAGAAGAATCTCGCCGTGGTTCACGCAATTCTGCGGCACCTGGGCAAACCGGAAACGCTCATTCAGTACGTGCAGGATCGCCCCGGCCACGATCGCCGGTACGCGCTGGACAGTTCGAAAATTCAGCGCGAACTAGGTTGGGCTCCCCAAGTCCGCTTTGATGATGGCATCCGACGAACCATCGATTGGTATCGCTCGAACACCCAATGGCTGGAACATGCGCGTTCGGGGGAATATCGCAAGTATTACGACCGCCACTACACGCGGCGCGACGAGACCTTTAGCCGATGAAAATCCACATGAGAATTGACGCGAAGTCCACACTTCGCACTCTACCCCTATGACGTCGGACTCCCAACACCCCTCCCGAATGTGGGTGTGGGTCGCTGTCTCACTCGCCGGGATCCTTGCAGTATTCCTGAGGCCCCTTGCCGCTCTCACCCACCGTGCCCTTTCCGATGAAAATGTATCCCATGCACTGCTAATTCCTTTCATCTCTGCCTGGCTTCTTTACGATGATCGAAAGCGGATTTTTAGGGCACCGTCGCATGACTTCATAACCGCATCGCTCTTCGTGATCGGAGCTGTCGGCTCGGCCTTCTGGGGCTATTACTTGGAATCACGGCTTCAGTCGCCCGACGCTCTTTCCCACTTTATTCTCTCGCTGGTCCTTGCGTGTCTCGCCGTTCTTGCCTTCGCTTTCGGGCGCCAAACGCTTCGCTTCGGCTTTTTCCCTTTTGCCCTGCTGTTCCTGATGATTCCGTGGCCTTCCTACATCCTCAATCCCATTATTTCCTATTTGCAGTACGGCTCTGCCGACATTGCTTCCGCCATTTTTTCCATTAGCGGGGCGCCGGTTTTGCGTGAAGGCCTGGTGTTTCGTCTGCCTCGGGCAACCATCGAGGTGGCACCGGAATGCAGCGGCATTCGCTCCAGCATGGCGCTGCTCGTGTTAGCACTGCTGATAGCGCATTTTGCCTTCCGTCCACTCTGGAAGAAAGCGCTCTTTGTCATCGCCGGCCTGTTCATTATGATCGTGAAGAACGGCATACGCATCGCGACACTGACATTGCTGGCGAACTATGTCGATCCGGGGTTCTTATTTGGGAACTTGCACCGGGAAGGTGGAGTGGTCTTCTTTTTTATCGGATTGGTCTTACTACTCCCCCTGTATTGGTTTCTGAGACGCGGGGAGAAGGGACTAGAAAATCCGGCGGTGCCTTTGCCAGCGCTAAGGCCAAAAGAAAACTGACGTTAGTTTGAGTAGGATTTCCGGGAATTAAGCGCGCTTACCCGCGCCATTTCCTGCGTTCGGATTGTGATAATAGTGGCCGTAGTATTTGCCATAAGTATCCGATTCTGACACGCGATTCAAAACCACCCCGAGCAAATTCTTGTTGCGGAATTCAGACGAAGCCCTTTCGGCGACTTCGAAATCGGTATGCCCGGCACGCACCACGAACACCACGCCATTGCACATGTCCGCCAGGATGCTGGCATCGTAAACTGCCAAGGCCGGCGGGGAATCTACGATCACACAATCGAATATCTGCGACATCCGTTCGAGCAACCGCTTCATTCGCTCGCTATGCAACAACTCGCTGGCGTTGCTTACCGGACGGCCACCGGGAATCAAGCACAAATTACCCTCGGGACCCACTTGCAAAACTTGCGTTTCGTCTGCATCGCCACGCAGAAATTCGGACAGCCCGGGCTCCTGCTGAGCGCCGAAATGAAAGTGCAGACGCGGGGCGCGAAGATCCCCGTCGACCAGAAGGACGCGCCGATCCGCCTGGCACACAAACGACTGCGCCAGATTCGCGGCCACAAACGTCTTGCCTTCACCGGCCACGCTGCTGGTGACCAGTATCCGGTGGAGCGGTTGATCCACCCAGATTTGCAAAAGCCTGGAGCGTAACGTGCGAAAGCGTTCGGCCCCTTCGAGAGATGCCGATTCCGAGCTAAAGACACTCAACTTCGGTTCGATGTTCCAAACGGGATGCGTACAGCGGGCTAGAAACCCCTCGTTCTGCGGAAACGCAGAAGCACTGACTGACAAGTTATCTGGAACGATCGGAGCCGGTACAGTCGGCACCACGGAGGGACTCGATAGGCCTTTCTCCGGCAGATCCACCAGCTCCGTCGGAATCCGATCAGCGTGCTTGGTGCGCTCTTGTGCCGCTTTTTTGAGTGCTTCGTGGATCCGGCTCATCTTCTGGTTATCCTCGTCCTTCCCTACCGCTCTCAGGCTTTAAAAACGACAGCGTCGCCAACCGGTTTGTGCCTTCTGTTGCTGTGTGTAGCCTTAACGTCAACATTGGGGACGATCGTCAACACTGGCACCTTCAAACACGATTCAACGTCGCGCTCGGAGTACATCGATTTGTCAGCCATTGCCAATTTGTACATCAGACCCAGACTGAGAGCTAGTCCCAGGCCTAAACCGCCGCCCGTGAAGTACAGTCTATTGGGGAAAGAGGGCGACGTCGGCAGGCTGGGTGGATCGAGAATACTGAAGCGCTCTCCCTCTTGTTGGCGCTCGAGGTCATTGCCCATTTTTGAAGCGCCTTGTTTCTTCAGCAGATCTTTGTAACTATCCAGCGCCACCTCGTAATTGCGCGTGAGTTCCTTAAACTCTTGTTCGATCACAGGGCTAGCCTGGATACGTCCCTCAATCACGCGGACCTGTTCTTCGATTTTTGCTTGTCTTTTCGTCAAATCGGCGATCGTGGCATCTTCCTGTTTAATCTTGAGTTGCAGTTGCTGCAATTGCAACGGTTCGTGACTTAGACGCTTGGCGCTAACCTGGGGATTGTCGGGCTCTTCCGCAATTCGTTTTTTCAGATCGGCGATTTGCGCCTTAATCTTGATCACGTCCGGATGGTCCGGGGTGTACTTGATGAGCATCCCCGTGAGCTGCTCCTGCAACATCGCTAGCTGGGATTCCAGAGTGTCGGCGGACGGGACGCCGCTCTGCAGTTGCTTCCAGTTGGTTTCTTGCTGGTCCAGCATGGTCTGGTTTACGGCCTTGTCCTGCTGGATGCGATTAATCGCCTGTGTGGTCGCGTCTAATTGAGTATTCAAGCCCGCCAACAACTGCAAGTTGGCTTGTTCTTCTTCCGGCAAATAACCAAGATGCTTTTTTTGGAAATCGGCCAGTGCCGCGTCCTGCTGATCGAGACTCTGTTTGGCTTCGGCCAGTTGTTGGGTCAAGAAACTGGCAGTCTCTGTCCCAACCGTCTCCCGTAACTTTGCGTTTTGACTCAAAAACATCGACGTGACTTCCGCACAAATGTCGTGGGCCAGCTGCGGGGTGCTGAATTTTACGCTTACCTCAAATCCAGGAAGGGAATTGGTCGTTCCCGGCATCCCTACCAAAGGGCTCACCTTAATCGCATCCTTCAGTCGCTCCGCCAGGGACGCCTTGCTGCTTGTTCCGCGGTCCTCGGGGTACAGACCAAATTTATCCACGACCAGCTCCAAGCGGGAGCCGCTCAGAATCTGTTCCTGCATGGACGCCAGTTGCCCCATCGTGTCTCCGACAACTGGCTTCACGTAATCTTGAGGCACCGTCGGCTCGTCCAAGAGGACCATAGTCTTCGACGTATACTTCTTCGGAAGAACCATCGTCAGCACCAAAGCAATCGCGGTGCATACCACGACGCAAAGTGGCACTAACCACCAGTAACGACGGAATACTCGCCGTACGTCGTCAACCGATATTTCGCCGTTACGTACCATATTTCCTGCCCCTACCTGCGGCGGCTGAGTAGCGCACAGTTCTCCTACGCCGCCGACATCAAGAAGCTACTCCAGTGTGCACGCTCATTACCAGCCCGTGGGACCCAATCTGACCCCGCGATTTCCTATAACTTACTTACATACTTGATGTTAGTGCGATCCAAGAACGCCCGCCCCAAGAGTTTCGTGCGTGCTTTATAAGGCGCTTCCCGGGCTGTGGAACTATTCTACCCACATTATCCCTTTCTTTCACCCAAAGAGATGGGTGTTTGCGGCGGGTACTTCAAAAGCCCACACCATCCCTCTACCGCTATGTATCCGCAAATCGCTCATTATAAGCATCTTAACACCGAACTTGCGATCTACACTGGCGGGCGTTCTGTGGGCTGGCCCTTGCATCCCTCGCCCTCTCCGAGTCAAACTGTCTGCCTGGAAGAAACGCGAATCTCGATCCCATTTATGCCAACAAGCCGCAAATTCAATCGCTGCTCCCGCGTGGTCGCTTGTGTCGTACTTTTGTTTTGTGGATGTTCTCGCGACCCCAGCGTTCGCAAGATGAACTTCGTGCACAAGGGCGATGATTACTTTCGCAAGGCGGAATATCCAGAAGCACTGATCAGTTACGCGCAGGCCTTGCAAATCGACCCAACTCTGGTTGAGGCTCACTACAAATCCGCGCAATGCCAACTTCGTCTCGCCAATTGGCCCGCGGCCTTCCAGTCTCTTTCTCGCACGGTGGAACTGCAAGCGGACAATTGGCCGGCTCAGCTGGATCTGGGGAAACTCTATCTTTCCGGAGGCGCCCCCGCTCAAGCCAAACAAAAGGCCGAGCTGATTCTGCAAAACGATCCCGGCAGCGTGGGCGCCCGGATACTGCTTTCAAATGCGGAAGCGATTCTCGGCGACAAAAACGATGCCCTCAAGGAGGCGCAGGAGGCGGTGAACCGCTCGCCGCAACGCGCGGATGTGTACACAAATCTCGGAACCCTGCAGGAGCGGGACGGATTGCTGACCGATGCAGAAGCTAGTTTTCAGAAAGCTCACTCGATCGATTCTGCCGCGTTGGATCCGGTGTTGGGGCTCGGTGGCGTTTATCAGCTGCAGAAACGCTGGGCGGACGCTCAGAAGCAATATGAGCTCGCAATTTCCATTGCTCCGAAAAGCACGCGTCCGCGTATGGCCCTTGCCTACCTGTGGCTAAGTCAGGGACAGCCAGATCTGGCGAAGAAAGTTTTGCAGGATGGGAAGGCACAGTTGCCCGATGACCCTTCGGCCTACCGGATGCTTGGAGATTTTTACATCGCGCAGAATCAGCCAGATAACGCGCTGGCTGAATTTGAGGGATTAAGCCAGGCTCATCCAAATGACGTGCAGGTTAAGAAAACTCTGGCACAACTGTTTCTTGCGAGCCACCGCACATCCGACGCAGACCCACTCATCCAAAGTATCTTGAAATCCGCTCCGCAAGATACAGACGGTCTCCTGCTGAAAGCACAAAGTCAACTGCAACAGCGCAAATGGAATGATGCCATCAGTACTCTCCAGCAAGTAGTCCAGAACGTGCCGCAAAACGCAGCAGCCCATTTTCTAATGGGCTCAGCCATGGAGGCCAGAGGCGATACGGCTCTGGCCACGCAGGAATGGCGCAAGACCGTGCAATTACAACCTACTAATATGCAAGCCTGGCGCGCCCTGGCTGCGGCAGCTGAGGCCAAGTCCGATTGGAGCGGATTAGAATCCATCGGCAACGAATTGAAATTGTCCCAACCGCGGCTAGTGGATGGCTATCTTTACCACGCGACGGCCCGAATGAACCAAGGCGACGCTGCGGGTGCGGAAGCGGATCTAAATTATCTGCTGCAGCAGGCACCGCAAAGTCCAGTGCCTTATCTGAAGCTCGCGCAACTGCGCCTCGCTCAAAAGCGTTGGAACGAAGCCGAGTCGCTGTTTAAGAAAGCTCTCGAGCGCGATCCAAATTCGCTGGACGCGATACGGGGATTAGTGGAAATCAGCGTGGCCGAGAATAAGCCGGCGAATGCAGCAACTTTGATTGCGCAGCAGATTGAAAAAAATCCCAAATCCCCAAGTCTATATATGCTTCAGGGGCAGCTATTTCTCCGCTCCAAACAAGCCGAACTCGCACAGGGGGCCTTTTCCCGCGCCATGGAACTCGACCGCAAAAATCCTTCCGCTCTGGCGCTCCTCGGCGAAGCACACACCGCTTTAAACCAGCCGGACAAAGCGATCGAAGACTACAAGCAAGCGATTGAGCTCTCTCCCCAGGACGTTTCCTACTACGTCGCTCTGGGCAGCTTGTATGAGGCCCAGGGCAATTGGCAACTAGCCCGCGACATGTACCAGAAAGGTCACGATATTCAGCCCGACGATCCGTTTGCCGCGAATAATCTCGCGTATATCCTTCTGGAGCACGGTGGCGACGCGAACCTCGCTTTGACCCTGGCCCAGACGGCACGAAAGGGTCTGCCGAACCTGCCTAACTCTGCCGACACGCTCGGTTGGGCCTATTATCACGTCGGCGCGTTCTCCGCCGCCATGCCTCTGTTCGAAGCTGCCGTGAAAGCCAAGCCCAACGATCAGACCTATCACCTTCATCTGGGACTCACGTATCAGAAGCTGCAGGACCCGACCCGCGCCAAGGCGGAATTGGAAAAGGTCGTTAGCCTTGACCCGAAGAGCTCTGTTGCGGACCAGGCTCGCCAGGCTATCAACCAGCTCGCATCGGGCTGAACCGCCATCCCCGTAGAGTTCCATACTCTCTTGAGATAAGGACTGCGAATGCGCCTACTCGTAATTGGTGCCAAAGGAATGCTCGGCACGGACATGCTTCGGGATTGGAGGTCTGACGAGGTCGTAGGCGCCGATCGGGCGCAGGCGGACATTCGCGACATTGCGCAAGTGCGCGCCCTGGTTTCTAAAGTACGCCCGGATTGGATTGTACTTACTGCCGCATACACCGACGTCGATGGCAGCGAAAAGAATCAGGAACTCGCATTCGCGGTTAACTCCACGGGTGCGGCGCATGTCGCACGCGTTGCCTTGGAATTCGGGGCGCGGCTGTTTTATGTGAGCACAGATTACGTATTCGACGGCACCTCATCTCGCCCCTACGAGACAACGGACCCTCTCCATCCCTTGAACGTCTACGGCGCGTCAAAAGCTGGCGGGGAAAAAGCCATTCAGGAACTGGGTTCCGACTTCTGCATCGGGCGCACTTCGTGGCTCTTCGGAGCGTCGGGCCCCAGCTTCCCGGAGAAGATCCTGCGCGCTTCCGAGTCCCGCAAAGAACTAACCGTCGTTTCCGACCAGGTGGGCTCTCCCACGTTCACCCGGGATCTGGCGGCGGCCATTCTCCAGTTGATTCATCTGGAGGCCCGTGGTGTCGTGCACATCACAAACTCCGGCACGTGTTCGTGGTTTGAATTTGCCTCTGAAGTTTTGCAGCAGACGGGACGCGATTCGATTGTGGTTCTGCCCGTGAGTAGCGCCGAATTTCCTCGGCCGGCACGGCGGCCGATGTTCTCGGTGCTATCGCCTTCGAGCCTGCAGAAGTTTGGGTTTACCGTGCGTCACTGGAAAGACGCGGTTCCCATATACCTGGACGACCTGCGCCGGGCTGGCAAACTACCGCGCGGCGCAAATTAGCTCAGCGCGTCAGCGGTGGATTAGTTCCGTGAATCGACAATAGCTTTTTGCCGAACATTGCGGTTACGCGGATACGTTGCGAGCAGAAATTGGAAAGTTGTGCTGCGTTTTGATGGCAAGCTGCGCAGAGTGTGATTAGGTTGCGCTCGGGGATGAGCAGCGCTGCCGTCCGAGGGAATAACAGAGCATCAGTCGCAAAGGCTGAACTCAGCTCCGGTGTTGCAAATAGTGCTGCGAGGTTTCCGGTCGAGATACGAGTGCCGACTCCACGAGCGCGACATATACACCCTGCGGACGCCCTCTAACAGGTGGTGCTATTTCACTGTCAGCGTTGACGTAGCAGTGTGTTGCAAGCTCCCGTCGTTTCCTATGAAGCTTAGAGTGTACATGCCAACGTCATTAACCAAATCGATCATTACCAACGCTCTTCGAGTCGAATTCGACAGGCTGACCGAACGAGGTCCGGGTGGTCGACGCCGCTCTACAGCATTCGCCTGAGTCGCCATTTTCTTCGTGTGTGTGCTAGCATCCCCTCGTGCCTGTCGCTACGGGAACGGCAAAATGTAGGCGTACGCCCATGCGCCCTCGGCTTGTCTGACTGATCCACATTTGAAAGCACGTCTGGCCATGAGCGCACTTCGACAACTGGCGAAAACCAGCTTTGTCAACACGGTTGGCAAACTGCCTTACACATCTTTGGTTGACAAGCTGGCTTCCTGGATTCGTTTCTCCCACTGGTGTGTGGAATGCGGCTCTTCGGTCGGCCGCTATGACAGCAGTTGCGCGGGCAACTACGACGACCGTTACCGTTTATATGACGATGTGATTCAACAGGAATCGCTCGACCGGGAACCGATCGAGTATTTGGAATTTGGTGTCTACGAGGGTGCGTCAATCACCTGGTGGGCTCGACATATTCCCGACCCAGGCGCGCGCTTTTTTGGATTCGACACTTTCACCGGCCTCCCTGAACAGTGGGCCAGGTATCCGCGCAACACCTTTAGCACCGGTGGGAGAATCCCCGAAGTGCCCGACCCTCGCGTCCATTTTCACCAAGGACTTTTCCAGCATACCGTCCCCAGTTTTCTTCAGAGATTTTCCCGACGTGGTCGGGTGGTGGTCCATCTCGACGCGGACCTTTACAGTTCCACGCTGTTCGCCCTCACCGCACTCTTCCCCGTCTTTCAACCGGATGATTTGCTCTTCTTTGACGAATTTGCCGCCCCCGCCAGTGAATTCCGCGCGTTCGACGATTTTGTGAACGCCTATATGGTGAAATACGACTTGGTTGGCGCAGCGAACAATTTCAATCGAGTTTGCCTGAAGCTGAAGCAGATTGCGAAACCGGCCGATTCATCGGCCGAGCCATTGCCCGCAGCACGCGCGGCAACCGCCGGACCTTAGCAATCAGCTGATTACCGCGAACTGGCCTAGAGGTCTCGCGGTTACCTCTGGCGCAATGGTTCTGCTCAGTCGACAAGTACCGCTGTGATCTCGGCGACGACAAATGTGTAGTACCGGGATCTGCGGTGCCTTCAGACGCCGGAAAGTGTAGTCGATACGGTCGAGCGCAAAAAACTGCTCGGTCAGTTACTAATCGGAGCATAATATAGGTGACAGTTAGGAAATAATGTGTTAGTGTGTTGGGCATGGAAACGCAAGATGCTCGCTCACTGTCGGCCGAGGCTCAAGAAGATCTTCGTCGGCGAGTCGTTGAAGCAGTTCAGAAGGGTCTTTCGCAAACGGAAGTGGCTCGAGTTTTCGGGGTAGCTCGAGGTACAGTGAACCGCTGGATGGGGATGGTGGAACGCGCGGGGCAGCGGGCACTGAAGGCCCGACGTCGAGGGCGGCCACCGGTTTCGCGATTGAAACCGCATCAAGCAGCCACGACGGTGCGGCACATATTGAATGGATGCCCGGATCAATTGAGCTTGCCATTTGCCCTGTGGACCCGGGAAGCGGTGCAAGAGTTGCTGACGCGGAAGTTCGATGTCGAGGTTTCGGTGTGGACGGTGGGGCGCTATTTGCGGGCCTGGGGTTTGACACCGCAAAAACCGGTGCGCCGGGCGTACGAACAAAATCCGGCGGCGGTACGGAAGTGGTTGGAGGAAGAATATCCCTCGATTCGAGAACAGGCGCGCCAGTGGAAGGCGCAAATTCATTGGTTAGACGAGATGGGGCTGCGCTCAGACCATCAAGCGGGGCGCTCCTACGGACGGCGCGGACAGACGCCGGTGGTATTGGGAACCGGTCAGCGATTTCGCTGCAACATGATCTCTTCGATCACCAATCGGGGGCGGTTGGCCTTCATGATTTTCCGGCAACGTTTCACGGCACGGGTCTTCCTGAATTTTCTTGGCCGTCTCCTGCGCTTGACGCGCAAGACCAGGAGAAAGGTATTTCTCATTGTGGATGGGCACCCGGTACACAAGGCGCGTTTGGTGAGTCGTTGGCTGGCCGAGCACCGTGAGCAGATCCGGGTTTTCTTTTTGCCGTCCTACAGTCCAGAACTGAATCCCGATGAACTGCTGAACCAGGATGTGAAAACGAACGCGCTCGGCCGTGTGCGCCCCGTAAATGTCCATGAAATGATGGACTACGTTCGCTCTTACCTCCGGATCACACAGGCGAGGCCCACGGTGGTGAAAAACTATTTTTGCGAACGCCACGTCCGATACGCCGCCACGTGAAAGTGTCACTTATTAAGTGCTCGGAGTAATAATCTGAGTGATGGACCTGCGTGTGGCACGAAGTGCACAAGGTGATCAGATTCTCGTCAGCATCGTCGCCGAGTTTACTCCGCTTTGTTAAGTGGTGTACGTTCAAGTCCTTCGACGAGCCGCAAGTTTGACATCGCCACCCATCTCGCTCGAGCACCCTACGGCGAAGCAAGTTGTAGTCTTCAATGTTGAGTTCTAATCGCGGTCGCTTCTGCCGAAGTTTCTGCATAAATTCAAGTCCCATGGTCTTGGACACTCACGCCAGCCAGAAAGTCCGCACAGATCATCTCCAGGCAATAGCCCCTCGACTTGTCTGTTCCGAGCATCAGGCCCGCCGTTTCGAGGGCCTTCTCAACTACTGGTAGCTGGCTCTTATAAAGCTTGAAGTAAATAATCTCCCAGGGCTCAGTCTCCTTGCCGGTGAGATGCCGTTCCACTGCAACCTTGAATCCGTCCTTCGGCATTTCCTTGGCTTTGTGCAACCAGGTTGCACAGTCAAACTGTTCTCCATCCCTGCGCGCCACCTTAACCAGTTCTGTCGCCTTACTCCAGCCCACCTGCTGCAGATCGTGCTTGGGGATCTTCGTTAGGTTCTCGTGAATGGCCATTAGGTAGTAAGCCTTCCGCCGCGAGTCAACGAACCGCTTTTCCAAGAATTCATCAAACGATTTCAAGTTCTCGAGTCTCCAATACTGCTTTGCGCGCACTTCACAC
Organism: Candidatus Acidiferrales bacterium; assembly: GCA_963776365.1. Classification (GTDB taxonomy): domain Bacteria; phylum Acidobacteriota; class Terriglobia; order Acidiferrales; family UBA7541; genus Acidiferrum. Next base: position 3,473 of record CAVZMQ010000015.1, on the reverse strand, counting down.
AGGTATTCCCCCAACTCCACAAAGCGAACATCCTTTTCCTGTTCCTTGGTTTTCTCCCAAGACAAGATCTCATCGATCCTGCCGAGCACGAACACGGCCCGCCGTCGATTGATTTCGGGAGTCACGATCAGTCCTCGGTTAATCCACAAGCTCGTCAAGCCAGGCAAGGTCGCTCGCTTCTCCTGCAAGGGTAAGATTGGATTCGATCAGCTTTTGGTCGTCGAGACAAAGCCCGAGATGGGCGCAGCTCACACATCCGTTTTGGGGAAAGCGAATCCCACTGTGAGCAGGAAACTGGGCCGCCTCGATCTGCCCAATGGTCGTTCCCACGAGGCGGCCGAACTCCAATCGCTGCTCTTCCGAAATGGATGTCCTCAAGTATTGGATCTCCGGGTGGTGCTTTCGCACGAAAACAACTAAGGCGACATCGGAAATCCCTGTGATCCACGAATAGCAGATCAACTGCGGATCAAGGGTAAGCAGTCCGGATGGTTCCTCCGGGTAACGGCTGGTGGTTGTCTTCCAGTCCATGAGGCAGCGCGTCCCATCAAGTTCACCGACGGCGTCGATATAGGCGACAAATTGATTATTGTCTGGAAGATCCCGGACCACCTTAAGTTGAAGATTCTCCTGGGGCTGGAGAATGCGAATGCGGTTCTCTTGGGCAAAACGATCGAGGAGATGTATACCCTGATGCAGCAGCCGATCCCAGCTATCTCCCTTTCTGAACGCAAACGCTGTATCTCGAAAAGCACCCCACTCACGATGGAGCGCCGCGGCGCAATCATCACCACAGAAGTAGGACTCGAGGGCCTTCTCAAAGCAGCGGCCAAACATCATTGCCGCCCGAGTCTCCTTTTCGCGCCAGCCGTCCAGATACCGATGGCGGTAGCTCCGTGGGCACCGCAGGTAGTGGGCGATTTGCGTGTAGCTATAGATCATGGCCGCTACTTCTCTGCTCACCTTGAGTGTTTGCAGCGCAGGAGAGCGCTTCCCACTCGGAAGCGGGAGCAAAAGAATCGAGATTTTGGTAGGAATGTCCGTTGAGGCTGGTGAAGCTGGTTCGGATGACACCGCGAAGATTCACAAGTGCTTTTTCATCAATCTGGTCTCGGCTCAGCAGTTCGGTGTCGTAGCCAAAGTCGCGAAGGAACCAACTGAGCTTCCACAGTGCGCGGTCGGTGCAGTAAAGCCGCCCCGAGAAGGAAACCGCTTCATGAGAGGCCGGCTCGAGGATACCGAAGCGTAGGGCAAAGAAGGGCTTTTGAGGATGCCAGCGATAGGAGGCGCGTTCGACGCGAACCAGGAAGATCCCGTCGAGGTTACTGACCAGATCCTGCTGCCCTGAATGCAGGCCGGGAATATATCGTCTCATGATTTTGCCTCCACAGTTGGTTGGGAGTAGGAGTTGAGCTTGCAGACGAGAGCATCCCTGTTTTGCTTTGCGGCTGACGCGAGATGAGAGATAAACGACTCGACCAATTCGCGGCTGGCGCCGCTAAGAGTCGCGGTGCCGCAGAAATCCGCTGCGTAAGCTTTCACGAGATTGGCATCGAGGTTGTACTGGCGGATTAGAAGGCAGAGTTGATCGCGGAGTCGCGGTTGGCCGTTGCCATTCCCGTTGGAGGAATGGGAGCCGTTCAGTGGCGCAGAAGCTGCGGACGGTTTTGGTGAATCCGAGAACGCGCCCAACTCCTCCACCGAACAGAGACCGATTCCGTAAGCCTTGCGCAGGGCGCGATTGACAGCGCGAGTTTCTGCGATGCGCATCTCACTCCATGAACGAGCGAAGAAACATTGGAGGGGTCAGCATCACCGTAGCCAACGAAGCCCTCAGCTGTGTTTCTTTTGTAGACAGTCGCTTTGCAGACCCATCGGGATAAGTTCCAGTCACAGAAGTCCGTTACGAGACTGACCGCGATTCCCGAGCAACCTCTGCGTTGAGCCAGCCGAACGAGACCGGAATGTGTGACATACCAGCGATTCTCCAGGAGTTGAAGATCGCCCGCGGCTATGGAGAGTCCATAGTTCGCAGACAAAGATTTCAATGAGAGTCTCTGCTCTCGATTGATCTGACCGGACCAGAGACGCTTGGCCAGCGTCAGGTTCTTTCGATAGGCGATTTTCGTTCCAGTGGAGGCCATCACAGTTCGCGCCTTTCATTTGTATGAGACACGCATACATTATCATACAACGAAAGCGAAGACGTCAAGACAATTGTTGGCAGGGCGCAGTCTTTCTCCTACAATCGCATTCAAATGAGAAAAGATGCCCCCTTGGCCTTTCGCGTCCACGCAGACCTCAAAAAAAGGCTCTTGAAGCTCGCCAAACAAGAGGCCAGGAGCCTTTCTCAAATCTGCGAGTTGCTTCTCAAGATTGGCGTAGACGAATACGACAAAGAGGGTCACAAATACTTACAAAAGGTTCTGGCTTCGAATCCTAGCGGAGATCAGAAATAGGCAGGTTATGCAGCAGCATGTCTGTAGTCGAGCAAGGACCCAAGTTGAAGCCGAAGTTCTGTCGCAATTAGTTGTGGGTTTGGCACGTCACTGCGACGCAAACGTGAACCACTGACTCGAGGACCGAGGCATTAAGAAACGGATCGGTGCGAGTCCAAAAAATTGAGCGAGGATTTGCTCCCGTGCTCGCTGCCGAAGGTATTCCTTCTTTTGGCTAAAGCTCAGCCAGCAATTTATCTAGAAGATTGTTCAGCGTCCGGCTCTCTCGTCTCTCGCGTTAATAGCATTTCGAGCGCGCCTGCTGTTCTCCTGACTTCTTCATCGTCTGTTGTTGAGGCCAGTTCAGCGAGTTCGGTGCGAAGTCCTCCCAGCGGCGGCGCGTAACAAACGCGCACGTCGAAACCAGTCTTGTCGTCGGGAATCTCCTCTCTGGGCGGTTTCCCTTCGATGCGTTCGTAAATTTCGCGGATTGCCGGAATTTGTCCAGCGGCGGCAAGACGAAGCAGGCGAGTGACGACCGCTGCAGCATAAGTCGAGTCGGTAGGAATTGACAGTTCCGTCGCCAGATCAGTGGGGATTGGTGCCACCAAACGTTTTCTGAGTTCGTCAGTCAGTATTTTCGTGGAAGGCCGCCCTGAAGGGTTTCCGCTGCGGCCTGGCGTGAATCGTGTGGCCCTTCCTGCCTCGACAATATCAGGGTTGCCGGGGATGGATCCTGGATTTTTCGCATTCTGATTGTCATTCGACATAGCCTGATATCACCCTGTTCCCAGGCTATACCGATCCGGGCCTGGGCCCTCGTCATCCATCAGAGTTGCCTTCGGGCGCCCGCTAAGATGTATCACCCCGTCTTCATTAAAGTTCTAAGTCTCCAATTTTGCAACCAATCTTTCATTCGATATTACCTGGACAGTGGTTTCGGAGGAGCTGGGCTCTGGCCCGCGACATCGTGCACGTCACAAACTCCGGAAAATGTTCGTGGTTTGACTTTGCTTCGCAAGTACTTCATGAGGC
>CAVZMQ010000014.1:0-120597 GCA_963776365.1 Candidatus Acidiferrales bacterium | reverse complement strand
AATCAATATCCTCGATAAATCGTTGTCGAAGCGACGTCATGGAAAGCTCCTTTGCAAGATGGAATGTGCTGCAGTGAGCAGCCGCTCCATGCTTTAACAAAGAGGACTTCCGTAGCGGGGATATGTTCAACTGGAACAGCGACGAATATGACCGGATAAGCCGACACAACTACACCGCCACCACTACCGCGCTAGCGGTTTAGTGCAAAGCGTCCAAACAGTTGTGGTCCAGAGGCGGAATCGGTGCAATCCGCCTCTGATTATTTCCGGCTCCAAAAACCCATCCAGCACACGGGCACTAGCTCAATTTGATGTGCAGCACGGCGACGAAGCCGGCGGAAATTCAACCACAAGCGATCCTCCACTCAAGCTCAAGGTCTCCTTTTGCGGAACCACCAAGGTCGATCTTTCGACTCCGTGCCTCGGCAGGCCTACGTGCCCCATTGAAAAACAGAGTATGAACTTGGCGGCACCTCGAATTTCGTGTGTCCGCTCGCAGAAGTCACCGGCTTTCCCAGGTCCGTGGGAATGACCCTCTTCGGAGATTCGAAGCTATTGAATGCCTTCAAGTCGCTTCCAGATAACACTGTCGAACCAAGCACTCGTGCGGGTGAGGTATCTTCCCACACCAAGTCAATTTCATGGGCATTCGAAAGATCCCGGTTCAAGATAAAGAGAGCTACGTTTCCGGTTTCTTTTGAGAAGGTTCCCACTACATCCAGATAAGGAACCGTGCCAATTCCGGAAACCTCATAGACCGGAGATTCTGAGAGAAGATTCAGGACGGAGCCGCGCGCCTTCTGCAAGCCCCAGGCATACGGGTAATAGATCGTCTGGCGGAAAAGTCCGCTGGAATTGGTCATAATTGGGGCGATTACGTTGATCAGTTGAGCCAGACAGGCCAATTTCACCCGGTCGGCATTTCGAACCAGCGTATTGATGATCCCACCCACGAGAAGGGCATCTTCGAGGTTATAAACTTCTTCCAATAAGTGCGGTGCTTCTTGCTCATGGCCGTTTACGGCGTCGCCAGTGCGGGCGCGGTACCATACGTTCCACTCGTCAAAAGAGAGCCACAGTTTTTTGGGAGAACGTTTGCGGCCGCGCACGAGGTCGCAAACCGCAGCGGTTTCTGCAATCTGCCGGTCCATGGTCAGATTCATGGCGAGATATTTAGCACTGTCTTTACCGGTTTCTTCTTGTGTATTCCCGATATAACGGTGCAAAGACAGGGCGTCCACGTATTCGTAACACTGTTCGAGCACCTCCCGATCCCACTCAAGATAGGTAGGCATCAAAGGGCCGCTTGAGCCGCACGCCACCAGCTTCAGGGAAGGGTCAACGTAACGCATCTGCCGCGCCGCGTCAGCGGCTTTCAATCCATATTCGGTCGCGGTCATATGGCCGATTTGCCAAGGACCATCCATTTCGTTGCCCAGACACCAGTACTCCACCTTGTACGGCTCGGCAACGCCGTTTTTGCGACGCAGATCGCTCCAGCGAGTACCCTTTTCGATGTTGCAGTACTCCACTAGCGCTGCGGCTTGTTCGGGGGTCCCCGTTCCCAGATTGAGACCCATCAGAGGCTGGGTTCCCACTGCCTTGCACCACAACATGAATTCGTCGGTTCCGAATTGATTGGTGTTAATTGAGTTCCACGCCTTGTCAAGAACCCTTGGGCGGTCTTGTTTCGGCCCAACCCCGTCCAGCCAGTTGTACCCGGAAACAAAATTTCCACCCGGGTAACGAATGATTGGCACTCCAAGCGCTCTGACTTCTTCTATGACATCCTTTCGGAAACCGCTTGAGTCAGATAGTTTTGAGTTCGCATCATAAATACCTTCGTAGATTGCGCGCCCCAGGTGTTCCAGGAAAGACCCAAAGAGGTTCCGATCAATGGGCGCGATTGTGCGCCTTGTATCAATGAAAACCCGCGCCGCGGCCGTGGGATTCGAAGGCAGCGTGTGCGCCTGGAAGACTCGACTAAAGAGCAATTCAGTCCGGCACGTTGCTCCAACTATGAGAGACTGCTGTAAAAAACGGCGGCGTCCTGTTGGAACCATGAGTGCAACCTCCCTGCGTGGACGGCGGTGTTGCAATGGTTTGGAGAAGCATAGCACAATCGCCACGCCGTTTTGTGAAAACGATTGCTGGACGCTCTGACAGGGAGCTCATCTTGCATGCCTCCAGAGCTTTGCGCTGGGGTAAGGCCTCGCCTGCTAATCAGGTGCCATAATCTCCTAATTATAGTGATGTTGGATGGGATCGGGCGGTTCCCTCCCATCTGGCATTGAAAGAACCAGATGTCATTGGCGTTTGTCCGGGTTGACAGCGAATCGGCGTTGGCACGCGTACCGACCGCGCCGAGTAAGCGTTTGCGCCACTTGGCCATGGCCCAAGACAAGAGAGGACCTGCCCGATAGTCAATTTGCGTTATCTGGTTTCCTAATCACGACGGTCAACGACTACCAGCGGGAACAGGCGACTTCACGGTTCCTGAACCGTTTCCCGCCCTGAAATCGCTGAGGCCGATCTCTCCAAGACTATGAAGAAAGGGCGCATAGTTAACCCGCCGCTGTAGTCTCGCCGCGAATGCCGCGAATGATGACCAGGGTAACGATAGTCCCGCAATTTTAATGGAGAATTCGACAGCAGCGAATCGCGCAGTGAATATTCCCGAGTTTGTAAACATCCCCTCAGATGGAATGATACGCATCGAGGTGCCTGCGGCCGAGTCATATCGTCGTTTCGATCTTGCATCAGAATCGACTGCCAGGGGGCTGCTTGAAGAGGCCATTGCGGAATGGAAGATGGTGCTGGAATTGGATCCCAACAATGCTAAGGCGCACAACAACCTTGGGAATGCGCTTATGTGGCAAGGTAACCTTTCAGAGGGTACAGCGCACTTGCAAAAGGCGCGGGAGCTTGATCCCGACTTCATTCAAAGGCGATTTTGGAATTGGTTTCTATAATCGCGAGCAGTTCCGCGCCGCGATTCAGAATTCGGATTGTGCCGGAGTAACCTCCTACGGCAACAAGATAATTTCGGCGGCGCCCGACGATGTCGAAGTCAGGAAGGCCATTTCAAACTGCGTATTGCAACAGAGCCGCCAGCAGATGAGGGCAGCGCTTCAAAAGTCCGACTGCGGAACGGCGCTGTCGGTCGCCAACAAAATGTTGGCGCTGGAGCCGAACGAAGACGAGGCCTTGAAGGCCGTGAAACAGTGCAGCTTCGCTATCACCCACTCTCATTGACCGAATCATCGCTAAATATGAATTGCCATTTCGGGTCCAAGTTCAGAACGCTGGTGAATGCCGAGCGCTGGTAGGATTCCTAGCCTTAGTCCCGAATTCAAAGTAGATAAAACGTTGTAGCGTGGTCCAGCATGGTTGTTTGAACTGTTGTCGTCAGGGCTACCGCGTTTGTAAAGCGTTGATTACGAATCAAGTCAGAGTCCCTTGCTCTGGGGGCAAAACGAAGTCTGCTGGGCGTGAAGGCCCGCCAGATTCGTGTGGCCTTCTGCGCAATTGAAGGTACTGGAATCGCGGGGTGCCGTACCGAGCCACGAACGCTAGGTTAAATGTCTCGATGTCCCTTTTCACCTTGGGTCAAGAATCTGCTCCGGGGCCGATGGCAACAACGAAATAGGTGGCTGGCGTCGCTCCGACGTTTTTGATCCCGTGCTCGTCGTTCGAATGTACGAATCCCACCGACCCGGGCCCCAGGCGATAACTCGCTCCGTTCACCTCAAGCTCCACCGTTCCCTCGCGAATCAGCCACATTTCTGAGTGCACGTGGTGGTGTGGTGGATGCGGTGCGCCGCCCGGTGGCAAGGTCGATTCATGCACTTCCAACGATTCCCCTGTCGCCAGTCTACCTTTCAGCACATCCCGGTACTGAGCATCATTTGCCGTTCGAACGGGCAAATTGTCGAACGGATACATAGCCGACGGAAGGGAGCTTTGCTGTGCGGATAGGTCCTCAGTCGAGAGCAATACGGGCAGCGCAGCGGGAAAGACTGAACATAATTGGCGCCGAGTTAGTGGCATTGCGTTTCCTCCGAGTTCACTCGTATGTGCTGGGCATTATAACGCCAGTGAATCACTGCGCGATTAGACCAATCCTCCAAAATGCACCATTAAGTACGTTTGTGGGTCCTGGAATCGATCCCGCCCTACTGCCCCACGAACGCTAGGTTAAATTCTTAGAAATCGTTCCCACAGGCTAGACTTTGCTGGCGTGGAACTTGAAGGGCAAAAGGGACGCGTGGGTGGGGATGTCCACGGATGTCCTGGTGGTGTGTTGGCTAGGGAGGGGTGGGTGTGCGGGATTGCAACAGGTCGGGCGGGTTCGGTTTTCGATCCGATGAAGGTCGCGTGGCCCAGGTTGTCTAAACGAACTTGGGTCGTGTGGTTGTAAGTAGCTCCTGTGGGTGTCGAGTACTGAACCGTGGCGACGGCCAAGATCGTTCTGTTTCGAGGATTGAAATCGTCGAACTGCTGGCCGTCGAGCTGTAGAGATGTTGTTCTCGCTAGCCGATACGGATCGGGAAAGACTTCGCCATTGCCAGTGTCGGACTGCGTCTTAGTTTTGTTGTGACAAAAAAGCGGAATGGGAGTGCGTTGCCCAACGCTAGCGGTCGGGGCTGCCGCTGGGGCGCGCCGGTTCGGCAGAATCTTCCTTACGATGGCTTTTCACTTCGCGCAGCGCGTAGATGGGCTTGTTCTGCGATTCGTAGTAAGTGCGCGAACTGATTTCACCGAGCAGTCCCATGGAAATGAACTGAATCCCGCTCAAGAACAGAACGGTGGCCAACAACAGCAGCGGGCCGTGTGCGCTGATGATGTCGATATGGAAGAGCAATTTCTTGATGACGAGGAACCCGCCGATCAGCGTCCCTGCGCCGGTACCGGCCATTCCCAGCATGCCGAAGAATTGCAGCGGGCGCGTGGAATAGTCCAGCAGGAATTTGACCATGATGAGGTCGAAGAAGACGCGAATAGTCCGCCCAATCCCGTAATTGGATTTGCCATTTTTGCGATCGGGATTGGAGATGGGCACTTCCGCGATACGCGCGCCGGTGGAACTGGCCAGAGCGGGAATGAAACGGTGCAGCTCGCCGTAGAGCTGAATTTCCTGCAGGATTTCTTTGCGGTAGGCTTTGAAGGTTGTGCCGAAATCGTGTAGATCGATCCCCGAGAGCTTGGCCATCATCCAGTTCGCCACGCGGCTGGGCAAGCGGCGCATCAACCAGTGATCGCGGCGATTGGCGCGCCATCCACTGACCAGATCGAAGCCCTCTTCGATTTTTTCCAGGAAACGCGGGATCTCTTCGGGATCGTGCTGCAGGTCGCCATCCATCGAGATGACCACTTCACCGCGAGCAAAATCGAAACCGGCCTTGAGCGCGGCGGTCTGCCCAAAGTTGCGCCGCAGGCGCACGATATTTACGCGGCGGTCGTGCTCGTAAATGTCGGAGAGCACCCGATAGGAATTGTCCTTGCTACCGTCGTCGACGAACACCATTTCGTAGGGCTCGCCAATGGAGTCCATCACTTCGGTGATCTTCATGTACAACGTAGGAATGTTTTCCTGCTCGTTGTAAAAAGGTACAACGACGGAATAACGGATGCCCGCATCGCTTCGCATACGCCGTATTCCCGAGCCTTTCTAATGCGTCACTCTAGCTTGATCACCTAGAGCCAGCTACCTGGATTGACCTTGGTTGGCCTGCCCGCGGCACTCCGCGGCGCTCAGGCCACTTCCCCCATCGGTTGATAGCTTATCAGGCGAATACCCTGCGTGGCGACAAGTTTTCTAATCCGCGGATCGGTGAGGATCCGCAGTTCGGCCTGGCGTGACTCCTGGAGGCGGGTGGCGGAAGAGCGCAACTGCTCGTCGGTGTAGCCGGGATGGCACATGAGTTCGGTGGTGCCTTCCGGGAGGTTTCTCAGTAGCGTCTCCACACCTTCTAGCGTCAGCACTCCGGTTTGCGCGATGCCGCAGAAGTAATCTGTAGTCACCAGCCCGGCGCGATTGGCCAACTCTCGCGCATCGTGGGCCAGAAGTTTCAAGCCGCGGGCCTGCACTCCTTGCTTCAGCAGCACGCCCGTTTTTTGCTCCGGGCCAGAGGAGAGCAGCGCGCGAAGCTTGGAAGCTTCGTGAGAAACACGAATGCCCCGAATGCCGTGTTTCTTGGCGAGGCGCAGGGCGATTTCGAACAGCCCGGGGAGCATCTGGACGTGTTTGTGACCGTCAAGATGAGTGGGCGCGATGCCGGCATTCCGGATTTTGGCGATCTGCGCATCCCATTCGCGTGCGACCTCGCCGAGTTCCAGGGTGCGCCCGGCGATGCGCAACAGGAGCGTCTCCGGACTGCCGTCAAGGTCATGGGCGGCGTTCAGTAGCGTGCGCACCTGCTCCGCAGGCGCTGTGGGCGGCCCGTCACTTAAATTCAGGTGAACGCCAACACCCAATTCCGGGTTGGCGCGGACCACTTCGAGCGCGGAGCGAAAAGCGCGGCCGTTGGCTAGCAGCGAAGTGCTGGTTACCAGGCCGTTGCGGTGCGCTTCGGCTATGCCGCGATTGATACCTTCGCTCCAGGCGAGATCGTCCGCGTTCACGATGAGATTTTTCAAAGGGAGCGCATCTCCTGTCCGCAGGGACAGCTACTCTTTCGATGGCGCACTGGCATTCGTACCATTGACCACACTTGTTGCTAACTTTAGCATGACCTGCTAGAGGGAACGATGTCTGTTAACTTGCGCGAATTGAAGCAAGTAGGAGCGAAGTATCGGGAGAAGCGGCGCGGACGCCGGATGAATTCCCGTGTGCAGATTCGCCTCGATTGGGAGACCAGCGGCGGGGAAAAGCACTCCATTGAAACATGCACACGCATTGTGAATCCCTATGGGTGCATGGTTCTGCTGCGGGACTCTTTGGAACTGGAACAGCGCTTGGCGCTGACGAATCTCGCTACACACGGAAGCAATGCCGCGGTGGTGGTTTGGAAAGGGAACCAAGAGCCGGAGGGTTGGGAATACGGCGTGGAACTGGTGGCGCCGGACATGGACTTCTGGGGGCTGGAACTGTGACACCTTTGCCGAAACCGAACTCACCCGGAGGAGGCGCGGCCTCCGGCAACCCAGGGACGCATGTGAAGCGCAGCGCGAATGCGGCCAGGCCGCAAACGAATGAAGAGCGCCGGCGGGCGCAACGCGTACTGCTGAGGATGCCGATCCTGATTCATTTGCCCGGAAAAGCCAATCCGCTGCACGGGTTCACGCATACGGTAAGCGCCAGCGGTGCGATGATTATTTTGCCGGAAGGATTATCGCAGGGCACCAAACTCTCCATCGAGAATCCCAAGACGCAAAAGAAGGTGGACGCGCACGTGGTTCGCCCTCCGCAGATGAACCCGGAAGGCTCGCTGATCCCGGTGGAGTTTACGGCGCCTTCGCCGCAGTTCTGGAATATCTTCTTCCCGCCCAGCGCGGGTTGAGCAAGGTCCTACCCCACACTACTGCAGACCAATCGTAGCCGGTAAAATGTGCGAGTCGGCTCCTGTGCTACCGAACAGCTGCACCGGAATCGTTCCCGTTATCACTTGAATTAATGGCGTGGTTGTCGTGGATGCCAGATTGTTGCTGTCGCCGCTATACGACGCGGTGAGCTGGTAAACCCCGACGCTGAGATTCCCTTGAAGGACAAATTGAGCGCCAGAAGGGGCGTACCCAGAGCCGATGGGCGTTCCGAAATTGTAAAACGTGACATTCCCCGTTGGGTTGTGCCCGGTCACCGTGGCCGTGATTGTCGGGGGTGCGCTTTGCGCAGCCTTTGCAGCGGACGTGGTCACCATAATGGTGGTAGCCTGCGGACTGCTTCCCCCTCCGCCGGTACCACCCACCCCACCACCTGCACTGCCACCTCCTCCTGTTCCCCCTCCTCCTGATCCCCCTCCGCATCCCAAAGCCAGGAAAATGACGGACACTGCCATCAGCCCGAACGCAGTGCGGTATCTCTTCCGGAAGCGAGGTATTCCGAGCAGGAATAGAGCGCATGCACCGGTAAACAGGGAAGCCATCCAGGGTGTCCGTCGACCGATGGCAATCAGGCCCGCATGGCGAGCCTGGCTGCGAATCACGTTAGAAGGAACAGTTACCGTTGGCGTAAGAGACAGAGTGGCTGTGATGGGTGCCCCGTTCAGATTAATCTGTTGGGGAGTAAAGGCAATCGTATACCCGGAGATACTCGGTGAGGGATATAAAGCCAGCGCAACAGAACTAGGTGTCTGACTTGAAGGAGACACAGTAATCTGTGCTGAAGCCGCTTGCCCGGCGACAGGTACGACGGCAATACCAGACCCAGGCGCAAGTGAAAAGTCCGGAATATTTACCGCAATTTGGTCGATATTGCTCATGGAGTAGGCATAATTGGCATCGCCCTGAAACAACGCGTAGATGCCGTCACTGCCCGGAATATTAAGAGTTCCGGTGACCGTGAGCATCTGATTGCCGTTGGCGTCGGTACCGGGTGCCGATACGATATTCGTGAAGTTTCCGATGGAGGTTTCAAGGATCACTGGGCTCGTGATGGCCGGCCCTTTACCGCTGGTGGTCAGCACGGCGGTGACCGTGACGGTTTGCCCGTAATTTATGGTCGTCGCCGACTCGGATAGTTTGAGGGAAGTAGGAATGAGAACTGTGATGTTCGTCGGACTGCTGGTGGATGGGCCGTAGTTCGAATCGCCATTGTACTGCGCGGTAATCGAATGCGAGCCGGTCGTCGCAAGAACTATATTGTAGATATCGGCATAAATCTGACCCGTGTTGCCGTGCGTGATTTGGACCGGGCCCGGCAGAGCGGTAGTGCCGTCGTAAAACGTGACTGTTCCGGTAGGATAGGTTGCAGTTGAGGTGCCTGTCAGTCGCGAGGTCACATTTGCTTCGATTTGGATCGGCTGACCCTGCACCGGGCTGCTCGGGACCGAATCAATCTGGGTTTGCGTTGGGGCGGGGGTCACAGTGAATGCGGCAGCGCTCGAGGCGCTCGGCTGGTAGCTACCGTCGCCGCTGTAACTGGCGACTAGTGTGTGCGTGCCACCGGTGAGCATGGGCGTGAGGTAGCGCGTGTATCCGGCGGTGTTCATGTTGAAGATGCCGGGGCCGCCTCCGCCGCTGCCCACGGGCGTGCCGTTGTCGGTGAGGGTCACGGCGCCGGTGGGGCAAGTGGGCAGGTTAATGGTGTCGCAAGTGCCTGCGGGCGGGCCAGTGGGATTCGCGGTGGCTTTGGAATTCGCGACATACATGCGAATGATGTAATTGGCCCCGTAGGTTGCAGAGCCGGTGTTGCCGCTGAGTTGATTGCCGCTGGAATCAAAACTGGGAATGACGATGAAGGTTTGGCTGGCCTCTTTCGCGACGGAAACCGTGACTGGCTCCGAGTCGCTGGCAGCGTTGGTGCCGTCGCCGGCATAGTGCGCGTAAACCTGATAATTGCTGCCACCGGGAAGACTGTTCGTGGTTGCGTTAGTGATTTTGCCGCTGGCCAACGTGAACTGATCCAGTCCTTGTGTAGTGCCGTCGCTGAATTTGGCAATCAGCGAAACATCTCCGGACGCGGTGCCGCTTGCCGGTGTCACCGTGACATTCACGCTGACATTTTCCGCAGTACCGTGGGTAATGCCCGTCAGGGGACTTAGGGTGAGCGTTGTGGTGGTGGCGACGGTGTTCACCGTGCCCCACTTTGTGGTCAGGCTGTTGACGTTGACGGAGCCGAGCCCGGACACCATATCGTAACCCGTCGTGGCCATCCACGCTTCCGTGGTGCTGTGCGCGGGATCGACCAGCACCCCATTGACGGTGCCGGTAACCATACTGCAATTCGGCGAAGCGGATTTGCAGGGCACACTATTCGTGCCTACTCCTGCGCCGCCAGTGGGCAGGGCGCTATTGCCCTTGACCACATCATTGAAGACGCATCCGGCCGCTTCGCTAACGCTGGAGGTGCAACTGGCTCCCGATTGCTTGGCAAGGGAATACAGGACGTAGTTCGCGTTTCCTTGCCGAGCCGATCCGTTATGCGCGGCCTGGTATTGATTCACCAGCGCCATCACACCAGCGAATGCAGGAGCTGCGGCGGAAGTGCCGCCAACAACGGAGAAATTGTAAGCGCCCGCGGTGAGGGTGCATTGCGACGCGCCCGTCTCCACGCCCGTGCCGGCGCAGATGATGTAGCCGTTTCCGTTGAAGCCCGGACTGGCGAACAGCGAAACGTCCGGAAGATCGCGATGATTATCGTTGGGCATTCCGCTGACGCCCATTTGCCATTTGGGTTTCGGATAAGTGTTGCTGGGTCCGCCGCTGCCCGCCACGATATTCAGGGAGCTTTGCGGCGCCGTGCTGCCACAGCCCGTCAATCCGATTTGCGCACAATTCTGGTTCCACGGAATTTCCGGGATGTAGCTGAGCGCCGATTCTCCGGTGGTGGCCTTGTTGGTGGCGCTCCAGTACGTAGTCCACTTGTTGACATCATCGAAATCCGTGCCGCCCAAAGCCACATTGTAAGGAGTGGACGCCAGACCGCTGACCGCAAGGCCCAGCGTCGCCACCGTAGCGGTGCTAAAATCGTCGCAACCGGCGGAGCCGCCATCGCCTGCGGACAAGATCACCGTGATGCCTTGAGCGGCGGCCTGCTCCCACAGCGAGTTGTAAAAAGCATTTCCGCCACTGCCGAGGACGCTTTCGCAATTGCCGTAACTCTCACTGAGGATGCCCGCGAGATTTTTCTCGATGATGTACAGAGCCGATAGATCGATGCCTTGAGATGTGGGAGTCGAAGCCGATACTACGAATTTGACCGTAGCTCCGGGAGCCACCGCCCCGGACCACTGCACGTCCAGGTCCGCTTCGGTTTCCTCGCCGGCGGAAGTGATGCCGGGATCTTCCCCGTTGAGGACGACATTGGCGGAATCGAAATTGGCGGGCAGGCCAAACATCTGCCGGAACGCCTGGATGTCCGCGACGTTAATGTTGGTTTCCCCGACCACCGCGATGGTTTGCCCGGTGCCGTCATTTCCACCAGAGATCAGACCTTTCGAATTGTAGATCGTGGCGAAATCGGCAGGCCCGACTCCGTAGAAATTGCCATTCGAACTGCCATTGGGAATGGTGAAAAGGGGCTGCAGGCCCGGCTTGCCCGCAAATCTTTGTGCGGTGCCGGCGCGTAGCACGTGCGCGTGACGAGGAAAATTGTTGAGAGAGACGATGCCGGCGACCCCCGGAGCCAGGGCCGCGGGAATTTGCGGGTCATTGGCATTGGCCACGTAGGTTTTGCCGTTCACTTCGTAGTTATGGAGGTTTGCGCCGAAGGCCGATTGCACTTGCGCGGCATTGCCGGAAAATTCGATGACCGTTTTTCCGCTGTAAACTTGGTTGACGGTGAAGCCCTGGCTGGTCAGCCATTGCGTGATGGCTTGAATGTCCGCCTCCGCAGGGCCGTACCATGCTCCGAAATCCGTGGGAGTCAGCCACTGGTGATAGTTGGGAGAACTCTTATCGTGCTGTTGTTCCAGGTAACTTTGCAGCGCGGCTTCCTGGGCGTCGCTGCGCTGCAGCAGCAGCAGGATGCGCGTCACGGGCTGCGCCGGAACCACCGCGCCGCGGTCGAATTCAGGGCGTGCCAGCGGATGGATGTTTCCGCTGAGGGTAATGCGCCGGGAATTGTCGATTGGCTCCACGATCCGCGCAAGCGTCTGACTGGCGGCCTGGTTTACGTTGAGAAGGAAGGCAACGAAAAGAAAGAGAAGAGACTTGCGCACACTACCCCATGTAGCGTTCATAAGCCATCCGGCCGAGCGATGAATTTTCGTTTGTAGAACCGAACCAATCGGAATCGAGAGGAGCTTAGCAGTTTGAGGATTTGATGTCTATGGAGCTACGTCACACCGGGGTTACGCATAGGAACATGGGCAAGTCAGCTACCTCTTTTCGAGCGGGCCTTCCCATCAATCGAGAACACGGATCGACGGGCGCCAAAAAAAAGGCGCCGCGATTGTGTCGCAGCGCCCTTGTGGTTTCTTAATGCGGCTTATTGAACGGTGATGCTGACGTTGCTGTTGCTTCCGGTGTAGTTGGTGTCACCGGGATAAGTGGCGGTGATGGTGCGGTTGCCGCCGCCACCGCTGCCGCTACCCCCGCCGCAACCTGCCACGATGCCGACAAGCAATGCCACCCCCAGCAAACCGACAAACGTATAAACACGCCGGCGCGTTTGCGGAATCCACCGCAAACCGAGCGAGAAGAACAGCAGGCTCAGCAGCGCGGTGACGATCGGAAGCACCGGCGCGTTCGGCGCGCGCGGGCTCGCGGTTGGAGGCGGATAGAGCGACGAGACCGTGGTGGTTAGGGTGGCGATGCAATAGGCGCTGCCGGGGCTGATGACTTGAATGGGAGGCGTGCCATTGGCGGCGCCAGAAGTCGGCACGCAATTCGCGGTGCCGATGCTGGTACTGCCGTTGGTGAAGGTCATGGTGCCGGTGGGGCCGTTCCCATTGCTGTTGGTGACCACAAACGCGGTGAAGGTGACGCTCGCTCCGGACATGATGGACGCGGCGCTGCTGAAAACGGCAACCTGCGTGGAAGCCTGCTGGATCGTGATGGAGAGAGTGTTGCTGGAACTGTTTTGGAAATTGCTGTCGCCGGAGGTGAACGCGGCCTGGACGCTGTGGCTGCCCGAGGTTAATGAGTTCAACTGGATAGGCTGGTCTTCAGCAATCCCCTGGTTATTCAGCTTGGCGATGTTCGTGGCGTTGATTTGACCTGCGATGGGCCAATCGTTCAGCGCCTTGCCATTATCCGTGAGCGCCACCGTGCCTTTTGGACATGGTGTCGTAGGAGTTGTGCCATTGCTGGTGCTATTGAAGCAGCCGGACCCGCTGGAATTGGTAACCACGATTTGCAGGATGTATGGGCTGCCGTATTGCAGCGTTTGACTTCCGGTGCTTGGGACGGGATTCCCATTGGAGTCGAAGGCGATGAAGTTGAGCGTCGTCTTGCTGGCTTGATTGGCGCCGGCGACTGCCACCGCAACCAGTTGGGAAGCGCTGCCCGCGTGCGTCACGTCCCCGCCGTAATAGCCCTTCACGTAAGCGGTGCCCGGTGGCAATAGATTTGTTGCCGCGGAGGCGGTGGCTCCAGAAAGGGCGAACGGGCCAAAGGAGCCGAGAATCGTCTGTTGATCGCTGGCTAGCGCGTTCAAAGACACATTTCCTGTACCGCCGCCACCCACCATAACGGGAATGCTGAAATTCTGGCCGGAACTGAGCGACATCGTGCTGGGTGTGCCCAGCGCCGTAGTGGTAGCCGTGCGCGTTACCGAACTCCACAGCGTCAGGAGATTTCCAACGTTGATCGAGCCCAACCCAGTCGCTAAGTCGTAACCAGACTCTGACTGGAACGCGGGATTGCCGTGTTCAGAAGCTACGCCCGAGGTGATGACCCCATACGCGGTGGACGCCGACGCGCTGCAGTTCGGGGAACCACCGACACAAGCGACGGAGTTATTGCCCTTGGTGATGTCGTAAAACACGCAGGAAGCTGGCGCGGGCGTGGCGGGATCAGTGAACGACCTGGAGTTGCAGTTGGCGTAGTTTTCTTTGGCCGCGAGCGCATACAAAACATAGTTGGCATTGCCCTGGCGTTGATTGGTCTGCTGGTTGATCAACGCCATAATTCCGGCGAAAGAAGGAGTTCCCCCGGAGGTGCCCCCAACCCCGATGAAATTAATGACGCCGGAAGTGGGAGTGATGGTGAGGTTACAAGGCGCTCCGTTCTCGTTGGAATCGGACTGACAGACGATATAGAAGCTGCCGTTGTCGCCATCACTGGCGAACAGGGAAATGTCCGGGATATCGCGGGAGGAGTCGGCGGGAGTCAATCCCGTCTGGAAAGCCGGTTTGGAGTAACCGATGCCGTTCGGAAATGTGCTGTTCGTAGCGCAAGTAATGTTGCCGCTGCTGTCGGAAGTAGCTTGGATGCAGTTGCTGGGGCCGCCACTGGCGGCAGTTAAATCGCCACCCAGTGAGTCTACCGTGGTACAAGCTGCGGGGTAGTTCGCCGCACACGCAGAGTCGTCCCATGGAATTTCAGGAATGTAGCCGAGGACGGAAGCGCCGGTGGTGCCGTTGTTGGTGGTGCTCCAGTAAGGCGTCCAGTTCTGGTAATCGTCGAAATCCGTGCCTCCGACCGCCACGTTAAACGGAGTGGACGCAGTGCCGCTGACGGCCAAGCCGTTCGTGGCTGCGATTTCACTGGCCGAATTATCGCACCCGGCGGAACCGGAATCGCCCGCGGCCACAATAACGCTGATGCCCTCAGCCGCGGCTTGCTCCCAAAGAGCGTTGTAAAACGCGTTGCCTGCCGTAAGGATGAACGGCTCGCACAGTCCGTAGCTCTCGCTCAAGATCGGAGCGACGTTGTTATCGACGATATAGAGTGCAGACAAGTCCACGCCGCCAATGACTTGCAGCGGATTGGCTTGCGAGGACTGCGAGGTAACAAAGTAAATGTTGGCGCCCGGGGCTACCGCTCCCGCCCATTGCACGTCGAGGTCGGACTCGAGTTCGTCGCCGCCGACCAGCCCAGGATCAGCACCATTTACGATCACGCAGAGGTTGGCAGTGTTTGTGGCAAAAGTAGAGCAACTGGAAGTGCCCGAAGAAGTGGAGATGCTGGCATAGGCGGGAAGCCCAAACATAGAGCGAAAATCGGCGACGTCCTGAGTGTTGATATTGGACTGGCCGACAACGGCGATGGATTGGCCAGTTCCGTCAAACTTTTTGGTGCCGGCAGTGCCGTTGGGGACGTTATAGATCGTGGCGAAGTCCGCGGGGCCCACGGCGTAGGAAGTGCCGCTGGTGTTGGTGTAAGTGAACAGCGGCTTGACTTGGCCGGTAGCCACGTCACGCTGGAATTGGCCGACCTTGCGCGCTTGCGCGTGTTTCGGGAAATTGTGCAGCTGTACCGGACCCGCGACCACCGCCGCGAGCGCTGCTGGAATCTGCGGATCGCTCGTATTCGCAAAATGTTCTTCGCTGTTCACTTTGAATTTGTGAATGTCGGTGTGGAAGGCGTTGCGGACCTGGCCGGCGTTGCCGCTGAATTCAATCACCGTGCGACCCTTGGCTACGCTGGCTACCTGGAAGCCTTCGCGGGAGAGCCAATCGGTGACCGCCTGGATGTCGCTATCGGAGGGACCGAACTGTTTGCCGAATTGTTCGGGAGCCACCCAGACGTGATAGTTGGCCGAGCCTTTGGCCTGCTGGCTGTCGATCAATTGGCGCAGCGCAAATTCCTGCTCAGCGCCGCGCTGCAGTAACAGCAACATGCGGGTCATCGGCTGCGAGTCCGCCACCGGGCCCTGATCATACGCGGCGCGCGCTAAGGGGTGGACGTTCCCGTGCAGCGTGACCGTGCGCGTGTCATCCACGGCATCCACCACGCGCGACGGTACCGCCGATTTTTGTGCGTACAACGCTGCGCTGGTCGCAAACGTCGCGGCAAGACACAACACCACTCTCCAGAGTTGCTTTCCTCTGATCATGTTTACCTCGATGTAGTCATTCGCTTTTTTTAGCACGACCCAGCCCGGCAGGAACCGCGTCTCCGGCCCCCATTGACGCAGTAACGGTCCATGCTTCCTCTACTGATGCAACAGAAGCCAAAAACGGTTGCTGCCCCTGTTGCGTGAAAACCCTCTCATTCGAACCTTCAACTCTTAATTCAAGGTGACCGCCAAGCTCGCGGTTTCCGTAACCCCATTGCCTGCGCCCGAAATCTGGATACCCACAGAGCCGGTGATCACCTGCGCAATGGGAGCCGATGTAGAGGCCAGCGTGCCCGAATCCCCCAGGTAATTGGCCGTGAGGTTGTGCACGCCCACGGGCAGCGAGGCCGCAAGAAAGGTCGCGATTCCCGCGCTTACGTTCACCGGGCTCAAAAATGGCTGGCCATTGTCGTAAAGCTGTACCTGGCCGGACGGAGTGGCCCCGCCGTTGGGCTTCACCGTTACGGTGAACGTCACAGCATTGCCAAAAGCAGCGTGAAGATTCGAAGATACAATGGTTGTGGTTGTAGATACCGGCCCGCCACCACCTCCTCCGCCACTCCCACCGCCGCAGCCCCAGACCAAACTTGCGGCGCAGAACATTAACCCACAGGACAGGAAAAAGTTTCGGCTGTTGCGTGGGTCAGCAGCGAAGCCGAACATGCCAAGAAGCAATAGACCTATCGCCAAGACGCCTCTGGCGAGCAGGTCATCCCCGCCAGTTCGACGGTTGCCGGCAACTTTGGTCGCTGCCGCGGCTGAGGCCGTGCCGGTGTAGTTCAGGTTGAGCATAGTGGTGGCCGCCGCGTTGCTCACCGGCAGATTTGGTTGCGCAAGGGTGCAAGTGTAACCCGCAGGCAGAAACGTGCCGCCAGAGGGGCACGTCAGTGCTACCGTGCCCGTGAAGCTACCAGCGGGCGTGACGGTTACGGTGCCAGAGATCGAAGTGCCCGCGTTGAACGAGACGCTAGTCGGCGAAATGCTCAGCGTGAAGGTCGCGGCCTGCAATGGAACCGAGGCCGAGGTGGCCGCTTGCCAGTTGGTGTCGCCACCGTAATGGGCATACAAACTGTGGGTTCCTGCGGCGAGTCTCATGCGTGCTCCAGAAACGCTGGCGCCGCCCGGGCCAGTGGCCAGCGCCTGCGTAGTGAGCAGTTGCGCCGCGGCGCCGTTGAGAGAATCCCAGAATTCGAGGACGCCTGTGGGGTAGGGCACCAGCGGGTTCGCGGGATTCCCGGTGACCGTGGCGTTCAAACTGACTTCACCGTTCGCGGAAGCACTCGCCGGAGCGCCGAGCGACACTTGGGGCGCGCCCTTGTGCACGGTGAACGACACTGCCGTGCTGGTGGAACTGGCGTTTGTCGAATCACCCGAATAGACCGCGTACAGCGACGCTGTGCCCGCCTGGGTCCAGGGGAATTGAATGCTGGTGGTGCCACTAGCGATCGCGGTGGCTGCCGAGCGCGGGCCGACGGCGTCCCACAGCGTAACGGTTCCCGTGGCGGTGTTGGGACTAACGGTCACGGTAAAAGCTCCGGTGTCGCCGAGATTCACTGGCGGCGTGTTGGCGACCAGTGTGGTGGTGGTCTTTTTTGTGGTGCCCGTTCCAACAGTGACTGTCGGAAGCGGGTTGATTTCATTTGCGGGATCGCCACTGGCCACGCCCAGATAATTTGGATCTGCGCCAGGGATGTAGGTAGCGCCAAGGGTGTGAGTGCCTGCCGGGAGATTGGAGACGAGCGTGGACGCTTGCGCGAAATTCCCGAAGAAGCCGCCGGTCTGCAGGGCGATTGGCGTGCCGTAAGCCGTTCCGTCTACCGTGAATTGAATCGTGCCAGTGGCCGCAGCGGTATTCTGTCCGGCGACGTCGGCGTGCACGCCCAGCAGCTGGCCCGCAGCGATCGTGGAAGTGTTTATGCCAACGATCACGAAGGGTGTTGCTTTCGCGATGGTGAACGAGACAGCAGAAGATGTGCTGGCATTGAAACTATCGTCGCCGGAATAGCTGGCCGTCAATGTGTGAGAGCCAATCGGGAAGTAGTAACCTGCTCCGCCTCCCGTCAACAAATAGGCGGTGCCGTCCGAAGCGAGACTGGCAGTGGCCACGACGGTGGCGCCGTCGTTGATGGTGATCGTTCCCGTGGCAACGCCGTGGCCGGAGGCTCCGGCACTTACGACTTTGAGCGGCACCGATGCGCCATAGGCGGCGCTGCCATTCTGCAGCCCGTTGACCGTCAATGTAGTGGAACTGCCCTCGGGCGTGATGTTCACCGGGAGGCCCCCGGATACGCTCGAAGCGAAGGTGCCATCGCCGGGATAGTACGCCTGCACGTTGTACTGGCCACCGGGAAGATCGCTAATCGTTCCGGAGAACGATCCGCCATTGGTCAACGTCAGGGTCTCAGAAGAATTGCCGTACTGATCGGTCTTGATGGACACGGAACCTGTGGGCGAACTGCTGCCGCTGGCCGGCACCACGGTGCCGTTCAAAGTAATGGCCGTTCCGTGGACAAAGCTGGCGCTGGAAGCCTGCAGCGTGGTTTGCGATGCGGTGAGCGTGGAGTGATTCCAGGAGGTCGCGAGATTGGCGGCGTTCACCGAGCCGAGACCAGTGGCGAGGTCGTAACCAGGTCCCGCGGCTAGCCCGTTCGTGAAACCGTCCACGCCCGTTTGCGTCGAGGAACATCCCGCGGAACCACCGGCGCAAGGCACCTGGTTGCTTCCTGAAGTTATGTCATAAAAAATGCAGGAAGTTTGTGCGGTGGGATTGGTTTGTTTGGAAGAATCGCAGGTATTGCTCGCTGTTTGCGCCAGTTTGTACAGCACGTAATTGATTTGACCTTGTAGAGGTGCATTTTTCTGTTCGACCAAAGCGAGAATACCCGCCATCGCGGGAGTGGAGACGGAAGTTCCGCCCACGAGAGTGAGGCCCACAACTTCTTGTTGCGCGTTCACTTGGCAAGGATTGCCGGAGAGACTGGTGCAGTAGACGGCTTCGTCGTGCCCGGTAGCCGCGGCGAGCGAAACGTCCGGGAGATCGCGCGCATTATCATCGGGAACGCCGGGACCCGCTTGCCACACGGGTTTAGAGTAAACCGTGCTGGCGCCCCCAGCGCTGGCGAGCAGGGTGATGTTGCCATTGCCGAGCACGCAATTGGTGCCGCTGGCGGGTTGCGCGGGATCGCAGCTTTCGTTCCATACCGTCTCGGGAATGTAGCCCATAGCCGAGGAATAATCCGCGGTGTTGGTGGCACTCCAATAAGTGCTGGCCTGCGCGCCGTCTCCAAATTGTGTGCCACCAACGGCTAGGTTGTAAGGAGTGGAAGCCACACCATTGACGGCAACCCCGTTCGCAGCAATGGTTCCCGCGGTGGCGCTGTCGCAACCGGCCGCGCCATTATCGCCAGAGGCAACCAGCACGGTGATGCCTTCGGCCGCAGCTTGTTGCCAGAGACTATTGTAAAAAGCATTGCCGGCCGAGCCGAGCGCTTGCTCGCAACTCCCGTAGGTGTAGGTCAGAATCGGCGCGACTTCGTTTTCGATGGCGTAGGCGGCGGCCAAATCCACACCGCTGGTGGTATCGGTGCTGCCGGCCACTACTAAATTGATGCTGGCCCCCGGAGCCACCGCGCCCGACCATTCCACATCCAGCAGCGCTTCCTGGTAATCCGTGGTGCTGGGGCCAGAGCCGCCGGCGTTGGGCATGCCGGGATCGGGTCCGCTGAGCAGAAAATTGGGATCGTTGTTTTTCAAACCGAAGATCTGACGGAACTGTTGCACATCTGTAAGTGCGATCTGCGACTGCGCGGCCACCGCGATGGATATGCCAGTGCCGTCAATACCTGCGCTTAATAATCCTTTCGTGCCGTAAATCGCCGCGAAATCCCCGGGGGCCATGTAATAGGTAGTGGGTGACCCGGAAGCTGTGAGGTTCGCAGAGAGTTTGGTTTTAACGCCCTGCGCATCTCGTCCCGCGCTCCCCGGAACCTCTTGTACCGGCGGCCGCTTCCCGAAATTGTTGACGGAGACGATGCCGCGTGTTATCCCCGCTAACTCCGCAGGCACCGCCAGATCCGTTGCGTTTGCCAGGTAGGTTTTTCCGTTCACGCGGTAATACTTCATTGCCGTGTGGAAGGTGTTCTCCACCTGGGAAGTGCTTCCGCTGAACTCGATCCAACGCTTGCTGATGGCCACCCGCTCGATGCGGAAGCCCGCGCCTTGCAACCAGCCCGCCACCCGTTGGACATCCGAATCCGTGGCCCCAAATCGCGCGCCAAATTCCGCCGCAGTCAGCCAGTGGTGAAAATTGGGCGATTGGCGATTCTGCTGATCATCCAGCAGTTGCTGCATCGCCGCTTCCTGGGCAGCAGTGGGGGCCAGCACCAGGAGCATACGATTGAAAGCGCGATTACCCTCGACGCCACCGATGGCGTTGGCTTCGGTGGCCAAAGGATGCCGCGTATGCTCGAGACGGACAACCGGCTCATCGCCCGGAGAAGGTTCCGGCGCTCGGGAAGTTTGTGCCTTTGCCTTGGCACCCGCTATAAGAAGAAACAACAGCAATCCGGCCAGTTTGGCCTGACATGAACGATCCAACTTATCCCACCCTTGGACGGCCGGCTGATCCGTGGTCAGCGCGCACGCGGGGACAAGCGCGACTGAGTTATCAGCTCGAACTTGCTAATGAAGAAGGAAACTACC
Organism: Candidatus Acidiferrales bacterium; assembly: GCA_963776365.1. Taxonomy (GTDB): domain Bacteria; phylum Acidobacteriota; class Terriglobia; order Acidiferrales; family UBA7541; genus Acidiferrum. Next base: position 100,292 of record CAVZMQ010000014.1, on the reverse strand, counting down.
CCTTCGGGAGTCTACACACTGCCCCGAACGCTGACAATTCGTTCCAGCGCGTATAACTTAACTGAATTGTAAATATTGCTGAATTGGCTACCTACGCCGGTTCCGCCTAACCATAAATATGTCGTTCCGAGCGCAGCGAGGAACCTCTCTTCGTTTCGGCCCTGCCACTATGGGATTACCACTTCAGTTCCACATTCCCGCCGGACAGGATGATGCCCATCATAGGTAACGCGTCGCTCTGCCGTTCCGCCATTCCCATCTCCTGGAGTCCGCTGCGGCGGAGTACGGGAGCCAGCGCCACGGCACTGGAAGGTTCAATGACGATCTTCATGCGCTCCCACACGAGTTTCATGGTAGCCACGATCTCTGCTTCGTTGACCAGCAGGATGCCGTCGACAAGTTCTTGCAGAATGGCAAAGGTGCGAGGCGCAAGCGAGGCGTGCAAGCCATCCGCAATCGTATCGCTGGACTGCAGCGTTTGCAGCTCACCGGTGTTGATGGAGCGAAAGGCGTCGTCTGCCAGCTCCGGTTCGCAGCCAAACACGCGCACGCCTGGGCGGATCCCCTTAGCTCCCAGGCACGTACCACTCAACAGGCCGCCGCCGCTAACCGGCGCCAACACCGCTTGCAGATCCGGCATGTCCTCGAGAAGTTCTTTCGCCGCGGTGGCTTGCCCGGCGATGATGCGGTCGTCGTCGTAGGGGTGCACCATCGCCGCGCCGGTTTCCGCCTGAATACGAGCTGCCGTTTCCGCGCGAGACTTCACGGCGGGCTCGCAGAAGGTGATCTTGCCACCATAGCTTTCCACCGCGCGACATTTTACTCCCGGGGCATTGCTGGGCATGACCACGTAAGCGCTAACCCCGCGCCAGCGAGCCGCGCAAGCCACGGCGGCAGCATGATTGCCGCTCGAATGGGTCACAACTCCATGCCGCGCCTGCTCGTCGGTCAAAGAGAAAATCGCATTAGTTGCCCCACGGATCTTAAAGGAGCCGGTTTTTTGCAGATTTTCGCACTTGAAGAAGAGCCGCGCCCCGGCTAGCTCATTGAGAGAATGGCTGGTCCAGATCGGAGTGCGGTGAATGCGAGCAGCAATTCGGTGGTGAGCCTCGTCGATGGTTTTCCAGTCAATTGAAGGGTTGCCGGCGGACGCATTCGCTGTGGCCATGGGTTGAGTTTAGTGCATGGCTGGACTATTGTCAGTTGTTCGCGAAAGGCTTTTTGCTGTGAACTTAAGCGACTGCAGCCTAGGCTCTTTCTTCGCAGGGGCGCAGGATTCCTGCCCCCCTCAGGTGCGCACGGTTGAACAATCGTGGCGCTACCCGACGTCACGGATCCCGCAGTACGATGAATTTGCCAAGCTGGGGTCCGGCCGTGCTGGACCCCTACGAAGACCAATCGCTTTTTTTCGCAAGGGCTAGGGGGTCGGCGGATCGTAGTTGGGCAGATTGGGAGTGAGCTTCTTCATGACAAATTCCTGAAGAAGATTAACCGCGGCGGTTTCCCCAATACCGATTAGCGTGTTCTCGAAGGTCACCCCGAGATCACCGCGATCATTCGGAGGATAGTACAAATTGGAAATCCCACCAGCGGCAAGGCTGCCAAGAATGCCAGAATAATTGGCTTGCCAGTGCCCGTTATCGCCCTTGCAAATCACGGCGTTGGCCATGGCATATAATGCGCGCGAACGTACGCTTCCTTTGCCTTTGTAGAAGTAGCGAGGATCCTGTTTCAACAGAGATGGAAAGATGGCGCCGCCGATGAAGGTGCCAGTGACCAGGTCGGCGTAGGAGGCGCCAAAGCGCTTCGCGTAACCCTGTGCGCCTTGGCCATAGCCTCCAAAAGTATTGGTTGCCTGTTGCACTCCGGCTATGACTCCGGTGACGCCGATCGAAACCGGGTCGATGGTGGACTTCCACGCCAGCTCAAACTTCTGTTTCGTGTTGAGGGGGGCAGCGTGCGGCTCATAGCTCACATAAAAGTTAGGGATGACTCCGAAAAGCCGCTGTTTCTCCTGGTCTTCGATTTGCTCCTGCGCCAATTCGATGGTCGAAAGCTCAACGTGCACTTGGGTGACGTTTGTTTCCAGGGCTAAAGTAATCTGCGGGACAACGCAACTTTCCCCCGCTCCCAACCTTCCGGAAACGCTTTGCGCCGCGAATCCCGGCGCCGTTATCGAGAGATGAAAGGGTCCTGGCAAGACCACCACAAACGAGAATTGTCCGTTGTCCTGAGAGAAGACTTCCTGGCTCGGGGAGAGATTGTCGCGCGTCAGCTTGATGCTGGCGCCGACCACGCCGGCGCCGTTGGGATCGATGATCGTGCCGCGAATGCTTCCATCCGCCTGTGGGTCCGTTTGCTGGTCCGTGCCGCAAGCAGGGGGCGCGCTCACAACACTTTGTGCCGGTTCGGCGGGCGATGGGTGCTGAGATTCCGGAGACTGCGCAAGAAGGGAAGCTGCACCGAAAAGAGAGCAGAGGCACAGCGTAACGAGTGCTCCGCAACGGCGCGGCATCGGCCCACCGGATGAGTTTCTCTTGAAGGTCACAATCATTAGTGTACAGCCTCAGTCCAGTCTTCCTGTGAATTTTGAGGGTGTCTGGTGATCTAAGGTTGGCCGATTCTCATGGTACAGAAGTACAGGAGAAGCTGTAGCGGAATGCAGAGCGCGGCCATCCTTTCTGACGCGCACACAGACGGCTGCTTCAGTCAAAAAGAGACTTGTCCGTTGCCGCGGCGTGATGATCTGCCGAATCCCGATTTTCGGTGACCAGCTTCTGTTTGTTCTCGGGAACGCCGCGTAAGCCTTCGAGATAATCCGCGATGCCGCGATACAGGCCTTGGGCGATGCGTTGGCGCTGGCCGCCCTGCACTAACAGCGATTCGTCGCTGGCATTACTCACGAAAGAGATCTCGGAGAGGACCGCGGGCATATCGGCGCCGGCCAGAACCACAAAGGGCGCCTGCTTCACGCCGCGATTTTTTTCGCGATGGCTGATATTTTGCAGGCGCTCGGACAGGGCGTCCTGAATTTGCGCGGCAAGCCGTTTGGATTCCTCCAACTTCTCGTTTTGCGTAATTTTGCGCACCAGCTCGGGTAAATCGTGCAGAGAGGACTGTGTCAGCGCGTTTTCGCGAATGGCCAATTCCTTGGCTTCCTTGGAAGTGGCCAGGCTCAGGTAGAACGTTTCTACGCCCCGGACCTCACGGCTGTCGCTGGAGTTGGCGTGAACGGAAATGAAGAGATCGGCGCGCGCGGCATTGGCAATGGCGGTGCGCTCTTCCAGGGGAATGTACGTGTCACCTTTTCGCGTGTAAATCACTTCCGCCCCGGGAATATTTTCCTCGATCATTTGGCCCAAGCGCAGCGCCACGTCAAGGCACAAGTCTTTTTCCAGTAGACCATTCGGGCCCTTGGCGCCGGTGTCGAAGCCCCCATGACCTGGGTCAATGACGATGCGGTTGATTTTCAAGCCGAGTTCGCGAGTCAGCGAGAGTTGACCGGCTGCATTGGAAGTGGACTTCGGAAGGGGCTGGACGAATTGCGGCTGCGTGCCGTTGGAGTTCGAACTGCGCGGGGTCGGATTTGTCGTTCTTGTTGGAGCGTCCGGGACCGGAAGAATCGTCGCCGGAGCGATCGCCGTGGCCTGTTCGAGTGGCACGGCGCGGCCCTGGGACGCCTCTGGGCCGCGAATCATCTGCGATACCCCTTTCAGCATGCCATGCGGTAGGGCTAAGCCGGCCGACAGTAAAACTCCCAAGACGGCGCCTACCCATAAACCGGAGCCGGGGATCCTAAACTGCAGGGGCTTTCTGTAAGTCCATCGCGGCCGGGCAGTGCGGGCTCCTGTTTGCCGGACGGTCAAGGATGTCAAATCGGGTTGGTTCGTTGCCATCGATGGCGCGGCCGCCGCCAGATTCCGCTCGGCTTTGATCACGATGTCGCCGTCGATGGAGTGCCGGCCGCGGGCGTAGGCCTCGAGTAACGCGCGGGAGCAAATTTTATTGATGTTTTTGGGGTTGCCCTGGCTGCGCTCGGCGATGACCTCCACGGCGTCAGGAGTGAACAGCGAATCCCCAACATGACCTGCGGCACACAGCCTGTGCCGGATGTAATCGGCTGTCTCTTCCAGCGAAAAAGGTGGCAGGTGGAAGGCATCCGCCAACCGTCTCTGCAGTTGCGCGCAATCTTTTTCTTCCAGCTTCTGCGAAAGAGCCGGTTTGCCGCATAGGACCAATTGTAGAAAGCTGGAGTGGGAAGTTTCGAACTTGGAAAGTTGGCGCAGCGTTTCCAGTTCCGGCTCGTGCAGATTTTCCGCATCGTCGAACAGCAGCACAAAACGTTTGCCAGCCAGCATCTCCGCAAACCACACTGCGCGCAACGTGCGAAGCATCGTGGCCGTTTCCATGGTGCTGGACTGGATATTCAGTTGCGCCAGAACGTCTTGCAGGATCTCGCGCGAAGTGCCTTTGCAACTGAACAGAAATGCAGGGCGTTGGCATTCGTGTAAGCGCGCCAGCAGTTCGTGGAGCAGCGTGGTTTTGCCCATTCCCGAATCAGCCATCAGCGCAAGGTAGCCACGTTCCTGAAGCAGCGAGTTGCGGAGGGCGTCTAGCACCTGAAGATGGCTGCGGCAGGCGAAAGCGCGAGGCGGGTCGCAGGTCAGGGCGAAAGGCTGCTCGCGAAGCTGGAAGTAATCAAGGAACATGGGCCGCACCTCCCAGGCTCAGGGCGCCGCCCGAAACCATTGCGCGCCCCGCTCCGGTAATAAGATACCTAGAATCGCAGAAAATTGCTCGCAGGGTGTGGGAATTGGTGGGGCGCTCCCTGGTACCTTGTTGAAAATCCAGCCTCCGCTGATTTCCTGGGCGAATCTCAATACCGGGAGTACCCCCTCGTTTAGGCTACCAATCCCGGCTTGACCCTGGATGTGCCTCTGTTACGCTAGTTTCTTGGGCCCCCGACTTTCCGGGTACGTCCGCCTGCTGCCCGGTGGGGAGATTTACCGTGCCTCCGTCAGAACGCCGACAACTCGAGCGCTACAGGATACGTGTACCGCTGCGTTTCCGGCCCATTGGCTTGGCCTCCGGTACCGCGGAACATTTTGCGGAGACCACGAATATCTCGCGCGGCGGATTCTTCTTTGTGACCTCGGCGCCGTTGCAGGTGGGCATGCCCATTGAAGCAACACTGAATATGCCGGCGGAAGTGACTGGCGGCAAACCCGACGAAACCCATTGCCGGGCGCGGTTGGTGCACGCCAAGCCGGATGCCTATAGCGACGGCCGGATGGGTTTCGGAGCGGAAATTGAAATGTATATCGAGCCGAAAAAACCTGTTGATGTAGCGGCTCGCGTTGCGAAGAATCCGCCGTTGGCGCCCAAGCCGTAGCCGCTTGGTAGCGCGGGCATCCTTGCCCGCTTCGTTGCTTTTCTCTCAAGCAGGCAAATTCAGCGCCGGGAATAGTGACAGCGCACCTATTTTGTTACTTGGATCGTGGTCTTGGCGGCTCCCACATTTTCGAAGCGGTCGAACGCGCGCACCGCAATGGTGTGTTCGCCCGGGCTGAGGCCGCGCACGGTAAACGAATAAGTCTCCGATTTGTAATCGCTGACGCTGTTCGCGGGTCGCACGATGATCCAGTCGCTACCGTCGACGCTATATTGCGCCATTTCGATGCTATTGGTTGGGTGCGTGGCGGTGAATTGAAAATCGTAGGAGACGCCACGGGAACGGTCGGCATTCATCCCCGTGGGGCTGGCGTCGATTTTGGCTATGGTCGGGGAGGTGTTGTCCACTTCGAATCGCTCGCTTTCGCGTTCGGCGGTTAACGTCGAATCCGGGGGATTCGACGGCGCGTCGGTGGCCACAATTTTCAAGTAATACGCGCCGTCGGGCATGGCAGTGGTGTCCCAGGAATAGAATTTTTGTTCCAGGTTGTTCTTCAGCAGCAGCCAATCGTGCTGATTCTCTCCGCGAAAGTACACGGAATATTTCAGTTCATCGTCATTGTCATCGTGCGCGGTCCACACGACCGTCTGGTAACCCTTCTGGAGACTCGCTTGGGGTTGCGCTTCAAATTTCGGACTGCCCGGATTGCCGGCAGTCATCACGGCCACCGCGGGGTTGGGATTCAATGCAGGCGGCTGCTTCAGATTCACGTTTCCAGCCGCGCTGATGCCCACGGGTGCTTGCGCGCGGACGCCGGGATCCTGCACGGCGATGCCGTCGATCACTGGCGCGACGTTCTGCGGGAGATAAGCGACGCTGACCCAGTCGATGCCGTCACCGGGGCGGCCATCGTGAATCACCGCTTTCCATTGCAGGAAGCGCGCGGCCGGCGCTTCAATCGGCGTGTCGGAACTGGCGTAGGGGCCGAACCACGGCGACCATTCCTTGCCGGGGTCTTCGGTATTGCCGGTGCGCACAAAAAGTTCCAGGCGAGGAGGTTCTTTGCCCGTTTTTGTATTCTTGGGCGCGCCGCCGGTTGTCTCGGCAGGACCCCACCACTCGATGCGACCCCACTGGGAATACAGCTTGGCGTCGAACGACTGCGATTCGAAGGTACCTTCGGCTTCGTAATCGGGGCCGAGGGAAAACACTTTTCCAGGATTCGCGGTGCACAGATAAACTTTGCCGTTGGAGATGCGAGAAATTCCGGTGATTTGCGCGGAACCGGATTTGGCCAGTTGTGCGAAGACACCGCGCCCATCAATCACAATCAAGGAGCCACTGTTGCCGGTGCCCGCGAGCAGCCGGCCATCGGAATTCAGTCCCAGCGAATAGACAATCTCGTCGCGGGAACTCCAGATTTCTTCGGGAACTCCGTCCACGGTGATGCGGTAGATGCTGCTGGAGATTGCCGGCGGAAACGCGAGGAAGGGGGTGGCAACCGAGCCGGCTTGAAGGCCCGGGTTCGCGATCGTGGTGGTGCCCTGCGGAACGGAAATGAGGGGAGATTGTCCAGGAGCGGTGGCCCGTTGTTTTTCGCCGATGGCCGCCACATAGATGTGGCCGTCCGTGCCGACCACCAGCGAAGTGACTTCGCGCTTAATGGTTTCGTACACGACAAAGCCTTGCGCTCCGCCGCCGTTCACCTGCTTGCCAGACTTCTTCTCCGCGACCGGCGTAATCCGCAAAACGCGTCCATTGGGTTCCGTGCCGGCGAGCAGATTGCCCTTTGCGTCAAAGCCGAGAACCTTGATGTGCGCTTCATCGCTGGTGTAGTAAAGGTCTCCTCTGCCGTCGGGGGAAACCGCGAAAATTTCCCCTTTATCGCCAGTAGCCACATAAAGAGTGCCGTCGGAGCCGAAAGCCAAATCCCATATGTATTTGGTTTTGGGCTCGAAGAAGACGCTCTTCTCTCCGTTCGCGCTCACTTTGTAGACTTTCCCATCGGGCGAGGTACCGACGTAGAGCGTGCCTTGAGAGTCGAAGGTAATGCACTGCGCGAGCAGGTCGGTGGATTCGAACACCGTCTTGGGCTTGCCGCTATGGTCGAAGCGGAAAACTTTTGCGGGAGAGCCGCCACCGGCATACAGGGTGCCGTCCGGAGCGGTTCGCAAAGACCACAAATACGACGCATCCGCATCCGCGATCAGCGTGAATTTTGGCGCCAGTTCCAAATGGCCATCGCTGCGCACCGCAACGCCCTTGGCGGTGCCTTTCAGGAAATCGTCGTAGCTGGATTGTTTCCAGCGGCGGGTGTGATCCGCGGACGAAATTGTAACTACTCCGAACAGCAGTAATGCCAGGACGGACAGCCGTTTCCATTGTTTGGACATAGACGGGATCACCGAATTTGCAGATTGAGTGAGATGAGTCCGGATACCGGTCCGCCTAGGGGCACCGAGGCTTCACTGGAGAGCGACTCGCGCAGCACCTGAACGCTGCCGGGGGCGGGTCGGCCGTCCACCACGCTGATCTGCGAAAGCGGCACGTTGGGAAGCTCTTTATCCTCCCACACCATCGTCGGCGCGGGGACGAACACACCCACGTACAAGCGGTCGTTGTGGCGCTCGCGATTGATCAGCGCGATCAGTTGATCGAGTCCGGCAGGACCCGAGGCGCCACCAGGCGCCGCTCCGAAATTGAATCCCCGGGAAGCGCGGTTCATCCAGTCGGCGTCACTGACCAGCACGCGCAGCGAGGTGCCCCGCGCGATCTGCTCCGGTACCTGTACCGTGGCTTCTTCAATGCGCGGCTCGCCTCGATACGGGCGCAGCAGCACCCGCACTTTCAGGTTCTCTCCCGGCGCGGCTTCTCCCGCTTCCAGCCAGGCGCTCTCGATGGCGTAGGAATTTCTGCCAGGCTGGCTTTCCACGCGCAGGGAAACATGCTCGACTTCCGGGATTTCGTAATTGTTGGTGAAGAGCCTTCCGAAGACATTCTGCACGGACAGAGCGATGGGCATGCCGTCGGGCGCCAGGGAATCTGTGGGCGCGAAAGTGTTTTCCAGCTTGACGGGAACATGTCCCTTCAACTGAATTTCTCCGGTCAAGTGTAGGGTGGTTCCTTCGCCGTAGAGGGAATTCTGTGTGACGCCGTTGAAGGCGGCCATGGCTACGAGGAGTGGAGTCAGTTTCGGATGATTGATCATCTCGACGTGCAGCTTTTTCTCATGGGAGCCGGTAACGAAACTCAAATCCATGGGAATCATCGGCGGCGGCACACCCAACTTGCCAGTGACCGCGGTTAAATGGTCGCTGGTGATGGTGCCGATAGTACCGCCCATGTTGACGATTTTTGTGGAGGCCAGTGAGGAAGACAGCGTGGTCACCACTTCGCTGCGCGCCATGGGAATCTGAATATCGCCAAGATTCATTAACGGATGCCCGCAAAGGTAGACGCGGTCCCCTTGCACTGCAGTAACGGTGCACGCGGAATTCACCGACATGTCGCCGCGCACCAGAACCATTCCGGCCATATCCCCCGGCGCCAGATGCGCGTGGGCGTCATCTTTTTGATCCGCGGCCGTGCCACCTTGCGTGGCCACCAGGCCATAACTCTGGAATTGCGGGGCGAACTGTTGAACCGCGGTGGTCTGGAAGCCAGAGAAGACCAAGGGAGTTTCGATGGGCTGCAGTGCGGAGCCGAACGGCAACGTGTTTTGCGCCACGGTCTGTTTGGGAAGTTCGAATACCTGCGCCGTGGTTTGCGGCCCTGCGCTGGGAACGGGCGGGTGCAGCACGTCCTCAATCGGGGTGACCCCAGCGATTGCTTCCTTGGTAAAAATTCCGAGTTTTAGCGAGAGCGCGCCCGCTAGCTTGCCCTCCAGGTACACCGGGCTGCCACTCATCCCGGCAACTACGCCGGTGTGCTCCACCTTGGGGCCTTTCAATTCCACCAGAATGATGGACTGTTTGGGGCCAAGGAAGTTGGGCATGACTCCGAGAACTTCCAGGTCAAATTTCTCGATCTGAGCGCCGGAAAAAATCGTGTACGCGTAACCTTGCATTCCCGCGTGGATTTGGTCGACCGGGATGGTTTCGGAGGATTGTTGGGGCGCAGCCAGCGGCGGCCACACGCCAAGAAGAACAGCCGCAAGGCCTATCAGCGTGAAGCGGTGAAATGATTGGCGCATAGCCAGATAGACGTAACCCCCGAAGGAAGGCAGCATGATACCGGGTGGCGAGGCGTACGGCAATTGAACCACTGGACGGTACGGTATAGCCCTCGAGGATTAGAAGTTCTAGGCCGCGGGATGGTTGTGAGCGCGTGCCAAGCTTTGCAGGGATACCGGTGTCGCCGGTCTCAGTTGGGTCCGACTCCATCACCCATATCAGCGATCCTTGCCCGGTACAGCGCCGGCAGGCCAAACGCGCGTCCACAATCGCTTGCGAACACAACCGACCCGGAATCCAGCTCCCACGCCGGGGAGAAGCTGTTGCAATTGCCGCCGGACAACCGTTGTTCTCTGCCGCTCGAACGATCTCGAATCCAGATGTGCCATGGGCCATCCTGCGGAGAGGCAATAGCGATCCACTTTCCATCCGGAGACACGGTTGGGTCCTGCGGCTGATCAGAAACCGGGATGGTTAACGTGGAGAGCTTCGCTGTCCCTGGATCAAACTGCATCATCGTCGAACTCCGATTCTCCACCAGTTCGAAAATTATCGATTTGCCATCGGGGGCCACTCGCGGGTAAAGCGCCTCCCCTTCGAAAGCCAATTCCTCGATTCGGTGGTCATGCAGCCACCGGAGTTCGTAGCGGTCTTGCCCGATCGACTGGTAAAACAATCCAGCGCGCGAGACCACCGGGAAGGACGAGAAGATCGCTCCCGGTTGCACCACCGCATGCGGAAAGTGTTGTGCCGGTTCGTCCGCATAGCCGAGCATATGGTATTTCGCATCCACCAACGCGGCGCTGGCAACCACCGCTGTCACTGCAAGGGCCGTTCGCAACGGCATTCGCCGCAAGTACGGCCATCCAACCCAAAGAAAAAGAGCGAACAACAGCCACACCTTGGGAAACAGCCATTCCGGTTGCAATGGAAGCGTCAAGAGCACATAGAAAGTCAGTAAGAGAATTCGTTTTCTTGTCTGCAATTCTTCCAACAACAGCATCACAGGCAAAAGAAGAAGAATGAAGGTGTAGGAAGCGGTGCTGGTGGACAGCAAAACAATCGCGATCATGAACCAGGCAAAATCCTGCTTGTCGGTGGTTTCTCTCAAGCTCGTTCGCAGGAACAGACAGGCAACGATGGCCAGGGAAACGAAAGTCCGCAGAAAAAAGAATAGCCCTGGAGCGTTCCACAACGGATGAGCATTCAGTTCCGGCTCCCGCATGAAGAGATGCTTCAGCAAAGTGGAAAATGTCGGAACTCCCGGATTGTACGGGTCAATCGATCCCCCTTCGAGCGAACGGGGAAGCATTTGCGTGGCGTAGTAATGCACGTCCGAAGATCCAAACAGGGCAATCGCCACGCCCACAAGGACAACAGTTGTGGCTATCATGCTGAGCAACGCTTTCCATTCGCGCCTGGCGAGGAAGTATAGTAGAAATGGCCCTCCATACAGTTTCAACGCGAATGCCATCCCCGAAACCACTCCACCTAACAGATATTTTCTCCGGTGCAGAAGATAGAACCCTAGCGTCAGCAGGAACAGCAAAAAAATGTAGTACTGCCCGTAGAGAAAGTTGATGCGCAAAGAAAAAAGCCGCAAAAGGCCAGCAGCCAGACTTCCGCAACGTTGAAGCGGGTTACGCGCGACAGCAACCAGACCGTCAGTCCCAGGAAGGCCAGATCGCACACCAGCCAAACTTGTTTTGCCCGCTGCGGCGGCCACGAAGTCAATCCGAGCATCGGCAGCATGGTCAGCGGCGTCTGCGCTGTATACGAGCCTAGTTGCCTCCCGTTGCCGGCATAGTTCATCTGCCGCGCGAACCAACTCCAATCGTAGTAGTTGCGCAGCGGCTGGCCCTGGCGCAGCAGCACCGCGGCGGTGTAATAGTTCGGGAAATCGGTCTCGGCTTGCCTCCAGCCGGTTCGAAACGGCCCGGCCAAAACGAACAAGAACGTCAAAATGGCCGCCACAAACTCCGCCCATTTCCAGTAGCGTCTTTCTTGCGTACTTGCTGGTTTCGCTTGCGCGACGGTTTCCCCGTCAGAAGACATCTCTGTACCCACGTTTACCAGAACCTTCTGGAACCGGGGCCCTCCAAACGGGCCACTCGCCGCGACAAGTATGGGCAATTCGCGCCCCTTCCTTGTCACCAAGATGTCTCTGGGACTTCCATAACTGCTGTAGTCCTTTTTGGGCTTTACGTAAGCAGCAGTTTTCGGCTTCACGTTGTGGGCTGTAGACTAACGGCTGTCAGCAAAGCATTCCCGGCCTACAGAATTTACCCTATCTCCGAATCAACTCGCGCTACCATCTTTAACATTGAGGCGTTTTCTTGGCTCCGCAACGCCCACATTGTCGATCTCCTGAGGAGGGATCATGCCGGCGAGTCGTCATCGAATTCACTTTACCGCACCACTGCTAGCGCTCCTGCTTACTGCACCCATTGTCCTTGCCCAGCGGCCGGGTGGCGGCGCGGCAACGCCACCGCCTTCCCCAAGTTCGCCCGATCTCAACGAAACCACACCCTCGCAGCCCACCGAAGTTGTTCAGCCTCCCAGCAAACAAGAGACCAAGGCCATTAAGTCTTTCCGCGACACGCCCGCCAGTGACGCCGATAAAAAAACGCAATTGGGCGAAGAGTTCATGGAGAAGTTTCCGCAGAGCCGTTATCGCGCGGAAGTCGTCAACTGGCTGGCAACCTGGTACTCCACCAAGGGACAGCTCGACAAGTTGCAATCGGAGGCCGATAAGGAACTGGCCCTGAAACCGCAAAATCCGCTCTCGCTCGCGCTTCTGGGTTCCAACATGGCGCGCGTGATCAACGGCAAAACTCCCGACGAGCAGAAACGTTTGGATCAGGCTCAGGAATATTCCCAGAAGGCGCTGGACGCCTTGGCCGCCGAGAAAAAGCCCGAAGGCGTGTCCGATGAAAAATTTGCCACCGCAAAAAATGAAACGTCCTCGATCGCTTACAGCGGTTTGGGTATCGTCGCCTTCCGGAAAGAAAAATATGCCGACGCCATCACGAATTTGGATCAAGCCGTGAAGCTCGGGGGAGACAAGGATCCCGTGAACCTCTACGTGCTGGGCAAAGCCAACGAAGCCGAAACGCATTTTGACCAGGCGCTGGCCGCCTATACGAAATGCGCGGCGATTCAGAGCGGAATGCAGTCCGCCTGCCAATCCGGCATAACCGACGTGAAAGCGCACGGAGCGGTACTCCCGAAGTAAACCGGGAGACTCCGCTAGCGCCTTACGGTTCCGGATAGGTTCCAGGAAAACCGGTAATGAGGAATTTTCCGTCGGGCTCCTGTTCCAGCGACGGCGCGTACAGTCCAAGATATTCCCGGCGCCACCAGTCGCCCGTGGCGCGCTTGGTGGCCAAGTCTGTGAACCAGTATTGCCACAATATCGCGCGCACCTGCTTCGGCGGATTTTGCGGGAAAGGATTTGAGGCAAACAGCGAAAGGACGTCGCGATCGTTCTCCAGCAGCAATTGTTCGGCGCGCAGAACCCAGGGATTCTCGCGCCATTCGCCCAGCGAAGCGAACCACAGGTTCCAGTCGAAACGCGGCTGATACGGCGCATAAATTCCCGGCGCTTTCTTGGGATCCTGCGGCTTGTAACGGAACGGATACGCCGTCCAGTTTTTGCCGTCATGGGAACCTTGAAATTCAATCTCGTACCGCTTCCAGGTCATGCGCCCAAATAAGCCATAGCGGTTCGCCACGCGAAATGGTTCGAGTACCGCCACCGGAGCCGGTGGTAGCGGGAAATTGCGAAGTACTTCTTCGAGGATCAGAAACACGTTGGCGTACAGCAGCCACGCCAAGAGCAAACCAGCAATCCAGAGATACGACGCGGAGCCAATTCGGCGAATTCGATCGCTGAGGCTCATCGCATTCGCGGTGCTCTGCTCGTGCGCTGCCGGGGACATTTCCGGCAGGGTAGAAGTGCCCGCAATCCCCGGTTCGCCGAAACCGGAAGGGCCCCCGCCCGTCAGATTCAAGTCCAGGACCACCGGCTGCTCCTGCCGCGCTAGCAGATTCCGTCGCACCGGGGCGGCCCAGCCTTTCGGGAAGAATTGCACCAGGAAACGATCATCGACCAGCAGAATGCCCAGTGCCAGAACCAGATAGTTCAGGAACGCATAATTCGCGGTGAGAATGATATTGAGCTGCAGAAACGTCACCACCAAAAAACAAAAGATGCGGAAACGCCGCGGAAAGAACACCATCCAAACAAACACCAACTCCACCAGTACGGTGAATATTGCCGCGGCCCTATGAAACCACTCCGGCATTTGCTGCACGTACCAGCCCATCCACGTGGGCAACGGCCCGTTTTGATAATACTGGTCCATCGCCGTGAAGTCCCGCCACGAAGGATCGCCGCCAAAATATTTCGCCACCCCGGAATCGAAATAGATGCTGAACCAAACCAGCTGTAGCAAGAACAGAGTGGCGCGCGACGGCCGGTCCAGGACGCCGAATCCGGGGCGAAACCCGCGCGGCACAAAAAAGATGCAGATCAGTCCGGCCGAAAGAAGCATGCCGTCCGATTGATACCCGGAAAAATCCTGCGCGGCGGTCACGAACGAAAGGAACAGAATCCAGCAAATCACCAGCATCGCGCGAGGCCACAGATTCAGAATCAGCAGCAGAGACGCAATTAGGCCGATGCAGCAAAGCGCCATCAGCGCGCGATTGCTGCTGCTCAGCCAAAGCACGGTCGGCGCATACCAATAGCGAGAGGCGCCCAGATGCTGGGCCACTTCGTTCAGATACATTTTCGTGGGCAGCAGTCCGTCAGGCCCGAGCAGCCCGCGAATCTGGAATATCAGCGAATAGAAAACCGAGAAGTAAATCACACCCATTGCGCGCAGGAACAGCCAGCGGGACAGCAAATGGCCAGGTGGTCCTGGTAGGCGTGGTCCGGCGAACCAGCGAAGGAAATGCGGCGTCCACGGATTCTGGCTCATGGCCGTGATGATATCGCGAAGGCCGCGTCCGCGTGCCTAACGTTTCGGAGTTGCGGCAGGAGGAAGATGCAACGCGCAAGTTCCATCGGAGCAGGCGGAAGCGTTCCAGCGGTAGCGATTCCGAGCGACCCAGTCGTAAACCTTCGCGGCGATCCAGCGAATCCCTGGCACCAGAAGCAGCCACGCCAGCAAATTCCAGCCCGGCAAGAGCATGCCAATATGCGCCCAAGCTTCCGTGCCACTCCAAATGTGCCCATGCGCATCGACAGCTTGCATCCAGCGCATTGCGGCCTCGCGATCGATTTGGGGGAAACGTGCTTGTGCGCTCGAATCGTGCAGGTCGAGTGTTTCCACACGATGACGCGGGTCAAAGCGCCGCAGTCGCGCCACGCTCGCGCGGCAAAGGCTGCAGGAACCGTCGTAGAGAACTGTCAGTTCGGCCATGCTCGTTCCGTACGGTATTGGATTCCTACGTTGACGCGCAGGTCACTCCTTCTGGGCGTCGCTTTGTTGTTTGTGAACTGGCGCAAGCTTCGAACCCGCCGCTTCCATGATGATGGCGAAGGCTTGCGCCTCCGTGGAAGTGCCCGGGCGATCAAAGTTAGGTGCGCCGCAGACGCTTTGTACGTAGCCGTAAGCATCCATCTTGGCGCGCGCGGCGTCTCGCAGGCGATCGGCGCGGGCGCGATACTCCGCGGGAAGCCACTGCTCGGACAGCCCTGAGTACATTGCGAACGCTAACATCTGTGCGAGATTCGCTTCGACAAATGTGTCGGGCCGATCGATCACATCGTAGAACAGGCCGTCGGAGCGTTGGTAGACCAGGCAGCCGTCCATGATGTCCTTGGCGAAAGCTGCGAGCGACTCGCGCTCCTGTTGCCGTTCCGGGGAAAGGGAACGAATCACTCGCGCGAGGCCAGCGGCCGCCCAACCGCTGCCTCCGCCCCAAAACTCCCGCTCATTTTTTGCTCCCGGGGTGTCGTTCCAAATGTGCGCCAATAATTTCCTTTGCGGATCCCACAACCGCTTGCGGAATCCTTCTATCTGCCGAATCGCCTCATCGTAATGGCCAGTCGCCGCCAGGAATGGTGGTGCGCCATTGAAGCCGTCAGACCAAACTTGCGGATGGTCGAAAACGTGGTACAGCGTGCCGTCTGGCGCACGGGGCGCCTGGTGCAGGATCCATTCTAGCAGCCCGTTGACTGCCTCCTGAATTCCGGGATCGCCAGTGATTTGCCCGGCCAGCCAGTACGCTGCTCCGCCCATGGCGGGATCCGTAGGGCCTCCCTCGACGACAACGCCGAGACGGCCATCCGCGACGCGTTGCACGATAGCCGCCTTGGTCAGACAAATCACTTCTTCAGTTTGACCGGCTTCGACAAACGCCTGTGCCAGAATGCCCTGTTCCCAGTCGCGCCGCTCCATCGCGAGTCCGGCCTGAGCCGCTTTCCTGATACGTTGGGCCGCATCGGAAGTTTCGTCCAACTCTGCCGAACGCGGTGATTTTGGAAGATTTAGCCCCACCGGAAGTACTGCGGCCGCGCAAAGAAGCTCTCTTCGATTCATGGGCACCTCCGGGCTGTGAACTTCCGCGAGACTACATCGAAAAAACGAGAGAAACTGTGACGGACGTACCAGCGTCTATACGGCGAAGCACACCCGAAGGGCGAGGTGGGAAATGCCATCGGAACTGACTCTGACGGTCAACGGCGCCAAGCAGGTTGTGTCTGTAACGCCAGAGGTGCCGCTGCTGTTTGTCTTGCGTAACCAATTGAAATTGACCAGCCCGCACATGGGATGCGGCATGGCGCAATGCGGCGCGTGCGCCGTCCTCCTCGACGGGGTAGAGGTGCGCTCCTGCGTGACACCCGTATCGTACGCGGTCGGAAAAAAGGTCGTCACCATCGAAGGATTGCCCGCGGTCTGGGCTGCGGAGAAACATCTGACCCAGGCCGACGCAGGGAAAACGCTGCATCCGGTGCAACAGGCCTGGATTGACGAGCAGGTTCCACAGTGCGGCTATTGCCAGAGCGGCATGATGATCGCCGCCGTGCAGTTGCTGGGCAAGAACCCCAATCCAACGGTAGCGCAGATTAAGGATGCCTTCACGAACACGCCACCTTCCCCGCATTTATGCCGGTGCGGAACCTATGCTGCCATTATCGATGCGGTGCAACGCGCCGCGAACGCGATGAAGGGATAAGGGGCAAGCCATGAATACCTCAACGGAAATGCGCGGCGATTCCTTAATCGCTACAAAATTGACCAGACGCGGGTTTGTGAAAGTGGGAGGCGCGTTGTTCGTGTCGGCATTGCTCCCGCCCGGATTGTCGGCCTTGGCAGCCGAGGGCGAACACACCCCGGACCCCACACAATTGGCGTCGTGGCTGGAAATACGCAGCGACAACACCATCGTGGCGCGTACCGGACGAACGGAGACCGGAACCGGCATGAGTGGCTATTACGCGCAGGCCATTGCCGAAGAACTGGAGGTGCGCCCGGAATCGATTTCGCTGATCATGGGCGACACGGACAAGACACCGGACGGAGGGTATTCCGCGGGCTTCTTGTCCGGAATGAACAACGTACGCAAGGTCGCGGCCTATACACACCAGGCATTGCTAGGTTTGGCGGCCACGCATCTCCAGGTGCCCGTGTCGGCGTTGAGTGTGCACGAGGGTGTCGTTACCGGTGGCGGAAAGACCATCCACTACGGGCAACTGGTGCAGGGCCAGCAGCTCGACCTGAAAATTCCCGTGGAAGGAAAGCTGCCGAATCTGGACGCCAAGGAGTGGATGGGAGTGGCTGGTCTGTTTGGCATCACCGTAACCGGCAACCCGCCGATGAAGGCTGTGAAAGACTTCAAAGTGATGGGCACGTCGT
The DNA here is from genome assembly GCA_963776365.1 of Candidatus Acidiferrales bacterium. GTDB lineage: Bacteria > Acidobacteriota > Terriglobia > Acidiferrales > UBA7541 > Acidiferrum. Next base: position 82,860 of record CAVZMQ010000014.1, on the reverse strand, counting down.
ACCCAGTGCCGAGCATCGCGGACAAAGTCACTTGCAAGACCAACTGGAGCTGCGACGTAGTGTTGCCGGGCATGTTGCATGCCCGAATGGTGCGGCCGCCAGCGCTAGGCTCCACGCTGCTCTCGGTCGGCGAGATCGACAAGAAGCAGTTTCCCACCGCGGAGGTGGTCAAGAAGGGCAACCTGGTGGCGGTCGTTTCTCCCGACGAGTGGGAAGCCATCAGCGCGGCGCGCGCGGTGGAGGCGAACACGAAATGGACGGAATGGGCCGGCCTGCCGGACAGCAAGAACCTGACGGCGGCGTTGCGCGCGCAAAACTGGGGTGCGCCATCGGAGAGCAAAGGGAATGCCGACGAAGTAAAAGCGGTGCTGGCCGCCGCAGCAAAGGCCATCAGTGCGAGCTACGAGCAGCCATACGTAAGACACGCGCCGATCGGGCCATATCTCGCGGTGGCCGATGTGCGCAGCGATGGCAGTGTGACCGTGTGGACTCATTCGGCGCAGTCCCAAGGTCTGCGCGTCCGCATCGCGCATGCGCTCGGCGTGCCCGTGGAAAAAGTGGTGGTGCGATGGCTGGAGCAGTCGGGTCAATACGGGCGGACAACCTATGGCGGCGATGGCGCGGAAGCGGACGCGGTGATCCTCTCGCAGCTGACCGGAAAACCAGTGCGGGTTCAGTGGACTTTGCAGGAAGATCTCGCGTGGTCGACTACCTCGCCGGGATGGGTATCGGATGTCAAGGCTGGCCTGGATGCGAAGGGCCACGTAACCGCCTTCCAGAGCGCCTTCTATTCACCGCATGAAAGCGATGCGCGGCTGCTTGGCGCCATTCTCGCCGGAATGCCCGCCACCACATCGAAGCCCGGGATGTGGATCGCCACAGAGTGGCCCTACGAAAAAATCCAGACCAAACTCGAACAAGTTTACGGAATGCCGAACCTCGCGGCGGATGCCGCTAATGGTGGCCTCCGCGGAAACATTATGCGTACGCCGGGCCAGCGCCAACAGAACTTTGCCTTGGAAGGGTTAATGAACGAAGCAGCAGCGGCCGCGGAGGCGGATCCGATGCAGTTTCGCAAGGACCATACCACCGAACCGCGCTTGCTCGAGCTCTTGGACGCGACTGCCGAAGCGGCAGTCTGGCAGCCCCGCCCATCTCCTCATCCCGGCGCGCGAAGGACCGGCAAAACTGCTCTGCAGGGCCGGGGCATGTGCATCATGTTGCGGGAGAACGCCTACTGGGTAGGCATTGCCGAAGTGGAAGTCACCCCGGCGACCGGCGCGGTCAAGGTGACCAGGTTCACCATCGGCGTCGACCCTGGCAAGGTCATCAATCCCCGGCAACTCGACCGCTGCGTGAAAGCTGGCGTGGCCATGGGATTGAGCGAGGCGCTGAAGGAAGAAGTGACCTTCGACAAGAGCAAGGTCACCAGCACCAACTGGAGCCGTTACAAAATTCTCACCATGGAGGAATGGCCGAAGATTCAGGTGGTGCAAATCTCGCGGGACGACAAGGGGTTCGGAGGAGGGTCGGAAGCGGCCAACGCGGTAGTGCCCCCGGCGGTAGCCGCGGCGATTTTTGACGCTACCGGAGTACCGGCGCGTCGGATTCCGCTAACTCCCGAATATGTCAGCGGGTTGCTGCGGTCTTAACAGACCGGGTCGGTCAGCCTGCGAGAAGCTGCCCGGAAAATGAAGGGACGGCCCTTCCCAAGCCGTCCGTTTCGCATGTTGTCCATGGGCCGCGATGGTTCAAGAATAATTGCAAAAAAATCCGGTAACGGAGCAACTTTTCTGAAACTGCGGGGTTGGGGTGCGGAACCGCGGGTGATGCCTGAGTGTGTCCTGAGGGCTTTGGGTGTCCCTGCCGGCTAGAGCGGCCAACTCGCCCGGCCGTGTACGGTCTACTCGCCAGGCCGTCGATTCGGAACCGACAATCTGGAGGAAGAATATGAAACGACTCATCGCAATGTTGGTGAGTGCGGGGGCGCTACTGGTGTGTTCAGCGGGAGTTCATGCGCAAGACCTGCTGGTACCAGCCGGAACGCTGCTGCAGTGTACGTTGGACGAACCTAATTTCTCTTCGGCGACGGCGGCGGTGGGCGATCCGGTGTTGTGTCACCTGCGTTCGCAGCAGGAGTTCGGACACCCATTGTTTCCGCGGGGAAGCATGCTCGGCGGGCACTTGGAAGCGGAGAAGGATCCCGGCCATTTTGTGGGAAAGGGCTATCTGAAGATCACGTTTGACCGCATCATTCTGCCGAATGGGGATTTGCCCGTTCCTGCAAAGGTCATACAGGCGCGCGGCTTCAAGGTCGACAAGCAAGGAGCCATCGACGGCAAAGGCCATGCCACTCGCGATGTCGTCGAGTGGATGATTCCGCCCTTATGGCCGTGGAAGGTCATCACCTTGCCCGCACGCGGCCCCCGGCCAACGCTAAAAGGCGAGGAGCCCATGGAGCTGCGGTTGATGGACGACATCATGGTGCCGCAACATCTGGCGCAGGTAACCCACGTGGATCGTCCGCCCTCGGCGGTAATCATGCGGCCCAGCGGTTACACGCCGGCAAGCACCAAGGCTCCTGCCGGGGTGATTGCGCCGAGTCCCGCGACGCCACCAGCGGCGACACCCATTCCCACAGCACCGGCACAGGGCGGAATGCGCCTGGTGTCGAATAGTGCTAGTCCAGCAGCACCAGTCACCGCCGCTGCGGCCGATGCGAGTTCTACTGCGGAGGGGCCGCAATCCAGCGAGCGCTACACCATCCTGGTTTTGAGATCGAATCAGGCGGTGGAAGTGGTGAAGTATCACCGCGACGGCGACTACTTGATGATCGAGGACACAACCGGGCGCACCGGCGCCATCCAGGCGAAAGACGTAGACTGGCGCAAGACGTCGGAAATGACGGCGAGCGTGCAGTCTGTGGACATGCCGGAAATCTCGCGACAAACGCACTGAACCGGTTGAGCTGCGGGAGAGAACAAGCTTAGTCGCTGGCTGTCCACATGGACGACGGCTCGCTAGATGTGTGTGCCCGCGACTCCACCGTCGAGCGTCGCGAGGCCCGTCCCGAAGGCACCGTTTCTTCGTAGGGGCGCAGGACTCCTGCGCCCCAGGTGCACACAATTGCCGGTTTTTACGCAGCACACGCGAGCAATCTTGCCAAGCGGGGCTCCATCGATCCTCAGGCGAAACCGTGCTGGCCGCCTATAAAGAACGCGCAGAGGCTAGATGTGGCAGTCGGTGGCGCCGCGCTTCTCCAGGTACCTCTGGTGATACTCCTCGGCCGGCCAGAACGGCCCGGCGGCGGTAATCTCCGTGGCGATGGGATGCCGAAACTTTCCGCTGGCATCAAGCGCTTGCTTGGACTTCTTCGCGGCGGCCTCTTGCTCCGGTGAATGAAAGAATATGGCCGTACGGTATTGCTTGCCGAAATCCGGTCCTTGCCGGTTCACCTGGGTGGGATCGTGAATGCTCCAGAACACATCCAGGAGTTGCTCGTAGCTCACCTTTGCCGGATCAAAAGTAACTTGAACAACTTCGGCGTGGCCGGTGGCGTCGGTACACACTTCGCGATAACTGGGATGCTGCGTGTGGCCACCGGAATAACCGGACAGGACGTCAATGACGCCCGGAACACGGCGGAATTTCGCCTCAACTCCCCAGAAGCAACCGGCACCAAACGTGGCAATTTCGGACATGCGATGCTCCCTCCTCACTTGGGTATTGTGCATTGTACCTGCGTTGGATGCACCAGGGGTACGCACCGGTGCTGCGCCGCTGCCGCCGTCGGGATAAACGAAGTCGATCGAAACACTAGGAAGCTTTCTTGTGTGCTCCAGGCTTGGCGGCACCCAACTCCGCCAGCTTCTGTTGAGCCGGACCCTTATACGGGCTATCGACGGAGGCCGCTTCCGTGAATGCCTTGGTGGCGTCGGCATTTCTCTTCAGGTTCAAATACGCGAACCCCAAGCGATATTCGTTGCGGGCGTACAGCGCGGCATTGGACTTCAACAACGGTGCAGCCTTTGAGAGATTATCGATGGCCACGGCGTTTTGTTTCTTTTGCAGGTTGATTTGCCCAAGCGTGCTGAGAGCCAAGCCCTTCTGAATGGAGGCTTCCTGCTTCCACTGATCGTCGCTAACATTGTCCGGCTTTTTCGCGGTATCTACGAGCGCAGCGGCTTTCTTGGCGTAAGCGTCCGCTTTGTCGAGTTGCTCGCCTTTCTCGGCGTAGTCGTCAGCCAACAACAGCAGCATCCCGATATTGTTGGGGTCTTTGGCCAACGCGGAGTTGGCGATCTCCTGCATCTTTGGGCGATTTTGCGCCTGCTGGTAAGCGGAGGCGGCCATCACCAGCGCCTGTTCGCCTTCAGGGGTATCCGGATACATCTTGGCGAAGCGCGCGAAGTAATCAGCGCGCTTGGCGGGATCGGTGGCGCGATACGCTCCACCCAGGAGCGACTGCCGCACGTAATCTTGATCTTCCTTGAGGGCGGCGAGTTTGTCGGCTTTATTGCGATTCCACTCGTCGGCGTTGGCTCCCCCAGGAGGAGGAGCATTCTTGTACCTCTGCATGATGGCATTGGCCTTTTCCCCGTAGACGAACAGCTTATCGACATCCCCCTTCTCGTTCGCGGCGCGCACCATATTGATGGCGTTGGTGTAATTGTCCGGATCCAGGGCAAAAAGCTTGTCGCCGTATTCGAAGGCTTTGTCGTACTGCTTGGCATTCAGGTAGTAATTCACGTACTGCTCATCAGCGACAATTTGGAAATCGCCTTCCGGATTGGCCTTGGAAAAGTCGTCGATCAGCGCCAACTTCTGGGAAGGATCGGCGGCAATGATGGCGCTGAGTTGGTGGTCTGCTTCTGACCCGGCGGGAATCGTAACATTTTTCCCCAGTTGTGCTTGGCAGGCGGGAGCCAGAAGCATGGAGAGCAACAACAGGGCAGTAAGAATCCGTGTGGACAACATACTTGCCTCCCGTAGGTGTGGTAACGCGAGCGAGGAACCCGATGCCGGAATCTTAGTGCGGCGGGGAGTTGCGCGCAAGGCTTGGGACGCGACCCCCTGGACGCGACCTCAAGAGTGCCGGATTTGACCTGGCATGGTAAAGCGCGAGATGATCGTCGGTTTGGGGTCCTGCACCGAACTTTCCGTGAGCGGCCGGGCCGGGGTAGCGAACTCAAAAAAGGGGAAGCGCATGCGAAACGCAAGGAATAAGGGTCGGGTCTGGATGGTGGCGCTGTTGGTGCTTTCGAGCGTTCTATCCGCTCGAGCCGATGAACCGTATGCACGGACCAAGGATTATGATTTGCAGCATTCGAAAGTGGCTTTGCGTTTCGACCTGGACCAGAAGAAGGTGATTGGCGACGTGACCCACACCTTGAGCCCACTGCGCGAAGGTGTGGACAAAGTGTCCTTCGATTCCGTGGGCCTGCAGATCCAGAGTGTCAAGGTGAATAAGACGGAAGCGAAGTTTTCCACTGCCGATAAGAAGCTCATCGTGGATCTCCCGAAAGCGGGCCAGGTCGGCGAGAAGTATGAAATCGAAATTAAGTACGAAGGCAAACCGACCAAGGGTTTGTACTTTATTTTGCCGGACAAAGATTACCCGAACCGCCCAAAACAGGTTTGGACCCAGGGAGAATCCGAGGACACCCGTTATTACCTGCCCACCTACGACTATCCCAACGACAGGCTGACCACCGAAACCATCGTGACCGTTCCCGCGGATTGGCTCACCGTCGCAAACGGGAAGCTGATCGGCACGAAAGATGCGGGCCACGGGATGAAGACCTGGACGTGGCAGGAATCCGTGCCCAGTTCAACCTACCTCTTCACCGTAGTGGCGGGAGAATTTGTTGAAGCGAAAGACACCTGGCGGAAAACGCCGGTGACCTATTATGCGCCCAAGGACCGCGGCGACCGGCTGACGCCGAATTACAGCCGCACTCCCGCGATGATCGAACTGTTCAGCCAGAAATTGGGCGTGGATTACCCTTGGGAGAAATACGCACAAAGTATGGTGGACGACTTTGTCGCCGGAGGAATGGAAAACTCCAGCGCCACCACCAATACGGCAAGTTCGCTGCGCAGCCCGAAATTGGTGCCCGAATATCCAACGGACGAGGATGGGCTCATCTCTCATGAATTGGGACACCAGTGGTTCGGCGACTTGGTTACCACCAAAGACTGGGGAAATATCTGGCTGAACGAAGGATTTGCGACCTTCCTGGAAACGGTATGGACGGAAGCGCATTACGGCAAGGATGAAGCGGATTTGGATCGCTGGAGAGCCGCGCGGAATTGGTTTCAGCAGCGCAATTTGTACGAGAAGCCGATTGTGCGTCACGACTTTGAAGATTCCAGCGAATTTGACGGCAACGCGTACACCAAAGGTGGTTGGGTGCTGTATATGCTGCGGCACCAACTTGGGGAAGATGCCTTCTACGCGGGATTAAAGCACTACCTGGAAGTGAATCGCGGAAAAAACGTAGTGACCGCGGATCTGATCAAAGCCATCGAAGAAGCCACGCACACAAATGTCGATCAGTTCTTTGATCAGTGGGTGTATGCAGCGGGAGCGCCGAAATTTGAGGTCAGCTACAGCTACGATACGGACAAAAAGCAGGTGGTCTTGACCGTGAAGCAAACCCAAAAGGTGGAAGGCCGGGTGGGCCTGTTTCGCGTGCCGGTCGACGTGGAAATCTCCAACAGCACTGGGCCAAAACTGTATCCCATCGTCGTGTCCAGGGCGGAGGAGACGTTTGCCCTGCCGTCAGCGTCGGTTCCGCAGATGGTGCTGTTCGACAAAGGTGGGCAGGTGCTGAAGTCCATGGAGTTTAAGAAGGACCAGAAGGAATTGCTGTATCAGTTGAAGAATGCCAGTGAATTGGCGGACCGCGCCGATGCCGCGGCAGCGCTGGGCAAGCTCAAGGGTGACGATGAAGTGGCTAGCGCACTCGGTGACACGCTGCGCAGCGATAAAGCACGGGGCGTGAAGGAAGTTGCGGCCGAATCCCTTGGCGAATTGGACCGCCCCGCCGCGGCGAAACAATTGCTGGGTGGGCTGGACGACGCCAAGGAAGCGGAGTTGCGCTCCGCGATTGTGCAGTCGCTGGGCTCCTTCAAGGAAAATCCGGAAATCATAGCGAAACTGGAAGCGCTTGCGAAGGATGACGTTTCGTATCGAGCGCGAGCCGCGGCTCTGTCGGCCATCGGGCGAATGAAAACGCCCAAGGCTTACGACATTCTCACCGTAGCCGTTAACAGCGACTCCCCTGATAATATTTTGCGCAACGCGGCACTGCGTGGATTTGGATCGCTGGGCGACGACAAAGCGGTACCGCTGCTGCGCGAATGGGCCGCCCCGGGTAAAGAAATTGCTTCGCGGCAGGCGGCCATCGGTAGTCTGGCGCGACTGCAGAAGGACAACAAGGAAATCACCACGCAAATCGCCGGTTACTTAAGCGAAGCACATTTCCCGGTGCGCATGGCGGCGGTGTTTGCACTTGGCTCGCGTGGCGACGCTTCCGCCATTCCCGCGATGGAAGCTCTGTTGAACAGCAATGATCTGAGCATCGAAATGGCTCCCATGATCAAGACGCAGATCGAGCGGTTGAAAAATCCGGGGAAGGGTGACCCGGGCGGGCGCAGGGGAATGGGCGAGCAAGCGCCGGAAGCGGCAGCGAAAGCTGGAGACGACCAGCGGCTAAGCCACCTGGAACAACTGGTGGAAGAAATGAACAACCGGCTGAAGACCATCGAAGCGCGTTTGCCGCCCGCGCCCAAGCCCTAAGGATCGAACAACAGGATCCGGAGGTCGCGTAGATTATTGCCGGTAGGACCGGTGACGATGGCATCGTCAAGCTTCGCGAAAAAAGAATAGGCGTCGCTGTGGCGAAAGGCCACGCGCGGATCCAAGCCCAACGATAGGGCACGGTCTAAGGTGTGGCCGTCGGCCACGGCGCCAGCGGCGGGACTGTTGCCGTCAATGCCGTCGGTGCCCGCGCTGAGCACGGTAATTTTAAGCCGCGCGATTTTCTCTACGCAAGCTAATACGAAAGCCGAGTTTCGCCCTCCCACGCCGTTGCCGGTCACTGGCGAACTCACTTCCCCATCCGCGATTACCGCTACACGCTGGCCCGGATTTTCCCGCTGCCAATTTTCCAGTTGCGTCAGAAGGGAATCGACTGCTTTCTCGACGGGATCATCGTCCGTCGAGTTGTCGCAGAAGCTGATGTATCCGTGAGACTCGACCGCGTGATGCGCGGCGTGAAACAAGTCGTCCAGCCCAAGCAGCAGTTCGAAACAGCCGTTCGCAAAAGCGGAGTCGCCGGGCTTCGGCGTTTCCGGCATGGCCCCGGCTTCCAGCCACCTTCGCAGCGCTCCGGAACAATTTTTCCTCAGATCGTATTCTGCAAGAATGCGCTGAACATCCGCGACCGTGCTGGGATCCGGCAATGTAGGCCCGGACGCGAGCGCCGCTTCTTTGCCCAGAGGCACGTCCGTCACTGCCAGTGTAATTTTCTGCGCGGAGCCGGCGGCCAGCGCCAGGCGCCCGCCCTTCACCGCAGAAAAATGCCGGCGCACCGTGTTCATCGCTTCGATGGGCGCGCCGCAGGTGACTAGCGCGCGATGCATCGCCTGAACCTCTTCCAGAGTAATGGATGGCTCAAGCGGCATTTCCAGAAGCGCCGAGCCTCCACCGGAAAGCAAAAAAAACACCAGACTATGCGAATCGCAGCTTCGCAAAAGCTCAAGTACGGCCTGCGCGGCACGCATGCTGTCGCCATTGGGAAGGGGATGACCTCCCACGAAGTATTGGAGTCCACGGACTGGCGCGGCGGGAGGGGTGGGCGCGGCCACTACACCTTCTACCGATGTGCCCTCCGGAAACAAGGAGATTACGCCCTGCGCCATGGCATGAGCAGCCTTGCCGATGGCGATGAAAATAATGCGCGAAATGCCACGCAAATCGATGCAACCGGAGGAAAGAACCAGCCGGGAGCGTTCCAGTTGAAGTTTGCGCCGCACCGTTGCGCATATGTCGATGGACGAAAGCGTGGTGTGGAACGCCTCGCGGGCAATTTGCTTCGTGGAGGACATGGTTTTACAGCGAACGATCAATGCTTCTTAAAGATATCAGGATTCAACATGTTGGGCGGGCGTTGCCCCTGGAAGAGGGCCACAATATTATTTGCCGCCATGGTCGCCATCTTCGAACGCGTTTCCAGTGAAGCCGAAGCCAGGTGCGGGGCCAACACAACGTTGGGGCGCTTTAGACCTGGATGAATAAAGGGCTCATTTTCGTACACGTCGAGCGCCGCGCCGGCAATTTTTTTGTTTTCTAGCGCGGCCACCAGGGCGGCTTCATCCACCACAGGGCCGCGCGAAGTGTTGATCAAAAACGCCGTGGGCTTCATGCGAAAGAACTTGGGAGCGTCAAACAGCGCGCGTGTCTCCGGCAGCAGCGGAACGTGCAGGCTGATGAAATCGGATTCCGCCAGAAGGGCATTCATGTTCCGAAATTCAGCGTTAACGGACTTCTCGGCTTCTTCCGAAGCGCGAACCGCGTCGGTATAGAGGACCTTCATCTGGAAGCCCAACGCGCGCCGAGCAACGGCGCGGCCAATGCGGCCAAAACCCACAATGCCAAGCGTCTTTCCCCAGACATCGGCGCCACACAGTTGATCCAGATTCCAGCCTTTCCAGTTGCCCGAGCGCGCCAGGGACTCACCTTCGCCCAGCCGGCGCGCAACCCCGAGAAGAAGCGTCCAGGCAAAATCGGCGGTGGTCTCATCCAGCACCCCGGGCGTATTGGTGGCGACGACACCCCGTTTGGTGCACGCCTCCACTTCAATATTGTCGAAGCCAACCGCCACGTTCGACACGATCCGAAGTTTCGGACCAGCGCGAAGCAACTCCTCGTTTATCTTCTCCGTCAGCAGGCAAATCAACCCTTCCCGGTCCTTCACGCGCCGCAGCAGTTCCTGGCGAGGCGGCCGCTCGGAGTCCGTCCAATACTGAATGTCGCAGTTGCTGTCTAAAATTTCTCGGGCTTCCTCAAATAAAGGATGAGTCGAAAAGACCTTCGGTTTCGGCATTCGTGGGCCTCAATATTTTCTGGGCGATCTACACTAACACAGCTGTCACCGGGAACAGCGGTCCTGCTTGCCTCCACATAATGGGCGTGACTATAGTGAAGTTGTGAGCACACCGCCACGAGCCTCAGTCCACCCATCCTTGCTTTGCGACTTGAAGTCACTACTGGGTGCCGCCAACATCTTGTGTCAGCAGGAAGATTTGTTGCTGTATGAGTTCGATGGTTCGGTCGAGAAAGGGCGCCCGGACCTGGTGGTTTTCCCGCACACCACAGAGCAGGTGGCGCAAATCGTGAAGCTGGCCGTGCGGTACGAAACACCGATGGTGGGAAGAGGTGCGGGAACCGGGCTTTCCGGCGGAGCATTGGCGCGTGGCGGCGGGGTCATGATTGTTTTCGCGCGCATGAACAACATTTTGGAGATTGATGTGCCCAATCGCCGAGCGGTGGTTCAGCCTGGCGTCGTGAACCTGGACATTACCCGCGCGGTGGAGCACGCCGGCTTGTATTTTGCGCCCGATCCTTCCAGTGCAAAGTCTTGCACCATCGGCGGAAATGTTGCGGAGAACGCCGGCGGCCCGCACACGCTGGCGTACGGGGTCACCACAAACCACGTCGTTGCCTTAGAGCTAGTACTGCCCGATGGAGAGATTGTCCGGGTCGGAAGCAAGCACGGCGACGTCGTGGGATATGACCTGTGCGGCTTGTTCGTGGGCAGCGAAGGGACGCTCGGGCTGGTGACGGAAATTACCGTGAAGCTTTCGCGCAGGCCCGAGGCGGTGAAGACCCTGCTGGCGATTTTCGAAACCATCGAGGACGCGAGCCAAGCGGTGGTGGACATTACCGCGAGTGGAATCACGCCCGCGGCCTGCGAAATGTTGGACGGCTGGACTTTGGCCGCGGTCGAGGATTATGTACACGCCGGCTATCCACGCGATAGTGGCGCGGTGTTGCTGCTGGAAGTCGAGGGCCTGGCGGAAGCGGTGGAAGGGCAAGCAGCGGCAATCGAAGCAGTGTGCGGCAGGTGTCGCGCGCGGGAAGTGCGGCTTGCCAAAAATGATAAGGAGCGGGATTTGCTGTGGAAGGGAAGGAAGAACGCCTTTGGCGCCATGGGGCGGCTCGCCCCTAGCAATTATGTGTTGGACGGAGTGATTCCAAGATCCAAGCTGCCCGAAGCGCTGGAGAAGATTAGAGCGATCGGCAAGGCGTATGGCTTCAACATCGGCAACATATTTCATGCCGGCGACGGGAATCTGCATCCGATCGTACTGTTTGACCCGAGGGATACCCAGCAGTTCGAAAATGCCATTGCGGCTTCGCGAGAGATTATTCGCGGCTGCGTGGAAATGGGCGGAGCACTGACCGGCGAGCACGGCGTGGGCATGGAAAAGAACGAGCTGATGGCGCTGCTGTTCAGCGACGCGGACTTTGCATTGATGCGCCGGGTGCACGATGCGTTCAACCCGGACTCCGCGTTGAATCCCGGAAAGATTTTCCCTTTGAGCAAAGGTTGCGGGGAAATTCGGATCAAAAAGAAAGAAGCGGCGGGCGTGCAGATATGACCGCGGCAGCGGATGTGGCGAATCGCGTGGCGCAGGCGCTCGGGCCGAAGCGGGTCATCAGCGCGCCGGAGGAGTTGGCGGCTTACAGCGTGGATGGAGTGGCGCCGGGCGCCATCGTGCGCCCGGCCAACGCGCAAGAAGTTGTGGAAGTGGTGCGGCTGGCGGTTGCGGAAAAACTGGCGACGCTGCCACTGGGATCCCGCAGCAAGTGCGAGTCGGGAATGGCGTGCGCGCGGTACGACATTGCTTTGGACATGACCGCCATGAATACGATTGCACATTACGACGCGGGGGATTTAACGCTCAGCGTCGATGCCGGAATGCCCTTGCGCGAGTTGGAGATTTGTTTGCAGGCCAAGGGGCAATTTTTGCCGTTGGCGGTGCCCTGCTTCGAAAGCACCACCGCCGGGGGCGCGATTGCCTCTGGCATGGACTCGGCTTTGCGGCTGCAATACGGCACCGCCCGTGACTTTTTGATTGGCGCGGAATTTGTGGACGGCACCGGGCAACTGTGCAAAAGCGGCGGTCGCGTAGTGAAAAATGTGACCGGATATGATCTACACAAATTGCTCATTGGCTCGCTCGGGACGTTGGGCGTGATCACCCGCCTGAATTTCAGGACTTTTCCCTTACCGGTCGCTTTCGGCGGGCATGTCGCGGCATTCGCGACCCTTCCGGAAGCGCTGCAATTCAGGAAAGCGGTGGAGGATGCCGGGCTGCCATTGGCGAACCTGGAAGTGCTGAGCCCAAGCGTGGTGGAAATGGTGCGCGCCATTCTGCAACGAGACGCACATGCAGTGCCGGCGGAGCTAGAACATGGAGAATGGATCGTCTATAGCTCCTGCGAAGGGAGTGAACCCGTGGTCCAGAGAGTCGTGCGTGAACTCGAGAACACCACGGCTGGCAATCGCGCACAGCGGCTCAGAATTCTAGAAACGGCGGAAGACGAAGTGCTCGGGGGAATGCTCCGCGAAGCTTACGAATGGCTCCGGTGGGCTTCCGCTGCCAGCGTGATTTGGCGATTCGCTTTGCCGCAGATTCATCACGAACCGTTAAGTGCGCTCCTGCGCCTCGCCGCATCCACCAGTTTGCGCGCGGGTATGCTCGTTCGTGCCGCCGGAATCGTGTATCTCGCGGTGTTCGCGGACAGCGAAGACCAAGAGAACCTCGCGCGAATCACAAAAATGCTGCCGGAAGTGCGAGCGATTGCGCGCACCGAGAAGGGTTGCTGCACTCTGTTGCACGCCCCGCCGGCTATCAAGACAGCTGCGGCGGCGGAAAATGACACGGCCGCGAGTGCCGGGTTGCACCAGCGCGTAAAACTCGCATTCGATCCCTCGAATGTCTTTGCGCCCGGCCGGATGGTGGGAGGAATTTAAGTTGCGCGTGGGCGATTCGATTCCCGGCTTAGTTCCAGTTTACGAAGATTACGCGCGGTGCGTGCACTGCGGCCTGTGCCTGAACCATTGCCCGACGTACCGGTTGTGGCAGTTGGAAGCAGATTCGCCGCGCGGGCGCATCCGCCAAATGATCCTGGTGAATGAAGGCCAGTTGCCGCTCTCGAACGGGTTCGTCGAGCACATCGACAAATGCCTGGATTGCCGGTCGTGCGAAACGGCGTGCCCCTCCGGCGTGGAGTATGGAAAATTGGTGGAGTACGCGCGGGCGCGCATTGAAAACGAATATAGCCGGCCGTGGCTTTCGCGCCTTACGCGAAATTTCGTTTTCGAACGGCTGCTGCCATTTCCGGAGCGCATCGCCCTGGCAGCAAAACTGTTGCGGCTTTACCAGCGTTCGGGGCTGCAAGCGATCGCGCGAAAATCTGGAGTGCTAAAAGTCCTGGGACTGGCGCAACGCGAGAAGTTACTTCCCAGAATCGATGACCAATTTTTCTTCGGCAAGTTAGGAAAAACGTTCCCGGCCCAGGGGCAAAAAAGAGCGCGTGTGGCATTTTTCGCGGGCTGCATCGCTAACGTTACGTTTAACAACCTGAATGAGGCGACCATCCGCGTGCTGGCCGCGAATGGCTGCGAGGTGGTCGTCCCGGACGGACAATTGTGCTGCGGCGCACTGGCCGCGCATGCCGGTGTGCGCCAGGTGGCGCGCGATCTGGCGCGCAAGAATATCAACGCGTTTGCAGGCGGCGCGTTCGACGCGATGGTCACCAATGCGGCGGGCTGCGGCTCCACCCTGAAGGAATATGACCATTTGTTCGCGGCGGGCGAGCCGGAACATGCGGCGGCTCTGGCGTTTCGCGACAAAGTGCGAGACGTGACGGAATTCCTCGCGGAGTTGCGCCTATCCGCAAAGTTGCGGCCGGTTAGCCAGCGCGTGACCTATCAGGATTCCTGCCACCTGCTCCATGGCCAAAAAGTGCGCGAGGCGCCTCGCCAGTTGCTGAAGGCCATCCCCGGAGTGGAATTCGTGGAATTGCCCTTCTCGGATATTTGCTGCGGCTCCGCGGGTGTGTACAACGTGACAGAGACCGAAGCGTCGTTGGATTTACTCACAACCAAAATGGATTGTGCCGCGGGAACCGGGGCGCAGATTATTGCCACCGCGAATCCAGGCTGCTTATTGCAACTGCGCGCCGGTGTGGAGATGCACAAGACCGGCCAGGAAGTCCTTCACGTGGTGGAACTGCTGGACCGGGCGCTGCAGCGCTCGTAGCCGCAAACGAATTCACCGCTCACCAATCAGGTAGCGGCAGCCACACGGTCCCATAATCGCAGAGTGCACCGCGTTTGCAGGAACATCGCAGCGCTCCCCCACCCGGTACGTGTTCGTTTTTCCGTTCATGGAGACCGTCATCTCGCCGGTCAGAATGATGTGCGCGGTGTCCGTGGCATGCGTGTGGTTGCCATAGCGCGCGTGGGGACCGTCTTCCCATACGTAGGTAGGTGAAAACCCCTCACCTTCTAACTGCGCGGTCAGTTCTTTTTCGTTCACGCCTGGATTCTAGCGCGAGAGTACCTGACGGAAAAGTGTCCAGACACGACTACGCCCTCCCTGCAGAAATGGGGGTTGCTGCAGAAAGGGCGCGCCGTCTTCAGGAGAGAAGAGCGTTGGCGATTCTATTATTCACTCGGAGGCGGTGCCGTGCCGTCCGGAGCGACCGGTGGCCTGCCCCCACCGCCGCGCCGCACCAGTCCTCGTAGCGTGCTCTGTTGTACGGTGTAGTCAGTGGGCACGGTAAACAGGGAAGCCGCCGGTTCCGTGCGCTGAATGTTGGTCAAAGTGTACGTCGTCTGGCCGAGGCGCGGATCATTACGAACAATCTTCACCATCGTTTGCAGCTCCGGCGAATACCATTGCTCGTTGACGATGGTGATCGCATTCGCGTTGCCAATCTGCCCCGCGGGAATCGTGCGCGTGTAACGGGTACCTTGCGCGCTGACGCCATTGATAATCTGAGTGCCCAGATCGTCCTTCTTCAATGTGCCGTTGGCAATTTCCTGCTGGAAGTGCTGCTCGAATCTGTTCTGGACAGCGTCGGGATTCTTGGGGCGATTCGGGCGAGTAGGAAGTTGTTCCGCGACCTTCGTGTCGGTGTGCAGGACATACGTGCTTCCCGCAACGGGGTCATGAATGCTAACGAACGATCGTGATTGCCCGGAGGCCGCCAGCGCGCCAACCCCGGTGAAAGTGGTTTCGCGCCTCGTGCGACCTTGGCTATCCCGACACACGTTGGACAGGGTCTTGCGGTCGATCACATTGCCGTCGGCCAAGGTTTGCTTGGTTTCCGTGACCGCCACGGCACTGTAGGGCGCCCCGGTAACCACTTTTCCAGGATGCATTTCCCCAAAACCGAGAATCTCCATGCGCGGTCCCACCGGACCGCCAGGCATCACGTCCTCGGGCGGTGGCGGCGGTGCGGGAGGCTCCTGAGCGGGCAGCGAAAGCGCGCCGAGCAGAAGCGCCCCTCCAGCAAACAAACAAATCCGTGTACCTTTCATGTGCGGTCTCCTCTTCTCTCCCGCTCTGCGGCATCAACGCTGCAGGAAAATCAATTGCTCGCTTCCGTACTGCTGTTCTGCGGCAGACGCACCGCCTGCGGCAGCCCGTCATCTCCTACCAGAAAGTCCACCTGAATCCAGTCGCCGGCATGCTCTTCATTCACCGGGTACCCCAGTGCGCTCAATGCCGCGCGCTGCATGCGGACATGCACCACCGTTGCGTCCTCGGGCGCCGGGGGCATGCTGTCCGGCAAAAGTGTGAAATCTCCGGAATTGTTGGAGGCCACCAGCAAGTTCGTGTCGCCAGATGCGACGGCCAGGCCGACGTTCGGCGATTGGCCCGAATCGGTCTGAGTTGTGGGGGTGTGCACAACATTCGCCGGGCTTTTCGCGAAATTCTCGCCGCGGTGCATGCGCCAATTTACCCATAGGATTGCGAACATGAGTGCCGCAGCCGCAGCCACGCTCCAGCCCACCAGCAGCGCCGCACGCCGGGTCTTAACCGTCTTATGGCGAGTACGAAATTCCTGGCGCAGACGCATTTCCACGCGGGAAGGCGCTTGCGCCTCCGCGGTTTCTATTCCAAGCCCGCGGAGATCCTCACGCAACGCCAGCCAATTCTCGTGCAGCGCCGCGCAATCAGGACAATTCCGAAGATGCTCTCGAGCGGCCATTTGCAGCGAACTATCCGCCCCGGCATCGCCCAGGTCCAGTCCCGCGGTGGCAAATTCTTCACAAGTCATACCAGGTCTCCAACCGAAATCATCCGCGGCCGGCATTGGCGCGCTTGGGAACGTCCCGCAGCATCTCTAATTTCGCCAGCAACAGCGCACGCCCGCGATGCAAGCGGGAACGAATCGTCCCGACCGGGCAATCGAGCGCGTGCGCCGCTTCTTGGTAACTCATTTCTTCCAGTTCGCACAAAACTACGGCTTCGCGAAATTCGGGCGGCAGCTCCAAAACTGCGGCGCGCACCTGTTCCCGCCTTTCTCGAATCTCCGCCCAATGCGCCGGGGTCATACGTTCATGGAGCTGCGGATAGCCGTCCCGTCCAGCTTCGCCCGACTCATCCAGAGACAAGTCGCGAGGCGTGCGCTCCAGATGCTTCATGATGCGGTTCCGCGCCACGCCATACAGAAACGCCCCGAGTGTGCCGCGGCTCGGGTCGTACTTTCCTGGTTCGCGCACAAGCATCATAAAAACATCCTGCACAATCTCTTCCGCGGCCCAGGTGTTGCCCGTCATGCGCAGGGCAAACCGGAATAACGGCGGCTGATGCTGGTGATACAGCTCGGTGAAGGCGCGTTCGTCGCCCTTGGCCGAGCGCTTCAGCAGCGCGTCATCTCTACCCTGTGACTCGATCTGCATCGCTCCTGGTACGACCGCCGCTCTCATGGGTATTTCCCTGAAGAATGCGAAAAAGTTCCCGCGGGATCTGGCTCCCGACCCGCTTGCTGAGCCTTATTATAGGAACACGGAACTGGGATAAGAGTTTCAGTAATCGTACTGGCGGAAGGGCACTTAGGGCTTTTTGTCCGGCCGGAACATGTTGGCGGCAATACGCGTTACCGTGCGGCGCGGAACCAGCCGCTGGGACTGCGCGCCCAGATAATTCCCCAGTCCGGAGATAACATAGCTCTTGCCCGCAGCCAGGGCCTGCAGCCCGGTGCGCGCTACCTTTTCCGCGCTTTCGGGATGCTGCGCGGTGAACTTTTCTTGGCCCGCGACCTGGTGGAATTCGGACTCGGTGGACCCCGGGCACAACGCACACACGCGAATTCCGTGGGGCTTCATCTCCTCGGCCAAACCCTCCGCAAAGAGCAGGTCAAACGCCTTGGTCGCCGCGTAGGTGGTGATATACGGAACCGCCTGAAAGGACGCGGTGGAAGCCAAAATCAAGACGTCGCCGCACCGCCGCTCGATCATCTCCGGAAGAAACAAGCGTGTCAGATGCACCACCGCGGTGCAATTCACTTGAACCATATCCACGAGCCGTTGGGTAGCGACCTGGCTGAGTTCCCCATATTGGCCAAACCCCGCGTTGTTAATGAGCAGTTCGATGGCAAGGCCTTTTTGCTTCGTGAACGCGCAGATTTGTTGGGGAGCCTCCGGACGCGCCAGGTCCGCCGGAAAAACTTCGGTCTGAATCGCGTGCTCGGCCTTTAGCTTCTGCGCCAG
This sequence comes from Candidatus Acidiferrales bacterium, assembly GCA_963776365.1. Taxonomy (GTDB): domain Bacteria; phylum Acidobacteriota; class Terriglobia; order Acidiferrales; family UBA7541; genus Acidiferrum. The sequence goes on along the minus strand of CAVZMQ010000014.1, from coordinate 65,056 downwards.
CTCTTCGAGTCGGTCCCGGCGGCGCGCGGTCAGAATTAAATGCGTGCCCCCGGCGGCTAGCTGCTTGGCCAACGCCACGCCAATGCCAGAGCTGGCTCCGGTAACCAGAGCCCACTTGCCTCGCCAGTCATTTTGCATGGGGAGATTGTCTCAGGCCGAATCGGTTTTACCAAACTTCATGACCGTGTCTTTCAATCGATTGCCTTCGTGCTTCATGCGCGCCATCAGCTTTTGCGCCCACACAAATTCCGCCGCCAGCAAGGTAAGACCGAGGAAGATCACCAGCCATCCGGGACCGGGGGTGAAGATCATTACCGCGCCCACCAGCAACAGCGTGAAGCCACCAAGAATCTTGAAGAACCGGCGGACCTGGTCGATCGAGTGAAAAATCATAAACCCTCATGGGCGGAGGGAACGAATCATTATTGTGAAGGGAGAAGCAAGGATAGGCAACAGCCAATGCGGCGCGCTGCGGATGGAAGCTGGGGAGCTCAGGAATAGAAAGGGCGCATCGGAACGTCCGTGAATTGAAACGTTTTAAACCAGAGCGTCGCAGAGAAAACGGGTGTATTCTGCAGCCACAGTTATATCCGGAAGGGATGCTCGTCGGGAGGAGCCCATGCCGGTGGCTCATAAATTAATGTTCACAATCAGAGTCGCCGCGGGCCTTCTGCTGGCCTGCCCGGGAACCTTCGCGCAGAACATCGTGGTCGACGCGACGCCCTCCCACGTCGTGAACACCTTCAGTCCACCCCACACACTCGGCGGAGCCATTGACCGGTTGAGAGCGGGGGAGGGCGCGCCCGGCAGAGAAAATGAGACCAGGCCAACCAAAGAGCAAGTCGACACGAACACCGAGAGGCTTTTGAGCGGTCCCGTGCTCAAAGAGATCCTCGGCGCGGGCTGGCAGACGGTAACCTACCGCCAAAATACCGAATTGATGGTCGAGGCCTGGCACTGGAATGCCGCAGGCACGTGGAGCAATGCGGAAAAGAAGGAAGGCTATTTCACTGGTAGCGCAGAACTGGGCGCGCCCATCCGCCACTCTTATGCCTACCCGCTGCCGCACCGAGGATTTAGCCGCGGCGATGGCAACGGCTGGTCTCGTCTGACCGACGGAGACGAGACCACCTACTGGAAGAGTAACCCGTATCTTACAAAAGCCTTCACCGGCGAAGACGATGCGCTGCATCCCCAGTGGGTGATGATCGATCTGGGCGCCCGCGTCGACGTGAACGCCATGCGTATCGCCTGGGCCAATCCTTATGCGAAGCGCTACGCGGTGCAGTTCTGGACTGGCGTGCTCGAACCCTTCTACGACGGCACGGAAGCGGGGGCCTGGCAAACATTCCCAATGGGCTACATCACCGATGGCCAAGGCGGAACGGCCACGCTGAAACTGGTCAGCGGCACCATTACCGCCCGTTACCTGCGCGTTTGGATGACGAAATCTTCGAACACGTGCGACACCCACGGCTCCGCGGACCCGCGGAATTGCGTGGGCTATGCCATCAACGAACTGTATGTCGGAACACTGTCAGCGGGTGGCACGTTCAACGATGTGGTGCAACACTTACCGAACCGCCGGCAGACCGTGACATGGCCCTCCTCGGTGGATCCCTGGCATGGGGACGAGCACCTGGACCATTCGCGAGGGGATCAAATCGGCTTTGATCTGTTTTTCACCAGCGGAATCACCCGGGGATTGCCAACCATGGTGCCCATCGCCATGTTGTACGCCACGCCCGAAGACGCCGCCGCCGAGGTTGCCTATCTGTACAACCGCCAATATCCCATTTCTTGGATTGAAATGGGCGAGGAAGCCGACGGCCAGCACATGCTCCCTGAAGACTACGGCGCGTTATACATTCAGTTCGCGACCGCAATTCACAAGCTGGTGCCGCAAGCAAAATTGGGAGGCCCGGCGTTCGAAGGCACCTTTGGCGATGTGGATGTGTGGCCGGATGGCATGGGCCGCGTTTCTTTCCTCGCGCGTTTTCTTGATTATCTGCAAGCCCACGGGCATTCGAGCGACTTTACGTTCTTCTCCTTCGAACACTATCCGTTTATGGGTAAAAACGAGACCGCTTCGTGGAACGATCTGTTTCTCGAGCCGGGCTATGTGCACCACGTTGTCCAGGCGTGGAAGGACAACGGTTTGCCGCCGAATCTGCCGTTCTTTATGACGGAAGGCAACATGGGCGGCGGAGGCGGGCCGCGGGACGTGAAGAGCGCGCTATGGCTTGCCGATTATGTGGGCGCGATGCTCACCGAAGGCGCGGGCGCCACCTATTATTTCCATTACATGCCGACCGCGGGTGGACGGGGTCAATTCCTGGCGTTGGACAAGGACTACCACGTTACCAATTACCCGCCGCAGTATTTGGCCGCGCAGGTCATTACCAAAGAGTGGGTACAGCCCGTGGATGCCTTGCATCGATTGTTTCGTGCTTCGGGCGATTTGATCGACGAATCGGGCAACCTGCTGGTGACCTCCTATGCGGTGGAACGGCCGGATGGGCAATGGTCATTGCTGTTGATTAATAAGGATCGCGAAAATGACCACCAAGTCAGCGTGGAGTTTGCCGACCAGAGCGCTGGTCACACGCGTTATTTTGACGGCATCGTGGAGCGCATCACGTTTGGCCCGGCGGAATACCAATGGCACGCGGGAGCTAATGGAGGTCACGCGGACCCCGATGGCCCCGCGTCAAAGACTACGCAAAAGGGAGGTGCGGATACGAAATACGTCCTGCCGAAAGCCTCCATTGTCGTGCTACGGGGAAAAATCGCGCCATAGCAAGCCGTGGCCGGGATGCCGACGCGTTCTACTGCTTAGGCGCGTCCAGCTGATCCCCAAGGCTGAAAATCTTCTCCATCAGCATCCATTTCTCTCCCGGCTTCGCCGCGGGCAACGCCTGTTGGTAGTTCCACATCAATTTCTCCCACGCTTGCACCTTCGGGTTCTGCACGTCAGCAGCTTGCTTGGCCGCAAACGTAAATTTTTCGTCGACGTGCATGATCATGAATAGGCGGTTCGCCACGCGGTAGATTTCCATTTCCAGGATGCCGGCGTCGTGAATACTGCGAAGAATCTCTGGCCAAACTGCGCGGTGATGCGCCTCGTACTCCGCGATCAGGCCAGCATCGTCTTTCAGGTCAAGTGCCAGGCAGTATTTTCGATTCGTCACGGATTTACTCCCTTGCCGTCACGCCACGTCGGCTACCGTTTGCGGCGCCGGGCACTCCACCGGCTTGTGACCGCGCAGCGCGAAATGCAACACCACCAGGTGGCAGATCAGCGGCACCACAAACGCGATCTGTATGTTGCTGGCGTCCGAGAGCCTGCCCATGATCGCGGGAACAACCGCGCCTCCGATGATGGACATAACCAACAACGACGAGCCCACCTTTGTGAAGCTGCCCAGGTCCCGCAAACTCAGTGCGAAAATTGTTGGGAACATGATCGAATGGAAAAAACCGATCAGCACGATGGCCCACACCGTGATCGGACCAGTTGCCAGGATGACAACCAGCAGGCTGAGCACCGAGCACGCCGAAAACAAAGCAAGAAGCCGCGAACCCGAAATTCTCTTCATCAACCCGGAACCCGTGAATCGCCCGATCATAAATCCGACCATGTGCAACTGCAGATAGCGCGCCGCGGCCTTTTCGTGAGTTCCCGGAAGGGCATGTTCGGCAAAGCGAATGATAAAGCTTGCCACGCCCACTTGCGCGCCAACGTAGCAGAATTGCGCGAGCACTCCCAGCGTGAGATGCCGGTGATTCCACACCTCGCGCAACGGAACGCGTTTCTTGCTGTCAACGGTACGCGTTTCGGACTCGCGCATTTCCGGCAATTTCGCAAAATAGATCAGCAGCGCGGCAAAAAGAAATATCCCTGTAATCACCAGATACGGTATGCGAACCGCGCTGGCCTCGCTGATGCGATACGCCTCCACCTGTTGCGGCGTCATGGCCGCGAGTTGCGCGGGTGAATATTCGATACCGGAGAGAATAAACGCGGCGCCCAGGATCGGCGTCACCACCGCACCGACAGCGTTGAACGATTGCGCCAGATTAAGGCGGCGCACCGCGCTTTCCGGAGGGCCGAGAATGGTGACGTAGGGATTGGCCGCGACTTCCAGGAAGCACTGTCCACACGCCATCACAAACAGCGCGAACAGAAAGAACCAGTAGGCGCGAACCAACGACGCCGGCACGAACAAGAGAGTCCCTGTCGCGCAAAGGCACAGGCCAAAAAGGATGCCCCACTTGTAGCCGACGCGGTCCATGATTCTGCCAGCCGGCAAAGCCGCCAGAAAGTAGCCTCCGAAAAACGCCGATTGGATCAGCGATGACGAAAAATCACTCAGCGCGAAGGTCTTCTTGAAATGAGGAATCAGGATGTCGTTTAAGTTGACGCCAATGGCCCACAAGAAAAACAAGCCGGTGACCAGCACGAAGGGCACGAGAAATCGGCGTTCTGTCAGCGGTATGTTCGATCTGTCCATAGGGAGTGTCGTCTAGCCCAGCGCACGGTCCAGATGAACGTAGCCGCCATCCACAAAAAGATGCTGCCCGGTGATGTGCGCGGCCTGCTGGGAAAGCAAAAACAAAACCGTGGCCGCGATTTCCTCTGGCTTGGTCATGCGCCCTTCTAGCGGAATGCGCGACACGATGGAGTTCAGTTTTTGCTCCGGGTTCGGAAACGTCGCTAGCCACTGCTGATATAAAGGGGTCATGACCTCCGCGGGAACCACGGCGTTCACGCGGATTTTATAGGGCAAGAGTTCCACCGCCCATTCCCGGGTGAGCGCCAGAATCGCTCCCTTGGAACATGCGTAGCCCGAAGTGCCCCCTTGCCCGGTGATCGCCGTCTTGGAGGCGATGTTGACGACGCACCCTTTCGACAGCCGAAGAGCGGGCAGCGCAAAGTGCGTGATGTTGTAGACATGAAGAAGATTGCGCTCCAGCGACTTCACGAACGCCTCGACTCCGCCATGCTCTAGTCCAACGCGGTCGTTAATCCCCGCGTTGTTTACAAGCGCGTCGATTCCTCCCATCTTCGCGAGGGTTGTGGCAACCGCATCACGGCACGCGCTTGGATCACTCAGTTCGCAGCAGATCACCGCACATTTGTTTCCGGCTGCCGCCAATTCCGCGCGCAACCGCTCGGCCGCGTCTCCATCGCGGTCGACCATCACCGGTATGGCTCCTTCTTCCGCAGCGCCGCGGCAAATCGCTGCGCCAATGCCTTTCGCTCCACCGGTTACGAGGATCACTTTGTCCTGCAGTTGCAGGTTCATGCGGCGGCGCTTTCTACGCCGTAAAAGCGCGCGGCGGTTTCCCCAAAAATCTGCGCGCGTTCGGCACTCGTGAATTGTTGCACATAATTGTCGATCAACTCTTTCACCCTCGGGTAATCGCTGGCCAGCAGGCACACCGGCCAGTCTGAGCCGAACATCAAGCGCTTTGCGCCGAAAGCTTCCCATACCACGTCCAAAAAGGGGCGGAAATCTTCGCGCGACCAGTTTTGCCAGTTCGCCTCGGTAACCAGGCCCGACACCTTGCAATACACGTGGGGATATTTCGCGACGGATCGTATTTGCGAAGCCCATGGTTCCAGAACGCCTCGCCGGAGGTCCGGCTTGGCGATGTGGTCGATAACAAATTTCTGTTCAGGTAAGCGGCGCATGAGTTCCACGGCGGCAGGCAACTGCCGCGGGTAAACCAGAACATCGTAAGGGTAACCAAACGAATGCAGCGCAGCGATGCCGCGCACAACGTCCTCACGAAGAAGGAAGTGGTCGTCCGGCTCGTCCTGAACAATGTGGCGGAAACCACGTAGCCGACTGAATTCCCTATAGCGCTGCAAGTTCTCGAAGATCGCCGGTGAGGTCAGGTCGATCCAGCCAACCACCGCGATGATTTCCGGTGATCCAGCCGCCAGTTCCAGTAAGAATTGCGTCTCCTGGTCAGACTGCCGAGCCTGCACCGCAATGCAGGCGTCCACACCGTTTTCGCGCAGCACCGGCCGCAAATCGGCGGGCAAATAATCGCGTCGCAGCAACTCCATGTTGTCAGTGATCCACGCGTAGCGCGTGGGATGGTAGCGCCAGAAGTGCTGATGCGCATCAATGATCATCGCATTCCACGATGTCAGGAATCGACCACTCCTCGCCTTCAGCCCCGCAGATTGAAGAAGCCACCGTCCAAAGGATAATCGACGCCCGTCAAGAAAGCGGCCTGGTCTGAACACAAGAACAGCGCCAGGAACGCCACCTCCTCGGGTTCCGCCATGCGCCCAATGGGCTGCGACGCGGAGAGCACCCGAAACATCTCGTCTTCCTTGCCCGGATAGTATTTTTTCAAATAGCCGTCGACAAACGGCGTGTGCACCCGCGCCGGCGAGATACAATTACAGCGAATCTTGTCCTTTAAGTAGTCTTTGGCCACAGAAAGCGTCATGGCAATGACCGCTCCCTTGCTGGTGGAATACGCGAAGCGATCGGCCAATCCCGACGTTCCGGCGATCGACGCCATGTTCAGGATCACTCCACCGCGCTCTTTCATGGCGCGGATGCCCGCCTGCATACAGTGAAAAACACCCTTCACGTTCACACTGAGGATGCGCTCGAAATCCGCGGACGTCGTGCTTTCCAGGTTGCCGATGTGCGAAACACCCGCGTTGTTCACCAGGATGTCCAGCGGACCGCTTCGCTGAATTTTATGGAAAGTTTCTTGCACCTGAATCGGGTCGGTTACGTCACAGGCAAAACCGGCCGCGCGGTCGCCCGTTTCGATGATTTGCTTCGCTGCGTGCTGGGCAGCTCCGCCATCAAGATCCAGGATGCAAACGTGCGCCCCGCTTGTGGCAAATCGCCTGGCAATGGCATAGCCGATGCCGCTTGCGCCGCCGCTGACCAGCGCTACTTTGCCATCCAGACGGAAAAGATGTGACCCACTTTGTTCTTTGCTCAGAGAGAGACCCCGCGTTTCCATGGAATGAAATCGTCCTGGCCCAGTTGTTCCGCACGCGTGCGCGCATCGCCGCTGGCAACGGCAATGACATACTCCAGGATCTGTTCACCCATTTCTTCCACTGTGCTGGCGCCTTTCACAATCGCGCCTGCGTCCACATCAATGATGTCGCTCATCCGCTGCGCCAGTTCCGAATTTGTAGAGACTTTCACCACCGGCGCGATCGGATTCCCCGTCGGCGTGCCCAGGCCCGTCGTGAACAGAACCACATTCGCTCCCGCGCCAACCTGCGCGGTTACACATTCTACGTCGTTCCCCGGAGTGCATTGCAGGTTCAGCCCGGAGGCGGTGCGATACTCGGGATAGTCCAGTACGCCGGTAACCGGCGAACGGCCGCCTTTCTTCGCGGCGCCTGCCGATTTAATGGCGTCGGTGATCAGCCCATCCTTTATATTGCCGGGCGAAGGATTCATTTCGAATCCGGAACCGACGGCCTTCGCGCGTGCGGCATAGTCGCCCATGAGCTGGGAAAAGCGCGCGGCAGTGTTCTTATCCACGCAACGGTCGATCAGGTCCTGTTCGACTCCGCACAGCTCTGGAAATTCCGACAGGATGCCACTGCCACCCAGTGTGGTGACCAAGTCAGACACATGGCCCAGCGCCGGATTCGCCGAAATCCCGGAGAAGCCATCGGAGCCGCCGCATTTGAGCCCGATCGTCAGGGCCGAAAGCGGCGCCGGTGTGCGCGTGCATTTGTTCGCTTCGATTAATCCCAAAAACGTGGAGCGAATGCCATCTTCCATCATCTTCGCTTCCGAAGCGCTCTTTTGTTGCTCATAAAACAACACAGGTTTTCCGGCCCCCGGCTCACGCCGCCGCAGCTCTTCTCGCAGAATGGAAATTTGCGCATGCTGGCAACCCAGGCTCAAAACCGTCGCGCCCGCCACATTCGGGTGATGGATGTATCCAGCCAGCAAGCCACAAAGATTATTCGAGTCTTCGCGAGTGCCGCCGCAACCGCCTTCATGGGTCAGAAACTTGATGCCGTCCACATTAGGGAAGAGCCTCCGATTCGGATTCTGTGCAGCGGGCGCAAATGGAATTTCAGAAATTGCGCTGGCTCGGCCATCCAGATATTCGCGCGCCAGGTCGCGAACAAACTGCCGGTAGGTCTGCGGTTTGCCGAATCCCAGCTCTTCCTCAAACGCCTGCTTGAGCGTACCCAGGTTTCGGTTCTCGCAAAACACCAGTGGCAGCACGATCCAGTAATTTCGTGTGCCCACCTGGCCATCGGCTCTCGCGAACCCTTGAAATGTGCGCTGCCGCCAGCGCGACACGTCTGGCGCCGTCCAGGTGTACTCCACAGTTTTCTCTCGATATGGTGCGGCTTCGTGGCGTACGTTCGAAGTCGTAAGCAGCTCGCCTTTGGCGATCTCGTGGGTCGACTTACCCACCAGCAATCCGTACATGAGAATCGGACTGCCCGCCGGCAAGTCCACCGCGGCAAATTTTTGCTTCGCGGGGATGTCCATCTTCAAGCGAATTTGGTTCCCATCATGCAACACAGTTTCGCCGGCGCGCAATCCTGCTAAGGCCACCAGCACATTGTCCCGGGGATCGAGTCCGGTCACGTTACGTTGCATAATCCTCCACACCCCGCCAATCCCGCTAAGCATCTGGCGAGCCCATTCACCAGACAAAGTGTACTAAGCGGCGATACAGTCCCGCCACTCCCCGAAGTTAAGCGCGAATGCAACGATCCGTAGCAAATTAGTCACAATGGAATGACCGGCTCCGATTCGCAGTCGTGGGTTATGCTGCGAATCGGAAGACAAGCAGTACAGAGCCACAAGCGAAGGAGCCGGTCGATGAAAAGAATAAAATTTGTTGGTTTGGATGTCCATGCCGAAACGATTGCGGTGGCGGTTGCCGAGCAGGACGGGGAGGTGAGAACGCTCGGGGTCATTCCGAATCGGGAGGAGTCGATTCGGAAGCTGGTCAAGAAACTGGGACCTGTGGAGCAGCTGTGTTTCTGCTATGAGGCGGGCCCAACAGGTTATGTCGTGTACTGGCAGCTGACGGCACTGGGGGCGAAGTGCGAAGTAGTGGCCCCAACGCTGGTACCGGTGAAATCGGGCGAGCGGGTGAAGACTGATCGACGCGATGCGGTAAAGCTGGCGCGGAATTATCGGGCCGGAGAGTTGACGGCGGTGTGGGTACCGGATGCGGCCCAGGAGGCCTTGCGAGATCTGGTACGAGCCCGGGAGGCGGCTAAGAAAGATCAGTTGCGGGCGAAACACCGGCTAAGCAAGTTTCTCTTGCGGCACGGGAGGCGGCCGGCAAGCGGTGTGAAGCCTTGGACATTGAATTACATGGCGTGGGTAAAAAAGGAAGTCCACTTCGAACAAGCGGCGCAGGAAGCCACCTTATTGGATTACTTACACGAGGTGGAGCACGCAGAAACCCGCATCACACGGCTGGACCAGGCCATCGATGAAGCAGTGAAGTCGACAACACCGAAGATGCGTGCGGTGATCGAGGGATTGCAAGCCCTGCGGGGGTTGGCTCAAGTCGCGGCGGTGACGATCGTGGCGGAACTGGGAGAAATATCGCGATTCCCAGGGGCTCGGGAGTTGATGGGCTACGGCGGGATCGTCGCGAGCGAACATTCCAGTGGAGAAAGTAGCCGGCGAGGGGGCATCACTAAGACCGGGAATGCGCACGTACGGCGCGTGGTCGTGGAGGCCGCCTGGGCGTACCGCCACCGGCCAAACGTAGGTGCAGCTTTACGCAAGCGGCAAGAGTTGGTCAGCGAAGAAGTGCGAGAGATCGCCTGGAAAGCGCAGCATCGGTTGCATGCGCGTTATCGGAAGCTGACGGCACGAGGAAAGGAAAAAGGGAAGGTTGTGACCGCGATCGGGCGTGAGCTATTGGGTTTTATCTGGGCCATTGGGGTAAAAGTAGAGGCAGCACAGAAGGAACCCGAACGGCGGGCGGCATGAGGTGAGTTTTTTATGCAGCAAGAATTTTCCAGGAGGCAGCGTGAGTAGCGGTCGAGAGGCGCATGGAAAGGAGAATCCTCGAAAACTCTATGCGGTAGGTCTGCGGACCGAACCCGCGCCTTTAGTCCGAGGCAGCTCCCGACGGATCACGATTATGCGGTTTCGACCCGCGAATATCAGAGTGATCAACCGTCGCAATAGCCGCCTCGACCGCGACTTGCGCTGCCTCACAAGGAAGGATCACAGGGGAAGAGAGGAAGAAAAGAAAAAAACAGGAGATTGCACTTGACAGGTCATTCCATATCAGAGTTATCGAAGCCGGGAGGGTTTGTGGGCCTGTCGGTAGGCAAGTAGAAGTTCCATTTCTGTGCCGGCTCCTGGTCGGCTCCACAAGCGCAGTTTTGCACCCAAGCTCGCGGCTCTCTCGCGCATGCCGGTCAGGCCCCAGTGGGACTTGCTGCCCGAGCGTAGCACTTCAGGATCGATTCCGGAGCCGTTGTCGCGGACGATGACCCGCAACCTTTGCGGCAAATACTCAATCTCAGCTTCAATGTTTTTCGCATCCGAATGGTTCAAAGCGTTGCGCAGTGCTTCCCGTGTAATCAAGTAGATTTGTTCGAGAATACCAAGGTCCAATGACCTTGGTTGGCCCATCATCACGATTCGTCACTTTGCGCGCTGGTCTGACGCGAGTTCATTTTTGAAATCAGATAATGCCTTTTCGAGGTTCGTCACCGGGACTTCACTCGACCGGAGTCCCTCCAGGGCGGCACGGGCCTCGACGATTCCCCTAGCCATAAGGTTCAGAACGCGGCTTAAAAGCGTTTTCGCTGGGGAATCCGCCGGCAAGCACCCGTCTGCCATGTGCAATTGCATAGAAGCCCGGATCCGCTCCTCAAACGAGCCGCCAGTGTAGCAGCCACCCAGACCACCGACAAGGCTCGCCCTTCGGACGCTTCGGACGCTCCTGCTGGCTGGTCTCTACTGGTGAGTGTATCTGTGGTATGGGAACTAGAGAAGGACTCATACGCGAACTAACTCCACGGAACGGGCCCACTTCCTGTGGATTACTTCCGGGTTCCCCTTGCGGAACTGCGTCCCCCTGCCTGTCTCGCCGGCCGCGAGCCGGTGATCAGGATGTCCACCAGTCTTTTGGCGCTTTGCTGCCAGTCGGGACCGGACGCCACGTGGGAGACACCGATCAGCGCGCGAAGCAGATCGAAGGGGTCGAGATCGCGTCGTATATCGCCGTTTTGGATTGCCCGCTTTGCCAGCACGTCGATCGCTCCCTGAATCTGACTGCGAGAACCTTCGTACAGCTTCGAGGGGCCTCCCACCAGGGTATTCAGCGCCGGAGCGATGATCTGCTTGGCCGCAATGTGGTCGACGAACAGCAGCATCCAGGCCCGCAACGCTTCCAGCGGGGGCATGGCCTCGGCGAAACCGCGCGCAGCCGTCGCTAACTTTTCCACCTCAGCCCGATAGACCGCCTCGATGAGCACGTCTCGGGTAGGGAAGTGGCGATACAGAGTTCCAGGCCCGACGCCCGCCTGTCTGGCCAGGTCGTCCAGACTGGCGCTGGCCCCAAGGCGCGTAAACGCCTCCTTCGCCACTTCCAGAATACGCTCGCGATTCTGTTGCGCATCCGAACGCGGCTTTCGTCGAGCGGGCTGTGAACGCTTTCTGGGCATATCCAAAAAAAACATTGTAACCGGAGATAGCCTCCGGTTATCAAAACCTATTGCGGAGACACTCTCCGTTTTATCGAAGTCCTGGCCGTTCGTCAATATCGGCTTGCGAAACTACGGAATGCGAACAGCCGATGCAGGAGGAAAACAATGGTGGAAGTATTTGGGCCCACATCAACTACGGAAGACGTTTTGTCCGGTGTGAATCTGCACGGTAAACGAATCCTCGTGACCGGCGTTTCCGCCGGCCTCGGGGTGGAGACCGCGCGGTCTCTTGCCGCCCACGGCGCCCGGGTCGTGGGTGCGGCACGCGATTTGATCAAAGCTAAAGCGGCAACCACGGAAGTACGAAAGGCCGCGGCAGCCGGCGTTGGCAGCTTCGAGCTCCTGGAACTCGATCTCGCCAGCCTCAAAAGTGTGCGCGCCTGCGCCGATAAGCTGCTGGCAAAAAAGGAACCTTTTGACGTGGTGATCGCCAATGCGGGCGTCATGGCCACGCCCTTCAGCCTGACCATGGACGGCTTCGAAACACAGTTCGGCACAAATCATCTCGGTCACTTTCTCCTCGTCAACCGCATCGCTCCTCTTATGGGCAAAGGAGGCCGTCTCATCAACTTGTCCTCCGCCGGTCACCGCTTCTCCAACGTTGACCTCGATGACCCCAACTTTGAACGCACGCCCTATGACCCCTTCATTGCCTATGGTCGGTCCAAGACGGCGAATATCCTGTTCGCAGTTGCTTTCGATCAACGGCACCGCAACCGTGGCGTGCGTGCTGCCGCTGTGCATCCCGGAGTCATACAGACGGAGCTGGGTCGCTATGTCGACCCGGTCCGCATTGAAAACATGATCGAGCAGATAACCAAGCAGCTGGCCGCCGAGGGCAAGTCATCCTTCCAGTGGAAAACCATTTCGCAAGGAGCCGCAACTTCGGTATGGGCCGCTGTGGTTGCTCCCGCTGATGAAATCGCCGGCCGCTATTGCGAAAACTGCCACGTCGGCGAGTTGGTCGCGGAGCACATCACCATCAGCGGTGTCAGCGAAGGAGTGCGCGCCTACGCGCTCGACCCAACCAACGCCGAAGCCCTTTGGAAGAAGAGTGAAGAAATGGTTGGGGAGTCGGTTTAAGCTTTACTAGGCCACACGGAAGAAACATTACTGGAGAGACACCCATGACGACACGGACGAGACTCGGTGGCACCTTCACACTCCCTGGCACCACGAATAACCTCCACCGGATGGGCTACGGCGCCATGCAACTTGCCGGCCCGGGAGTTTGGGGACCTCCGCGGGACGTTGACGCTGCAATGGCGGTTCTGCGAGAGGCGATTGCCGCTGGCGTGAATCACATCGACACCAGCGACTTCTACGGTCCGCATGTCACCGATCAGATTATCAAGAAAGCGCTCCATCCCTACCCGGCCGGCCTGGTGATCGTTACCAAACTCGGCGCCCGCCGCCCCGAAGACAAATCATGGATTCCTGCCCTTTCCCGCAGGAGTTGATAGACGGGGTTCATGACAATCTGCGGAATCTCGGAGTCGATCTCCTCGAGGTCGTCAACCTCCGGGTTGGAGGGTTCACCGAGCCCACCGAAGGCTCGATCCAGGAGCCACTTTCTGTGCTTGCCGAACTGAAGCGCCAGGGATTAATTCGCCACCTCGGTCTCAGCAACGTCACCCCCCGGCAATTCCAGGAAGCTCGGAAAATCACGGAGATCGTTTGCATCCAAAACTTCTACAACGTGGCTTGCCGCGCTGACGATGCTTTCATCGATGCTCTCGCCAAGCAACGCATCGCTTATGTCCCTTTTTTCCCTTTGGGAGGCTTTAGCCCACTACAATCGTCGATGCTCGACCGCGTGGCGGCATCCCTGCAAGCGACTCCGATGCAGGTCGCGCTTGCCTGGCTTCTTCACCGTTCTCCCAACATTCTGCTCATTCCAGGCACATCTTCAACAAACCATCTTCGAGAGAATCTCGCGGGTGCAACTTTAGAACTGACCTCCGGCGCGATTGCCGAACTTAACGCGGTCGCCGCGAGCCTCCCGCCGGCGCGTCAGTCCGCACATTGATTTCGCGTTCCAATAAAATTCGACGCCGAGGAGCCATCCATGAAGGTATTCGTTACAGGCGCAACCGGCTTTATCGGTTCTGCCGTTGTTTCGGAGTTAATTAATGCAGGCCATCAGGTGCTGGGGCTCGCCCGTTCAGACGCGGGCGCGAAATTCCTGGTCGGCGCGGGCGCCAAGGCGCATCGCGGCGATCTCGAAGATCTCGAAAGCCTGCGCCGTGGCGCGGAGTCGGCGGATGGCGTCATTCACCTCGCCTTTATCCACGACTTCTCGAAATTCCAGGAAAACTGCGCGATTGACAGAAAGGCCATCGAGGTTCTCGGCCCCGTGCTCGCTGGCTCCAACCGTCCCCTGGTGATCACCTCCGGGACCGGGATGGCCATCACGCCGGGGCGACCTTCGACCGAGGAAGATGCTCCCAACTCCCCGATTCCCCGCGTAGCATCGGAAGAGGCCGCGGCCTCATTCGTGGCGAGGGGCTTGCACATTTCGGTGGTGCGCCTGCCGCAGGTCCACGACACCGTCAAGCAAGGTCTTATCACTTACCTGATCGCGGTAGCCCGCGAGAAGGGTGTCTCGGCCTATGTCGGCGACGGGCTCAATCGCTGGCCCGCGGTGCACGTGCTCGATTGCGCCCACCTCTACAGGCTCGTGCTGGAGAAGGGTTCAGCGGGAGCCCGTTACAATGCGGTTGCCGAAGAGGGAGTGCCGCTTCGAGATATGGCTGAGGTGATCGGCCGCGGCCTGAAGCTGCCAGTAGTCTCCCTCTCTCCCGAGCAGGCAGGCGAGCACTTTGGCTGGCTCGCGGCATTCGTGGGTTTCGACATTCCAGCTTCGAGCGCGCTGACTCAGCAACGGTTGGGTTGGCGTCCGACTGGACCGGGGATGATCTCCGATCTCCAGAACATGCGCTACTCCCCAGCCTGAACTGCTTTCAGGCACTTCGGCGACCCACTCGTACGTCATTTTTGACAGCGATCACGCGCGATCTACGGCAAAGGTATAAGGTGGTTTTGTGTCGGAGGATGCCAAAACCCATCCTCCTTGGGCATAGATAGATTCCGTGGAATTTTGGCCAGGGGAGCTACTTAGTCGACCCAGCGGGAACCTCGGCAGTAATCTCTGTTCCTTGGTTCGGAGCTGATTTGACTGCCAGGACTCCGCGACAAAAGCTCAGACGTTCTCGCATACTTATTAAGCCGATTCCGCCCGATTGACTCGCCGCGTCGAAGCCCACTCCGAAATCCTTCACCGTAAGCCGCACTTTCTCCGAGTCTTGAACCACCTTCACGACCGCCTGTTTTGTGCGGCCGTGCTTTAAGACGTTCGCCAGCGCTTCCTGCGCCACGCGAAATAGGCACAGCTCCACGTCCGGAGAAAGACTTAAGTCGACCTTCTCAGTTTGTAGCTCGATCTGCAGACGATGATTGTTCCAATACTTCCAGCAGAGATCCTTTAGCGCCACTTTTAGCCCGCAACACCGCAGGCTTGCGGAATGCAGTTCGTGGGAGAGCTCATGAATATCGGTGGCGATTGCACCCAGCTCGTCGTGCAGCTTCGGAAGCAATTCTGCGGCATGTTGTTTGCGCGCCGCTGAATTCTGCGAGCGCACCAAATCAACCTCGCTGGCCAACAGCGCTACACGCTGGCCAATATCGTCATGCAGCTCGCGACTGATGCGCGCGCGCTCTTCCTCCTGCGCCTCGATCAATCGTCCCGCAAGCTGCTTAAGCTCGCGATCCCTTTGATGCACGCTCGCTTCCGCTATTTTTTGAGCCGTGACATCGCTCACCATTCCGATGACCAAAGGAACACTGCCATGATTTGTGTTGAGCAGCGACACACTCACATGGCCCCACATCTCCGAGCCATCCTTGCGAAGGAAGCGCTTTTCCAAAGTGTAGCTGGCTCTCAGTCCGTGACACAGCTCTTCGAACAGGACCTTTTCGATCTGCTCGTCGTCTGGGTGCGTCAGGTGAGCGCAACTCAAACTCAAAAGGTCTTCGCGCGGATGCCCAAGCATCGCGCAAAACGCAGGATTGGCCTCCAGTATGCGCCCTTCCATCGTTTCGATGGCAATGCCAATCGATGCCTGCGCGAACAGGTAACGGAAGCGCTCGTCGCTTTCCTGCCGCGCCGTTTGTGCGTCTTTGCGTTCTAGCGCCGCCCCCATCACATTCGCCGCAATGGAGAGCTGATTGATGTAATCCTCAGACCAGCCCACCTCCAGGCTGTACGAGGACACTCCCAACACGCCCTTCCTTCGCTGGCTATAACTCGATGGGATCAGCAGCAAGGATTTCACTCCCAGCTGCTCAAGAAATTCGCGGTCTTCGCGCCCTTCCGGCGGCAGGTCATTCAAGGTTTCCAGGGCAACCACTTCATGGCGTCCCACGTATCCTGCAAGATAGGGCATTTTCCCCGGAGGTATCTCTTTGGGGGAGAGCGGGGCCTGCCGGGCGGTGGCCGTATATTTGTGCAGCAGAGCGCTGGATTTCTCGTCTACCTCATACCAGCAGATGCGGTCCGCATCCAGCAATTTGATGATGGCGTCCAAGCCTTCTACGATTTCAGCATCCACGCGCCCCTGAGGGCTGACCGCCAGACGCTCTCCGAAGTTCGATATTTGTTTTCCCAACGCGTGTCTTGTGGACTCAAGCAGCCGCTCTTGTAGGTACATGGTGGAGCTCCTCAGAAGAGTTCGCCTCCGATATACTTCGTTTTCAATTACTCGCGACCGGGCTGTTGGGTTTCGACGAATGGGTCTGCACTGATTGGCGATACGGTACTCTCGATCACCCCATCCGTCAAGTTACGTTTTTGGGTCCAACTGTACCCGCGTTTCGCGCGATCCGCAGCCACATGCTGGGAAAGTTCAATTCTGGTTCAGAAGATACAGGTCTGCATGGCCGCCGGGACGCGCGTACACCACTGTCGTTAAATCCCTCGAAAAATCGTAGGCATTCCCGCCCGACGTTAGCGGAAACGCAAACGGCAGCGTCAACGCCACTTGTGGCTGCCCGGCCGCCCTTCCGTTCTGCCACTTCTGCCGGTAAATCGTCACGTCTTTTCTCCCGGGAATCGCATACAAAAATGATTTCCCGTCCTTTTCACCGTTGATTCCAAACGTAGACACTCTGGGCACCAGCATCGTGCAAGTCCGCTCGGCGACCGACACCGAATAGATCCCTAGCTTCTCGCCGTTAGTCCAACTCAGCAGATACTTCCCGTCGGGCGCGACCTCAAACGCCAGACCACAGTCCTCTACCATTTTTTCCAGCGTCGATCCCTCCGCACTTTCCCGCCAGATCGATGTCGCCTTCGAGCCTCTCTCCGCGGCATTCACGAACAGTGTCTTCTGATCAGCGCTCCACATGACCGACTGGACCGTCAAGATCTCAGGCGCTGTATAGGTCTTCATTCCGCTTCCGTCCGGCTTCACGGTATAAAACTTCGTCGGCTTTCCATCTTCTTCCGCGAAAAACGCTAACGAGGCATCGTCGGGTGCCCACGTCGCCGTCGCCAGCGACGAGCCCTGCGCCAGCTTCGTCTTATTCCCTCCGTCGACATCCGCGACCCACAATTCGTTGCGGTCCCGTGACGGGATCGTGATGTACATCAATCTCTTCCCATCATGCGAGATAGCCGGCTGCGTTGCATTCTCTGCTGCCACATCCACCGACGCCTTCGTCTTCGTGTTGTACGCCGTCAAATATCCCGTTGACTTTCCATTCACCACGTAAATCCCTTTACCGCTCGGGTCCGGCATCGGCGACCGGTCTGGCCCGGGTCCGAACGTCACCTGCGTCAAAGACTTGTCTCCCACCTCCGTCTTCCAGATGTTCGTCAGTCCATTCACCGTGCGCCCGTACAGCAAGCTCTTTCCGGCTTCACTCCACGCGGCGTCCCGCCCTTCGCCCTCGAATTGCCCCAGGTCTTCCACCGGTTGCTTCCCGAGCTCGATCAGGTAGGCATGGAAGTGTTCCAGCGTAGATATGCCGCTCGCCGTAATTACCAGGAGTCGCTTGCCATCTGGATAGGGCAGGATGCGCACCACCGGCCAGGCCTTCGCATCGAGCGCTGC
The DNA here is from genome assembly GCA_963776365.1 of Candidatus Acidiferrales bacterium. Classification (GTDB taxonomy): domain Bacteria; phylum Acidobacteriota; class Terriglobia; order Acidiferrales; family UBA7541; genus Acidiferrum. Next base: position 47,224 of record CAVZMQ010000014.1, on the reverse strand, counting down.
AATCTGTTCGTCTCCCATCCCGGTGCGATCCGCACGGAAAATTGCCCTGGTTCGCGTCTTCGAAAAGTAGATGGACTTGCCATCCGGCGATGGCGCCGAGGAAAACCCGGTTAGCACTCTCTTCGAATTTCCACCCAACGTCGGCACCGACCACGTTTCCCCTCCGAACACTTTGGCGAAATAGATCTCCGTCCCGTCAGCGGAGAAATTCGACACAAACTTATCGTCTTCGTCATTCGTCAATTGCAGCGGGTCGCCTCCCGACGTCAACATCACAAATACCTGCATGATGCCGTTCACCGGCGAACTGAACGCCACCGTATGGCCGTCCGGTGAAAGACGCGCCCCGTCCATCGGCTTATCCCAGTGACTGATCTGTGCGATCTTCCCCGGCGCGCTGGTGCTCTTTCCTCCTCCGCCAAAGTGATACGCGGCGAATCCTACCGCCAGCAGAGCCACCACCGCCACCGCTCCGCCCATCAAGAATCTCTTCTTGCCTGCGCCGCTCTCTGCCGCGACGATCCCGCTGGCACTTGCAGTTGACACGCGCGACGCGCTGCTCGCCCGGGACGCCGTTTGCCCTTCTTCCTCTGCTTCCTGCGCCACCGCCCTCGCCGATGCCGAAAGCCTTCCGGAATCTGTATCCCTCCTCAACCGCCTCAGATCCGAATGCATATCCGCCGCGGATTGGTACCGCAAATCGCGGTCCTTCTCCATGGCCTTATTAATGATGCGTTCCAGTTCCGACGGCACCTCGGGATTTACCCGCGCCACCGCCGTGGGTGCCCCATCCAGGATCGCCTTGAATGTCAGCCCCGCGGTATCTCCGCGAAACGGCAGCCGCCCGGTCGCCATCTCATAGAGCACTGCCCCAAACGAAAACAGGTCCGTCCGCGCATCCAGTTCTTTCCCGCGCACCTGCTCCGGCGACATATATGCTACCGTCCCCAGCGTGCTTCCTGGACTCGTCAACTGATCCGGATCCACTCCCACCGTCGCTAGGCTGTCCCCGCTCGACATCGCAACCTTCTGGCCACGCACCTTGGCCAACCCAAAATCCAGAATCTTCGCGTGACCACCCTCCGTCACAAAAATATTCGCGGGCTTGATGTCCCGGTGCACAATTCCCTTCGCGTGCGCCGCATTCAGCCCAGCCGCCACCCCGATGGCTACCTCCAGCAGCGTCTCCGTCTCCATCGGGCGCCCGCCGATCGCATGCTTCAGTGTCTTTCCTTCTAGATACTCCATCGCGATGAACGCATTTCCGTCCGCTTCGCCAATATCATAGATGGTGCAGATATTTGGATGGTTCAGCGCCGACGCTGCTTGCGCTTCCCTCTGAAATCGCGACAATGCTTGCGCGTCTCGCGCTACGTCTTCTGGCAGGAACTTCAGCGCGACAAACCGGTATAGGCGTGCATCCTCGGCCTTGTACACCACGCCCATGCCACCGCCTCCGAGCTTCTCAAGGATGCGATAGTGGGATATGGTTTGGCCAAGAAGAGACAGGGAGTCGGGCATGTGCCGGCTATCTTAGTTTGAGTCCGAGGCTTAGTCAACGCGCGCAAACACGCGCAAACACGCGTGTCAAGACGCGCAAACACGCGCAAACACGCGTGCAAACACGCGCGCAAATACCTTGGGATGAGTCACTCATTTCAATTCTGGGGTATGCACCTAGCCCTGTACCCAATCAGCACACCACCATCGTGGGTTTGTGGCATGTCAATTACACGGGAACTTACGACGATAATTTCCCTCCGGGGGGGCCTTATCCCCCCGCCAACACGTCCTTCCCGTTCCTCGAATCCTTCAAGACTTGACACGCGGATGGCAATGAATTTGAAAATGCGTTTCTTGCTCTCGCCGGTGGCAATATCTGCTTCGGCGTCTGGAAGGACTTGGGCCACGGCAGCGTCAAGCTGCACCATATCGGTCTCATGTTTGCCCAGGCGGGTACGCCCCCCGAATACATAGGCACCCCTCCTCAATATGTTATAAACATCTTTACCGTTGACGAAACCGATACGGTCGCGCCCAACGGCAATACCTACAGCGGGTTCTTCGATTTCAAACTCTACGCCCCCAGCGCCTGCACCAACGAAGCCAGCGGCTTCGTCTGCGGCACGCCAGTTTCCGAGGTCAAGGGAACCACCGCCGCTACCCGCACCACCGTCGACTGAAGAATCGAACTCCCGTTTGCGCGCACCGTACGGCGCGCACCAAGGCCTATACTTTTGTGCCCAAAAGCGTGGGCCTTAGCTTCTGCTCAGACCCGCGAAAGCCAATTCCCTGTGTCTGTTTTCTGCCCTCGGCAAGCGATGAAGGAAGAAAGGACGTCTATCGGCGATAGGCAACCGAGGCCACCGGGAGTTGATTCTGCGTACATCCGTTTTGTGCTATCCTTCCGACAAAATTGGCGGGGCCGGCGCTTCTCGCGCGACGGAAAACGATCATCACCAGGTCAAGAGGTGTGAACTTTGTTGCGCATTCGCTCCTGGAATGTTTCAATTTTGGCCTTGCCCGTCGCCAGCTAGTTTCATGCAAGTACTTGCACTTATTCAGGAAAGGAACGCGCCATGAAGAAATTGTCCAAAGCATCAGTCAGCACGCCTGCCGTGGATCGCCGCACTTTTCTGGCTGCCACTCTTGGCGCCTGTGCCATCACTCCGGTGGTTTCTTTGGGGGCCCGACAGCTCAGCAGCAAAACGGGTTCGCTGACCAAAGAAGAGCGGGACCGCATGACTCCCTCGCAGGTTTTGGAAGAGTTGAAGAAAGGCAACGAACGCTTCCGTTCCGGAAAAATGGCCACCCGGGATTATTTGGCGGAGAAGCGCGCCAGCGCCGCGGGCCAGTATCCTGCCGCGGTAATCTTGGGCTGCCTCGATTCGCGGGTTCCGGCGGAGATCGTTTTCGACACCGGAATCGGTGACGCCTTCATTGGCCGCGTCGCCGGCAATGTGGTGAACGATGACATGCTGGGAAGCATGGAGTTTGCCTGCGCGGTTTCGGGTGCGAAGCTGGTCCTTGTTCTGGGTCACACCGCCTGCGGTGCTGTGAAAGGGGCCATCGACGACGTTGTCCTCGGCAATCTCACGGGACTCTTGGCGCGGATTAAGCCGGCCATCCCAGCCACCAAGTTCGATGGCGAAAAATCCAGCAAGAATCCGGCATATGTGGATGCCGTCGCGCGCACTAACGTCGTGCTGGCGCTTGGCGAAATACGCCGCCGCAGCCCCATTCTGGAAGATCTGGAGAAGAAGAATAGCATCATGATCACCGGAGCAATGTACAACCTCGCCACCGGCATGGTGGGCTTCATCGCCTAGCCCCGCCTGCCCTTGGGCTTGCGTAGAAGGCCCGGGGCCGGAACGAATAATCAGAGTCGCCAGAGCGGCCATTGCGGACATCACGCGAATGGGCATCATGATTACTACGGGGACGATGGTCACTGCGCGAACCACGACAACGACTGCTGCTGCGGAGGCCATGGGAAATAGCTTCGGCTCACGGCTTGTACCGGCACCAACGTCACTGGTCCCGCTTCCGGTGTTACTGCGTTGGTCTCGTTGAGGGGTTGCCCATGAGCACCATCAAGCCGTCGGCCAGCGTGCCGCGCCAACTTAAGTAATCATGGCCGCCCGCAAACTCCTGGAAGTGAACTTCGTAACCCTTCGCCAGCAACACATCGCGCAGCGTTCGGGTGGTAAGCAGAATCGAATTTCCCCCGCCGGAAAAGTCGATTTCATCGCTGCCGGCCTCTAGGTAAAAGCGAAGGGGCAGCTTGGCGCTGGCGATGAATTGTCGGGCTACCCAGTTGGGTTCGGAATCGGCCGCTACATGGGGGGAATCGTTACTCTTCGGCGGGGTCCAGTGGAACGAACCGGATTGCGAAAGGATGTTTCCAAACGTTTCCGGGTGGCGCAGGCCGGCATATGCGGCGGCCAGTCCGCCGTAACTGGAACCAGCGACCACCGTCCGCCGCGGATCCGTCGTAACGTTATAGAGACTATGCGCCCAAGGCAGAAGCTCGGAATTTAGGAAGTCCGCAAATACAGGATTGCAGGGAAGTTCGCGATCCCGCGCGTCCTCGGGACCATTTCCTACAAACAGCGCGACCATCGAGGGAATATGTCTCTCCGCGATCAGGTTATTCAGGATCGTCGGCGTGGGCACAAGCGCGCTTTGCTTCTCGTCGCCCAAATACGCCCATTCATCGAAGACAACCAGAAGCGGATAGGGCTTCCCGCCTTTGGAGTATCCCGGGGGAAGATAAACACCAATCTCCCGTTCGTTTTTCAGCAAGCTACTTTTGAATGGGTGCCTTTCCACCTGGCCTGTGGGAACGCCGGGCCTTTCCGCGAGCCACGGCTGCGCTGGTGCATCCGGCATTTCGACAATGGATCTGCCCGCATACTCGGGAGCATCCAAACTGTCCTTGTCCATACGCGAGCGCTTCGGGTTCAGGGGATCCGTCCTGGCGGCCGCCGCAACCATGATGATCGTGTCGTTATCAATACCGTAGGCGATTCCATGAATCCGAGCAACATTGGGGGCTAGACTGTATTCAAATCTCGTCGTCTTCTCTATTACCACGGTCGCGTACCAAACGTCCGTCTCTCCCAGGCGCCTCATGAGATAGTCGTCTGGCGTGGCTCCGGCGTAAGGAAGCCGGAGAACGGCCACATCCTGTGTGTAAGGCGTGCCCTTCCACAGAAAAGTGGCCAACATGTTTTTGTCGTCGCCCGGCAGCGCTTCGAGCATCGGTGCGCCCTGCTTCTTCACTTCTTCCCAGAAAGCCTCCACGCTTTGCGGGTTTCCTCCTTCAACCGAGGCTCGGAGGAGTTTGATTCGCGGGCTTTCGTGTGTCGGCTTAGGCGGAGCCAGCAGCGCCGTCAACGTGACCACCTTCTCGAGTTTGATTGTGAAGGTTCCCTCGCTCGTCGTGTTGCTGGCCGCGATTTCAATCCGGTATGTACCCGGGCCATCCGCGGCGAAGTTGAAATTACCCTCGCCCGGGCCCAGCGCAGTCCCGCGAAACTTGCTGCCTGACGGCTCATAGATAGTGACCACAAGTTGTTTTCCGCGAGGGTCAAGATGAATCTGAGCGAAATCTCCCGCGTTGAGGGGGATGGCAAAGGACTGCGATTTGCCCGTGCTCACGTTACCCTCTTGCACCTTCGCGAGCGTGAGTTCGGTATCATCTGCCAACAACACGCCACCGAACAGCAGGAGAATCAAGCACGCGACTAGCGACTTCTGTTTAGCAGACAATGCCATGCTCCTTCCATTCCCCCAATGGTTCACTAAAGGTATAGCAGTTTTGCCAGCTATCGGTCTGTGACGCACGCCGCGATGTTCCCTAGGCGGTTAGTGGTTTCAGAGCCTAAACATTGCAACCGCCGGTTTCCGGTACTGCGCATCGCATGACACCGGATCCTCGCCCCGTGCACCAATGTCGCCCTCAGATTCATCCAACCTGCAGGTTAAGTCTCTCGTCGGAGGACACTACCGTGCCACCACAATCTCCAAGGCAATCCAGCGCTTTCCGTAAGGAACTGATCTCTCATCTCACCGAAGGTCATGCCCATGCCAGTTTCGCCGATGTCGTCAAAGATTTTCCCGCTGATCTCCGCGGTGCGCGTCCCCACGATCTCCCCCACTCCGCTTATCAACTTGTCGAACATCTTCGCATTGCCCAATGGGACATCGTCGAATATGCCCTCAACCCAAAACACAAATCTCCCGAATTCCCCGGCGGCTACTGGCCCAAATCTCCCGCACCCCCCGACGCCAAGGCGTGGAACAAATCAATCGCCTCTTTCCGCTCCGACCAAAAAAAACTGATCGCTGCCCTGGAAAACTCCGACCTCCTCGCTGCCATTCCGCACGCTAACAATCAGTCCCTGGCCTCCAAAATCATTCTGCTCATCGACCACAACGCCTATCACCTCGGCCAACTCGTTCTCCTGCGCCGCCTTCTCCGCGCCTGGCCCGAAAAATAAGCCCGCGTCCACACCCAGAGCAGGCTGGGTCGGAGGTTACATCGCACAGCATTAGTTCCGGCTCAGTACCAATCGGCCTTCCGTAGAACAAAATCGAGACATTCAGGGCGAACGTGGCTAGACTTCTCCCACATTTATTGGTTGCGCTACGGCCGCGTAACCACGTGCCCGCCTAGCCGGAACGGAGAAATTCACACCCGCGATTTTTCCAGGCCATTCCCGGCATTTCCTTTCAGGGGAATTGCCCATGAGAAATCTCCTCGAGAAGTTCGTGGTCGCTCTTTCGTTGGCCGCGTTTATTTTCTCGCCGGCGCTCGGTCAAAAAAAGCCAAACATTCTCGTCAATTTTGGTAGCGACATCGGTTAATTGATCAGATGGAAAAAGACGTCGAGAACAAAATCAAGGCGATGGAAATGGTTAGCCGTGGATCCGAAAACGTCGGCGGAATCACCCAGGTTTGCGACCGAACGCTAGATTCAAAGCTGTGTTATTGGGGACGTACCCGTCAACCGCCGCAGCCGTGACGCGATGGACGTATTCGGAACGCATTGCTTCACGCGTGGTGTTTGGCTCCTGCTTGAGGGCTTGCCATGCCGGATGGTCCATGCGCTCGTCCCAGAACGCGAGGGCCTTGCCAAGTTCGAGGGGACTCGAGTTTGCGAGTTCCGTGCGCACGCTCACAACCTCGAACCCTGCCCGCTCCAGAAGCGACCGGCATTTGCTTGGCGTATCCGCCACATCGTTATAGGGCAACCGGACGCCGTGACCCGCGGCAATTTCCGCAATCCTTTGGGATACACCGAAAGGCTTTGCGGGCGCGTCGAACGCCATCATGCCCCGCGGTTTCAGAAATTCGAACCAATGCCGGAGAGCCCGGGGAATGTTCGACATGAGCACGATAGCCGACGAGCAAAATATGCAATCGAAACTCTGTCGGGGGAAAATAAGTCGCTCGACGTCAGCCTGCACGAAATCGATATTACGCAATTCCGCCCCTACAGCTTTGCGATGCGCCTCGGCAAGCATGCCTTTCGAAAGGTCAACGCCAATGACTCTTCCGGCAGCCCCGACCCGTTGCGCTGCTTGGAGAGCCAGAAGTCCCGTGCCCGTGGCAATGTCTAGGACACAAGAGCCTGGCCTGATCTCCACCCCTCCGAGGAGCAGGGACGCAACGCGGTGGTGCACCTCGTCGTGATCGTAGGTTGCGCCCCGCCTGTCGAAATGAGACCGTGCGTTCATGGAACTGCGGATTCCGGCTCGTAGTTCCGCAAACTCGAAGTGTAGCGGCATCCTGCCTGTTGTACCCTAACCAAATGGCTCCCGAAAAACTTTACAACCGTCGCAGCCGGGGCCATCATACGGCATTCCGTAAGACCCATCCGAAGGTAATTCGTCTGCCCGCGCATCGGGAGGGAAGCCAATGTTGTTCAAGTGTCGAGTTGTGTTCGGTGTCGTTCTCTTTGGTTTCCTCCAGATGTTGTATGCGGGAACATGTCGCGCAAAGGTTAAGCGGCATGACACCGTGATTATGAGGAACGGCGACCGCCTCACAGGAGAAGTAAAAAGGCTGGAGCAGGGCGTGCTCTACATCGAAACCGACTACTTCTCCGGGTCCGTTGGGGTGGACTGGCTGCAAGTAGCAAAGGTGCAAAGCACCGCCAATTACCAGGTTGTTTTGAGCGATGGCAAAAGGTTGACCGGGACAATTTCAAAAGGCGAAACGGAGACGCCGCGGGGCAAAGATTTCGAAGTGCGTGCGACTGGCGTCAATGTGCCAGTCTCCGGCTCGGATGTTGTCGAGATCTCCTCCCAGAAACAGAATTTTTGGCGCCAATTGAAGGGTAGTATCGATCTTGGCTATAACTTCACCAGTGGCAACAACCAGTCCTCGCTGAGCACTTCCGCAAACGCAGAATATGCCGCCGCGCACTGGGCCGCTGGAACCTCCTACAACGCTTCCTACAGCGGCCAATCCGGTGGCACCACCACCAATTTATTCGAAGTGCAAGCGTTTGGTGAGCGGTTCCTCAATCGCAATTCATTTCTGCTTGGCTTGTCGGACTTCCTGCACAGCTCCCAACAAGATCTTCAGTTACGCACGACTCTCGGCGGCGGATATGGCCGGTACCTCGTGCGCACCAACCAAAACGAATTACGATGGTTGATCGGTGCAGACTACACCCAGGCAAGTTATCAATCCGGAGTCGCGCAGCCAACTCAGCAAAACGCGGAATTGTTGCTGGGCGCGGGATATCGGCTTTTCCACTTCGACCGCTATACTTTTCAATCGCAATTTTTTGTTTTCCCGGGATTGTCGGATTTTGGCCGTGTTCGTTTTACGACGACCGATACGCTAATCGTCAAACTGAATAACAATTTTCATTTGGATTTCTCGTTTTGGGACAATTTCGACAGTCAACCGCCTTTAAATGCCCAGAAAAACGCTACGGGTCTGAGTACCAGCTTAGGCTGGACATTTTAATGAGCGGGCCCGGCGTAACACCCACGTTATGAATTGGAATTTAGCCCCGGAAGACTCTTCGTTAGAGACGGCGCCTTAATCGACGTTATACACGGAACCTAACCTACCGCACTTGCACTGATTCCCCAAAGCCCGCGCTGGGCTGGAACAGCACCCGCGCACGAGCAAAACGGGTTAGAATGCTCGCCCATATGGCGGTTTTCCCAATTTCTGTTTGGGAAAGGCTCTGATATGGCGAAAACTATGACGATTCCGATATCTGTGTCTGCGGCCAACATCACCAGAGGCCGAATCAACCCAGATCACCTGTTTTACGTCGTCGCTGCAGGAGTGATGCTGATTTTCACCGCCGGGGGATTCCGGAATTTCTATTTGCATGGCAGGGCTCCTTGGGGCCAAATGACCAACCAGATTCTCCCGCTGATCGTGGCTCACGGGCTCGCCATGTCGGGTTGGGTAATTCTATTCTTAGTTCAGAGCATTCTGATACTGACTGGGCGCCGGCGACTTCATCTGGTGATTGGTCCGATTGGAGCTGTGCTGGCGGCGGCCATTGTGATTCTGGGAACGATCGTGGCGCCCTTATCTGTCCACTTCAGCCCGCAAGTTTACGCGGCTCTTGGCGGCCCGAGACCTTTCTTGGCCATGATGCTGGTTCAGATGCTGTCGTTCGGAACGCTCGTGGCCATCGGCTTGGTGTATCGGCGCCGGCCTGAAATCCATCGTCCGATGATGCTACTAGCCACAATCGTAATCCAATCGGGGGCGCTTGGCCGGTTTCCCTACATAGAAAAACTTGCCGCGTTTCCGCCCCTGTATGTTTGGGGACCGGTGTTGCTTTTCGGGGGCTTGCTTTTTGTTCTTCAATGGGGAATCAGCAGCACCCCGAATCGCTGGTACTTGATGGGTTACGCCGGGATGGTGATGGCGTCCTTCTTGTCTGTCGCCGTGGGACGCACGGCCCTCTGGAGCGGGATGCTCAGTAATTTTGTCCCATGAAAACCGCCGGGTGCCTCAGGTCCGCTGTTCAGCACCCTGGGTCTTGGGTTTTCTTTCCGCCGTCCGCGCGGCTTCGCCCGGCTTTCTTGGGCAGCAAATACGCTACAATCCCGCTGTGAAATCCAAGGCCAGCAAAGTGCCCCAGCCCTTGCTGTTTGAATTGGGTCGGCCCGAACCGGCCAAGCCGCCAATGGATCGCACTCCCGATCCCCCTCAATTGCTCATCGGTACATCCGCGTTCACCGCGGCGGGATGGCCCGGCAGTTTTTATCCTGTGGGCATGAAGTCCAGCGACTATCTCACTTACTACTCTTCCCGCTTCAAGACCGTGGAGATCGACTCGACCTACTACGGCACCCCCTCCGAATCCACGGTCGCCAATTGGTATCGAAAGACGCCGCCGGGCTTCGTATTTGCCGCGAAGGTCCCGCAAGTCGTAACCCACACAAAAGCTCTTCTCAACTGTGAAGGGGAGTTCGATGAGTTCACCGGTCGTATGTGCCTGCTCCATGAAAAATTGGGGCCCATGCTTTTTCAATTTCCGCACTTCAGCAAGTACGAATTCAACGGGCCGGATGAATTCCTCCGCCGTTTGCGTTTGTTTCTCAAACGCGCCGGCGGCATGAGCGGTTTCAAGTTCGCCGTAGAGATTCGCAATGAAACCTGGCTGAATTCCCGCCTGACCGACCTCCTCGGCGAATACGGAATTGCATTGGCGCTCACCGACACCTCTTTCCTGCCTCGCCCTTGGGAGTTCAAAGAAAAGTTCGATCTCACCACCGCCGACTTCACCTATATTCGTTGGCTTGGCAACCGCAAGGGAATCGAGAAGCTAACCACCACGTGGGACAAAATCATTTTGGATAGGCACGACGATTTGACCAAGTGGGCCGAGTTGTTCCGCCAGTTCCTCTCCAAGCAACTGAAGGTCTACACCTACGCTAACAACCATTACGCCGGCAATGGTCCCGCCACCGTAACCCTGTTCCGCAAATTATTGAACGGGGCCTAGGGAGTTCGCGCCTGCCAGGAGCTTGATCAGGGCAAGAACACAGGCCGTGAAACCGCAGAGTGCCAGTTTCATCCAATATCGCCAGGAGGAGGAAAGGATGCATCACATACGCCAACAGGACCTGCCTTTTGTGGGCAGTTCGCTCGAATTTGTCGGGGCCGAGCAGGGCGACACCAGTGTTTCGGTTTTCCTGTTCCATGGAAAGCCGGGGGCGGGACCGGGTCCGCATCGGCATCCTTACGACGAAATTCAGTTCATCCGCGAAGGCCGGGGATTGTGGACCGTCAATGGCGAAACTTTCGAGGGTGGCGCTGGAGACATCTTTATGATCAAGGCTGGCGAGATCCACAGCTTCAAGACGATTGGCGACTCGCCGTTGATCCAACTTGACGTCCACCTCGGTCCTCGCTTCGTTCAAGAGAACTTATGAAGGCGTTCGGAATGGCCGGGCGCCCCAGGTTCGCAATTCAGAACCTGGGTCTCGGGTTTTCCTGTTTCGAGTTTTTCCGCGCGCCGAAAACAGCAAGGGCGGCCTCGGCTTGTACGGAGGCCACCCCTGCCATCGGTTACGTACTGCGGTGTGGTTGATTAAAATCCCTATCCTGGGAATCCTTCCGTTTCTTTCTTACTTCGCCTGAAGACTCTCAATGTAGTCAGCCAGTGCTTTCAGCCGCATTTGGGGAATCTGCGAGTGCAGACCGTCCATGCGCACGAATAAGTCTCCCCACACGGGCATCCGGGCATTGCCATGTCCCCGCACGTTTCCGCCTTCCATCACACTTTCGTAAACCAGCATCCGGGGATATTTGCCCCCGTGGCTTTTGGTCAGTTTGGTCAGGTTTGCCGGCGCATGTTTGAAGGCCGGCGCTGCTGGGCCATTGCCTTGTCCCGCGATTCCGTGGCACGTCGCGCAGTATTTCGCGTACATCTGATCGCCTGCGGCCGGATTTGTGTACGTGATGGGCACCAATTTAATTGTCGTGCTTTGTGCTCCCGCCGGGATTGCCACCAGAAGCACGGCAGCAACCACGATCGCGGAACAGACCATCGCTAACTGAATCTTGCTAAAAGAATGGGCCTGCTTACTCCGCATAAATCACCTCCGTATTCCAAGCCAAGGGTGAGAACCATGAGATTGGTTGCACTCACCGCCGCCCGGTGGCGGCTGGGGCTGAGAATCCAACTTGCCCAGAAACGTTTCAATTCGCCGCGGGTCTCTTGGCCGTATTGACTTTGTCTCCACGCAGTGCTCTGATGAGACAGCATTTACCTTCGACATCGGGTATCGTCCTTCCTTGATTCCAACAAACCGGGCGGGTCGGTCTTCTATCTGGAGTTTTCTCCCGACGGGTACTGGATCGCCAACACCTCGTATCCGGAACAGAAGAAGTATGGGTCTGGCCATTTCCCGGACCGGGAGGCGGGTTCCAAGTATCGTCGGGAGGAGGTGTTTCGCCCCTTTGGTCGCGGAATGGCAGACAGCTGTTCTATGCGAAGGAGAGTGGAGAGTACATGGTGGCCGACATCCGCACCGATGGCAGCTTTTCTGCCAGCAAACCGCGACTGCTATTTAAATCGAACGAGTTCGCGATTGGCGGACCCGCTCGAGCGTGGGACATCTCACCCGACGGCCAACGTTTCCTGATGGTGAAACTAGACGAACGAAAGCCTCAACCTGTGACGGAATTGATCCTTGTCCAAAACTGGTTCGAAGAACTCCGGCGTCTTGCTCCCACGACAAAAAAATAATCCGTGGCAAACACCGAAGTGGCTCCCGGGTGCCCCTGTTGTTCAGAACCTGGGTCTTGGGTGTTTCTGCTCCAAGGCGCTCCGCTACAGCATTTCATCCTTGTGTGGGAATGCCAACGCCTCGCAACACTTCCTGAAAACGCGGCTGGTCTCGCAACTTGTCCATGCTCGGATCTATAGGAAGGTAGATCAGCCAGTGCGACCGCTCTTCGTAACATTTCTCCAGATATTCGAGGGCGTGCTCGTCTTCTCCCAATCCCACATGAATTCCCGCGAAGAAATAAGGCGCAACATACGTTTGCTCCGCTCGTTTTGTCAGGGTATCAAGGATTTGCACTGCTTTCTTTTTCTTGCCCGCGGTGGCGAACGTTTGCGCCAACGCCGCGCTCATCAGCGGACTGCCGCCAGAAAGCTGCACGCCCTTCTCCCCTTCAGCGATGGCCTGTTCATAATGGCCCATTTTCCTCAGCAACAGGCCCAGAATCCAGTGTGTGACCGGGTAGTTTGCGTCCAATTCAACGGTGCAACGTAGTTGTTCCATGGCTTCGTCGTACTGCCGGGCCATGTAGTAGGCCCATCCGATCGCTACGCTGATAATGAGCGACAACGGATCGAGCTCTTGGCTCTTTTTCATCCTCGCGATGGCTTCTTCGTGGTGTCCCATCGTCATCAAATATTCCGCGTACCAATGGTTCGCTGTCGGATGCGCGGGATTCAGTGCCAGGCTGCGTTCGAACTCCCTCTGCGCTTCTTGCCAATTCCAATCGTGAAGCCACAACACTGCTGCCTGTGGGGTGTGCGCCTCGCCGAGATCCGGGTCGACCCGCAGCGCTCCCAGAGCCGCCATTTTACCTTTGGAGAACGCAGCCTCCGGCGAAAGGTAGCTGTTCCAGCCCAGCAGCACGTACGAATCCGCCAAACCCGTGTAGGCTAGAGCGTAACCGGGATCCTTATCGACCGCTTGCTGAAAGTACTCGATCGCCTTGTAGAATCCGGCTTCCGTCCACCGGTTCCAGTGATGACGCCCTTTTAGGTAAAGCCGGTAAGCTTCGGGATCCTCTGTTTGACGTTTCGTGAGCCGCTTCTTATCCGCGCGGCTGAGCTTTAACCGCAATTTCTCCGATATTTCCTTGGAGATATCGTCTTGAATCGCAAAGATATCGCCGGGTTTCCGGTCGTATTGCGCTCCCCATAGTTGAGAGCCTGTCGCCACATGCACTAACTCCGTCCCAATACGCAAAGCTCCTCCGCTTTGCATGATTCTTCCGGTGAGAACCGCGCGCACATTCAGCTCGTGTCCCACCGCCTGGGGATCCATTCCCCGGCCTTTGTAGCGAAATACGGTGCTCTGCGCCATCACTCGCAATTTGGGGACGGTCGCTAGAATGTTGATCAGACTTCCCGCAATTCCGTCACTCAGGTATTCGTGCTCTGGGTCGCGACTCGCGTTTTCGAATGGCAAAACTGCGATCGAGTCGATGAGCTTGGAGACCCGCTGTCGCCGGAGCGTGCCTGTTTGCGTGGTCTCGTTCGGTGCTCTGTACTCTCCATCTCCGGTCGCGTGCGCCCCGCTTATAGTCGATATCACCCCGGATTCTATTCCGCCTCTCGTGGTCAACCACCCGGAATCAGAGCCTCGCTCCAATCTTTGTAGTTCTGTGCGTATTTCACCCGCGCTTCGTTGACGTTGCTCTTTATCCTTCTTCAGTGCTCGCTCGATGATTTGTTCCAGCCGCAGCGGAACATTGGGATTAATTCTCCTGGCCGCAACAGGGGACCGCGTCAGAACCGCCTCGATGATCGTGCCGCCCGTGCTCCCGCCGAACGCTTGCCGCCCTGTCGCCATTTCATACAACAGCAGACCAAGCGAGAAGATATCCGTACGCGCATCCAGATTGTCTCCGCGAACTTGCTCCGGCGACATGTACGAAGGAGTGCCGCTGATGATCCCCACCATCGAAGTGGTATCCGGTGCTTTGCCCCCGATTTCCTTGGGAACGAGTTTCGCTAGGCCAAAATCGAGCACCTTCGCCTGTCCACGCTTCGTCACGAAAATGTTCGCGGGTTTGATGTCGCGGTGGATGATTCCTTCGGTGTGCGCCGCATCCAAAGCTTCGGCTATCTGGATCCCCAGTTTCAGCGTCTCTTCCAGAGGCAACGCCTTCTCACGGATGTGACTGCGCAGCGTTTCACCGTCAATAAACTCCATGGCGATGAAAGGTCGGCCGTCCTGCTCGCCGATATCATAGATGGTGCAAATGCCTGGATGATTCAAAGCAGAGGCGGCGCGCGCCTCGCGGCGAAACCGCTCCAGCGCCTGGGTGTCCCGGGCCACGTTTTCCGGCAGGAATTTCAGGGCAACCGGGCGGTCCAGCCGCATATCCACGGCTTTATAGACCACCCCCATCCCACCTTCACCCAGTTTCTCTATGATGCGAAAGTGAGAAATAATCTCGTCAATCATGGCTGGGCCCGGCTCTTCCGAAAGCGACTGCTCTGGTCACAATGTCTTGTCGTTTACCGCGCCATCGCCATCCAATTTCTTCCGCTTCACATTTGGAGGCTTGGGGGATGCCAACATGCCCAGCACTCGCGCGCCTTCTCCATACACACTTACGTCGCCCAGACGCTCCAGCTCAAATGTTACGTTCTTGTTGCACACTTCGCAGAAGAGTACCCCGTAGCCGGCGCCGCCTTGCTGAGAGAACACGTTGTAGCGCATCACCCGCTCGCAGCACACCGGGACCCATAGATTTGGAGTTGGCGTAGCGCCCACGGTTCACCCTCCGGCATCGAATTGTCCCGGATTATACACTGAAAATCTGCATGCCTGAGCGGTCGCCATGCCTCCGTCCCTGAGCAACCCATTACAACCCGCGCCCTAATCCTACAAGTGGGTCCCGGTACGAACTTTACTGGTGACGCCCCACAAATCGGAACTGTAAGCTACTGGATTCGTTCGATTGACGGGAGAAACGCATTGAAGTACATGAAAAACAGAGGTGCAATTATGAAAATTGTAGTGATCGGCGGTAGTGGACTGATCGGGTCAAAGCTCGTCCCTAAGTTGCGCGCGCATGGGCAAGAAGCGGTCGCCGCATCTCCTAATTCCGGTGTCAACACACTCACCGGCGAGGGACTGGCCGAGGAGCTCAGAGGTGCATCGGTCGTCGTTGACGTATCGAACGCTCCGTCGTGGGAAGATGCCGCGGTGATGAATTTCTTCGAGACATCAACCGGTAACCTCCTTGCCTATGAAGCGGCCGCGGGTGTGGCACATCACGTGGCGCTGTCCGTCGTAGGATCGGAGCGCCTGCTCGAGAGCGGCTACTTCCGTGCAAAAATCGCTCAGGAAAATTTGATCGAGGGTTCCTCCATCTCCTATTCCATCGTTCGCGCCACGCAGTTCTTCGAATTCGCCAAGGGCATCGCCGATTTTTCCACCGAAGGCAACAAGGTGCGCCTGCCATCTGCGCTCATCCAGCCCATGGCGGCCGACGACGTCGCCAGCGCGGTAGGCCGTATCGCTACAGGCTCACCCCTGGATGGCACGGTTGAAGTAGGTGGACCTGAAAAGTTTCGTATCGATGAGCTCGTGCGGCGATATCTAGCCGCACGCAACGATCCGCGCGAGGTTTTCGCTGACCCGCACGCGCGTTACTACGGCATTGAGCTGAGTGAGACAACGCTCCTTCCCGGCGATGACGCACAACTCGGCGTGACTCGTTTCGAAACCTGGCTCACTCAGCCTGCGGCGAAAGCGGTGGCGGGCGCCCACTAGCACCCTAGAAGGAAAATTCCATTCCGACGAACGGGCCCTTCTGCGACAACGGCACGGTGAGCCGGTCTTGCGCACCGTTGACGGTCAAGTGCGAGGCAAGCTGGTGGCCTGCATTGAGACTGATGTGCTTCTGCAGGGGCACACCAAGATCGCCGGCTGTAGACACAAAGCTGCCGTAGCCAAAAAAATACATTCCATATACGTTCCCCTCGACGAAGACGCGTGGCGAATCTGTCAGGTACAAACGAAATTGCGGACCCGCGACAGGGATGGGCGCCAGGAGTGCTCCGCTCGCGGAATACGAGCCACTCGCCGTTCCCCCACCGCTGACGGAACCGATCGCCGTTATTTTCGCGGTCGTTTTGAAAAGATCCAAATCTGCACCCCGAGCCCGATATGCCCGCGTCTCCGCCGAATGATGTCCAGCCCAAGCATGAAGCGCCAGGCGGGAACAAGCCCACGATCCACCTGCCTTTTCATGAACATGTGGCGTCTGCTGTGACTGCGACGCTGCCGGTTTTAGGGACACTCAGGCCTGCGTATGTCGCGGACACTCATGTTTTCTGATCTGTGTCCGCATGCGGCGCGTGCCGCTTCACCTGCGGCACCCACTTGCCGGCAAAAGCATCTTCTCATGAGCAGAGGAATAATTGAAAAAAGCGGCGCACACGGAAGAGCGACAACTTCGCTTTTACCTCTCCCAGCAGCAATCAGCACGAAGTTGACGGCTTTCTTTTTTCGCCCGGCTCAAGCCAAGTCGAAGCGATCGTGATCCATCACCTTGCTCCACGCCGCCACGAAATCCTTCACGAACTTATCCTTCGAATCCGCGCACGCATAAACCTCCGCGAGCGCGCGCAACTGCGAGTGCGAGCCGAAGATCAGATCGACGCGCGTGCCGGTCCACTTGACCTCCTTCGTCTTCCGGTCGCGCCCCTCGTATACCCCTTCCGAGCCCGCAGCCGGCTGCCATTGCGTACGCATGTCCAGCAAATTGACGAAGAAGTCGTTCGTCAGCGTCTCCGGTCGCTTGGTAAAGACGCCATGCGTCGATTTCCCGGTATTTGCGCCCAAGACGCGCAGGCCACCGACGAGAACCGTCATTTCCGGAGCCGTTAGTCTCAGCAATTGTGCCTTGTCCACCAGGCGTTCCTCTTCCGATAGGCCCTTGCCGGCGCGGAAGTAGTTGCGGAACCCATCCGCCTTCGGTTCGAGCGGCGCGAACGAATCGACTTCGGTTTGCTCTTGCGACGCATCCATGCGTCCCGGCGTGAACGGGACTTCCACGTTATGCCCCGCGGCCTTGGCGGCTTTCTCGATTGCCGCGCTACCGCCGAGAACGATCAGGTCCGCCAGTGAAACCTTCTTCCCCTTACTGCCGTTGGTCTGCGCGCTGTTGAACTCCTTTTGAATTGCTTCCAGTTTCTGAAGCACCCGCGCGAGTTGAGCCGGCTCGTTGACTGCCCAATCCTTTTGCGGCGCCAGGCGAATGCGCGCGCCGTTCGCTCCACCCCGCTTATCAGAACCGCGGAAGGTCGACGCCGAAGCCCAGGCCGTCGACACCAACTCGGAAACGGACAGTCCCGACGCCAGGATTTTTGCCTTCAGATCGGCAATGTCTTGCGCCCCGATCAGCGCATGATTCACCGCGGGAATCGGATCTTGCCACGCCAGCGTTTCTTTCGGAACCAACGGGCCCAGATATCGCACAATCGGTCCCATGTCGCGGTGCGTCAACTTGAACCACGCCCGCGCAAACGCATCCGCGAACTGATCCGGATGTTCGTAAAACCGCCGCGATATTTTTTCGTATGCAGGATCGAACCGCAACGACAGGTCCGTCGTCAGCATCGATGGTGCGCGACGCTTTGCGGGATCGGCCGGATCCGGGACGCTACCGGCGCCTGCTCCATTTCTCGGTGTCCACTGGTGCGCACCCGCCGGGCTCTTGGTCAGTTCCCAGTCGTACCCAAACAGGTTCGCGAAGAAGTTGTTGCTCCATTTCGTCGGTGTCGTGGTCCAGATCACTTCCAGGCCACTCCCGATCGCGTCTCCACCCTTACCCGAGCGATACTTGCTATTCCAGCCCAGACCCTGCTCTTCAATGCCGGCAGCTTCCGGCTCGGGGCCCACCAGTGCCACATCGCCGGCGCCGTGGGTCTTGCCAAAGGTGTGGCCGCCTGCAATCAGCGCAACGGTCTCCTCGTCATTCATGGCCATGCGCGCGAAGGTCTCTCGGATATCCTTTGCCGCGGCAACTGGATCGGGCTTTCCATTCGGCCCTTCCGGATTCACGTAGATCAAGCCCATTTGTACGGCAGCGAGTGGATTCGCAAGGTCACGGTCGCCGCTGTAACGTTCGTCCGCCAGCCACTTGCCTTCCGGTCCCCAGAAGACGTCCTCTTCCGGTTCCCACACATCCGCGCGCCCGCCGCCAAAACCGAAAGTCTTGAAGCCCATCGACTCCAGGGCCACGTTACCAGCAAGAATCATCAGGTCGGCCCACGAGATCTTTCTGCCGTACTTCTGCTTGATCGGCCACAGCAGCCGCCGCGCCTTGTCGAGGTTCACGTTGTCCGGCCAACTGTTGAGCGGCGCGAAGCGCTGCTGCCCGGCACCAGCACCGCCCCGGCCGTCGCCAATGCGGTACGTCCCGGCGCTGTGCCACGCCATTCGAATGAACAGCCCTCCGTAGTGGCCGAAGTCCGCCGGCCACCAATCCTGCGAGTCCGTCATCAACGCGTGAAGGTCCTTGATTACCGCGTTCAGGTCCAGACTCTTGAACTCCTTCGCGTAGTCGAACTCCTCGCCCATCGGATTCGATAGGCTGGAGTGCTGGTGCAGAACCCGAAAGTCTAACTGGTTCGGCCACCAGTCGCGGTTCGTGTGTGCGGCGCTTCCCCGAGAAAACGGGCACTTGGATTCAGTGGTCGCCTCCGGTGAGCTGCTAAGTTCGTTGTCCATGTGGTTACCTTCCTTCGAATGAGTGAAAATGTTGTTACCAACTTCAAAGTCGTTCTTGACTTCCGATTTGCGCCGCCGCCCGCTTGCTCCCGCTTTCGAAATCTAACGGGAAGCGCGCCGCGCAGCGCACTTCGTGCACAGCCCGCGGAAAATCAGTTCGCATTCGCGAAGCATCCGCTTACCAAGCGAGCGCGAGGCAGGCCTCGGCACGTTGTACCACTCCAGGTCTTCCACATTGCCACAACGATCGCAGATGAAGTGGTGATGCCGGACACCTTTGGCATCGAATCGTGCGGCGCGGCCTTCCACGGCCACTTCCCGCACCAAGCCGGCTTCCACTAAGTCCCTCAGATTGTTATAAGTGGTGGCCCTGGATGAGCGCGGGTCCACGCGATTTACGGCTTCGAAGATTTCCGCGGCCGTGGGATGACTGTTGTGTTCCATCAGGAATGCCATCACCGCATAGCGCTGCGCAGTGCACCGCAACCCGCTGCCATCGAAAGACCGTTTAATCGCCTGGGCGTCCATCCGACCGCCTAGATTATGTCTAATATGAGATTTAGTCAAGACTGGAGATTTTCGTTCAATTTTCGTTCTTTTCGTTGCTGCCGCCAGCAAGAAACTGGCGCATACCGTAGCGAATATCACCGGTGGCCATGTTCCCGAATGCTGTCCGCACCGGTATTTCATGTGCCCACAATCGCGGTCCATCCCATCCAGAAAAAGGCCCCGATGTGAATATCTCAATCTCAATCACTCCTCAAAAATCCGGTGTCCTTGACGAGCCTCAGGACGTACACTATTCATGATTCTGCAAAACGACTTAGGAGGCCACAAGAGTGGTCTTGCACCCTAAGGCTGCCGTCGCCTCTGGTTTTGATCGGAGCCAAGTGTGCAACGCTCAGTAGTTCATTCCTATGCGGGTATCCTCCCTCTTCCTGGCGCTGCTCTTCGGTGGTCTTGCCCATGCCCAGACGGAGAACCCGGAAACCCTGGTCCAGGACGCTATCAGCAAACAGAAGGCCGGTGATCTGGAAGGGGCGGTTCGCGAGTACAAGGAATTTTTGAAAGCTCATCCGGATGTGGCAGCTATCCGAGCGAATCTCGGAGCCGCGCTCGCGGGACAGGGACGGTACGAAGAAGCCATCAAAGAATACAAGATAGCGCTGAAACTCGCCCCTTCCAATCCGGCAGTTTCTCTCAATCTGGCGCTCGCCTACTACAAAATGGGCCGCATCGAAGAAGCCTCGGCGCTATTGGCCAAGTTGCACAAAACAAATCCAGCCAATTACCAGGCCACTATCCTGTTGGCCGACTGCTATCTCCAGATGGGCCGAGACCAAGACACCATCAGCCTCTTGCAGCCTCTCGCCAAAGACCGGCCCGATGATCTTTCCGTTGTTTATATGCTCGGCACCGCTTACCTCCGAGACAAGCAAATCGACCAGGGAGAAGTCTTGATCGACCGCATCCTCCGCAACGGCGACTCCGCGGAAGCCCACCTGCTTCTCGGCATGGCCAAGCTCCAAGCCCTCGAATATCCCGCGGCTGTCGCGGATCTCTCCAAAGCTGTGGAGATGAACCCCAATCTTCCCGACCTCTACTCCTACCTCGGCCAAGCGCAGATGGAAAGCGGCGACATGACCGCAGCGCGTGAGGCCTTCGAAAAAGAGTTGGCCCAGAATCCCAATGACTTCGAATCGAATCTGCGGTTGGCGGTGCTGCTGAAGCAGGACGGCAATTACGATCGTGCGCAGGGACTCTTGGAGCGGGCGCTGCGCGTTCGTCCCGGCGACCCGGGTGCACTCTACCAGGTGGGCTCAACTTATCTTGCCGCGGGTGACCTGGAGCGTGCTCGTGCGATTCTGGAGCAGGTCGTCAAACAGTCCCCGCAATTTCTGGAAGCGCATGTTTCGCTCGCCCAGGTGTACTACCGCTTAAGGCGTAAGGCTGATGGCGACCGCGAGCGCGCGCTGGTCCAAGAACTAAAAGCGAAACAAGACGCCGAACAGCAAAAGTCCAAGGGCGAAGTGAAGTGACGGCCTCAAACGTGCTCTTCAATTCTTCTGCGCCGGGATTCAGCCCGGCAGCTTCTTCATCAGTGTGGCTCGTCCACTTTTAGGAACTGGTCCGCGGCAACGTCTTTCAACACTTGCTTGATGCCGCTGGGCCAGCGGATTTCAATCGAAGCGATACTCGTGTCCTTCCCCAGCCCGAAGTGCACTCGTTTGTCGCTGGAAGACATGAAGCCCACGCTGATGGCCACATGATTGTAGAGTATCCGGCCCGAAGCCGTGGTCAGCTTGATTTTCGCGCCCACCGCATCCCGCGCACTCTTATGCCCCGTTAGGCTCATCATCAGCCAATGGTTCCCGCTATCCGCGCTGTTCATCAGAATGCGCGGACTTTCGTTCAGCGACGTGACCACGATATCCAACGAACCGTCGTTATTGAGATCCCCGAAAGCCGACCCCCGCTGGTAGCCCTTGTGAAGAAAATCCTTGCCCATCTCCTCGGAAACGTCCACGAATCTCTTTCCATCGACGTTCTCCAACATCGTGTCGTGTTGTGGCGATGTTTCGTTTACTTGATCCACGTCCCCATTCGCCGAGTAAATATCCTTCCACCCGTCATTGTTATAGTCGATGAATCCATTGCTCCAGCCGGAGAACGGCAGACTCATCGTCTGGATCTTTGTGGAGTATTGAAACGAAAATGTCTTGCCGTCGTTTTTCAAAAGCTGCCAGACCTGTCCCCGCAGGTTGTTGAAGAAAATGTCTACCTTGCCGTCGTTGTCGTAATCTTTTGCGTCGGAGCCCATGGACGAGCCGGTCCGCGCGTTGTCGTCGTAAGCGACCCCCAGCTCCAGCCCTTTTTCCTCGAACGTACCGTTGCCTTGGTTGATAAACAGGGAATTGGGTTCGGTGTCGTTGGCGATGAACACGTCCTGCCATCCGTCGTCATTGAAATCCGCGATGGAAATACCCATCCCTTTTCCTGGGTACTTGGCCAACCCCGACTTTTCCGTGACATCTTCGAATTTCCCGTTGCCCAGGTTGTGATACAGCCGCGGCGGCACGCTTTTGTAACGCCGCGGATCGCAGTAGTAATCCTTGCTGTCCATGCTGCAACGTAGATCGGTCTGCGGCGTCCAGAAAGTGTAGTTAGAGACGATCAGGTCCAGCAGGCCATCGTTGTCGTAATCGAACCAGGCCGCCGCCACGCTGAGGGTATTCGCGGGCTTGGTACCGATACCCGACATCTCGGTGACATCCGTGAAAGTGCCATCCCCGTTGTTGTGATACAGCGTGTTTCGGCCGGCGGCGCAGAGGAACAGATCCTCGTAGCCGTCGTTATCGTAATCGCCCACCGCCACGCCAAAATTGAAGTCCAGATACTCGCCGAGCAACCCCGCTTGGGCGGTGACATCGTCGAAAGTTCCATCGGTCCGCTGCTTCAGCAGGCAATTGTAGAAGGAAGGATTCGTCTTCTTCATCTCCGGAAACTGTGCGCCATTCGTGAAGAATATGTCCATCCTGCCGTCATTGTCATAGTCAAAAATCGCCACGCCTCCGCACATCGGTTGCGGAAAATACTTGCGCCCACCCGGGCTGTTATTACTGATGTAGGAAATTTTTGAGTGCGCTGCCACGTCCACGAAACTGGGCCGTTTCGGGCCCGACGCCGATGCTGGGGACCACAGAAACACCCATAAAGCGGCACTGGCTAAGGAAATGCCCAGAACCACCGCGTGCCACATGTTAGACTGAGATTTCCGAAGCATGAAAGCTTTCACCCTTATTGTAATTCTAATTGTACTCGGAGCTGGAGCTCTGCTGGCGGGGTCCACCACTGGTCTCATTGTCTTTGAGGAGATCGCGGAACGCTCTGGCCTGACTTTCGTATCCGACAGTAGCCCGACCCCCAACAAGAATCAACCCGAAACCATGGTTGCTGGTGTGGCTCTCTTCGATTACGACAACGACGGGTTTCTCGACGTCTACGTGGTGAACGGCGCGGCCATCCCTTCTCTCCAGAAGGAAGGCCCCAAGTATTGGAATCGCCTGTACCACAACAACCACGATGGCACCTTCACCGACGTCACCGAAAAGGCTGGCGTGGCCGGAGCAGGCTTCGCTATGGGCGTGGCCGTCGGCGATTACGACAACGATGGCTGGCCCGACATCTACATCGTCAGCACCGGGCAAAATCAACTTTTCCACAACAATCGTGACGGCACCTTCACCGACGTCACGGTTAAGGCAGGTGTGGGCGGCGGCATGCTCGATGGCAAGAAGATGTGGTCGGTTTCCGCTGCCTGGGTAGACTACAACAACGACGGCCTGCTCGACCTCTTTGTATCGAACTACTGCAAGTGGGAAGTTAACAAAGACCCTTATTGCGGCCCCAATCCCAAACTGCGGGCCTATTGCCATCCCAATAACTACGCAAACCTCCCCAACACTTTGTACCGTAATAACGGCGATGGCACGTTCACCGATGTTTCCGTGGAAACCGGCATTGCCCAGCATTTTGGTAAGGGCATGGGCGTGGCTATCGCGGACTACGACGGCGACGGGTTTATGGATGTTTTTGTCGCCAACGATAACCGCCCCAACTTCCTGTTCCACAATCTCGATGGCAAGAAATTTGACGAGGTGGCCCTGGAATCCGGTGTGGCCTACGCCCAGAACGGCAGCGCAATTTCTGGTATGGGCGCCGATTTTAGGGATGCGGACAACGATGGGCGCCCCGACATCTGGCACACCGGCGTTGAGAACGAATCATTTCCTTTCTTTCAAAACCTCGGTGATGGCCAGTTCCAGGAGAAAACGGTTCAAGTCGGGCTGGTTGCGACGCGCTCCATGTCCGGATGGGGGAATGGCATCTTCGATTTTGATAACGACGGCTGGAAGGACCTCTTCGTGGCGCGCAGCAATGTTCTCGACAACATCGCGCAGTTCTCCAACCGGAGTTACGAGGAACCGAACACCGTCTTTCGGAACTTGGGCCATGGCAAATTTCAGGACGTGAGCGGCGAAGCCGGTCCCGATTTCCAGAAGGCGGCGCCGCATCGCGGCGTGGCTTTCGGCGACATCGATAACGATGGGCGCATTGACGCGGTGGTCACCGTGCTCAACGGCCCCATCAAATATTTTCATAACATTACCAGCAACCGTAACCATTGGATTCTGCTGAAGCTTATTGGTAAAAAGAGCAACCGCATGGGCCTGGGAGCGCAAATCCGCATTACTACTGGGGATGGCAAAATGCAGTACAACGAAGCCACCACCGCTGTCGGGTACGCGTGCGCCAGCGACTCGCGCGTACATTTTGGACTGGGCGGCTCAAGAACAATTCGCGAGATTGACATCAAATGGCCCAGCGGCATCCATCAGGTGGTGAACAACGTCGCGGCGGATCAGGTCTTAGCCATTGAGGAATCGCCCAATTAGCGGGATCCTCGGGTATTTTCTGCTGTGGGGACCGCCTTCCGTCCTCTGATTACCATCACCTGGTGAACGCAAATCACTGTGCGCTAGCGCACAGCGCGCCGAAACCCGACTCTGGCAATCTGCCAGGGTGCCAGATCAGGGAACGTCTACTCGCCCGCAGTTGCCTGGTAGCCAGGCTGGCGGGGTTCGCCCATCGTCAATCCGGCGTAAGTCTGCCATGGTCAGACTGCTTCTGGCCATCATTGCTTGTTGCCTGATTTCCTTCGGCGTTGTAGGAAGCCTGCGCGCGAACCGTCCGGCTGGCGACAACCCGCCTCCCGCCCTTGCGGTCATCTCCGTTGACTATCCGGGGGAACATACTCTGTTTCCTCCCGACTTTGCGCCTCCAACATTCTTATGGCGCGATGCGGATGCAAGCGCCAAAGCGTGGCGGATCGACGTGTCATTTGCAGACCGCTTTCCTTCCATCCAGATCAAGTCCGCCGGCGAGCGTTTGCAAATCGGTCCTATCGATGAGCGTTGCGCGCAAGCCGGCGCTGTGCCGCCTACGCTCACTGCCGAACAAGCCGCCAGTCACGCCTGGAAACCCGATCCCACCTCCTGGGAAACGATGCTGCGGCACTCTGTCAAACACCCGGCTACTGTAACTATTACTGGTTTTCGTGACGAGCAGTTATCGCAACCCTCCTCACGTGGACAAGTCACCATCCAGACCTCCCAGGACCCCGTCGGAGCACCCATCTTTTTTCGGGATGTGCCTCTCATCTCCGTTCCACTTGGCGAAAAGGGCGTCATTATGCCCATCCCCGCTGGCGCTATTCCACTCATCGCTTGGCGCCTTCGATATGTCGGCGAGACCAAAAGCCGCCTGATGATGCAGGGCCTGCCCACCTGCATCAACTGCCACTCCTTTTCACGCGATGGATCTTTCATGGGACTGGACGTGGACGGTCCAGGCAACGATAAGGGTCTCTACGGGATCGTGCCGGTGAAGAAAAAAACCTCCATCGGCAACGAGAATGTCCTGCGGTGGAGTTCCTTCGCCGAAGAGCGCGCCAGCAAGCGCTTCGGCTTCATGTCGCAGATCTCTCCTGACGGGCAGTACGTGGTCACCTCCATCGAAAATCCCGGCTCGCATATTAAAGATTTTGACAGCCGCTTTTACAACGGCTTCTACCGCGACTATGGTTTCGGCCAGGTTTTCTACCCCACCAAAGGCATTCTCGCCTGGTACAGCAAAGCGACCGGCAAGCTGAAACCTCTCCCGGGAGCCGATGATCCTGCTTTCGTGCAGGCCTCTGCTTTCTGGAGTCCCGACGGCAAATACTTGGTCTTCTCCAGGGCTATCGCCAAGGAGCCTTATCACGACGAGCAGAAAGTCGCGCAGTTTGCCAATTCCCCGGACGAAACCCAAATTCAATATGACCTCTATCGCATCCCGTTCAACCATGGCGCGGGCGGAACCGCAGAGCGCATTGAGGGCGCCTCACAGAACGGCATGAGCAACAATTTCCCCAAGGTTTCACCGGACGGCCGCTGGATCGTCTTTGTTCAGAATCGCAATGGCTTGCTGATGCGGCCGGACAGCAATCTCTACATTGTGCCCTTCAAAGGCGGCACCGCCCGTCGACTCGATTGCAATTTGGCGCGTATGAATTCTTGGCACACTTTTTCTCCCAACGGCCGCTGGCTCGCTTTCTCCTCCAAAGGCCGCTCGCTCTACACGCAGCTTTTTCTTACGCACATTGATGCGGACGGCAAAGACTCTCCCGCCATTCTCGTAGAGAACGCCACGGCCGCTAATCGCGGGGTGAACATCCCGGAGTTCGTCAACATTCCTTTAGACGGAATGACGGAAATGGAAGCGCCGGCCACGGAGTTTTATCGCCTCACCGACGTTGCCGGCGAACTGGCTCGCAAGGGCGATTATGCCTCCGCCGCCAACGAATGGAGCAAGGCCGTGAACCTTGATCCCGCCGACGGCAAAGCACGCTATCATCTCGCGTACGCGCTCGAAAAACAGGGCCAGTTCGATCAAGCCATTGCCCAGTATCGTAAATCCGTTGACCTGGACCCCACAAATGCCTCCGCATATTCCAGCCTGTCGGTCGCCCTCGCTCGTTCCGGCAATCTTCCAGAATCGATTGCTGCGGCAAAGCAGGCGCTCGCGCTCAATCCCAACGACGCGCTAACGGAAGGTAACCTCGCGGCCAGCTTGCTCCAGACCGGGCAAACGGACGAAGCGCTTGAACACATACGCAAGGCCTTGGAACTCGATCCAAACTTCGACGATGCACACAGTATGCTTGGAATAATTCTCGCGCGTGCGGGGCAGCTTGACGAAGCGGTCGCTCATCTTCAAAAAGCCGTTTCTCTTACTCCGGATTCCTTTGAGTTTCGATTCAATCTTGGTCGCGTACTTGCCGCGCGGCACAGTTTTGCTGAAGCCATTCCCCAGTTCGAGAAGGCTGTCGAACTCTCCGAGGGCAAGGAACCGCAGAGTCTGCAAATGCTCGCGGCGATGTATGCGGAGGTGGGGCGTTTTTCACAGGCTGCGCAAATTCTGCGCCAGGCCCTTACCATTGCAACCAGCCAGAATGACGAAGCCCTTGCTCAAGAGTTGCGCAACAAAATCGTTTACTATGAATCGCAACGCGATGTACCCGCCACGGCGCCCTGATCCCCAGGGTGGCTTCCGATTCGACTTGTGACGCCGAGATTCAGCCCGCTTCTGATTTATCATTTATTTCGTTTTTCAGCATGCAAGAAGTCGCTTAGCTCTCCATTCAGCTCGAATGCCCCGGTGAATTGAGATCCTTTTTGTTCTCATAAGCCTTTGCTATAACAGGAGTTAGCTCCTTCGCTCCTGTGCGGCAGGTGCGGGCTCATTTTTTTGTTCTTGACATCGCCCACGCATCTAGTATTTTTACACTAATGGTTTTAGTTATCGCTCGCCTTCAGGTCTCGCTCCCCTAAGGTCATCCCTTAAAAGAAAAGCCGGTGCAAGTTGTTGGTTGTCCATGTTCGGCTCTTTAGAATATCGTTATTCTCGACGGGGGTGTTTCCTTGAATAAATACTTAGTTCAGATTTCGGCAGCCTTGTGTTGTCTGTTACTTCTTGCTGGAGTACCGCTGTTCGGCCAGGGCATTTTTGCGACCCTTACTGGAGTGGTCTCCGACCCCTCCGGTGCCGTGGTCGCGGATGCTAAAGTCACTCTGCGAGACACCGTCTCAGGATCTACCCGCGAGACGGTCAGCAACGGTGACGGGTATTTCACATTCGCCTCGGTGCCCGTCGGCACGTATGCCGTCGAGATTGAGGCCAAAGGTTTCCAAACTTACAAAGTCGACACCATCAGCTTGGGTGGCGGTGAAAAGCGCAACATCAACGCCCAGCTCGTTGTTGGCGGCGCCAACCAGACCGTAGAGGTTAACGCCGAAGAGAGCGCCATCCTCGCCACGACCGAATCCGGCGAAAAGGCTTTCACTCTCGAGACCAAAGAACTTGAAAATTTCACTCAGGTCGGCTCCAATGCCGCGGAGTACATCAAGATTGCCCCTGGCTTTTCCATCCAGAACGGCACACAAAATAAATCAAATTACAGCGGGCAAGTGATCGGCATCAATGCCAACGGCGATGGCGGCAGTCAAAGCCCGCTGAACGCGGCCTATTCGTACAACGGGCTGCCGGTGAACAGCCTGGACATCACCGCCGACGGCGCGCACGTTTCCGACCCCGGATGCAACTGCGACACGCCTGTTAACCCCAACTCGGATTTCCTTCAGGAGTTCAAGATCCTGACATCGAATTTCAGCGCGGAAGACCAGAAGGGGCCGATCGTTATTACCTCGGTCACCAAGGCTGGCGGCTCGGACTTCCACGGCAGCGCGTTCTTCTCCGCGAGAAACCATTCGCTCAACGCCAATGACTGGCTGAATAACGCCAGTGGCGTGAAGCAACCGGCAGATGCGTTTTATTATCCCGGAGGCACTCTGGGCGGCCCGATCATCATTCCCGGAACGGGCTTCAACAAGAGCCGGCAGAAAGTCTTTTTCTGGACCGGTTTTGAATACTATTACCAGACTCTTGACACCGGCCTGCTCCGTGCCACCGTGCCCCCTGCCTGCGAACTTATGGGCGATTTCTCACCCTCATGCGTGGGCCAGGAGGGTGCCGTCACGGCTTCAGGGAAGGCTCCCGGGCAACTGAATACTAGGGCTATCAACGCTTTTGGAGGCACGACGATTCCCGCCTGTACCGGCACCCCAAATGGCGCCTGTATCGATCCGAGCATGCTGGCCTTGGCGAAGTTGTTCCCCGCCGCCAACGCGGATCCCGCCACCACCAACGGTTACAACTACGTCCAGTCTGAAATTTTCAACCAAAACAACCGCCAGTGGACCCTGCGCGTAGATTACAACGTCAGCGACAACACCAAGGTGTTCGTGCGCTATAACTACCAGCGGGAGACCCAGCTGTTTCCCGTCGGTCTCTGGTGGCGCAATGGGGACCAGGTTCCCTATCCGACGTCGGTCGAAGGCAAGAACAGATCAGACTCTCTGTCCGGCACGATTACCCACGTGTTCAGCCCTACCATGACCAACGAAACCGTGATGGCCTACACCTATGTGGGATTCCCCAATGTGTTCGCCGATCCCAACGCCGTAGCTCGCTCAACGGTCGGCTACGGTTATGCCGGTGTTTTCAACAACGGCGTCTCCCAGATTCCGTCCTTTGGCAACTTCGGCCCCAGCGAAGCCGCGCTGGTCTTCAATCCTGGCGGATTCGAAGCAGGCGGCCCGTCGTCGGGGTTGTATGCCGACAAGTGGATGCCCAGCTTTAGCGATACGCTCACCAAGGTGATCAAGAATCACACGCTGAAGGGTGGCTTCTTCTATGAATATATTCGCAACGCTCAGCCGGCCAACAACAACACCAACGGCGAATTGCTGGTCTCTGCCAGCAATTCTTACAGCTACGGCAATGAGTATGCCGACCTGCTGACCGGTAACCTGAACAGCTACAACGAAGCGAACTTTAACCGTATCAATGACATTTCCTATGGTACGTATGAATTCTTTCTCCAGGATTCCTGGAAGGCGACAAAGAAACTGACGGTCCAATTAGGACTGCGCTTCAGCCATTTCACGCCGTGGCGGGATGACGAAGGCTACGGCTATTCCATCTTCGACGTCAACGCGTACACCGCGGGTGGTGGTGCGTCTTGCGCCAATGCACCCACGTTCTGCGGATTCGAGTATCACGCAAAGAATCCCTCGGTGCCGGTGGGCGGCTTCCCAACGCGGGCGTTGTTCTATCAGCCACGCGTCGGCGCGGCCTACGACCTATTCGGAACAGGCAAGACCGTTCTGCGCGGAGGTTGGGGACGGTTCTACTACCACTCCGGGCAGTTCACGAACGGCTTGGATGCCTCTGCTGGCGTCAAGCAGGCCAATCTGTCGCCATCCAACTGGGTGGGGGGACCGGGCTGCCCGACTAATCCTCCGGCGGGCTCGGCTCTGTTTGCGGCGTACCTCTCTTGCCTGAACCTCAGTGCCACACCTGCTTCCCCTGCGGCGGTTGACTCCACCGACGACAAGCAGCCGTACACCGATAGCTGGAGCTTTACCATCGGGCAGCAAACGCCCTGGCAAGGCTACTTCGAAGCATCGTACTTGGGGAACCGCAGCCGCGATCTGGCGAATGGCGGGAACAATAACGCCCTCAGCGACATCAACATCGTTCCCTATGAAGCGATGCTGTCCGCCACGGACCCGGTGACCGGGCATCCAAACACCAACCCAGGTAACGCCAATGCCAACGATTGGCGCCCGCTGCAAGGCTACGGGAATCTCCCGGTCACGACCAACAATCTGTATTCCAACTATAACGCCCTGCAGTTGTCGTGGATTCGCCACGCGGGCCGCTATACCATCCAAGCCAACTACACGTACCAAAAGGCGTTGGGGATTGTCGCTCCCAGCTATGATCCTTTCAATCTCGGAGCCAACTACGGCATCCTGCCATCGGATCGCCGGCAGCTCTTCAACATTGCCTACTCCATTGATATCGGCACGCTCACGCACTCCAATAAGTTCGTCGACGGCGCCGCCAATGGCTGGCAAGTTTCCGGCATCATGTCGGTGCAAAGCGGCGCCAACCTCACCACCGGTGGCAGCACCCAAGCGGGAACCAGTGGCGCGCCCAACGGCAACTACAACATGAATCTCACCTGCGCGGCCACTGCTGCGGAGGTTGCCGCCGGTCAAGGTTGTCCAGACGGCGTACTGGGAGGCGGCTTGTCCGGTCCTGCGATCATTCCCGGCTCCAATACCGGAGTGAACGCACTGACGGGCATTACACTCAACAACCGTTCCATCCTGGGAACTGATGGCGAGGTCCTGCAACCCCTGGTCACCTGCAATCCCAATTCTGGCCGGAGCTCCCATCAGTACATCAATGGCAGTTGCTTCGCCGTGCCAGTCACCGTTGGCAAGAATGGCCCCACCATGCTTCCGGTGTCCTACGGACCCACTTACTTCAACTGGGATATGTCCCTGTTCAAGAACTTCAACATCACGGAATCGAAGAAACTACAATTCCGCTTTCAAGCCTACAACTGGTTGAACCATCCTTTGTACTCGTTCCCCAGCGGGAGTAACCTGACCCTTCAGTTCGTTCAGGACCCGGTGACGCAACAGTTCACTCAGGTCAACCAGAACTTCGGCATCACCAACCAGAAGCAGGGCGCTCGCATTCTGGAGCTGGCGGTCAAGTTCTTCTTCTAATTTGAAGAACATCAAAAACCAAATCAAAAACGGGATGGTTTTCGCCATCCCGTTTTTTCTTGCCACTGCATTGCCTAGCCGCTGCCATCCGCAAAATTAAAACAGGATTCGATCCAATGCTGCGTCTTCCATCAAGGTGCCACCACTCGATCCAATAGATTCGGCAGCGATTTTGCATGCACGATAAATCGTTGCGGTGCATCACCGACAAAGTAGAAGGGGAAGCACGTAACCAAGGTCAACGAAGGTGCTCCTCCTCGATCTGCCAATACACCGACGTTTTCCGGTTGCACAATTTCAATTTGCTCCACCGCGTAGTGAATCGTTTTGTCTGGGGTGACCAGCTCCAAGGCATCTCCCACGGCGAGGTCCTTCAATCGACGAAAAAAACCGTCACGATGACCGGCGATACCGGTGTTGCCAGGAGCGCCGATCCTGGCGGTCTCGATGATCCGCCCGACACCGCGGTTCAGCGTCAAGTCATCTGTGCCTTCAAAAACCGGTGCTTCCGTCCGCAGCTTCGGTATACGCAGCACCGCCAGGGGGTGGTCGAGCTTTGTCGTCAAACTGTCCCGATACGCCTGGATTCTTTTCGGACTCCAAATACTGAAGTCCACGGCTTCGAGCGAATGTGAAGTTGATGGGGCGGGCACTTCTTGAGAACCTGTTGCATGCGAACGCGCAAAGCTCTGCAAGGCCAAGCGGCTCGAAAACTGGCTATCGAGTCTCGCAAGTGCGTATGCAGCGACCATCGTGATTCCCACAATCAGAAAGAGCTGCTGGGCCCGGTGCCATAATCCCCTCCCATTCATCCTTAAATGAGGAGAATCTGCGATTTCGCCGGGGTCCGCTCGGCGGCGTGATTGCAAATCTTGATGTAGCAACTAACCCGCCCTCCCCGCTTTATGCCACGGAGGAGCAGCAGATTTGGACCGAACTAACAAGCGAATGCAGCCAGGCAGCCAAGCAGGATCCACTCCTCGCATGCCTGGAGCGTATCTTCGACCGTGTGCAGTTGTTAGTAGTAAAACTACCAATCAAGCCGGAGGAGAACTACGGTGTCGCTAAGTTCTACAGCATCAAGGACGGCTGATGTCGCGAATTAAGTGGTGGGACTCCAGACACGTCATTAAACCGACCTTTTGATTCTCAACGGCCGGTGATTCCGATTTTGGGTCGATGTAGCTATGAAGGATGTGTGAATAAATTGGCATTCACGGGTGTTTTGGATGATTACCTGTTGACGCCGGCAGCGCATTCGACTACGGTACGCATGTATCCAGAGGCAGCGACCTCTGGTACGAAAACAGCTGGCCGCCCGCCAGACGACCCCACTCAACAAACAAGCCTGCCCAGAAAGAAAGAGAAGAAAAGAATATGACTCCGGATGAACTCAACACTATCGCGGTTGAATTGAAACGGCTCGGCTCTGAATTAAACCTGTCGGACCACCAGAAAGAAGGACTCAAATCCTTCTTGACCGAGAAATACGAGAAGCTGCAGGAATACCGCAGTCACAATCCCAATGTGTCCAAGGAGGATATCGCTCAGTACGTCGCCAAGAATCGCGCTGCCGGACGCGAGAAGCTCGAGAAGTTCTTGACCCCAGAGCAACTCACAAAATGGGATGCGGAGATGGCGAAGGCTAAGGACTTCCTCAGCCAGCGCGCCGCGTCTGCATAGTGGATTATCCCTTCGGCCAAGCGCGGAAGCGTGCCTTGTAGTCCAAAGCTTCGAGGGCGTGTGGCCGAACGAATATCTTCAAAAGGCGACTGTCTACGGCAGTCGCCTTTTTGTTTGATTGACTTGTTCTATACCTCGACTCAAATCATCACCTTTGACCAGCCCTCGAGCGAGAACGCGCGTGGCCTCGCACCGTAGTTCTTCTGAGCCCATTTTAGTAGTTTTCCGAATATCCGATAGGTCGCACTCCCACTAAATTACTCACCACGGGAGAGCTAAGCACTCGGCGGGCGACCGGTTATGTACCTCCATGGCACCCCAAGGCCAAACCTGACTACGGTCGCCCACCGAAAGTCTTGGACGGGCAGCGAAGCACTTTTGCCGATTGGTTTACTCGAGTTTGCAGGACCGGAAGATCTGGACTGTCCCTGGGCGGGGGAGAGTTTGGGTACGACGAATCCTGCAAAGTACGGCCCCGGGTCTTACAGGTCTGGGGCCGTCTTCATCTTCGCGTAATCCTGAATCCGCGACGAACACCGAATTAGCGGCACACTGCACCGACTTGGGAACGATTTCGATCCAGCTTGAACGACAAGGAGGTGGGTCCTGCCGAGGTCGGCGGCGTTACCTGCGAACAATACGCGTTCCGCCAGCCTGGACTGAACTGGCAAATCTGGATCCAACAAGGCGAGTTCCCACTGCCGAGAAAGCTCGTGCTCTCCACCTTAACCGACGAGGCTCGGCCACAGTACAGTTCCGTACCTCAATGGAACCTTGCCCCTTCCTTCAATGAAGCAGCTTTTGAATTCGATCCACCCAGCGATGCGCAGAAGATCGTGTTCGCGGGTGAAAAAGCGTCAGCGGACGGTAACTAAAAGGTGAATCTTATGAACCGACAAATCCCAAAGTCTCTCGTTGCTCTGACCGTTCTGCTTCTGCCCTTTGCCACCATCAGCAATGCCGGCCCCGGCGGCGGCAATCACTCTTCCCGCGGAAGCGCTACATCCAGCGTGAACCGAGGCAACACTAGCAACACCAACCGAAACAACAACACCAACGTGAATCGCAACACCAACACCAACGTCAACACCAACAAAAACGTGAATGTGAACTCCAACAAAAACGTCAACGTCAATGTGGACAATAACCGTAACGGTTACTACGGCGGCCGCTACAATAACGGCTGCTGCTACCACCAGAGTGTCGGAGGAGCGGTGGCCACCGCGGCTGCCGTGACGGCCACATCGATGGTAACCGCGGCAGTGGCTCCATGGTGAACACGCTTCCACCTTCCTGTACTTCTGGGCTGCCGCTTTTGGCACTCGCTCTGATGCACGGCGATCTCCGGGCCCTATTGTCGGACTATCGCGTTTATGCCCGCATCTTCATTGCTATTCCTGTTTTGATGCTTGGGCAAATTACGATGGACTCGCATTTCCGGGAGATGTCCCAGCACTTCCTGGATGCTAACCTTGTACGCGTCGGCGACTTGCCCCTGTTTCGAAGAGTCATGGAAAAAGCTCGGCGCTTGCGCGATGCTAATTCGCCCGAAATTCTGATCATCTTAGCGGTTTATCTTCAGATTGCTTATTTCTTGCAATCGGGCAAGCTCCACTACGCGTCGTGGACGGTACAAGCCGAATCGAACACACCAACCCTTGCAGGCTACTACGCCCTCTTTGTGTCTCACGCTCTATTCCTGGGTCTATTGGCACTGGCCCTTTGGAAATGGGCCATTTGGATCGTTGTCCTATGGGATCTGTCTCACCTGGACCTACAACTGGATTCCACAGATGGCGATCTAACGGCGGGCCTCGGATTCCTTGGCGAAGTTCCTAAGGCGTTTGTGCCGCTGGTGTTAGCTCTTTCTGCTGTAATTGGAGCCACCTGGCGGTCTCAAGTGCTGGACGGAGGCGCGGCTTTGGGGTCTTTCAAACTAACTGCTCCCGGTCGCTTGCGAACTCCAGGATGGCTTCCACACGATCGCCGACCAAGACGGGGAGATGTATGGCGGCACGTACCCCAGCTTCCAAAGCCGCGGACGCACGCGGGTATAGCTCGGGATCCGTATAGTCTCTTAGTGGATCGTGCATGACCGGCTTGCCAGTTCGCAACACTTCGCCCGGTGCCCCAGAATCGGTTGGCCAAGTGAGCTGGGCGCTGAGCTCGATCAGTTTTGTAGCGCGGGCTTCGCTATACTCGGTTCGTCATCATAAATAAGAAGGGCATGGCCCCCGGGAAATGCCAGCATTTCGCAGATTACATCGAGGGAGTTCTGTAGCGCTTCGCGCAAGGTGGTCGCAGAGTTGGCAATGGTGGCCACGATGTGTTCCAAACGGGTCTGCCGCGTTGCCCTGTAAGCCGCCTCGGTTGCTTGCTTCTGGTCACTCAAGTCCCACGCTGAGCCAACGAACCCCGCAAGTTCGTTCTGCGCATCGATACGCGGTAGCCCACGATCGTAAATCCAGTGGTAACTGCCATCCTTGTACCGCAAGCGGTATTCGAATTCGAACGTCTGTTTCTGCTCGAAGGCCAAATCGTAAGCCCTCAGAATTCCATCGCGGTCTTCCGGGTGCACCAGCTTTGCCCAACCGTCGCCAAGCTGTTCCTCTTCAGGCACTCCCGTGAATTCCAGCCACTGGCGATTGAAGAACAGCCTTTGTCCGGTCCGGACTCCCAGATCAGAACCGGTGCGGCATCGGCCACTCGTCCAATCTTTGTGGATCCAGTTTGCCTAGCTTCTCTGCGGTGATTTCCCGATGAAAGATCAGAGCCCACGCGCCGAATTGCTGAAACGGGCGGACGATCTTGCGGTACCAGCGAAACGTGTTACGAGTCCTGCTGGGGTATTCGCGTTCGTAGTCGCTGCTATCCCCGCTCAATACCGCCTCAATGCCCGTCCACACTTCCGGCAAGCCCTGCTCCGTCGATGTGCACCGGCAAAGAGTAAGGTAGTTGGTTCCAAGTGGATTGCGCGTGGAATCAGAGAACCCTTCATTCTGGTTGGCGAGTGCATTCCAGGCAGAATTTGCCGCCAGGACCCGACCCGCGGAATCGATCACCAGGCACGCATCCGGCAGTGCTTCAATGAAGGATTGCAGCAAGCGTAAATCAGCTTCTTTTGATGCACCCTGGGCGGTCACTTCTCTCTCCCGAGACTAAGTTATCGCTGAGCGGACGTCCGAAGTGTCTGAATATTGATCAGTCCGATCTTGATCGCATATTGCACCAGTTCCGCATTAGACCGGATGGCAAGCATTTTCATCAATTGGTACTTGTGCGATTCCGCCGTGCGCGTCGACAGCTTCAATTGCGCTGCTACTTCTTTCATGGATTTTCCCTCGGCCACCAGCTGCAAAACCTCACGCTGGCGAGGCGTGAGCTGCGGCCCCTTGACCCCCTTGGGCCGTCGGGCCGCTTCCGCCAGTACCGTGACCAGATCGCAAGGGAACTGCGGGCTCAGATAGTATCCACCTCGATAGACACTCTGCAGCGCTTCCTTCAGTTCCTCTCCGCTTGCCGTCTTCATCACGAACGCAGAAGCGCCCTCACGAAATACTTCCACGGCGATACTGAGGTCAAAGTGCATCGTGAGCATCACAAACTTGTTGCGCAGCCCAGCCTTCTTCAGCGTGTTCAATGCGTCCAACCCGCTCATGATCGGCATAGACACATCGCTCAGAATCATGTTTGGCTTATGTTGTAACGCCAGGTCGACGAGTTCCCGCCCATTCGTCGCTATTCCAAGGACTTCATAAGGTGGGCTCAGGAACGAACGGAGGCTCTCGGCAAAAAGTTGCTGGTCGTCGGCTATCAGAATTGAGGGCATCATCGCCTCCCGCAAAAAAAGAACGCCCCAACGTCAAAATCCTCAGCTTTGAATTCAGTGACGGGGCGGGAGAATGCGACCTGACTGAAGCTTCAGAACTTCTATACTGCGGTACTCTACCGTATATTTACGCGGGTGGCTATTGGTACTTCTTACAGGGGTGTGCGACCTGTAGGGGGAAGATTGCGTGATGGCGTGGTTTTTGGCACAATACTGAGTATATGTAGTCACTCAGTATTGGAGGTGTTACATGCCAGAGCCCCTGAGTTCTTTGGAAGTCCAACGATCCAAGATTCTGCAGCAATTCCTAAGTTTGGGTGATTTGCGCCCCGGTTCCATTTCTGCCGTTGTTCATCGCTGCGGTAAGTCCTACTGTCATTGTGCCAAGCCCAAAGATCCCGGGCACGAACCGCAGATTCGTGTCCTGCGCAAGGTGCACGGCAAATCTGTAGCGGAGACGCTTTCCAGCCCAGCTGCGTTCCGCAAAGCGCAGGAGGAGGTTTCCGAATTCCACCGCTTTCAGGAGCTCAGTAGCGAGCTCGTGACTATCAATGAAAAGATCTGCCGCCTGCGACCCTTGGAGCAGGAAGCCGGGGGCTGGACAGCAGAGGAAAAAAAACGGCTGCTGCGATCCATCAGGAAGTCGCGCGGGAAATAGATGCCCTGCTGCGCGTGATTTTCACCGCACGTCGCAAGACCGGCGCAATGGACCTGGAAGCGGTGGAGATGGCCTTGCGCACCGCCCTGCAGCAGGCCGGTGCCGCTGGTTTGAGCCAACTGCTCCGACAGGAGTCCCCGGCGGAGCCGCATGTACCTTGCTCTTGCGGAGGTCAGGCCCGCTACAAGGGGATGCGCACCAAGCCGCTGCTCACCGTGCTCGGCCGCGCGGAACTGCGGCGCGCTTATTACTGGTGCTCCCGCTGTCAGCAAGGACAATTCTCCACCGACGCGGCGCTGGATGTGGAGAACACCGGGCTCTCACCCGGGGTGCGCCGCATGTTGACGCTGGTGGGCAGTGAATGCTCTTCTTTCGAGCGCGGCCGCGAGCAGATGAAGCTGTTGGCCGGGCTGGAAGTTACGACCAAGGTGGTCGAACGGACCACGGAAAGCATCGGCGCGGATATCGCCCACCGCGAGCAGGACACCATCCAACAAGCCCGGCAACGGGAGTTGCCCATCGCCGTCGGCCAGGCGATCCCAGTGATGTATGTGCAGATGGATGGCACGGGTGTGCCTATGGTGAGCAAGGAACTGGAGGGGCGGAAGGGCAAAGGAAGCAACGGACGGGCGCACACGCGGGAGGTCAAGCTCGGTTGTGTCTTCACACAGACCAAGCGGGATGCCGAAGGCTGGCCCGTGCGAGACGAAGACAGCACCAGCTATACGGGAGCGATCGAAACGGTCGAAGAGTTCTCCCGCCGCCTGTACACCGAGGCCCAGCAGCGAGGCTGGGACCGGGCGCAGAAGAAAGTGGTCGTGGGAGACGGTGCGGAATGGATCTGGAACTTGGCCCAGGAACAGTTTCCGAGAGCCATCGAGATCGTGGATCTCTATCACGCCCGACAACACCTGTGGGATCTCAGCGGCAAGCTCCATCCGAGCGATGTGGCGGCCAAACGACGCTGGGTGATGAGTCAGCAGCATTTCTTGGATGACGGCAAGATCGAACTACTCGTGAATCGCCTGCGCGCCCAAGGCACAAAAAAGCCGGAACTGGCAGAGAACATCGCGACCGAGGCCAACTATTTCGAGAGCAATGCGGTGCGCATGCGTTACCCAAAGTTCCGCAAGCAGGGGTTGTTTGTCGGTTCAGGCGTAATCGAAGCGGGTTGCAAAACCCTCATCGCCACCCGGCTCAAACGCTCCGGAATGTTCTGGACCGTTCGCGGCGCCAATGCGGTCATCGCTGTCCGTTGCTGCCGTCACAGTCGTGAATTTGACGATTATTGGGAGTCCCGTCGGGCTTGATTGCCCTTTCCAGGTCGCGCACCCTTCTTACAGGTGGATTAAGAATTTCGCGGAGCCAATGTCGCCACCGCCGTCGATGGCTTTGCTTTTTCTGTCCAAGCGAAGGTATTGCCTGGGTTGAAAATCGGCGGCGCTTACAACAAGACCTACTTCTCGAATCAGCTGCAAACGACGATTGGGGGCTTCCACTGGGGTACAAACTACTGGGCCTGTGGGGCCACTGGGAATTGGCGCTTCATCGAATTCGGCGCTGTTTTTGCTACAGAGCGGAATGGCGATCTTACCTACATCACCGTCCGCTAAATCTGAGCGCTCTGATTAATCCAAATTTCCGCATACGCTACGGCGTGTTGGGAGCGGAATGGCACATCTCTCGAGCGGGTTATGCGTTTTTTGAATCCCGCTTCGGAGACAGCGTGGGTGCCAACGGAAACGGCGTTGGCAATGCCGCCGCAATCGGTTTCCGTTACGACTTCGCCTGGAAAACCGCGCACGTTCTCTAGCTTTCCCTCGCAGTATCTCTGAAGTGGTCCTTCGAGAACACCCATGGCGAACGAGTCGAAACGATTCAGGTTGCGCGACACGAGTTTGCACTCAGCATCTTCGATATAAGCGATGGCCCGGAAGGGACAACGGAATAGCGGCGTCTGCCGGGGGTCCTGGGACCCACTTCGAGGGTTGATACCGCGTTGATGGCATTGGATAGACCCACGGCGATCCGGCTGCTGGTTTTGTTAAACCCCAATTGACAGCAAGGCAGCATCGAATCCGACCGCGCCTCATGCGACCAGCTATTCTCTGCGTCCTAGCATTCCTTCTTTCTGCATCAACGACCCAAGAGCAAACTCCTGCTGGGATTCCCGTCATCAAGTTTACGAAAGAGGACAGCTCAATTAAGTTCCACGTGAGCGCGTCAGTGGCGATAGACGGCACGTTCGATAAGTGGGATGCCACTGCGACTATGACCTCTCCGGATGTGGAGACAGGAGTTTTAGACATCAAGATCCAAGCAGCCAGTGTAAATACCGGGAGTGGCATGAAAGACGGAAAATTGAGGGGCAAAGACTTTTTCGATGCCGAGCACAATCCCCTGATCACATTCCACTCGACGAAGGTTGTACAAACCGGCCCCAACACACTTGATTACGTCGGCGACTTCACGATACGCGGAGTGACCAAACCGGAGAAGCTGACGTTTACGCTTTCGGGCAAAGGGACGGGTTCAGGTGAGATTACAGGGACGATGGCCTTCGACCGTAAGGATAGGCTTCCTGAAACCGTGTAGTTTGAATAGCATCATAAAAGTACACCAGAAGTACACCGGCATCAATCGTTACGCAAGTTACAGGGGTTTTGTAAAGTTGGCGGAGAGGGTGGGATTCGGACTCTCGTAGGACATCCGTTGGAATCGACAAAACAGCCGTTGGCGCGCTACGAAAATAAAGGGGTTTTTTGATTACGCGAAAATATGCGGAAACAAGCGGGAGTTTTGAGGCCGTAATCGGCAGTGGAGTGTAGCAAGCGTAGCAAAACTAAGGGGCCGTCCCGACTCCGATTCAAAAAGAAACCCCGAAGTTCTGTCGCCGATGTGTGCCTTCAAGAACGTGCGCCGCTTCACACCGACGATCACCTGAAACTACTGGATTCCTTTGAACAGGATTTGATGGCCTGAACCGCCCGATGACACCCGTCCATCTGGCGCTGTGATCTGGGTAAATCTCCCGCCTGCCGTCGAACGCGCCGTTCTTTAACAATCGGGCAACCCTGATCGAAGAAAGAAGGCCCACCATTCTATTCGCTGCGACTCTCCTGTGCGCCTGAAAGCTGATCGAAACGATCGAGTCGGACAAGCCGAATTTAGCGAAGCAATATCTTGTTGGTCGCGCGATTCAAGAACGAGAGTTCGTGATGGAACGGATAGATAGGAAGCGGCCCGAACTTGTGGTGATCGAGACACCAGCCACTGAAGCGATCTCATTTTGCTGGATGGCTTTGTGTGCCGAGTCATTTCGCACAGAAAAGTCAGAAGCCACGGCGTCGTGATTGGGCCGCGGCTCCTGGTAGAAACTACGAGCGAGCTATTGGACCGTAAGAGTGAGGCTCAGATTTTGGCTTACCGAGCCAGATGTGCCGGTCAGGGTGATCGTGTAAGTGCCAACCGGCGTGCCAGAGTTACCGTTATTGCCTCCGTTGCCCCCATTGTTGCCACCACCGGAGCCACAGCCCACCAGCAATGAAAAGGCGAAGATGAAGAGAGTGGCGGCCCACAATACAGGAGTTCGCCATTTGGGAACGGCGAAGCGGCTTTGGCTGGCAAGAACGAGGACCGCGAGGAGGAGGAAGGCAAAGGGCCAGACCCAGACCGGGACGCGCGTAATGGGAATGCGCCAAAGGACCGGAGGCACTGCCGAAGCTGCAGTGGTGTTGACTGTAACCGTGAAGGGCACAGCAGCGGTTCCGGTAACCGACACCGGACTCGTAGGGCTGCACGTGGCTTGCGCAGGTGCGCCACCGCAAGTGAAGTTCACCGTGCCGGTGAACCCGCCAGTTGGATTGATTTGGAGATTATACGTGCCAGTTTGCCCGGCCTTTACTGTTGCAGAGGTGGAACCGCCGGCGGTGGCAGGAGTTAGCGTGAAGGTGGGTGGTGCTGCGGCTGACGCGGCGACCTTGAAGACGAATGCATCGCCCTTCGAGCCGAGCATCGTTTGAAACGCGCCCGCAGTGGCCAAGCCAGAAGAACAGAGTGCCGCCAGCCACGTAAATGTTGTTGGAATTGTCGAGGGCAACGGCAGTAGCGAAGTCGGCATTGCTTCCTCCGAGATAGGTGGAATAGACGAGAGTGGCGCCAGCGGGTCGAGCTCAGCGAGAAAAGCGTCTGGGCAATTGAGGTTGTAACTAACGTAGGAGATTCGGATCGTGCAAGTGCCACTGCTTAAGCTGGCTTGCGCAGCCGAGGCGGTAGGGAAATTAGTGGAATTTGTCAGACCCGCCACGTAGGCGTTGCCGGTGGAATCCACCGCAATACCAAAACCGACATCGGCGCCACTGCCGCCCAGAAAGGTGGCGTAAGACAACAAGCCGGCGGAGCTGACCTTGGCCACGAAAGCGTCGGGGCAAGTGATCGAGTATCCAGCAAGGGAACAGGTAGCCAGGCCAGGGATCTCTGAGCCACACCAGTTGTCGCCGGAAAGTCTCCAGCATTTGTCGTGCCGGTGAGGTATGCGTTTCCCGATGAATCGACAGACACTCCAGCAGCTGCGGTGTCGCCGGTGCCGCCGAGATAAGAGGAATAGACCAGGGCGGTAGCTGTTGGGTTAAGCTTAGCG
This sequence comes from Candidatus Acidiferrales bacterium, assembly GCA_963776365.1. GTDB lineage: Bacteria > Acidobacteriota > Terriglobia > Acidiferrales > UBA7541 > Acidiferrum. Next base: position 5,177 of record CAVZMQ010000014.1, on the reverse strand, counting down.
ACGAAAGCTGAAGCGCAGACGTGGCCACCACCACCACTGGAGGCCATTGGGCCGCAGCGGCCCGCTTTGCGCGAGGGCTGGAAAGCGGCGACAACTGGAAAGTCGTCGGAGAGTGTCGCGCCGACTACGTAGGCGTCTCCGTCTGAATCTATACCGATGCCGGTCGCGGCATCATAATAGCTGCCGCCGAGGTAGGTAGCGTAAAGGAGTGAGGTACTGCCAGATATCGTGGTGTTGAACTTTGCGACGAAGCCATCAGAGCACGGTTCGAGCGCATAGTTGTAGTGGCATTGCACGCCACCAGGTCCGGAATTTCCGCCTGCGTTGGGCTGCACGACGCCCGGGGTGGTAGGGAGTGAATTGGATCGAGTGTATCCAACGATATAGGCGTGTCCTGCGCTGTCTGTCGCAACAGCCGTGGCGAACGTGTCGTTATGAGAGTCAAAGCTGGCGCCCCGGCTGCCCGGAGTTCCGCCGAGATAAGTGGAGTACAAAAGCTGCGACCCGCCGGAACTGAGCTTGGTTAGGAACGCACGCGCAAGCCTGCTTGCGGCACTGCTTTGGAAACCGCTGCTGGTTGTCGGGAAGTCCATAGATTCCGTTTCCCCGACCACGTAGGCCTGTTGGTTGGAGTCGACCGCTATTCCAATGCCAATATCGGAACCGCTTCCGCCGAGATAGGTGGAATAGAGAAGGCCAGATCCGTCCGGTTTGAGTTTGGTGACAAACGCATCCGGGCAAGGGAAGTTTCTAGAGCTTCCGCAAATGGCGACATGGAAGCTTGAGCTTAACGCCGACGCGGTGGGAAAGTCAGGGGAGAGGGTGGCGCCGGTAACGTATACTCCGGTGGCGTCCGCTGCAACGTGAGGCGACGTCCGGCAACATGCCGCCGAGGTAAGTAAAGAAGTTTAGGACTGGATCAATGACGAGAGGCTTTCGAGGAGTCATATGCGACAACTTTGAAGCCGATGCGGTTATCGGCTTCCAGAGTGTAATCGCCATCGACGAAGTGTTTGCTCGCGCCAGTACCGGTGGAAGACTCTTCGTTGATTTGATAGATCGAAAGCTTCTGGAAGCGCACTTCAGCGCCACCGGAATCTAATACAAGATCTCCACTCGACGGATCGATGTGGGCGTGATCAACCCCTTCGAAGGCGAGTTGTATCTGCTTTGGACTGAGCCAGGCGCGACGACGAAATCATATTCGAGGCGCTGCTGGTTGCCGTAGTAGAGAAGGTCGATGCCCGGATAAATGTCCTCATATTTGACCTTGGCATAGGTTTCCAGATTGGTCTGCCAGTTCTTCGGATTGTCGCCGATGAAGTAGTTGGCCTTGCCGGGCAGCAGGCCGACACCCACGCCCCGCAAACCGGGACGAGCACCAAGAAGCGACATCCGGAGCAAACGGGTATCTGCAGGTAACACAGGCTGGAGTTCGTTCGCTGCAGCTTCGTCTGGCAGGGTGCCGGATATGAGGGAGAAGAGAGTACTTCCATTTTGCGCCAATTCTGAGGGACTTGACGGTGGGGTGCCCGCGAATCCTTTTGGTTGATCAAGAAAGTGGCCTCTCCCGAGCCGAGGAAGAGGGCGAGACCGTGACCTCGCGAAAGGAACTGTATATCAGGGCCAGATTGTCCGCGATTGACCTCGAAGCTGAGCGGCAGCTTGGCATAGGCATCGAGGATCTGTGCGCTCACTTTGGGGGAAGTGACGGGGTACCTGGGCGGGATTGATCGAGACCACTTACTGGGGATATTCCAGGCAACAATGACGAATACGAGAAGCAAGAATCCGAGGGAAGCACCGCGAGAACCTGTCTTCTTGGCAATGGGCATGGGTGCAGTTTCCTTTTCGACGTCAAATCGACATTCACAGCGAGACCTAGTTTCGGACGATTGAACAAAAAGTTGTAGACGATCAGAAGGGTAGGCCAGTGATTACCCTTGCTCAAGTTAAATCGCGCCAACGGGAATCATTGTTGCTGAGTTAATTACTCATCAGCGAAATGGCGCGTTGGAACTTTACCAAGATCACATCACCCGAGTAATCATGGGTCCCGTATGACCCTAACATGTATTAATGGTTAAAGAACGTACCATCGACAAGATTAATCGGCATGTGAGATGTTGCCTGTGAGGAAAGAGAAGACCAAACGCCCCAACAAGCACACTCTCTTGAAAGGAACAAAATGTTTCTGATTCTCCGTTTCCGGATGAGCGTCGTTACTATTGGGGAACTTTAAGGAGATGGCTTGTGAAACCAGGATTCAGACTGATGATAATCACGGCGGCGGTTGCCTTAATTTCCGTCGGTTTTGCGGGTTGCGGTACGTCGAAAACGGCCTCCACATCGACTGGCTCTGGTTCTGGCTCTGGTTCTAGCTCTGGCTCTGGTTCCGACCCTACTGGCCTAAACATGCAAGCTGGTCAGTGGGAACTCTCACTTACCCCCTCAGGCGGAACACCATTTTATATAGAAGCTGATTTGTTGCCGAACGGTAGTAACTTACTCTCAGCCACAACCACCACTGCTTTACTTCAGACTGGAAGTGGGCCGATAGCTAACGCTTTCGCTGCCTGTTTCAATGTTTCGCTGACAGCTACGGGACAGAATGGGGCATTCACTGGAACCTTATCGGAATCAGGTAACAGCCCTTTGTTTGAGTTATCGGGTACCGTGACTGGCACTGGGCAAAACGTTTCTGGGTCTTACACCATTTCAAATCTCAGCACTGCCTGTACGTTCTACAGCGTAAGTTCGGGAACATTTACTGGATATATCGTGCCCTCGTTTACGGGCACATATAGTGGCTCCATGTCGCTTACAATGTCTCAAGATTCCAATTTCAACATAACTGCAAACGGGACCGGAATTTCGATTGCACCGTCAGGCACGTCAGCCGCAACCTACGATGATTTAGGAGGGTACAGAAACGTAATTGGAGCTGTAGTAGAAGCAATAGGGTTCGACCAAGGCCCCTCAATAGGCAATGCATTCAGAATGTTTGGACACATGACTCCAGATGGAAAGAGCATAAGCGTCGTAGAGATAGTACCTGCAGCAGCAGGGACACCAGTTTGGCCCGTAGAATCTGGGTCTATAGCCTACGTGACGCTCACAAGGCAGTAAGTGCAGTAAGTAAACTTGTTATTGGTTGAAGTGATGTTCATTATTCAAAGCCGGGACGGACAGTTTTACACGGGTGTCGGTTTCACCAGCAACAAAGAGAAGGCTGTCCGTTTTCAAACCAAGCAGGAAGCTGAGAAACGGATACGCCTACGCTCTGACTTGGTTGTCGTTCCATACGAGCAGCCGAATTACAGCTTCGAATCGATAAATGCGGATTCCGGCAAAGTCAATCAGGGCTCCTAAGAACCGACTCAATTCTGAAGATCAGTACAGGGAGGCATAAGAGCAGGTTGTCTGCTCTTCCCTCCGTCTGGCCAGTGATCTGAGTAATCTCTCGCCTGCCGTCGAACGCGCCGTTCTTCAACAATTGGGGCGGCACTGACGATCATCCTAGCTCAGGCGTTTCCACTCATGATCAGAAGGATTTGTCTGCAACCACATCGTATGCCCACCAAGATGCCGTGGCTTGGCGAAGCATCTGGGATCCCGAAGGGCGAGTTGCCAAGGTCCTCGCTGCCCATCGGCCAGCCAGCGTCTTCCTGCTCAGAGCGCGCCTAAAAGAAAGATCATTCCACGGGAAATGATTGAGGTTCGCCTCGACAAGCGCAGCAGGTAGGAAGGCTGACTCCGACAGATCTCAGTATTGACAGCGGTTCACCGCTTCATCGAGATGAATGGCTCTGCTTCAGACTGAAAAAACCGGTCCCTAATCAAAGGTAGAGCGTGGCGTGCCTCTGCGTATCCGAATCCTCGGAGATCCTTTATGTCTCTCACACCGTCCAGTGAGAACCGATTCGCGGTCACAGAGGGGTTTATTCTGAATACGTTATCCAAACCCCTGTCTCTCCCAGTCAAATGTCGAGCCATGCCAACTGCCGAACGCGACTGACCTTTCATCGCGGCCTGGATCGCGCGGCGCAGCCAGAAAAATCCCCCATGTCCCTTCTGCTTGAAATCATCCGGCTCCTCGGTGCAACCTATGCTAAGCACGTCGAGGTCATCTCCGTCCCAGCCAAGGACGCTAATGCCCTCAACAACAGCGAGTGCCACGGGATTATTAGCCCAGATTCCTCCGTCAACTAGAGTTATGCATTTTGTTGAATCGAAAGCAGGAAAATAAGTCGGTGCCGCTGCCGTGGCCATCCCAACTTCGACAGCTGTTAGCCGATAGTCCATCCCAAGTCGATGGTGATGTGCGGTTTTATAAATATGGATATCGGCTTGCGTAGCGTCAAATGCTGGTATCAACAAGCGGACCCGCGAATTGGCTAAACACGTTGTGCCGAATACCCTTTGCAGCGCCTCATGGAGATGATCGGGCTTGTATCTTTCTCCTCCCCAGAGAACTCTAAGCGTACTCGTGGGGATCGTGTTATGTGGAAAAATACTCGGTCCTTCACTAACGAAAAATTCCGTCATTTCTCGGGCTGTCAGGCCAAGGCCGAGCCCCAAGGCGATGATTCCTCCAACCGAAGTCCCGGCAATAAGGTCAAAGTAGTTCGCAACTGATTGAACTGACAACGCTGACTCGATCTCACCCAAGAAAGAAATTGGGAAGACACCCTTGATGCCTCCCCCATCGATTGAAAGTATCCGGCGCTTTTTCATTTCTTTGCCACCGGTTCTTGACCGCCTCCGAGCCATTCTCCAGTCGCACGCCACGCTTCATAATGAAACAGCCAAAGCGCCAACCAGGAAATGATTGTCTCCGAAATGAACATCTGCGGAGTCCGAATCCTGATGAAGATGTAAGAATACGCCGCCGTCAGAGAATGTATGCGGAATTCTTGCAGCCGAATCGCTCCTTTGGAGCCGTGGCCGGAGCACCCAAACTTTTGGGCGTCTGCGCAACGCGTATTCAATCTTGACGGTATAGGTTTCGGACATCCCGGAGGGTTGTATGTCACCGATCCAGCGGGCTACATTCCGATTGAAGCTCACGCGGAATCCGGAATCGGCGTTCGACATTCGCCCAATTTGTTGCGCAAATGTCAAACCAGCAGACTTGAAAAAATCACGCTTCCTCGCCATAGAATGTGTTTGGCCGG
>CAVZMQ010000013.1:0-107070 GCA_963776365.1 Candidatus Acidiferrales bacterium | reverse complement strand
GTCTAATGAAGTACTTCCGAAGCAAACTCAAACCACGAACATCTGCCAGAGTTTGTGACGTGCACACCGCCGCGGGGCCGGAGCCCAGCTCGTCCGAAACCACGGTTGGTCCCTTGCGGCAGTCCAAGATACCGCCCAGAGAGGCGATCCCTGAGAACAGGAAGGGTGTCGAAGTCGTCGTTACTTACGCGGCGCCGCCCGGCGGCTTCGTGGCCAACTGGCTCAACTAGCCTCAGAAACGATGAAGAAGTCAGGAGAGCAGCAGGCGCGCTCGAAATGCTATTAACGCGAGAGACGAGAGAGCCGGACGCTGAACAGCTGCAGAGCCTGCCTATTTCTGATCTCCGCCGGGGTTCGAAGCCAGAACCTTTTGTATGTACTTGTGACCTTATCGGAACAGACAACGTTGTATGCAACAGGAAAGCCCGAGACTGAATCAGCTACCGCAACATGAGGAGGGTTCTCAGACAATGTTCGCCCGGCTGCCGTAACGCGGTAATCAGCTGATTGCTAAGGTCCGGCGGTTGCCGCGCGTGCTGCGGGCAATGGCTCGGCCGATGAATCGGCCGGTTTCGCAATCTGCTTCAGCTTCAGGCAAACTCGATTGAAATTGTTCGCTGCGCCAACCAAGTCGTATTTCACCATATAGGCGCTCACAAAATCGTCGAACGCGCGGAATTCACTGGCGGGGGCGGCAAATTCGTCAAAGAAGAGCAAATCATCCGGTTGAAAGACGGGGAAGAGTGCGGTGAGGGCGAACAGCGTGGAACTGTAAAGGTCCGCGTCGAGATGGACTACCACCCGACCACGTCGGGAAAATCTCTGAAGAAAACTGGGGACGGTATGCTGGAAAAGTCCTTCGTGAAAATGGACGCGAGGGTCGGGCAAGTCGGGGATTCTCCCACCGGTGCTAAAGGTGTTGCGCGGATACCTGGCCCACTGTTCAGGGAGGCCGGTGAAAGTGTCGAATCCAAAAAAGCGCGCGCCTGGGTCGGGAATATGTCGAGCCCACCAGGTGATTGACGCACCCTCGTAGACACCAAATTCCAAATACTCGACTGGTCCCCGATCGAGCGACTCACGTTGAATCACATCGTCATATAAACGGTAACGGTCGTCGTAGTTGCCCGCGCAACTGCTGTCATAGCGGCCGACCGAAGAGCCGCATTCCACACACCAGTGGGAGAAACGAATCCAGGAAGCCAGCTTGTCAACCAAAGATGTGTAAGGCAGTTTGCCAACCGTGTTGACAAAGCTGGTTTTCGCCAGTTGTCGAAGAGCGCTCATGGCCAGACGTGCCTTTCAAATGTGGATCAGTCAGACAACCCGGAGGCGCAAGGGGGGGTACGCCTAGATTTTGCCGTTCCCTTGGCGACAGGAACAAGGGGATGCTAGCACACACACGGGGAAAAAGGCGACTCACGCGAACGCTGTAGAGCGGCGTAAATTCATACGCCAGGACACGCATCCCGCTGATAATCAAAAATTGACGGCCTGAGACATAGGTAACACATTGTACCGGACACATAGGTAACACTTTCCTCCCGGAGTAGGAGAGGAAAAGATGCGTTGGAAGGAGTGTTCGGTAATGGACGAGAGGATGGCTCGCCGGCTAGCCGGCGAGGCGATGGCGGAACTTTGCAGGGAGTTTGGGATCTCCCGCAAGACCGGCTACAAGATCTTCGATCGCTATCAGGAATGCGGGATTCAGGGACTTACGGACCGAAGTCGCGGTGCGTGTCGCTACGCCAACCAACTTCCGTTTCATGTCGAGAATTTCATCCTGAACGTGAAGCACGAGCAACCCCAGCTGGGGCGCTCGCAAGATCCGCGGGCGTTTGCTCCGGCGCTTCTCGGGGATTGCCATCCCTGCCAAGCACGATCCAGCAGCAGGAGCGAACGACCTTGCTTGTGCTGGCCGCCGTCGTGTCCGACGTCGCGCTCGTGGAGTCGGCACTCACCGGAGCTGAGTTCAGCCATTGCGACTGATGCTCTGTTATTCCCTCGGACGGCAGCGCTGCTCATCCCCGAGCGCAACCTAAGCACACTTTGCGCAGCTTGCCATCAAGATGCAGCCCAACTTTCCAATTTCTGCTCGAAACGTATCCGTCTAGCCGCAATGTTCGGCAAAAAGCTATTGTCGATTTACGCACCGCTGACGCGCAGAGCTAAATTGCGCCGCACGGTAGTTTGCCAGCCCGGCGCAGGTCGTCCAGGTATGCGGGAACCGCGTCCTTCCAGTGACGCGTGGTTATCCCATATCTCTGTAAGCTCGACGGAGACAAAACGGAAAACGCCGGACGCCGAGCGGGGCGGACGAATCCGGCGCTTGTAACGGGACGAACAACGATCGAGTCGCGCCCGGCCTGATGAAGCACTTCCGAAGCAAAGTCAAACCACGAACACGTGCCAGAGTTTGTGATGTGCACGACACCGCGGGCCTCCAAGTGAATCAACTGGAGAATCGCTGCCGCCAGGTCCCGGGTGAATGTGGGAGAGCCCACCTGGTCGGAAACGACAGTTAGCTCCTTGCGGGATTCAGAAGCGCGCAAGATCTTTTCCGGGAAGCTCGGGCCCGACGCTCCAAACAACCACGAAGTGCGCCCGATGCAGAAGTCGGAACTCAGTTCCTGAATGGCTTTTTCCCCGCCAGCTTTCGAAGCGCCGTAGACGTTCAAGGGGTGGATAGGGTTTCTTGTTTCGTAGGGGCGAGAGGAGGTGCCGTCGAATACGTAGTCTGTGCTGACATAGAAGAGGCGCGCCCCGAATTCCAAAGCAACGCGTGCGACGTGCGCCGCACCCGTGGAGTTAACTGCGAATGCTAGTTCCTGATTTTTTTCGCTGCCATCGACGTCTGTGTACGCGGCAGTAAGTACAATCCAATCCGGGCGTACTTTAGAAACCAGGGCGCGCACTTGCGCAATGTCGCGAATGTCCGCCTGCGCCCGATCGGCGCCTACGACCTCGTCAGACCTCCAATCCCGAAGCATGTCCGTGCCGAGCATTCCTTTGGCACCAATTACGAGTAGGCGCATTCAGAGTCCTTATCTCAAGAGAGTATGCACAGCTCTACGGGATGACGGTTCAGCCCGATGCGAGCTGGCTGATCGCCTGGCGAGCCTGGTCCGCAACAGAGGTCTTCGGGTCAAGGCTAACGACCTTCTCCAACTCCGACTTGGCGCGGGTCGGGTCCTGCAGCTTCTGATACGTGAGTCCCAGATGAAGGTGATAGGTCTGATCGTTGGGCTTGGCTTTCACGGCAGCTTCGAACAGAGGCATGGCGGCGGAGTAGGCGCCGACGTGATAATAAGCCCAGCCCAGCGTGTCGGCGGAGTTAGGCAGGTTCGGCAAACCCTTTCGTGCTGTCTGGGCCAGGGTCAAAGCGAGGTTCGCGTCGCCATCGTGCTCCAGAAGGATATACGCGAGATTATTCGCAGCAAACGGATCGTCGGGCTGAATATCGTGACCTTTCTGGTAAATGTCGCGAGCTAATTGCCAATTACCCTGGGCCTCATACAAGCTGCCGAGAGCGACGTAGTAGGAAACGTCCAGGGGAGAGAGTTCGATCGCTTGCTTGTAGTCTTCGATCGCTTTGTCCGGCTGGTTTAAAGCGGTGTGTGCTTCGCCGAGGAGCGCCAGAGCGGAAGAATTTTTGCGGTCAAGTTCCACAGCGCGGGAAAACGCCCCTTGAGCGAGTTCGGGCTGTTTCGAGCGCAGAAACAGCTGCCCCTGAAGCATATATAGATTTGGAGATTTGGGATTTTTTTCAATTTCCTGCGCAATCAAAGTTGCTGCATTCGCCGGCTTATTCTCGGCCACGCTGATTTCCACTAATCCCCGTATCGCGTCCAGCGAATTTGGATCGCGCTCGAGCGCTTTCTTAAACAGCGATTCGGCGTCGTTCCAACGCTTTTGAGCGAGACGCAGTTGCGCAAGCTTCAGATAAGGCACTGGACTTTGCGGCGCCTGCTGCAGCAAGAAATTCAGATCGGCTTCCGCGCCTGCGGCGTCGCCCTGGTTCATTCGTGCCGTAGCGTGGTAAAGATAGCCATCCGCAAGCCGCGGTTGAGACAATTTCAATTCGTTGCCGATGGATTCCAATCCGTTCCAATCGGACTTCGCCTCTGCTGCCGCAGCCAGGGCGCGCCAGGCTTGCATATTGGTGGGTTGTAACTGCACGGTTTTGCGCCATTCCTGCGTAGCCAGGGCCGTATCGCCCCTGGCCTCCATGGCGGAGCCCATCAGAAAATGGGCTGCGGCGTTTTGCGGTGCGTTCTGGACGACTTGCTGGAGCGTACTGATGGCATCATTCCATTTGCGCTGTTGCAACTGACTTTGTGCTTTCAGCAGGAGACCGTCGGTGTCCTTAGGAGCGGATTTCAAGATACTTTGGATCATGGGGTCTGCGTCGGATGTGCGGTGGGCCGCAAGAAACAGTTGTGCCAGAGTTTTCTTAACCTGCACGTCATTTGGATGAGCCTGGCTTAATCCCTCAAATTCAGCCAGCGCGTTCTCTGGCTGATTCTGCGCGATGTAAAAATCTCCGAGCATTCGGTAGGCCGCGGGGTCATCGGGCAGCTGTGCCTTCGCATCCTGCAAGACTTTCTTCGCCAAATCTGGCTGTCCCTGACTCAGCCACAAATAGGCGAGGGCCAAACGCGGCCGGGCGCTTTTCGGAGCAACGGAAATTGCGAGCTCGTATTGTTTCTGCGCGTCCGCCCAGCGTTTCTGCATTTGATAAACGCCGCCGAGCGCCAACACCGGATCCAACGCGGCAGAATCAATCGAGTGAGCTTTCTGAAAACTAGTTTCTGCATCGGCTCAACAATCCAGCCCGTTCCTGCAGTGTTCCCAGATTTGTGTACACATCCGCGCGTTGCGGCGAGCGGTTCACCGCCTCCTGCGCCTCCTTGAGGGCATCGTCTTTGTCGCCGAGAATCGCTTCCGCATTTGAAAGCAGTATCCGGGCGTCCACGTTGCCGGGGTCGTTTTGCAGAATCAGCTCTGCTTTTTCCTTCGCTTGGGCGGGGCCACCACCGGAAAGATACAGCTTCGCCAGATCAAGCTGGGCGGGCCAGTTGTCTGGTTGAAGCTCCACGGTACGGGAAAGAGACTGGAAAGCCGCGGGCCAATTGGCGAGACGAAGTTGGCATTGCGCGGATTTGTATTGCGCCTCAACCAGCTTGGGGTCGATTTGCAAGGCCCGCGCGTAGCTGATCAAGGCTTCCGGATATTCCGCTTTGTGAAAATAATCATCGCCCTTGTGCACGAAGTTCATCTTGCGAACGTTGGGGTCGCGAGAACATCCACAAAACAAAAGTACGACACAAGCGACCACGTGGGAGCAGCGATTGAATTTGCGGCTTCTTGGCATAAATGGGGTCGAGATTCGCGTTTCTTCTAAGCAGGACAGTTTGACTCGGAGAGGGCGAGGGATGCAAGGGCCAGCCTACAGAACGCCCGCCAGTGTAGCGCACGCTCGGCGTTAAGATGCTTATAATGAGCGATTTGCGGACAACATAGCGGAGTGGGATGGTGTGGGCTTTTGAAGTGCCAGCCGCAAACACGCATCTCTTTGGGTGAAAGAAAGGGATAATGTGGGTAGAATAGTTCCACAGCCCGGGAAGCGCCTTATAAGTCACGCACGAAACTCTTCGGGCGGGCGTTCTTGTATCGCACTAACATCAAGTATGTAAGTAAGTTATAGGAAATCGCGGGGTCAGATTGGGTCCCACGGGCTGGTAATGAGCGTGCACACTGAAGTAGCTTCTTGATATCGGCGGCGTAGGAGAACTGCGCGCTACTCAGCCGACGCAGGTAGGGGCAGGAAATATGGTACGTAACGGCGAAATATCGGTTGACGACGTACGGCGAGTATTCCGCCGTTACTGGTGGCTAGTGCCACTTTGCGTGTAGTGTGCACCGCGATTGCTTTGGTGCTGACGATGGTTCTTCCGAAGAAGTATACGTCGAAGACTACGGTGCTGGTCGATGAGCCGACTGTGCCCCAAGATTACGTGAAACCTGTCGTGGGAGACACGTTGGGGCTACTGGCGTCCATGCAGGAACAGATTCTGAGCAGCTCACGATTGGAGCTGGTTGTCGATAAGTTCGGCCTGTACCCCGAGGATCGCGCAACGAGCACTAAGGCAGCTTTGGCAGAACGGCTCAAGGATGCGATTAAGGTGAACCCGTTGGTCGGGATGCCTGGAACAACGAGCGCCCTTCCCGGATTTGAAGTGAGTGTGAAGTTTAGCACCCCACAATTGGCACATGACATTTGCGCGGAAGTCACGTCGATGTTTTTGAGTCAAAACGCAAAGCTGCGAGAAACCGTTGGTACCGAGACCGCCACTTTTTTGACGGAACAACTGGCTGAGGCCAAACAAAGTCTGGACCAACAGGATGCGGCACTGGCGGACTTCAAGAAAAAGCATCTGGGCTATTTGCCGGAAGAGGAGCAAGCCAACTTGCAGTTGCTGGCCGGCCTGAATACTCAACTGGATGCCACCATACAAGCCATTAACCGCACGCAGCAAGATAAGGCTGTCAACCAAACCATGCTGGATCAAGTGGAAACCAACTGGAAGCAGCTACAGAGCGGTGTGCCGTCCGCTGACACTCTGGAAGGTCAGCTCGAGATTTTGCAGGAGCAACTCACCGGAATGCTCATTAAGTACACGGCCGATCATCCGGACGTAATCAAGATTAAGGCGCAAATTGCCGATCTGAAAAAACGAATTGCGGAAGAACCTGACAATCCCGACGTCGGTGCGAAGCGGCCCAATCACGAACCGCTGCAATTGCAGCAGCTGCGACTCAAGATCCGGCAGGAAGATGCCACAATTGCAGATTTAACGAAAAGGCAATCGCAAATCGAAGAAGGGGTCCGCGTGATCGAAGGGCGCATACAGGCGAGCCCCGTCATCGAGCAAGAGTTCAAGGAACTCACTCGGAACTATGACACTGCCTCGGAGACCTACAAGGAGCTGCTAAAAAAGCAGGGCTCCTCGAAAATGGGAAACGATCTCGAGCGCCAGCAGGAGGGAGAGCGATTTAGCATCATTGACCCACCCAGTATGCCTACCACGCCCTCTTTTCCCAATAAGCTGTACTTCATGGGTGGCGGGTTCGGTGGCGGGTTGGTTCTCAGTTTAGGCCTGATGTACCTTCTCGCCATGGCCGACAAATCCATGTACTCGGAGCGCGACGTGGAATCGTGTCTGAAGGTTCCCGTGTTGACCATCGTCCCCAATCTGGACGTCTCGTCGATACATAGCAGTAGAAGGCAAAAACCGATCAGTGACGCTGTCGTTTTTAAGGCCTAGGCGCATTACGGAAGGATTGGGAAAACTAGAAAATGAGCCGGATCCACGAAGCACTGAAGAAAGCGGCACAAGAGCGCACGAAGCACACCGATCGGATTCCGACGGAGCTGGTGGATCTGCCGGAGAAGGGCCTCTCGAGCCCCTCTGCCATATCGACTGCGGCGACTCCGATCATTCCGGATAACTTGTCGGTGAGCCCTACCGCGTTTCCACAGGTTGAACAGTTTCTCGCCCGCTGTTCGCATCCGGCCTGGAACATCGAACCAAAGTTGAGCGTCTTTAGCCCGGAATCGCCCTCTCTCGAAGGGGCCGAACGCTTTCGCACGTTGCGCTCCAGGCTTTTGCAAATTTCGGTGAATCAATCGCTTCAACGGATACTGGTCACCAGCAGCGTGGCCGGTGAAGGCAAGACCTTTGTGGCCGCGAATCTGGCGCAGTCGTTTGTGTGCCAGGCGGATCGGCGCGTCCTTCTGGTCGACGGGGATCTTCGCGCCCCGCGTCTGCACTTTCATTTCGGCGCTCAGGTGGAGCCCGGGCTGTCCGACTTTCTGCGTGGCGATGCAGACGAAACTCAAGTTTTGCAAGTCGGCCCCGAGGGTAACCTTTGTCTGATCTCCGGCGGCCGTCCGGTAACCAACGCCAGCGAGCTGTTGCATAGCGAGCGAATGAAGCGGTTGCTCGAACGCATGTCGCAGATGTTTGATTGTGTGATCGTAGATTCCCCGCCGGCGCTGGCGGTCCATGATGCCAGCATCTTGGCCGACATGTGCGATGGCGTGCTGTTCGTTGTGGGGGCCGGGCAAACCGATTTCGATGTTGCCGAAAGGGCTTCGTCGGAATTCCGCAATAAGAATCTGCTCGGGGTGGTTCTGAATCGCGTGTCGGAATCGGATACTTACGGCAAATACTATGGCCACTATTATCACAATCCGAACTCCCGAAATGGTGCGGGCAAGCGAGCGTAATAGTCTGAAACTCCTCAACGTGTCGACGCCGGCGAAAAACGGAGCCATTCTGGCCGGTGTTGGACGGTGCCAGTGATCCAGAGCCCCCGCTGGTAAGGATGCGGTAGGAACTCTATATTAGTTTCTAAATTTGCACGTCGCTTGCCATTCGATTATTTCTCAGAGATTGGTCTCGTGAACTTCTCTGAGGAGTCGACGTGCCCCAGAACGGCTGCTGTGTCTACTGCAAGTGCAGTTTTCAGCGTTCTCCCTACCGTCCACAACAAGCCGTCTGCAGGCGACCGGAGTGCCAACGTCGGCGCCGCGCTGACTATCACCGACGGAAGCTCGCAGTAGATCCGGAATATCGCCAGGTCGTTCGCGATAGCCAGAAGCAGTGGTGGGACGAACATCCTCATTACCAGAAAGAACACCGCCAGCAGAATCCCGTGCTGGTCGAGAGCAATCGCCAGCGGCAACGAGGGCGGGACCAGAGGCGTCGCGTCGAGCGTCTTGTCAGGAACAACTTAGCTTTGAATTTAACGCGTTCAGTTTCAGAGGTTTGGTTGCTGGGGCCCAAGGTGCGCGATCTTGACAGGAACAACTTAGCTTCGGCACAAGTGCTGCCGTCAGTTGGCCACTTGCCGGCCGACGTCTGCCCGTCTTGACAGGAACATCCCTATGGCTTGTGCACCCGACTGCCCGTATACCCGAACTCAGCCCCATGCTGAGCGCCGAGCAAATCAACGAAATTCATCGCCTGCACTGGGCCGAGCACTGGCCGGTGCGCAAAATCGCCCGTCATCTGCACATCGGGCGCAGAACCATCGCCAAATATCTCGTCGCCCCGGCGCAGACCGCCGCTCTCCGTCAGCGCTCGAGCAAGCTGGATCCCTTCAAGCCCACGATCGCGGAGTTCCTGGAGCAGGATCCTCATGCCCGTGCCACGGTGATCGCACAACGACTCCGGCCGCTCGGCTTCAGCGGTGGTCTGAGCATTCTGAAAGAGTACTTGCATGGGGTGCGCGCGCAGGCCAGTGTCCCGCGCGCCTACGTGCGCATGGAACCGGGGCCTGGAGAACGCTTCGAAGTCGACTGGGGACACTTCGACACGCTTTCCTATCAGGGGCATGCGCGAAAACTCTACGCTTTCTGTCTGGTGGAATGTCACAGCCGCAGGCTGTATCTGGAGTTCACACACAGCCAGAGCTTCGAAACGTTCGTTCGCTGTCATATCCACGCGTTCCGCTTCATGGGTGGCATCGCACGCGAGCTGTGGTTCGATAATCTCGCGACCGCCGTTGCCGAACATGACGGCAACCTGGTGCGTTTCCATCCGCGTTTTCTGGCCTTCGCTCGCGAATATAGCTTCCTCCCTCGGGCTTGCCATGTGCGTGCGGCGTGGGAAAAAGGAAAAATAGAGAGAGCCATCGGTTATGCCAGAACCAGCTTCTGGCCACTGCGCACGTTCACCGACCTAGCCGATGTCAACTCGCAAGCACTTCAATGGCTCAACGAAGTCGCTAACCAGCGCCGTCATCGTGAAACGGGCCAGACTCCTCGAGAACGCTTTCAGCTCGAAGCACTGCGCTCCTTGCCGGTGATCACGCCCGACTATCGCGACACCATCGAAGCTCTGGTTCATAAAGATCTCCGGCTATCGTTCGACGGTAATCGTTACTGTGTGCCGCCACGCTACGTGGGCCGTCACCTCACGATCAAAGCAGATGCCTCCTCGCTCACCATCTACGATCAGCAGCAGGAAATCGTCTCCTATGCTCGCTGCTGGCAACGCGGGCAGGTGCTTGGCGCCGAACGTTTTCAAAAAGAGCTGTTCGAACAACGAGCCGCGGCCCAGCGATCCGCAACACAACAGCGCTTGATCGACTTGCTGGGTCCTACTTCGGAAATCTATCTACGGCGCCTGGCGGACACCGATCGCTCCCTCGCCCGGCAGGTGAGAGAACTGCTCGCCTTGATTCGTGACTATGGACCGGAGGCGGTCGCCGCCGCTGTTGGCAAAGCCCATGCAGCGGGTGCCTTCGGCGCCGATTACATCGCCAATATCCTCAGCCAGCAAACTTTGCGGCGCGAGGTCCAGCCGCCACTGCGGTTCAAAGACCCTGAGTTGAATGAACTGATCACCGATCCGCTGTCGCTGGCCGATTACGACACTTTCATCCTTCACTCGAAAAGGAACGTCGATGAACTCACTCCAACAGAAACTGAATCAACTGAACCTGACGACCATGAGCCAGCATCTGGACGAGACCCTGACTGATGCAGCAAGCAAGAATCTCAGCGCCGCGGAAGCTTTCGAAGCTCTGCTGGACCGTGAGCTCGAAGCGCGTCAGACCCGTTCGATCGATCGCCGCTTCCGTCTCGCTCGCTTGCAAGCCAAGCACTCCATCGATAGCTTCAACTTCAATCATCACAAGACTCGCTTACAGTGCAAAAGTCGCATCCTCCGCCTTTTGGATCTCGGCTTTCTCGAAAAAGGCACCGCCGTTGTGCTGATCGGAAACCCCGGCGTAGGAAAAACGTTCTTAGCGAAGATCATTGCCTGGCGCGCTTGTCAGGCCAACCGCCGCGTGCTGTTCACAACCGCCATGGACATGCTCAACCACTTGCTGGCCTCGCAGGTCGATCACTCTCTGATCCGCAAGCTCAAGCTTTATACCGAGCCAACTTTTCTCCTAATCGACGAACTAGGGTACCTTTCTCTCGATCAGCAGACCTCGAATCTGTTCTATCAGGTCATTTCCACTCGTCACAGCCACAAGAGAAGTACGCTGATCACGACCAACACAGCCTTTTCCGAGTGGGGGAATATCCTGCACAACACCACCATCGCGACGGCCATCGCCGACCGCTTGGTCGAAAACTCCGAGATCATCCTTCTCGGCGGAGAAAGCCTTCGCAAAGCCAATAAGGGCCAGCCGCCGACGGAGTAGTAGCAACGACTGGCTCAGATGAAGCGCCGCTCTGTGATGATATCCCGCGCGGAGGAGTCCGCCGGGTAACCCCTCAACGGCGCTGCCGGCGGGGGCGGGAGCTCATCACTCCCGCTCTCTGGTCTGGATCTCTCGTTTTTCCCGTTCTACTTCCATGTTCAACTTCAGCGCCAACCATCTGCTGTTGCTCTCGCGGACAGAATACCGAACCTGTGCCGTGTTCCTCATGCAAGACGACTCCACCCACCGGGTCTACCGCCTGTATGACTTCACCAAATCCCAACAGATCACGCCAGGCCAATACTACTGCGTGTCGGGAAAGGTCAACAGTGCGGACAAACTGTACCTGGTCATCGAGTCGGTCAAGATGGACACCAAACACACCCGGTGTTCTACAACTCCAACTCCTGCTGACGGCGCGGGAGGATAGCTCATGAAGTAAAAATCCACGTTGAAGGGAAAAAATGGAACTCAAGACTGCTTGCTCTTACGCAACAGTCAGCGCACGGGTGTGTTCCGAACTCGCCGCCGGGCCAAGTGGCCCACCCCAAACCGGCGAAAGTGGACCCCTTTTAAACTGGCGCTAACATCAACGCTCATTCAAAACGAATTTCAATTTCCTCTCGGTCCTAGCTCTGGCAGTGCTATAGGAGTACTCGCTCCGTTCTCCCCGCGTCTCAAAAACCAATACAGGGGCACCAGCAAGACCAACCCGATAAGAAAGAAGACCACTCCACCTTTCCGGTGGAGGTCCCCGAATAAGAATCCCGGATCGACATAGTTCGCCAGCAATGTCAGTGTCGCGATGCGTATGCCGTTCTTTATTATCATAATGAACAAGCCGACGACTACAAAGAGCGCCTTCTTCCAAAACGGACGGAACGCGAGGTGTGCGATCAGCAAAGCCAATACCAGAAGCGCCATGCTGGAGCGAATACCACTGCATTCTGGTGCCACCTCGATGGTAGCCCGGGGCAGATGAAAGACCAGTCCTTCACGCAAAACCGGTGCGCCACTGACGGAAAAAATGGCTGAAGCAATGTCGGCAGAGCCGTACTGCAAATAGGAAATAATGGGGTTCAGGAGGTAGAAAGGCCACGGAATCATCAGGAACAGTAGGGCAAAAGGGAAAAAGCCGAAGCGCAGCGCCTGGCGTCCAAACGCGAATGCAAAAACGGCCAGACAGGTCAGAACGAGGGAGAGAATAAAGTAGGAAAGCGCGTCCGGAGACTGAAGCCGTGATCCGGAATAGAAGCCCCAGAACCCTGCACCGACCGCCCCGATCACGAAAAGCGATGCGGTTAGGAAGTCGCGCGACGGTGCACTAAAAATCCGCTTTCGCTCATCGTAAAGAAGCCAGGCAGAGATGAAAGGAATTAACAGTGCGTGGGATACATTTTCATCGGAAAGGGCGCGGTGGGTTAGAGCGATAAGTGGCCTCAGGAATAGCGCAAGGATCGCGGCCAGTGAGACAGCGGCCCACACCCACATTCGGGAGGGGTGTTGAGAGTCCGACGTCATACGGGAAGAGCGCGAAGGGTGGACGTCACGTCAATTTTCATGTGGATTTCATCGGCTGAAGGTCTCGTCGCGCCGGGTGTAGTGGCGGTCGTAATACTTGCGATATTCCCCCGAACGCGCATGTTCCAGCCACTGGGTGTTCGAGCGATACCAATCGATGGTTTGCCGGATGCCTGCGTCGAAAGTGATTTGTGGAGCCCAATCTAGTTCGCGCTGAATCTTCGAACTGTCCAGCGCGTACCGGCGATCGTGGCCGGGGCGATCCTGCACGTACTGAATCAGCGTTTCCGGTTTGCCCAGGTGGCGCAGAATCGCGTGAACCACGGTGAGATTCTTCTGCGGGTCGCCGGCGGAAACATTGTAAATCGAGCCGGGCTCACCCTTTTCCAACGCCAGAGCAATGGCACGGCAATAGTCCTCGACGAATAGCCAATCGCGCTCCTGCAGTCCGTCGCCGTATACAGGAAGCGCCTTATCTTCTTGGGCGTTGGCGATCATCAGGGGAATCAGCTTCTCCGGAAATTGGAATGGCCCGTAGTTATTGGTGCAACGCAGAATGACCGCCGAGACACCATACGTGTTCGCGTACGCGGATACGAAATGGTCGGCGGCCGCTTTACTGGCTGCGTATGGACTGCGCGGATCCAAAGGAGTCTCCTCGGTGAAAGTTTCGCCAGCAGGAGCGCTGCCATAAACCTCGTCGGTGCTGATTTGAATGAACCGCTGCAACCGCGTGCGGCGGGCTGCTTCGAGCAGGCAATGCGTACCAAGGATGTTGGTCTGCAGGAACGGCGAAGCATCTTCGATGCTGCGGTCCACGTGCGTCTCCGCCGCAAAATTGACCAAGGCATCAAATCGGATAGCGGACAGGATTTCGTTCACGATCTCACAGTCGGAAATGTCCCCATGCACAAACTGATAGCGTCGATCAGAAGTGATATCGGCAAGGTTCTCGGGATTGCCGGCATACGTGAGGTGGTCGAAATTCACGACTTCCACGTCTGTGCGTGTTGCAAGGATGTGGCGAATGAAATTGGAGCCAATGAATCCCGCACCGCCCGTGACAATCAGTCTCACGTTGGTTCTCCCTTCTAGCTAGTAATTCGCGTTATTCGGCTATGCGTGCATATGGCCGCGGCGCGCCGCGGCCTGGAATCTTATTCGCGCCTGTTTGAGCCACAAGATTGGTTGCCCTCAATAACGATTCAAACGTTCCCGCGTCGGTCCACCAGCCCTCTAGGACGCTATGGGTTAGTGTCCCTTCCGCGAGATACATGTTATTGACGTCCGTGATTTCCAGTTCATTCCGCCAGCTGGGCTTCGTCTTCCCGATCTTTTCGAATACCGAGCCGTCGTAGAAGTAAATGCCAGTTACCGCGTACCTTGATTTTGGTTTTTGTGGTTTCTCCTCAATTCCCAAAATGCGACCGTCAGTGATTTCTGGGCAGCCGAAGCGCTCCGGGTCAGGTACTTCCTTCAAGATGACGTGAGCACCGCGTTCCTGTTGCTCGAAAGCGCGCTTTGCTGAGATGACATTGTTTTCTATCAGATTGTCGCCCAGCACCACACAAATTTTCTCGCCCTCAACAAATGGCTCGGCCAGGCGCAGGGCATCCGCAATGCCGCCCTCACCCTCTTGATAAGTGTAGTGGATCCGGTCGAGGTCGAAGTCTTTACCGTTAGCAAGCAGGCGCAAAAAATCACCGGAATTCTGGCCGCCGGTGACGACGATAATGTCGCGGATGCCGGCATCCACCAGAGACTGGACGGGATAATAAATCATGGGCCGATCGAACACCGGCAGGAGATGCTTGTTGGTCACTCGCGTGAGCGGATATAGTCGTGAACCTTTGCCCCCTGCGAGAACCACACCTTTCATAAGTCGATGCCACTCCTAATGCGAGAATAGAAGCCAAGAAGAGAATTCAGTTGGGACCTTCCACTGCCACACTATACCTTCGGTCACTCCATGCTATTTTATCGTGCGAAAACTGGGTCCAATATTCAAGAATTATAATGTGTGTAAAGACAACTATGTGTTACTTTCGGGGACCTGGGGCCGGGCCACCCTGTTCGCGGCAGCTTGCATTCCAGGAACGGCACGTTGGCTTTGGGAATTGCGTCGCAGGCATTCTGTTGCCGCCGCCCAAACCCGAGGGCGCACAGCATCCCAAGTCCACATCTCCAAAAATTCGCGCCATGCCCTTTCCGCGACCTCCCCCGCCTTTTGCGGTTCGCGGATGGTCCTGATGCAAGCCTGCGAGAACGCTTCAGGAGTATCAGCAAGGTAAAGTTCGCGCTCGTTCATCACCCCGTAACCGTGCGCGCCGAGCGAAGTCGAAACAATGGGGCATTTCTGGCTGAATCCGTAAGCGATTTTGACGCGTGTACCGGCTCCCACGAATATCGGTACGGCCATCGCGGACCAAGTCTGGATTTCATCTGCGGGATCGGTGAGCCAGCCAAGCCCGTCAACATCCGGGCCTGATGGTTTTAGCGGGCCATCCGTTCCCGCTCCCACCAATCTTAACCGCGCTTCCGGGATTTCGCGCTTGATGTGCGGCCAGCATTTCTCCACAAACCAGTTTATTCCTTGACGATTCGGAAAATAGCTGAGGAAACCGATGAATCCTATTCTTGGCGGTGTAGTCGGACGCCGGGCTGGTTCCTGACGAGGCTTGTCAAAACCGTTCGGGATGACATAAACGGGAGCATCAACCCCTAAACGCGTCAGGTATCGCTTGTCTTCTTCGCTACAGACCGCGAGTACGCCGAACCTGGTGCTCAACAACTTCTCTCTGCGTCTCCAAGTCACCATTCTCCGTAGGGCCAACAGGCGCTCGGACAGTGAGCCTCCGGCGTGTAGCGCCGCCCGCTCGTACCTGCTCAGCACGTCGTCGATGTCCAACACCGAGTTTGGCCAGGCCAGATTCGGAAACAACTCCGCACAACGGAGCTTGAAGAACCAGATCAGGTCAAATTCCTTGACCGTGCGAATGACCCGGCGAAGCGCTTCATCTCGCACTCCGTAACCACGAGGGTAGTCGGTTGTCGGGTCGCATGTCCATCTCAGCTTTGCAACCAATCCCTGATTCGATCGCATTTTCGTCTCGACAGAATATGCAATATTGATTTCCGGATCGGCCACAGAGACAGGTTCAGGGTTCACGGGGTCGCTGACGGTTACGACTTCGACTCTGCCGATTTGTTTCAGGGCGCAGAGCACATTTAGACAGCGGACATTTGAACCGTTGGCCACATTGAACGCACATTCTTCCGCTATATAAAGAATGCGGGGCGTATCGCCCGACGAGCTCATAAAATGGGGCCTGCCACCGTCCTCACGCGCGTCTCGACGGTTGATGTTCCAAGAATGATTTCGACTTTCACTATTCACCTTAACGCTAGGACAGCCTTCTTAAAGCTCACTATACCCCGCTAAACATATCTGTCACCGAGGTCTCGTGGTTTGACAGTTAGATATTTCGTTCTGGATTCGGCCATTCGGTTCCACGTTCGGATGCCCCAGCGTCCGAACATCGCCACGCCAAAGAACGCGATCCCCTTTGCCGAAACGTCGCCAAACCGGAATTGCTGAAATGCCAGCCTCCTTGGCACCGGCTGGCCTCGGTGCGCTAATGCCCTGCAAAAGCTGCGTACTTCGTTAGCGTAAAGCTTGCTCCAAGGCCCGCGGCGCTCCGACCTAATCAGCAATGCCATTGACATGAGTCTCGACCGGAAATGATCCGGACCTCGAAAACCACTGAAGCTAGTCGAGCTGTCCGAAAGGTCAGATGTCCGATAGCAACTGCCCACAACCGACGGAACCGCCGCGAACCTGTAGCGGCAGGCGACCTGATGACTTACCAGTGTGTCTTCACCGCATTCTAGCCCTTCAGCAAAACAATCGAGTTCTTGCAGCACTCTTCTGCGAATCATGCTGCCTTGAAAGAGAAAAGGCGGCGGGTCTATCACGTCGAAAAAATTGGTAAATATCTGTGGCCACTCTGTGACCGAGAAGCCGAACACCTCGAAAAGTGTTCCCTGGTTCCCCCGGTCCCGAACTACCCACAAATCACCGAAGATCCACGCAACATCGTCCGGTATGCTCGCGGCCGCGTGCAACATGTCTTCGTTGTGGTTCGGCGTCCAAACGTCGTCGCTATCCAAGAATGCAATCCAATCCCCTTTGGCTTCCTGTACTCCGCGTCGGCGTGCCCCGGAGACGCCTGTGTTCGCCTGCCGTATGACTCGAAGACGCGGACCGTATTCCGCGTTTAACAGGTCCGCAGTCCCATCCGTCGAACCGTCGTCGATAATCAACACTTCGTCCGCGGGGACAGTCTGCGCTAATACGCTGTTGATGGCCCTCCGTATGAAGCCCAAGCGATTGAACGTAGGGATCACTGCTGAAACGGTCATGTGCCTGGTTTCCTCCAACGCTAACTGAGTCTCTCCATGCACTTACGCGATATCTTGGTTGGAGACATTCTCCGCCTAGTCAGGCGTCTTCCGGTGTAACCATATTAGGCGTTGCGCCCGGATTCTTCCCGTTGAATGCGACTCTTTGGGCCAAGTAGGTTACGCGGTGATTCATGAACAATCCGGGATACCAAATCGCGTGCTCTCGGGGAAATCATCCGAAGCGTCGTCATGCCGGCGGTGCGAATATCGGCAGCCAGCTTTGTGCGATGCTGACTGAGCCATGGAAATAATTGAGCGTAGCAACGCATTCGCTCCCGCCTATCCACCTGGGAGCAGCGAGCCACTGTTCGGCCATATTCCGACAGAAGCCGCCAGTGCGGAAAACTCATCTTTCCCTTAAATCTCGGATCGAACCAACCGGCGGCCGTGTACAGCGAATGTACTCTGACTGACCGTGATGGATGTTCTCGATTGAAGAACAAGTACGTGGGGATCTCGTGGAATCGTCCTCGGAGCGCAAGGTCCGCAAGCAGGACTCGGTCGGAGCCGGTATAGCTCGCAATCAGCGGCGTCTGGCGCAGAACCTCCGAGCGGCCCAAGCCGTACACTTCGAAACACCAATGGTCGGGACAGATAGTGCCATGGAGACGCTCGTGAGGATAAGGTGAATCCATGCGCGTCATCGATGGAACGTGGAACTTGCTCAGTGGTCGGCCTTCCGCATCGATTATCTGTGTTCGCGAAAAGCAGAGAACAACCCCAGGGTCCCGATCCAGAACGGACACGCACACCTCTAGAAGCTCTGGAGCGCAGAGGTCGTCGTGTGATTGCCATTTGAAGTACCGTCCGCGCGCCAATTCGAACACGCGATTGTGATTCCAGGCTGCACCCCTGTTGACGTCGCTCCGGTAGTACCGGATGCGAGGGTCGCGCTCCGCGTAAGAACGGCAGATCTGCTCGGTTCGGTCTGTGGACGCGTTGTCGGAAATGACGATCTCAAGATCTTTGAAGGTCTGGGCTAAGATGGAATCTAATGTCTCCGCTAAGAATCGCTCGCCGTTGAACACAGGCATGCCAACGCTGACCCGCGGACCGCAATCCTTCGTTTTAAACTGGCTCACGTTCCCGCTCGAACCTGCCGCCATCTTCGTGACCCTCCTGCTAAAGAACTTCTCCTTGTCCTATAAGTCCGTCCCAGGGCAGAGCTCTCTCTGCCCTGATTTATTGAACCAATTGTGAAAGCAAAAGGAAGGGACGCACCAGCAAGGGTTTTCTCAGAACCAACACTCCGTTTCGAGGCAACCCAAAAATGACAACTGGTGCATCACAGGTTCATTCCTCCTTCTAACGCAATCGTTCTGCGATATTACCGACGCCTGGAATCCAGCGCGGCCGGTGTGCTACCGCTGAGTGCCCTAGACGAGT
The DNA here is from genome assembly GCA_963776365.1 of Candidatus Acidiferrales bacterium. GTDB lineage: Bacteria > Acidobacteriota > Terriglobia > Acidiferrales > UBA7541 > Acidiferrum. Next base: position 88,473 of record CAVZMQ010000013.1, on the reverse strand, counting down.
GCCATCGGTTGACCTGAGATTTGGCTGTGCTGCTCAGCGACCCCCAACTGCTGGGCCAAGGTGGCTAAGAGCCCGCTCACCGTTTCGCCGGCAGTTCTCCAATTCAACCGAGTTTCGTATTCACAGAACGCAGAAAGGGCTAATTCTTCATATCGAGACCTATTATTCATTAATTCCGATATGAAAGTACAGTACTCGGAAACATCTGCCTCGAGGGGAAACATCCGACCGTTCACGCCATCCCGAATTGCCGTGGGGATCCCGCCCACCGTTGTCGAAAGGCACGGTACGCCATAGGAATTCGCCTCTGCCAGTGCGTGTGGACACGCATCGAACCGTGAAGGAAGGATCACGAAATGTGCCTCTGTAAACAGACGATCGAGAAGCTCTTCGCCAGCCGGGGAATTCTTGCTGATAGAACCCAATGCCTTGACGAACTTCGGCACGCGCCCCTCGAACTCGCCGCTGGAGCCAGCGATAATCAATTCAGTTTCCAGGCCGTGCCGGTTCAAATTCTCGGCCACGAGGTAAGCAATATCCCCGCCTTTGCCAAACCAATCGTAAGCTGGGAAGAGCAGGCGACACTTATCCCGAGGCCGCCGGCCAATCATCTCAGTGATGTCGGAAACCTTGCGATCGCAATCTAGGATGGGACCAAATGGCACCACTCGCACCTTGGATGGGGGCAGCTGATAATGCCGAACTGCTTCCTGTGCGGCGAAATCGGAAGAATAAATGACGAGACTGGCCCTCTCAAGAGCAGCTCTTTCGTTGGTCAAACCATCTCGAACCGTTTCCTGGCACATTTTCCGCATGAATGGATACCAGTTCACCACGCTGGCTAGGGTAGCATCTGTCCAAATCACAATCGGCTGCTTGCACTCGAGATAGGCAACCGGTTGTGAACCTGGGCTAATCCCACTGAAGACGATATCTGCGTCGGAGCGCCGGAGTTTGGTCGATATTTGGCGGGCGTAATTGCGGACAACGAGCCGGTCACGATTCCAAGTGTACGTCTTCGCTGTGAAGCGGTCGTAGATGCTGCGCTTGATCGCTCTCACTGACCGATGGGGAGTGACTAGCGGGCCAATGTAATCAACTGACGAACCGCTGGCCTGTAAGCACCGTGCCTGGTAATACCCGCAGCCGTTCCAGGAAGCTCTATCCCGCGCGTCATAGGAAGTAACAAAAGCAATTTTCATAGGTCGCGTGCAAGCATGGTAACGCTCTTTGTGAGCGATGGTTATACTCTCGAGGATACACGAGAGTTCGTCCCTAAGAGATAACACTAGCACCTTCCCAGGGAGCAAGTTAGGGCCCAAACAGGTTCCCGTTAGCATGTTCCTAAGCCTCCATCAGGCTGGGAAATAGCGCCAGATCGACCCATTTGACTGCTACCGAAGGGGATCGCTGTCCCAAATCGTGGAAATGTTTTTCCACTTGCCCACCCCGAAACGGTGACGTAATGTCCGGCTGTTCCCGCTCGACCGCTGCGACAGGCCATTGACAGTGGCGTCATCCATATGCTTAACTTTGTTTGGCCGAGATGGACCCCTCTCAAGTGGATGGTTGTTTGCGAAGTAGACGATCTGCGGCTCCAAGCATCGCAAATTCACGGGTTTCGGCTGCCTCGGGATTTAGGGCGTCGATAGATATTCGGGACGCAACGATGCTCCTCGCAACAAAGTGCTCTCGTAGGGAGCCGGGTCTTGAATGAAGTCGGCCAAACCCAGAGTGGACTGCGCATTGCATTCGTCTCCCATCAATGGCCCCCACTCAATTTGCCCGCCCCCGACGATGCCGTCCATTTAGCTACTTGGGAAATTGCCCGCCGAATTGCTCGATCTTGCGAGGTGACGGTATATTCTGGCCGTCACGCTTCGCAAGCGAAGGAAGAAACCTTCGAGAATGTCCGGCTACGCCGTATTGCGCGGCTTGAGAGCAGGATTTATCCCCGCCCCGGCATTTCTTCGTATTTATATAACCTACCGTATATATTGCAAATCGCCCGCGACGTGCGTCGCGAGGGCTATGACATAGTCCACCTCCAGAACTTTAGCCAGCACGCGGCAATTATGCGCCAGTTCGTACCGAAGTCGAAGATTGTGTTGCACATGCATAATCGCTGGCTCACCCGCATGAATCCGAAAACAGTCGTGAAACGGCTTCGCTCGGTGGACTTTGTCTTCGGGTGCAGCAACTACGTGACTACAGCCATAGTCCGTACTTATCCACAGATGAAGAGTCGATGCCGAACAATTTACAATGGCGTGGGTCCGGACGCTTTTCCCGGCGAGGGCGTAGAACGTCCGGTGCGTAACGGCGGAACCAAGCACTTGCTATTCTTGGGACGCATTTCGCCGGAGAAAGGGGTGCATGTTCTGCTGGAAGCATTCCACGAAGTTCTCCGTCAATGTGCTGAAGCGGAGCTGGACATTGTGGGCCCTGATTGGCCGGTACCCTACGAAAGTCTTCTGGCCAGCGACGAACCGGAGAACTTTGCAGCATTGAAGACTCTATACGATGGAACGAGCTACCGGGACCAGGTCCGAAAGCAAGTCGCCGACCTGGGGTTAGGAGATCGCGTCCGGTTTTGTGGACCCATTCCGCACTCGGAAACCTTACAGCGGTTTGTGGCCAACGACCTGCTTGTAAACCCTTCATTCAGTGAATCACTGGGAATGACGGTTTTGGAAGCCATGGCAAGCGGTCTCCCTGTGATTGCAACACGGACAGGCGGTGTGGTGGAAACCGTTGTTGACGGAACTACCGGCCTGTTAGTTTCCCCTGGTGACGTTCATGGTTTGGCGGAAGCCATCTTACGCTTGATACGAGATGACCACCTGCGGGCCTCCATGGGCCAAGCAGGCAGCACTCGAGTGCGCCATTGCTTCTCATGGGATGGAATCGCTAAGGATGTTTTTGCGGAATATTCTCGTTTGTCTTGCCCGGCGACAGCCAAATCTGATCCTGAGAAATGGTAGTTCTGTCGGGCGCAGGGTTCACCTTACCAAGATTTGCTCGGCCGCGCCGTTAACGAATTCCAATCGGCCGCTGGCCAAATTGCGCACCAGGGCCGAGGCGATGAAAGGCCTGGCAGCTCGCGACTAGCGGAGAAGCCCGCGACTAGCGTCGTGCGGGATACAGCTGGCGGCGGTGGCCGAGCCAGAACCTCTCACGAGTCTGTGTTAACCGATTGATCGGAGAATACTCGGGCACATTTGGCGAGACGATGCACGAGTTTGTGCCAGCTTTACAGTGTGTAGTGCAGTCAACTTTTGAATTGTGAAGCTGAAGCCGTCTACCATCCATCTGTTGTGACCCTCATCATTCATGATTTGCGAAAAACCAAACCTCAAAGCTAATATTAGAGGACATTTCGTTCCCGGTGAGGCCCGCACCCGCAGATTCTCAGCCCAGTCGGGAAAACAAAGCCGTATCTCAATAGAATGTTCGATCGCGCGCGGCATGCGGGTGACGGATCAACGGCTGGAGGATGATGCAATGGACTTGAAGGCTCTTCTCGATGATCCTCCGAAGGTTCATGAGCATGAAGGACAGCTCATTTTATGGGGGCTACCTCGATCCGTGCTCGATTTCGTCGACGCGCATATCACAGAGCGCTCGAACACGCTCGAAACCGGAGCAGGCCTAAGCACGATACTTTTCGCCCTGAAAGGCGGATCCCATATTTGTATAACTCCGTCGCAAGAAGAGGTGGACCGCATCCGAGATTACTGCAAGCGACATAACGTTTCACTTCAACACGTTGATTTTCGGGTCGATCTATCGGCGAACGTTCTCCCAAAGCTTGGACCGGTGAATTGGATCTTGCGCTGATCGACGGATGCCACGGTTTTCCTACTCCTTTCATGGATTGGTATTTCATCTCATCCAGCTTGAAAGTTGGAGGTACACTCATCATTGATGACGTTCAGATCTGGACCGGGCGCATCCTGATGGAGTTCTTGCTTGCGGAACCGGAATGGACGCTTGTCGAGCTGTTCGCAAACAAAACCGCGATTTTTGTGAAGGAACAGAGCTATCTCCCCTGGAAAGAGTTTGTCGGACAACCGTATGTTTTGCAACAGAGCGAGGCTCTCGAACGTAACGAGTCCAAATTCCGTAGAGGCTTGCACCTTCTGCGCCGAGGGCGGTTTCTTATGTTGGTGCAAAAAATGGCAAAGCAAATTAAGGGCTGAGTGCGCGCACGGAGCGGCTCGTATCCCCGACGGATTTCTCGTGACCTGGAAGACTTTTTGCCAATCGGCGAGGGCCAAATTGACCTAACCTTCCGTGTTCTGATCGGGCCTTGGCAGTCGTCATAAATGGCTCCAAAATAAAATGAGGGACGGTTAGCCCGACCAGACCTTGCGCTCCAAATTTCGATGCCGTCTACGGTAGCATTGGAGAGTAGAAAGTCATCCAAGAAGTGGAAAATTCCTCGACATAGCTAGCGGATCAAGTTGTTGCAGGCTGGGCCGCCCTCTCAGCAAGTCCAATCATTTCAATAGATTTCAAGGGATCCCTAATTGTCTCCGTTGGCCATTCGGTTGCCAGTTAGGAACCTGCAACGGGAATGCATTTGTGCCCCGGTTTGACCTGGGAGATTATCCAAGAAGGCCTTGTGAGCTAGGTGTTTGAGATGGAGAATGGATAGATGTATGTAGACACACAGCAAACGGACCGTAGTGAAGCGGTCGTTTCGACTGATCTTCGAAAGCCGAGGAACACTCCGGTCGTTCGGATCGAGCGGACCCGCGGTTGGAGCTCACTCGGCTTGCGGGAACTATGGAACTATAAGGAACTGGTCTATTACTTCACCTGGCGTGACATCAAGGTCCGCTATAAACAAACGGTCTTGGGTGCTCTCTGGGCCATCATACAACCTCTGTTTACCATGTTGATCTTCGCCCTGTTCTTTGGCCGCCTAGCCAAAGTGCCTTCCGATGGCATCCCTTACCCGCTCTTCAGCTATACGGCCTTGGTGCCCTGGTCCTTCTTTTCCACGGGATTAACGCAGGGCTCGAACAGCCTGGTCCAGAGCTCAAATATGCTCAAGAAAATCTATTTTCCCCGCATGGCTATGCCAATAGGAACTGTGATTGCTGGATTTGTGGATTTCTGCTTCGCCTTTGCTTTATTGCTTGCGATGACGGTGTCTTACGGCTTTGTGCCCACTTGGAAAGTGATTTGGCTGCCGTTTTTCCTGGTTCTGGCTATGGTTACTTGCCTCGGGACAAGTCTGTGGCTCAGCGCGATGAATGTCCAGTTCCGCGACGTCCGCTACGCGATCCCTTTCCTCACGCAGTTCTGGATGTTCGCCACTCCGATCGCCTATCCGAGCAGCTTGCTGCCGGAACCTTGGCGCACCGTCTACGCCACTAATCCCATGGTTGGCGTCGTTGAGGGCTTCCGATGGGCTTTGCTAGGCGCCCATACAGCCCCTGGCCCGATGATCGTCGTGTCTTCGATTGTGGCGCTGGGTCTGTTGGTGAGCGGAGCTCTCTATTTCCGGCGCCAGGAGAAAACGTTCGCCGACGTGGTATAGGGGACACAGATGAGCGCGATTGCAATGCGTGCCGAGGGACTGGGAAAACAGTTCCACATAGGTGCGCTACAGAGCGGGTATAAGACCTTTCGCGAGGTCACCGTCGACACTTTCCTCGGTCCCCTCCGGCGGCTGCGAAGGCTGGCCCGCGGCCACGCAGCTGGCGCCGCTGACCTGAACGAAACTATCTGGGCACTGCGAGATGTGGGCTTTGAGATCGGACATGGTGAGGTCGTTGGGATTATCGGACGTAACGGCGCGGGCAAGAGCACTCTGCTGAAGATTCTCTCGCGGATCTCCGAGCCGAGCGAAGGCTTCGTTGAAGTCCACGGTCTTGTGGGTTCCTTGCTCGAAGTCGGCACCGGCTTTCACCAGGAATTAACCGGTCGAGAGAACATCTACCTCAATGGCGCCATCCTGGGAATGCGCAAAGGGGAGATCGACCGGAAATTCGATGAGATCGTGGCCTTCGCAGAGGTTAATAGGTTCTTGGACACCCCTGTGAAGCACTACTCCTCTGGAATGCAAACCCGGTTGGGATTTGCGGTGGCGGCGCACCTAGACCCCGAAATCCTGCTGGTGGACGAGGTGCTCGCCGTCGGTGACGCCAATTTCCAAAGGAAGTGCCTCAACAAGATGCACGACGTCAGCCAGCAGGGGCGCACGGTAATCTTCGTCTCGCACAATATGCCGGCTGTGGTTCGCCTCTGCCCTCGGGCAATCCTGATCGATCAGGGCCAAGTTGTGCGCGACGGCCCCTCGCACGAGGTGGTTTCCGCGTACCTTGATTCCGGGTCGGGGTGCATTGCCTCTCGCGAGTGGCGGGGGTCGGACCACGCTCCAAGTAGTGAGGTGGGTCGCCTCTTAGCGGTTCGCGTGCGCGGAGAGGATGGCGAGCTACAAGAGACATTCGATATACGACGACCGGTGGTGATCGAGATGGAGTATGAAATTCTGCAATCCGGCCATGTCGTTATAGCCTATAACAACGTAGACACCCAGGAAGGTGTCGAACTCTTCTCGGCTCTCGACCTTGATCCGCAATGGCGACGTTGTCCCCGTCCGCCGGGGCAGTACATTACCACTGTACAGATTCCCGGCAACTTTTTGAATGAAGGAATGCACCTCGTCACTTCGGGGGTGCTCACCCTCCATCCCCCGAAGGTTCAATTCTACGAACACGATGCGGTGGCATTTCACATCGTGGACAGCCCGGGGGATGATACGGCCCGCGGCGACTGGTCCCACCCTCTTCCCGGTGCGATCCGACCTACGCTCAAGTGGTCTACGGCCTTCGTCCCGAAAGGAACGCAGACGCCGACTTTGCCTCGGCGGGAAGTCCCGGACCCGGTCCCTTGAGACTAGGTGAGGCGCAATCGCAATGAGCGCCGAGAGATCAATCATTACACTAATCTGGCAGCTGAGATGGGTAGCCCACGATTCGAGCCATCCCCGTTGTAACAACCCCGGCCATTGGACGGCGTGCCCAGAAGACACCCAATGTCGTTAGCACACTTTTGAACTCATTTCCTGACTGAGGTTATCTCCGACCTGCCATTTGGAAATGTGCTAGGAGCGGCGCTACGCCGGCGGCGTTCTTTGAGACAGAGCTGCGCCCCCCACATCGACTAAACCAAGGAACATTTTGGTTTGAGCATCGTTCGCACAGCTGGGGCCAAACCCGCACCCCACGGTTCCGACAAGCGCATCAGCTTCACGCTGTGACCCCTGCCAGGTACTGGATACATTCACCAGCTCGAAGTCATTCTATCGGCCCTCGGGCGCGGCGTCGCGGTGGCGCTGCTTTTGGCGGCCGCCGAAGAACTCGCGCGGCGAGACGGCGTGTTCGAGGGCCACACGATCCACCAGGCGCAGACAATCGCGCGACCCACGTTTGCCAAGACCTTTCCTTGCAAATGCGAAACCATACGGTCATGACGAAACCGCCCGGGACGTTAATCTTTGCCCCTGGTACCCAGCTCCGCACGATGGAAAATTTCGTGGTCGCGAAAGAAAAGAGGGAGCCATTCTCCAGCCGCCACATCGTGCAGTGTGCTCCAGCGGGGATCAGCGACCAGGGCGGTCGTCTGCGAGCGATGACATTCTAGGGCTGCACGCTTCTTTCTGAGGAAATACCGCACGTCGTTGCGCCACCGGAAGTCGGACCACAAGCGCCAACTGGCTCGAAGTGCGTATGTGGCGCCGCGCCGGTACATCTCGCCTGTCGGCTTCCCGAGGAGCGGCCAGTGACAAAGGAACCAAATCGGATACTCGTAGACGACTGAAGTGAAGGTGCATCGCTTCAGCGCACTAAAGATGATCTGATGAGTTGCCTCGTGGTCGCTATGGACGTCGTGGCGATACGGCAGAAAAACCGTTTTCGGACGCACGCGTTCGAGGAGCGCGAGGATTTTGGTCGTAGCGTCATCGCAATGGCTGGCGATTTGCCCGTCTTCATACCCGAGGAATACTACGTCATCGGCGAGCACCCCGAGTTCGGTGGCGGAAGCTAGTGCTTCACTCTTTCGGATTGACTGCAATTCGTTCGGCGCGATGAATGGGTTAGGCGATGCGCCGTCCGAAATAAAAACGATCTTAACGTCCCCGCCCTGTGCCCTCATTGCGGCGATCGTTCCACCACATCCGAGCACCTCATCATCTTGATGGGGTGCGAAGACGATCATCGGCGAGATTAACCGGATTGCTGCACCCGAGGACCAGCGGAGCCTCGCGATCGGGGCGTACAGCGAGTGGAGCAGACGAGGAAGAAAACGTGGACTCATGCGTGAGTGTCCGACACTAACAAGTCACGCCCACACTGGAATAGTAAAAGACGTTAACAGTCGACTTCATCAAAACCTCTTCCATCGGCATTTCACTTCAAGCACACCTGTCCGGCACATTCCAGGCCTGAATCTGCTGTTTGCCAAGCTCCTATTGGGAGCCACTTCTCGAGCTTCGCTGTTACCGGCACCAGCTACACTTCCGACGGCTTATACACCAGCACGCCTTCTGCGGTTGGCACGTTTTCGTACTTCTGCACTACGTCTTCCGGCATCGGGGCCGCGTCTGTGCCGCGGACAAAATCTCGCAGCGAAGTTCCCACAGGATGAGCGTCGACGTTGGGTGCGGCAACATCCGCGCGCAAATCCGCAAGATTTACCGTGCGGAAATCGATGCTGTATCGCGCACGGCCCGCGGTATTGGGAACGGTAGAATGCATTTGTGCTGCTGAGAACAGCACGACCCCGCCGGCGGGTACGATTATGCGAACCTGGGGCTCCAGTTCCATTTCTTCTTGCGGCTTCGGCTGTTTGCGGGTGTCCGTCTTGATATGTTGCGCCGCGTTCTTGCGGCCTTCGCTGTTCCACTCGTAGTAGTTGAATTCCGCTGATCCGTTCTTGACGGCCTTAGACCAATACGCCGGGTGAAAAGCCATCGAATTTTCCGACTCGATGTCGTAGATGGGCAGCCACCAGTTCAACTGCGCCATCGGCGCAGAATACCACGTGTCGCGATGCGGATGATGCGCATAGCCCACCCCGGCGGTAAGGTAGCCGTGGCTAGTCACCATGCGAAGGCGTGGCACGTCGATATAGGTTTCCTCCAGACAGCACCCGCAATCGGAAACCAATTCCCGCAACAACTTCTTCGTCTCCGGATGGTGAATGAACTTCGGTTTCAAAGGGGTGACAATGGCCACGTACTGCTCCACCGGCATATGGTACTGCGCTTTGAGCGGATCGATGGAGCCAAACGCTTCCTTGATCATGCTCTTGGCAAATTCGCACAAAGCGATCGTCGAGGGCCTCGGCGAGATCACGAACAACTGTCCCTCGTAAAGGCGTTTCCGCCGAACCTCGTCTGTGGCTTTGTAATCTACGTACACGGTATTCATTATTCGCCTCCTAAGCGAGTGCTCGAGTGACCTGGGAATTTCAGATGGAGACCAAGTCCGGAGTTAAACCCAAAGAAGCAACCAGGCGGCCGACCTCATCGCGATAGTTCGGATTTACAATGAGTAACACATCCGGTTTGTACACCTTCAGGAATTCAGGACTGACCACTTTTTGGGCGGTACCTGGAATGTACAGCCCGCATTTGTGCGGGTTAACATCCACGATGTATTCGAGGGAGTGCATGTTAGAGAAGGCATTCAAAAACATCGCACCCTTCGCTCCTGCGCCCCACAGAGCCACGCGCTTATGCTGGCTCGCGAAGCGGCTTAGCGTCTGTTTCCAATGATTGAACAAATTGCGGTACTCGTCCGCAAAGTTCAGCACTTCCTGGCGCATGGTTTCAAGATCGCCGCCGGCATTGCCAAGCTGCCCGGTTTCAGCGGAAGAAATCTGCGCCTCCAGGCACAAATACTGGCCATTAAAAGAATCCGACACCTTCAACACATCAAAGCCACAGGTCGAAAACAATCTCGCCAGTGCCCCAGAGGTGTAATAGAAACAGTGTTCGTAGATAATGTCCCAAATTCCCTGGTTTTTGAAGATGAACGTAGCGTTAGGAAGCTCGAAAAAAATAGCTGCTTCCCGTTTTCCCGCCAGAGCTGCCCGGACGCTTCTTAAAAATTGCTGAGGTTTGGCGATGTGCTCCAACACGTGCCGGCAGATCAGGAAATCGGCCGCGTAGTCCGCATACCGCTCGGAGTAGTAATCGCGAACAATGCCGATACCTTGACCGGCATTCATGTCCGCTCGGCCGGGGATGAAACTGGGATCAAAACCCACGCCGCGGTTGTTTCCAAGGCCGCAGATCATCGAGAGAAACTCGCCGTTTCCACAGCCCAGGTCGATGATGTTCTTGTCCACCAGGCGATAACGCTCCACCAGGTGGCGCGCGATTTCGTCGGCATACTTCTGGAAGGTAGGCGAGAAGTGTAGGGAATTGTCGTAGCTGGGATCGTAGTGCAACCGGCTGGGATCGAAAGCCAGATTACTCACCGCACCACATTTCGAACAGAACCCGAGCTCGATTTGCGCTTTTGGGCAGTTTAGCGCCGCTTCCTGCGTTTTCGCCAAAGCCACACAATTTGTGGGCAGCTCGGGGATCTCGAAGAAGCGCTCCAGTTCGCTACCTCCACAGGCGGGACAGAGCGCTTCCGCCGTTGTTGATACTCCGTCCGCGGTTACTTCTAACTCTGGGTTCATGGAATTGTCCCTGTACGACCTCAAACCGCCGTAAGCTCGGGACTGAGCCCGAGTTTGTTCAAGTCTGCTCGAATTTCGTCGAGGTAAATGGGGTTCATGGCGATCACGACATCCGGACGATAGTCCTTCAGGAAGCTGGGCGGCACGATGAGCTTGCCGCTGCCCGGCAGGTATTTGCCCTGGCGGTAAGTATTGATGTCCACCACGTACTCGATTTCGTCCTTTATGCCGATAGTGTTGAGAAACGCCACGCACTTCGAACTGGAGCCCCAGATCACCCCACGCTGACCGTTTTCGCGGATGCTTCGGATCTTGTTCTTCCAGCGGCTTACGATTGCGTCATAGTTGCGCTGGAAGTCGTCAACAGCTTTTGACAACTCCGCCACACTCTCTTCTTCTTTTAGCGGCGCGGAAGGATGCCCGTTGGAAGGCAACGCCTCGATCAGCAGATATTGCCCATCGAATTCCTTGGCGAGAGCTGTGACGTCGAAGCCGCAGCGTCGGAACAAGCGCGCTAGCGAACCAAGACTGAAGTAAGAACAGTGCTCGTAATAAATGTCCCAGAAGGCACATTCGTACAACACGCGCTCTACGTCGGGCAATTCGAAGAAGACCACAGTCCCGGTCTTGTCTCCAATAGCCCGCCGAACCGTCTGCATAAACTCCATTGTGTTCGGAACGTGTTCCAGCGCGTGACGGCAGCACACCATGTCGCCGGTGTGCTCTGAATAGAGCTCGGTATAGAAGTCCCGAATGAACCTGACCTTGCTGTCAACGGAGCTGTCGTGACGCCCGGGCACATAGGTAGGATCGATGCCCACACCTTTGTTGTTGCCCAGTTCGCAGAGCATCACCAGGAAATCGCCTTTACCGCAACCAATCTCCACTACGTTTTTGTTACGAAGATGGTGGCGTTCGATCAATCCGGTTGCCAGATTTTTGGCAAACAGATTGAAGCGGGGCGAAAACGACTGCTGTTCCTCGTAGCCCTCGGTGTACCGCGCGAGCTTCGAACTGAAACGAAGATTGCCGATGAAGCCGCACTGCCTGCAAAACCCCAACACCAGTTCTCCCCGCGGATACTTTTTGGCATCCTCGGGATTGTCAAAGAGCAAACAGCTGTTTACCGGCAGATCGTCCAACCGGTGAAAGAGGTGGAGGTCGGTGGACATGCAGCTCTTGCAGACATCTTTGGTTTCCGCCGTGGTCATCTGATCCTCTAGGTTCAATTCGGTATAGCGCACGGGACCGTGAGTGCTGCTCACACAATTCGTGGAGTTGGCACGGGAATGATGAAGCGCCCGCCCCGTTGCTGGTATTCCTTTTGTTGCTGCAAAATTTCATCGGCAAAGTTCCACGCCAACAGAAGCACATAGCCGGGCATGCGTTCGAGCAGCGCGTCGGGTGGAAGCACGGGAATGTGTTTGCCGGGCATGTACATCCCTTGCTTGTGAGTATTGCGGTCAACCACAAAGTCAACAAGTTCCGTTCCAATACCGCTGTAGTTGATCAAGGTGCTGCCCTTGGCGGCGGCGCCATACGCCGCGATGTGGGCGCCTTGCTGTTTCAGGCTCTGCAGCAAGCGGCGCAGTTCGTTGCGGATACCTCCCACTTTCGCGGCAAAATCCCGGTAGTAATCGATGCGGTTGACCTTTTCCGCTGCTTCAGTTTTCAGCATGTCGCGAACGGCTACGGAGACGTTTTCTTTTTTCTCCACATAAATCCGCAGCGAGCCTCCATGAATGGGCAGCCGTCTCACGTTGTTGAGAAACAGGGAATGCATGCGAAATAGATGGTCCAAGGCGGTCAGGGAGAAATAGCAGAGATGTTCGTGGTAGATGGTGTCAAATTCACAGTGGTCCACGAGATCTTTGACGTAGGGCATTTCAATGACGGCGACACCGTCTTCTTTCAGAAGGGCCCGAATACCCTCGACGAACCCGTGAAGGTCGGCCACGTGCGCAAGCACATTGTTGCCGATGATTACGTCGGCAACCTTGCCTTGGGTTGCCAGATCGCGGGCCAGATTTTCGCCAAAGAACGCGCAAATTGAATTCACGCCGATTTTTTGCGCTGCTCGCACAGGGCCATCGGCCGGATCGATGCCAAGAACGGGGACGCTGTGCTCTACGAAGTTCTTCAGCAGGTACCCGTCATTGCTGGCCAGTTCGATCACCAGGCTGTTGGTGCTCAGCTTGCGCGATTCAATCAAATCCAGTGCATTGTCTCGGGAATGTTTGAGCAAGGCCGGAGAAAAAGACGAGTAGTAGGGGTAGTCCTGGCAGAAGAGTTCTTCGGGAGGGACGGTCTCGAGAAGTTGCACGAGACTGCACTGCGGGCAGAATGCCACGTTGAGTGGAAACATCGGTTCGGCATGGCCCAGCTGTTCTCTGCGGCGCAGTCCATCTGCCAGAGGCGTGGTGCCCAGTGAAAGTACCGGCCGAATTTCAGGCGAATGACAAATACGGCATGTGGTTCGCGATTCGCTCACCGAGCAACCCCTTTCTCCACCGAAGCCTCTACGGCAGAGGGCGTCCACCGCAAATCGCTATCCAGCTTGCCTTCGGATTGCAGCCGCTTCACGGTTTGAATCCGCATGTATGTGGGTCCCTCGAAGTCGGCGAGGGTGAGTCCGTACTTTTTATAGGCGTCGTACAGTTGCTTCGCACCTTCACGTGCGGTCCAGCGCGGTTTAAACGCCGGGATCATCTTGTGGATCTTTTCGCAGTTGACGCGATAGCAGCGCTTGTCGGGACCAGCACCTTCGGCGAAGGTGACCTTGCTGCCGGGCACCGTCTCCATGACGATGTTGGCTAAATCGCGCATCTGATAATTCTCTTCCGTGCGGCCCACATTGAACGACTGGTTATGCACCAGGTTCTTGTCAGCTTCCATCAACACCAGAAACGCCTCGGAGATGTCGTCAATGTGCACGATCGGACGCCACGGCGTACCATCGCTCTTCAGCCGCACCATCCCGGTGATGTGCGCCCAGCCCACCAGATTGTTCAGTACCAGGTCGCCGCGAAGCCGCGCGGAAAATCCGTAAGCGGTCGCGTTGCGCAGGAAAACAGGCGTGAAATGTTGATCGGCTAGTTGCGAAACTTCTTTCTCGACGAGAACTTTCGATTCACCATAGGCGGTCACCGGATTGAAAGCGGCCTCTTCCGTGAGAATGGCCTCGGCGCCGGCGGCGCCGTAGTTGCTACACGAAGACGAAAACAGGAAGCGTTCCACTCCTGCCTGTTTTGCGAGCTTGGCCAGTCGGACCGACGCGCGGTAATTGATTTCGTAGGTGCAGCCGGGATTTAAATCACCGAGAGGGTCATTGGAGATCCCCGCCAGGTGAATGATGGCTTGGAAGCCCTTGACATCATTCACATCTGCTTCCCGAATATCCTTCCGAATCGTTGGAACTGGGTCCACCTCGGGTCCCAGGGTGCAGTTCTCGAACAAGCAACTGTCCATCCCGACGACTTCGTGGCCGGCCCGAACCAGGATCGGGACCAGCGCGCAGCCGATGTACCCGTTATGCCCTGTCACCAATACTCGCATCGTTTTACCTCCACACTTTCCAGGGTGCGTTTCCTCGCGCCCAAAGTTCTTCCAAGATGTGCTTCTCTCGCAAAGTGTCCATGCACTGCCAAAAATCGCCGTGGCAATACGCCATCAGTTCGCCCTCGCGCGCCAGCCGCTCCAAGGGCTCCTTCTCCCACGAAGTGTCGTCGCCATCGATGTAATCGAACACCCTCGGTTCTAGAACGAAAAAGGCCCCATTGATCCAGCCTTCGCTCAATTGCGGTTTCTCGGCGAAGTGCGCCACGCGATTGCCTTCAAGGTCCAGGCGGCCGTAACGAGCTGGTGGTCGAACCGCCGTCACAGTTGCCAGTTTTCCGTGAGATTTGTGGAACTCCAGCAACTTATGTAGATCAACGTTCGAAACTCCGTCGCCCCAAGTGAGCATAAAACATTCATTGCCTATATGGCGGGCCAGCCGCTTAATCCGGCCCCCGGTCTGGGTGTCTTCTCCTGTTTCCACTAAGTGGATGAGCCAATCCAGTTCGTGCATTCCGTTGGCGCCGTGTCGGACGCTACCTGTGCCCAGATCAACCGTGAGGTCGCCCTGGAGGGAGGTATGGTCCACGATATAGCGCTTAATGACCTCGCTCTTGTACCCCAAGGCGATGAAGAACTCCTTATGCCCGTAATGGGCATAATGCTTCATGATGTGCCAAAGAATCGGCCGCCCGCCGATTGTAACCATCGGCTTAGGCCGGATCTCGGTCTCTTCAGCTAAGCGGGTACCTTTACCGCCAGCCAGGATTGCGACCTTCATGATGCTCATCTCCTATAAGCGAGGTAAGAGTTTGGCACTGCCCATACATTAACTCATTTGTATTCAGTAAGATACATTCCGCTGGACGGGCACGGTGCAAATAAGGGCCGTCAGAGCTCGTTTGGGTGAGCCAATACCGCTTCAGTGCGTTGCCAAACAAACCTCTCGAAAAGCTGCTTAAGCTGCTGGTACTCGTCTTTATCAAGGCAGAACAATAGAATACAGAGCAAGTAAACGGCCGAAACCACTGTCGTACCCAATGGCAAATCGAGGACCGTCCCGACTTGCATCATCCGAACCCACACAAGTCCGCATATTCCAGCCACTAAACTGGGCAGGATTCCCTTCCAAATCGCCTCTTTGAGCCAGGGTGCGAACTTCAGTTCCATCAATTGGAAACCATCTTTCCACATGATGGCGGGATCCTAGATAAGTACAGAAATAGAGAAATCAAGGCTCCCAACACGAACCCAATCGCCCCCATATGCAGGTAATGCACAGAATAGGTGGTGATGGCCAGGTTACCGCGCGATAGAGGCCATACTCCTGCCTACTGATCAGGTACTGATAAAGCCAAACTTGAACGGGTAGATTAACAGACCTTTCCAGCAACCCGCTCGCACAGTTCGCCATCAGCCGACGTTTCGTACTCACCAAAAGGTGACTCCCCGAATTACAGAGCTGCGTGGATTTCGCTGCGAGAAATCGCGTTTGCTTTGCCTTGAAACAAAATCTCTGCGATGCGGTCGCTGGCGTGGCCGTCCCATAGTGGGGGAATCGAGCCCCGCTTTACATTTCCGTCCAGGATTTTTAGCAGTTCGCTGCGGAGCTTGCTGGTGTCGTTTCCCACAAGAATATTCGTTCCGAGTTCCGCGGTAATCGGACGCTCCGTGTTACTTCGAAGTGTCAGACATGGAACGCCCAGGTACGTCGTTTCCTCCTGAATGCCTCCAGAGTCTGTGATCACCACCGATGCCCGCGCCTGTAGGGCCAGGAACTCAATGTAAGGCACAGGCTCCAACAGATGTAGGTTGCCAACATCGATGCCAAAATCGCGCATCCGTTGCCGCGTGCGTGGATGGACGGGGAAAACCACGCCCATTCCTGTGCTTACGTTTTCGATGCACTCCAGAATCTTGCGTAGCACCGCACCGTCATCCACGTTGGACGGCCGGTGCAGCGTGACCAGCGCGTAGCGCTCCGGTAGTCCATTTCTCCCGCATTTCATCGCCAACGGGAGCAGTCGCACCAGGGAATCGATCATTACATTTCCGACGCGATGAATCTTCTCCACCGCAATCCCTTCGTGTGACAGATTGCCGTCGCCATCCTCTGACGGAGTGAACAGCCAGTCTGCTAATTGATCTGTGACCAGCCGATTGATTTCCTCCGGCATGGTGCGGTCGAACGAACGTAGACCCGCCTCCACGTGACCAACCGGAATCAAGAGCTTGGCACAGACCATGGCTGCGGCCACCGTCGAGTTCACATCCCCATACACCAGCACCAAATCTGGCTTCTTGGCGAGGACTACTGGCTCGAAACGGCTCATGATTTCAGCGGTTTGCTGCGCATGGGAACCCGAGCCGACTTCCAAGTTCACATCCGGAGCAGGAATCTCTAGCTGTTCGAAGAACACGTCCGACATGTTGCGGTCGTAATGCTGACCGGTATGCACCAGTGTTTGCATCACACCCCTCCGCCCGCGAAGCGCGGCCATCACTGGTGCCGCCTTCATGAAATTCGGTCGTGCGCCTACGACGTGGAGAATATGCATATTTCCTTCTCGAAGATCCCTTCCTGAGATGTCAGAGCAATCAGCGCCAGTGTTTGTCCACCAAGGTCTGCATATATCGGCGATGCCCAATCACCGGACCCTGTTCGGTTGGCTTCACACCCCGGATCTGCCTTCGGAATGCCGCCAAGTTGTTCCAAAGCTGCACCCCGGGTCGCCCAATCAGAGCGAAACACATGAACGCGATCCCTTTCGGCGAATACCCACCGTAACGGAATTGCTCGAGCGCTAGTTTTCTTGTCGACGGCTCAGTCTTATCGAGACGCATACATAATCCGCGTACCTGCCCGGCGTACAACAAATTCCAAGGTTCCCTTCTTCCAGATTTGATTACCGTCGAGTAGGCGAGCATCCTTGAACGATAGTAGTCACGGCTAAAAGACCCATTCACAACCACTGAGGTCTTTGCAAGATCCGAGGTCCGGTAGTATTTCCCGACTATGTTTGGAATCGCCGCGAATTTGTAGCGACTACCGATCTGGAATCCCGCCAGTATGTCATCATCGCTTCGCAGGCCCTCCGTAAAACAATTCATCTCAAGCAGGGCAGTTCGCCGGATGAAGCTGACTTGCAAGTAGGAAAAGAGCACCGGATATTGGACACTCAGTGCGTCGGACAATACGAGCGGGCCTTCCTTCACAACAAAGCCATATTCACCGTAGAGAGACGGACTCTCGCCGGCATCGGTCACAAAGTGCATATCGCCGAATATCCAGGCCACATCCGGAGGCACAAGTTCTGCAGCTTTCAGCAGTGCGGCGTTCCGCTCAGGTGTCCACTCGTCATCACTGTCAAGGAAGGCGATCCATTCCCCGCGCGCCTCCAGAATGCCACGGCGCCGCGCTCCCGACACCCCAGTATTGGACTGTCGCACAACCCTGACGGTGTTGCTGTAACGGCTCTCGACTAACTCCGCTGTGCCATCCGTGGACCCGTCGTCGATCACAACGATTTCATCGACCGGAAGGCTCTGGCGGATCGCACTCTCGATGGCGCGCGTAATGTAATCGCGTCGATTATAAGCTGGTATAACCGCAGAAACCTTCATAGTTCCGGCCTTTCATCAACCGCGTAAGTTACTTCCGGTTCGGCTTGACTCCGTAGCGTAGCAGCTTGTTGTTCGGGTTTAGGCATCTTCCTGGTTTGCCGCCCCACCATTGCGTATTGCCTGGCGAATAACTCCTCCGCCAGCCGTCGCGACAGTCCACCGACGCTCTCCCACCTCTTCGGAACTGCAGCGCTGACCCTCTCCAGTGAGAGCCCTGCGTCGCGGAACCAGCTCCGCACTTGCCTTCTGGTGAGCGCATGCATGCCCGAGCGCTGGAAATCCTTCCAGCCCTTGTAGCGCGACGCATGACGAAGCCTTTCCCACCGGCTTGGCAGGCGCCGGAAGGCGGGCAGGGTGGCCACTAAAACGCCATCTTGCGCCAGAACGGAACTGGCAGCCGCTAGCGCGTCAGCCGGCTTTGGAAACAAGTGAAAGATACCTGACATCAGCACCCCATTAAATTGCCGCCCGCGAAGCTGCTCGATCGCACTTTTCAGAATGCCGTAGACCACCTTTACTCCGCGCGCTTCGGCACAGACCCCGATCATTGCGTCCAGCGGGATCGCCGTAACTTCGATTCCCCTCTTCGCCAGTTCGGCTTCCGTTTTGCCCCACCCGCAGCCAATCGAAAGTACGGTGCGTGTGGTTTCTGGGAACATAGCGATCAAATCGTTGCGGCAAGGCTCATACCGATCCTTCGAATACTCGCAATGAAAGGTTTTCGTCGAGGGTTCCAGCAGTGGCTGTTTCGCAGCCGCACTTTGCCGGTGGTGCAGCAGTGCGTTGAACTCACAGTTGAAGTCCTCTTCGTCCAGCCCAAGCCACGAGCCGATGTATTTGTTCGGCAGATGCGGCACCAAAAACTCATCGAAGTGCGACACACACACCCACTTTTCCAATCCACACTGCATGTAGGGGTCGGTGGCCGCAGACTCCAGCATCCCGTGCTTATACTCGTGTGGCGCCACCAGGAAGCCTCCTGACGCGATCGCCCGCGCTAATTGGCTACGCGTCAACGCGTAACAGCCGGAGTGCTCGTTGGTGAATCGCGCAAAGGTATGGTCGCCGATCGTCTTCAGCGAACCCGGCATCCAGTGGTGGAACGCATGCGCTTCCGGATAATACTTTCGTCCATCGGGATACTGTTCCGAACGAAAGAACCCTACCATTTCGTTCGCCGGAAGAATCTTCTCGACGCGCAAAAACGCTTCGATATTCCGTTGTGTGATCAGAATGTCGTCCTCGGTGTAAATGAACAGGTCGTATGCGTCCTTGCGCTCGGCGAAAACGCGTTTGTGCGCAAAGGGCAGGGAATGGGGATTCTTGCTGGGCAGCCCCACAAGCACTTCCACGTCTTTGTCCAGGTCTTTCGGAATATTGCTCGTGACCACCAGGTCGATGTCATACGGCATGCTCCGGTATTCCGCGAGCACGCGCGACAAATACCCGTCATTCTTAGTTCCGTAGTTGGCGATAGAGACGAGAATCTTCATTTCGAGCTGCACCTGCACCGGCCGGCAGCCGGTCCTCTTCACCTATTACTCAGCATTTCAACTGTTTCCGCGCTGGTGTTCAGCGATACAAACCAACCTCTGTACTCTCTCAACTGTCCTAGGAGATTGCCTTTCCCGTGCATTCATCTCAGTCCAACACTGTACTGATGTGCCCCTGGGAATTGGCCAGCACTCTATGGTAGAGATCCATCATGCGGTCCACTTTTGCGTCCCACAGAAAATCCCGCCTCACCTTGTCTCTTGCAGCGGTGCCCATCGCTGTGATTAGCTCCGGAGATTCAGCCAGTGTGCGAATGGCCGCTGCAATCCGGGAAGCGAATTGCTGGGGGTCGGTCACTGGGACACGTATTCCGCACTCGTCATCAACGACGAAGCCCGGACCACCCCGGTCGGCTACAATCATAGCTAGGCCGTGACTCATCGCTTCGATGACCGCATTACCACTGGGCTCGCGAAAACTGGGAAAAACGAAAACGTCCGCTCTTGCGTAGAACGGTTCGACCGCACTTCGCGGAATTTTCCCGTGAAATCTCACCATCCCGCTGACACCTAACTCCCGCGCCTCAGCCTCGCAAGCAGCGAGGTCATCCCCGCTACCCACCACATCAAACGCCAGATTGAGGTCTTTGAGCTTCGCAACAGCTCGGATGGCGTCACGTACGCCCTTCGAGCGAACGACACGGCCAACGAACAGCAATCGAAGTTCCCTTGCAGTCTCTTTCGACGGACGCCGCGGCGGCGGGAGGCAGGCCACACCGACCTCACTCATCATTTCGAACTCGTGGGACGGCAGCTCTTTCAGCAGATTCTTGACGTATGGCGCGACACAAATGAGACAGTTTGCACTAGCGTAGCTGTGCTTCAAAACCGGATCATGCCGCAGGCGCCATTCATCCAGCAGTCGAAGCTTCGTATACCACGGGACGCGTGCCAGTTCGCCACGAAAGTCTTCCGGATTCTCGATGCTTCCACCAAGGGGGCCAATGATAAGCGGTATGCCAAGTCCCGCCGCTGGGCTTGGGTATCGGAGCGCAAGTGGCGAAATCTGGTGCGCCAAATGGAAAGTCTCACCAGAGCGAAGGCGATGCTTGAGCCATCGGCGCGCGCGAATATAGAAGCTTACGTAACCGGGTTTCAGCATGCTATTGAAGCGTTCCCATCTCTCAACAACGGGGAGATCGAGCCACTCCACGACCCGCACCCCTGGCAACTGTGGACCGGCAGACGGCTTATCTCGCTTGCGGTACGTCAGAACAGTAACATTCTGCCGCTGAGCGATGCGACTCACCCACTGAAAGGAACTCCATGCCTCTCCAACATCCGTGCCATCGCAGCCAGCAACGATCAAAAGAACATTTCGCCGTTCTGTTTCGGTAACGAGCATCATCGACCTGCCGCTATGCGACATTTCACGATCGTGGGGCAAGCCAATGCCTCTGTTCCCCAGGGCCGCTTCAATCCGGATCCGTACGTTTCTGGGATTAATCCGATGAGAGAATGGCACATTACGAAGTTAAATGAGCAATGTAGTTCGAGACGCCGCGGAAATATTCGCAATCCTCGTAATACTCATGCAGCCGCAAGCTGTGCCCATTAGGAAGCACGCGGAAGATCCGAAATCCATGGCCAGTCAGGAATTCCCAAAAATCGCGGAAGAAAGTACGGCTATTGATGTTCGCGGATCCGAACTCGAAAGCAAGAGCGGCGATGGCTTGCCGGGAAAACGCTCGCTCGGCGCCACGGAAGGCCGCCAGTTCCGAGCCCTCGATATCAAATTTGGCGAAGTCGACAAACTCGATCTCCTCTTTCTCAAGGACCGTATCTAGGGTGGTCACTGGAATAGTGATTTGCCGCTGCTGGACGTGCGCGAAAAATGTCTCACTGCGTTCGTAAAGGGACGCCGCGACCCACCCGTCTGGCCCAACGTAGAAAGTGTCGGTACCCGTTCGATCGCTGATAGCGGAAGGCACAATCACCCTTCCCGGAAGATTCAGACTGCGAAGCGTTACGAGGCACCGTTCTTGTGGCTCGCATAAGATCACCCGTTTGGCCGCTGGAAACGCTTGCAACATGCCCTCGGCCCACTGCCCGTAATTCGCTCCAACATCGAGCAACACGGGGTCGGGGCGCTTGATGCAGGCAGCCGCGGCGTCTATTTCTGACTGCAGATTCCAGCCGCTGCCAGCACCCTTCCCTTGCAAGAGGGCCGCTCCGGTTTCCGCATAGCGAAGCAAACCATCCATTCCTAAAGCAGTAACGAACGCCGAAGTGATGGGAATAATGGACTTCGCGATTTTCCCAAGAGTTCCGGCTTTGTGCGGTTCTAGCATTGCCGACAGTCACTGCCGTGGTGCAGGGCCTATTTGGTGAGGCACGGGCCGTTTCGCAGGACTTTATTGAATTACCACCGTCAGACCGTTGGGCGGAGCAGGCTGCGACGCGGACTGCGTACCACCGGCCAGCTCGTAGGCGCCATAGTCCCAAGACGCCGGACGAAGAACGTAGGAGCCACCATACCAAGGAGCTCCTTGCGTGTCAGAACATAATGCCGCCAAGCTCCCGGCGCAGGAAAGACTCGACGCCTTTCCAGCAACATTCGTGTCCGAAGAGCTGCCCTTGAATTTGTTCGCGGAAGTGAAGCCGTAACTGTTGGCCTCTGTGAGCGTCATCGTGTAATTGTTGCTGGAGATCACGTTGCTGACGTTGGCCCCGCCGGGGCCCCCACTTTTATCGGTGATCCAAAGATTGTTCTGCAATTGCAAGGTACCCAGCCCCGTGTTGCCGCCAGATGATCCGCTTGCCGACCCAAGACAAGCTCCGGTTCCACTTCCAGCGGTGGGACAGTAGACGGTATTGTTGTAGATGTAGCCCACATCCGATGAAGAATCGCAGCCATTTCCGGGTCGCGTTGGCTGGTTGCAAGGCTGGAACAAACCAATTGCTGGGTTGCTGCCACCGAAGTTCCAAATCACGTTGTTATAGATTGATGTGTTGTATGGGACGCTGACAATTAAGCCGCAGCAAACGTTGTTGCTCCCGGTTCCGTTTTCAACATCATGAATGGCGTTGTTGTAAACGGCACAGCCCGTAGTGTTACCGTTGCATTCTTCCCCATTCAAGGGATCGGCAAATATAGTATGGCTGTGTTCACTGAGAGTGAACCCAAGATTGGTGCCGCCAATGTTGTAAATCTCATTGTCGTGAACCGTGCCAAAGTAGTAGTGTACACCCGACCAAAAGTCGTGTATTTTGCTATTCCTAGTTTCTCCCGAATACCCGGTTGCGCTGCCCCATGTGTCTGAGACACCGCCGTATTGTCCATTGGCGTTGCTGATTTCGGTATGGTCTATGAGATTGGCTCCGCGAACTCCACAAGGAGAGTATGGATCGAGGTGCTGACTGCCATAAGTATCCAACCAGCGGCAATCGTGGAGGTACATATTCTCGACAATCATGCCGGTAGAAGGCACCTGTCCTCCGCAAGAGGTGAATTCCAGAATTACAGATTGCAAACAGTTACCAACTGGATTTGACCAGTAAACTCCCAAATGGGCAATCTCGATGTTATCGAAGGTGATGTAATACGACTTCAGGCCACCGCTCTTGGAGTTATCTGCGTCCCCCGCTTCTACAACATGGTCCGTTGTCGATGTGCCGTAATTCAAGTCCCATAGCGGGCGAGTCCATCCCGTTGCTGGCCACGTTGCCCCACCGCAGGCTGCCGGGGCGGTAAGCTGCCCTCCACAAGTGCCATAGTAGTCTTGCGCGCTGGAACTTCCACCCTGCTGGATGACTATCCCAAAGCAGGACGCTGGCCAAGTGACACCGCCCTTAAAGATAAACTGATCGCCAATTTGATGAGAATAACTCGGGGCGCTTCCCGAGCCCGTGCAGGCTGCTGAAGTCTGCATGTAAGGGTGCGTCTTCCACGGGGCCGCCTGGGTTCCCGAGTTGCTGTTTGAACCGCTGGAGTAATCGATGTAGAAGGTTCTACCGGACTGTGCCGCAGCTGGTGTGCTCAAGAAAAAAAACACGAGAATGAACATCGTTACCGAAACCGTAAAACCTACGTTTCTTACCAAAACTGCACCTCCGCAACTTGGCCGTCACGTTCACAGTAACAACCGATCGCGGCTCAAACAACATCCCGAGAGGCCAGATTTCGGACAAGTCAAAAACCTGGCCCTGCGTTCAGCAGAGAATACAACTTAGGTGCGGACATCTGACACCGGGGATCCCTACCTCATGTCTGTAAACATGCTACCGCCCTAAAAGTCCCACACTACTGCACTCCTATGCAAATCGTTGCATGGGTGGTGCCACATTGAGATCCCAGTACGATCCATCTAAGTATCTCTGATTTAGTCACTTACCCAATTGTTCCCAAGGGACGCATCTCCTAAACTGGCCGAACTATCCCGCCTATCGAGAAGTTCCTTACCACCTGTTGAAAAGCTTTTCCGTTGTTTCGCCTCGGTCGGGTAATGTGCCCAATGTCATCTTCGTTTCTGATGTCCGTAAATGCTTCAAAATACGTACCTTATATCCAAGTCAGGTTCACAAGCTGATAATGCGTTCCAAAGCCGCGAGTGTCTTCGATTGGGACGTGAAATGCATGCAAAGCCATGCCGGACTGTTCTACTATGGAAAATATCCACGAGCTGAATGCGCCCGAACACGGCCAGCAACGCACCGCCATTTCTTCAAGCCCGAACCAGATTCAGCGAAAGAAGAAAATCTGGATCGATTTGGACAACTCGCCACACGTCCCGCTCTTCAAGCCGATTATTCGGGAATTGCAAAGCCGCGGATTTGAAGTCTTATTGACTGCCCGTGATGCATACCAAGTGTGCGATCTTCTCAAATTTCACCAGCTTCCTTGCGAGGTCGTGGGCCGTCATTATGGTAAGAACAAAATTCTAAAAGTTCTGGGGACCTTTTGGCGAACCCTACAGTTGTTGCCTCTTGCCCGGAGGGCTCGTCCCGACCTGGCGCTGTCCCACGGTTCTCGCGCACAAGTTCTCGTGTCTCTTTCATTAGGAATTCCAACGGTGCTGATGAGCGACTACGAACAT
Organism: Candidatus Acidiferrales bacterium; assembly: GCA_963776365.1. Lineage (GTDB taxonomy): Bacteria > Acidobacteriota > Terriglobia > Acidiferrales > UBA7541 > Acidiferrum. The sequence goes on along the minus strand of CAVZMQ010000013.1, from coordinate 63,995 downwards.
TGTACGGAGACCGGTTTCTTGGAACCGAACTGGATCATCACCCCTGACGTGATTCCCAGCACCAACATGAAAAGAGCACGGACGCTGAAGTATCCGGGGCTAAAGGAGGACGTCTACATTCCGCAGCTTGAGCCAGACCCTTCCATTCTGGAAAAACTGGGAGTGCCCGACGACGTCGTCTTAGTGACTTTGAGGCCGCCGGCTACCGAAGCGCATTATCACAATCCAGAATCCGAGGGTCTGTTTTCAGCCGTAATGGACCTATGCGCCGGCGTCGACGACGTTCGTGTTGTGTTGCTCCCGCGAAACTCCAGTCAAGCTGCCGAGCTCAGGCACAATTGGCAGAATGTGGTGGATTCCGGGAAGCTGATCATTCCCTCATTTCCCGTCGACGGGCTGAACTTGATTTGGTTCTCGGACCTGGTCATAAGCGGCGGAGGCACGATGAACCGGGAAGCCGCAGCATTAGAGGTGCCGGTCTACAGTATTTTCCGCGGGAAGATTGGCGCTGTAGATAGCTATCTTGCGGCCCACGGCCGTTTGATCCTGCTGGAATCGGTGGAAGATGTGAAGTCGAAAATCCGGCTGGTGCGGCGCGAAAAGGCCACTAAAATGCGAATCACCCGGCCACAAGCCCTGACGCGAATCGTAGACCAGATCGTTCAGATCACCGATTCGACAGCTAAGGAGTATCAGTAGTGAAACAATTTGTTGTTGAGTGACGATACTCTTTCAACGCCTTGACACTGTTGGTCCTTTCTGGCTATCGTGACATGCGCTGGTGCGACTGTTGGGTCTACAGCGCAGGAAGATAGGCAGCGAAAACAACCTGGGCACTTGCTCCACGTGCTCCATTTTCGCTCACCGCCTAACCATGCGGGATTAGTTAGCTTGGGTCCCCGCCCGTCGCATGGAAACGTTCCGGTCACACACGATTTTCAGAATGGCGTGGCTGCCCGCAGCATTTCTTATATTAAGTCTGGCATCTAGGGATCAGGGACGCCCACTCGGATAAGGGCTGGCGTTTGGGGATCATGACTTCTAAACCTGTTGGTGTTTGCATTCTGGTGGAAAACCTTACCGTGCCAGTGGACCGCCGTGTCTGGCAGGAAGCTTTGGCACTGCGCGATGCCGGGTATCGCGTGTCCATCGTTTGCCCGAAGGGGAAGGGTTTTTATCAGAGCTACGAAGTGCTCGACTCCATCGAGATTTACCGTTATCCGATTTGGGATGCCTCAACTCCTGCTGAGTACATCTTCGAGTATAGCTGGGCCTTAGCTGCCACCCTTTGGCTCACATTCCGCGCCTACCTCCGGACCAGATTTCGCATTTTGCAAGCGTGTAATCCCCCGGACATTCTCTTCCTGATCAGCTGGGTCTACCGGTTGATTGGGGTGCGATTTATCTTCGATCATCACGATCTGAATCCGGAACTGTACGAAGCAAAATTCCGCCGGCAAGATATCTTCTATCGAATGCTGTGCATTGCTGAGCGCCTGACATTTCGCAGTGCAACTGTTTCCATCGCCTCGAACGAATCCTATCGCGAAGTGGCCATTTCTCGTGGGCATATGTTGCCCGAACGAGTTTTCGTAGTGCGAAGCGTTCCCGATCTCAAGAAAGTGCGAAAGCTTGCCCCCCAACCGGAGTTGAAGTGCGGCCGTCGCTATGCAGTCGCCTACATCGGTGTCATGGGACCTCAGGATGGAGTGGACTTGTTGCTCCGCTCGGTGGCTTGCATCGTGAAGGAACATCAGCGCCAGGATATAACGTTCGTGTTGATGGGCGCGGGTACCGAAGTGCCAATGCTCAAACAAATGGTCAAAGAGCTGCAAATTGAAGAATTCGTAGTTTTTGCCGGGTGGCTACAGGCTGATGCTATCGCCGCGTATCTCTCCACCGTGGATCTGGGTGTAGCTCCAGACCCGGCAACATCGATGAATGATAAATCCACAATGAATAAGATTCTGGAGTATATGGCATACGGCTTACCGGTAGTGCTTTATGACCTCAGGGAGGGTAGGCGATCGGCGGGAGAGGCGGGGCTCTATGTTCGGGATGGAGATACGACCGGTTTTGCGGAGCAGATTCTAAAGCTTATCGATTCGGAAGAACTTCGGAGCGACATGGGTGAAGCAGGCCGACGAAGGATTGAAAGTAATTTAAACTGGGAACTCGAAAAACAACACCTGCTTGCTGCCTATAAACGGGCTCTAAGCTGAACCGGTTTATGGCAGCCAAGCAGAAGCGAGGTGTTCATTAACCGAGCGGTTGTAGCAGTTTTGCCCTTTGTTCTTTACGCAAAAAATCCATAAACTCGGCTGAAACTGATCGGTGCTCGCGAGTGATACTCGACCAGGCAAAGCCCGACAGTCTGGTCACTGCTCCGAGTAGCCAAGGTTTCTCGAAAATTCGCCGGCCACATTTGAAGACTTCAAATACTGGATCGCTGCCGAAAGAGTAGTCGGACTGACCGGCGCGAAAATGTGACCGCAGAGCATTCGAAGCTCCGCCGGTCGGCCTGTAATGAAGAACTTTCAATTCAGGAAAGGCCTGCACCCGCCAACCATTCATTTTGGCGCACTGTTGCGCATACCAGTCTTCGCCCCCGTATTTGAAAACGGAATAGCCCCCGATGGATTCGAAGCACTGGCGGCGAACGATTTGCGCCGCATGAGGGACCGAATATGTCCGGTTTGCTGGACGATTGCGGAATTCACCGGCCTTCTTCTCATAAATGAATCCAGCGGCGATGCCCAGTTTGGGATCATTTCGGAACTGCTCGAACAGACTCTCGAAGTATTCAGGCGTCAAGACAATATCGGCGTCGACATTACCAATAAAATCGAAAGGGACTTTTTCAAGAACCTTCCACGCATTCTTCAAAGCCATGCCCTTTGAACCGAAATTCCGGCCCTCTGGCCGACTAAGTTTTAAAAAGGAGATAAGGGTGTTTTCTTTCGCATAGCTTTCAACGATCGCATCAGTTCTGTCCGTAGACCCATCACTTACGATGACCCATTGTTTAGGAAGCATCGTTTGTGCGAGCACGCTCGTAATCGTTTTTTCGATGTACGATTCTTCATTGTGCGCCGCCGTCATGAGGACATAATCAGGCGTGCACCCGCTGTTGCTTGTTGGCTGAGGGACACCGTTCATCAGAAGATTGCCGAGAAGTTTAGAGGTTATGAAACTCGCGACCGCGCTTGCGGTACACAGGGTTGAGTCGCTCTCCGGCGCTTGAATTTTGGGTCGCGCAGTTGGCGGCTGCTCCATCCCTGATAAGCGGGCTCAAAGTCTGGCGCAGCTGGTATTGCCGGGCCTGTACTGCGCTGGCGCCGGATTCTCTGCGGTTTGGAGCAGTGGCACCGCAACTGCCCCGATGATTGCCAGCAACATGTACCACTCCAGAATACTCTGATCCCACAGAGAAACTCCCATGAACGCCATGGTGTATGCAAAGAGCGAAGCACCCAACGCCCACAAGAAGAGCTGTTCCTTCTTTCCAGTTATGGCTTGCCGAGCCCAACCGACATACTTATAACCATAAACGAGAATCGCGACCAGACAAATGACGCCAAGAATTCCGGCATCATAAGCATTCGCAACGTACTGGTTCGCCGTGTCCCACATACCCCAGCCCCAGGACGCGTTGTCCTTAGTCCCGATCAGCCACCAATTCCAGAAGTGATCAATACAGGTGTCGATCAGAAAATAGCGATGCCACGAAGTCGACCCGCCTGAGAGGTCTATTCGCGAAATGAGGTGCCACACCGGAGCTTTCATGACCAGGTGCAGAGCCACAAGCACAATCACGATGCCCCACCGGATTATCCGCATCATCCCGCGCACATGCCACAAGCAAAGTGCCAGCACGCCGCCCATCAAGGCTGAAAGGCACGTACTCGAGTGTGAGGCGACCGCCATTATCGTACCAGCAATCATGCCCATCACTGCTGTTATCCGGTAGCGGTTCTCTTTCATCCACAACCCCGCGAATAGAGGCACGGAAACCGCTCCAAATGTTCCCGCGAGCAGAGCTTGCGCGAAGGAACCCATCGAACGAACCGCTCCATCACGTTCCATAGACCATGTTCCGCGCGCACCACCTAACAAAAAATACGGATTCCATCCTTTCGCAAGTTGCTCGCAGGTCATCACGGCAGCTAGAAATAAGACAATGAACGCAAGCGTGCGGATTGAGCGAACCGCATCCTCGTCGTCGCGGATCGCACAACGCAGCAGAACGTATGCGCCCAACGCGCTGTATAATCCGCCAACCTGATAGATCAACGCCTGGCTGTTGTTGAAGAGCAGAACACCAGAAACCGCAGTTGCCAACGCCAAAACGATGAACAGAACGTCGATTCTATTCACCCCAGCACTGAACAAGGTCTTACCTTGGGCTTTCATCATGATCATTCGAACAATCCCGAAGATGATGAGCACCCGCAACACTGGAAAGTGCAAACCGCCAAGAACCAGAACCTGGTCCTGGGGTATCAAAACACCTACGAGCAGAAACGGGACGATAAACTTTTTTTGCGGCAGAAATAGGATGAGGAGTCCGGCGACGATCATAATTACCGCGACCGCCGGATGAAGGACGGTGGAGGCAACTCCTCCACCATATCTTAGATTATCGGGTACCACACTCGCTCCGAATCTACTTCTTAGTCTATCCGATATGTTTGTAAAGTAGTCGACCGATCAAAGATAATACGCGATTCGGAACAAAAGCGATTACTTTTCGCGCTGCGGTTCCCCCTACCTTGGAAGGAGCCTGCTCGAATAAGTGGCTGGGGTATTCTCGAAGAGCAAATCTCGAATACGTGAGCGAGCGGTGCTTGGCTCCCCACCGGTTCTTGAACGTAATCAGGCCCGATTGACCTGCATCGGTCCGCCCTAAATCGAAGAATCTCAGCCCCAAGCCCTTTCCGTCTTGAATTGTTTTCCAATACAGAAGATGCATGGGACCGAGATTGTTGTACCGGGAATCGGAGCCTCCGTATTTGTAAACAATGGTGTCCTTGTGCCGGAAGGTGATCATGCCGGCCAGGGCTTTCCCGTTCTTTCGCGCAATCCGAATCTTGAAAGCGTCTTTAAAACAGGCTCGCAAATTCTCAAACCACAACTTTGGTTGAGGGGGAACGTGGTGCCGACGCCGAGTCGTTGTGAGCAGATTGTAAAACTCAGAAAGCAGGTTATCAGAGGTGCCTTCTTCATACCCCAGCCCTTCACGCTCGGCCCTTCGGACTTTCCGTTGAATGGAGTCTTTATGGAAGCTAGCGAAGATATCGGGAAGACTAGGTGTCAGATCAATCTCGTGAAAACTGTACTGTGTGGTTGTCAGGCATAAAGAACCGGGCACCAATAAAGGACTGAAGGACCGGAGTTCCACATAGCTCCACTTCTCCACTCGTAGTTCTTCTTCTAACGCGGAAAGGATCGCGGCCATGTCCTCCTGGCGATCGATCAGCGGTTCACAGTGATCACAAAATGGAAGTGATACGAGGCGCCTACCTGTGAGCCAGCTTGTTACTCTGCAGAATATGACCGCGTTTGTAAGGGGCTCACTACCATTCGTGGTGGTATAGCCGACGACGGAGTAACCGTAGGTGCGGTGGATTGCATTCAGCCAGGCAGAAGAATGAAAAAGGGAGGCACGCGGATGGCGGGCCAGAAACAACTCCCACCTGGGATCCGTCAAAGGGTCAAATTGCTGTACCACGAGGCGGGGGGGCCTATTCGCCGAAGCTGTTCGCGTACCCGTCACATGCGCGCTTTCAGGTAAAGCCATTATACGCGGGTCCAAGTCCACCGCGACACTAAGCTTGAGCACCTGTGCTTGTTCCGGCAGTCCCATGTCCAAGGATTAGTATGCTCCCTCACCGAAGAATACGGCCGCTGGTGTCTTGAGAAGAATTTTTATGTCGAGCCAAATCGACCAAGTGCGCGCATACCGGAGATCCAAGCGAACCATTTCATCAAACGATACTCGGCTTCGCCCGCTCACCTGCCACAGGCCCGTTATCCCTGGCTTGGCCTGCAGGATGCGGCCGCGCTGCCAGGCCTGGTAGGCATCCACTTCGTAAGGAATTGGTGGGCGCGGACCGACAAGGGACATGTCACCTTTAAGGACGTTGATGAACTGAGGTACTTCGTCGAGGCTTGTTCTGCGTAACAACCGACCGACTTTCGTCACGCGTGGATCGTTCGGCAATTTATAAGTGCCGCTACCCTTATCGTCTCCGGTGCGATGGCGTTCCGCTTTTCCAGAATGAAAGTTGTGAAACCACTGCTTATGGACGGACGTGTCATTGTTTACGTGCATGGACCTGAACTTGAACATCACGAATGACTTTCCGTGTTGACCCACGCGCTGTTGGCGGAAAAAGACCGGACCTTCCGAACTGAGCTTGATGGCCATGGCGGTCACGAGAAATATGGGAGCAGCAAGGATCAAGGCGATGCTGCTGCCCACGATATCCACCATCCGCTTGACCATGATCGAGACTTTCCTCGACTCGTCTCGCGATTCCAAGTCGGGATACAAAGTCGGATTGCTGGGGCGCTGCGAAATTTCGTGGTGCCAATCTTCCGGATAGCAATGAATCGAAATGGAGATTTGGTTGAACTGTTCCTGGGTTAACGAGTCTTGCAGTGTCTCACTAACACGGGAAAGGATCGCGCCGATCACCGCATGCTTTTCTGCGGCTACGATATCGGTAAAAATGACCCCGACAACCGCCTTGGTTTCATACCAGCCCGTCGTGTCGGTGTCTCGAGTTAGTGCCGCGAGTGCGAAAGCAACTCGTTCCAGCAGGTATTGTCTCTTCGGCCCGGCAAGGCATTCTCCGACGGACACCAGGATTAAAGCGCATGCCTTGCGTGAACGCTCGCTGCGCTTCCGCGCCAGGGCGATCATCGCTCGAAAGGAGTCTTCGTCTAGCAACCGGCTTAGATCTCCCCTGAATACAAATTCGTCCGTTGGCAGGTTAAGAACCTCCTCATCCTGCGGCGACCTTCGACTCTCAGCAGCCTTGGAGGCCTTTGCTGGCTTGGGTAATTGTTCCATTAGGTTTTCGGGGGCAGCGGTCTTAGTGCGTGGCGTTATTGCTAAACCTGGTTGCTTCGTGGCGTTCGTACCTTGAATTCTGCGCACGGACAGCTCCGTGGTTGGCACCGAAAGCGTAACAGCTTGAGCAGCAACTAAATTCGTTCCCGGCTCTTATCTATACCGACGAGAATCAAAGCGCGCCAGAGTCGACCGCAGGTCGACGCGTCACGTTTGGGTAAGTTCCCAAGGTCAGCCTGCTTGGTAGCGCTACTGGCTTTCGAATGACACTTGGCGTAGGTGCTTTTTCCGTCCACTCATCGCAAAACGATTTGAAGGAGATTTGAATTCGCGGATTTCCACCATTGGTCTCGGCTGACAACAGGCTCGCAATCCGCTCCCGGATAACCCGCTCCGCGTGACGCACATCCTCGCAATCGCCCAATTCCGTGAAGATCACACCGAGAGAGCAATTCGCCTCCAACCACCCGGTCACGTCGGTTTCCCGGATCACAGAACCCAGGGTTAAGCCCAGCTGACCAAGCATTGAGGTGCCGTCATATTGTGCGCAATCAGAATTGACTTGCATTAAAATCATATGTTTGGACAGCCGCCCGGAACGCTTCCTCTCAGCCCACAGCACCCGGCGAAAATGCCCCTCAGAAAGCAAGGTCCGGTGTGCCTCGGGGCGCACTTCGCGCGGCGCGTTCCTGTCCTGACTAGCGCCGATGCTTTGCATAATGCTAGAAATCGTCCCCACGAATAAAACCTCGCTTAATGAGATTTAACCGCGTCGCACATCCGGCGTTCCATACCGTCAAATGAGTAAACTACGCTCCACTACGGGGCGGCCGTTTGTGGGGGACATCCGAGCAGACTGCCTGCACACCCAAATCACGTTCTGGTTCCTCTTACCAGCACTTCTTATGCCACTCGATCTCGTTGGTTTGCTTGCCTGCGACCATATGCAAGGCGTTTATTTTCAACTGGCTACGAAAATCATCGGCCTTGCTTGACTCGGGTTGAGTGTAGCAAATGTGAAGTAAGCTGCCCTCGAGTGCTAATGTCCTTCTTGGATAAACATTGCTGATTGTTCATCTACGAAATCACGCTGCTTCTTTCGATCGATCGCACGAATGCAGGCTCAATCTCCACCGCTACCGATCTTTGCAGCAAGGTCACAGAGAGCACCAGTCGGTGCGCACCGCGGACTTCTAGGAGAATCCCCTCTAACCCTCGCAGCGGCCCTCTTTCAATGTGCACTCTGTCGCCGGCGCGCAGGAATGGCCAGGGCTGATTTGGCAGTCCTGACGCGATCAAAATCTGTATCGCGTTGATCTCCGCTTCGTCCACAGGCACCGGTGTCTTGCTGTATCCGACGATTTGACCTACTCCAGGTGTTGTGAGAACTGGCAACCGATTCTCGACATTTAGCCTGCAGAAGAGATACCCGGGGAACAGTGCCGATTGCACCACCTTAACGCGATCCGACCAGCGTTTGCGCGATTCATACAGGGGCAGGAAAGGGTCGTACCCGCGCCCCCGTAGGAAATTTGCCACATTCAATTCGTGCTTTGTCCGGACTTGAAGAGCGTACCAAGGGAACTGGGGGCCAGTCACTTCAGCCCTTGCGGCGTGGGTGCTATTCTTTAAGTCGGACATCTGACTATCTGGGTAAGCTACCGCCATAAAACTCCCAAATTGATGGCTCCTCTGCCTTACATGGCTGCACGCGTTGTGCCAAGAGATGATCTTGGCGCTTACTAAGTAAGCCTATTTTATTCAACATCTTAGATCGGTTAAGGGCTCTCGATGGCTATGTCTACAGGCATAACCTCCGCGAGCTAAGAACATACTTGCTCCATAGTGGCAGAATTTTCTTCCTGCCCTTCAAGCCTAGGCTTGGCTTCGATTTCGTCGATCAGCCAGGTCTTCTGAGAAACCACCTTGCGCTTGTAACCATTTGATTCATAACCATTTGAATTAGCCTGGTGGGTTGATTGCTGCTGAACCCGAGGCTGGAGCCGGTTTCCATGCCAGGAAACGCGTGTGGAGTCCATGTTGTGACTTCACGCGTAACCAGTCTCCCGGAAGTTGTCGAAGATAATCGCACTGGGTTTCTTGTCACTCCAGGTCACTCGGTAGGTTTAGCGCAATCAGTTCTTCATCTGCATGAAAACGGGACCTGAGGCGATCAATGTGTCTAGCAGGCCGCCAACGCGTTCGACTCTTCACTTGGGACAAAGTCACAAAAGATTTCGTGCAACATCATAATCACCTCTTGGGTTAGACCAAGCATGGGCAGGTTCCTCCGCGTATGAAAATTTCCGCTCTAGCGACGCGGAATTTTGCTGCCACTAACGGGTAGAAATCTCGCAGCAAGAATTCCATTGAGTGGGGTTGTATCCTACGTCACAACTGATGGAAAACTGTATTAAAGCTAGGTTACAGTTGGAGTTAAGTGCTGTATGGCCTTTACCTTTCTGTTACTCGGCCTGGTACTAGGATTGCACGATTTGTAGCTAGTGGTGTGCTTCATACGGAGTGAAACTTGCGAAACTTCATACTTGCCGTGTGTGTATTCCTGTGTCTAGGGCTAGTCGGCTGCGCCAGTTCAGGCGGTGGCACTTCTGGTCACGGCGGCACCGGAACCAATCTGACTATTACGAGTATCAGTCCCGCCTCGGGTCCCGCAGGGTCGGTAGTAACTATCACAGGAACGAGTTTTGGTGCCACGCAAGGCACTAGCACAGTCAGCTTCAATGGCACTCCGGCTACTCCAACTAGCTGGAGCGCAAGTAGCATCACTGTTACTGTGCCCACGAGTGCAAGCACCGGCAGTGTTCTCGTCACGGTAGGCACCGCTGTTAGCAATCCTGTCACATTTACTGTAGTTCCAACACCATCCATTACCAGTTTGAGCCCGATCTCCGGTCCTGTCGGAACCCCCGTAATCATCACCGGATCGAATTTTGGTTCGACCACAGGAACCGTGACCTTCAACGGTACTGCGGCAATGCCGACGAATTGGAGTGCGACAACCATCGCCGTGCCGGTGCCGACCGGCGCCACAACCGGGAATGTAGTTGTCACCGCAAGTGCTGTTGCTAGTAACGGAGTGGCCTTCACGGTTTTGGCAACACCAAGTATCACCAGCCTCAATCCGACCTCCGGATCTGCTGGAACCATGGTGACCATCACTGGAACAAATTTCGGTTCGACTCAAGGAACGAGTACAGTGACGTTCAATGGCACAGCCGGAGCGCCAGGCGCCTGGAGCGCCACCAGCATTACCCTTCCTGTACCGACTGCTGCAGCCACTGGCAATGTTGTTGTGACTGTCAACGGGGTGGCTAGCTTGGGTGTGAACTTCACGGTATTGCCGACGCCAAACATTGCGACTCTGAATCCCACATCAGGTGCGATCGGGACTTCCTTGAGCATCAGCGGAACAAATTTCGGCGCCGCTCAGGGCACCAGCACAGTCAAGTTCAACGGCGTTTCGGGCGTGCCAACCAACTGGAGCAACTCGGGTATCACTGTGCCAGTGCCAGCCGGCGCGACCACGGGCAATGTTGTTGTGACCGTTGCGGGTGTACCCAGCAACAGCGTGACATTCGCTGTGATCGCCGGTATCACCAATTTGAATCCCACGTCCGGCGCAATCGGCACGACCGTGACGATCACAGGAACAGGTTTTGGTGCTTCCCAAGGAACAAGCACACTAACTCTCCACGGTACCGCGATTACTCCGGCCACTTGGAGCGCAACCGCGATTACTTTTATCGTTCCAAGCGGGGCCACTTCAGGAAACGTGGTCGTGACCATAAATGGCGTTGCAAGCAACGGCATCAACTTCACGGTCTCCGGTCCAGGTGCGCCAATCTCCGACGATTTTCACGGCACCACGCTTAATCCGATGTGGAAATTCTATGCAGCGTGCTGCGGCTTCGACAAACTGAATGGCACTGATGCGTTACTCATGGTCCCGAGCACCACGGATCACAACATCTACGGCTCGAATCAGGGCGTCGGACTGTTGCAGAGCGTGTCAGACACTGATTTCGAAGTGGAAGCCAAATTCGATAGCCTTGTCACCCAGGGTTACCAGGAGGAAGGTATCGTTGTTCAGCAGGACCCCAATAATTTCATTTTCTTCGGCGTCTACAACAATGGCAGCACTACCTCCGTATATGCCATCGTGACGCTCGGTGGGTCCGCAACAGATGCCTACGACGTACCTGTCACCATCCCGACGGGTGCCAAGGCGTTCTACATGCACGTCAAACGCGCTGGCTCCACTTGGACGCAAACCTGGTCGACAGACGGCTCAACCTACACTCCAGCAGCGAGCTTGAACCAACCGCTGGTGGTCTCAGCAATGGGCCCAGTCGGCGGAAACGTTGCGTCCGGTAGTTTAAATGCGCCTAGCTTTACGGCTGCCGTCGATTACTTCTTCAACGTAGCAAGTCCGGTTACGCCGGCCGATGGCGGCATGTTGCCGCCGCCGAACTACCCGGTCTTCGACGTGTGGTACGGCGACACGCAAACTTTCGGAACGCTCGGCGTTCCCCAACAGCAAGTTAATATCCTGGGGAATGTGTCAGCGCTCAGCGGTATCCAGTCACTGAGTTTCACCCTAAATGGAAGCGCGTCTCAGCCGCTAAGTGTTGGTCCCAACGGAACAAGGCTAGTGGACACTGGCGATTTCGATGTCGAGATTTGCAAACCCGGCTCTACCACTGTGTGTAGCGCTCCTGTGACTTTAAACGCTGGGACAAACACGGTCGTAATAAGCGCGACCGACAATCTGAACAACGTCAAAACCCATACAGTTACCGTGAACTGGAGCAATACCGGGCAAACTTGGCCACTCCCTTACAGCATCGACTGGTCAACCGTATCGCAGATTACCGATGTTGCTCAAGTTGTCGACGGCCAGTGGGCCATCCAGCCGGACGGCACTGTCCGTACGCAGCAGGTCGGTTACGATCGATTGCTGGCGATTGGCGACGTGACCTGGACCGATTACAAGGTAACCGAAGAACTGACCGTAAATACTTTCGACTGCCAGGGTTTTTCCATCGGCGTGATCGTCGGTTGGCAAGGGCATTCGAAAGATCCGACAGACCCGAATGCTCAGCCGGCCGTCGGCCACATCTTCCCGGCGTTTGGCACATATGCCACGATCGGCAGCGACGTATCGCCGACCGGAACTCTCAATCTCTACGCCAACACCGCGAGCAACCCTGAAAAGGTGCTCATTGCCGACACCACCGGAATCACCATGACGCCGGGCGTCAAATATATTCTGACGATTACTGCTCAGCGGAATTCTGGTGGTCTGACCAGCCACTACACACTGAACCTTTCGCCCGCGAGCGGGCCGCAGAGCCCTGTAACTCTCCAGTACGATACCGACCCAAGCACCGGATCGGTCCTGCTCGCAGTCCACGAAGCAGATGTGAGCATTGGCAACGTCACAGTTACGGCACTGCCTTAATCAGTGGAATTGAAACACTGGACCCAGAGCGTTGCTGTCGCTCCGGGTCCAGTCGCTTTGGGGGTCATTAACTCGCGCCTTTCACAATCGCGTCGGCTTTGTGCGGGGGAAAATGGGCACCACGGAGGGATAACAATTTTCACAGCACTGCGGCCGGGTCTATTCTGGCTCAGATCTAACATTAGACAAAACGAGTTGTCTAAGGCGTTTTTTATTAAGCAGTTGCGGCGATCTTTTCGAAGCTTGACGGTTGGCCTCTTGCGTGCCCCTTAATTTTGTGGGGAGTTAGGTTTGGTATGCAGAACCCCCCGACCATTCCGGCCGATCGCCCAGAATGATATAAACGAACATGTGCAAGAAAGACATGATAATTAATCAATCGCAAGAATCGAGGCATGCCGAGACGGCTGGCGCCAGTCGTGGTGTCCTACCCATGAAGCTGTCGATCGTCATTATTTGTTGGAATGACCTGAAACTGATTCGCAATTGTCTCGATTCGATCTTCGCGGGAACGCATTCCACGGCGTTCGAGGTCATTGTCTCGGACAACGGCTCGACCGATGGGTCTCCCGAATTCATCCGCGCAAATTATCCGCATGTCCATGTCATCGAAAACGGAGCAAACCTGAGATTCGCTAAAGCAAATAACGTCGGAATGCAGGCCAGTCAGGGCGAGTACATTCTGATCCTGAATCCGGACACGATCATCCATGAAGGTACCCTGGACAAACTCATTCAATTTGCTGATCAACATCCGGAAGCCGGAGCTTTCGGATGCAAAGTGCTAAATCCTGATGGCACCTACCAGGAATCGGCGCGACCTTTCCCCACTGTTCGCGGTGCGTGGATAACCGCCCTATGCCTGAAGCCACTCGCGTATATTTCCGACAGGTTCCTTGCTGCCACCTATGTTGGCTGGGAAGGTAATACGCAGCGGAAAATTGATTGGCAATCAGGATGTTGCCTTCTGGTTCGTGGAGAACTGTTGAAGCGTCTCGGTGGATTTGATCCGCAGTTTTTTTATTACTACGAAGAAGTTGATCTCTGTCGACGGATTTGGGATGCTGGCTATCCGATCTGGTTTGACTCGGAAGCGACGATCATTCACTTGGGGGGCCAATCGACCAAGCGTTTTCCCATTGCGTTTCATCTCGATCGCCAGATTACGCGATATCGGTACTTCTACAAATACTTTGGCAGATCGGGTGTGCGGAAGTGCCGTCGGGCGGCGCTCGTGTCTTTGTCTCTTCGCAGGTTCGGCTATGGACTCAAGCAACTTATTCACCCGACCGAGGCCGTAAAGAATCGTTTGGACGTGCTCCGGGCTGAGTTTGAATGGAATTTACGCGTCGATCCGGTGCGGCTCGTCGAAAACGGAGAAGAGCCAAAACTTTCCGGCGAACCTGTCCCCCGCGTGTTAGAAAGATAGGATCGTTTTGCGGTCAAGGATGCTGATGCCCGAAATCGGCCACGGCTGCCCTGAACTGAACTCAATCGAAAAGGAATCTTCGAACAACGTGGAAATCCATATCGAGTCAGTCACCTTCCGGGACGTCACCGTCATCGTGCCAGACATATTCCAGGATAGCCGCGGCTTCTTTCTTGAGGCATTCCGGGAAGATCAATTCAAAGCGAAGGGACTCCCCACCCATTTCGTACAAGACAACCATTCGCGTTCTTCGAAGGGCGTCCTGCGCGGTCTGCACTTTCAGTGGGGTCCGCCCATGGGTAAGTTAATGCGCGTCACCGTTGGCAGTGCCTTTCTGGTGGCCGTTGATATTCGCAAGGGCTCGCCGACCTTGGGCAAATGGTTTGGCGTGGAAGCTTCCACAGAGAATCGCCGCCAGGTTTGGGCTCCCGCCGGGTTCGCTCGCGGGTTTTGCGTGCTTTCCGACGTTGCCGAGATTCAGTACAAATGCACCGGGCTATACAACAACAAAGCCGAGTCAGGCGTTCTTTGGAATGATCCCGAAATTGGGATCCAGTGGCCCTTACAAGATGTTCAGCTTTCTGATAAAGACAAGAATGCACAAACCTTGGCGCAGTGGCTGGCACGTCCGGAATCTTCAAATTTCAGCTACTGATTTCCAATCGTAGCTCAGGCTTCTCAAGGAGGAATTTGTGAAACTTCTTATCGCCGGCGGCGCTGGATATGTTGGCTCCGTCCTTATCCCGAAACTCCTCGATCGCGGCTACAAAGTGGATGTCGTGGATCTCTTCTGGTTCGGCAATCACTTGCCCCGCCAGGTCGGCGTACTCAGCAAAGACATTTTTCACCTCACGCAGGAAGATCTGGAATCTTACGATCAGGTGGTTTTCCTGGCGGGTCTGTCCAACGATCCCATGGCGGAATTTTCCCCCAGCAAGAACTTCATCTTCAACGCTGCAGCGCCGTCTTACCTCGCGTATATGGCAAAGAAAGCCAAGGTGAAACGCTACGTCTACGCCAGCTCCTGTTCCGTTTACGGCTACACAGAAAACGAGTTGTACGACGAAACTCGCGTTGTTAGCTCCAGCTATCCCTATGGCGTTTCGAAACTGCAAGGCGAACAGGCAGCTCTCCAGCTTGTCGACGAGAACTTCTCCGTGATCGCCTTGCGAAAGGGAACCGTCTCGGGCTACAGCCCGCGCATGCGACTCGATCTCATCATCAACACCATGTTCAAGAGCGCGATGAAGGATCGCGCCATTACCATTAACAACCCTTCTATCTGGCGACCGCTCTTAAGTATCCAGGACGCCGCCACCGCGTACATTCGCGCCATCGAAGCCAACCACAAGATTTCCGGAATATTCAACGTGGCTTCCGGCAACTACACCGTGGGAGAAGTTGGCGACCTGGTGAAATCAACCATTGAGGAGCGCTTGGGCACACCCATCCACCTCGTCATTAAGCACATCCAGGATTTCCGCAATTACAAGGTGAGCACGGAGAAAGCAAAAACGGTGCTGAGCTTCCACCCGGCCGATGACCCGAAATCGATTGTCCTAAACTTGATTGACAACATGGAAAAATTCCGTGATTGGGATAATCCCGAGTACTCCAACATTGCCATGTTCAAGAACATCGAAAGCGCCGTAGACATGCATGCCATGGAAAGAACGGTTCAAAGATGAAGGTTGCGGTCATAGGCGCCAACGGGCAATTGGGCAGCGATCTTGTCGCCGCCTTTACGCAGAAGGGCGACGCTGTCTCGCCTCTTACCCACGCGGACTTGGAAGTTGCTGATCTCGACTCCGTCGCACGCGCCCTAAAGGAAATTCATCCGGATTTCATCGTGAACACTTCCGCGATGCACCATGTCGACTTGTGTGAAATGGAACCGGAGAGAGCGTTTGCCACCAACGCGGTGGGCGCTAGAAACCTGGCTGCGGTCGCGCGCGATCTTCACGCGGTTCTTGCGCACGTCAGCACGGATTATGTCTTCGACGGTAACAAGCACTCTCCTTACGTCGAAGAAGACATGCCCCGGCCGCTGAATGCTTACGGAATTTCCAAATTAGCCGGTGAGCATTTTGTCCGCTGTACCACCGAAAAACATTTCGTGGTGCGTACGTCGGCGATTTACGGCAAAAGCCCCTGCCGCGCCAAACGCGGTCTCAACTTCGTCGAATTGATGTTGAAGCTGGCCAAGGAACGCGGCGAAGTCCGCGTCGTAGATAGTGAGTTTGTCACCCCTACGCCTACCGCCGAAATCGCCCAGCAAGTCGTGGCCCTGAGCCGGTCGACTCACTATGGCCTATACCATGCCACGGCCGAGGGTAGTTGCTCCTGGCACGAATTCGCCAAAGAGATATTCGAAGCAACCCAAACCCCAGTGCGTTTGCTCGTCGCGGGGCCCAATGAATTTCCTGCCAAGATACCGCGCCCGAAATATTCCGTCTTGGAGAACCAGGCGCTGAAAAAAGAGGGGCTGAACGTCTTCCGCCATTGGCGCGACGGGCTTCACGCCTATCTTGGAGAACGCGTCCCGACGAAATCTACTTTGGCTTCCAGCTAAGTCCAACGATAGCGGCGTAGTCAACCGCGACTGACCTTAGTCCGTCTTCCCAACGGCGTCCACACTACACATGTGCAAAGTGTTGCCACACTTTCCCACCAGCATTAGTACTCTTGGTAGTAGCTCGATAAAGAGTTCATTGAATCGCAATCACTTAGCTGCGTCCCAAGACGGTACTCAGTCTGCTCTTAAGCGACTCGACTTGGGGGCATCGCTCGTGGAACCAGCCTACGCGAAGCACTCACCGTTTGTTCCCGTTTTTGCTGGAGGACTAAGTCCCAGCGCTCCGATAAGGAGGGTCCCAATGGACGATTTCCCTTCTTTGGAGCGTCTGCGTCCACATTATTTGTCGGACTTGATCCGCGTAGGTGCCGAAGGCGACGGCGGTTATGTAGTCAATGAACGTGCCATTCGGCTCTCGCGTTACCTGTTAAGTTTCGGTGTGGAATTCGATTGGTCGTTCGAATTGGACTTTTTGAAGCGCAATCCAGACGTCGCCATGTTCTGCTTTGATCCCTCGGTTTCGAAGAAAGCCTTCCGGAAGAGAACAGTAAATGCGGTGAACGAAGTCCTAAGCCTGAAGTTCGCAGCGTTCCTTTGCTCGTTAAATTTTCCCAAAGTGCGCCGAAAGCTTTCAGACGTTGCCGAGTGGGCCCGAATCTACCGTAGATTTTCACAATTTCTGGCCAACGAAAAAGTACACTTCTATCCGACTGGAGTTTCCAACGAGCATGTTTCCAACGAGCATACCGGGCCCTTTATTACCTTTGCCGAAGCCCTGCAACTGGTGTCCAATGAGGAGATTCCAGAGAATTCAGTCTTCGTGAAGATGGATATTGAGGTATCGGAATTCCGGGTCCTTCCTGATCTCTTGAAATATGTGAAGTGTGTCAACGCTTTGGTCGTCGAGTTTCATGACCTCGACATACTTTGGGCATCATTCGCGGAGTTAACTGAAAGGCTCAAAGCCGATTTTGAAATTACTCACGTTCACGGCAACAATTACGGCGGCCTTATCCTGCAGTCTGGAACTCCTAAAGTGCTAGAGGTGACGTTCTTGAAAAGGTGCTTAATCAGCGAGCCGCGCCCAGCTTCCGATTCCCTGAGCTATCCCCTTTCTTTGCTAGATTCTCCGAATAATCCAAGGGAAAAAGACTATCCCTTGGCCTTCTGATTGGTCACGTAATCTCTTGGCACTGGACTTCTATTCCAGAGAGCTAGTAAAGTGTGCAGCACTGTTCTCTCCCAGCGGAACTTCAATGGGTGGCTGACGGCGCAAGCGAACTGCAGACCTTCACCCGCAAGGACTTACTTGCTAGGCGGGGTGGTATGTGAGTTGCTCCGACCTCCAGACCGCTTCCGGGGAGCCCAAATGCAGGTTTGTCTAATGGCGCGCGTACGTGCCTTGTGTTTCGCCAACTGGTTCCTGTTACTGCTGGGGATCTTCGCTTTTTGTCCGGTCGCGCTAGGGCAAAGCGGCCCCGTGTCCGATGATTTTCATTCCACGACATTGAACACCAGTTTGTGGACGTTCGTGAATCCACGCAACGATGCCACGTTAACCATGAGTGGCACGAACGCGCTGATTGCCGTGCCTGGTGGTGTCAATCACGAGTTGTGGACCAACACCACGACAGCGCCGCGGCTGATGCAGACCATCGGCAACGTGGATTTTGAGGTACAAACAAAGTTCGACTCGGGACTGACGTTACAGGCCAATGAGATTCAAACTGTCGAAGAAGGGTTGATGGTAGAGCAGGACAGCCAGACCTTCATCCGCTTCTGTTTGTTCAGTGATGCGCAGAAGGTTTACGCGTATGTCGCGACGTTCGCATCCGGGCAGCCGACTACGGTCACCTACACCCCGGTATCGATCCCAGCGGGGCAAGTTCCTATTTGGATGCAGGTACAGCGGAGCGGCAATAGTTGGACGATGAGTTGGTCGACGGATGGGAGTACGTACACGGCAGTTTCGACATTCAGTTACACGTTGACGGTGAGCCAGATCGGCCCGTATGGGGCGAACGCAGGTGCGTCGTCGGGCGCATACACGGCGCCGGCATTCACCGCTTCGATCGATTATTTCTTCAATACCGCCAGTCCGATCTATCCGGAGGATGGCGGGACGGACATCGTGCCCACGGGAGTAACGGTCACACCGAGTCAGACGGGCGCAAGTGTGAGTTGGACGACGGGAGACTGGAGCACCAGCGTAGTGAATTATGGGGCCACGAGCAGCTACGGGTCGACGGCGAACAATCCGGCGCTAGCGATCAACCACACGCTGAGCATCACGGGGCTAACGTGTGCGACCACGTATCACTATAAGGTGACCTCGGCGGCGAGTTATGCCGGAGCGACGGAAAGCACCGCGGACGCGACGTTCACGACCTCATCTTGCGGCACAGCAGGATCTGGTCCTGTCTCTGACGATTTTCATTCCACGACATTGAATACCAGTTTGTGGACGTTTGTGAACCCGCTCAACGATGCCACGCTAACCATGAGCGGCACGAACGCGCTGATTTCCGTGCCTGGTGGTGTCAATCACGAGTTGTGGACCAACACCACGACAGCGCCACGGCTGATGCAGACCATCGGCAACGTGGATTTTGAGGTACAAACAAAGTTCGACTCGGGACTGACGTTACAGGCCAATGAGATTCAAAGTGTCGAAGAAGGGCTGATGGTAGAGCAGGACAGCCAGACCTTCATCCGCTTCTGTTTGTTCAGTGATGCGCAGAAGGTTTACGCGTATGTCGCGACGTTCGCATCCGGGCAGCCGACTACGGTCACCTACACCCCGGTATCGATCCCAGCGGGGCAAGTTCCTATTTGGATGCAGGTACAGCGGAGCGGCAATAGTTGGACGATGAGTTGGTCGACGGATGGGAGTACGTACACGGCAGTTTCGACATTCAGTTACACGTTGACGGTGAGCCAGATCGGCCCGTATGGGGCGAACGCAGGTGCGTCGTCGGGCGCATACACGGCGCCGGCATTCACGGCTTCGATCGATTATTTCTTCAATACCGCCAGTCCGATCTATCCGGAGGATGGCGGGACGGACATCGTGCCCACGGGAGTAACCGTCACGCCGAGTCAGACGGGCGCAAGTGTGAGTTGGACGACGGGAGACTGGAGCACCAGCGTAGTGAATTATGGGGCCACGAGCAGCTACGGGTCGACGGCGAACAATCCGGCGCTAGCGATCAACCACACGCTGAGCATCACGGGGCTAACGTGTGCGACCACGTATCACTATAAGGTGACCTCGGCGGCGAGCTATGCCGGAGCGACGGAAAGCACCGCGGACGCGACGTTCACCACCACGGGGTGTGGCACGGGTGGTGGCGGTCCGACGATATCGAACATTGTGGTGACGCCGAGCAGTACCTCGGCAACGGTGGCTTGGACCACGAACGTGGCCGCGACCAGCGTAGTGAAGTATGGACTGACGTCTTCATATACCGTGACCAACAGCAATTCGTCGTTGGTGACCACGCATTCCGTTTCGCTGACCGGCCTTACCTGTGCCACCACCTATCACTACAGCATCACCTCGGTGGATGGAAGCAACAACAGCTCCAGCACGCCCGACAATACCTTTGCGACGACCGCGTGTCCGGCCGGTGGTCCCGTGTCCGATGATTTTCATTCCACGACATTGAATACCAGTTTGTGGACGTTTGTGAATCCACGCAACGATGCCACGTTAACCATGAGTGGCACGAACGCGCTGATTGCCGTGCCTGGTGGTGTCAATCACGAGTTGTGGACCAACACCACGACAGCGCCGCGGCTGATGCAGACCATCGGCAACGTGGATTTTGAGGTACAAACAAAGTTCGACTCGGGACTGACGTTACAGGCCAATGAGATTCAAACTGTCGAAGAAGGGTTGATGGTAGAGCAGGACAGCCAGACCTTCATTCGCTTCTGTTTGTTCAGTGATGCGCAGAAGGTTTACGCGTATGTCGCGACGTTCGCATCCGGGCAGCCGACTACGGTCACCTACACCCCGGTATCGATCCCAGCGGGGCAAGTTCCTATTTGGATGCAGGTACAGCGGAGCGGCAATAGTTGGACGATGAGTTGGTCGACGGATGGGAGTACGTACACGGCAGTTTCGACATTCAGTTACACGTTGACGGTGAGCCAGATCGGCCCGTATGGGGCGAACGCAGGTGCGTCGTCGGGCGCATACACGGCGCCGGCATTCACGGCTTCGATCGATTATTTCTTCAATACCGCCAGTCCGATCTATCCGGAGGATGGCGGGACGGACATCGTGCCCACGGGAGTAACGGTCACACCGAGTCAGACGGGCGCAAGTGTGAGTTGGACGACGGGAGACTGGAGCACCAGCGTAGTGAATTATGGGGCCACGAGCAGCTACGGGTCGACGGCGAACAATCCGGCGCTAGCGATCAACCACACGCTGAGCATCACGGGGCTAACGTGTGCGACCACGTATCACTATAAGGTGACCTCGGCGGCGAGCTATGCCGGAGCGACGGAAAGCACCGCGGACGCGACGTTCACCACCACGGGGTGTGGCACGGGTGGTGGCGGTCCGACGATATCGAACATTGTGGTGACGCCGAGCAGTACCTCGGCAACGGTGGCTTGGACCACGAACGTGGCCGCGACCAGCGTAGTGAAGTATGGACTGACGTCTTCATATACCGTGACCAACAGCAATTCGTCGTTGGTGACCACGCATTCCGTTTCGCTGACCGGCCTTACCTGTGCCACCACCTATCACTACAGCATCACCTCGGTGGATGGAAGCAACAACAGCTCCAGCACGCCCGACAATACCTTTGCGACGACCGCGTGTCCGGCCGGCGGCCCCGTGTCCGATGATTTCCACGGCAGCACTCTCAATCCTATGTGGTCGTTCTACGCTGGCTGCTGTGGGTTCCAGAAGCTGAATGGAACCGACGCTCTGCTTATCGTGCCAAGCGTCACCAGCCATAATATCTATACGCAGAACCAGGGCGTTGGCCTGTTGCAAAACATCAGCAACGTCGATTTCGACGTGGTCGCTAAATTCGATTCCGCCGTCACCCAGGGGGTCCAGGAGGAAGGAATCGTTGTCCAGCAAGATGCTCAAAACTTCATGTGGTTTGCTGTCTATCACGATGGTGTTTCGCCGACTATCTTGGCTGTCGTCACAACGAGTGGTTTGGCCGTCGGAAAAATAAACAACCACATTTCCAGCGGCGGCGCGCCCTTCTGGCTTCGCGTGACGCGCAGCGGCAATTCGTGGACAGAGAGTTGGTCCACCGATGGCACCAATTACACCGTGGCGACCACCTTTACGCAAACCATGGTAGTTTCCGGTATTGGTCCGGCCGCAGCGAATGCCACCAATAACACCAGCCCCGCGCCCAGCTTTACCGCTGCAGTGGACTATTTCTTTAATCTCGCCAGCCCCATTAGTCCGGCCGATGGTGGTGAGGCTCCTCCGCCCAATCATCCGGTGATCAATGTCTGGTACGGCAACTCTCAAACCTTTGGGCAGAACGGCATACCGCAGCAGTGGGTCAATATCTTGGGGAACGTCTCTGCGCCAAGCGGTATTCAATCCGCAAGCTACACGTTAAACGGAGGTGCATCGCAATTCTTGCGGGTGGGGCCTAATGGTACAAGGTTAGTGGATTCGGGAGATTTTAACGTAGAAATCGATCACGCCAGTCTCAACGCTGGTGCGAACACCGTCGTCATTACTGCGACCGACAGCCTGAATAACACCAGCACTCAAACCGTCACATTGAACTGGAGTAACACGGGTCAAGTTTGGCCCCTTCCGTATTCGATAAACTGGTCGACGGCGTCAAGCATTCAGAGCGTAGCCCAAATCGTAGATGGCCAATGGGCTCTCCAGCCTGACGGCACGGTCCGCACGCAGCAGGTGGGCTACGATCGGTTGATTGCACTCGGTGATGAGACTTGGACGGATTATCAGGTGGTTGCATCGATCAAAGTCAATACGTTCGATTGCAATAATTTTTCTGTCGGCATCGTTGTCGGCTGGAGCGGCCACACCACCGATCCTACAGCACCCCAGCCCGACCAACCCCGTACCGGTCACCCGTTCTTCGGTTTCGGCACATACGCGACAATCGGCAGTGATGTGCCTCCCACAGGAACTCTGAACATTTATGCCAACAGCAAGAGCTACCCAGAAAAAGTGCTGGTTGCAGACACGACCGGTATCACCATAACTCCGGGTGTCACTTACATGATGAAATTCGCCGTGCAGCGCAACAGCGGGAACTCGTCCAGTCAGCTCTCGCTTAAGCTATGGCCCGCAAGTGGTACCGAGCCCGCTAACTGGAATCTTCAGGCAAACACTGATGCCAGCACGGGTTCCGTGCTCTTAGGTGCGGTTAGCGCGGACGTGAGCTTCGGGAACGTTACGGTGACAGCACTGCCGTAGACCTAAACCCCGGTCCACATTTATGGCGACGGACGGGAATCATTTACCACTCCCCGCGGGTGCCGACCGGGGTCGTATCCCTCCGGTGAGTACCTTACACCCTCTGGCCATGTCATTATCTATATGATTACATGGTACTTAGTAGCTGGTCTCGAGCTGTCGATGCATTGACCCTTTGGAAACGCACTTGCTCCCTCGTAACTTCGGATCTCTCTTATTGGGCTGGACCAGCCCCAGATTCTCGCGCCGACGGAGGGGCGGTGTTGCGGGACGCTGCAAAGGAATTCCCAATCTGGCCATGTTAATTCGTGTATAAGATGGAAACAGTTTGGGATTCTTGCATAGGATATGACTAGAGGGAGAAACGAGAGAATGCGGCGCCTACGATGGATTCTGGTATGTTTGCTGATTCTGCCTTCGGCTCGTGCACAGAGCAACACCAAGCAAGCGCAAGATCAGGCGAAGACGTCTTCCACAAAAAGTGGCACGAGTGCTGGATCGGTGGCCCCGGACGACTACACGATTGGGCCTCAAGACGTTCTTATAATTGATGTATGGAAAGAACCGGAAATCAGTCGCAAAATCCCTGTTCGTCCGGACGGAAAGATTTCTTTACCGCTCTTGAATGATATTCAGGCGTCGGGTCTGACAGCAATGCAATTGGCCGGCAACATACGGGAAGGTCTTACGAAATACATCACTAGCCCCCAGGTCACTGTTACCGTCACCGAAATTAACAGCCGTCGCGTTTTTGTCACTGGTGAGGTTGGCCATGTCGGCGCGCTATCTCTGCTTCCAGGTATGACTGTTTTGCAGGCCCTTGCCAGTACGGGCGGATTTACCCAGTTCGCCAGGCCCAGCAAGATTTACATTCTCCGGACAGAGAACGGCAAGCAGACCAAGATCCCGTTCAATTACAAGGAAGTAATCAAGGGGAACCACCCCGAACAGGACATCTTGCTTCAGACAGGCGACGTGATTGTAGTGCCCTAAGGATGTTACTGATGACCTATCGTCAGCTTTTATGTCGCGGACTTTTCGCTTTGATCGCCTTCGCGCTACCCACTGGGCTCGCCTGGGCGCAGGATGAACCGCAACAACAACAAGACAATCCTCCGATTGACCAGTCCGAGCCAAAACCCGCGGCGCACGCACCTTTCCCGGTTATCGATCCCAATGTCGAAGATCAAAGCCAGAATCAGGATATGCGCGCGGACTTTACGCCAGTAACCGGCGTTCAAACCGCGACGCTGGGGACCCCAGGGCTCGCCCACAGCTACTGGGTACCCGGATTTCAGTATGGGTCGTTCGTTCAGTCGGGCCTCCCGAACGGAACCGAAAATACCGGTTGGTTTGCTGAGAATTTCTTTCTGGGAAACGTCAGCTTGTCAAAGTCTTGGAGCCGCTCCCATCTGGCCTTGAACTATTCAGGAGGTGGATTCATCTCCACAGATAGCCAACAACAACCTTCGGGAGCCTACCAAAAATTAGGTTTGGTACAGACTTTTGAGGCCAATCGTTGGCTCTTCCAGATTCTCGATCAATTCTCCTACCTGCCACAGAGCGAATTTGGATTCGGCGTCGGTACAAATCTGGGCATAGCGGGGATAGGTGGCTCTTTGGGCGCCTCGATGCCGGGACTCTCGAATTCATCCACGATAAACCAGAGCCTCTTTGCCACCTACGGTCCGGTTTACAGCAATATCGCTGTTTTGCAAGCTACCTACCAGCTCTCTCCCAGAGGCTCTGTCACGATCGCTGGTTCTTACGCCATTTTGCATTTCGTGGATCCCGGTAACTACGACACGAATTCAGTGCTCGGCAGCGTTGGCTATAACTACAGCCTGACCCGCAATGACTCGATCGGAGTTTTTTACCGATTCACCAGCTTCCATTATCAGGACGTCGACCAAGCTTACGGCGATAATTATGTGGGTTTCGCCTATACACGTAGGATCACCGGCCGTCTGGCACTCCAGCTATTTGCTGGTCCCGATATCACGCACTATCGCGAGGCCATCGGCTCGGATACGCAACAGGTCGATTTTAACCTCAGTGCATACCTGACCTACGCGATGCACAATGGCTCCATCTCCGCTCACTACATACACAGCCTATCAGGTGGTAGCGGCGTGCTTACGGGATCGAATCTCGACCAGGTGTCTCTCTCGGGCACGAGGAGGCTCACCCGTGTGTGGAGTGGCAACGCCAATTTCGGTTTTTCCCACAACTCCGGTCTCGCCGGCACGAGCCAGGCTGGTGGCTCCTACAGTTACAATAGTTGGTACGCTGGAGCGGGAGTCAATCGGCCACTTGGCCGCAACGTCGATCTTGGCGTGGCTTATTCGGCCTACATTAATGGCACGGGCAACGGCGGCAACGGTAGCTACATGACCAATGCGTTGAGCCTTAGCCTTCAGTGGCACACTAGGCCCTTTGTGATTGAGTAGCAATTTTGAATGGAGCTCATTCGAACGAGGACATTGCACCTACTGCCCACAATGGAGCCAGTCCCCGCCGGAACTTCGGCAACTGTTTCATCTGCCTGAAACCATTTCCGGGCTAAAATGAGAGATAGAACCTAGGGGGAAACCCGCGGTTATGTATAAGAGCTTTTTCGGTCTCAGAGACAACCCGTTCAACGTCAATCCCGACCCGCGCTTCCTCGTCTTTACCCAGCAGATCGAGGAGACGCTGACCAGCCTGATGTACGGAATTCAGACTCGAAAGGGATTCGTAACCTTAACCGGCGAAGTGGGTACCGGAAAGACCACGATTATCAATCGACTGATGGACTGGCTGCACCTGCGCCGAGCACATACCGCGTTTCTCTTCAACTCGCGGATGAACACTAACCAGCTCTTCGACTTTATCCTGGCGGAGTTTGAGATTTCCTGCCCTTCCCCTTCCAAGAGCCAACAGTTGATGAGACTGAACCAATGGCTATTGGATCGCTATCGTGCCGGTGAGACTGTCGTCTTAATTATCGACGAAGCGCAGAATCTCACCTTCCCGGTTTTGGAAGAGATTCGTCTTCTGACCAACTTGGAAACGTCCACGGAAAAACTCGTTCAAATCGTCCTCTCCGGTCAGCAAGAGCTCGAGGAAAAACTCAAGCTTCCGCAATTGCGCCAGCTTCGCCAGAGAATCATGCTGAAGTGCAAGACTCAGCCGCTCAATAACGAGCAGACCCACTCTTACGTCCTCGAACGCCTTAAAACTGCTGGGGCAGGTCCCGAGCCTATTTTCAGTTCGCAAGCCCTCAATACCGTGTATCTCTACTCGTTGGGAATCCCCAGGGTGATCAATTTGCTGTGTGA
This sequence comes from Candidatus Acidiferrales bacterium, assembly GCA_963776365.1. GTDB lineage: Bacteria > Acidobacteriota > Terriglobia > Acidiferrales > UBA7541 > Acidiferrum. Next base: position 37,666 of record CAVZMQ010000013.1, on the reverse strand, counting down.
ACACGCGCTCGTGAATGCATTCGTCGAGCAGCAACGCCCGATTCAGCCTGGAATCGTCGAAGAAGTCGCGCGCGAATTCGAACTCGATCAGGTGGAACCCATCGCGCCCAATGGCGGTGTAAGGGCTGAAACCGACGTCTATAACTCTGAGGCCTTCTTACAGAATCTCGGTGAAGCACTCTCTCGTTTTCGTTTTGGTCCCACAACTCCCCGACGCGGAAAATGAGCAAGCTCCACAAGATTGATGCGGTTAGCTTAGATTCCTAAACAACTAAACAACGCGTTCCAGAGCCTTTGCAATGGTGAGGATTTCCGCACCGGAATCCATCGCGCTGCGCACCACCGCCCCAAACAATCCCGGTGTGCATCCATACGGGCTGGGGTTTTCCTGGACATCATGGGTGTAGAAGATCAGCCAGCTTTTCTGCCGTGTATTTTGCCTGATTAGCGACTCAGCGGCGGCGAGTCGCTCCGCGCCTCCGTACAAGCTGTTGGCATGGAGTAGATTCAGGTCCACAAGGGGGCCATCCACGCCGGGAAAAATTCCGCGGCAGCTCTTCATCGTCGGCCCCACCTGCTTTTTCGCCGCGATGGTCACTCCCCCGAACGGGTAAGAAAAGTTCAAGCGCTCTGCTCTCCCGAGAAACCGGGCAAGCTCCTGCTCTCCCCTTCGCACATCTTCGTGATAGGCGGATAGGTTTGTCTTGCGCGCCGATATATGCGAATAAGTGTGGCTGGCCAGTTCATGTCCGGCTTCCAGCAAATGCGGCAGGTCCGCCTGCTCGAAAATGCGCCCTACTTCGGTCTCGCGGCCCATCAGTCCGAGGGACGCGTAGTAGGTACCGCAGAGGCCATGTTCTCCAAGAATGGTGCCGCCGGTGAACAACGCTGTCTTCGGGAAATCATCAAACGTAAAACTGATCATGGAACGATCGGTGGACAGCCGCGCTTCTCTTCGCGCCACTCCACAAACGTATTGTCGGCGCGCATTGCCTAGAACGGTTCGCAGGCCCATAGTTTAGTCTTGCATCTCGACTTGCGCGTCCTCGACAATTTGCAGGACTCCATCAGGCGGAGCAACGGAACTGCTGCGCACCTCCAACTTCGAAACTCCGTCCACGATGCCAGTCTCCGTGAATCCCATGTCCTCGAACACTTGGCCCGACGGGGCATTGCGTGGCGTCTTCCGATAATCGGCGTAGAAGGACTCCTTGCCCTCTGACGTATACTTTGCGACCACATACGATAGAAACGCGTGCTCCACACGCTTGGATTGAATACGGCAGCTGAACATCAGGTCGGTCAGCCGCGGCTCGCGATTATCTACGATGGCGAAACCCACCACACCGTAACTTCCAAATTTATCTTCGCATTTGATGACATATGTATCGAGCGCACGGTTTTCCAGGGTTTCCGAAAGCTTTGCGCGATCGTAGCGGTTCCCCGAAAAGTTCATCTGATTAGTACGCTGGGTCAGTTCGTGGACCCGCTCCATATTCTCTTGGTCCATCGGCCGCAGCGTGACCCTGATCTGGCAATGCCGTAGAAACGCCATGTAATCCTGGCCGAAACCTTCGGCTAGCGTTTGCCGCTCGTTCTCTACTTTATACATCTTGCGGCGATTCGCGCTGTCCTCCGTTACCGAAACCTTCAAATCAGACAGGCCCAAAAGCTGACGGTATTCCAGCGCGTCGAAGACTCGCACCGCAGGTAGGCTTGTTCGAATCTCTTCCCGCTCGAATTTTGAATCGTCCACAAACAGCAGCGTATCAATACCGATATTCAGCTTCTGGGCAATGTTGAAAACCGCCTGGCTTTTGGGATTCCAGCTGATCTGTGGGTAGAGGAAGTACTCTTCGAGCTTGAAGTTCTTCAGCACTTCGATGGCTTCTTCGTGATTATTCTTGCTTGCGACCGACTGCAGGATGCCGCGGCGGTCCAATTCTTCCACGACTTCGCGAATCCCCTCTTTCAGTAACAACTTTTCTGATCCATCTTCCACTAGAGTCCCTTGCCACAGGGTATTGTCCAGGTCCCACACCACGCATTTCACTTTGGGTTTTGTTTTTGGCTGCTCGCCTGACCTGTCACTCGCTTCCCTCGCCAGAGCGCCTTCGTGAACAAAATCCAAAATCCCGAAATACAAGGTAGTACCGTCTGGGACGTCATTGGGAATCAGCTCAAGTTGGAATGAATTCTGTAGTTCAACGACGGCATCGATCGCCTCATAGGCAATCCGATAACGATTGGCACCCGGCTTGGCCACGAGCAAATCCTGGTATGGAATTTTGCTGTTCGCTCCGTTTCCTCGCACCGTGAAGGACAAGCGGATTTCTTCCTGCTGCGGGTTATAACATTCCACCAGAAATGATGTCGGGCGCTGCTCTCCCGGCTTGCGGCTTGCTGTCACTCGCTTCTTGTAGGAATAGCGCTTGCTCGACAAAAACGCTTTCGCCGGGGCCGGCAGCACCAACTGCTGCAACGTTCCGCCTATCCAGCGGTCGCGGCCCTCAATTCCTCGGGCCTCCTCGCAGGTGAACAGATGTACGTTGCCCACGGTCCAGAGCTTGCCCCACTGCTTGAAACGGATCTTCAATACGTAACCGTTAGGACTGCCAGGCGAGTCGATCCGGACCATTCCGTCCGTGAATCTCCTACACTTTCCGTCTGTCCGGGGTTCGTATAGATCGCACGTTGCGTAACAGGAGGGCCAAACGCACTCAGTGCAGTGCTCTCCCCAAGGGAGAACAGTTCGCTGCCTGAGTGTCGGCGTGCACTCGGCGAAGAATTCAACCGCCCCTTTGGGCATGCTCGAGGTTGGTTCAACTCTGTTGTTTATCTCAGATTCGTACATGTCAGGTCCGGAATCTTTCCCTAGACTAATCGATTTCTGGCTACCTTCATCAGGGCAGGTTCGGGCTGCCACTATTCCGTTCGGCCCCTGGGTACCTGCCCGGCGCAGATTAACGCCAGTTCATTTCCTTCCTAGCCTACACCTGCAAGATTCCCGCCAAAGAACTGAGTTGACGGTCTATACCAGGCTAGCTGCCATTTCCTAAATGGCTCCGCCGGACCGTCCGCAACAAAGTCGAACTCATCTTCCAGATTAGAGTAAAATTTTGCATTCCCATTCATTCATCGGTTCATTCAGTAAGATTAATGCTTTATTTATATCGAGTTACGGACGCGCGGGGTCCATCGTCCATGGCCCCGAACGTGCTCCAATCTGGCAGGGTTCGTGACTCCGAGCTTGGGGCTTCCCTGCGTCCTCAATTCCGGTAACGAACTTGGGGAGAATACTAGATAATGCGTTTGCGTTACCTGTATCTCAGTTTGGTAGTTTTAGCGTTGGCGATGTTTACGTCGGCACCCTGTTTGATGGCGGACGGTGTACATCACTATGACAAGAATAGTGATGCCATAACCACCGACTTCTCCTCATTCGGCTACCACGGCGACACCCTGATCCTTGCAGATTTCCAGCATGGCAAGGGTGGCGATTGGAACTGGAAAGGTGCAAAGTGGGATAACGACGGTGGCGGGCGAAATTGGTGGACAGGGAAGGATGTCAAAAGCGACCCAGTTGGCTCGGTAGGCGCTCCTGAACCATCCGTTTTGACTCTTCTCCTCGCAAGCGTTGTTGCTCTGCTTGGCGTTTCGTTGCTCAAGAAAGCTCTAGCCTAAGTTCACTCTTCACATTTCTCTTTCACTAGTCGCCGCCCTGTAGAGGGCGGCGATTTTTTTGGCCCATTCCTCCCACAATGGCGTTCACGGTGCCATACGGTTTATCGCGCTGACTGGCCTACCTCGCCGCTCGCAGGGTTCCTGTCGGGATCCAGCTTCCATCGACCAGTCGCGAACTGAAGTCCGTAAGCTGCGAGGCAAAGAGCCATTAGCCAGTTCACTCGGCTTTGGTAGCGGTTGAATGCTCCAGAAAGCGAGCCAGTCACGAACGCATTCGAAACCAAATAGATCAGTGTCAGCAGGACTAAGTTGTTCGGCCTCTCGAAGCGGGAGCCTCCGCGAATAACCACGAAAAGACAAAGACATAGCGAAATCCAAAAGACGGCCTTGTAGAGGTGATATAGCTTTTTAGCCATCCAAGCCAACCGGCCTGACCATTGTTTGGTGAGTTGGAATGCGGGTACCGCCGCCGGATAGAGCCGGTTGAAGGCGTCGGCCGCAAACCCGCTTCGGATCGGGTAGTTCTCGTCATCAGGCTTGAAGATCACAAATTGCCGGAAGGTTTGCTTGAGGCATTCTACCGCGAATCGCACCGGGTACTTGCGAATCGTCCCGGTCGCAATTTTTCCCGCTTCCTGTCGGGCGCCTAGCCAGCCCCCCATTTCTTTCAGCAGAGGATGCGTGCCCCAGAAGAAATCGCTTTTCGGTAAATGGTGGAGGTATTTGCATGGCGTAAGTTGCTCGACCTGGCAATCGCTTTCCAGGTAGTCCTCCGCCAGGCCGCTCTCCAGCAGACGATTGAACATGAACACCGGAGACCCTGCGGACAACCTAAAACCAAAGCCGCTGCGGTAGTTCGATAAGCACACCGTGCCCACAATGAGCGCCATTGGGACGAGCACGAACCCCACGATTCCCTTGATCGTCCGCGTCGGCCAAAACTGCCGCAACCCCCGAAAGGCCCTTATCACTGCGACGGCGACGATTACCGCGCCAATTCCCAAAATGTTCGATAAATGGCAGCCCACGGCGAGCGCCAAGATTAGCGACAGAGCGATCATTCGCTCCAAAGATAAGCCCGGATCATAAAAGAGCAGGAATGCCGCTAGAAACGCCAGCCCACTGAATACATCAGGCATAAGCTGCCCCACGTACCAGGGAAGGCTCGTCGCGAATGCCAGAAATGCTACCAAGGCCAGGAAATAAGTTCGATCTGCTCTCGGCCCCAACCTCTTCTGCACGATGTATTCAAACACACACCGCAGCAGGTAAACTGCGATAGCAGACTGGGCGATAACCACTAGCCACAGCGATCCCTGCAAGCTCGACAAGCGAATAAACACCGGGTAAATGATTGAGCGGTAAGGCGACTGGATCATCCCAAAGGCGTCGATCAGGTATTCGCCCGTATCGTCGAAAAAGATGGGATACCCGTTAACAATCGCCAACCAAAGCATGAGATAGACGGCGATGGCGAAAGTCAGAAGCTGCGAGGTTCGGTGGGTTTGGGCCTCATTGTAATTGTTCATTTTTAGGGGTCAATCGGGTCAAGAAACGTGCCAAAACAGGAACTTTACTACCACACTGCCAGCCACCCATCTGCATTTAGGCACATAGCGAGCAAACAATATGCCACCGCCCCCTCGAAAAACAAGCGAATTGTCCGACCCTGCCCGGTACGGTCAGGCGTCTTCGTTCTAACAGGTCTATCCTCCTTGCCTTAGGGGCTGCGCTGTTGAGCCTAAGCCCCTTCAGCCCAGGCCTTACCGTGTGGTGACCTCCTGTGATATGGGCCCAGGATTGCTCCTTGGTCCCCTGCCAGGTATCCGTGTATCTGGCCGTTGCCGCCCCACAAGGAGGGCATTAATGGCCCCAATCGCTCCGGCTGATATTTGGATAGTGATCCCCGCCTATAACGAATCCAAAGTAATTGCTTCGGTTCTACAGCCGCTCCTAGCCGCGAACTATCGGGTAGTTGTTGTTGACGACGGGTCGTCCGACGACACTTTTCAGGCCAGTCGTGCGACAAGCGCCTACGTGCTTCGTCACGCAACGAATCTTGGCCAGGGTGCCGGTCTGCAAACAGGCATCACCTTCGCTTTGCTAGAGGGAGCAAAGTTCATTTGCACTTACGATGCCGATGGCCAGCATAATCCAGAGGACATTCAGAGGCTCGCGAATTACCTTACGGAGGCGAACGCGGACATTGCCCTGGGGTCCCGCTTCTTGGGGGGTACTGAAAACCTCCCCTTCATCAAATTGCTCGTGCTTAAAGCTGCCGTTTTCTTCACCGGAATTCACTCGGGACTGAAGCTCACCGATACCCACAATGGCTTGCGTTTGATGACCGCGAAGGCAGCCCGTGCGATTCGTTTGCAACAGCCTCGCATGGCTCATGCCTCGGAAATCCTTGCCACCATTTCGGAGCGCGGCTTAAAATATGTCGAGGTGCCGGTGAAAATCACCTATACCAAATATTCCCGGCAGAAGGGCCAGTCTGTATTTGACTCGGCGAAAATCGTTTTCGATTTGCTGATTGCGAGGAGGTTGCGGTGATCATTCAAATCGTTCTCACGACCATCCTGATTTACCTGGTGGCGAAGGTTGTCTCGCAACCCCTGTTCTCCTCTCTGGTGAAACTGGGCACTTTGCTGGTCGTCGTCGCGGGCATCCTCTTCGTGTTCAAGCCGTCGACCACTAACACCCTTGCACATATGGTCGGAGTCGGGCGTGGCGCCGACCTTTTCTCCTACCTTGCGATCTCCGTGGGCACAGTTGTCCTATTCAGTTTTTACCTAAGGGTGCGCTCGCTGGAGCTCCGAAACGTTGAGCTAGTCCGCCAACTCGCCATCCAGCAGTTTTATATCGAGCGTGAAAGTACTGGCACGGCCTCGAAATCCTGACTTTGGCATACCCGCTGTGGCATCTCAGAAGTAGGGTGTTGGTTCAGCCAGAAATAGAAAGAGGACGCTCTCAGCTAGTGAATATTCCGCGCTTGGAGCCGAGGATTTTCAGGGCATTGGGGCTACCGATCCGATGGCGGCGACACGTTCTACCTTCTGAAGAGTGGAGAAGAGTTGGGCGCACCATGGCTTCCCTCAGGTGGCCAGCGGACGGTCGTGACCTGTGCGCCCCCGCATTACAAACACTAGCCCAATCCCGAGCAGCATAGGCGCCAGGGAACTGGGCTCGGGCATGGCCGTAGCGGGTGCGATGGTAAAGGATCCGTTGACCGACGTGTAGATCCTGCCCGGCCCCGGCGGGGCGGCTACGGCGCAACAATCGCCAGTGAATGGAGAGGCGTTGAAGCCGAAGGTAGTAACAGGTTCGAGGGCGTCAGCCCCCCAAGAGGGAGATTCCCCGCAGCCCGCGGCGCTCAGGTATGCGAAAAATCCCGCGGAAGGGCATCCAACGATGGTGGTGGTGGCTTCGTCATTCGCCGCGGTAGTGAAGTCGAACGTGGAGTCGTTCCAGGTTACTTCGAATCCGGAGAAGACCCCCGCAGTATACGTAAAGGACCCGGAGGCGTCGGGTGTGCCGGATGTGGTGAAAGTAATGATGTATGTTCCGTCCGCGAATACTGGTTGCGCGAACGATGCCGCAAAGAGTAAAGCGGTGATCCACATAGTTTTTCGCATTTTTCAAATTCCTCGCCATGCCTAGAGAAAGACGGCGACACTGGCAGGAGCCCCACCTCCTGATAGCACAAGCGTCGCCAATCTCGCCACGCTGAAACGAAATGATTTGCCAACCCCGGGCTTCCCACAACCCCAGATAAATGCACCTTCTGAGCAAAGTATTGACCGTGTTGCGTGTTGCTTATATTTGCGGCTCTGGCTCGACGGCAACCGTACCCTCTGGACCGTCGGGCACGCGCATATGACCAGCCCGGAGCGCCTCCTCGGCAAGTGCTGCGTTGGAGGTCCGGACCCCAGACCTTGCTTCACGATCTGGTCCCGCATATTGTGCGGAACCCACACGCCGATTTCCCCATTTCGACCTGAGGCAGGACATCTTCTCAGAAGAATTACCCGACCTGGACTTACCTCTGCTGGCCAGTTCTGAGTAGGTCCCTAAGCTTGTCGTACTATCTTGTGATTAGTACTCATCTGTTGATAAATTCTAGTACACCCAGTCAACTTTGGACCATCTCTACAGCCGCGCCCTCCGGTTGTTCGTGCGAGGAACCTTTGGACGGAAAAACTGCGTTCACGAAGTTCTGTGCAGTAAGTGCCACTCTATTCCTAGCCTCCTTTCTGCTGACTGTGCCAGGTTGCTCGCAGTCATCGAGCGGCAACCAAACGCCGCAGGCTCCATCCATCGGGGCACTTACTCCGGCATCAGGTTCAATTGGAGCGCCCGTCACGATCACGGGCGCGAATTTTGGAGCCGCTCAAGGAACCAGCACCGTTACCTTCAACGGTACGACGGCCACGGTGACCAGTTGGAGTCCCACTTCGATTGCCGCCCCGGTCCCCACCGGCGCGAGCACAGGTAATGTCATTGTGACTGTGGGCGGTCTTGCCAGTAATGGCATGCCGTTCACAGTTTCTACTTCTCCCACGATCACCAGTTTGAGTCCTACTAGCGGTGCGGCCGGAACTGCGGTCACGATTGCCGGCACTAACTTCGGCGCCAGTCAGGGCACCAGCACCATTACGTTCAACGGCACTGCCGCTACCGTGACCAGTTGGAGCGCGACAAGTATCGTCGTCGCTGTTCCCCCAGGCGCGACCACGGGTAATGTCGTAGTGACTGTAGGCGGTCAATCGAGCAATGGTGTCGCATTCACTGTTTCTGCTACTGCTCCTGCGATCACCGGTTTGAGTCCGACGAACGGAGCCGTCGGAGCCTCCGTCACCATCACCGGTACGAACTTCGGTGCCACGCAGGGCAGCAGCACCATTACGTTCAACGGCACCGCCGCTACCGTGACCAGTTGGAGCGCGACAAGTATCGTCGTCGCTGTTCCACCAGGCGCGACCACGGGTAATGTCGTAGTGACTGTAGGCGGTCAATCGAGCAATGGTGTCGCATTCACTGTTTCTGCTACTGCTCCTGCGATAACCAGTTTGAGTCCGACGAACGGAGCCGTCGGGGCCTCCGTCACCATCACCGGTACGAACTTCGGTGCCACGCAGGGCAGCAGCACAGTTACTTTTAACGGTGTCACTGGTGCGGTGACTGCCTGGAGCCCCACGAGCATCACTGCCACAGTCCCGGCCGGCGCTACTACCGGCAACGTGGTCGTCAAGGTGAACGGCCAAGCGAGCAACGGTGTTGCATTCACCGTTTCTGCCAACGCTCCTGCGATCACCAGTTTGAATCCGACGAGCGGCGCGGTGGGCACCTCGGTCACAATCACCGGCACAAATTTCGGGGCTACTAATGGCAGCAGCACCGTCAAGTTCAACGGCACTGCCGCTACCGTGACCAGTTGGAGTGCGACAAGTATCGTTGTCGCTGTTCCCGCGGGAGCGACCACGGGCAATGTCGTAGTGACTGTAGGCGGGCAATCGAGCAACGGTGTTGCATTCACCGTTTCTGCCAGCGCTCCTGCGATTACGAATTTGAATCCGACGAGCGGAGCCGTCGGAACCTCCGTCACGATCACCGGCACAAATTTTGGTGCTACGCAGGGCAGTAGCACCGTCACCTTTAACGGTACTGCCGCTGCCGTCACCAGTTGGAGCGCCACGAGCATCATCGCTACCGTACCGACCGGGGCCACTACCGGCAACGTGGTCGTCACCGTCGGCGGAAACTCCAGCAATGTGGTCAGTTTCACAGTTTCCACTGGCTCGATTACCGTGGCCGTCGCTCCAAAGCATGCCGAAGTTGCGGTCACGCAGACCCTGTCCCTTGCTGCGACCACCAATGACAGCGCCGGCGTGAAGTGGTCTGCCACGGCGGGCAGCTTCTCTTCTACCACCAGCCTGAACGGAACACCGGTAACCTACACTGCGCCTTCCAACGGAGGCACCTACACAATAACCGCGACCAGCATCACCGATGGCGCCGCTACTGCTACTGTCGGCGTCCATGCTACCGATCTCGCCGGTGTTTACACCTACCACAATGATTTGGCCCGCGACGGGGCCAATACGCAGGAGTACGCGTTGTCTACTTCCAACGTGAATACCACCACCTTCGGCAAGCTCTTCACTTGTGCCGTCGACGGGGCTGTCTACGCGCAGCCCCTTTGGGTCGCCAACGTCGCGATTGGTAGCGGGACGCATAATGTCATTGTGGCCGCCACCATGCGGGATTCCGTGTACCTTTTCGACGCGGACGCGAGTCCGTGCGTCACATATTGGAGCAAAACTCTAATTCCCTCTGGCGAAACCTTCGGCAAGTACTCCGATGTGAATACGGAAGATATATATCCCGACATCGGCATTCTGGGCACCCCCGTTATCGATCCATCCTCGATGACTCTTTATGTGGTAACTAAAACCAAAGATGGGTCCTCGACCTATCATCAGCGGCTGCACGCTCTGAAGCTTTCGGATGGCTCAGAAACGGCGAATAGCCCCGTGGACATCACCAGTAGTTCTGTCTCGGTGCCAGGAGACTGTGAGGGCGGCTCGACGGTTACGTTCAACGCTAAGACCGAGAATCAACGGCCCGGCTTGGCCTTGGTCAACGGCGTGGTGTACATCAGTTGGGCCTCTCACGGCGACAACGATCCCTACCACGGTTGGATCGTCGGCTACAGCACCAGCAATTTAGCCTTAGCGACTGTATTTAACACTTCGCCTAACGCTGCCGAAGGACTGTCCTATTGTCGTGCTGGCATCTGGATGTCCGGAGGCGCTCCCGCAGCGGACAGCAGCAACAACCTCTATGTACTTACGGGCAATGGAATCTGGGACGGCTCAACTGCATTGGGAGACAGCGCCCTTAAGTTGGGAACTTCTTCGGGCCTGTCCTTGCTCGATTGGTTCACACCTTATAACCAGATGAATCTGGATGGAAATGATTCGGACGTTGGTTCAGGGGGAGCCGCCGTTTTGGTGAATAACAGTGGTCCGCACCCACAGCTTTTGATCGGGGGCGGAAAACAAGGCGTTCTCTACGTCCTGGACCGTACCAACATGGGCCACAACCACACCTCCGACAATAATCAGATTGTGCAATCACTGAGTTTAAGTGGATCCTCCTTTTCTACGCCGGGCTTCTGGAACAATACCCTCTACTATTTCGGAACCAGTACATCCGGTAAAGCTTTCTCCCTCAATTCCGCCACTAGCACCTTCAATACTTCTCCAGCTTCCGTGACCGGCAGTTCCTTCAGTTGGCCGGGTTCGACGCCTTCGATTTCTTCCAACGGAAGCACGGCCGGCATTGTGTGGACGATCGACTCTCATGCTTACGGTACCAGTGACAACGGCTCTGCCGCGGCGGGTCCCGCGATTTTGCACGCGTTTGATGCTAGCAATCTTGCCAACGAGCTTTGGAATAGCTCGAGTTCCGGCAATACGGCCGGAAACGCCGTAAAATTCACGGTACCTACGGTGGCGAACGGCAGGGTATATATCGGGACCCGCGGCGGCGATAGCACCCAGGGCAGCGGTTCACCTCTGGGCGAAATCGATGTTTTTGGGCTTAAGCCCTGACCATCCGGCCTCACTGCGCATTCTGATTTCTTATGTAGGAGAAGTGAAAAAAGAAGTAAGCGTCATTCGAAGGCCGTCTTGACGGCGGATTATGTTAACGGAACATGCGATATTTGCGGCGCAGAACGGCGAAGGCTGGTAAGGCCGCGCCTAGCAGCAGAAACGTAGAAGGCTCAGGCATGGCTGCGGTGCCCACGGGACCCTCAACGGAGCCGGTCAGGATTTCGCCGACATCAGGTCCGATGCTGATCTGCAGAGCCCAGTCTACTGGACCCGTCGTGTGCACGGAAGAGTCGATAACAAATCCTTCGTCCGGAAGGAATGGACCGAACGTCTCACAATTGCCGAAACCGTCGCCGCCGACAAACGTTGCCGAGGTGCTCGTGAACGACGATGGCAACATGCACTGGCTGATGCTTCCAATCACCGACGTTCCGGTAACTCCAGAGAGTCCGGTGAGGGTAACACCCTGCCCCGCAAGGATGGTGACCGCTGAATCTATTCCGTACTGAAATACGCCGTTGTTCGCCGATTCAAGGACTACCGCGGGAAAACTGTCAGCGCGAGCGATTTGGGCGGTGACGAGAAGGTATAGCGACGAAACGATCATGATAAACCGGGTCGAGTTTTTCATGTGAGGAGGTCCCTCCTGGTTGGGTCGGCTGGACGTAATAAGGCGGCGATCATATACATCCGGGTGCGGCGTGGCAAATACAACGTTTACACCGCAACAAGTGCAGGTTGCAAGGGTAATGGAACTACTTATAATGAAGGTGACCGCGTCCAGGGAAATGTCACTACAATTTGTGAGCGCTAAGCGAACCCCATCTTGTTAAAGATTAGTCCTACTCACAACTCCGAATAGCAACCTGAAACTGCACGTTGCTTTTCAACCGGCGTTGCGACGTTATGACCTCAACGTATCCAGTCTTCGCGTCGTGTGGGACCAGGACCTCGATTTCAGTACTCGAGATCACGCGGAAGCGGGCTTCCCGATCATCGAAAGTTACTCTCTGAGCCCACTCGAGATCGTTTCCGAGGATCTTCACGGTATCCCCCACCCGGCCCGAGGTCGGCAGCACTTTGATGAAAGCTGATTCGAAAAAGAAGCACGTTTTTTTTGGCACTCGCAATAGGAATGTTTGCTGTCGCAAGCTTCCGTTATTGCGGTGTCAGGGTGATGTCGTCGAACGATATGGCGTACATGCTGCTAGCCGGATTTTTCCCTGTCACCGTGAACTTGAACTGATAGGTTCCAGCAGTCGTAAAGTTGTAGGTCCCGTAGTCAAACGTGGCGTAGGCGTCTGCGGCCGTATATTGGTCTAACGTCGGACCAACGTTGGTCCCATTGATCGACAATTGCGATATGCCTCGCGCGTAGAAGGCTTTGTACGACAATTGGACGTCATACACCCCGGCTGTGGCCACGTTCACTGAAAAAGTCACGTTGTCACCGATCGCGGTTGCATCCAGAATCGTACCCGTACCATCCGGGAAATTGTTGTAAGCGAACTTCCGGAATGTTGGGCCGGAGCTCATGGCGTTGAGGCTAGCCGTCTGGTACACCACCGGTGGCTTTGCCGGCGGACCCGGCGTATACGTCCAGGTCACAATGTCCTGATTGGCCACGGAGTAACCCGTTCCTCCAGTGAATCCCACATAAGCCGTTGTGCCCCCCACAATTGCGGGGATATTTACGGCCCAGCTTGTCGTAAACGTCTGGCTGGGGTTCACCTGGTCGGTCAGTGTCAGCGTGAGGGTTGTGCCGTCATACGTGAGATGCGCCTTGAACGTGTCTCCACTTCTCAGGTTTACACCGCCCGCCAGAGCCACAGCGGGTATCGTCGGCGATGCCCCGTTCTGGTAGAGGCCGGTAGAGTTGCTGCCTTCTCCCGTGTTGTTCACAATGTCGAACTTCACCCCCATACTCGTTCCGATCGGCGTGTTCGCGCTGGCCGAAGGATTCGTCACATTATCCGGGCCATAGCCCAAGCCCCCGCCTTCTGGCCCCAGCGCAGCCGTTCCGGCATTTTGAATCGCAAACGTGATTCCGTTCCCAAATGCACTGGTTCCGACGGGAGACAGCTGGAATGTGAAGTCGGTTGTGAAACTGCTGACACTCACTGGGGTGTTGAACCATGCGCTGCCCGCTTGATAGCTTCCCCCGGGGGTCAAGCGCAGCCGCGTTCCGTTCAGCGCAGCGCTTCCATTCAGGGCCAGTCCCGTCGTGCTGAAACCAGACCCATAGTTAATACTGGTTCCGCCTCCGCCGCCGGTGTTGATCGTGTACGGTCCGATTCCCACCGCACTGTTCGAGTATCCATTCGCCGTCGCGATGGCATTCAACGTCTCGGTTGTCCCTACGTTAACCGGTCCGTTGTAAGGTATCGACCCCGTAGTGGGGGTGCTTCCGTCCGTCGTGTAGTAAATTGCAGCCCCTGTTGTAGCGCTTGAAATCGTCACACTTTGCCCACTCGTGTAGGCTCCGGGCGATGGCGTGAAGGTCGGCGTCGCTGCTGGCGTTTGCGTCGTGCCCACGCTGAATGTCCACGTCTGGATCGCTTGCGTCGCCGTCAGTCCTCCTGTGCCGCCGGTGAACCCTACGATCGCTGCGTTGCCGCCCACAATACTCGGAATGTTCACGGTCCACGATGTTGAGAATGTTGCGTTCGTGGTCGCATCCGTGATGGTCATCGTCAGATTTGTGCCGTCATAGGACATATGCACCTTGAACGGATGCCCGCTATGCAGGTCGATTCCTGTTCCGGCCATGTTCACGGATGGAGTCGTGGGAGAAGCCCCGTTGGTGTACAAGCCTGTCGAGTCGGACCCTTCGGTGGCATTGGCATACAGATCGAACTTCACTGCAACGCTTTGCCCGATTCCGGGTGTGCCACTCGTTGTATCCGGACCATAACCTAATCCGCCGCCGTTGGGCCCTAAAGCGGTGGTGCCCATTCCCTGCAACACAAAGGTGAATCCGTCGGCGGTGGATGAACTGGCCGGAGTAATCAGGAACGTGAAGTCCGTTGTGAATGTCTGAATATTCAACGGAGCCGGATACCACGCCGCGGCGGCTTCGTTGGCACCGCCGTCCGTTAACTGCAGATTCGTTCCGTTCAGTGTCGCCGTGCCCAGGAGATCCATCGCCCCAGAACTGAACCCGCTGCCAAAGCCTACCGTCGTTCCTCCCGACGAATTGATCGTGTACTGTCCTGCCCCCACCTGGCTGTTTACCAAGCCGGGAGCTACCGCGATCGCGGAGAGAGTTTCCGTGGTTCCGACAAAGACCGATCCGGCGTAAAGAGAACTCGACGTCGTCGGGTTTGTGCCGTCCAGCGTGTAATAAATCATGGAGTTCGGCGTCGTTTCCATGATGCTGACGCTTTGCGAGCCCGTGTAGGTTCCTGGCGCTGGGCTGAATGTCGGTGTCGCCACCTGTATCGCATACGTTGCGCTGGCCTGTGCGCTGGGGTTGTAACCTGAGGCGGTCGCGATCGCATTCACAGTCCCTGCCACCGTCAATGTAAACGGAGCTGTGTACAGCGTCGAGTTTGTGGTCGGTGTACTTCCATCCGTCGTGTAGTAAATCGAACCTCCGGGGGTCGTATCCCCCAGCGTCACCGTGATCGGTGGCGTATACGTTCCACTCGTGGGGCCGATCGTGGGTGTCGCGGTGGTTTGTGTCGAGCCGGTGCTTGCGAACGTCCAAGTCTCGATCTTCTGACTGGCTGTTAACCCGCCTGAGCCGCCGGTGAATCCCACATACGCCGTATTCCCCCCCACGATGCTGGGAATATTCACGGTCCAGCTTGTGCTGAACGTCGTGTTGGCCACCGGGTCGGTAATCGTCATCGACAACACGGTGCCGTTGTAAGACATATGCACTGCCATGGTGTCGCCACTGAGTAGGTTGATGCCCGACGAACTGAGGTTGATTGCTGGCACCGTGGGCGACGCGCCATTGGTATATAATCCCGTCGAATCCGGACCTTCGCCGGCGTTGTCATAAAAGTCGAACTTCACCGCGACGCTATTCGCGATCGGAGTGTTGTTACTGGGTGTGGGATTCTTGATCGTATCTGGCCCGTAGCCTAGCCCCCCTCCGTCCGGTCCCAGCGCTGTCAATCCCGTGTTCTGAATCGTGAACGTGATTCCGTCCGCCCCAGGGTTCGACAACTGCATGGTGAAGTCCGTCGAGAAGGACTGGATGTTTAGCGGTGTGTTATACCACGCGCTCCCTGCTTCGTTCGTTCCTCCGTTGGTCAGTTGCAGCCGCGTATCGTCAAGCCCTGTGCTGCCATTGAAAGTCATGGTCGATGCGGATGTGCTGAATCCGTTGCTGAAATTCGCTCCGTTTCCTCCAGCATTAATTGTGTACATGCCGTGTGCTACCGGGCTGTTCGATAAGCCGCCGGCCGTCGCCAGCGCGTTGATGGTTGTCGTTGAGCTGACGGATAGTGCGCCCGAATACAGCTTGGTCGTTCCCACGCCCGGGCTCGGAGTCGTCCCGTCCGTCGTGTAATAAATCTGGCTGCCGGCCGTCGCGTCAGAGATTGTTACTGCCTGGGCGCTGGTGTAAGAGCCGGGAACGGGAGAGAACATCGGAATCAACGTTTGGGTCTGCAGTGTAAATGTCTGTTGTGCGACCGCACTGTTCAAATATCCACTTGCACTGGCAATCGCGGATATCGTCTCCGTTGTATTTACGGTGATCGGACCCGAGTACAGTGTGGACGACGTGCTGGGTGTACTCCCGTCCGTCGTGTAGTAGATTGCGGATCCGGGTGTTGTATCTGTGAGTATTACGGGAACGCTTCCGGTGAACGACTCTCCCACCGGACTAATGACCGGGGTTGCGGCCGGTTGTGCCGTTCCGGATAAACCATAAACATCGAGTTCGCCTTGTACACCCAGGTACACTTTGCCATTCGTGATCGTCGGTACCGCAAACTTCACTGCTGCGCCCGCCGCATCCACCGAGCCGTTTTGCGTTGAGTTGTATAACTCGGTGGCCACGTTGGCGGCAGAAAAAGCATGTAAGATTGCAGGCCCGTTCGAGTTGTACGCGTCCGTCTGCACGGCCCACACGATTCCATTTGTCGTCCCATTCGCGGAGACGCTTGGTGTGGCGCCCGGGAATTGACTCTTCGTGGAGCTTTCTGCAACCGCGCTGGTAGAAAGTTTTCCACTTGAAAGGGAATACGCCTTCAAATAATCTCCGTTGCCCCAGAAATAAACCGTATTGTTCCAGTAGGCGGGCATGCTCCACAGGCCAGTTACACCGTTTGTGATTTCCTGCGCGATATTGTCGCTACTCGTGCTGTACCCTCCCATGCTGTCGCGATCCACCACGTAGACCGTTCCCTGCTTTCCGGACTGCACCAACAGCCGTTGATGTCCTCCACTGCTTTGGTCCGGCAACAGCAAAACTCCCCCTGCAGCTACATCCGAGTCCGATCCGTTTAGGCTCGCCTGATTGTATGGCGTGAACGAATCCTGGACCGTCATCACTCCGTTTGTCAGATCAATCCGCAGATGGTCGTCCCCGTAATCCATATTGTTTGTGTAGGGCGTCACGGCATCATAGGTGCCGTTTCCTGTCGCCACGAACATCCGTCCATACGGCTGGTTTACGGGATCGATTACGTCTGCCGCCAGGCCGGAGCCCGACATCCATATCCCGGAACCCGAACCGTTCGGCGTAGTGCAGTAGGCACTCGTCTGTTTCAGCGTGCTCGCGTTGTACGCAAGGATCCATCCATGCCACGGGCCATTGTCACCATGCGCTGCAAATCCGATGTAGACGATTCCGTTCAGCAGCAACAGTCCCGGCCGCTGATTTTCCCACTTGGGATCCCACTTCAGCGTTCCTCCAGAGCTTCCGTTCCCCGTCCCCGAGACGCTTCCACTCAATACTGCCGGGCCGCCGAATTTCTCCGCCCCGGTCGTAATATCCAAGGCATGTAGTCGTTGAATGAAAGTCGTGTCTGACACCGTGGATTTGGCCACCACGTACATGGTGTTCGTCGTGGTATCGATGACTGGCGTTCCGGTGATTCCAATCTCCGGTACGATGTCGGCCGTAGAGACGTCGCTGTTAGGAACCGTTTTCTCCCCAGACCCCGCTCCATGTGCGGAGTCAATCAATGACACATGCCACAGCGGGGACGAATTCGCACCGCCACTACTATCCGCATCGAAGGCATAAACGGAGTCATGCTGCGTCTCCACGAAGATCACGTTGTGTACCGTCCCCGCTTGTGCAGTCCCGGATCCCATAGTGAGTCCGGTCACATACAGTGGTTGCGCATACACGAACCCGTCAACGCTATAAGAGAACAGCTTGCCAAAGGAGGACTTGTTTACGTTTGCGGGCGTCAGGATTGTTTCTGTGGTGTTCGCGCCTGTCCGCGCGATATCGTTGTGCTGCGTCACTACGTTCGTCTGTGCCGCGGTCCTCGTTGCCAGCACAGGCACGCACACTAGCCCGCACAATAGAAATCCCAGGGTCCTGTCTATCCGCTCTGTCCTGAGTCCAGAAACACGAATTCCACCCCTCCAAAACCATCTCCGTGACATCTCATCCCTCCACAACGGACGCTGCTCGCGGACCACCGGGCCACGACAGGTTCCAACACTTCTTGTCTTCCTATTTGGAATCGCAACCGCGAGACAACCGGTTGCGTCTGCTGACTGGGGTTGACAGATTGCCCGCGAGTATAGCGGCTGCGCCCCAGGTGGGCAACATTAAATTGACGAATATCGCCGATTTCAATTTAGTGGTACTAGGGGTTATAACCCACATTCAATCTCAAGTTCGCAGGGGCTATTTTTAGCGCTAGAATCCAGCTCAACGCAGTGTTGAGGTACGTTCATGCCCAAAAGAGTTGCAGTGCAGCTCGTCATCTTTCTGACTTCACTCATCGCCGCTCCAGTTGTTCCTTCACAAACCTCTCCCACCGTATCTGGCTTTCTCACCGTGGATCGCATTTTCAGCCAAACCAGTCTCAGTGGGCGCCTCACCGAACAAATGGCCTGGAGCCCAGATAATAAAAGGGTCAGTTTTCTGCAGGGCTCTGGCTCTGAAAAAAACAAAAGCGTTTCGCTGGCCAGTATCGATCTTGTTTCCGGTGCACGCTCCACCGTCATTACGGCTGAAAAACTCGCTGCTCTGTTTCCATCAAAACGCTGGGGTGCTACGACGATCGGTTATTCCTGGTTCCCAAACTCTGCAGCTTTGCTTCTTTACGACGGTCACTCGCTCGTTTGTTTTCAGCTAAAAACACAAACCGAGCGGAAGCTGGTGAACAGCGAACGCGAATTCTCGGATCCAAAAATCTCTCCAGACGGGAAATTTATCAGCTTTGTGCGCGATCACAATCTTTGGTTGGTTAACGCTGTTAGCGGAAAAGTTCACCCGCTGACCACCCACGGCTCCGAATCTATCCGCAACGGTGAGCTCGACTGGACGTATTCTCATGAACTCGACACTCGTACTGGTTATTGGTGGGCGCCGGATTCCTCTGCTCTCGCATTTTTGCAATTGAATGAAAGGAGTGTGACCCAATTCCCTTTGGTGAATTTTGAGTCCTTCACGGGAGAATCTGCTCTCGAGCGCTACCCGGTAGGTGGTGGCGTCCTTCCCTCTGTCCACGTTTACATTGCCGAGGTCTCCGGGGGACGGCCGCGCTTACTCGACACCGGTCCGTCCACCGAATTCTATATCCCACGCTTGAACTGGCTTCCCGATTCCAAACGTCTTGCCATTCAGCGGCTCAATCGGGCACAGACTACCCTCGACGTGCTCCTCGGGAACCGCTCAACCCGCCAGTCGTCCATTCTCCTCGAAGAAAAGGACCCTTACTGGATCAATCTTTCCCACGATCTCCGCTTCCTCAACGACGGTAAGAGCTTCCTCTGGTCCAGTGAACGCACCGGCTATCGGCACCTTTATTTATATGACCTCACAGGCAAACAACTCGCGCAACTCACCCGTGGCGATTGGGAGGTCACACGGGTTGCGTCGGTAGATCAAGCGAAAGGTCTTGTTTATTTCATTTCTACCCAGAAGTCCCCGCTCGAACGACATCTTTATCGTGTCTCCCTCAATGGTTCTGGCCTCACTCGTCTTTCCAAAGAGGAGGGCTTTCACGCTGCTATCTTTGCCCCCAACGCGGCTTCCTACATCGACACCTATTCCAACTCGGCCACACCGCCCCGGCAGGACCTGTACCGATCAGACGGCTCCCAACTTGCTACCATCAACGAAAACAGAATTCCGGAACTCGCCACTTACCATCTCAGCCCCGTCGAATTCATGTCCATCCAGTCCCATGACGATGTTTCGCTCAATTGCTTCATGATCAAGCCTCCCAATTTCGACCCTCAAAAAAAATATCCCGTGCTCATTTACACCTATGGTGGCCCCCGCGAACAAATCGTTCTTAAAGCTTGGGGAGACGACATTTTCCTTTGGCATGAATTACTGGCCGAAAAAGGGTTTATCGTTTTTGGTTTGGACAATCGCGGTTCCGCGGGTCGCGGCCACCTGTTTGAAGAAGCGATCCATTACCGCCTTGCCGCTCAGGAGCTCTCCGATCAGCGCGACGGAGTTGCCTGGCTGCGCCAACAGTCATTTGTCGATCCGAGTCGTATCGGCATATGGGGTTGGGGCTATGGCGGCCAAGTCGCGCTACATGCCATGTTCGAAGCTTCTGAATTCTTTAAAGTAGGCTTTGCTGTCGCTCCCGTCTCCGATTGGCATTACTACGCCGCTGCCTACACGGAACGCTATCTCGGCCTACCGGACAGCATTCATGAAGAGAGCTACCAGGAATCTTCACCCTTGAAAAATGCTCCCGGCTTGAAAGGGAAGTTGCTGATCGCTCATGGCGACGTCGATGACGACGTTCACTACTCAAATACCCTCGCCTTAGTTGACGAACTCATTAAAGCCGGCAAATATGTGGAAGTCGTCACACTGCCGGGTCGCGACTATTCCATCGCCGATCCTGCCGCGCGGCGAATTCTCTTCACTCGTTCCACGCGATTCTTGGTCGATAACTTGTGACAAGAATCCTCCCACCCTTCTCCGATCCACGCATGGCACTATTCCTTGTTTACGGATACTCTACTTGCTTGTTCGAGGGGACGCCGTGGGATATTCCACCGATTCCAGACACAGTATTCCCCCCGCAAACCTCCTCGCCTGGTGCTGCTTGCTCGTTACCCTTGGCATCCTCGTGTGCACCCTCTGGCCGTTCGACGCTTTCCCGCCCAATCGCGTGTCCTGGCTGGAACAAACCAACGGAGTTTGTTTTCGTCAGCGTGGCGTGGTTCTCAGCCAGGGGGAAACAGCCCACTCTTCTGCGGACACCACGCCTTGCACTCTGGAGCTCTGGATCCGACCTGCCCAAACCAATTCCGTGTTCACCATTCTCAATATTTACGATCCCGCAAACCCCTATCGCTTCCTAATCCGCCAATACCTCGTCGGGCTCATCATCAGCCACGATGTTGCGTTGCCTCACAGAAGGTCTGCACGCATCAAGGTGGACGTGAACAACGGCCTCCAGGAAAAACGTCTTTCGTTCCTCACCGTGACGTCAGGTTCCACCGGTACCTCCGTCTATTTCGATGGAACTTTGAAAAAGTTTTTTCCGCATTTCCAGATCTCCTACCAGGACATCGCTGGCCAGATAGTGCTCGGATCCTCTACCGTCCAGCCCGACGCCTGGCCTGGAGAGGTACATGGATTGGCACTATACTCCCGGGACCTTACGCCCCAGGAAGTGAATCGAAGTTACCGCGAGTGGATTCAGGGTCAGCGAGGGACTGATTTTGTTTCTGATAGCGCAACCTCGAAGTATGTATTTGACGAGCACGCCGGCAATATCGTTCACGACCTTGGTCCCAGCCACAAAGACATGGACATTCCCAAGACCTATGAAGTACCCCATCACTCATTTCTAACCTCGCCGTGGCGCGAATTTGAGCCCACATGGGATTACTTCTGGGATGTCCTACGCAATATTGTGGGCTTCCTGCCTTTTGGTTTTGCCTTATGCGCGCTGCTGTCCCGTTCCGTCCGATTCGCACGCGCCGTGCTCTACAGTACCCTACTTGGTGCTTTACTTAGCTTTTCGATTGAACTGATGCAAGCCTACATCCCGCAACGGGCTTCCGGGATTACAGATATTCTCACCAACACTCTAGGTGCGTTCTTGGGTGCGCTCTTGCTGCGCTCGCAGATTATCTCTGAAATCACAGAGGGACTCTTGGTCCGCTTTGCTGCGAAGGCTTCGGCCTTGCGCAGCAGCTTCTAGGATCAGTTATCTGCGTACGCGGACCAGAGGAAACAATGCCCCGGCCAATCCCAATAGCAGCAAGCTCAGCGAACCCGGCTCGGCTGCGGCCACTGGAGTCGTGTCGAAGGTTGTTACCAAACCAATCGAGTCAGTATTCAACGTTGGTCCCGAAGTGCTCCAGCCCCAAGCCCGACTGGTCACGTCGCCGCTGTGGTCCGCTTGAAGGAACGCGTTCTCGCCCGTGTCGGTTATATCTGGCTGATTGAATGCCATCACTTCCAGCAATAGATTCCCGTTCGACGGGTTGTAGGAAAACGGCGTAGTCAAAGCAATGGTGAACGATGGGTCGCTGTTCACTCCGCCGTGAAATACGTCGACAGCGGTAAAGTTGATCCCACGGTTCGCGGCAGCATCCCCCGATAGTCCGTTCACGGATGCTGCCGTAGTAGACAGGAAGAGGTCATAAGTCCCGGTGAGCACTTCCGTCGAACCGCCATTGTCGAAGTAAAAGGTCAGCCCGTAAATCGTTTCAGGGCCACTAAATGCCGTGGCGCTGTACACCTGCTGGTACTCCGACGTCAGGCCGATGGTCACTCCGCTGTTGTTGCAAGTGAACGGGAAACAGTTGCCATTTCCCGGCTCATTTTTCCCTACAGTGGTATCCGCGTAGGTACAGCTGGCGAGAACAAGGCATACCACCACGCCGAGAAACGCCGGGCACTTTGACATAAGTTTCCCCCGAGGAATCGAGAAGCTGCGGATATGCTGCAACTTGCGGGCCATGTTGTACTTTTCCAGCTCTAACGAAGAGAGCTACTTCGGAAGGGATGGACAAGCGCAATTCCATCGTACTGCACAAACTAGACCAGCCACT
This sequence comes from Candidatus Acidiferrales bacterium, assembly GCA_963776365.1. GTDB lineage: Bacteria > Acidobacteriota > Terriglobia > Acidiferrales > UBA7541 > Acidiferrum. Next base: position 15,179 of record CAVZMQ010000013.1, on the reverse strand, counting down.
TCTACGTTGGTGGAAGAAACTTGCACGGCGCTAACGCACCTTTTGGGTCGAGTACCTTGGAGCAGTCGATGGGTTACCGGCTGTCCCCTTCGTTAGTCTCGTTGCGGACCGCGCTGATCGGTTTAGGCATCAACTCACCCGCCGCTCTGGAGAGTCGGCGCTCACAGGCACTCCAATCTTCAGTCAGGCACTGATTCTTGCGGCAATCAAATTCGCACAGCTCGATATCCGGTGGAACGCTTCCCATCCACTGACCTTTCCACCAGTTCCACAAACGTCTCAGCATCGTTTTGTGGCTTGCCGGAATAAGCCACCCTTACTTGAGACTCCAGAGGCACACACTAACGCAAAATTGTGTTCCCCGCTAGATATTTCGCCGAATAGGCGCGACTCTCATTGACGTCGCGATTGGTAGGAGTGCCACGCTATGAACGCCGATCCTTGTGCGTTCTACTCCGGGCTCGAGAGCTTCTTAGCTTGAGAATACGTTCGCAAAAACTGCTTCCAGTCTCGGACAAAGGAGTCCCGTACTCCCTTGCCATAATTCACAAACCGGCTGCCCAGTCCGACGTCGCTGCCATTCGCGGCCGCCGGCGTAGATGCCGCGGGTGGTGGAATGGAGAACGGCTTCGGCCACGCCGCTAGCGCCTTTGGCTGTTGTTGCGATGGCTCCGGGGGTGCCTCAAAAGGCCTGTGAGGCTTGGCCACGCTCAGTATGGTAGGGGGCGATGCGCTTCCTGCAGGGATCGCTCCTGCGACCGCTGACAGCGCGATCGGAACTTGCAGCGGCAGAATCGGCTCTGGTCGCGGTCCCAGCTTCATTTCGGTTTCTTCGATTCTCGTTGGTGCGAATGTCGTCTGTTCTATGTACTCCGCCAAAGCTGCGCTTTTCAGCGAATGCTGCTTAGGTCGTTCCCGTGTAGGTTCCGGGGCCAGTCCCCCATAGCGGGGTAACTCCTCGGCCGTGCTCGCCACGACGGCGTTGGAACCCAAGTCGAAAACTGTCGCCACGCGTCTGATGATTTCCGGAGTAATCACAGCCTCGTTCTCCGTGTAGGCGGCCAGCAACGCATGCTCACACAGCAAATTGATGACCCGCGGTACGCCTTGCGCATAGATATGCACCGCAGCCATGCTCTCGTCGCGGAATATATTGGTATCGCGAACCCCGCTTCTTACGAGACGCGACTTTATATACTCCGCAGTCTCCTCGAACGACAAAGATGCCAGGCTACACCGGAACATCACCCGCTGATACAATTGCCGCAATTCCGGCCGACGTAGCTTTTCTTCCAATTCCGGTTGTCCGGCCAAAACAACTTGCAGCAGCTTGCTCCCTGGTGTTTCCAGATTCAGAAGCATGCGGAGCCGATCCAGCGTTCGCAATGAAATTGCTTGTGCCTCGTCGATGATCACCACTGGCGAATCGCCCAACGCGTGCCGCCGAACCAACCATTCGTTCAACGCTGACAGCAAATCGGTCACACGCCGCGATTCGCAAGACACCCCGAAGTCATTCAGGATAGCCTCAAATAGCTCCAGCGGGCTCAATTGCGATTGAAAGATGTAACAGCTTGAATGTCCCCGGGCTTGCAACCAGGTCAAAAGCCGATGAAGCAGAATCGTCTTGCCCGTGCCGGCTTCCCCCGTCAGCACCAGGAAGCCCTGATGGGAGTCGATACCCATGGTCAACTCGGTCAGAGCCGAACTGTGCGCCTTAGTTGAGAAGAAAAATCGGGGATCTGGAGAAACGTGGAAAGGATTCTCCCGCAGTCCAAAATATTGAAAGACGTGTTCGTACATAGCTGTTTTCTGGCTTCGCAATTTGCGGACAGCTGCGGGACTGTCCGGGGCAGGTGCCTAGCAATGTACGACCATCCGCTTTGGCTGGCAATCAAAATCCGTTAAGTAAGTACCAGATCAGGTAGTACTAAAGTTTGAACAAAGCAGCCCCGAAACAAAGTCAAGGCCTGTGTAAGTGTTTTTAGGTCCGCCCGAAGGGAAACAGACCACCGACGTTGTCAGACTGCCACCATTAAATCTTATGCTCAGGGTACGAATCAAGGTTGGAGCGGGCCACCAGGCCACCGAGCGCACTTCATATTAAATTGGATCGACAGCGGAGGAGCTGTGAAGGGCAGCCCGTTTCCTCGACGCTTAAGGACGACCCGATTATGAGCTACGTGTCTGTAGCGAATCTCCTGCAGATTTGCGGTATGTGCTTCCGCATGCGCAGAGTCCGAGAAGACCGATCGCGAGCAAAACGAGCGGAGATGGCTCGGGCGTTCCAGCTGGTGGGATGGCGAAGGCCGTGACCGTGACGTCTTTCAAGAAGAAGTTGTCGCCGGTATTGAAGTTTTCAAACAAGGCACCGTTCAGAGAGAACTCACCCTTTAGGAGGGTAAACGGTGCATTGGCACCCGAGTAAAGCTGAGGACCAAGGAACTCCCAGCTGTCTCCATTGGGCAATAGGATGAACAGATCCTCGGCAGCCGCAGGGGGGACAAAGTCCACGGTGCTCGGACCCAAGTACTGAACGATAGAGTCGAACTCAATCGCGATGGTGGGGCTGGTATTGAGAGAATTTATGGTGGACGGTTCTGCGAAGAAGAAAGTGAAGCTAGCGCCGCCATATAGGGGAGTGGCCGAGACTTCGTAACCGATCTGGTCAGCCAAGGAGGGACCGGCGACAACAAGAGCAGCGAGCAGGACAAACAGAAAGAGCCGAACTGCTCTGCGGATTGGCATGAAAACACTCCTCCGTGCTTAACTGCTCGGTTTCGTGGACACACAGCAATCGGGATACCGTCGCCTTCGTTCTCATTGCAAAGTGCTTAACCTCGCGGAAGGTGTGTAGGTTTGTAGAAGTAAGGTTACAATCGATCACATTATCTGCAAAGTTCTGTCTCGGGTTACCTCCGAGCTATTCCGAGGTCGGCGAAAACTGCCCAAGGGTTAACGGCATATCGCCGAAGTGGATACTATGAGCAACCTTTCGGTAGTGTCTTAAATCTCCAGTGCGATGAACGGCTTCTTGATTGGCAATAGACCTAAATAGTAGACTTTTAGGCGATTTCAGTAGTTCAGTCTGATGATCACCAGCATCCACACCTTGATTTATTCCGACGATGCCCCCGCAACGCGCGCATTTCTTCGCGACGTCCTCGGCTGGCCTTACGTCGAGGATGAACAGGGCGGAGGCGCGGGTTGGCTGATCTTCAAGACCGGGCGGAGTGAGATGGGCGTGCACCCGACCCACAGCGTCTACGATGGCAAGACGTACGATTCGCCGCGGCACCATCTGATCTCCCTGATGTGCGACGACATCTCACAGACGGTCGCTGAACTGAAGGGCAAAGGAGCGGAGTTCCGCGGCGAAGTTCAGGATCACGGATACGGACTCGTGGTCATGATGGCCGTACCTGGCGCGGACGACATCATGCTTTACGAGCCCAAGCATCCGCTGGCATATAGCCTTTGACCGATTGAAAGGCAACTAACTCACTCCCACGTTTTCATCCTTCGCAAGGCATGATTCTCGGCTGTGACTTGGGTCACCGCCTCAAACGGTAGACTGGCCAACGCTGCACCAGCATCCATGTCGAGAGGGCAGTCTAAGTCCCGTAACGGCGTTCCCGGACAAGTTGGTTTTAGTACGTACCTGATTTCCGATTGATGTCATAACGAGGTCGGCCTCACGACGAGCCGAGTAGACTTACGGTGTTCACCCTTTAGCCCTTTAGATCGATGCTCTTAGAATCTAGCGCACGGGTGTGCCCGGAAGAGGCCAACACGGAAGAAAAAAGGCTGTCGCGAAGCGACATGAACACTCGTTAGAGATACCCCGTTTACCAGACTTGCACGACTCTTGGCGACCATTTGTGGTACGGATAGCAAAGTGACGGTGATACACTCACGCCAAGTGGCTTTGGACGGACGACGAAACCTTTGCGGTTCGGGGTCTTCGAGATCGACCCATCCTTACGGGGCGCGTCGCGTACTTCGTCACTGCGTCAAATCCCGCAGTGGCGTCATGTTAGGTTCTCGGGTTCTTTAAGTCAAACTGCATGCCTAAGATCACTCGCTTAGGTGATTCGACGCACTGACATTAGCTGTCACAAGTCCTTCACTTGGTAAGCATGTACCGGCCCTAATCGTATTTTGCGTGGAGCATGTCCCTGCCCGGAAATTGTCATCAATCAGCAGCTTCCCTCCAAGGACCCCTCAAGGACCCCCACCGAGGTTGAAAAAATGACAATCCACTCCTATGATTTGGTCCGAGTGTTCCGATCCGTTTCTGTTACACGAGCGCTCCTATTTTGCCTCGCTCTGTGCTTGGTCATGTGCGCGTTTGGGCTAAGCTTTTCCGCCACTGCCGATGAGCACCATCCCGCGTTGATCACGTTCGATGTTCCGGGTTCCATATTCACCAATCCCGCCAGCATTAACACAGAAGGGGTGATTACGGGATCGTATGGAACTGCGACCGCGTTCTACCCAGCCTACCACGGGTTTCTACGCGCCCGAGACGGCACCATAACCAGATTCGATGTGCCTGACGCTGCCAATACCTATGCCGGCAGCATCAATGCGGAAGGCATAATCGTGGGATCCTACAGCGATGCAAATTCGGTCTACCATGGTTTTATCCGTGACAAGCACGGCACCATCACCGTCTTCGATGTGCCCGGCGCCGCCGGCATCCTAGTCTCCAGCATCAATGCGGAAGGCGTAATCGCGGGACTCTACCCCAACGCGAACGGCGGCTGGCACGGCTTTGTGCGCGACAAGGACGGCGTCATCACTACCTTCGATCCCACCGACACTAATAGCTCTAACAAAACTGAACCCTGTTGCATCAACGACCACGGTGAAATCACGGGAACCTACTGGAACCCAAACTGGGTCACGAATGGTTCTGTCGACTTGCATGGTTTTATCCGTCACAAGGACGGCACCATTACCATCTTCGATCCCACTCCCTATCCCGCCGGCCTTTGGTTCACCTCTCCTTCCAGTATCAATGCAGAAGGAGTAATCGTGGGCTACTACACATCTGCGTGGGTCTCGCATGGTTTTATCCGTGACAAGCACGGCACCATCACCGTCTTCGATGTGCCCGGTGCTACCGGTACGGGGTTCTGCTGTATCAATAACGACGGCTTAATCGGCGGGGGTTACCGCACCGCAAACTACGTACAGCACGGCTTTGTGCGCGACAAGGACGGCGTCATCACCACCTTCGATGTGCCCGGCGCTGCCAATATCTCTCCCTCCAGCATGAATTCGGAAGGCGTAATTGTAGGCAACTACATGGACCAGAGCGGCTCGTTGCATGGCTTCCTCTGGACGGCACGCGCCAGAGAGCAGGAAAAAGAATAACGGCAACACTTCATTGGGAGTAGGCCGGCGGTGTCTCTATAAGTGGCAAGCCAAGCTCGATCACCTCGAGCCAGGAGAAGAAGCACCACGGACGAGCTCGCATGAATCCTATCGGCAGCAAGTCCATCGGCTGAAGCGACTGCTGGCCGAGAAAACCCTGGAAGTGGATTTTTTCAAGGGTGCCTTGCAAAAAGTCGAGGCTCGACGCCAGAAGACCAGCGAAGCTGGCGAGACGGCATCTACGCGCAGATCCGCGAAGTGATGTCGTTGCAAGGCAGCCTGCGTATCGAGCGTATGTGCGAATTGGTACGAGTCAGCCGGGCCAGTTTCTACCGATCTTTTCAAGAACAGCAACCCGTAGAGGAAGAGATGGAGATACGGTCTGCAATTCAACAAATCGCCATCGAGCACCGTCGACGCTACGGTTACCGCCGTATTTCAGCGGAATTGCGGGGTCGCGGCATGCAGATAAATCACAAGCGGGTGATGCGGATCATTGCGGAAGACAACCTGTTGGCGGCGCAAGGAAAGTCCTTCGTGGCAACCACGAATAGCGATCACGAATTCGAGGTGTATTTGAACCTGGCCGGCCGGATGAAGGTGACCGGGATCAATCAGCTGTGGATCGCAGACATTACTTACATTCGATTGCAGCGGGAGTTTGTCTATCTGGCCGTGGTTCTCGATGCTTTTTCACGGAAAGTGGTGGGTTGGCAATTGGATCGCACGTTGGCGGTCCGGTTGCCACTCACGGCACTCGAGCAGGCGATCGCGGAACGAAAACCAGGGCCTGGCCTGGTGCATCACTCGGATCGGTCCCCTAGCGGGAGTTTGCTGCGGGTTCGGTCGACGGATTTCTAAAAGCTCTTTTTTGTGTAGTTTATGTCGCCCGGTTGGTATTACCCACGGTGGGTTACCTGCAGTTCGTCCAGCTTCAGCGCCTTGGCCAAAGCCTGCTGCACCAACGTTCGCTTCGAGAGTACATAAGCTGCGCGATCAGGGCCTTTCTCGCCTTGCTGCGGATAGAGCAGGACGAACTGCTGGATCTGTTGCAACTCCTCCAGGAGTTGTTCCATGGAAAGATCGCTCCAAGCGGCTTTGGCCTGGCGATGCACATACTGCAACAGTGAGATGCCTAGCATGCAGTAAAACGCATGGATGCGGATCTTACGGTCGGTCCAGTGATGCATCGGTCCCCAAGCGAGCCAGTCTCCATCCTTCAGGCCGCGGAAGACGCGCTCAACTTGTTGCTGCCCGACATAACCAGCCACAACTTGTTCCGCCGTCCAGTAGATGCGGTTGGTGAGCAGCACGGTGCGGCCTAGACGATGACCGAGGAGACGCTCAAAAGCGGCATGATCGAAATCAAACTGTAACCGCCATTGCCCGTCGTGAGATTCCAGCTGATAGCGAATTAAATCGGCAAGGAACTGCCCCGACAACCACTTCTCGATCTTGCGCCGGATACCTTCCTCGGTCCAACGGGAACGAGGTTTATTCAATTCCATCGAGAAGCGCCGCAGGGACTGCAGCACGCGGCTGATACTGGTGGTCAGGCTGTGCAGTTGCTCAGCGGCAAAAGGCGCCGAATACTTCACCACCGCGAGGTATTCCTGGCCGTGCACCAGCAGCTTCTCGGCGACGGCCCGCACACCTGGTTGTTCCGCGCTGCACGACGGCAGTTCTTCCGTAGCTCGCTCGCGCAACTCCGCCGGCGCTTGATTCCACGGCAGGGCAGAAATCCATCCCAACCCCGCTTCTTCCAGTTGCACGGTGTTGTCCAGCGCGGCCGTGCCCTTATCGAAGACCAGCGTGACGGTGTCGCGCGCAATTTGGTTTTGATCCAGCAGGCGCACGATGCGCTCCAACGCTACGGAGAACTCTTCGACGTCAGCCACGTTGCCCGGGTAGACGTGGTGGCATAGGCTCAACCCATTCTCTCCGTCCAGAACATAGCTCAGACCCACTTGGCGCAGATTGTGGCGCCCTTGCTTGTTGTGGCCGCGCTGCGCCAGCTGGTTCCGCGTGTTGGTGCTGGCAATGTAAGTGTAGAAGTTGGTGGTATCGTAGGCCAACAGCCGACGGCCGACCAATAGCTTTTCCTTCCACAGACCGAGTAAGCGCAACTGCGCCTGATCGAGAGGATCTTCCGCGGGAGCCAGGGTCTCCGGCAGAATCTGTTCGAAGGCGTCCCAGAAAGCTTGCGAAGTAAAGCGTTCGGCAGGAATACCCCACTCGGAAGCGAGGATGGTCTGATCGTACCAGTTGCTAACTTCGCTCTTCGGGCCGGGATCGCAGATGCGGTGAATGGCGGCGAGCAGGAGATAGTGAGCGGGACCGGGTCCGGAACGCGGAGAAGGCCACAGGGATTCCAGTACGGGCCACAGGCCGGACTGTTTGGCAGCCAGCCACAAGGCGCCGGGAAGACCGAAATCTCGCAAGGTGGCGGAGAGGGGGATGGGGGCGGACTTTTGCTGAACAAGCTCGGCGAGTTTTTCGGCGGTGCCGAGATAGGCCTGATGGACGATACGGGGTTTGCCGTCGACGCGGGCACTTTCGACGAGGTAGTAATAGAGGCGATTGCCTTTTTTCTTCTTGATGAGGCTAGCCATCAAGGGTAATACATAAATGAGACAACGCTATTTGTCAAGCATATAATGCGATGATAATCACAATAAAGCTCACATAAGTAGGGTAATACATATTCGAAGGAAGAGCAGCCGGTTTAACTCTTATGAATGCAACGATTTAGTGGGAAGGTGCAGAGATTCGGAAGAGCACTCGCAGTAAACTCCCGCTAGGGGCGTGGCCTCGCCGGCTAGTTCGCAGCAAACGAAGCGCGAGCATCAAACGACGCCTCAGGCCTGAACTCCGCGAGGAGCTCCTCGTCGGCTCGAACCCATTGCACGAGGATGTCGCATTTTTTCTGTGTGCTTGTGATTTCTGCCTGCCTAAGGCTACGCTCTCAGATTATCGAATGCGACTGGCCTTTAGGCCAGGTCAAAAAGGGCCGGAAAATCGTGCTGTATTGATCGCAAGCTGCGCGAAGTGTTGTCCGGTAGTCGAATGCATCGGGATGATAATCCACTGCTCCTGGGCAAAACTCCTTGGAGCTAAAATCAGCAATCGCACCAGAGAAATCTGAATGGCTTCCATGGAAATGAAGTAAGCTCCAGCAGTACTTGAGGCTAACTGGGGCTCATGCATCCGCGTACATTTCGCACCCGCATCACAGTGGGTTTGCGAACTCTCAACACAGTGAATGACTCACTGGGTCGTCGCCATTTATCGTTAAAGCTTGTCTTCTGCTTCGTGTTCCTGGCCACGCTCTCCACCCCACCTGCACACGCCAACAGCTCTGCCGACACCAGGACTTCCATTACCAAGGACGGAATTACCTGGACCTTCAGCGCACCCGCGTCGGTTGGTCAATTCGTGAATGGAGATTACTACGTCGTTGGGCCAGTCACGATTACTTCCATCTCTCCTCAGCCTACGACGTCTGCGCCCTACCTCAACGGCTCCGTAAAGAACCTGCCCGCGCGCAATGGCAAAAGTGGCTTCGATTCCCGCTTAAATGACGGCGCTGACGAATCCTGGTGGTTCGATGCCACTCTACGCGCTTATCCTCCAATCCATTTGGAGCCGGGTGACTCGCTGGTCTCAACCATCAGCCTGCCTTCAATTCACTCCGTGCCAGAAGTGATGCGAGCCTCCGACAAAAGTGCCAGTCCCGTCGCCTCCGCCTCGGTGCTCACGGTAGTTTCTGCTGCGCCTCCAAACGATGCATTCCGCCCCTCTTACTGCGATCGTCATCAAACCATGTATCGAGCAGGCAGCTTGCGGCGACAACTTCTGCCTTCGCTCGACCCACCGAATCCGCAAGAGACACCCTCGTTAGCGCAGTATGAAGCGCTTTTCCGGAGGCCGTGGATCGATACCAATCCGTTCCTGTTCGATGCACCCGCCGATTACATGCCTAGTTATGGCCAGCATCTCACCTTTGCCGACTCTTACGCGGGTCTCCTTCTGATGCTAAATTTCCGCTCCGCGGAAAAAGTCAAGCTCGCCAACTACCTCGTTCAGTATGGAATCGACCTGTACGGCTGCTTGCAAGCTGGTTATGGTTGGCCTGCCCTTGGCGGCCATCGCACCGGCAGGAAATTTCCGATCATCGTTGCCGGCATTCTGCTAAACGATGCCGGTATGAAAGACGTCTCGGCAAATTATCCGGACAGGTTCAGCGAAGACATGCAGACCATGTACATCAGAGACCTGCCGCCCGCCGGAACGTATCAACAGGCCTGGCAAGGAGCCACGGTCATTTACGGCGGCCATTTAGGCGTTCACCCGGATGGGACCCCGCTGAGTCCCGGCCTGAATGGTCCCTACGAGCAGCTGCAGCCGCGCGATTGGCAGATTCTCACGCCCCCCGGCGAGCAACTGGGAGAGGCCTACCGCCGCTGCTGCACCTCCACGTCTTGGGTTGGCGAAGCTCTTGCCATCCATTTATTGAAAGCCGAAAACATCTGGAATCATCCCGCATTTTTCGACTATGTCTATCGCTGGATGACGGAGGACGACGCAGACGCTGTCGCGAAAATCAAGGAACAGACCAGCTTTGATTACACCAAGGATTTTCTCCGCCAGAAACAAACGGTTCACTGGCTACAGGGGCAAGTTTCGCATCCCAGCTTCATTGACGACATGTGGAAGGCTTATCACTGGGACCCGAAACGGAGGCAATAGCGACTCCTCTCTCGCGGTAAGTGCTCACGCATTCGACATTTTTGCGCCCTCTGTGTGGGCCTCGCGTTTCTACAGAGCTCCTTGCCCTGGCATACACCAATGTTGCCGATCCCAACCTCGGCGATCGCAATGCTGCTGAGTCACCGGCACTTGGAGATGTCTGCCGTGCTCGCAGGGCGAACTGGGTGTACAATCTCGCCTGGTTTTGCAGCCTGAAAACATATTCCGCCTGATGCATCGGTCGCCCGCGGAGACAAGGAGTGGAAAAAAACCATGGCCGAAGGCCTCTTAGTTACCAGCCAATCGAACCATTCCGTTCTGGAGTACAACGCGACAACCGGTGCCTTCGTCAAGGTGGCTGCGTCCGGCGGCGCCCTGGGCGACCCGCTCGGCCTCGTTGTCGGTATCGACGGTAACCTGCTCGTCTCAGATGGCCAGACCAACCAAGTGAAGCGCTACAACGGCGCCACCGGCGCGTTCATGGATGTGTTTGCGTCGAGCAACCTTGCAGGTCCCGCGGGGCTGACCATCCACCAAGGCGTGCTTTACGTAACTAACAGCAATCCACCTCAGGGTGTCACCCGGTTCGATGCCGGCTCGGGCCTGAACACCGGTAACTTCGTACCCTCATTGCCCAACTCCAGCCCGCGCGACGTCAAGGTCAACCCCGCAAACAACCGTCTTTATGTGCTCTACTACAACGCCGCCACGGTCGAAACATTCGATCTCACAACCATGGCCACGTTCGGCCTGCTGATGCCTGCTGGTAGCCCAATCGGCTCCGGCGGTTTATATACGCCATCGGCCATGGCGTTTGGCCCGGACGGAAACCTCTACATCTCTGGCGGCACCTTCGGAGGGAATCTTGGCGTCCGACGCTACAACCCGACGACCGGAGCGTTCATCGATTTCTTCGCCAACACTGGCAGCGATCTCTACGTCCCAATTGGACTCGCGTTTGGTCCCGATAACAATCTCTACGTCGCAACTCAGAACGCTTCCAATGTGATGCGCTTCAATTATCCCAGCGGCACATTCATGGACTTTTTCGTTCCTGACGGCAGTGGCGGGCTCACAGCACCGTTCCACCTGACGTTTGCAGCAGGTCCGTCTTCAACGCTTACCTACACCTTGCATCGAGATTGCCTGGATAACATCGACGACCCCGGCATGCGCTGGCAGATTGAAGGCGGAAAAGTCCTCGAGAATGGCAGACACGTTGCGAACTACTCCAGCGTGAAGCGCGTCAGCTGCGGAACGACGGAGCAGAACACCGCCCAGCTTTGGGTTACGCTCTTCTTCCTCGGTAGTACGCCGCCGCAGAACATCACCCTGCATGGTGCCCATGACTTCCATAGCGGAAGCGAGATCGGCAGTGTCAGCGCGGCGTCATCGGCTTTTTCGGCGCACATAGGAAAGCAGTTCAAACGCGTCGCAAACACTTTGACTATCGGATGAACGCTCGTGCAACTGAACCTGCAGTAAGGGGAGGGCATTTACTCCGCTTTGCTAGATGGTGTACGTGCAAGCCCTTCGAAGAGCCACAATTTTGACATTGCCAGCGATCTCGTTCAAACACTCTGCGGCGAAGTATGTTGTAGTCTTCAACGTTGAGTTCTAATCGCTGTCTCGACTCAGCAGCTCGGTGTCAAAAGCAAAATTGCGAAGGAACCAATTGAGCTTCCGCAGTGCTCGCCGGGGGGCAGTAAAGCCGCCTCGAGAAGGAAACTGCTTCATGAGAGGTCGGCTCGAGGATGCCGAAGCGTACAGCAAGGAAGGGCTCTTGGGGATGCCAGCGATACGAAGCCCGTTCGGCACGAACCAGGACGACCCCGTCGAGGTTACTGACCAGATCCTGCTGCCCCGAATGGAGACCCGGAGTATCGCCTCGTTGATCTTGCCTCCACCGTTGGTTGGGCGTAGGAATTGAGCTTGCAGACCAGCGCATCTCGGTTCTGCTTTGCAGCGGCAGCCAGATGGGAGATGTCAAAAGTGATTAGCCGAAAAGGCTGCCGCTTGCAGTGCGAAGCCAACCGCCCAACGACATACCGCCTGCTAGCCGCGGCGGGGCGTCCGAGTCGTGCTCCGCTTGTTGCTCGGCATGCTGCTATGCTAGCGTAAATTGCGATCTCGGGCACCTTACCTACCACGACAGCCGCGCATACTGATGTCGGCATCCCCGGTGCCCTCGATCCCGAGGCTGCAAACGCACATCAACTCATCGTCAGGCGCCGACATTTGACCTTCATGAAAATTGCTTTCGTTAATCAGGCCATTGACGTAATTCTTCCGCCCTTTCAGACCTCCGTGGGAGCCTGTACCTATGGGACCGCTCGCTCACTCGCCCGGTTCTGTGACGTAGAGATTTACGGCATGGCCAGCGGGCATCAGCCCGCCGGAGAGCTTTGCAACGGGCAAAACCTGCGCTTCCATTTCCTTCCCTCCACTTCCAAGGATCGCTTCATCGACCGCGCACGAAGACGATATCAGCGGCTGGTTCGCACCGCTTCCCCGGTTTCCAGCTCGCCGTGGCAGTTTCCAGACTTCGGCCGCCACGTTGCCACGGCTCTCCAGCAACAGTGCGACGTGATTCATATCCAGCACTCTGCACCTTATATACCCGTACTTCGCGCCATGAATCCGCACTCCAAAATTGTCTTGCACCTGCACGCCGAGTGGTTTTCCCAGAACAATCCCTCCAGACTGCGGCGTTGGCTCCGCCAAGTGGACCTGGTTACCAGCGTTAGCCATTACATTACTGAAAAAACCAAGCGAGACTTTCCCGATATCGCCGATCGCTGTGAAACCACCTACAACGGCATTGATTCTCTCGAATTTGCGCGGGAGCCTCACTATCCCGTTACTAGCGCCGAAAAACGTATTCTCTACTCCGGTGCCGTTTCCCCACATAAGGGTCTCCACGTTCTCCTGGAAGCCTTCAAGCTTGTGGTTGACCGTTTTCCCAATGTTCGCTTGGACATTTCAGGTCCGATCGTCAGCTATGAATTCGAGGAAGTGTTCGACCTGCGTGATCGCGAGCAGCTCGACAAACTGGCTCACTTTTATGCTCGGGGGACCATGCCCTACTTGAAGACGAAATTTTTCTCGGCCCCGTCTCCTTCACAGGCATACTTGTCTCATCTCAAGCGCCTGGTTCCGAAAGCGTTAGCGGGCCAAGTAGCTTTTCTCGGCATGATTCCTCGTTCAGAGCTGATCGATCGCTATTACAACTCCGATGTCTTCGCCTTCACTCCTATTTGGGACGAGGGCTTCGGCATTCCTCCGGTCGAAGCCATGGCCGCGGGCATTCCAGTGGTGGCCAGTCGCTCTGGGGCGATCGTCGAGACCGTGAAGCACGGGGACACTGGCTTTCTCGTCGAGAAGAACAATCCCCGCGAAGTTGCCGATGCGCTTCTCGTGCTCCTGCAGGATGATTCCTTGCGCATCTCGATGGGAAAGCGCGCACGCCAGCACGTCCTGAATCACTTCACCTGGGATCAGGTTGCCGCTGGCCTCTTCCAGCGCTACCAGCTCCTCTCTTCTTCCACTCCTTCGACTCAATTGGCCGACCCAAAAACCTGACCGTCTTTTCTCAGTTCACTAGCCTCGAGGCAGCTATGCTCGTCGACCACCGGCGCCAAGATCAGTGCGCTCCCACCGCCACCGCTGCGGCCCTTTGGCGCCGCCGCGCTGGCTGTCGGCTTCCAGCACTCCGCGTACATCGAGACGATCTGCATCGTGACCCGTGTGGCCGCTCCTCACTGTTGGAGAGGGCTATATAGTCGTGAGCCTGATCGACGTGCGCGTCCCCTCTTCTTGAGCCGCTTTAAGACCTCCTCATGGCTTACGACACGGCCATTCCGCATCTCTTTCAGCCCCTGGCGAACCAACGCGTCCTGGTAGGCATGCAGTTCGATGTAGTTGGTGATCGCCTCGTTGATGAGGTAGCTGCGCGGACGGTCTTTCGCAGCGGCCAGAGAATCAAGTGCGTCGATCTTTTCTGCGACGGCACGGAAACTGATGGTCTTCTCATTCTTGCTCATAATGCCGGAACAATAACACAGCGCTTTCTCCGGCTGCAGCCGGTGCACCGATGCAGACAGGGGAGTTGAATATCGAGTGACGGAAGTCGGGCGCGGTTTTAAAAAGGGCGAGTTTGCGCACTGGCCACGGAAAAAGACCGCGTCAACCTATCTGCGCCCGGATTTTCGCGCGCACCTACCCCAACTCGGGCGCCGATATTGCCCCTTTCCGCCTGGCCCGTCTCTTCCGCCAGTCGAGGCTCTTAACCTGATCCGCCAGAACGGCGCTCGGATTGTCGCCGGAAATGACAACCTCGAACGGATAATTCTCGATCTGCGTCGTCAGCGGGCAGCACACCATTAGACTCGTCTTCGCGTCATAAGCGGCAGGACTCAGCACCACGGCAGGCCGGTGTTCAGCCTGTTCACGGCCCGCCTGCAGATTGGGACTGACCCATACGTTATCGCCAGCCTCAGGCACATAAGAACCAGCCATTACCACGCCTCTTTTCCGGCAGGAGTGCCGAAATCGAGTTCCGCGTGCAGATTCCCGCGAGTGATGCCCTTTATGAGTTCGGCCACATCATATTCCTTGCGCCGTGCAGGTTCGATGACGATTCGACCGGATTCCTCCCTCAAGTCGACGGGTTCATCCAGACCCAAGTGCGCTGCCTTCAAAACTGCGGCAGGAATTCGCACCGAAGCACTGTTCCCCCATTTCTTGATCACGGCCCTCATAGCGCATGCCTCCTTGTTTAAACATTGTGTCGACATGATGCCATGCCATTCTCTGAAGTCTGAACATTGTCGATACTCGCGGCAGCTTTGGTATTTGCCACTGCCCAGGTCCGAGCGGGACGCTCGACTTAGCGTACGAGATACCGGTTGAGTTCTTCATGGCGCCAATCAAAGGTATAGGTCAAGCTGACGGGATGCAGCAGAGGATCTCCGACAACCCCATCTATTGTCTTGGCATTGTCGGGAGATGTTTTAGATGAGGCAGGGGACGCGGAGGGGCGTCGTTCG